>CAZBHH010000008.1:50128-104544 GCA_964492065.1 uncultured Chitinophagales bacterium | reverse complement strand
AGGGTAGGCAATGAGTGTCGGCTTACTCGTTGTCCGTTTGTTGTATCGTTTGTATATCTGTGTTCACCTGTCAAAATGGTTTACTCTCTGTTTAAGTTTTGGTTGTCTGTTCTTTGTTTGCACGGTCGTCCTACCATTGGCTATAACATCAATCCGTCTAATAACCCCATACAAAATCAAAAATATCAAATGTTTAGTGTATTTCAACGCCGCTGTCCGGAGAAACGATCGGGGTTTGCGGTGAATCATGCGACCTCATTTCGAGGTGTTCCATGTTTGTATTGCAGACAATTATTCACCGGTGCCGGAATCAACAATATTTTTTGGCAAAGTATTCTACAGGATAAAGTGCGGCTTAGACAGTTTGGCGTATGCGGATAAAAAAGAACCGGTTGGTCTCAAAAAAACCTTAACGGCCAAAGTCGTCCTGCAGCCGTACGATATCATCTTCGTCGGATGGGTGTAATGCATCTGTATGTTGCCAGATTTCTGCTACTACGCCCCAGTGGCGCAATCCGATGAGGCGATGGCGCCTGCCCTTTGGCAATGTTATGGTTTCGCCGGGTTTTAAAATGCGCTGATGAGCTTCTTCGTCGGTATCGCTGTATGCCACCGCCACATCGCCTTCCACACAGCGCCATATTTCCGAGCGGCGGTGGTGGTATTGCCAACTGAGGCGTTTGCCGGGCGCTACTATCAATATTTTAGGGCTGAGTTTCCCGACAGATTGTAGCGCTCCTTTTTCCGGGGCCGGGAAAAAGTGATGAATAAACTGTTCTGCCCGGGATTCATCTATCACGAAGAAACCGCCCCAGGGGCGTTCCCGGTCTTCCCCGGTTATCGAGAATCCCAGCGAGTGGATGAGGTCGGATGTCTTTTGAAATATATCCTGCATTTTCCTGTTTTGATAGCGCTTTAATTATATCAACGGTTTACTTCTGCATACAAAGGTGCAAATTCGGCATCAATCAAAGGCCATTCGTCGTGTGCATTAAACATAATCATTGCATGGATGTTAGAAATACAGTAAAACGGATAAAAGATGAAAGCGACAACTATTGGCGTTTACAATACGGATCAACAGGTGATGGACGCCGTGAAGACCTTGAAGGCACATAATTTTACCCATAAGGAGATATCCATAATCTGGCACCGCAAGGATGTGCATGATGCCGCCAAAGAACAGGAGAGAAAAATTACAGTTACGGCTGCGGCCGAGGTAGGGGCAGGGCTGACCATTGGCGGCGCCCTGGGGACACTTGCCGGCTTGGGCATCATTGCCATCCCCGGGCTGGGATTCCTGTTCGGGGCCGGTGCATTGGTCGGCCTGGTAGCCGGCGCTGATTTTGGCGTGATTGCCGGAACCATTATCGGCGCTCTTTCGATCCCCGGAATTAAGAAATATCACGAAGAGCAGTACGATAAGGCATTAATTGAGGGTAAGCATTTGCTGGTGGTGCAAGGTAACCGCCAGAAAGTGGAACTGGCAAAAAACCTCCTGGAAGAACACGGCCAATACAGTTCGTTAGAAATACACGAATAAAAATTCCTGTCACATATTTCGTGTTTGAAACGTGTTTTTTATTTGGCGAATTGTTGAACCGGGCCGGGAAAATGCGCTGAAGTTTGTTGCCGCATCCTTGCGTTTGAGCGGAAAATTTTTCCATCTGCAATTGATAAATCCCCTTGAAAAGGTGGTTTTGCCGCAAAAAATTCTTTTTCGTATACCCGTTTTTTAATTGGGAAATGACATGCATATTACCGGTTACCTGACCGGGAATATTTGATGCCCGTTATGCAATGCGTAACAAATTGCTGTAAAAATGAGATTTAAAGAGCTATAAACTAAAAATCAACACATTGCCATTACCCGGTTTTGTAACATGTCGAGACTTTTTTTTTTGGTTTTTAATGCGGCTTAAAATTGTTTTGCTGACAAACCCATAAAACATTTTATTGATGAAGCATTTAAAATACACAACAAAATGGGTAACTGCTTATATTGTTTTTATCTGTTGTTCCTTTCAACAGTATGCATTTTCCCAACCATCCCAACCCAATATTATATTAATAACACTCGACGATTGCAATGACTATCTCAAAGGGTTTGACGGGAGTTCACAGGTGAAAACACCCAATATCTCTGCGTTGGCAAATTCGGGAACGCTTTTTTACAACGCATACTGCAGCGCTCCAAAATGCGCCCCTTCACGCACCAGTTTTTATATGGGGAAGGATCCATATTATACGGGTGTTTACCACAATTGGGATATAAAGTGCAACAGTACAATCGGTGAGAATATGGCCCTGAACGGTGTGAGTACCTATTATACGCTGCCCCAGGTGTTAAAAGACAGCGGCGGGTACTTCACCTATTCAATCAGCAAGAATATGCATTGCTTTCAGCATGGATTCGGTTACGACAGCGAAACAGCGGACCCCTGCAGCAAAGGAGAATCATGGAACAGGGTAGTCAATTTCAACGATGGTGTAAAAGGTTCTGATCAGCCAGAAATTTTATTGTACGGTTCTTCGGTGAATGTGGGTGTATCCGAATATAAGTTTGCTGCAATTCCCGATTCTATGGAATCGCAAATGCAGGATTACCTCGCAACGGATTCTGCTATTGCCTTTCTGGAAGAATACGATACCAACAGTGCCATTGCATGTTCTAAACCCTTTTTTATGGCTATCGGCTATAGAAAGCCGCACGACCCGCTATATATTCCCGGGAAATATTTTCCCAAGGCGTACGACATCAATTATGAAGCTCCTGATTTTAATATTACCTATGATTCATTGCCGGAAGTATTACCCAATAAGGAATTAATATTGCCGCCGCAACCGGAAGAACTCTGGTCAGATTTTTACGCATTGCCGAATGACGGAGTGGCATGGGCGCTTGTAAAAGAAAACTACATTCACGAAGGGATATTTGCAACAGTAGATAATATGATTGCGGATGGTATTCTTCCCGAATTCGGACCGGGATTATCCGCTGATCAACGGCGAATAATGTTATTGCGGTCTTTTCGTGCCAATATGATTATGGCATATATTGCGGCTATTCAGTTTGTGGATGCGCAGGTTGGGCGGTTGATGGCGGCACTGGATGCACATCCCGGGATAAAAGAAAACACCATTGTCGTTTTAATTAGCGATCACGGCTACTCGCTGGGAGAAAAATCGCATTGGAAAAAGGGGGCGCTTTGGGAAACCGATATCAGGGCACCGCTTATTATTGTGGATTTCCGCAATCCGGAAAAGCAAAGGTGCATGCGCAATGTGAGTTTATTGGATTTATTCCCCACGTTAGTGGAGATGGCCGGAACACCTGTTCCCCTGATGCCCGACGGTTCGCCCTACCTGGATGGATATTCATTAGTGCCGCTGTTGGAGAATCCCAAACTCAGTTGGGAGCGCCCGGTGTTGACGTCGTATAGAAATGGCAAAGATCCAAATGATGAAGGGTCCTGCTTTCCCGCTTACAGCGTGCGTTCATCCGAGTGGCACTATATTCAATACCACACTAATGGCGGAGACGGTTATTGCGATTCGGCAAATTCACAAATCGAAGAAGAGTTATATCACATCGGTAAAAAACGGCAAATAGATCCCTTTGAATGGAATAACCTGGCCGACAATGCCGATTATGATAACATAAAGAATAAACTTAAAAAATATTTACCGGGCAATCCGCTGTATATGGAGTTTGCCAGGGAGGCGATTGAAATGCCGGCAGCAGGGGATACAATGCAGGTTTCAATTGCTGTATCGCCCAACCCGGCGAGCAATTATATAGAAGTAATTACCCAAGGTCTGAATGAAACATTGCCTTATGAAATATCTGTTACCGGCTTAAAAGGGGTGCTGTTACAACGCACTGAATTTGACAGTCCGGGCATTTCTACTACCAGGGATATTATCGCACTGGGCGTGGAAAAAATAAGCAGCGGCATTTATATTGTCTGCGTGCGGCAGGGAGGATTTTCCTACTATGAAAAATTGGTTGTAATCCGCTAAGTCAACACAACCCTTACCGGTTACTACTTCGAGTTTATCCGATTGTAAATGCTCTCTGATGATGGCTTAACAAAGAAGAGGAGTCCGTGCCATTCCAAGGGGGCTTATCCGGAACTGTTATCCCACCAGATAAGCGAGGCCGCTGTTTACCGGGCCGCACAAATCGCTTATCCGCTTTTCCCGGCAGATTTTTTCAAACAGAGTTCTCACCTGTTTGTAATCGTTGTGGATAGGGCAGGGGTGTGTTTCTGAGCATTTGCTGAGCCCCAGCCCGCAATGATTAAAGATATCCTTACCGTCAATGGCGGCCACAACGTTCATGATCGGCTGATTTTTTTGCTGTTCGAGGATGAAAAATCCGCCGGTCGGGCCTTTGGAACTATTGATCACCTTTTCCCGGACAAGGGTTTGCAATGTCTTGCCGACGGTATGTTCACTGGCATCAATGAACTCCGCAATCTCTTTAATGCCGGTTTTTTCCCCCGATTCGTACTTTGAGGCCAGGTAAATTACCGCTTTAATAGCCGTTTTGCACGTTAAGCTCAGCATGGTTATCCGTTTAAGAACAATTTACCCTCTTCCGAAATCATGTGCGGCCCCCAGGGGGGGTCGAAGGTTAACTCCACCTCAATTTTGTAATCCGCAAATGAGTATTGTAACGCATTGGTAACGCCATCGGTAATGGATTCGCCCATCGGGCAGAACTGGGTGGTTAATGTCATATTACACACTACTTTTTTATCTTCCTCATCAAAATTTAATTCATATATCAAACCGAGGTCAACGACATTGAGCCCGATTTCAGGGTCGAGCACATTGTGTAAAGCGCCGAGAGCTATCGTGCTTTTGATATTATTATTCGTTACTACCGTCATAGCATTTTAGGTTTATGTGTCATTACAATTAATACATTCCAGTTATATAAGATAGCGGTGAGCGTCAAAAGGATGGCACCTGATCTCAATAACAATAAATTACTCATTACAATCCCCGCTGCAAAAATGAATAGCCCCCCGATATACACGGCGCCCATTATTTTAAATATGGGGTCGCTGAACAGGTCTTTCGGATTGGGAGTTTTGCCCAATCCCGAACGCTGATGGTACACCTTGTTCCACACGATAAATGGCAAGGTTTTAAATGTCATGCCCAGGATAATGGCAGTGAGCCACCCGAAGAAAATGAGGAAGCCGTAAGCCACGACCAGGTTGAGTTTTTCCCCGGCGCCGGAGATTAGAAATCCCAGGGCGATTACCAAAAGCACAATGGGAAGGATAAACATCCATACCGAGAGCAGCGATAGTTTCACTTGTTCGTCCACTTGTTTGCGGATGCGCTGCTTGTAAGCCATATAGCAATAGCGGATAAACAGCACTATAGCCGCAAATACGGCAACCACCGGAAGGAAATTCAGCGCCTTAAAATCCGAATAGAAGAATAATAATATAAAACCTACCAGCGAGGTGTTCAGCAGGAAATAGACAATCCAAAGCAATTTGGGGTTTTGGTATTTGGAAATGAGAAACATGGGAATCAGGCGGGAAGCAATACCAATCACCAACAGGAGAAACCACCCGATTATACCAGCATGAGCGTGGAGTGTGAGGTAATGCACCGAGTCCCTCGGCAGCAGGAATGCCGTGAAATTATACACCTGCGCCAATCCCAGAAATACGGTAACGAATAACCATAAGGTAGCCGTGAGGACGAAGATGGCATGTACGCTTTCGCTCCTGCTTTTGATAATGCTCACGGCGATATTGATCAGATAGACGAGCAGCCCTAAGACGACAAAGCGCCCTCCCCATTTGGATGGCCAGGTCATATCGAAAATATAGAAACCATATACCAGCAGGGGGATGCCGAGAGCCGTTAAAATAAATGTGGTATAAGCCAGCGGGACGCTGTATAATTTCGATTCGATGAGTACCGGCACGAGTTGATGGCTTGCGCCGATTATAATCATTGTAGCCCATCCCAAAGCCATCATATGGGTGATTGCCAGCAGGTGCGGACTGAAATAATGCGCAGTAAAGGCGGTGGTAGAGGAGAATGTCAACAAAGTAGCTGCGAGAAAAGACAATGCGCTGTAAGCATAAAAGGGCAATACTACTTTGTAGGAAGTATTTTTTATGTTGGAGCCAAACATATTATTTTTTAAAGATTAACAGGTACACTTCGCCGTCGCCTACCTCCTTAATGCGGAACTCGAATTTGCGCTCGGTCAATTCGGGCAGCAGGAATACCGGGATGCGCTTGTGTATGACATACAGCGCCTTGTCAGCCGGCAGTTTTTCCAGAGCGTCCAGGATGGTAAGCATCGGCAACGGCATTTCCAACTGGCGCACATCTACTGTTTCCAGTTTGTCCGTGTACAGGCCGATGATCTCGTCCCAGCCTTCGGCGGCTTTGGACAAATCTGCCTGTTGAACGGCTTTGCCGTCGCTCTTATAAAAATAGGTGTTGACCAGGTTGTCGTTAATGGTTTCCACAAAGGATTCAAAACCCTGTTTGCCCAATAACTGAATTAGGGGAATCGGTTCGAAGCTGTTGATGAGTTTAAGTACCTGGCCTTGTTTTAATTGCTTTACCGCCTGCATGATTAAAGAGAGCGGGTCCTTACCGGATTCGATATCGGCCCGCACGTCCAACTCCACAATTGTATCGGCGGCCAGGTGCGCCATAAATGCTGGTGTTTCCTTTTGTTCTTCAACATCTTCCACGACTGCGTCCCTGTCGATGGTAAAACCCAGGGGCTGCAGTTTGTCGAAAAAGTCGTTGACGGAACATCCGCCGATTTTACTCGCCATACTAATTGAGGTGCGGCCGGCCATGAGCTTGCGCAACAGCGGGTTTCTCAGTTTATTGAATTTGGGCGAGATGCTGATTATCGCCTCCAATGCTTCGGGGCGTTCCTTGAGTAATACAGCTATTTTGGTATTGCTGTTAATGGATTTCATTATTCGAAATATTGAGTGTATTTATCGAGTTGAGCCTGGATGGCGCTAAGTATTTCGGCGCCTTCTTCCACGGAAGCAACTCCCTGTAATTTTTTGTTGGTATTAATCAACGGTTCCAGCCACAGGTGCAAGGCGTCGTGATCCGGCCCCTGCATGCGGCACTCTGTTATCATTTTGGTAATGCTGGCTTGCAGTTCGGCGCCGGTGGCGTGGTATTCTTCGACACTGGCCGGAGCCGCCTGGGCGAGAATTGTTTTCAGCGTTTCTACATTTGTATTGGTGTTCGCATCGGCTTTCCATTTGGCGCCGTTATTTAAAGTGAGTTCTGTCCCCACACCTTGGCCTTCGTGCGAATGATCGTGCCCGTCGTCATGCGCATGATGATCATGTGAATTGCAGGCAAAAAATACACTGACTACCATTGCGAGGATTATAATAACCGGATATGAATATCTCTTTTCCATTGTGTTGATATTTTAATTAGTGAATTGTATTTAGATGTTATGCATTGCTAATCCAGAAATGGTCTTTCCAGTCATCATCGATATCCCCTTGTTTAATACCGGGGTGTTCTTCCAGATATTGAATTGCCTCTTTTGATAAGTTGGACTGTAAATGGTTAAATAAGGTGCGCTCTTCAAAGCGTATATGCGTCTCAATGGCAAGAGCGAGTTCGGCTAACAGCGAGGTGTTCGCATTGTCCTGTTTAATCTGATCGAGTATATGGTAAACCTTCGCATGTTCGCTGAATGCACGCTGGCGCAAGGGGTCGTCCTCCCTGAGACGGGCAAACAGTTCCAGTTCCTCCCGTTTGAAATGCTCGTGCAGCGCATTATCAAAATAGAACTGCACATAATTGCTGATGCGGTCGGGTGGAATATCCTTTTTTAATCCCTGGCGGATTTTCCATACCAGTAACAGAGCAAAGTGATGGTCTCTCGAAAACTGAATCAGCGCTTTGCTGCGCTTTAAGGGTGCATGTGCCGCCTTTGGATTTACCGACAATTTTTCAATCAAAGCAGTGGGGATATTGTCGGCATAAATGCCAAAGGCATTCACGATGGTGCCTTTAATATTGAACTTATCGGACGACAGGGCGTACACGATCATTTCGTCGCCCGGATCCGACGGGCCTTCGAACCTGTAGTATTCGTCAATTTTAAACTCATCGGGCGAAAGCTTTACCAATTGTTTGTGGCATACGATACAGTCCTCGCCGTCGGCAATTGCAAAATCGTGGGTATAGCCACGCTCTTTCAACCCTTCTATCGCCTCGGTTACCGTATCGTAATTCTTAACTGTCATTACATGTGATTTAAAACGTCTAACAAAACTACAGCCTGGTTGTAATCCGGATTTTTAGCGCCGTAAAGCAAACATACCTTTTTGTCTTTAGATAATTGTTTAATCCGTTTTAATTCGGAGGTATGTTGCCTGAGTTCTGCTTTATACCGTTCGGCAAATTCGGCAAATCGCTCCTCCTTATGGCCAAACCACGTGCGCAGCGCCGCAGAGGGTGCAATCTCTTTAATCCATTCATCGAGCCGGGCGGCTTCTTTTGTTATGCCCCTGGGCCAGAGCCGGTCCACGAGAATCCTATAGCCGTCAGTAGGTTCTGCCTGTTCATACACCCGCTTAATCCGAATATTTTTTGACATCCCAACGCATTTAGGCGATTACTGCATTATAACCGCTGTATTATAAAAGGAAATACCCCGGCTTTTGTTTGGAAATTGAACACATTTTTTCAATTGTTTCAAAAAACAGGGTACTCCTTCCCGGCGCTTGTGCTCTGCCGGAATAAAACAGTGCGATTAATTCAAGCGGTTTTCAATTTCCAAAGCCTTGGGAAACAAAATGTTGTTCTCCAGGTGGATGTGGATATGCAAATCGCTTTCAAATTCTTCCAGCATTTTAAATAACAGAGTGTAAGAGGCGCAGGCATCTTCCGGCAATGCGAAATTGTTGGACAATTCCCGGATCTCCTCCATGTCCTGGCCCACCTGTTCGTGTTCCATCTCCATCATGTTAATGGGATTTTGTACGGTTCCGAAATGGGCTGCCTGGGGTATCTCTGTATTCTTGTCGGCTTTCACCAGCTCCTTGATATACGGAAACAGCACCCGCTCTTCCTTTTCCATATGCGAAATCAATTCCGCATTGATATCGTTTACCAGGTTGCGGATTTTGAGTAATTCGGGATGCCTTCCGCCGTGTACGCTGGCAACTTTTGTGGCATATCCGATTAATTCGGGCAGTGTTTTCCGGCAATAGTTGTGGTGGTTGTTAACGATATAGTCGGCCAGGAAATCCGAGCTCCAGTCGTTATAGGGAAGGGGGCGTCCGGCAGGTGCTTTATCGGCATTCAGTAACTCCTGTTCAATTTTCGCCAGGTCCAGGCCTTTTTCCTTGCACACTTCTTTCAGCGTCTTCCTGCCGCCACAGCAAAAATCAATGCCGTACTTCTTAAATACTTCCGCCTTGCGCAGGTCTTCCACCGCTAATTGGCCGATAGTCATTTCTGTTTCGCCCATTACCCGCTTGGATATCTTAATCCGCCACAACATCGGGCCGTTTTCAAGGTATTCCCAGGTGAAAATATTGCCACGCTCGCCCAACAGTTGATAGTAGAGCGGTTTGGGATCGTGATCGTTATGGATTACCAGGCTCTCTCCTTCATTTAATGCGTCAAATCTTGCAAAGATGGTCGGATGCTTTTGCCTCGGCTCTAAAAGGGTAACATCTAAAATGTTTTCTGTTACTGTTTGCATATGTTGTTTTTTAATTTTGAATTGATGGTGTAAAGATAAAAACTATTCATAAATAAAAGTATTTATTTACTTTTATTTTGGGTATTACTATCCTAAATCAATGCCTTTCAATGTATTCAAGAATGATAATGCGATTTATTACGAGGTGGTTCATTTTTCAACAAAAAAAAAATTAGAATTTCTGGGGTAAAAGGTTATGTTTGTTGCTCGTTAGAAGATAGTTTTGTCTTTAACTAACAATTGAGAAAGATTAACCGGCAAAATGATGTAGAAGTAATTGTAGAAATGGAGAGATAAACAGGGCATACAACAGCAATTTTTTAAATTAGAAAAATTAATTATATGAGAATAGTCCTTCGTATGATTACCCTCTTTGCGGTATGTATGTTTCTCGCTTTGTATTCTGCCCTGGGCCAGGCAGACGGCGAGGCCGATTTCAAACAAGTCTGCAGCGCATGCCACACCGTTGGCGGCGGCAAATTGGTAGGCCCCGATTTGGTGGATATCCAGAGCCGCCGGCCGGTTGAATGGATCAAGAGTTTCATCAAGTCCTCGACAAGCGTCATTAAATCGGGTGATGCGTATGCGGATTCGCTGTTTAAGGCATACAATCAGATGCCTATGCCCGATCATCCCAATCTGAGCGATGCGCAGATAGACGGCATCATTGCCTATATCGCCGAGAAGAGTTCGGCTCCGGCAACAACACCGGTGGCCAGTGCAGTTACACTGACCGGCGACAGCGACCGGGGAGGGGCCTTGTTCTCGGGAAAAATCCGCTTTACCAATATGGGTGCATCCTGCAACTCATGCCATAATGTGAATATGGATGGTTTCATCAGCGGCGGCGCTCTCGCCATTGACCTCACCCATACCATTACCCGTCTGACCGAAGCCGGTGTTCAGGGTGTTATTTCCGGTTTGCCCTTCCCGCAAATGAAGGAAACCTATCACAACAAACCGATTACACCCCAGGAGATTGCCGATCTCACCGCATTTCTAACCACAGTGGACCAGCAAGCCACCGAGCAGGAAGCCGAAAGCGGTATCGGGAAGTATTTATTAGCGGGAGGGATAACAGGAATCATTGTATTATTAACGCTCTATTCTTTATTTTGGATCAGAAGGAAAAACCGTACTGTGAACCGTGCAATTTACAACCGGCAGATTAAATCAGTATAAGATTCAGAATTTGAGACTAAGGCTATATACACCTATTTACGACAAGTACAAATGTTTACTCACATCAAATATTAATAACTATGAGTTGGATTGAAGATATTATTTCACCCAAAACCCGGCAGTGGGAAGAGTTTTACCGCAATCGCTTTCAGCACGACCGCATTGTGCGCAGTACGCACGGCGTAAACTGCACAGGCGGATGTTCCTGGGCGATTCACGTAAAAGAGGGCATCGTCGTTTGGGAAACGCAGCAACTGGATTATCCGCTGTTAGAAGACCAGTTACCTCCTTATGAACCCCGCGGTTGCCAAAGGGGTATCTCTTATTCCTGGTATTTATACAGCCCGTTGCGCATTAAATATCCGCTCATCCGCGGCACCTTGCTCGACTTATTCCGCAAGGAAAAAGAAAATGCCGGTGGCGACCCGGTGAAGGCATGGGAAAATTTGCAAAACAATAAAGACGCCCGCAGCCGCTATCAAAAGTCGAGGGGAAAAGGCGGATTCCGCCGGGCTACCTGGGATGAAGCGCTGGAAATAATGGCCGCCGCCAACCTCTACACCGCCAAAAAATACGGTCCCGACAGGGTAATCGGTTTCTCGCCGATTCCGGCCATGTCCATGCTGAGTTATGCATCGGGCGCCAGATTCCTGCAGTTGTTCGGCGGTATCAACCTCAGTTTTTACGATTGGTATTGCGACCTGCCGCCCGCCTTCCCGGAAATTTGGGGCGAACAGACCGATGTGTGTGAGAGCGCCGACTGGTACAACGCCAAAATGATTGCCGATATGGGCGCCAACTTAAACATGACACGCACGCCCGATTGCCATTTCTTCGCCGAGTCGCGGCACAATGGTACCAAAGCAGTAGTATTTTCTCCCGATTTCAGCCAGGTGTGTAAATACGCCGACCAATGGGTGCCACTGCACGGAGGCAGCGACGGCGCTTTCTGGATGGCCGTTTCGCATATCATCCTCAAAGAATACCACCACGAAAAACAGACGCCTTATTTCATCGACTACACCAAGCGCTATACCGACAGCCCTATGTTGGTACATCTCGATAAAACCGAGGGCGGTTACACGCCGGGTCGCATGGTCAGGGCAAATGAATTGGCTAAGTGGAAGGATATTGAAAATGGCGACTGGAAATTCTTATGCGTCGATGAAAAAAGCGGAAACTTCGTGGTGCCTAAGGGCACTATGGGGTATCGCTGGGATAAACAGGGCGGTAAGTGGAACATGAAATACGAGTGCGGCGAAACCAATGCCGATTACGACCCGATACTCACCTTCCTCAACATTAAAGAGGAAGAAGTGCCCGTTGAGTTTACGGAATTCGGACTGGCGAGAAAAGCGATGCGCAATGTGCCGGTTAAATGGATTGATACCGTTAACGGAAAAGTGCCCGTAACGACAGTGTACGATTTAACGATGGCGCAATACGGCGTATCCAGGGGTTTGGGTGGCGATTACCCGAAAGATTATACTGACCCGGATGCCGCCTATACGCCTGCATGGCAGGAAATTTTTACGGGTATTGATTCCAAAACCGTATTCCAGTTTGCACGGGAGTGGGCCGATACCGCTAATGTGACACAGGGCAAATGTATGATTATCGTAGGTGCGGGTATCAATCACTGGTATCACCAGAACCTGATGTATCGGGCCGGCGCAATGGCGCTGATGCTTTGCGGATGTGTCGGTAAAAACGGCGGCGGCCTCAACCACTATGTAGGCCAGGAAAAACTGGCGCCGGTTGAATCGTGGGGGGCTATTTCTTTTGCGAAAGACTGGGTTCCCGTTTCCAGGTTACAACAAGGCCCCATCTGGCATTATATAAATACATGCCAGTACAGGTACGACGGCCATTACTCCAATTATAACACCGTTCCGAAAAATAAATGGACGGAAAAGCACGTCGCGGATTCCATTTTTACTTCCGTGAGAAACGGATGGATGCCGTTTTATCCGCAGTTCAATGAAAATACGCTTGAGCTTTCCAAGGAGGCTATTGCCAATGGCGCCAAAGATGATGAAGGTATTAAGCAATACGTGCTGGATAAGCTTAAATCTAAAAAACTCAAGTATTCAGTAAGCGATCCGGATGCGGAAGAAAACCACCCGCGGGTATGGTATATCTGGCGGGGCAATGCGTTGCTGGCGAGTATGAAAGGGCACGAATATGCACTTAAACATTACCTGGGTACGCACAATAACCTGATAGCCGTGGATGATGAGGAAAAACCGAAAGAGGTAAAATGGCATGATGTAGCTCCGGTAGGCAAAATGGATTTAGTGGTGGATCTGAATTTCCGGATGGATTCATCCGCACTGTATTCGGATATCGTACTTCCGGCGGCTTCCTGGTATGAAAAGGCCGATTTGAACTCGACGGACATGCACTCATTTATCCATCCGCTGGGCCAGGCCGTTGCACCGGTATGGGAATCCAAAACCGACTGGGACATATTTAAGCATATCGCAAAAGTTACGAGCAATCTCGCCAAGACACATTTTAATGAAGTGCAAAAAGATGTGGTAGCGACGCCGCTGTCTCACGATTCGCCGGATGAAATCACCCAGCCGACGATTAAAGACTGGTATGCCGGCGAATGCGAAGCCATTCCCGGAAAGTCCATGCATAAACTCACGGTGGTGGAAAGAGATTACACGCTGCTCTATGAAAAATTTATCACCCTCGGTGAAGGATTCCGCGAGAAAGGACTCGGCGCTCACGGCAATCACTACGATTGTAAAGATGAGTACGATGAAATGTGTGTTTCCAACCATTTCCACAACCGGAAATTCCAGGGGAAAACACTGCCGTCCATTCAGGAAGATGAGTGGGCTGCCAATGCCGTGTTGCACTTGTCAACGCTCACCAATGGCAAACTCACCCAAAAGGCGTATCAGTACATGGAAAAGAAAACCGGGCTGGTCCTCGCCGATCTCTCCGCCGGAAGTACAAATGTAAAAATCCGGTATGCCGATTTATTGACCCGTCCGCACCGCTACAATACATCGCCGGTATGGTCGGGACTGATGAATAACGGCAGGGCGTATTCGGCTTACACGTATAATGTGGAGCGCCTGGTGCCGTGGAGAACATTGACTGGCAGACAGCATTTTTACCTTGATCAGGAGTTGTATATCGCTTACGGCGAACATTTGCCTACGTTTAAACCCGCTCCGAAACCGGAAGTTTACGGCGATTTGCGGGAAACTTGGAAGAAGGGAAAGGCGGTGGCGCTCAACTATATCACGCCGCACGGCAAATGGCATATCCATTCCACTTATATGGAAAACCTGCGCATGCTCACCCTCTCCCGCGGTATTGAACCGTGCTGGTTAAGTGAAAAAGATGCCGAGAGCCTGGGTATAAAAGACAACGACTGGGTGGAAGTACATAACGACCATGGCGTGTATGTCACCCGTGCCTGTGTGAGTTCGAGAATTCCCCCCGGAATGTGTATCGTGTATCACGTGCCCGAGAGAACCGTGGGTATTCCCAAATCGCAGTTGAGAGGCAATAAGCGTGGCGGCGGACACAACAGCGTTACCCGTGTCCATCTCAAGCCCAACTATTTAAATGGAGGCTACGGCCAGTTCTCATACCATTTTAATTACTGGGGTCCGGTGGCGCCGCAAAGGGATACGCATGTGATCGTAAAGAAAATGGATGAACTCATTTGGTAGGAAGATAAAATATTTCAGTAAATACAATAATCATAAAAAATTAACTATGAACGTTCGCTCGCAAATAGCAATGGTATTTCACCTCGACAAATGTATCGGGTGCCACACTTGTTCAATAGCTTGTAAAAATATCTGGACAGACCGCAAAGGCGCCGAGTACATGTGGTGGAATAATGTAGAAACAAAACCGGGAACGGGATATCCCACAAAATGGGAAGACCAGACTATCTATAAAGGAGGATGGGAGAAGAAAGATGGTAAAGTGCGGTTGAAAGGTGCCGGAAAAAGAAGAGGTCTTACCAACATTTTTTACAATCCCAATCTCCCGGTAATTGACGATTATTACGAGCCGTTTACCTACAAATATTTAGACCTGATCGAGTCGCCGGAAATGGATGATCAGCCGACGGCCCGGCCGGTTTCTCTAATCACCGGGAAGCCGATAGACATTAAAATGGGCCCCAACTGGGACGATGATTTAAGCGGCAGCCCCGACTTTGCCCGCAACGACCCGAATATGGAAAACATTTCTCCCGAAGAACAGGAGGTGATGTTCCAACTGGAAAAAATGGCGTTCTTTTATCTGCCGCGGATTTGTAATCACTGTTTGAATCCGGCATGTGTGGCCTCTTGTCCTTCGGGAGCGATTTATAAGCGTGGTGAAGATGGCGTGGTGCTTATTAACCAGGAAGTGTGCCGTGCATGGCGGATGTGCGTTACGGCTTGTCCTTATAAAAAATCCTACTACAACTGGTACACCGGTAAATCGGAAAAATGTATATTGTGTTACCCCCGTATCGAGGCGGGACTCGCACCGGCGTGTATGCACTCTTGTGTGGGCAGAATCCGCTACCTCGGCGTGCTGTTGTACGATGCGGATAAGATTGAATCAGCAGTGCATGGCGATGATCATGAATTGATTAAAAATCAACTCGATCTGATCCTCGACCCGCACGATGAGAAGGTTATAGCCGCAGCGAAATTGAACGGCGTTGCCGATTCAACAATTCATGCGGCGCAGTTTTCGCCGATCTACAAGTTTGTAAAAGAATGGGGTTTGGCGCTGCCGCTGCACCCGGAATTCCGCACATTGCCCATGTTGTTCTACGTACCGCCGCTATTGCCCGTTATGGCTTCCGTGAAAAAAGTAGATAACACCGAGCAAGCGGGTAAAATGGATCCTATTGCCAAAAAATGGGACGACAACTGGCTCTACGATACAAGTACCAAAGAATTGTGGGGTTCATTAGACGAAATACGGTTTCCGTTAAAGTATATCGCCAGCCTGTTCAGTGCGGGTGACGAGGAGATTATTAAGGATAAATGGAAAAAACTGATGGCCGTGCGCATTCACCGCAGAAGGGTAACCGTAGGTGATGTAAGCGATGAAAAAGCCGAAGAGGTGCTGGCCGATGCGGGAATAACCGCCCAGGAAGCCGAAGCAATTTACTACCTCACATCATTGCCTAAATTCGATGAGCGCTTTGTAATACCGGCAGCTCACCGTGAACAGGCTATTGAAATGCTCGATTTCACCGGCGACAAAAAAGGGTCAACCGGCTTTGGTATCAAAGGCGAAGTAAAAAGAGGTATTTAAAATGCGAAACTGTTATTTAACCGAACTGAAATAATTGTAATGGAAAAGTTATCTGAAGCGAATGGAAACCCGGAGGCTGTAAGGGAACAGTTGCTGGTGAATTACGCATTGCTGTCCGACATGTTTTTTTATCCGCAGGATGCAACCTACAAACAGAAGATAAAAAACATTTTCGACTACCTCGGCGAGGTAAATGCCGCGGCGGCAAATGCCATGCAACCGTTTATCGGCTATATGGAGCAAGCCACTGTGGAGGAATTACAGGAGCTGTTTCTCCGCTCGTTCGACCTGCAGGCGATAACCACCCTGGATATAGGTTTTGTATTATTCGGCGAGGATTATAAACGGGGGAAATTGCTGGTGCACCTGAACCAGGAGCACAGCGAGGCGGGGAATGAATGCCATACGGAGTTGTCGGATCACCTGCCCAACGTGTTGAACTTAATTGCGAAAATGCAAAATACGGAAACCCGCGATGAGATAGCTTCCCGGTTAATACTTCCGGCAGTGGATAAAATGATCCGGGAGTTTACCGTTGAAAAGATTGATAAGAAAGATGCGGTTTATAAGAAACATCAGAAAATATTGCTGGAGTTTTCAAAATCCTACAGGACGATGTACCTGCATTTGCTGGAGGCATTGTTTATTGTAATGCGCAATGATTTCGAATACGTGCCGGAAAATTATGAAGAGTTGATTAAGAATGCCGGCAATTCAGACAGCGAACGGCCGGCATTTCTCGACGGGAAGAAAGATATCTCGACCAAAGAGACTAAAGACTTTGCGGAAAATATAGAAACGGAAATGCTGACCGAAAAAGAATAATGGAAAAAATAAAATAGATAACCATAAAAATACCGAGCGATGAATTTTTTAGATAATGTTTTACTGATTGCACTTCCTTATGTGGCACTTGTGGTTTTTCTTGTTGGAACTATCTACAGGTATAAATACAAAAAATTTAAGGTCTCATCGCTGTCCACCCAGTTTTTGGAGAACAGGAGGCTGTTCTGGGGCTCAGTGCCGTTTCACTACGGCGTACTGTTTATATTTTTTGGTCATCTCATCGCCTTTTGCTTTCCGAGCAGTGTGTTGGCATGGAACAGCCAGCCGGTGCGCTTATTGATTCTCGAAATCAGCGCATTTATTTTCGGTATCAGTATGTTAGTCGGGCTGATTAATCTCTTTATCCGCAGGTATTCTCAACCGCGGTTGAGCCCGGTTACCAACTATATGGACCTGGCAATTTATGCGTTGTTGTTCTTTCAGATTATCATGGGTTTATGGATAGCGTATAACTTCCGTTGGGGTTCCTCCTGGTTCTCTACCTTATTAACACCGTACCTGTATTCCATCTTTACATTTAAACCGGATATCACAGCTGTTGCACCGTTGCCAATGGCAGTGAAACTGCATATCGTCGGCGCCTTTGTGATTATCGGAATTATACCGTTTTCAAGGCTGATTCACTTCCTGGTGGTGCCGATAAACTATTTGTGGAGGCCGTATCAGCAAGTGATATGGAACTGGAGCAGAAAGAAGGTGCGGTATCCACGTACGCCCTGGTCCCTGCAGCGTCCAAAAAACAATTAAGCAATGCTTCTCAATATTGTAACCGATGAAGAATTGCTGGTGAGTGAGGTTGTAAAAACCATCCTGTTAATTCTTATTGCAGGAGGTGTATTCTTTAACCTGAGACGGTTGATACGCAATGGGCCTGTAAGGCGAAAAATTCTAAGCGTTATGTTTATCCTGATTCTTTGCACCATCGGTTTTTTCGTCGGGCGGGTGTTTATCCTCGAATATAAGTTACTTAATGATCCCCAATATGTGAAAGGTGTTACGACGGGGTATTGCAGCGTGTTCGCATTGGGAAAAGGTGTGGAGTTCGAATATGAAATCGACGGAAAGAAATATCGGAATTGCAATACCTTTTACCCGGTTCCCATCGACAGCATTATCGTCCCCGGAGGGCAATACGAAGTGCGCTTTGCCACTTCTTACGAGATGTTGGGAAGAATGAATTTTCAAAATAAGACACAACAATAAATCATTGTTTCATATGAAAATCTCAGCTTCCCCCAACCGGATTCTCCTGCTCTCTACGCTCGCTTTTATGGTTTGCTTTGCCGCATGGATGATTAACGGCGTACTGGTAACTTACCTGGTCAATAACGGCGTGTTTAACTGGAGCCCCGTGCAAATTGGATTGTTATTGGGAGTGCCGGTGTTGGTCGGTTCAGTATTGCGATTGCCGGTGGGGATTCTCACCGATAAGTTCGGCGGCAAAACGGTGATTGCCGTGGTATTATTTTTCTGTGCGATACCCATGTTTTTATTGTCGAAGGCCAACAGCTATTCGGTATTTCTATTGCTCAGTTTTGGCTTTGGATTGACGGGTGCGGTCTTTGCCGCCGGAGTCGCCTATATGAGCCTGTGGTTCCCGCGGGAAAAGCAAGGCACGGCGCTCGGCATTTTCGGCGCCGGCAATATGGGGGCGGCGCTCACCACCTTGTTTGCACCCTCCGTGTTAGACCGGCTTACTGATCACGGTGCCAACATGGAAGCGTGGCGTACCCTACCGCAGTTGTATGCCGCACTGCTCGTGTTGATGGGCATTGTTTTCTTGCTGGGAACAAAAAATAAACTGCCAGCAGAGGCTAAAACGCTGATGCAGCGACTGGCCCCGTTAAAAGAGATTCGGGTATGGCGTTTTGGTTTGTACTACTTCTTCGTATTCGGAAGTTTTGTCGCATTGGCCCAATGGCTCATCCCGTATTACGTCAATGTGTATTCGCTCTCAATTGTTTCCGCCGGTTTCATGGCGACGGCATTCAGCTTGCCTGCCGGACTGGTGCGGGCTGCCGGCGGGTGGCTCGCCGATAAAGTCGGCGCAAGGATAGTATTGTTATGGGTTTTCGGTGTTTGCCTCGTCTGTTTGGTTTTCATATTTGTCCCCCGCATGGAAATCCAGGCGCCGGGACAGGGTGTGATGGCTACCAAACCCGGAGTGGTGAGCTTTGTTTCGGATGACAAAATCGTAGTCGGCAGCGATACCTACGTGCTGCAAAGCAAGGGTGGCGATTCTTCTGAGGTGACCATTCGCTTTGGAATTCACCACGACCAGGAAGGCTTTTTGTTTCTGCCAACCACTACTTATCACCAGGTGCCCAATGTAAAGGAAGGTGATGAAGTCGGTAAGGGAACCTTATTGGCAAAAGGCGTTACCATGATTTACTTCCAGGCCAACAAATGGATATTTTCGGGATTTGTGTTCATTATTGGCGTGATGATGGGAATTGGCGGCGCCGCAGTATTTAAACATATCTCCGATTACTACCCGGCAAATATCGGAACGGTGGGCGGTATCGTCGGCGTATTAGGCGGATTGGGCGGTTTCTTCGGGCCGATAATTTTCGGTTATTTGCTGAACACAACGGGAATATGGACATCCTGCTGGATGTTCCTCGCAGTTTTGGTAGCTATTTGCATTGTGTTGCAACGCATGGCCATTAAAGCCATCACCGAGAATAAGGCCGGTTAATAACATTAATTTCATTACGGAATTGAATGTTGTATATTCAAGTGTTTATCCGGTAGTTGCCGGATTTTTATACCAGGTAATTTGGAGGTAAATAACCATACTCGGCAAATCTCTTCATTTGGGATAATAACGGAAGAGTTCAGGAAAGGGGTGAAACATCTTTCTCCCGCCTATTTTGCAATCGTGATGGCAACGGGCATCATCTCCACGGGGATCTTCCTGATGAGCAATCATTGGCTGGCCGATGTGCTGTTTGTTCTCAACAATATCTTCTACATAGTAATGTGTACACTTACTGTGCTGCGTTTATTGTGGTATGGCAAGATATTGTTCAGGGATTTAACCGACCACATGTTGGGGACGGGATTTTTTACCATTGTGGCAGGTACCTGCGTATTGGGGATTCAATACCTCATCATGTTCGAGTTAATAGAAGTGGCATTGGTCTTATTGATCTTCGGGATTTTATTGTGGCTGCTGCTCACCTATGCCGTATTTACCACGCTAACGATTAAGCAGGACAAACCGACACTCGACCGCGGAATCACCGGCGGGTGGCTCACCGCCATCGTCGCAACGCAATCCGTATCCATTCTCAGCGCACTGATCGCTTCGCATATTACGCAACCCTACCGCATCGAGGTAAACTTTTTTGCCTTTTCAATGTGGCTGTGGGGCGGCATGTTTTACATCTGGATGATCTCGCTGATCTTTTACCGTTATACGTTTTTTAAATTTTCCCCCGGCGACCTGGCGCCGCCCTATTGGATTAATATGGGCGCTATGGCAATTTCCACCCTGGCGGGATCCGTATTGATTATCAATGCGCCCGATGCGCCCTTGCTCGATTCGCTGCAGCCGTTTCTCAAAGGCTTTACCGTTTTTTACTGGGCAACCGGCACATGGTGGATACCCATGCTGATTATACTCGCTATTTGGCGCCATATTTATAAAAAGTACCCGCTGAAATACGATTCATTATACTGGGGCGCCGTTTTCCCCCAGGGAATGTACGCCGTGTGTACGTTCCGGATGTCGCAGGCCCTGGATATCCCTTTTTTACATTATTTCTACAATGCGTTTATTTACATAGCATTTATCGCATGGTCGGCTACATTCTTCGGCTTGATACGCCATTTTATCGCAGAGGCCAGGCGGGTACAATTGAAAATCAACAATATGAAAAAATAATAACAGGAGATTTTTGTCATCTGTAGTATTCAAAGAAAATCGTTACTTTATTCACCGTTAAAAAAGAAAAATTATGAACAACATTTTTGAAAAATCTGAACATAAAAACCCCGATTATATAAAGCGATTTGTCGAGAAAGATGCCGGCGAAGACCCTGTATATTCACCGATGGCGCCACCCGAAGCCTACCAGCCGCAGGGTGTGGAAGCAGTGCCGTACGATGAATTACACATAGCTTTCCGCATGATGATTGACGAGCACCAGGCAACACGGGATAAACTCGATGAATTTGAGAAGACCTTGCTGGAGATTCGGCAGGAGGGCATTAGCAAAGGCAGAAGCAGTTCATTGGGATCTTTCTTCGAATTCCTGGATAATAATATCGTGCCGCATAATCTGAAAGAGGAGCGCATCCTGTTTCCCTACATTCACGACCGCATGATTGAAAATGGCGAATGCGGAATCGGCCCAACTCCCGAAACGGCAATTGACCTCCTGGAACACGACCATATCAAAATGATGGAGATGGCAACACTCACTTTCAGTTTGATGGGTATCTCTTCACGCCTCACCGATGTGGTTTCACATGCGCTGCTGATGGATACAGCCATTGAACAGGGGTTGGCATTGATAGAGCTGCTGAGACTGCATATTTTCAGGGAAGAAAACGTGGCGTTCCCGATGGCGCATAAATATTTAACCGACGGCGATTATGAAGAAATTACCCGGAAGTTTAAAAAATACTTTTCTATTGATTTGGAAAAACAGGCAGTAAAATAGCAAGCGCTTGTATGCTTACCGATTCGTTTAACAGGATACACGATTACCTGCGCATTTCCCTTACGGATAAATGTAACCTGCGCTGTGCATATTGCAATCCCGTCGATTTGCCAAAGGGATACTTTGCCGGCGCCCCGCGGATGAGTGCCGATGAAATCGACCGTATTGCCGCCGTGTTTGTAAACGAGGGCGTAAAAAAAATCCGGCTCACCGGCGGAGAACCGCTGGTGCGAAAGGATGCAGGCGAAATTATTGAACGCCTGTCGAAATATCCCGTTGAATTGGCCATTAGCACCAACGGCGTTTTTGTCGACAGGTTTATCGATATTTTTAAAAGCGCAGGCATCAAATCAGTCAATGTGAGTCTGGATACTGTGAAGCGTGAGAAATTTTATACCATTACCCGGCGGGATGAATTCAACCGTATCGTAGATAATATTTATCTGTTGCTGCAGCATCAGTTCCATGTGAAGTTAAATGTGGTAGTGATGAAGGGCATCAATGAGAATGAACTGGGCAGTTTCATTTTATGGACGAAAGACTTCCCGCTTCACATCCGCTTCATCGAGTTTATGCCGTTTGCCGGCAACGACTGGAGCCGCGACAAAGTGTTCTCTTACCGGGAAATGCTGGATGCCATTGCACAGCAATACGAATTTCAGAAATTACCCGATGATGCGCACGACACGGCCAAAAAGTATTTTGTCCCGGGATATCAAGGCACCTTCGCCTTTATAACTACGATGAGCGATCCGTTTTGCGGCGGATGCAATCGCCTGCGATTAACCACCGATGGCAAAATGAAAAACTGCCTGTTCTCAAAAACCGAAACCGATATTCTCACCGCATTGCGAAGCGGTAAGGATATTACGCCGTTGATACGGCAATGCGTCTGGGCAAAAGAGGAGAAACTCGGCGGCCAGATTACCACGCTGGACGGCGAGCTGGATATTGATAAAATCAATAACCGCAGCATGATTCATATCGGCGGTTAGTTAATTTCGTGCTATGCGCATTTTATTAACCGGGGCAAATGGATATATCGGTATGCGGATTTTACCCGTGCTGGTAGAGGCAGGCCATGAGGTAACCTGTGTAGTGCGTGATAAAAACCGCTTCGTGCCCGCACAGGATGTACTCGAAAAAGTGGAAGTCATCGAGTTCGATTTCCTGCATCCCGAAAATGCGATTCAGCACTTTCATAAAAAACAATTTGATGCGGCCTATTACCTGATTCATTCGCTGGGCGATACACTGACAACGCTGAAGGAATACGAAGCCAGGTCGGCGGGGTGTTTTGTGCTGGTGGCGTCGCTGACGCAGGTGAAACAGATTATTTATCTCAGCGGCATCAGCAATGAAAAAGTGCTGTCGAGGCATCTGCACGCACGCAAGACGGTGAAGGATATCTTTATCAATTCGGGTATTCCATACACCATATTTGAAGCGGGAATAATCGTCGGTTCGGGAAGTATCTCCTTTGAAATAATCCGCGACCTGACAGAAAAGATTCCTGTGATGATAGCGCCCAGGTGGCTGAATTCACTTTGCCAGCCGATAGCCATTCGCAATGTGATAAATTACTTGCATCTCTGCCTGCTCAACGTAAAAACGTTTTCACGCACATTTGAAATCGGCGGGCCAGATGTGTTATCCTATAAACAAATACTACTGGACTTTGCCGAAGTACGTGGTTATAAACGCTACATCTTTACGCTGCCGGTGCCCTTTCCCAACCTGTCTGCCGACTGGCTCTACTTTACCACTTCGGCAAATATTACCATCGCCCGGCAATTAGTGCAAAGCATGCGACACGATGTCGTCTGTAAAGAATTTTCAATACGTGAAATTATCCCGCAGGAATTGATCACGTATAAGGATGCCATCCGCATGGCATTCGAACGCATCAATCAAAACATGGTCATATCGAGTTGGAAAGATGCCGCATCCAGCAGTCTCAGCAACCTGGATGTGAGCCAGTATATTGAAGTGCCGGTGAACGGTTGTTACGTGGACCGCAAATGGATTGAAATAGATAAGAGCGAAGTGGAAGAAGTGGCGAAACGCTTTTTCGGAATTGGCGGTGAGAACGGGTGGCATTATGCCGACAGGTTGTGGAAAATCCGCGGGCTGTTAGATAAAATAGTCGGGGGTGTGGGGCTGAGCCGGGGCAGGAGAAGCGATGTGGATATCGAAACCGGCGATGCGCTCGATTTTTGGCGGGTACTGCTCGCCGACAGAAAAAACAACCGACTGCTGTTATTTGCCGAAATGAAATTACCCGGTGAAGCATGGCTTGAATTTTCAATAGTACAAAGTAAAAACCGATGCATACTGAAACAGACGGCCACGTTCAGGCCCCGGGGTATTATGGGGCGCAATTATTGGTATGCCATGCTGCCGTTCCACTATTTTATTTTCAGAAATATGCTGAAAAATATAGCGGGAAAAAGCAATAAAGCCTACAAAAAAAGTATCATCCGAAAGCCCCAGGTTTCCAAGTGATGTAGTTGGAAATCCCAGTACTTGCATGTGTTAAAGTTGTTAATGCACTGCCGCCGTTACATCATCGGCGATACAATTGCAGTGCGGGAAATATCCGATTGTATAACATGTCCCGCCCTTTTGATTTCCGGGTTGGACCGGTTGCGCTTCTTCACAATCAAACAATTCACCGCTTTTATGGTTTGTATATGCGTGGTTATATCCCGGATGCATATGTATTGTTTGAAGAGACACTCCCGCCTCTCCAACTACAATAACGCCAAGATTCATAGGATGCAGGAAATTGCTTCCATAACCATTTCACAATTAAATCGAAGTACATGCAACAATCAAAAAATATAAGCGCCTTGTTTTTAGATATTGGCGGTGTATTGTTATCCAAAGGTTGGGGAAGGGAATTCAGAAAAAAAGCAGCCGAAAAGTTTGCACTCGATTGGGATACCTTCCAGGATCTGCATGCAAAGATGTTTCCCGTTTACGAGTTGGGAAATATTACGCTCGATGATTATTTAAATCATGTGATTTTTTATACCGATAGGAACTTCTCCCGCCAGGCATTTAAGGATTACATGTTTTCGCTGTCGTATCCATACCCGGGAATGATTGCATTTATTAAAAAATTGAAGGCCCACTACGGCTTAAAGGTCATTGCAGTAAGTAATGAAGCGAGAGAAATAAATGCATACCGCATTAAGACATTCCGGCTGAATGAGGTATTCGATTTTTTTGTTTCGTCGTGTTATGTAAAGGCGAGAAAGCCGGACACAACCATTTTTCAAATCGCATTGGATGGGGCACAAGTGCCTAAAGAGAAAATCGCATATGTGGATGATGTGGAGTTGTATGTGCAAATTGCCTCCGGCCTGGGGATTGCGAGTATTCACCATACAGACAGTATCACAACGGTGCAGGCTCTGGCACGCCTCGGCTTATCGCTGCCGGAAGCAGTTGCAAAACGGCCGGATATCCATAACCTGGCAGCGGTTGCAAATGATGGCGGCGCCAACCTGAAACAAGTCGGCATCGCCTCCGATCACGGCGGTTTTGAATTGAAAGGATATCTGCTTGAAAGGCTGGCGGCTGCGGGCTATCCGGTCGTAGATTTTGGAGCCTTTCAGTACAACAAAGGCGATGATTATCCGGATTACGTTATTCCGCTGTCGCAGGCAGTGGCCAAGGGTGAAATTTCCAGGGGCATCGCTATCTGTGGCAGCGGCGTCGGCGCTTGTATTACCGCCAATAAAATCGACGGGGTGCGTGCTGCTTTAATCACCGATGCCTTTCCGGCGCAACAGGGAGTTGAAGACGATGCCATGAATATCATTTGCCTCGGCGGAAATATCACCAGCCCGGCCAGGGCATGGACATTGGTCGAATTGTTTTTAAACGCACGGTTTAAAGAGGAAGAGCGATTTATCCGGAGGCTGCATAAAGTGGACTTGCTGGAAAATATCCGAAAGTAAAAACGGGAAAGCATATAAATATATTAATAAAATACTTCAAATAAGTTGACAATGAGAAAGACAAATATTGGAATTACCGCAGACCACCGGCAGGAGGTTGCGATCATGTTATCAAAATTATTGGCCGATGAATTTGTGTTGTATTCGAAAATACTGAATGCACATTGGAACATAGAAGGACCGGATTTTCACGCTGCCCATAGCTTTTTAGAGACGCTGTATAATCAGCAGCAGGAAATAGTTGATACAGTTGCTGAGAGAATCCGCACACTCGGTCATTACGTTCCCGCACAACTGCAAAAATACCTGGAGTTGACACACCTGGCGGAAAGGCAATTAAAGAATAACAGCAGTCTTGCTTACTATGCCGATTTGCTCGAAGACTATGAGAGCATCATCCAATTTATCAGGCAGCATATTGAATCGGTTGCCGATGACGACAATGCGGCAGATATCAGTGATTTTATTACCGGCCTGATGGAACAGCACGATAAAACCGCCTGGATGCTGCGCTCGCATCTGAAATAATTAAAATGACACCATATGCAACCGGGATGTGATACAATCCGCTGTGGCAGGACATATAACAATCCGCAGGCGGTTCCTGTATTAAGTGTTTTACATGAGTTTACAACTTCAGAAGTTGAGGTATGCATTGAGAAAAGTATTCACTGAAAATAAATGTACAATGAAAAAACTAAATCAATTACTGGAATACGGCCAGAGTTATTGGCTCGATAATTTAACCAGGGGCAAAATCAAATCGGGAGAAATAAAAGACCGGGTTGAGCAACAGGGATTGAGGGGGATAACATCCAATCCGAGTATTTTTAATAAGGCAATCACCAAAAGTGCGGATTACGATGATCAAATACGTCAAATGGCACAGGAGGGAAAAAGCGCAGCCCAAATCTATGATGCGCTTACCATTAAAGATGTACAGGATGCATGCGATATTCTGCGTGGGGTGTATGATGCATCCAGGGGTTTTGATGGTTATGTAAGTCTCGAAGTGCCGCCTTATCTCGCAAGGGATACCGCGGGCACTATCCGCGAAGCCCGCCGTTTGTTCCGGGCGGTGAGCAGGCCCAATTGTCACATTAAGATTCCGGGGACCAAGGAAGGAATTCCCGCAATCGAGCAGATGTTATACGAAGGTGTCAATATTAATATCACCTTGTTGTTTTCGGTTGAGAGATATATAGAAGTGGCGAATGCGTATATCCGGGCAATACGCAGGAGAATTCAAGAGGGCAAGCCGGTGGACAACGTAATTTCCGTTGCGAGTGTTTTTATAAGCCGCATTGACACACTCGCCGATCAATTGCTCTCGCAATACATTATACCAAATGATACGCATGCGGCTCAAGTTGCAACATTGACGGGTAAGACGGGTATTGCAACCGCCCGGTTGTGTTATCAGCGATATACTGAAATTTTTAACGGCGAAGAATGGCGGCAGTTAGAAGCGAAAGGCGCCCGTACCCAAAGGCTGCTTTGGGCGAGTACGAGCAATAAGAATCCGCTGTACGACACACTGCGCTATGTAGATACGCTGATCGGAGAGGATACGATTAATACGCTGCCGGACAAGACGATTGTCGCATTTTCCAAAAACGGCACATTGAAAAAAGATACCGTAAAACAGGGGTTGGATACTGCAACTGCACAGTTTGGTTTGTTGAAACAGGCCGGTATTGACATTGCGTTTATCACGCAGCAGCTGGAGAATGAGGGCATAAGAAAGTTCATGGATGATTACAATAATTTAATTGCAAATCTCGCGGTAAAGCGGTTGCAGTTGACGGGTAATACAAACGGCATTCAGCAAATTCACTACGGCGATCAGGCTTCGGAAATTGCTGAAGCGCTGCATGCGACGGATGTGATACAGGCCGGGCGCTTGCTGTTTGAAAAAGATGCCCATCTGTGGAGAAAAGATGAAGCGCAGACATCGGCAATGAGCGAACGCCTCGGATGGCTCGATCTGCCGGTGGATTATGCGCAGCATGCTAATGACATAATTGAATTTGCAAAGGCAGTTATTAAGGATGGTTTTTCGCACGCCGTACTGCTGGGCATGGGCGGCAGCAGTTTATGTTCCGAAGTGGCAAGAACCACCTATGCGCAGGCTGAAGGGTATCTGCAGTTACACGTCCTCGACAATACTGACCCCGGCGCAATCCGGGCTATAGATCGTAGTATTGACATTGAAAAAACATTGTTTATCGTTGCCAGTAAATCGGGAGGTACGCAGGAAACTTTAAGTTTTTTCCGGTATTTCTATAAACAACTGGAACAAAAAAAATCAAACCCGGGAGACAATTGTATTGCCATTACCGACCCCGGAACGCCATTAACGGAATTGGCAGAGAAATTTAAATTCAGAAAAGTATTTACCAATCCGCCGGATATCGGCGGGCGCTATGCGGCGCTGTCCGATTTCGGCCTCGTACCAATGGCATTAACAGGTGTGGATATACAAGCTGTATTGCAATACGCACACCAGATGCGCCTGCGCTGTTGGGAGGTCCCTGCAGCCGTCAATCCCGGAATTCATTTAGGCGTAACGATGGGAATTTGTGAGAAAAACGGACGCAATAAAGTCATCTTTATTCTTTCTGAATCAATCAATTCCTTTGGACTTTGGGCTGAGCAATTAATTGCAGAGAGTACCGGTAAGGAAGGTAGGGGATTGATACCCGTGCATGGCGAATCACTTGCCGATGCGGGCGATTATTCGAATGACAGGTTGTTTGTTTACATGTACCTCGCTTCTGAAAAATCTGAAATACAGGAACGCAAATTAAGAGAGTTGGAAGAAGCCGGACATCCCGTAGTAAGGATTCCGTTGGAAAATACGCTGGCATTGGGAGGGGAGTATTACCGATGGGAAGTAGCGGTTGCAATTGCCGGTTTGATTATGGGCATCAATCCGTTTGATCAGCCAAACGTGGAGGAGAGCAAAAAGAATACGAGAGATTTGCTGGCACTGTGGAACAAGGAGGGCGTGATGCAGGCTTCCGCACCGCTGTTGCAAATAAAAGATATGAGCGTGTATGGCAGCAGTATAACGAAGAAAGTATTAAGGCCGCCATTTCATTCGCCCGATCAATTGCTTAACAGTTTTACTTCGCTGGTAAATACAGGTGATTATATCGCAATATTGCCGTATTTTATGCTGACGGATGAGCGCAGGGAAATTTTGCAGGCATGGCGGGAAATGCTGAGAGACACGTTGAAGGTGGCGACCACTTTGCTGGAAGGCCCCCGGTATTTACATTCGACAGGACAATTGCATAAAGGAGGGCCGGATACCGGTTTGTTCCTGTTGCTGGTGGGCGAATCAGATGATGATTTGGAAATTCCGGGTGAGAATTACGGATTTTCCACTTTGCATAAGGCACAGGCAATGGGCGATTTCAATGCCTTGGATCACCGGGCTCGCAGGGCGCTGCGCATAGAATTGCCGGGCGAAGTGGACAAAGCATTGCACACGTTATTGCAAAGCCTCAGTAATGCCGAATTGCATGCGTAATACCGGCATTATGGTTTAAATATTTATTTTTATTCGGAAGGTGCGCATAGCGCTTTCCGGGAATAAAGTGATTTATTTATGATTAAAAAAGAATCGATATATACATTTGGTATGATTGGACTCGGCACTATGGGGCGCAACCTGGTGTATAATATGTGCGATAAGGGATTTAGTGTAATCGGCTACGATAAAAATCAATCACAAGTCGATATTTTAAATGCGGAAGCCGGCGGGAAACAAATTTTCGCTACAACGGATTTAGAAGTGTTTATCGGCAGACTCGCCTTGCCGCGGGTCATTTTAATGTTGGTCCCTGCGGGTAAAATTGTGGATGATGTCATCAATTCATTGATACCACATTTGTCAAAAGGCGATTTATTAATGGACTGCGGCAATTCGCATTATGCCGATACCGACAGGCGCAGCAAGGTATTGGAACAACAGGGCATTCACTTTATGGGGGTGGGCGTTTCCGGCGGTGAATACGGTGCGAGAAACGGCCCCAGCATTATGCCGGGAGGGCCCGAAGCCATGTATCACCGGGTGTCCGAAATGCTGGAAGCCGTTGCAGCTAAAGTGGATAATACACCTTGTGTGGCATGGATGGGAAACCGGTCTGCCGGTCACTATGTAAAAATGGTGCACAATGGCATTGAATACGGCATTATGCAGTTGATTGCCGAAGCGTATCACCTGATGAAAAAATGCGCCGGTATGGATAACGCAGCGCTGCATGCCGTTTTTTCTAAATGGAACGAGGGTAAATTACATTCCTATCTCGTAGAGATCACCGCCAATATTTTTATTCAAAAGGATGAATTCAGCGATACACAACTTATCGATTGGATCATGGACAGTGCAAAGCAAAAGGGGACAGGCGCCTGGACTTCGGAAGATGCTTTGAAACTGCAGGTACCGCTACCGGTGATCGACAGTGCAGTTGCCATGCGTGACCTATCGGCGCTGCGCACGGATCGCATGGAGGCACACCGGATATTCCAAATACCGGAACGGCAATTCGACGGCGATACAAAAGCATTCGTTCAATGGTTGGAAGATGCATTGCATTTTTCGATCATTACGGTGTATGCTCAGGGGGTGGCATTGCTGCATACGGCATCGGCAAGTTATAACTATAATTTGCAATTGGACAAAATTGCGACTATTTGGAGAGGCGGATGTATCATTCGGGCTGCATTACTGGAAGATATACGAAAGGTATATACAGAACAGCCCGGTCTGACCAATCTCATGTGGAGCGATGTGTTTTCTGAAGTTTTGATGCAGGCGCAGGCGCATATGCGAAAGGTGGTGCAGGTGGCTGTGGATTGCGGTATTCCCGTGCCGGCAATGATGGGCGCATTGTCTTACTTTGACAGTTTCAGAAGCGGATGGCTGCCGGCTAACTTAATTCAGGCGCAGCGAGATAATTTTGGCGCACACACCTATGCACGCACCGACAGAGAGGGCATTTTTCATACACACTGGAATCAAATAAAATGACATGGAAACTCAAAAACATATAGAACCGACCATTATTGTAATACTCGGTGCGACGGGTGATTTAACTTATCGCAAACTCATTCCGGCAATTTATAATCTCTGGTTAGACAACTGGCTGCCAAAAGAATTTGCTGTTATCGGAGTCAGCAGGGGGAAGTACACGGATGCGACATTTAAAAAACATCTGCTGGAAGGCGTCAATAAATTTTCCCGCAGGGGGAAAGTAAAAAAAAGTGATTGGGATATTTTTGAAAATTACCTGAGTTTTCACCAGGGTGAGTTCAGTGAAAATGCGACTTATGCATCGCTGAAAAAACAAATTGCCGCCCTGGAAAAGAAATGGAAGGTGACAGCCCACCGGGTTTTTTACCTCGCTGTACCACCCTTTGTGTTTGAAGAAATTGCGATGAAGATCGGCATGTCCGGCCTGGCGGATAATACACCTAAAAGCAGGATTGTGGTTGAAAAACCCTTCGGACACGACTTAAAGAGCGCCATCAGCCTGAATGCATTGCTGCATTCCCGGTTCGACGAATCGCAGATATACCGCATCGATCATTACCTCGGCAAGGAAACTGTGCAGAACATTTTTGCTTTCCGGTTTGCAAATGCATTGTTTGAACCGTTATGGAACAGAAATTATATTGATCATGTGCAGATAACCGTAGCCGAAGAACTGGGCGTGGAACTGCGGGGTAATTACTATGAAACAGCCGGCGCATTGAAAGATATGATTCAAAATCATTTATTGCAATTGCTTTGCTTGATTGCAATGGAGCCGCCTATATCCTTTAATGCAGACGAAGTGCGCAATAAGAAAGTAGATGTGCTGAGAGCGGTGCGTGAAATTAAAGCCGAACAGGTACACAAGATTGCAATTCGCGGTCAATATGGCGAAGGTTGGATCAAAGGGAAAAAAGTAAAGGCATACAGGCAGGAGCCCGATGTTGCCCCCAATTCAAATATTGAAACATTTGCGGCAATAAAACTATTTATCGATAACTGGCGCTGGCAGGGCGTTCCGTTTTATTTGCGCACCGGCAAGCGGATGGATAAGGCTATTTCGGTAATTACCATTCAGTTTAAACCGGTGCCGCATCATTCGTTTCCGGCAGCGGCAATCGAAAACTGGCAATCCAATAAACTCATACTCAATATTCAGCCATGTATGGGAATCCGTCTGAACTTCCAGGCAAAACAACCCGGATTAAACATGTTGCTCAACCCGGTGGATATGTTGTTTAATTACCACGATACCTACACCGGGGGAACACCCGAAGCGTATGAGACATTGTTGCTCGATATATTCGAGGGCGATGCGACTCTGTTTATGCGGGCAGACCAGGTGGAGGCCGCATGGGCATTGCTGATGCCGGTAATCAATGCGTGGAAGGGAAATACATCGCCGAATTTTCCGAACTACGATGCGGGCTCTGAAGGGCCCAATGATGCAGATGCACTCATTGCAGTGGATGGGCACAATTGGATAATCATACCCTTTGAAAAGAATGAAATCGAAACTGCCAAATAATATTGTAGTATTTGATACAATGGAAACATTGACCGCTGCAACCGCTGATTTTATAATTGAGCAGGCGGCACATGCAATGAATAATCGCGGCAGGTTCACATTCGTGTTGTCGGGAGGTAATACACCTTCGGCTTTATATTCATTGCTGGCTACTCCGGCATACCGCAATAAAATGCCGTGGAAGAATACGTTTATTTTTTGGGGCGATGAGCGATTTGTGCCATTGGACAGCAAGTGGAGCAATGCGGGTAATGCCTATTCATTATTGTTAGATCACATTGAGATTCCGCCGGGCAATATTTATCCCGTTGCGGTGAACACCAGTCCGCACCGGGCGGCTTTGGATTATGAATCAATGGTAAAATCATTTTTTGGAAAGGAAGCGCCCCGTTTTGACCTGGTGTTGCTCGGATTGGGAGAGGACGGCCATACCGCTTCCTTATTCCCGGGAAGCGATGTCATCTTTGAAAAAGAACGCCTCGTAAAGGAAGTGTACGCCACTGAAAAGAAAATGTACCGCATCACCATGACTCCGGTATTGATCAACCAGGCGCACGCCATCGTATTTCTCGTCGCGGGCAGCGGCAAGGCAGAGATATTGCGGGTAGTGACAGCTGATGAAAAATATCCGGAAAGATATCCCGCACAGATAATTGCACCGCACGACGGCACGCTGCGCTGGTTTGCTGATAAGAAGGCAGCCGCTCTGCTCCCCGCCGATGCGATTCACGATTCAGAAATACACTGAAATACGGATAGTGCTGCCATCGCTCAGGCATTGGGAATTTGAAATTGCATTATTTTGAAATGCCGGTAATTGTATCGGGGACACCGATAACCCCGGATTGAACAATATGGCTGCCCGGCAGGTTTTTTAATAGCAACATGTGCAGGGATTAATAAAATATCCGAATTTAGTGAAACTGAATGCCTGCCTGCGGGCAACGCCGCCGGGACATCAGATTTTATAAGTAAAATGAATGAACGCCAAAAAAAATATACGATGAAAATAAATGCGCACGCAGGTAAATCCGTTGCACCGGAAATGTTGTCGAATATACCACATCTGATCACCTTGTATTACGCCGGGAAACCCAATCCGGAGATACCGTCTGAGCGCATAGCCTTTGGCACTTCCGGGCACAGGGGTTCTTCGCTGAACAATGCATTTAATGAAGACCACATTCTCGCCATCACCCAGGCAATTTGCACGTACAGAAGTGAGCATAAGATAACCGGGCCATTGTTTATCGGTTATGATACCCATGCGCTCTCTGCACCTGCTTTTGCCACTGCAATGGAAGTGCTGGCGGCAAACAATGTGGATGTCATGATTGCAATGAACGATGACTACACGCCCACCCCGGCGATATCACATGCGATACTGCAGTACAATGCGGGTCGCACTTCGGGTTTTGCCGATGGGATTGTAATCACACCTTCACACAATCCACCCGATGACGGCGGATTCAAATACAACCCCGTAAACGGCGGACCGGCATCCGGTGCCATTACCGGTTGGATTGAGAAAAGTGCAAATGCATTGCTGGAGGGTAAACTGCAATCCGTGAAACGAGTAACGCTGAACAGTGCATTGTCAGCATCCACTACGCACAGGTATGATTATATAAGCAATTACATCAGGGATCTGGAGCATGTAATTGACATGGAGTTAATCCGCAATTCAAAAATCAATATAGGCGTTGACCCGCTGGGCGGCGCCGGCGTGCACTTTTGGGGGCCTATTGCAGATTATTATAAACTCAATCTCACGGTGGTGAATACACAGGTAGATCCCACATTTCGCTTTATGACGGTGGACTGGGACGGTAAGATCCGTATGGACCCCTCATCGCAATACGCCATGCAAGGTTTGATAGCGATGAAAGACAAATTCGATATTGCATTTGCCTGCGATACCGACCACGACCGCCACGGCATTGTTACCAAAAGCGCAGGTTTATTAAATCCGAATCATTATTTATCCGTAGCGGTGTATTATTTATTGCAACATCGGCCGCAATGGAACAAGACTTCGGCAGTGGGCAAAACAGTTGTCACTACGCAACTCATAGATCGCATTGCCGGAAAATTGGGAAGGCAGGTGTGCAGTGTACCGGTGGGTTTTAAATGGTTTGCAGACGGCCTGGAAGATGCTTCGCTTTGCTTTGGCGGCGAAGAAAGCGCCGGAGCTTCCTTCTCGAAAATGAATGGCAGCGTTTGGACTACCGATAAAGACGGATTTATCGCGGCGCTGCTCTCTGCAGAAATACTGGCAAAAATGCAACGTGACCCCGGCGAAATTTTTAAAGCGCTTACACGGGATTTCGGCCATCCGTATTACGACAGGGTGGAGGCTAAGGCAACTGCCGAACAAAAGGAAAAGATTAAAAATCTTTCCGGAGATCAAATAAAGCATAAGGAAATGGCAGGAGAAGCCATTGAAAAAATTGTTACCACTGCCCCGGGTAATAATGCATCTATCGGCGGCCTGCAGGTGATAACCAAAAACGGTTGGTTTGCTGCCAGGCCTTCGGGAACGGAAGATATTTATAAAATTTATGCGGAAAGTTTTTTAAGTCAAACGCATTTGCAAACAATAATTGACGAGGCACAGTCAATCGTGAACGATGCGATTTAAATATATGCGGGCCTGCAAAAGATAGAGGCGCTGTCAAGGAGTTTACTCCTGTCTGCGATGGGAAAATTAGTTAAGTTGAAAGGGAGTTCAGTGAATTATTTAGCTGAAGAACCCATGCGTGAAGAACTCTTTAGTTCAGATCAAATGGAGCGCTTCGGAAAAACGCTTGCCAAAAAGCATGTACTCAGCAACAGGCCATCCCGCGATCACTTGTTGAAACGACTTGCGGAAAATGAAGCGGTATTACAGCAAATTCACAGGCTGATTACCGGAGCTATTAAAAGCGACTATCAGTTGACACCGGCTGGCGAATGGATCCTGTTTTCCTCGCTGGGTCACCCAAATAAACAATACACCAATTGATTATCAGAGTATTATAAGCAATTTGGAAAAATTTTGAAAAAATCGAGGAAAACAGGAAAAATGAGGAAATACCATTGTACTAATTTATTTAATACCCGGCAACTACAACTCCCCGAAGTTTAATGTTTCTCAAAATCCTAAAACAATACCACCTGCCTGACTACACATTGCCCTTCGGTTGTCAATCGGATGAAGTACATGCCTCTTGCGTAGCTGTCGGTATGCCAGACGATATTTGTTGTGCCCGTATAGGTGCTTTCAGGTAATAAAGTTGTTACTACCTCTCCCAGTACATTTATCACATCCACCGCGACAGGATGCGTTTTCTGAAATGCGATATGCACTTCGCTGTTACCGCCTGCGGGATTTGGATAAACGTTAAATAATGTGCCTTCCGGTTTGCTTTCGTCCACTGCATCCGTTGTATCTTCAATAACCAGGGAATCGCTGCCGTTTGTCAGCCACTTGAGTGAGAAGCGGGCAAAGTACAATTGGTAAAATTCATATTCGCCGTTTTCGTAGAACAAACCGATTGTGCCGTCGTCGAGTTTTGTCAGTGCGGAATACGCCGACAGCTCCGGGCAGATGGTTCGTTTCGTATCCCAGTTGTCGCCTTCATCGTAACTGACAAATACGGTTACATTTTTTCTGATAGTCGGATCATTTGCAATGGAAAACAACAACCTGTTTTTATCATCGCCATCGCTTATCGCTGTGTAGCGAATTAAATCGCCATTCACTCCCGGCTCCGTTAAATCTTCCACATCTTCCTGGTCCGTCCAGGTAGCACCCGCATCACTTGAATACACAACTTCCCGCTGCCCGGGGTTGCGTATCAGCATCATCAACCTGCCATCTTCCAGTTCCGCTATTTTTGCTTCATCGCCATTTACCAATGCTTCTCCTTCGGCCGTGTTCCAGGACAATCCGCCATCGCTGCTGTAGATCATATAATTTCTGAGCACGGAAGAAGAGTTTGTTCGTGCGCCAATGGCAGCCACAATGTTTCCGTTTTTGAGTTGTTGGGCGCTGCCCGAAGCCACCCAAGCTGCATACCAGCCGGGTTCATAAATTTCGTCTGAAAATTCCTGGGGCGTTTCCCATGTTTCGCCATCATCTGTGCTTCTTGCAACATTGAAACGAATTTTATTGGAAGGTGTGGATGCGAACAAACCATTATGCGATGCAAACAAACACAGTAAATCACCCGAAACAGAATCATATACCAATGCGGGGTCGCTTGCGCCATCATCGCCAAAATCAGCAATCGTTACCGGCACCGACCATGTGTTTCCGCCGTCGTCGCTGTAGCGGGAAAATAAATCTATATCACCGGGCAAATCTGTATTATCAAAAATTCTCGCATCAGCGGCTACAATTATTCTTTCACCGTTTGATGCAACTGCGGGAATTCTGTATGCAGCCGAGCCGTAATCGCCTCCCGAAAAAACAAGGTTATGTTCCAATAAAACAGTTCTTAAATAGGTAGTTGCAGGTGCTTCCACAGATTCGAGGCCGCCGTCCGGTGAATAGGATGTTATGTAAGCCCCCACCTGCGCACCTTCCGTTGCTGTTTCCGCAATGTCAGCACATAACCAAAAAACATTATTGCCTTCAGCAAGTGTTTTTGTAAAAGTAAATGTAACCAAACCACCGCTAAAAGTCCCGGTGGCTAACTCCTCGGCAGTAATTAAATTCAGCCGTTCATCTGTTCCGTTGTAAAACAAACGCACAGTTCCCAATGCAGTTTCATCGGCAGCAGCATCCAATACAAATTGCATCTGTGTAATTTCAATCGGGTTGTCCGCATTCACTGTCAGCAGGTTAGCGGAACATAATCTTTCATTTATGTTGCCCCGCCCGGTGGGAATATTGGGCTGGTATGTTATGACGGATTGAATTATCATATCCGGCAACAGTAGATTTTGCTTTGCAGAAATATTTTCTTCCGCAGGATTCGCCGTTACTTTTGTGCATGTGGTATGTGCTTTATAAAAAGCTAATGTATTACCTGACCAGGCGGGTTTGTTTATGAAAAATAGCAGCGTTAAACAAATTGGAACTATGCGAATATTTATTTTCATAATGCTTTTTACGGATGAAAATAAAGTTAAATTTTAATTCTTCCCAAACATCTTTTGCGAAACTATATAACCCGTTGGCCTGACAATGGTAATGACGCCATGCCCTCCGTAGCGATCTTCAACAAGCAAAGAATATTTTTCTCCCGGATGCAGTACCGGCAGAGAATGCATTTCTCCTGATTCCCAATGGAGAGGGTCTTCTGAAATGTAAAGCCTATACCCCCTGGTAATATGTTGTGGTAATCCCAAACTGCAGAACAGGAGTATAGAAAATTGTGCTTCGCCCGTTTGTGTGATATTTTGAATTTCGACCGGCGATGCGTATTCACGCAGTGCCGTCATCGACGGTTTGGGGTTGCCGTACATATCGTACACGCCGTGAATGCGCCTGCGGTATTTATTCTGTTCTTTGGTTCCCGGGTAGTGTGTCCTGTAATCCGTCAGGTCAAAATAAATAGCGCCCTGGATATATGGTTTACTTTCATATACGGCCATGTGGTAGATGAGGTCTTGGATGCGGCGCTCGTCGCCACCAAAAAAATTCGGTTCGCATATTCCGAATTCTGCAATGAAAAACGGCATTTGCGGATAGGTGTCGTGGATGCTGTCCAGGTATAATCCGAGTGCCGCCGAAGGCAATTGCCACCAGGTGCCGGCATATTCATTCATCATCAGGTAATCGCCATAAGAGCCGGCATCGGGTGTGAATTGCGGAGAGTTATAAAAACTCCAGTTTAATGTATTGCTCACATACGCTGTATTTCTCGAAGGGTCAAGTTCTCTTGTTTTTTGTAAAAGCGAGAGAATCATTTTTTTCATTTCAGGGTCTTGCCCCCGCAATTCATTCCCTACGCCCCAGGAAAAGATGCTGGGATGGTTATATAAATTTTGAATCATGCTTTTCAGTTGGCTGATTGCAATTTGATACATCGTATCGTTTGCCGGAGTTTCGGGACCCCAAAGCGGCAATTCCTGTTGCACCAAAATGCCGTTGCGGTCGCAGAAATCATAAAACACATTGCCCTGCTGAAAATGCTGGCGGCTGAAAATGCAGTTTACATTTTTCATGAGTCTTCCCATTGCCCGAATGAGGCTGTCAGGCTCGGCAAAGCCGAAATCGGGATGTGAGCCTGCTGTCCATTCCACACCCATAAGTTTTATTGCTTCGCCATTCAATAAAAATTTTCCGTCTTGAAATTCGACAGAACGGAATCCAATGTTTGTACTTACTTTATCGCTTACTTTATTTCCTGACAAAACCGTTACTTCTACATGATACAGGTTCGGGAAATCAAAATGCCAGGGGTTTACATTTTTAAGTGAAAGATTTACGGAAGCATTTTCGTTATTCCATGTTGGTGAAACAGTTTCATCATACACTACATTTTTAGTTGTTTGATTTTCTTCTGTGATTTTTATGTGTAATCGAATATTCTCTTTCTGATTAAAATTCAACTTTATATTCAGAGTTGCTGAACTGTCTTTTGTATTTAGTTGCGGAGTTGCATGCAGAAAGTTTACATGCGGGTTTCCACTCACTATTAAATACACAGGGCGGATAATTCCGCCGTCATTCGGCCAGTCGAACGAACTGCCAAAGGGGATTTTGTTATACGAATAGGCATTGTTTACGGCAATGGTAATTGTATTCTCACCGTTGAATTGTACATGTTCATGCAGAGGGACTTTAAAAGCATTAAATCCGTCGCCGGTATGTTCGGATATTTTTTCTCCGTTTACATAAATGATGCAGGTATGATTTACAGCGCCAAATTCCAACTCAATATATTTATTTTTCCAGGATGCAGGAATTGTAACTTTTCGCTGATACCATGCCCAGCCGTAATGATTTTGTGTAGCTTCAACAACGTTCCATGTATGGGGCAGTGTAACCTGCAAACTATTTTCAAGCGGCTGTGTAAACCAATGTGCCTTAAACCCTTCTTCATCGGAATCAATCACAAATTTCCAGTTATCATTTACCGGAATGGTATCCCGTTGTGCGGGAAGTGCAGTGACAGAAAAACAAAGTACCAGGAGGATGCAAAATATTTTATACCGCATGCAATGTTTATCTATTGAATGAAATACAATAATTGTCTCAAATGTAAAGAAAACAATAGAAAGAATTTTGAAACCTGGGAGTATGCTTAGAGAGACTTAATATAATTCTAAGGTTTAGTATAGCCGCTGCAAATTGTACAAAGTACGCATTCACATATTTCCCTGTGATTTTCCCCATCAAGCGCCTGCAAACCAAATATACAGAACAAAAAGCATAAGTAATAAATATATTGTGAATATCAAATTTGTTTAACTCATTAGCTGCTACCCATGCAATGCCATTCCCCACAGCATATTATGCAACTTACCGATGTGTACTTACTAATGTGTAATAACAATTTTCCCTCTATAATTAACTCCATTTAAAATATATTGCAATACATAGAAGCCATCCGGAATATCCGATGCAAAATATTTTTCTGTAACTGCATGAAGTGTATAAATTTCTTTACCGGAGATGTTTATGAGTGAAACAGACTCAGGATATTTTCCGGCAATATCAGATATGGTAAAATAGTTATCAGCAGGGATAGGATAAATTATAAAAGTATTACCCGAAAATTCCGTCAGTAAACTATACTCATCAACAAAAACAGAATCTTCGGCAAAACACCCTTTGCTGTCTGTTACAAGAACATTGTAAAGACCCGAGGCGATATTTTCTGCGGTTTGTGTGGTTTGCCCGTTACTCCATAAATATGTAAAAACAGGAGTTCCTGATAATGCTGTAGCAGAAGCAGTTCCTGTATTTGAACCGGCAAGTGAAGGAGTTGATGAAAGCGTTAAGTTCACAGGGTCGCTGAATACAATTTCAATAGTATCGTAAAATGTGCAGGTTGCGCCTTCAATTATTACAGAATATATTCCTTCTTCCTCAATATAAATGGATTCAGTGGTATCCCCTGTTGACCAGAGTGTGGGCAAACCTGAGATACCGGTTGATAAAGTATCAACATCTAAACCGCATAGGGGAGATGGAGGGAAAAAATCCGCATCACTTTCGCTTACATGAATGGTTTGATACACGATACTATCGCAAATATCAGGAGTAAAAAGCCAGGCGGCTTCTTCTACTTTAAACGGATATCCTAAGTTGTTTTGATCGCCTGTGATATATTCCTGTTCAAAACCTACATTACAGAATCCTTGTTTCGGGTAATTGAAATAGTCAAATTCATCAGAGCCCCAGATTACAGTATTTTGAAATTCAATCTGGTGTGTATGCTCATATAAAATACACTGCACGGTATTGTAATGTGTTGCCGGATATGCATAGCGAACATTCGTATAATCAATAATTAGTTTACGGTAAGGGGCAACTCCAATTGTTTCATAAGAAAGTGAGCCGACACCCTGCGATAAATCAGCAGCGCATACGGAAATATAATTATCAAAATATGTAAGATCTGTTAATGAATCACCGCAATAACATGCCGGTGGTTCATCGCTATAGATATAATATCCGTCAAAAGAAAGAAATCCGTTTATATCAACCCAAAGAGAATCATACACATGATTAAAAAACTGAAACGGAAAACCGATGGGTATTTTTTCTTCTTCATCAGCACCTATTAAAGTAAGATAGGTTGGGTCAGAATCTTCATAAGGGGCAAATGCAATCGAATCCATTTGATATGTAACCGGGATTGAATATGTATAGGTTATTTCGGTACTGTTTCCAACTCCAACAATTGCAGGATCAAAAGTCCCGGTAATAGAATCAGTTATACCATCACCACTCCAGATGCCGGGATAAAATTCAGGCGTTGCCGTAATTAAACTGTCAGCAGGGCAAACCAATGAAGGAAATCCTGTTGAAGAAAATGGCGTAAAACTTTTCACTTTATAAATCAGCGTATCATTTTTTGGTACTGTATCTAACGCATCTGTTGTCCATGTTTTAATGCTGTTAAATCGCTGCCCTGTTAAATCTGCTGTGGTTGTAAAAGTATAATCTCCGGTAAACCCTCCTGCAATGGTGTCAGTAAAAAATTCTGTTACCACCTCGCCATCATTTACCTGGTAGCTTATATTAAAATTTGTTTTATCCAGGTCGCCATAATTTCTGATGGTGATTTGTATTTCTTCAGTATTTGTAAGATGGCATTTATCAAAAGGATTGTTTACTTCAATAACGCCTAAATCATCCTGCTGGTGCAGGCAGCCGGAGAGGTACCAAAGAGTATTTGTTTGGTAGGTTGTGCTTAAGACAATATTTCCAAGATAATCAAATGAAGGGAACAGAATTCCTCCTGAAGCGAAAATAATCTTACCAGCACCCCAGGTTTTTTCAATCATCACAGGGTTATTTGATAACGAATCAATAATTAGAATTGTACAATCCGTACATCCAATATAAGTATCCTTATAATAAGCATCCAAAGATGGAAAGTCAACAGGATAAAAAGGGCCACTAAAGATTACATGAGATGAATCTACTATTTTAGGGCAATCATTATTGCTGCATAATATATCGTCATAAGTGTAAAAAAAAGTATTATCAAAACCTACGTCTACAATTGTATCTCCTTCATTAAATTTTGAATATAAAAATAAATTGCCCCCACTTTCAACCCAAGATTCTATTTCTGAAATATTTTCATATAATAAAGTAGTAAACCCATTATCCTCATTGTTCGCTAAAAAGAGCATACATACATTTGAGTCTAGTGATAAAGAATTAAAGTTTGGATAATAAAAATCACCCCAATAATAATATTCCCATCCTTCATTTCCATACATTTTTGTAAGAATAGTGTCCTTCCATTCATAATCATTATATCCATACTCACAATAGATAATTTTTTTTTCTGAAATCTGCGCATTTACATTATCAGGTAAAGTGGATTGAATGAATAATATTAATAAAGTAAGAAATATATTTCTCATAGTTACAAATATCTACAAAACTAAAAAATAACCGCTCAAAAATTTTGATTATTCGCTTTTTTTTTAGAATTGCCCTGAAATCATATTTTTTCTAACCCGTTTGATTTTCATCAGTTACCTGAAAACCAGACCCAACACTATATTATATGAAACAAAAACTGTATTTCATTTTTTTATTTTCCACATCCCATTCTTTTGCACAAATTAACCTGACAATTGATGTAAGCCAGCATTACAAAATCACCAACCCGATGTATGGGTTTCATACATCCGATTTTTTTCAGCACTGCGTATGTTATGATCCTGATTTGCCACCGGGAGGAGATATTGACATAGATTTATGTATGCAATATGCAAGAGATATTCAACCGCAGGTTTTACGCATGCCGAGCGGCGGCAGCAGCAAACTCATGCACTTATTAGATGATAAAGGTTACGGATACAGGGAGGCTGAAATTGAATCATTTCATGATGATGGGTATATGAGTGATGATGAGTACGCTGATTATACTGGTGCATTGATATTGCAAAATGATCTCGACCCCGGCGTAAATTATCTTGAACGTTTTATTGATTTGTGTTTGGATCAATATGCTGCAACCGGAGTTAAACCAAAAGTAATTTATGTTGCTAAGGTGTTAGACTCACCCTATGAAGCTGAGGACTTAACAGCATATAACTTAGATATACTTGAAAAAATGATAGTTGATTACGGGCTTGAAGTAGTAGGTGTTGAAATGGGAAATGAAGTATATGGAGGTGGATGGGAATTATTTCCGGCGTTTGCAAATGCCAATGCATATTTAAGCACTATACTACCGCTCATGGTGGCTATCAAGTCAGCATATCCCACCATGAAAATAGGCGTAGTAGCTGCACCGGAACCGGAATATTATTTTTCAATTGAGGGAGATGTTGATACTTATAATAAATACAAAACATGGAACAATACACTGAAAACAAAATGTGCTGTTGCGCCTTTCAATACAATAGTAGATGCGTTCATTATTCATTTGTATATGTTCGACAATGCCTATCCCGATTGTGCATTTGACACATCAGGTAATTTATATGATGATTATCTTGCAGAAACTCCGTATAATATTGACTTTGAATCTGAGGATGCCTACCTTGGCCCGCCTTGGCAATGCGCAAGGTCAGCATATAATGATTTTACATTAACCAAACTTACTTCAATTTATAATGCTTATGCAGGAGGCTACACTTATTCATTAGGTATAGGTAAAAAGTACTGGGTATCTGAATGGGGGCTGCAGCCGAGCAACCCATTTGGCAATTCATTTATTGAAGCAAGTTATGTAATGCAATATTTATTGAACATGGCTGAAATAAGCCATAATTTATCACCCGCCACAGCAGGACAGGTAGAGTACATGATAAAACACAATTATACGGCAGCAAATCCATCAGCAGGAGTTTTCAGTAAACACCAGGATCTTGATCCCTCAACTTCAGGCGCATTTTTAAAACGCATGAACTATTATAGTTTTTATATGATGCGCAGCATTTTCCGTGACCGGATGGAGCATGCTCAAGAAACAATCAGTTACACGGGAACAGGGGAAACGCCTTACATAAAAACGTACATGAAAAAAATATCAAACGTAGGTTCAACATCCAACTATGACCTCTACATTTTTTATAATAACCAAAATGCTGATCCAATCACACTGAATTTACCCTCCATCACTTTTAAAAACGGCACTGCTACTTTACCTCGTGCATTCCCGGGCTCTTACTTTTATAATCATATAGATGCACGGCAAATTTATCAGGGCATCGGTGAAACTCAGTACTTCAAACAAAATAGCTGGTATGATGATTATGAAGATGATATTTACCCAGAATTTGATGATGGCACTCCGGGAGAATGGGAAATAAACGCAATAGAAGTAAACTCAGGCCTGGTAACAAACATCAGCCTTGAAGGATATTCTTACGGCTATATTTATACACGGGTCCAATTTCCCACCTGGGGCGGATTCAGGTTAATGAATGAAAATAATACTGAAGAACAGGTTAATGAAAACACAGATGGAAACATGTATCCGAATCCGGCATCAGATCATACTACTCTGTATTTCAGCAAAACAGATGTGTATGCAAAGTATGATTGCAGTATTTATAATTTGCATGGACAATTAATGAGGCAGTATGAAGATATTAATGGAGATGCATTGCAAATAAACAAGGAAACATTTGTATCAGGTATTTACCTGTATAAATTATTTGAGAACGGGAAAGAAATCGGTAACGGGAAATTTGTTTTTGCTGAATAATATTTATCGGTAACACCTTTCATAAAAGCCTGATTTAAGTATCAGGCTTTTATATTTTGTGCTATGGTTTCATTCATGCAGTGCCATCCACCTCAGCATATCGTTTTTTGTAACGATGCCGATGAGTTACTGGTCCTACACTATGGGCAAGCTGGGGATCATAGTGATTTTTAATGCATTAAATCCGTCGCCGGTATGTTCGGATATTTTTTCCCCGTTTACATAAATGATGCAGGTATGATTTACAGCGCCAAATTCCAACTCAATATATTTATTTTTCCAGGATGCAGGAATTGTAACTTTTCGCTGATACCATGCCCAGCCGTAATGATTTTGTGTAGCTTCAACAACGTTCCATGTATGGGGCAGTGTAACCTGCAAACTATTTTCAAGCGGCTGTGTAAACCAATGTGCCTTAAACCCTTCTTCATCGGAATCAATCACAAATTTCCAGTTATCATTTACCGGAATGGTATCCCGTTGTGCGGGAAGTGCAGTGACAGAAAAACAAAGTACCAGGAGGATGCAAAATATTTTATACCGCATGCAATGTTTATCTATTGAATGAAATACAATAATTGTCTCAAATGTAAAGAAAACAATAGAAAGAATTTTGAAACCTGGGAGTATGCTTAGAGAGACTTAATATAATTCTAAGGTTTAGTATAGCCGCTGCAAATTGTACAAAGTATGCATTCACATATTTCCCTGTGATTGTCCCCATCAAGCGCCTGCAAACCAAATATACAGAACAAAAGCATAAGTAATGTAATCCGCCGACCAACCACGTCTTGTAAATAACAAGAAAAAAATTATTTATTCCGGTTTTTGCCAGGCATTCGGAAGCAGGGATGCCAGGTTGGTGAGTTTTGTATCGCTGATCGTAAACAAAATATGCTCCAGCCATTCCTGCGGGTTAATACCGTTGATTTTGCATGAGCCGATTACTTGCCCGGGTGAATTTTCATCAAAACCTTCCGGATAAATTACGGTCGTTTCCCGGGGAAGTGATTCGGGAAACGGCGAGCGGCCCCGGTGGTTTGTTTTCTTTTTATCTGTACGCTCATGTTCCTTAACAAGGGTTGTCCCGGGGGGGCTGTGGTGCAATCTGTTCGTCAATAATGTCTAATTTCAACCGGGATGGATCGGAATAAACAAATCGTTCGCTTTTTGCTCCGAAGAACAAGCGCTTTAATTCGGCAACCTCTGCTTTCAATTTAAATATCTGAAAATCTTTTTCAACCGGCAGTTGATCTATTTGTTCGTGAGTTAGATTTTCGTAATTATTCATCGATTAAAGATGCTTATTTATTTGGTTACATGCAATCGGTTTTTATGTAATTTATTCACATCAATATGATGATATCTCACTCGTTTTTTAATGCTCGATAATTGAATGCCTTCCATGATTAACATAAGTTGTTGTGCGCAGATATGTGTTACTGATGCATCCTTATTTTCAATCCGTTCAAACGTGCCTTTTTCTAATCGCTTGTAGTAAACAGCAAATCCATCCTGCTGCCATTGCAGGAACTTAATGCGTGTGCGTGTACGGCTGATAAAAATGAACACATCGCCAGACAGCGGGTTCATTTTAAATTCTTCCCTTACCAAGCCACACAGCCCGTCAAAACCCTTGCGCATGTCGGTAAGTCCCGAATACATAAAATACCGCTGCCGGGTATTTATCGACAGCATCAGCCTATCAGTAATTTTATTTTCTGAACCGGGCAATCACCGGGAAACACAAAATATCCGCCTGTCGCAAAATGATATTCAATTTTTCCTTTGACGGATTGGGCAATATCATGCTCAATAGAAACCGGAATAAATGCCCCGGCTGATTGAGGCTGTAGGATCCGGCCCGCATGGTAAAGGAAGGTATGATACACAAGCCCCTGTTCCTTGCAGTATGCAGCCTTGGACAGACCGCTCGCTTCCCATTGCATTACGTGCATGGTGAAATCTATCTTTTCTCTCATCTTGCAAAGTGAAATGACACTTTTTATTTTTACAAGACGAGGTTGATCGGTTACGGTAAAGTGAGAAGAAAGGATAACCTTAAATATTGTGATGTTATGCCAGTTGTTACCAGAGTTATGCTTTTTGTGAAAACATACATAAAACAAATTGTCGGTCTCTCACCGGTAATACTATGTTGCGTTGTTTCTTCCATGCTAACAGCTCAAACAAATCTCTATTTTGAACAAACAACAGAATCGGGCTTGTTTTCTACTGTGGGCAGGTCAGTAGTGTGCGATAAAAATGATATCGTTTATTTTGGCACCAACGATGGCTTGTACAGATTTAACGGGTATGGGTTTACAAAATTTCCGTCTGCCGGTTTAGCAAAGAATGTTTGCCCGCTCATAAATATCAAAACATTATTTTATGATGGAAATTTAATCTGGCTGGGTGGGCCGGAAGGTTTTGCAAGTTATAATCCGAACAAAGATATTTTTACGAGTTATATCAGCGAAACTGAAAATCCTCTGCAAGAGAAACCCGCAGTACGGGGTTTCTGCAAAATAAACGACAGTATTATTCTGGCTGCAACATATCGTAGTTACACTATTCTTCATACTACAAAAGGTATAATCAAAAACATAAAACTACCCGATGCTTTTCCGAAATCCGAAACATCATTCACTGTTAAAATGGTGCAAGACGGTAAGCGAAACTTGTGGATTGCAACTGCAGACGATGGTTTGTATTTTACAGCCAACATATATGAAGCACCGCAAAAAGCAGAAAATATCTTCGCCGGGTTAAAAAATTTCCCTTCACCTCAAATTAGTGACTTAATAATTTACACACACGATTCTTTGCTTATTGGCACAACAAACGGATTATTTGCAGTAAACCTGTATGATGGTAACTGGCGGCTTATTACTTTAAAGAGTGAAGTAGATGCCAACCCAACTCCTTACATAAAGAAAATTCTGAAACTGAACAAAAACGGCGATCTGTTTATTGCCACTATGGGAAATGGTCTTTTTCATTATCTCGCAAAAGAAAAGAGATTTCAGAATTATGTATATAATGCAGAATGGTTTAGCGGGCTGCCTGATAATTATGTGAATGATATTGCTGCCGGAAGTAATGGAATATATTGGATAGCTATGGAAGACAGTTGGTTGGCAAAGGTAAATACATGGTATTCCAGATACGAGTATGTGTTAATACCACCTTTGAGCAAAGTAAAGAGTGCAATAACGGTTACAGGTATTGAAGAAACCGACGGGACATATTGGCTCACCACGGGTGACGGTTTTATGAAATACGATACTCAGAAAAACTTTACGTATTTCGGTTCTAACTATAGTTCGTATGCAGGTGAATATTTGCAAAGTATAAGCAAAATTGATGAAGACAACTTTGTATTTATTGTTTATGGAAATGGTATTGGAGTCTTTAACAGGCATACGAATACATTCGGATATTTACAGGCGCCTGGAAATAATATCATGAGCTCTGAGCCGGCTTTCGACTGGCTGAGTTATGTGGATGATGAAAAAAACTTTTTTCTTGCAGATTTTGCAGGCAATTATCTGAAATGCAATTACAAAAACAAAACGATTGATACACTCTTTACTCCGGAGGACATAAAACTTCCTTTACCCACTGTATTGCCTGAAACAGAAAATACACTTTGGGTTATATCAGCATCAAGGCTCTATTATTACAACATCGCCACAAAAACACTTGCGAAAATTACCGAAGATAAAAACGGAAATAAACTGCCTCCCGTAAGTTTTCAGGAGGACCTCATAGTGAGAAAAAACGGAATGGTTTATATTGCATCAGCCGATGAAGGATTTTTCGAATACGACAGAAACAAGAATCTGCTGAAAAGATATTCTACTGATGATGGATTATCAACCAACACTTGTTTCTCAGTTTTCGAAGACAGAAAACACAACATTTACATACTTACAAACAACAGCATTGCTTCGTTTAATGAAAAGACAAAAGAAATAAAAACATATCCACTACCCAGGGCAATAGGTATTACACAACCTTTTGTAGATGAAAGTAATAATCTGTTAGTTGGTGAAAATGCATGCTTCATGAAAATTCCGATGGATTCTTTGCAGGGTTATACCGGAAAGCCCGGGCTGCGTATTCTTTCAGTAAAAGCTGGCGAGAAATATTTTTCTCCGGAGGAAATAGAAAATGGAATATCAATCCGGCACAAAGAATTTCCTTTGGAAATACAATACGAGCTTATAGATTACATTTCACCCAACAACAATAAAGTATTTTATAATTTACAGGGATGGGACGAAACCTGGATAGCGGATAAGAATCTTACATTTCAGGTGTATTATTCAAAAGTTACTGCCGGCAATTATGTTTTTCAGTTGAAAGGAAAAAGTGCAATGAACAACGAATATGTTCAGCTCGAATTTCCCATCAAGGTTATTGCACCATATTGGCAAACCTGGTGGTTTATCTCTTTACTTGTGTTAAGTGGGTTGCTCATACCTTTTGGTGTGTATCGCTACCGCATAAATCAGTTGCGTAAAATTCATTCTATGCGAAATGAAATTGCCGCTGACCTGCATGATGAAGTGGGCAGTTCATTAAGTTCTATTAGAATGCTGAGTGAAATAGCAGTTACGCAGGAAAGAAATTCAGAAACGCTGAAAAAGATTTCAAATAATGCAAAAGAGTCGGCAGAAAAAATGCAGGATATTATCTGGATGGTGAATCCGAAAAATGATACTACACAAAACATGCTGCAGCGTATGGAAAAATTCCTGTATGAAATATGTTCGGCAAAAAATATTACTTATAAATTTATAAATCAAATTCCATCTTTGAAACTGAACATGCAGCAGCGGAAAAATGTGCTATTGGTATTTAAAGAAGCAGTAAACAATGCTGCTAAATATGCAAATGCAGGCAACATTGTGGTATCGCTGTATCAGGAAAGAAATAAGTTAATCTTAAAGATTGAAGATGATGGTATTGGTTTCGATAAGCAGCAGATTGTACGGGGGAATGGGCTCGACAGTATGCAGATGCGGGCAAATGAGCTGAAAGGAAAACTTGATATTGATTCGGTTTTGCGTGCAGGCACAACAATTATTTTTACCTTACCTTTGTAATGTATCCGCTATCACCCGATTTCGGTATTGCTCTTTTATATTTGTAATTTCAAATTTGCATTAATCATATGTCTATCAGAGTTGCCATTTTTGAAGATAATAAACATCTGCGTGAGAGTTTACAAATTCTCATCGGTGGAACCCCGGGTTACGCTTGCATTGGCGCATATCCCGACTGCAGAGATATGCTTTCGCAATTGAAGAGAGATACACCAGATGTAGTGCTGATGGATATAGAAATGCCGGGCATGAATGGCATTGAAGCTGTGAAAAAGATAAAAGAGAATTATCCTTCAGTGCAGGTGCTCATGCAAACCATGTTTGACGATGATGCGTATGTTTTCAATGCAATATGCAGCGGCGCATCAGGCTATATTTTAAAAACAACCACACCATCGGGCTATATAGAAGCGATACAAAATGTATATGCCGGCGGTTCGCCCATGACACCAACAATTGCAAGAAAAGTGTTCGATCTTTTTAAAAGCAATATTTCCAAGCCGGCAACAGAAAATTACAACTTAACGGAAAAAGAAAAAGAAATTTTACAACACCTAGTAAATGGCAGGAGTTATAAAATGATTGCCGAAGAAATGAAAATTTCAACGGAAACAGTGAAAACACACATGAAGAACATTTACACCAAACTGCATGTGAAGTCAAATACAGAGGCTGTGGTGAAAGCGCTGAAGGATAAAATTGTGTGATTCTCAGGCCATGTTCCAGGTCTGAGGGATATTGTTTTTCTAAAACCACATTTCTTTTTTTATATTTGAAAGAGAATACAAATTATTTATTTTATCTACACGTTTCAGTAAGCCTGAAGATTAGAAATCACTTCTTTTCAGTTTTGTTATTTTTTGTAATAAAAAATCCGCACGCCCTGGAAATGGACTCATTATTGAATGAGCTCCAAAACGTAAAATTAGATTCTGATAAAATGAACCTGAAAGGCAGGTGAATATTTATATTAATATGCTTTAACGGATGTATTGCCTGCCCCACAGCAAAATAAATCGGTTAGTCTAATTATTCAGGACAACGGAAAAGGGTTCGAGATCAATACCATTCAACCCGGAAACGGATTGGACAGTTTGCGTATGAGGGCTAAAGAACTAAATGGCATCATTAGCATTTACTCTGCTGAGCAAACAGGAACCAAAATTACCTTACAGTTTCCACTGTAAATCATCTCCCCCAATCTCGGTATTTCTCAGGATGTTTTTCAAAAATAGTTTTGCTTTTATTCTTTCATTCTTAAAGAAGACTATATGAAAAAGCAAATTACACTATTTATTACCGGCGCATTGTTTTGCTCCGCAACGGCATTAGCGCAAACCAACACTTTCCCGACAACCGGCAGCGCCGGCATTGGAACCATCACACCGGCAGGCTCGGCCATACTTGACATGACTTCCACAACACAGGGGATGCTTGCGCCCAGAATGACTAAAGCTCAACGGAATGCGATTGTATCTCCTGCTACAGGCTTGTTAATTTATCAAACCAACTCGCAACCGGGCTTTTATTTTTATAACGGTTCTGAATGGACACCTATGAGCGGCAAAGGTGCCAGCAAAGCATTATCTAACCTCTCTGCAACCACAGCTATAAATTCTGCATTGTTGCCAAATGCTGACAACACCTTAGATCTCGGTTCATCCACCCTACACTGGAATGAAGCCTATGTAAATTCTATCAAGTTTATGGATGGTACTACCCAATCTACTGCTTCAGCAGGTGGTGCCGGTTATTCCGCCGGAACAGGTATTTCCATTACAGGTTCAGTGATTTCTAACACGGGGGATACTAATGCTGCCGATGATGTTACTACTTCTACAAACCATGCAGGAGATGTTACAGGCGTTTATAACAATCTGCAAATTGCAAGCGGTGCTGTTAGTTCAACTGAAATTGCAGATGCTACAATTACAGCAGCAGATTTAAGCAGCATGGGGGCAAGCTTTGGCCAGGTGATGCAATGGAACGGCAGCGCATGGGTGGCCACAACTCCACCAGCCGGAACAGAAACTGACCCGCAGGTGGGTTCTAATTCAACGAATAAAATTCCCAAATGGGACGGTTCTGCATTAGTAACAGGCGCAATTAATGATGAGAGCGACCGAATAGGATTAGGCACAATTAATACCGGTTCAAGGTCAACCTTCAGAAATAAATTAACAGCTTTTAGTACAGAAGACATGGCCGTTTATGCAACTGATGAATCAGGATCCGGCACTACCTATGCCACTGCAGCATTAGGTTACAATACAAGCGGCTTAATTTTCTCGGATGCGCCAATAGCACATGCAGGTGTATATGCAACCGGTTCATATTCTTCCTCAACAAACACTGCAGCTATGTATGCAACAACTTCTTCAACAGGAACTTCCAATTATGGGTTAGTTGCAAAAAGTTCGGGAGCAGGTACAACAAATTATGGTATCTGGGCAAAAGCAAGCGGCGCATCCAATAACTATGCTTTAATAGTTCCTACAGATGGCGGAAAATCGGGATTTAACTGGAGCTCCCCTTCTGCATTATTGGGTGTAAAAGGAAATGATACAGATGATGCATTCAGGGTAATTGGTACTGATCTCCTTACGAATTTTGTAGTGGATGATAACGGCAAAGTTGGAGTTGGTGGCGACCCCGGTATTTTTTCAAGTACATTTAATGTTTACGGTTCAGCATATATACAAGATAAGTTAAGCATAAATGCTCCAAGTGCGTTAATATACCCTCTTTCTGTAGGCGGCACTGATGAAACAGTATTAATACGAGGAACTGACCCTTACATTCAGATGGAACATGATGGTGAAGATGTAGGATATCTAAGAGCAACCGGAGAGGATTTACAACTTGCGCTGAATGCAGGAAATGATGATGGTAAACTTGTTCTCCGCACAAACGGTGTAAACAGAATGTATATTAACGACAATGGTGATATCGTGATGGGCAACACAACAGTTGCGCCTAAGTCAGGATATAAACTGAGCGTTGACGGTAAAGTGGTTTGCGAAGAATTACTTGTACAGTTAAGCCCCTGGCCTGATTATGTTTTTAATGCAGATTATAAACTGAAGCCGTTAGCTGAAGTAGAACAGTTTATTGCCGATAATAATCACCTGCCGGGTGTTCCTGCTGCATGCGATGTAGAAGAAGAAGGGTTGAATGTTGGTGAAATGCAAAAAATCATGATGGAAAAAATTGAAGAACTCACATTATATGTGATTGAATTGCAAAAACAAAATGAATCATTAAAAGCGGAAATTGAGGCTTTGAAACATTAATTCTTTCACTTTTTTAAATTCAAGAATATGAAACGAAATAAAAATGAATTCTGGCGGTATCTGCTGAATAGGGTTTTCGTTCCCGCTTGTTTATTTGTACAGACGCAATTGTATGCACAGCAATTATTCACATATCTACCTGAAGCGCAATTAACCCAACAACAGCAGAAGAATGCACAATACTGGATACAATCCTCTGCTTCCGGAAAAATCGCTTATGCAACTTTTGATAAATCTGTATTATATGAAGAGGGTTTTTATTTTAATACACCTGAATCTGAAATGTTCCGGGTAACACATGAAAAAACCGTAACAAGGCATGAGAATGATTTTTCCTGGTTTGGAGACATTGACAAAAATGAGGGCAGATTAAACCTGGTATATCATAACGGCATGCTTACGGGGTATTTTCAAATGAAAGGTAATAAATGGAGGGTTCATCCACTGGGCGAGGGTTTACATTTAATATATGAGGTGAATTCATCTGACTTTAAAGATGAAAGCGAACAAGATTATGCAAACATGCTCAATGCATCAATCATACACCAGTTGCAAGCTGACGGTATGCAGGATGCTGAAGATGGATTTATGGCAGGTGATTGTAACATAAGGGTTTTTGTAGCCTATACAGATGATGCAGAAATTGGAATCGGTGCAGATGTGAATGGGTTTATCCAGTCCTGCATTGATGTTAGTAATGATTGTTATGATAACAGTTCGGTATCTTTCAATATCGAACTGGCGAGATCGCAAAAAGTTTTTTATGATGAGTCCCTTAATTCCTCCACTGATAAATCATGTTTTAGGAATACTGCCGACGGGTGCCTGGATGACATACATACAACCAGATCAGTCTATGATGCTGATTTAAACGTTTTACTGGTTTATGGTCTTGAATCGGGTATTTGCGGTTCTGCTTATACGGTATCTGTTAGCTCCTATGCAAATGCATTTTGTGTAGCCAGAGTAAGTTGCGCTATTGATAATTATACCTTCCCGCACGAGTTAGGCCATTTATTCGGGTGCAGGCATGATGTCTATGTTGATGATACAGAAATTCCTTATGCTTATGGGCATGGGTTTGTCAATTTGGTTGATGAATGGCGAACTGTTATGGCATACAACAATTTGTGTGAAGACTATGACGCTGATTGCGAACGGTTGCCTTACTTTTCAAACCCCTCTGTAACCTACTTCGGAGACCAGATGGGGCTGAGTGGCGTAAGTGATAATGAATCAGCGCTTGAATCCTCTATGTCTGCCATTTCAGGACTGGAAACAACTGTTTCAGCAAAAAGTTTGGGTGCAGAGACAATTGAAGAAAATGAAAAAGGCGATGTAATTGCTTCCACATCAGTTGTTAACAGCTCATCATACACCA
>CAZBHH010000008.1:0-50118 GCA_964492065.1 uncultured Chitinophagales bacterium | reverse complement strand
ACACCATTAGTAGTGGTGCTGATATGACCTGGCGGGCAGGCTCGTTTTTGAAAATGAATGTAGGGTTCCAGGCTGTTTCCGGCAGCGATTTTCATGGGTTCCTCGACAGTTGCGATCCGCTTAGGCTCGCTTCAGAGGATGAATCTCCTGGTGAAGTAATTGCGCTGTCAAACAATTTGCATGTTTTTCCCAATCCGTTTGATCTTGCCGCAACTATGAGTTTAGAATTGTTTTCTGATGCGCTGGTAACAGTTCGGCTGCTTGATGTGCTGGGACACCAGATTAAAACAATTACACATGGAGAATTGTACACTGCGGGGCAGCATGCATTTACTGTGCAAGGTGAAGAATTATCAGCAGGTATGTATTTGATTGAAGTAATTATAAACGGTGAGCGCAGCATCATGCAAATAGTAAAAGCAGATTAAAAAAAGCGAAACTATAGAATATAAGACGAAATGAAAAAGAACCCCTGCTCAGCATGGTTTTATTGCCCGGTTCATTCTCTGCGTTTTCACAAATTGTACCTGTAGTTGAAGAAAAAGTTTAAACAAAATGGAATGTGTAACTGAACGGCACTACCAGGAATTTCTGAAATCATTGCTTGAACAAAAAATACAAAAGCTGGAAACTGAAAGTACAATAAGATCCTTGTCAGGGGCAAAAAAGAACGGATATGGGAATACTCAATGTGATACAGGTTAAAATACGCTGTAATCTCATGAACAAATGGCTCATTGATGAAATAAGCTATCTTTCTCAGATGTAAAGAACTATACCCAAAGGGATTGTATTTTACTCACGTAGGGTTATGCGTTTTTATCCGGAGATTACAGCAGTTAAACTACTGGCGCATCAAAGCCTTCAGCAGGTTGACCTGGTTAATGGCCCGGTTTAAATTTTGAGTGGGATAAGTAACCTTGTAATACATGTTTTCATTCAAAAAGTCAGTGATAAACCTCAATGCCTGGATATATGCCACTACCTGTGCGGCGTAGGAGAGGTTCCCGAGTTCTGTTGGATTGAGGAATGATTGAGTGTGGGATAAAAATCCTTCGGTAACAGCGTGGAACACTTCTGCATCAAAACAGTTTTTGCCGTCTGAATCATCTTCCGCTTTGCGGTTGGTAAAAGAGCGTATCATGTCGCCATAGTCGTAAAGAAGGCTCCCGGGCATAACGGTATCCAGATCAATTACTGCCAGTGTTTGGGATTCGTCGATATGGAACAAAATATTGCTCAGTTTAGGATCGGCGTGAATAATGCGCTGCGGCAATTGTTGCTGTCGCTGCATGGCAATATATTTTCCGGGGAGTTGCTCATGGCCCGACAGGTAATTCAAAATATCCGCAGCCTGCTTTTTGAGATGTGGTTTTGCCTTATCACGGGCGATATAAAAGTCGTTGACTCGTTTTTGAAAATCTAAGAATCCCGGGATGGCAACTTGTATCACGCCGGGATCCATGGTGTTGAGGTATTGATAGAATTCGCTGAATGTTGCAGCTGCGGCATAAGCCTGGTCCGTATTAGGTATGGTGTTGAGCGTCTTGGATTGTACAATAAAGGGGAGGAGTCGCCATGGGAAATTTTCGGAATCATACGTTAAAAAATTGCCGTTTGTATTTTGCAGCGGCTTTAAAATATTCTTGGAATAAGGGGATATGCCGAGATGCAATGCGATGTGGAGCATGTTGTGAATTATTGCTTCGGGATTAGGAAAGACATGCGTATTTATTCTCTGCAGTATAAATTGCTGTTGTTGCTGTTTTGAAACGGCTCTAATATGGTAAGTCTTATTGATATATCCGTTTTCAACAGGGGTACAACTGATGGATTGAAATGTACCGGCAGGGAGAAATGTATGGAGTACGGATTGCATGGCAGTGCTTATTTCCAGAGTGGGGAAGGGTATTGGTTTTCACTTGTCAATGCGAGCAATTTTTCTGATACCGAAAGTTTGTCGTTTCTGTACGTAATGCCAAACCAGGGTTGGTCACTGCTGTTTACCTTCATGGTTATTGTATGTGTTTTTATTAAATCGTCAATGACACGGGTAATAAAAAATTCCTTTTGCCGGTCAGATGCACACTCGTTCAGAAATGCGAGAAAATGCGATTCGAGGTGGGTGAAAACCGACGGATGAAAAATCCAGAAATTCATTGAAACGAGTGCATCTTTTAATATTATTTGCGGGCCGTCGCCGCCGAGGGAGATTACGTCTCCACCTTGTGCGTGAATGCGGGGATGCTCTTCAATTTCCCTCAAGTAGTGGCTTTCATCGGTGATGCAAAGACCTCTTGACACAAAGCCGTTGTCGCTGAGAGTGGCCGATAGACGATAGGCAACCATCTGGTATGCAGTGGGTGTAATGGCATGTTGCCGGATTGCTGCACTGGCCGTCGCATAAGCCTGTCTTCCGTAAAAGTCGTCGGCATTAATCACAATAAAAGGCGTTGTTACAAATTCTTTCGCCATGAGAATTGCATGGGCGGTTCCCCAGGGTTTTGCTCTCGTTGTACAGTGTGATTTATATTTCTCGGGGACATAACTCGTTATTTGCTGACACACAAAATCAATTGCTACGTGTTGTTGCCGTGCAATGTTTTGAAAAGTGCGTTTATGTCCTTCGTCGAAAGTATTGTTTACAACCATTACTATATGGGAGCAGCCGCATTGAATGGCATCGTACATCGAATACTCCATTATACTCTCGCCCGAAGGCGACACGGGTTCTACTTGTTTTTGACCGTCAAAACGGCTTCCCAGTCCTGCGGCGAGAATTACCAGTGCGGTGTTGTTATCAGAATGCGCCATCAAATCCAAAAACCGGTTTTCTATTTTTCCAGGCGCCCTTTGTGAAATCGGGAATTTCCTGTACGGCGCCGTTTTTCTGAATAGATTTTTCACTTAGCGGTGTAATGGCATACCAGGTGGCGAGGTCATACACATCTAAAGGGAACTCGATATTGCGCTTAATACATTCGACAAATGAATTCATGACAAAAAAATCCATTCCGCCGTGACCGGAATTTTTTGCATCGTCTGCATAGCGCTGCCAAAGCGGATGGTCGTATTCGGTAAGCCATTGTTCGCTGTTATCCCAGCGGTGCGACTTATTCATTTTCTTCTCAAAATACATGAAGCCCTGATTGGCCTCGCCCCAGCCGAAATCCTGCCAGAGGCCTTCGGTGCCCTGCACCCTGAAGCCCAGGTTATATGGGCGCTGTAAGCTGGTGTCGTGTGTCAACAGGATTGTCTCACCGTTAGCGCACTGGATTTGTGTAGTTACGATATCGCCTTGTTTAAACTCCACTTTCGCATTTGGATGATTGGGTCCGCCTTTCGGATGTTCGATAATGTATTTGTGTAAGCCCCTTGCCTTACTCGAAAATGAGGACAACCGCAATAACCTGTTCCCCCGGTTTATATCAAACATCACAGCAACCGGGCCCAATCCGTGAGTGGGATAGAGCTCGCCGTTTCTGTTGACATAGTGGTTGGTTCTCCACCTGGCTTCGCTAAAACCCTTTTCGCCAAATTCTACACCTGAATCATAAGCAGTTACCCCATCGTTAAACAGTACACCCCGCAAGTCGTGTTCATATCCGCCCTGCCCATGTATTAATTCTCCAAACAGACCTTTGCGCACCATGTGTAATACCGCCATAATATCGCGGCGATAGCACACATTTTCCAGCATCATAATCGGCACCTTTGTCTCTTCGTATGTCTTCACAATCTTCCAGCAATCGGCCAGTTGTATTGCGCCGCAGACTTCCATACCCGTAATTTTTCCTGCCTGCATCGCTTCCACACCCTGAATCACATGCCATTCCCAGGGAGATGCGATGATAACGGCATCGACATTCTCATCGCGAAGCAAATTGCGGTAATCGTAATCGCCGTTAGCGTATTCCTTAGGTGCGGGTTTTTTATATTTTGCAACTAATTCTTGCGCCATTGCCAACATCCTGGTGTCGGGATCGGCAAATGCCGTTATTTCCACATCGCTGCGTTTAAGCAACTCTTCGAGCAGCGCCTGGCCGCGGTAGCCGGTAGCTATCATGCCGATGCGCACCTTGTCGTCCGAAAGTGCATTGGCTGAAAACAGCGAGCCGGGTAAAATCAGGGCGCCAAAACCCGCAAGTGCAGTGTTTTTTATGAAATGCCGCCTGCTTATTTCCTGTTTCATGATTTTAATTTTTGCGGTTATCAGGTGTGAATATAATTTTTTTCAGTGGGATTTTTAATTTCCCGATAAAATGGGCTTGCGCTTTTATAATATAGCCTCGGCCAATAGGTAGGCGATTTAAAATATGCTATCACCGGTGTTCGACAAAGATATCTGTGCCGGCAATCACCATATCATCCGGGTACTTGTGCAAACGGTTTTTGCATGTGTGAATAATTTCTTGCATTCACCGTTTCGTAAAGGATTGCACTGTATTTGCCGATAATTTCAGGCTTATCCATTCGGGATAATCAAAAAAATATTGCAATGCTTTTTTCTCGTAAGCATCTTGCGAAGCTGCCTGCAGTTGATTGGATAATGCCGTAAATATCTTTGTGAGATGCTTTTCGTCTTTGGAATTCAGCAATTTTCTAAAGAAATTCAGAAGGATATTTTCTATTCTGAATTTTAAGTCCTGTTTCATCATATAACGGTAAGTGTTTCGGATTAAAGAAGGGAGTACAAGGGTATTGCCCAATTCGTAATGTATGAGAATATTTACCAGACGCACGTGTACCGAAAAGGATTTGAGCGTATGATCGTGGTTTGTGTGCAGTAAGAGATTTATTTTTTCAAGCGCTGCATTGAATTGGTGTTTGCAGATGTAGTAGTAGGTAAGCCGCATCAGTGTCTCTAAGTAAATGGAAGGTATGGGGTGATGCTCTGTTAGCAACAGTTCTGCCGCCTTTATTATTGCAGCCGCATTGCGGAAGTCTTTATTGAAGGTCATGTGGTCCAGTTGCAATTGGAGGGCGGTTGCCTGCAGGTAACGCTCTTCGGCTTTCCCCGCTACGGGCAGCGCCTGCATAATGTTAATGAAACGGGTATAGTTTTTTGTATCGCCTTTATTGATGAATAACGAGACATAATTGTAATAAGCGGAAATTACGGCAATATTCCTGTTCAGGTTCCTGGTGTCCAGAGTCTCGATGATTCTGATCGTCTTTTCCTGATACAGAATGGCATTATCCCAATCGTTCAGCAAACGGTATAACAGCGAAATGGCTGCATTTCTCGTATTGCGCATCCTGTAATTCTGTTGTTCGGTATCGGGCACTTTTTTTAATTCCGCAAGCAGTTGAAGCACTTCTTTTCTTATCGCTTTATTGCGCAGCGGGAAATACGTATTTACATAATACAGCGCCTTCGTTAATCCCTGCCTCGTTACATAGGAATGTTTTATTATATCAATACTCGAGGCGATAGAGGAGACAATTTCATCTGTTTTTTGAATTTTTTCTGCCTGGTTAAGGTACCGCAAAAGCTGGATGTGTTGCGTTTGAAATAAAATCTGGTATGCGGGCAAGGTGACCGGGTCGCTTAGTTCAATGCCCATATCAATAAAATGCCGGCTTTGCTCGTTTAAGCCCCTGTCAGATAAAATCTCGGCGTAATCGAGGATCTCCCGCAGGCGGTATTGTATGTTTTTCTCGGTGTGGTAGGCTCTCAGGCTTTTCAGAATCTGGCGGTAGAGAAAATTGCGCAGGCTGTGAATGTTCTTGGTCTTTCCGGCCAGTGCTTTTTCGATTTTCTTTTCGTTGACATCCTTTTCTCTTTCTAGTAACTGAAACAGTGTTAAATAGGTATTCGCCTTGTTTTCGGCAAATCCGGAAGTGTATTTTTTGAAATACCCTTTCTCGCTCGGTGTCAGACTTTTAATCAATTCTATAATGTGCTTCCATCCCCCCTGGCCTGTCCCGGAATTTAGTGTCATTTGCAATTTTTCCACCTAAAATAAGGCTTCTCCGCAAACTGCCAAATGCCGGAATAGTAAAATTTGAAATTTTTTGTATTGACTCCAACATCGCTTTTAAAATACTTTAGCAGCCGATAAAAAAAGAATTATGAAAACTACCTTGTTACTATTCAGTACGCTATTGTGTTTACAGCTAAGCACAATGGGACAAAATCAAGATTGGGCTGTGACATCCGACAGTTCAGGCTCTGCAGATAACGGTTATACAACCGCAATTGACAATGCAGGCAACCGCTATGTGGCCGGAAATTATGCCGATACATTATGGATAAACGGAAACGCTTATCCGAATGATACTACAGACGGCACTCTGGATGGCTTCGTGGCAAAATACGATGCAAATGGGAGTTTGCTTTGGGTACAGACTATTAACGGCATTTCCCATCAGACTGTCAGGAGTATGCAGGTAAACCCACTAACAGGCGAAGTGTATATCAGCGGGAGATTCTTCTATGACTTTTATATCGATGGCGTAAAGCAAAATACCCTCACCTATGTTGCGTATCCGGGATCCTTTGGCCGTACATACATTGCAAAGTTTAATTCAGATGGAACACTTGCATGGTCCGATAATACTTACAGCACGACGGGATATGCCACTGATGGCGCTTATTCCTTAGCACTTGCACCCGACGGCAACAGCGTGTACTTGCATACAACCTTTATCGCCGATGTGCAATTTGAAGCAGGTCCACTTTATTCGGATTCGGGCTTCGGTGCGTCGGGGGTGTTGTTGTCGAGACACGATGCCGCCACGGGAGGAGTTATTGCTGCCAGAAATTCTATACCGGGGTATTTGTTTGATGGATATATTCTGACTACCGATAATGATGGCAATTTGATTTTTGCAGGTTCACACCGGTTGATATGTGCGCAGGAGTTTGATCCGGTCTTCGCCTGCGATACCAACCCCTCTCCCGCTATCAGCCAGGGATTTATATTGAAAATGGATGCAAATTTTTCGAGTATATGGGGAAAAGAGATTTCAGGTACGGGAATCGAAGCGGTATCTGCCGTGGCTACAGATAACAATGGTAATATCTATGCTTATGGAACGTATAACAGCGATATTACACTTGGCAGTCTCAATTTAGATACAGTGGGTTCAAAATACAATGTGTTCATTGCAAAACTGAATTCAGGCGGAACATTTATTTTCGCCAAAAATCTGAATGCGGATATACTGACAATCACTAATTACCCGGACGATTTTGAGGCGCCTTTTGCAGTGGACGGAGCAGGTAATATTTATGCGGGTGGAGCTTTTGCAGGCACATTGCAATACGGTACGAATTCAATTGTATCAGATGCCTTTCCAAGCCCGCATTATTCAAATGGTTTTCTGCTTAAATTAAATAAGCAGGGAAAAATCCGCTGGGGAGAAAAGTTTGTCGGAGATGATGGGCCGTTTGATAAAACAACGGTGCATGGGCTGGCTGTAAATAAAAACAATATAGCTGCCGGCGGCCATATGGTAAATTATAATGCATACCATGGCGATACCATTTATTCCGATAACGATGCGTATTGGTTGAACGCTATGCAGGACTGCGATTTGAAAGTGAAGATTGTAGCCTCGTCTCTGCTGGTGGATTCATTAAACCCGGTTACCCTGACGGCAACCTCAAAGCCGGGGTACAGCTATCAATGGACCTTTAACAATGCCGATATCCCGGGTGCCAATTCCAGTACGTATGTAACCACACTGCCCGGAAAATACAGGTGTGTGATTACTTACAATTTATGCACGCTTACTTCAAATAAAATAATACTTTCCCCGCTAATGCGGATGAGCGGTGCCATGGCAGGAGAGGTGCAGATATATCCAAATCCGGCACATGAACAGTTCACCATGTCTCTGCCCCAGGCAGCAGCCGGTGAGCAAATTTTCATACAGATATTTGATAATACGGCGAGAGCCGTTTTCGAAACCACAATGCAAATACAAGCGGATAACAAGCTGCACATTGTATTGCCCGGCAATATGCCCGCAGGTGCTTACCTGGTACGCACTGCCGGAACATCGTTCAATACGGCATCACCACTTATCATTGAATAACCATTCACCCCGTACTACAAAGAGTCCGCAATTGATTTCGATTGCGGACTCTTTGCGTTAAGCGGCTTGCGCTGCCTGGCTATGCGGCCAGGTGAATCTATCCCAACCTGGTTTTGTTTCATATTGTTTCAAATGGCAACGAATGAATTTTTACCTTTGCGGCTTTCAAACTATTAAATTTATTCAAGACTGCCAGGTGGGACAACAATCTGTCAGCACATTCAATCTGGAATACAGTTGAAACATGTACAGGGCAAATGCACTTAGTTGAAACCGGAAAACAAATTACTTTCCGATACAAAATATAGCTTATATTGATTATCAGAAAGTTATATCTTCGGGCAACAAATAGACAGCAAAAGCGACTAAAACAAGTGCAAGGGCACAACAAAGAATGGAAAAAAGCTGTTGACAGTGGGGTGTGCTGTGCCATATCAGTCTATTCTTTCATTATTAGTTATCGGGTTGGTTGAGCCTATGAATACTATTCTACCACACCACCTGAAATATCCCAGAACCTGTTAAAGAACGCTTTTATTTTCTCAATAACGGTTTCCCTTTTCTGAGTTCTTTCGCCAGTAGGTGTAAACCTGGAAACAGGAGGCAGAATTCGGCATCCTTATCCGAAATATCAGCATAGTTGAAGTTCTTATGGCCGGTACGCTGTTCTTCCTTGTTAATGTAAGAAGCCAGGTTCTCTGAAATGAACCTGTAAAACAACATACCCAATACATAGGTTTTAAAATCCCAGCCATCCACGCTGCCTCTCAAATCGTTTGCTATTTGCCAGATGGTGCGGTGCAGCTCATCTCTTTCTAATTCTCTTGCCATAGTTTGTTTTGTCAATTTAATATCGTTCTGGATTTATTTGGAGTAATTCAGTGATGCACTGTGTCACATCATATTTCTATTTAATACACTAATCAATAAATTCTTAACTGTTTCCATTTCATCTGCCTTGCAGGCTGCCACCAATAGTGTTAAACCGGCCAAGGCCTCGTTACTGATAATGGTGTCACCCGTTGATTTATAAAGCATTCCGTTTCGTTCCAGAAAAAGCAGGAAGCAAGCAGCCGCTATTCTTTTGTTACCGTCCACAAAGGCATGGTTTTTTGTTATAAGATAGAGCAACATGGCTGCTTTCTCTTCTATAGAAGGATAAACATCCTGTTCTCCAAAACCCTGTTGAATCATGTTTACTGCACTGTAAAAACCGCCATCTTTCTCTTTACCAAAAACATCCGAATCAAATTCGGACCGCATGTGATTGACCAGCTCCATATACTCAGTGATGGCCGTAAAATATAGCCTGGTGGGTATGCCTTCCTTTAGCATCAAGAGCCTCATGGTCATAATCATCGAGCAACTGCAAGCCTGTGTTGAATTGCTTCAACCATTCGACACTATCCTGTGATACCGCTTTTTCTTCTATCATCCTGCTTAATATTCTGATGCCATCATGCAACACCTGAATTTCCTTGTTTTTCTGTGCCAGTCTTTTTTCGTTGATAACTACCCCTTCTATTAGGTAGTCTTTGAGTCGTCTTGTAGCCCATTGTCGAAACTGAGTACCTCGTATGGAATTCACGCGATATCCAACAGAGATGATAGCATCCAGGTTAAAGAACTCCATATCTCTCTTTACCTGCCGTCCGGCTTCCAACTGAACAGTTGCATTTTTTGCAACAGTTGATTCACGATCAAGCTCGCCTTCCCGATAAATATTTTTTAAGTGCCTGGAAATAACAGATTTATCTTTCTCAAACAGGGCAGATATTTGATTAAGGTTTAGCCAAAATGTATCACCCTCAAATTGAACTTCAATTTGTATAATTCCATCTGGTGAAGTGTATATCTCAATTTTATTGTCCATTCATTTAACTTATGCTGACAGCATCATATTTTCAACCATATAAATTCTGTTTGTGGTGCAAATCTATTCCTGAGAAATCACAAAGTCAAAGCTATTTTTCTAACTAAACAAGGCTTTTCCAAGGATGTTGACTAAAATTATGATTACCAAAATGATTATTACATTTAATAATGGTTTTTTAGGCGGCTTAATCTTTGACGGCTCTCTTTCCGGTCCAAAGGTTTTACCAACATCATTGGGGAAGCCTACAGTGGGACAACAATCTGTCAGCACATTCAATCTGGAATACAGTTGAAACATGTACAGGGCAAATGCACTTAGTTGAAACCGGAAAACAAATTACTTTCCGATACAAAACTTAGAAAATATGTAATCGAGCATGTCTTCGTGAGTTACCTCGCCGGTTATTTCACCGATATAATTCAAGGCGCTGCGTATGTGTAAGGCGGTGAACTCGCCGCTTACTTTTTGCTCAACTGCGATGATGATTTCCTGCAGCGCTGTTTTAGCTTTTTGCAATGCCTCCAGGTGCCTGATGTTGGATACAATCACATTGTCTGATATCGAATTGTCCTGTATCACTTTTTTGTACATCATTTCTTTCAGTTCGTCCAGATTGGTGTGTTGCAGCGAAGAAATATAGCAATCGGGTTTTATGGTATTAAACAGGGAGAGTTTATAACCCGCATCCGGTTTATCAATTTTATTTGCCACCAGCAACAATTTATCTCCTTTGTTCGCCAGTGTATCCAGGTCTTGTTTTACCTCTTCGGGAGTCATGGCATTCACGTCAAACAGGTAGATTAACAAGGTGGAGGTTTTAATCTTTTCCATTGTTTTTTCTACGCCCATTTTCTCAATTACATCTGCCGATACCCGAATTCCCGCCGTGTCTATCATGCGGAAGTTGATGCCGTGGATATTCAGTTCTTCCTCAATCGTATCTCTGGTGGTGCCGGCAATCTCGCTGACTAAAGCCCGTTCCTCATTTAATAGTGCATTGAGCAGTGTGGATTTTCCCGCATTGGGCCTTCCCGCAATCACGGTGTTAATACCCATTTTAATGACATTGCCCAACTGAAAAGACTGTATCAATTGATCAACGACGGTTTGTATTTCGACGGCGAGGGCTGCCAGGTGGGAGCGATCGGCAAATTCGAGGTCTTCTTCGCTGAAATCGAGCTCCAGTTCTATCAGCGAGCCGAATTCGATTAACCTCGACCGCAGGTTCTTCAGCGTCTCCGAGAAGCCGCCCCGCATTTGCTGCATGGCGAGTTGATGGGATGCTTTTGTCTCGGAAGCGATTAAATCGGCCACGGCCTCGGCCTGGGTGAGGTCCATCTTGCCGTGCAGGAATGCCCGCATGGTAAACTCACCGGCTTTTGCCTGCCTGGCGCCCGCTTCTATCAGCAATTGCAGGATGCGCTGACTGACATAAGGCGAGCCGTGACAGGAGATTTCTGCAATGTCTTCTCCCGTATAAGATTTTGGCGCTTTAAATATCCCTACCACCACTTCATCAATTTTTTCATTACCCGAGCGTATCGTGCCGAAATGCAGCGTATGCGAAGGCGCCTTTGGAAGATCGGCACCCCTAAAAATCGCATTGACTATTTGCAGTGCTGCGCTTCCCGATACTCGTATTACTGCTATTGCACCCATTCCGGGTGGAGTGGACAACGCCGCTATCGTATCTTGCGTCAACATACTTGTAAAATTACATATTGTATATTCATGGTTTCTGACCTAATATTGAAACAGTTAAAACCATAATGCTCAACGATAATCAGGCAAAAAAGGGGAAACTTCTCCAGGTAATTATTTTAATTGCGATTGTGATTATGATAATTCCCGTAGCGATTGGCGCATTGGTCAGCGGCGTGTGGTTCTTGGGGCTGCCCCTGGCATTGGCAAGCGTATTATTATTATGGAGCATTTACAGCAATTTCCGGGAATACCGGCAAGAATTGCCCTCCGTGCCAAAGGCCTCTGCGGGCAATCAACCACATTCTCCGGGGGAGATTACACCCGAATTGACCGTATTGGGCGAATGGACTGTAGATACAAGCACCTGGAAGCGGTTTATGAAAGCCGAGAGATCACTGCGCAATTCGGATTCCATATACATGTTCATCGGGGCGCTGTTGTTGGGCCTTTTTGCCTTAAGAAATGCAAACATTTTTATTGCTATTGCTTTGACCGTGGTAATTGGCTTGATAATTGTCATTGGGCGAAGATATTTTGCATTGAAAAATTTGCGTGTGCGCACGCCGTGTAAAGTGGTGATTACTCCTACTCTGGTTTTCTTGAATGAGCAATCCTACGCAATTACGGATGCAAACAGGTATTTAATAAAAGTGCAAATGATAGAAAAAGATCAATTGCGGATTATCGAATTCACCATCGGCTGGGTTACCCGGAACGGACCTACCTTTGACGAACTGAGAATTCCGGTTACAACTGATACCTTTGCACAGGCAGAGAGCGTTTTAAATTACTTTAACAAAACACATTGAATTATGAAGATCCTCAGCATTACAATTATTGGAGTAGTATTTTTATCGACCGGCGTTTCAGCGCAATTGCGTCCCGGCGATATCGGGTACAATCCCGCCATTGAAAAAATATATTCGGACTTGGGCATTCGCAAAATATATACCTACCAAACTAACCCTGAATACGGGAGCGAAGAATTCCTGTATTCCATTAGCCTGGTAGATGTAAACGGCAGATTGACCGAGGAAAAACTCCCCTCTGCCGAAGCCTATTTTTCCACCGACGATGAAGGTTACGGCGATGATACGACACATTATTTCTATAAATACACATCGGGCAACCAGGTGCAACAGATTACCGCTTTGGATTATAGTTTAAACACGGTAGAGACGTATTTTGTATATAATGATCAAAGACAGCTCACTGAAAAGACAATCGGTTCGGCTGATGCAAGGCGCTATAAGTACGAATACGACGACAAGGGCAAGGTTATCAAGGCAAATGGCCAGGCGCCGGTTTATACAAGTGGAGAACAAGGCACCCCTATAGACATCCAGGGATGGGAGGATATCGATTATTACATATACACTTATAATGATAAAAACCTGTTGGCCGAATCGAAATATTATTTTAAAGGGAAACTGCAATTTATAGTGCGCTTTACCTATGATGGAACCTGGTTAAATGGATTTAAGACATTCGCGGACGAGAGAGCCAAAACTCCAGACAGAGTGAATATGATTACTTATAATCTGAACGGTACACCCGACAGGATGACGGTGGTGTCGAACCTGGAAAATACACGGGTGACATACAGGTATAGCTATAGCGGCAATTAAGTATTTTTAACGGGAAACGCAACAAGCGATGAAAATTTTAATGGTGTGTTTGGGAAATATCTGCCGCAGCCCGATAGCCGAAGGAATAATGCGGCATAAAATACAGCAACACGGACTGGATTGGGAGGTGAGTTCCTGTGGTACCGGCGATTGGCACAGCGGGGAAGCCCCGCATCCCGGCGCCCGGAGAATGATGCAATCGAAACATATAGATATCAGCAAGCAGCGGGCAAAACAGTTTCACTATACTTTTTTTGAAGAGTACGACCGGATTTACGCAATGGATATATCCAATTACCGCGACCTGATGATGCAAGCCGAATCAGAGGCCGAAAGGCAAAAAGTGCAATTGATAATGCAGTTGGTTCACCCGGATGAAAATGTGAGTGTCCCCGATCCCTATTACGACGAAGCCATGTACGAAGTGGTGTTCTCCATGCTGGATGCCGCCTGTGATAAAATAATTGAACTTTATTCGCAGTAAATTTGCCGTATGGCTCTACCAAAACCCGGCATACCATCCGGTACAAGAGATTTCGGCCCGGCGGAAATTGCCAAGCGCAGTTATATAGTGGAAGCGATTCGCAAAGTGTTTACACTTTACGGCTATCAACCTCTGGAAACTCCGGCCATTGAAAATTTGAGTACACTCACCGGCAAGTACGGTATGGAGGGCGATAAATTGCTCTTTAAAATTTTAAATTCCGGCGATTTTTTAAAGGATGCCGATGCAACCATCCTGGGAGAAAAAGATGCGCTGAAATTACTGCCGTTAATCGCCGAAAAGGGATTGCGCTACGATCTTACCGTTCCGTTTGCTCGGTATGTAGTGATGAACAAACACCTGTTGAGTTTCCCGTTTAAGCGCTACCAGATTCAACCGGTGTGGCGTGCCGACCGGCCGCAGAAAGGACGTTACCGCGAATTCTGGCAATGCGATGCCGATGTGATCGGCAGCAACAGCCTGCTGAACGATGCCGAACTGGTCCAGATAATCCGGGATGTATTCACACAACTCCGGGTATCAGTAACCATTCGCATAAACAACCGCAAAATTTTAGATGGCATTAGCGAGTATATCGGTGAAACTGAAAAGAATATCGCACTCACGGTTGCCATTGATAAGTTGGATAAGATTGGAATGGAAGGCGTTCAACGGGAATTATCCGCCTCCGGATTTACTTCCAACCAAGTGGAGAAAATTCTTGCACTCATCTCCATCTCTGGGACGACGAACGAAAAAATTGCAGCGCTTGAAAATGTACTTACCGGCGAAAGGGGAAAACTGGGATTGCAAGAGATAAAGGAATTGTTCGGCTATATCCCCGATTCGGTAAATCCCGCTGTTCAATTGCAATTTGACTTGACGCTGGCACGTGGTCTAAGTTATTATACCGGCACCATTTACGAAGTAATTGCAAATGATGTAAAGATCGGCAGTATCCTGGGCGGCGGACGATACGACGACCTCACCGGAATCTTCGGGCTGCCAAACATGAGCGGAGTCGGTATTTCTTTTGGCCTGGAACGCATTTACGACGTTTTGAATGCACTGAACCTGTTCCCGGACTCCGCTCTGCAATCATCCGGTGTATTGTTGATACCGATGGAGGCGTCGGCTATCCCGGCTGCGATGCAATGTATGAGAGAATTACATGCACACCGGATTGCCGCGGAGATTTACCCGGAAATAGAGGCGAGGCTCGGCAAAAAGTTTAAATATGCCGAAGCAAAACATATTACTCGTGTATTATTGATTGGCGAAAGTGAAATCCGTGAAAAGGTGGTGGCGTGTAAAGACTTGCAAACAGGCGTTCAGGAAGATGTTGCGTTAGACAGGTTGATTGATTACCTGCAAAATGAAAGCGGAAGTTTTATCGATGTAAGTGAATAATTTCACCCGAACAGGTTGCGCATTTTATCGAAAAAATGCTTTTCTTTTTTTGTCTCAATTACATCGGGCTGGAAATTTTTTGATGTTCTTATTTTTTCCAATAATTTCTTTTCTTCACTGTTTAATTGCTTCGGCACCCAGATATTTACCTGGATAATTTCATCGCCCTTTCCATAAGTATTCAAGCCGGGCAATCCCTTACCCTTTAACCGCATGATATGGCCGCTTTGTGTGCCTTCGGGAATTTTAACCCGCACCTTGCCGTCGATGGTAGGCACTTCCACCTGTGTTCCCAGTGCGGCATCGGCAAAATTGATATACAGATTGTGCAGCACGTGATTGCCCTCCCGCTTTAATTCGGGATGTGGAACTTCCTCGATACTAATGAGCAAATCGCCGCTCGGGCCGCCCTTGTCGCCGGCATTTCCCTTTCCACTCATGCTCAGTTCTATGCCATCTGTAACTCCTGCCGGAATTTCTAATGTAATTGTGTCTTCTCCATATATCTTCCCGTCGCCATGACACTTCACACAATTGGCGGTGATTGTTTGGCCTGTGCCATGACAGGTAGGGCAGGTCTGAGTGGTCTGCATCTGCCCGAGTATGGTATTGGTTACCCGCCGTACGTGTCCCTGCCCGTTACAAGTTTTACAGGTTTGCACCGAGTTGCTGTCTTTAGCGCCGGTACCGTGGCAGGTATCACAGGGCACGTATTTTTTTACCTTAATAGTCTTGCGTGCGCCATTGGCAATTTCCTGGAGTGTGAGTTTTACCTTGATGCGGATATTACTGCCTTTACGGCCTGTGGCGCTGCGTCGTCCGCCTCTGTTGCCGCCGCCAAAAAAGTTTTCGAAAATGGATTCGCCGAATATGTCGCCAAACTGGCTGAAAATATCCTCCATATTCATATTGCCGCCGCCAAATCCGCCGCCGCCACTCATGCCGGCATGGCCAAACTGATCGTACCGCTGCTTTTTCTCCGCATTGCTCAATACGTCATAGGCTTCGGCGGCCTCTTTGAATTTTTCCTCCGAGGCCTTATCGCCCGGGTTCTTGTCGGGGTGATACTGCAGTGCGAGTTTGCGATACGCCTTTTTTATTTCTTCCGCACCGGCACTGCGGCTTACGCCCAGAACTTCATAATAGTCACGCTTTGCCATATTATTTTCCTACCACCACTTTGGCATATCTGATTATCTTATCATTCAGGGTATATCCCTTTACCAAGACCTCCACTACCTTGCCGCTAAATTCCTCACCCGATTCCAATTCCGAAATGGCTTCCATCGTTTCGGTGTCAAAGGCATCGCCTTTCTTGACGATGTTCTCCAGCCCTTTTGCTTTTAGGATACTCTTGATTTTTTCGCTGATTAAATTGAGGCCTTCCCGGATGGCATCGATATCGTTTGCCTCTTGCATCACCTGTTCGGCACGGTCGATATCATCCAATGCCGGAAGCAGATCGGCGATGACATCCTGACCTGCCACTTTAAGCATTTCAATGCGCTCTTTGGAAGTGCGCCGTTTGTAATTTTCAAATTCGGCGAGCAGGCGAATAAATTTATCCTTTTGCTCTTCGAGTTGTTGACTTAATTTCGATTGTGCATCCGCTGAGATTGCGTCCTTATCCATCAAATCTTTATCGCTGCCGGATTGATTGCGCTCTTCTTCCATTGTGAATGATTTTTCATCCACATCTTTACCTTTGTGTTTGGACATACCGCTCTTATGTGTTTTTTGTACCGGCGCTTAGGTCAAAAACAGAGCCATGGTATCTTTGATGCCAAAGTGTCACTTCGGTTTTCCGGCGTACTTTTCCAGAATCTCGGGCAGTTCTTTAATCATGAACAGGGAATGGATAATTTCCCCATCGCCATTTATCAGGAAATAGCGTGGAACAGATTGGATATTATAATCCAGCGCCGCTTTGGAATTCCAGCGTTTAGGGTTGCGCATGGTATATATCCAACTGTTTTTATCTCGTTTTGTGGCCATTTCCCATTGCTGCTGCGAATCGTCCAGGGCTACGCTATACACCTCAAAACCATTGCCGCCCTTAAATTTCCTGTCTTTAAACTCGGCATAGATTTTTTCTAATTCCTGGTGATCGGTCATGCTGCTGCGATTGCTGGATCCCCAAAACTCCAGCAATACCATCTTACCGGACAGGTCATCCAGTTCGGTGCAATTTCCAATCATATTTTCGCAAGTGATATTGGGCGCCTTGTCACCAACCAGCAAATTTTTATCTCCATAATGAGAAAACAGAGTGCCGGAGGCAATTACCAATATGCCCAAAAGAGATGAAAACAGGAAGTTTCTGAATTTCAATTTAGACAACATAATTCTATCTTTTTGAGTAATGCAACATTTTTGTTAATGACAGTAAAAATAATCCGGAAGGTTGCACTACTAAAAGGGCGGTATTTGTCACAAACGGTTAAAATCTGCGTATGCGAGCGCCTAGCGCATTGAGACGTGTATCTATATGTTGATAACCTCTGTCAATTTGATGAATATTGCGGATAATGCTTTTTCCTTCTGCCGACATGGCGGCTATCAGCAAAGCGACTCCGGCCCGGATATCGGGCGAACTCATCTCAATTCCCCGCAATTTAAAGCGGCGGTTCAAGCCGATTACGGTGGCACGATGCGGGTCACACAGAATAATCTGTGCCCCCATATCAATGAGTTTATCGACGAAAAACAGGCGGGATTCAAACATTTTCTGGTGAATGAGTACACTGCCCTTTGCCTGCGTGGCTACCACCAGGATAATGGAGAGTAGGTCGGGGGTAAATCCCGGCCAGGGCGCATCTGCTATTGTCAGTATGGAGCCGTCGATAAAACTTTGAATTTCATAGACATCCTGTTCGGGGATGACAATGTCGTCATCCCGCAATTCAAATTGCACTCCCAGTTTCCGGAATACTTCGGGTATTAAGCCCAGCATATCGTAGCGCACATTGCGGATGGTCAAGGCGCTGCCGGTCATCGCCGCCATACCGATAAAGCTGCCTATTTCTATCATGTCGGGGAGCAGGCGGTGTTCGGTGCCTTTTAATTTGGAAACGCCTTCGATGCGCAACAAATTGGATCCGATACCGCTGATCCTGGCGCCCATCTGTACCAGCATGTTGCACAACTGTTGCAGGTAGGGCTCGCATGCCGCATTGTAAATGGTAGTGACGCCTTCGGCCATTACGGCAGCCATTAATACGTTGGCAGTCCCGGTTACAGAGGCTTCATCCAACAGCATATAGCTGCCGTGTAACCGCGAAGCATCAATAGTAAAAAAAGCATCTTTTGAATCGTAATTAAATACTGCGCCGAGTTTGACAAAACCCAAAAAGTGGGTATCCAGCCTGCGGCGCCCGATCTTATCGCCGCCGGGTTTCGGTAAACTGGCGTGTTTAAACCTGGCGAGCAATGGCCCCAATATCATTACTGAACCACGCAGTTTTTTGCTCTTTTCCTTGAATGTATCCGATTTCAGGAAATCGATATCTACGGCATCGGCTTTGAATAAGTAGGTGTCCGTATTTTCCCTGGTTACTTTCACGCCGATATCGGCGAGCAGTTCTATCAACAGGTTTACATCCCGGATATCGGGGATATTGGAAATGCGTACCTCTTCATCGGTCAATAATACGGCACACAAAACCTGTAGCGCTTCGTTTTTTGCACCCTGCGGGATTATCTCGCCGTGTAATTTATATCCTCCTTCTATCTCAAATGCGTCCATTACCGGTTTTTTTTGTGGTTGCGGTTTTGAAACCGGTTTGATTTAAAGTTTTTCTTTCCCTGTTTATTTAGATTGGGTTTTTGTTGTGGCTGGATTGTCTTGCGGCTCGAACGGCTCAACGAATCCAAATTGCTTTCATCGTCCAGCGACAGTTCATTGCCCGAGAGAAACCGCAGATCATTTTTAATGATATCGTCGGTGACATTTTCGCGGTTCCAGTTCTGATATACCAACTTCATGTAATTGCCGATTATCTCTACAAACTCCTTTTTCTTTTCGGGGTCGGCAATGCCCTTTGCCTTTTCAATCATCGATTCCACATAGCGGCCATAATGCCTGAATTTTACATTTTCTTTCGGGTATTCGAGCACCATTGTGTGTCGTTTGAGCAGTTCGCGGGTGGGGATTGGGTAGGGCGAATCGGCCTTGAGTTTAAAATCCGATATCATAAACAGGTGATCCCAGAGTTTATGGCGGTAATCTTCCACATTCCGCAGGTTGGGATTCAAAGTTCCCATCAGGTCGATGATGTCGGCTACCAGTTGATTGCGCAATGCATCGTCTTCAATTGTGGCGGCATACTGCACCAGGTTTTGAATATTGCGCCCGTACTCCTTCATTTGAAGCATGTTGCGGGACGAGTTGTAATTATATTCCATAGTAATTTACACTTTAATTAGTGAATGGGGATTTGTGCCTCGTTTTCAAAAGAACGCAATTATTTACAGCGATTACCCATTGTTTTTTTTCGCTATGGATTGGATTGCCGCTTTGACAATCGCATCGGTGGTGAGCCCGTATTTCTCCAGTAATTTTTCCGGTGGCCCGCTCTCGCCAAATTTGTCGTTCACGGCAACGAATTCCACAGGAGCGGGGAAGCTGCCGGCCAGTGTTTGTGCCACCACACTTCCCAGCCCGCCAATCATCTGGTGCTCCTCTGCCGTCACGGCACATCTCGTTTTCTTCACGCTTTCCAGAATTGCCGCCGTATCCAGAGGTTTGATCGTGTGAATATTGATGACTTCCGCAGCGATGCCCTGTTGTTCAAGGATATTTGCCGCCTCGATAGCCTTTAGCACGAGGTGGCCGGTTGCAAATATACTCACGTCATTTCCCTCGCTGATCTTCCATGCTTTGCCGATGTGAAACGGCTGATCGGCCTTGGTAAAAATCGGCCACTTAGGCCTGCCAAACCGCAGATACACCGGGCCCGGATAGGCCGCTGCTGCAATGGTGGCCGCCCGTGTCTGATTGTAATCGCAGGGGTTAATTACGGTCATCCCCGGCAACATCTGCATCAACCCGATATCTTCCAGAATCTGGTGCGTCGCCCCGTCTTCTCCCAGGGTGAGTCCGGCGTGAGAGGCGGCAATTTTTACGTTTTTACCCGAATAGGCGATGGATTGCCGCACCTGGTCGTACACCCTGCCGGTCGCAAAATTGGCAAAGGTGCAGGCAAAGGGAATCTTCCCGCCAATGGTTAAACCTGCGGCGATACTCATCATATTTGCCTCCGCAATCCCGCACTGTAAAAACCGCTCGGGATGTTCCTTGATAAATGCCTCTAATTTCAATGAGCCCACGAGATCAGCGCACAACGCTACAACGTCGGGATTGCTTTTCCCCAATTCAGCCATTCCTGCGCCGAATCCCGAACGGGTGTCCTTTTGATTGGAGTAATCTATGTTAATCAATTGCTATAGTTTTAATGTGATTGATGTTCCTGTAATAATTTCAAAATCCGTTTCTCTGGTACTCGTCATCGTCAGCGAGTTTTTATAGCGATATATCACTTTGTATTTTCCAGGCTGCAAAGCGAGCGATTCCCTCAAATCTGCATTCGACAATTCAAATATTTCTACCCATTGGTTATCGTTGTAAATATAAATGCCGCCAAATAATTCCTGTGCTTTGATGAAGGTAATAAAACCCGGTGAAGGAATTTCGATGGTGGTAGTTTTATCCTGTTCAATTTCCGCTCCCTTAATTTTAATAATGGGCAAAGTTAAAATTTCAATGTCATACTTTCCCGTGAGGTAGTTTACCGTTGCGCCAACGGGTTGCACTTCAATTATTTCGCCGTGTTGTTTTACAATGCATTGGGTGTTGCGTTTCTGGGATGCGCCACGCATGGAAATGAGCAAATCGCCCTGGGGAGTGTTTGCTGAAATTACATTGTATTCAAAAGGCGTAAAGTAAATATCGCTTTTCGATACCGGCGGCCGTGAGTGCACCTTTAAATTATACCCGTAGGCGGGATCCACCGCAATAGTGTCGGGCAGGCCTTTGGGCGATAAAGTGTGGTAGTAGTTGTACTTGTAGCGGCCGGATTCGGAGTCGAACAGGGTGAACATCAAATCTGTTTCGGTAGGGCGTTGGTAGGCATCCAGTAAATCCAGGCGCACTGTCGTGGAGTTAAAGACCTTGCCGAGGATAGCGGAGACCACTGCCGATGCCTCGTTCGGCGTTTGCATATTCATGTAGTCTCCCATGCACTCCACCTGTTTTATTTCCTCTTCATCCTCCAGGTCCAAAGCCAGTACAAATGATTTCGTGATAATACCCTTTTGTTTCATCTCCAGGATTACTTCACAGGGGTTATTGCCGCAGGACTCGGCGCCGTCCGTTATCAGTACGACAATATTGCGGTACTTGGGGTTGGGTTCGCCGAAATCGAGCATGGATTGCCGCAGTGACAGCGAAATTGGCGTTACTCCCTGGGGAAAAATATTATTCAATTTTGTTTTGATATTGATGCTGTTATTGCTCTTAAATTTTACTTCCAGCTTAGTGTCGTTGCAATCGTTATAGGGATGTGGTGTCTGGTGCCCATATAATCGCAACCCCGTTTGAACCGTTGGATACTGGTCAATACTATCGGCGATTTGAAATATCAGTTGGCGGGCGATATTAAATTTGGTGCTGTTTCCCCAGGTTGCAAGCATACTGCGGGAAGCATCCATGATAAACAGAATGCGGGTAGTTGCCGCAGTGTCCTGTGCGATTATCCTTTGCACCGGGGCGATACTCAGGCTGATACACGCTAAAGCGAGTACCCAGCAGCGGCGGTATGCATGTCTTACTTTCATTGCAGCGTTAGCGATGTGGTGCGGTTAGTTCGGATATTCACGTTTACCTGTGCGGTATTTAATGTGGATTTCCTGGTGTTGCTCCTGTAAACCACCAGGTAATCCCCCGGTTGAATTTCAATATCGGTAATTGACTTTTGCAGGCTGCCCGCATAAATCTGCACCAGGTCGTTTCCCACCTGATGATAAATACTGAAAATGAAATTTTCTTTGGCATTGATGCTCAATATGCCGGATTTTTGAATGACAATTTTGTTGTTGGCACCCGGCCTGATTGCATAATTATTAAACTGCAACCTCGGCAATGTCAGCACTTCCAAATCATAGGTGCCTGCAATATATTTCTGCGAAGTATTCAGGTTTTGAACGTAAATAATGTCACCGGAGGCTGTGTCGCGGATTACACATTGTTTTTCGCTGAAACCCACATTGCCGGTTTCTTCAAGTACTAAGGTTCCCTGCGGCGCATCGAGTCCGATGATATTGTGTTTGCCCGGGTTCAGTTCAATATTATTCTTTTCTACCGGCGGTGTTGTATGCACTACCAGATTGTATTTACCAATGGGGTCAATTTGCAGGGTGTCGGGTTCCAGGTTTGCATGAATGCTGTGTATGAAGTTATAGCGCACTTCACCGCTGTATGCGTCGTATAACGTCATCTCCACATTGGTTTCTGTGGGTTTGCCAAATGCGTCCACCAGGTTTATTTGCAGCGTTGTATTGTTCAATGCCTGGGAAATCACCACGTTAATCGCATTTTCAAAGGTTGCCTCATCCGTGGCATCGTAGTAAGTGCCCACGCAGTCGAACTTGCCTTTGTCGGTTTCCGCCAGGCCGATTCCGATGATAAACGGCTTTAATGTAATGCGCTTATTTGCCAGCACTTCGGCGCTCGCACAGGGATCGCCCTCACAGTTTTCGATTCCGTCGGTTATTAAGATAATAGAGTTGGTTCCCGGTAAATCGGGGAAGTCGCCGGCGGCGAGAAAGAGTGAATAGGCTATTGGCGTATGGCCTTTAGGCACTATTTCGTCGAGTTTGCTTTGAATGGCCGGCACCGAATTTTTACCTATGGGCACCTCCAGTTTTGAGTCTTCGCAGTCCTGCATCAGACGTGGGCTCTGATGCCCAAAGACACGCAGGCCGATTTCAACCGACGGGTTCTCCCGCTGGATGCTGTCCAATGTCTTGTCGATTAATCGTTTGGCTACTTCCCATTTTGTCGTCCCCTTCCATGTTTCCAACATGCTGCCGCTGCCATCCAACAGAATGAGTATGCGCCTGGTCTCGGCCGGCTGCGCTGACACGGAGAATGCAATACAGCATAAAACCAGTACGAATAAACGACTCATTATTACTTAAATAGAGAATATTAACGCAATAGTAGTAAAAAACTTGCCACCGCCTTACACGGTGCAGTTGATAAACGCAGGGTGTGTATAACAGGGTAAACGGATTACCATAGCAATCCCTTGGCGGTGATTTTAAAAATCGCCGAAGGTTTCCTCTAATTGAGCCAATGCTTTTGCGGCTTGCTCGTCATTGGGCGCCACGCCATGCCAGTGATTTGTCCCTTCCATAAAGTCAACGCCTTTGCCCATTACCGTATGCATTAATACCATCACCGGGGTGCCTTTGCCGGTCTCGGATTTTGCCTTGTCGAGGGCGGCAAGCAGCAATTCCATATTGTTGCCGTCACTGCATTCCAGGACATTCCAGCCGAAAGCCTTCCATTTGGCGTGCAGATCGCCCAGGTTCATGACTACTTTGGTAGGACCGTCTATTTGCTGGCCGTTCACGTCGATGGTGGAGATGAGGTTATCCACTTTATGATGGGCTGCAAACATGGCGGCTTCCCATATCTGGCCTTCGTCCATTTCGCCGTCGCCGTGGAGGGAATAGACGAGATGCGTATCGCCGTTTAACTTTTTTGCCAATGCGGCGCCGATGGCCACACTCATCCCTTGTCCCAGCGAGCCACTGGCTACCCGGATACCCGGTAAATGTTCGTGAGTGGTCGGATGGCCTTGCAACCGGCTGTTGATGCGCCGGAAAGTGTTCAACTCCTCGACGGGAAAATACCCGCTGCGTGCCAGCACGCTATACCACACCGGTGAAATATGGCCATTGCTCAGAAAAAAAATGTCTTCGCCCGTTCCATCCATATTGAACCCGGGTTGACGCCTTAGGATATCAAAATACAAGGCGACAAAATATTCAGTGCAACCTAAAGAACCGCCGGGATGCCCGCTCTGACATGCGTGTACCTGGCGGATAATATCCCTGCGCACCTGCGAACACATTTTTTTTAGCTCGGTGATATTTCTCATTTTTTCAGTTTGGCACAAAAGTAAACAGGAATTTCCGATGCAGTAATTATTCACCGGATTGAATGCCTCAATGGCCTGCTTTGCAGTGATGAATCCACAAAACCGGAGCGCTATTTCGGGCAAGGCGGCATCCGGCCATTGCCGGGGTATTTGCATAAATACATATCTCTCGCTTACTTTGCACTTTATTTTAAAAATCTAATACTGAAAAAAATGTCAGAAATTGCTGAAAAAGTAAAGAAAATTATCGTTGACAAATTAGGCGTTGACGAAAATGAAGTAGTTCCCGAAGCGAGTTTTACTAATGATTTAGGTGCGGACTCCCTGGACACTGTGGAACTCATCATGGAGTTTGAGAAGGAATTCAATATCTCCATTCCTGACGAACAAGCTGAGGGTATCACTACCGTAGGCGATGCGATCACTTACCTGGAAGAACACGTAAAGTAAATCCCGCTTATAGATGACATTGCGAAGAGTTGTGGTTACCGGGTTGGGAGCATTGACTCCACTTGGCAATTCTGTCGCCTCTTACTGGGAGGGGCTTGTTGCCGGCAGAAGTGGAGCGGACTTTATTACCCGGTTTGACGCCACACTCTTTAAAACCCGTTTTGCCTGTGAAGTAAAAGGGTTTGACCCGACAACGGTTATTGACAAAAAAGAGGTGCGGCGGATGGACCCTTACCTGCATTATGCACTTGCCGCCACCGATGAGGGCGTGCGGGATGCCGGGCTGGCAGATACCGACGTCAATAAGGAAAGGATAGGCGTTATATGGGCATCCGGAATCGGGGGACTTAAGACCTTTGAAGAGGAAGTTTCCTATTATGCGAAGGGCGACGGTACTCCGCGGTTCAACCCGTTTTTCATCCCGAAGATGATCAGCGATATTGCCGCCGGCACTATCTCGATACGCTACGGTTACCGCGGGCTCAATTACGCCACGGTCTCGGCTTGCGCTTCTTCTACGCATGCATTAATTTGCGCCTGCGACTCCATCCGGCTCGGAAGAGCTGAGATCATTGTCGCCGGCGGTTCCGAAGCCGCCGTTACCGCATCGGGTGTGGGTGGCTTTAATGCGATGAAAGCGCTGAGCGAACGCAATGACAACCCACAAACAGCTTCCCGTCCTTTTGATTTAGACCGCGACGGCTTCGTATTGGGCGAAGGCGCCGGTTGCATCATTGTGGAGGAATACCAACACGCCGTAAACAGAGGCGCAAAAATCTATTGCGAACTGGCCGGCGGCGGTATGAGCGCAGACGCTTATCACATGACGGCGCCGCACCCCGAAGGGCTGGGGGCGCAATTGGTAATGAAAAATGCCCTGCGTGATGCGGGTATGACGGTGAATGATATCGACTATATCAATGTCCACGGCACTTCCACACCGCTCGGCGATCCCCAGGAAATCAAGGCAATACAGGAAATTTTCGGCGATGCCGTCTATAAGATGAATATCAGTTCGACAAAGAGCATGACCGGCCATTTGTTGGGAGCCGCCGGTGCAATTGAAGCTATTGCCAGTATCCTCGCCATGAAGTACAATATCGTACCGCCGACCATTAACCACTTTACGGATGATCCCGCTTTTGACCCGAAATTAAATCTCACCTTTAATGCGGCGCAAGAGAGAAATATCGACGTCGCCCTGAGTAATACGTTCGGCTTTGGCGGTCACAATGCTTCTGTTATCTTTAAAAAATTATAGAATTGTTTGTTTCCCTTCAGAAAAATTTATAACCTGTATTTTTCTGACGACCGTTCCTTCTGTCGCAAGATAAAGTCTATCACCGACAATACCCCGAAGAATATAGCCATCTACCACCTCGCATTTCAGCACAGTTCCATCCACAACAGCGTGCATATGAACAATGAAAGGCTCGAGTTATTGGGTGATGCCGTAATAGACCTGGTCATTGCCGACTACCTGTTTAAAAAATATCCCTATAAACCGGAGGGCTTTCTCACCGAGATGCGCTCTAAAATTGTAAGCCGGGAACAACTCAACCGGGTGGCTATGAAGATCGGCCTGGCGGAAATGTTGCAAATGCGGCGCACCGGCGGCGATTTGTCCAAGAGCTCCGTGCTGGGCAATGCGCTGGAAGCATTGGTAGGCGCCTTGTACATCGACCGCGGGTATTGGCCGGCATACGTCTTCTTCAAAAATCAAATTCTCAAGAATCATTTTGAAATTGAGGAATTGGAAGTGACCATTTACAATTTCAAGAGTAAAATTATTGAATGGGCACAGAAGAACGGCAAAGAAGCGAAGTACGAAATGCTGGAGGAAAAAAATGTCAACGGCAAGAAGTGGTACCGCATGGGCTTGTTTGTTGACGGTGCGCTGGTTACTGAAGATAGCGATTTCAGCAAAAAAAGAGCCGAGCAAAAAGCATCGGAGCGTGCCTGCCGAATCCTCGAAGTCGTAATTGAATAAGACAGTGTGTGCCCCCTTACAATTTATTTCTTACTGCTATCGCTGTTCTTTTCCCGTTTTACCAAATCGCCGTCTTTTAAAATAGCGCTAACCGTATTGTAGGGGCCGCTGACTATTTCCTCTCCCGCCTGTAATCCATCGATCACCTGAATGAAATTATCGTCCTGGATACCTGTTTTAATAACCACCTGCCGGGCGGTGTCATTGACGATGCGAAAGGTTATTTCCTGCAATTCGCCGGGCCTTAAAGAATCTTCTTTTGTCGTTACCGCCCCAATGGGAATGCTCAGCGTATTTTTTTCAATTTTCGTCCTTACATCTACCGTTGCGCTCATGCCGGGATAAAAGGGATATTTATCCTGTTTGTTCGCCGGCATAATATCGGCATAGGAATCCTGGAGTATTTTTATTTTAACCTTGAAATTTGTCGCCTGCTCGGTACTCATTGCCGCCAATCCCGTCTCGCCGGCCGAGTTGGCAATTTGAGTTACCACGCCTTTGAATTTGCGGTTGAGATAGGCGTCCACATCGATTTCGGCTGTGTCGTTTAAACTCAGGCGCAATACGTCGTTTTCGCTGACATCAACCTGTACTTCCATATTCGACAAATCGGCAATACTCATCAGCACATCCCCGCTCATCTGGATGGTACCCAATACTTTCTCGCCGATTTTTTTACTCAATCCGAATACCGTCCCGTCAATCGGCGCATAAATGGCCGTGCGCTTCAGGTTGTCCTGCATTTCCTTGAGCGCCGCTTCGGCGCTTTTCACTGTAAACTCGGCGGCATAGACCGATTGTTGTGCCATTTCGTATTGCGCTTGTGCATTTTTGAAGGCGAGGTCTGCCTGTTCGTATTCCGCTTTGGAAATTACTTTTTCTTCGTAGAGCTGTTTGCTGCGGTTATAACTCAGCGTCGCATTTTCAAGTGATGAATTGGCCTGTACTAATTGCGAACGAGTGGAGGCAAGGTTTGCTTTGGCATTGTTTAACCCCGCCTGCGCCTGGGCTACCTGGCTTTGATATAAATCAGGGTTTATGCGCACTAACAATTGACCCGTCCGCACATAGTCGCCTTCATGTACCGGTAACTCGACAATTTCGCCCGAAATTTCTGCGCTGATCTTCACCTCGTAATACGGGTAAATTTTTCCGCTGGCGGTAACGGTTTCCAGGATATCCCGTATGGCGGCGGTATCGGTCTCAACGGCGATGCCGGATGATGAACCAAACCAACCCTTGTTGCGGCCGATTATCGCTACCACAATCAGTACGATTACAACTGCCCCTAAAATTTTAATTAGTTTCATTTAAAATATTTTTATCAAAACCCAAGGGGTTTGCCCATATAATAATCAATTACTTTGCTTTTAAAAATATAATCGTATTTAGCCGAGAGCAAGGTCGTCTCGGCTTGTGTCAATGCATTGGTTGCCGTAATAAAATCCAGTTGAGTCGATTGGCCGACATTAAATCTCTTTTGTTCGTACTCGAACGACTTTTGTGCCGCCGCCACACTTTTAACTGCTGCCTGGTAGGTGGCCCCTGCCGCTTCGAGCCCGGTATAGGCTTCCACGACATTTTTCTTCAACTCGTTGATGTCGATTTTCTCCTGTAATTCAGTGGTCATGTAATCTAATTCGGCTTGCTGCTTATTCAAAAGCACCTGCCCGTTATTAAAAATCGGGATGCTCAGCGTCAGGCCGACAGACTGTCCGAAATTATTTTTAATCTGATCGCCGTAAGGGTCGGGTTCAATACCCGGGAATAATGCCGTTGCGCTGGAGTAAGTGGAAAATATTCCTCCAACCAGATTCAGCGACGGCATGCCGTAGCCCTGTGCAATTTTTATACTCAGTTCCTTGCTCTGCAACAGGTAATCGTACTTCTGAATGTTGGGCTGGGTGCGGATGGCTTCCTCAATGACGAATTGCAATGCCGGGATTTCTGCGACGAGCGCACTTTCAAATGTTTGAATATCGGGGTAAATGATTTCAAACGACTCGCCGGCTTCCATCTGTAACAGGTTTTTCATATCTGTATAGGCGAGCTTCAATGTGTTTTCGGCATTTACCACCTCCAGTTCATTGGCGGCGATTTGCGATTCAAGCGTAAATAAATTGCCCTCGGGGATAGAGCCGGCATCAAAGGCTTTTTGTGAATTCTCGAGCTGCTCACGTGATAATGCGAGTTTATCCTGCGCAATTTTTAACTGCTCCCGGCTGTACATGATCTGCAAGTATCCCAGCAGTGTGTTCAGTTTTATAAATTCAATATTTGCCTGCTGGTTCAGCTTGCTTACCTCCAGGTCCACACTTGTTTTTTTTATCGTATTATTTGTAATGCCGCCTTTAAACAGGGACATGGATGAGGATAAATTGTAGTCGTTGTTTGCAAAATTCTGCGTAACGTAAATATTAGAGGTGTAATCGATACCCCTGCCGAAACTCCAAAAGTAATTGGTGCTGAAATTCAGGTTGGGCAATAAGAGCAATTTACTTTGCCTCACTGCATTTTCTCCCATTTGTACACCTGCTTCCCCCTGCATTAAGGTAATATTTCTCTCTAATGCCATGGCGACACATTCTTCCAGGCTCAACTGTTTGGATTGCGATTTTACCTGGCAGGAGAGCAGTAGCAGCGCTCCCAGCATAAGGGTATTGAACTTCATAGTACAAGTCAAAGTTAGTCAAGGAAAAGCGGAGAACATAAATTGCGTTTTTAATATGCGAATTTTTAACAAGTTTTAATCGCTCCGGAATTTTCAACAGGGTGTGGCATTATGAATAAATTATCACAATCGGTATTCTCTTAACTTTAGGCCATGAGTTTTCTGGACGAATTGAATGAATCGCAGCGACAGGCGGTACTGCAGACTGCCGGCCCGGTAATGATAATTGCCGGCCCGGGATCCGGGAAAACCCGTGTGCTCACCTATCGCATCGTCCATATGTTACACGAAGGCGCTGATCCCTTTGGCATTCTCGCCCTCACCTTTACAAATAAGGCGGCCAGGGAAATGAAAAACCGCATAGAGCAATTGCAGGGAAAAGATGCCCGCAGCCTGTGGATGGGTACCTTTCACAGCACCTTTGCCCGGATACTGCGCCGCGAAGCAGCTAAAATCGGCTACACTTCCGATTTCAGTATTTACGACGCCGACGATTCAAAAAACCTGGTAAAGGCTATTGTGAAAGAAATGGGCTTAAACGATAAATTGTATAAGCCGGGATATGTGTACTACCGGATTTCGCTGGCAAAAAATAATTTAATTAATCACACCCAATACGCATTGCAGTCGGACTTAATCAATGAAGATGAAACGAGCGGGCGACCGAAATTGAGCGAGATATATACCGAATATGCCAGGCGGTGCTTTCGTGCCGGGGCAATGGACTTTGACGATTTGCTGTTGAAGACTTTCGAGTTGTTGGATAGCAATCCGGAAACCTTGTATAAATATCAGCACCAGTTTAAGTATGTGCTGATCGACGAATTCCAGGATACGAATTTCCTGCAATACGCCATCGTGCGCCGGCTGGCTGATGTATTTCAGAATATTGCCGTAGTGGGCGATGATGCGCAAAGTATTTACGCATTCCGGGGGGCGAATATTTTAAATATCCTCAACTTCGAAAAAGACTTTCCGGAAGTAAAAATTTTCAGGCTCGAACAAAATTACCGCAGCACAAAAGTCATTGTAGAGGCCGCTAACAGCATCATATCGAAAAATAAATCGCAACTGGCAAAAAAAATATGGACGGAGAATGCCGATGGCAGTAAAATCCAGGTGATGCGTGCCATGAGCGATAATGAAGAGGGGCGCATGGTGGCAGACGCTGTTTTTGAGCAGCGCATGCGGGATCATATTCCCAATAACGGATTTGCAATACTCTATCGCACCAATGCGCAATCGCGGGCGTTTGAAGAGGGGTTGCGCAGGCTGAATATTCCCTATCGCATTTATGGAGGCATATCGTTTTACCAGCGCAAAGAAGTAAAAGATTTGCTGGCGTATTTAAAGATAACAATCAATCCCGATGATGAGGAGGCCTTTAAGCGCATTATCAATTATCCCGTGCGGGGAATCGGGAAAACATCGCTCGAGAAACTCACCGTTTTCGCCGCCGACAATGAGCGCTCACTGTGGGAGATTGCCGAAGAGATTAACCGCTTCCCGTTCACGCCTTCGGCACGAAAGGCAATTGGCGATTTCGTGATTATGATTAAGAGTTTTCAAACGATGCTGCAGAAAAAGGATGCGTATGAAGTGGCCTCTCATATCGCTAAATCAACAGGTATTCTCAGCGAACTGTACAACGATCAGAGCGTGGAAGGTTTGAGCCGTTACGAAAACTTACAGGAGTTATTGAACAGCATTAAAGAATTCTCCGACCCGGAAAATTCTTCGCCTGCGCCGGCCGGCGAAACAGCCGATACCGACCGGAGCCTGTCGGCATATTTGCAACAAGTCTCCCTGCTGACGGATGCCGATGAAACAGAAGGCAATGAAGATACGGTGAAACTGATGACCATTCACGCCGCAAAAGGACTGGAGTTTGAGAGTGTATTCGTTGTCGGGTTGGAAGAAAATTTATTCCCCAATATTTTAAGTTTGAACTCCAGGGAAGAACTGGAAGAGGAACGCCGCTTGTTTTATGTGGCCATTACCCGTGCGGAAAAAAATCTCACCCTGACACATGCGGCAACACGCTATAAATACGGCAGCCTGGATTACTGTGAGCCCAGCCGATTCCTGGAAGAACTGCCCGAAGAATTGCTCAACCGCATCGGATACAATGCCGCCGGATATAAGGGGAATGACAATGCATTTGGGAAAAATATTATTCAGGCGCAGAAAGTGGTGAAGCAATCTGGCCCCGACCCGAAATTCGTCCATACCACCTCTGAGGCATTTGCCCCGGTATTACCGCACGAACTCCAAACCGGCATGCAGGTGGAACATCAGAAATTCGGGTTTGGAAAAATAGTGGCAATGGAAGGCTCCAACGAAAACAAAATCGCTACCATAGATTTTAAACTGGCAGGCCAGAAGAAGCTGTTGTTGAAGTTTGCAAAACTGAGCATAGTAAACGCCGGATAAATAGGGCATTTATGCGCTATTCATGGCGGGAATAAGCTGCCGGTAGTTGATACCAGTACGGGTTTTGCCGCTGCCCTCTCAGTCTATTTCCTCCAGTTTGCAGGTGAAATGCCTCAGGAATTTAGGTTCTTCCACCACCCTGTAACCCTTTACGGCGTTTTTGTTCTTCAGTAATTCGCCAAATACCTCCAGCACGTATTCGATATGGCTTTGGGTATAGACTCTTCTCGGGATGGCGAGGCGCACCAATTCCATTGCGGCGGGTATCAGTTGCCCCGTGCTGTCGTATTTGCCAAACATGAGCGAGCCGATTTCTACGGCACGCACACCGCCTTTTTTATATAATTCGCAAACCAGGGCCTGCCCGGGATATTGGTGCGGCGGAATATGCGGGTAAAAAGATTTTGCGTCGATATACACGGCGTGGCCACCGATGGGTAGCATCAGGGGAACGCCCATTTGGTGCAGTTTTTCTCCGAGGTAAGCGGTGCTACGAATGCGGTAGTGCAGGTAGTCCGGTTCAAAAACTTCTTTAAGCCCGATGGCGATAGCCTCCATATCGCGGCCGGCGAGTCCGCCGTATGTGGCAAAGCCCTCGGTAATAATCAGCAGGTTGGTACAGGCTTCTGCCAGCGCTTTATTGCGCAGGGCTAAAAATCCGCCGATATTGACCAGTGCATCCTTCTTGGCGCTCATCACGCCGGCATCAGCCAATGAAAACATCTGCTGCGCAATTTCAAAATAGCTGCTGTCGGCATATTCCGCTTCGCGGTGCTTAATGAAGTACGCATTTTCGGCAATGCGGCAGCAATCGAGCACGAACAACACTTGATGCGCCTTGCAGATTGCGCTGATTTCTTTGGCATTGGCCATACTCACCGGCTGTCCGCCGCCGCTGTTATTGGTCACGGTAAGAATTACCGCCCCGATATTGGTAGAGCCGTATTCCCGAATCAGCGCTTCCAGTTTCACCGTATCCATATTGCCTTTGAAGGGCAGAATTGCCGTAGGATCCGTTCCGTGCTCGCAAGGGATATCTATTGCTTTCCCCCCGGCGAATTCTATGTTTGCCCTCGTCGTGTCGAAGTGGGTATTGCTGATAAACACCTTCCCCGGGCCGCCCAGGTGGGAGTAGAGAATTCTTTCGGCCGCCCTGCCCTGATGCGTGGGCAATACGTGTTCCATCCCTGTCAGATCGAAGATAGTGTTGTACATGTGGTTCCAGCTTTGTGCCCCGGCATAGGATTCATCGCCCATCAACAGGCCCGCCCATTGCCGGTTGCTCATCGCCGAGGTGCCGCTGTCGGTAAGAAAATCAATTAATACATGTTCGGCATTTAAGGTGAACGGATTGTAATGCGCTTCCTTTAAATACCCGATGCGCTGCGCTTCGGTGGTAATGGCAACGGGTTCTACCATTTTAATGCGAAATGGCTCGATTATCGTTTTGAATTGCATGCTTTTGATTTTGCGCTAAGGTAAAAAAAGTGAGGTTGCTGTTTGAGCCATATTCGGGAGAAATTAAAATCTTTGGCAACGCAATTGCTATCTTTGCAGTCATTAGTTGCATATGGAACAGGAAAAACACCAAACCGGGAAATTAGATCTCAGCCAAATGTGGGACGGTATGTACTACCTCTCGTTTTTTATTTTTTTTATCCTGGTAGTAATTCCCAACCTTCCCAAGGCGCTTACATTAAATGCCTACTATCCCATCGCCATGGTCATTTACGGCGCATTGGGCGTATTTATAGGTATCGGCGTGTATAACGTGATACGCAAAGCACCGGATGCGGTGAAATGGAGTATCCTTATTGTCCTGTACGCTGCGGTGTTATTCCAGTTGCTCACCCATGTGGATCGATTTATGGTCCCGGACTTATAACCGGTACAGAACTACTCCGGCCCTTCTTTTGTTACGCATACCGGTGAGCCACCAGGCAGGCGTACTCCAATTGGTTAGCGAAATTAAAATGACCGATTTCCGTTATTTCCTGAAAAATTTTATGTATGAATTTTTAACTTTGTGGCTCTTTTCGTAATGGGTTTCCAAAAAAATAATAATAAAAAATACGTATGTCCACAGCAAAATTGAGCTTTGAAGGAAGGGATTATGAGTTACCTGTAATTGAAGGTACTGAAAATGAAAAGGCCATTGATATCTCGAAATTGAGAGATCAATCGGGATTAATCACTCTGGATATAGGTTATAAAAATACGGGTTCGACAAAAAGCGCCATCACTTTCCTGGATGGCGAAAACGGCATTTTGCGCTACCGGGGTTACCCTATCGAACAACTGGCCGAGCGCTCCAACTTTTTAGAAGTGGCCTACCTGCTGATTTATGGCGAGTTGCCCAGTCATGATGAAATCCAGGCATTCACAGAGAAGATTATCCGCCATACATTGGTACACGAGGACTTAAAAAAATTCTTCGACGGTTTCCCGAGCAAAGCGCATCCCATGGGGCAGCTTTGTTCACTGCTGTGCGCCATGTCGGCCTATTACCCCGAATCGCTGAACCCAAACAGGAGCAGGGAAGAAACCGAATTGACCATAGTGCGCATCATCGCCAAAATGTCAACGCTGGTTTCCTGGATTTATAAGAAATCCATCGGTCAGCCGCTGATTTATCCCAACAATAAATTCGATTATGTCACCAATTTCCTGTTTATGACTTTCGGTATGCGCACCGAAGATTTTCATGCCGATCCGGTGATAGTGGATGCGATGGATAAGTTGCTGATTTTACATGCCGACCATGAGCAGAATTGCAGCACATCGGCAGTGCGCCTGGTGGGTTCTTCTCATGCAAATCCGTATGCGAGCGCCGCCGCCGGCGTAGCCGCACTGTGGGGCCCCTTGCACGGCGGCGCCAATCAAAAGGTTATCGAAATGCTCGATACAATCAAAGACGACGGCGGCAATGTAGATAAATGGGTGGCCAAGGCAAAGGATAAAGACGATCCGTTCCGGTTAATGGGATTCGGCCACCGGGTGTATAAAAATTTCGACCCGAGAGCTAAAATTATTAAGGTGGCTTGCGATAACGTGTTGAGTAAACTCGGAATCCATGACCCGATTCTGGATATCGCCAAACAATTGGAGACAGTCGCTTTGCAGGACGATTATTTTGTGGAGAGAAAACTGTATCCCAACGTTGATTTTTACAGCGGTATTATTTACCGGGCTATCGGTTTCCCAACCGAAATGTTTACCGTATTATTTGCCTTAGGACGCACACCGGGCTGGATGTCTCAATGGAAAGAAATGCGGGAAGAAGGACAGCCCATCGGCAGGCCGAGACAAATTTATACCGGTGAAAATACGAGGGACTACGTGAATATCGCTATTCGCTAAGTCAATCCGCCGGTGAAAAGGAATTAAAGGGCGTAACCGTTGTCGGTGCGCCTTTTTTAATTTCAAGTAATTGAAATGAATGTTTTTATTGTATTGGATTGTTGCGGCGGGCATTATAAAAAAGGCGGATTATCATTTTAATAAATTGACAGTTTGTGAAGGCTCCCGTAAACGAAATTGCTATTCAATAAATCGCTTCCCTGGTGCGAGCAAAACCAATGGTAATGTAGCCGTTAACTGCAATAAGGCAATTGAAGTATTAAAATCCGCAAGGCTGCAGGAAGTGTAATCAATCGTTGAAAACAACATCGATTATATTATATCGTGCGGCATAGTTTTTTGCCGAATCGGGTGTGGGAAACAGGGCAATGACTTTATAAGCCGTCATAATCTGCTCTGCAGTATCGCCCAGGTTAATCATATGTACAGAGGTTTCATCAGCGTCGAGGCAAATATCCAGCAGGCAGTATTTTGGCGGGTGCGGCGAAGCATTTAATTCCTCCTCACTGAGATTCGGCGCATATTGAGATACCTCCAACCTGCGGATAATGGTGCAAAAAGTATTGGGTTGATTTTCAAACGGGTTGTCCGCCGTGATGCGTGCGTTTATCTCATTGCTGATAATAACTTTTTTTTCTTCCGGTATTTCCGACTTTCTTTCACTCGCCGTCGGCCGGTTGCATGCGCATAAACATAAACCAATTAAAAAAAGAATGACTCGGTTTTTCATTGTGTTATTTTAATCTGACTTTAAACGTCCATGTAAATGTAAAAGTACTCACCAATACGCCTTCTTTGGTCCTGCCTTCCGACATTACTTCCACGCTCACGCCTTCGCCGGTAGCGACCGCCTGCCTGATCGCCTGTTCTATTGCATCGCCAGCATTGCATGTAAAATAGGTGCGCTGTTTTGCTTTTTTATGAAAATGTCCTTCGGTTTTCAAAACCAGCATCGAAATGCCGGGTTGATAACCCTGGATTTTCATCATCGCCAATGCGCCGGTACTCATTTCTGCGGCCATGCTCTGCGAAGCAAAATAGAGCGACTGAAATGGATTTTGTGAAAGCCATTTGAAAGGTATGGAGCACGTGCATGTGCTGCTGTCGATATGCCGGATATAGAGGCCCGATAGGAGCGCCACCGGCATTTTGAACAGCAGGAAGCTCTTGAAATACCACGGGTTGCGCAGTTTTTGCATGATTTGTTGTTGAGCGGCATGCCGCCTGGTTTCTGTCTCCATCCGGTAAAAAATTTTCTGATTGCGGTTATCTGAAGTAAATTTGTAAAAAATCCTGCACTGTGAGCAAAGAATTTACCAAAGAATCGGTTGATATTGATCTGTTGACCGAAGAAGTTACAGGTCGCAGACTTGTAGTACACAACGACGAAGTAAATACATTCGACTGGGTAATTGAATCGCTGGTAGATATTTGCAAACACACCTGGGAACAAGCCGAACAATGTGCCTATATCATTCACTTTAAGGGAAAGTACGCCGTTAAACACGGTAGAATGCGATCGCTGCAGCCCATGCGGGATGCACTGAGTGAAAGAGGCATCAGCGCCACTATTGAGTGATGTTCCTTTTCCTAAAAAACCGGAATTCGAAATTTCCAGATCCTGAATCAGCTCTGGAAGATGGTTTGCTGGCAATTGGCGATACGCTCTCATTAGAGCGATTGCTGCAGGCATATACATCCGGAATTTTCCCCTGGTATTCAATTGACGAAACACCACTTTGGTATGCTCCCGATCCGCGGTTTGTTTTGTTTACCGATAAGCTGAAAATTTCGAAGAGCATGCAACAGCTTATCCGGCGCAACGCATTTCAAATTACTTTTAATACATGCTTCGCAGATGTAATTCAGCATTGCGCAAATACGAAAAGGCGCCAGGATGCCGGTACGTGGATCACCCCTGATTTTATTGACGCATATGTCGCAATGCACCGTGAAGGATATGCGCATTCGGTGGAAGTGTGGAAAGACAAGGTGTTGGTCGGTGGGTTATACGGTGTCGCAATCGGAAAAATATTTGCCGGCGAGAGTATGTTTTCACTGCAGAGCAATGCATCGAAGTACGCACTGTTCGCATTGGTTGAAAAATTAAAATCCCAGCAGTTTTTGATGTTGGACTGCCAGTTGTACAGCGACCACCTTGCGGCAATGGGTGCGGAGGACATTCCCCGCAGTGCATTCATGGAAATAATTAAAAAAAATAACCAGTTGATCCGCGACGGGCTGCCTGAAAAATATTTTTCCGTTTAGGGCGACAACCTGTCTATTTTCCAACTGCCGTCTCCCGTCAATGTATAGCGCAGCCGGTCGTGCAACCTGTTTGGCCGCCCTTGCCAGAATTCGATGGTGTCCGGAATGAGTAAATAGCCGCCCCAGTGTGCCGGGCGCTGCAAATGTTCCCGCTGCTCAATCTCTGCAAAATTTTTTTCGAGAATTTCTCTGCTTTCGATTACCTCGCTTTGTTCCGATGCAATAGCGCCTGCCTGGCTGCCGTGCGGCCGGGAGTAATAATACACATCGCTTTCAGCCGCCGTAACTTTTTCGATTACACCTTCAATGCGCACCTGTTTTTCCAGTGGCGCCCAATAAAATGTAAGGCAGGCATTGGGATTCTCTGCAATTTCTTTTCCCTTACGGCTGTTGTAGTTGGTATAAAAAACAAAACCACGGTCGCCGAATTCCTTCAATAAAACCATTCTCGCCGACGGCCTGCCGGCGCCGGAAACAGTGCTGAGCATCACGGCATTCGCCTCCAATTCGCCGAGTTGTAATGCCTGGTCAAACCATTTTGAAAATTGTCGTATGGGCGACGGATCTGCATCCCGTTTATCAAAGCGCTCCTTTTCATAACTCATCCGTAAATTGCTCAAATCCTTTTCCATCGTATTTTTTTTCAAAGGTAAAATGTTATGTCCAGGTTAAAAATGATTTTTAAACCGGGATATGATTTATCTTTAATTTTCGGTTTTAAACTACTGATTTCCAAAATGCGTTTGTATCGTGGAAGACAAAGTATGGACATCAATTGCAGGCGATATGTATTAACAGCAATGCTTCTTCTGGCTTTCGCTACGGAAATGCAGGCGCAAAGGCGATTGATGCAATTGTCAGGCGTAATTATTGACGGGCAATATAGTTACCCACTGCCGTATGCCACTGTCGAAATTTTGAATTCCTACCGCGGGGCGGCTGCAAACTCACAGGGTTTTTTTTCCATCGTGGTTGCCGTCGGCGATTCACTGCGATTCAGTTCGGTTGGATACAAGCCACGCATGTACATCGTACCGGATACCATCACAGATATAATTACGAGTATCGGCGTTTTGCTCGAAAGAGATACGGTGTTTTTAAATACGGTTGAAATTTATCCCTGGCCGAAACGGGAAGATTTTAAGAATGCATTTCTCGCAATGCAAATGGCTGAACCCGAATTAACCATGGCCCCTATCCCGGGTATAAAAATGCAAGTGGATACAACACGAGTAGCGCCTACCATCTTTAATCCGATCACCTTGTTTTATGAATCGGTAATAGCCCCCATTGAGTATAACAGGCGCAAAAAGAACAGAGCGAAAGAATTGCCCAAATGGAAGTAATCGTTTTGCGCATAGAATTGTACAAAGCCACATAATAAATGCAGTGCGCTTCCCGGGATTACTCCAAATCAACACCATTTAAGTAATGTGTGGATAGCACAAAACTTCTATGATGCCTATGGATATCAGTTATAATCATTTACGGTTGCGTTAGCGCCGGAAAAAGTGCACGTTAAAAGAAATGCATTGCCTTTGCCAGTAGCAGGCAGGCAGCATCTTCTGTTCTGTTTTCGCTCAACATGATTTTTGCCGCTCGATGGATATTCGTTTCGTGGTTGTCTAATGCTTCGATGAATTCTCTGTGTAATTCCATGTAATGCGCAATTCTTGGTTTGTCGGGCAATGATGGCAGCGCACCTAACTGTCCGAGATCGTTACCCGTCAGCACCGTACTCATCCGGATGGATTCGGGTAAAGCATCCACCCCGATGTGCTGTGCATCCTTCGGTTGGGGCAATTTAAAAATGCTCTCCGCAATAACCCGGTTGTAGTAACTGCCCCCCATACGGGCGATGTAATGCATTTTATACGGATCGATATTACCATCGTTGTCCAGCACGGCATCATCGATGTGCATTAATTGAATTTCGCAGATAACAATATTGCCTGCGGCGCCTCCCGAACCGGTGCGTATCACATCCTGTACTACGCATTCAAATTGCACATAACATTCCTTTACCCGGAAAGGCTTGATGGTTTCTGACGGCAGTGGCGTCAGCCCGGCTTTAGTAAACTCATTCACGCCTTTGGGAAACGGTGCACTGGCAAGGCTCATTTGTTGTACGATATTCCAGTTGCCGATATTAATAACCACTTCTTTTGTCGCCAGGATATTATCCAGTGTATTCTTGGTAGAGCTGTCCCTGCCGCTTAACGATGGTGAAAACACCGCAATCGGCGGATTGCTCCCCATCAGGTTGAAGAAACTGAATGGAGCGAGGTTTGGGCGCCCCTCGGTATCTACAGTGCTCGCAAAGGCAATGGGACGTGGCGAAATGGCGCCTAACAATAATTGGTGGCGCTTCGGAACGGGAACTTCTAAAGGTACTATGCGCATATTTAAATAAATATTTAAAGTGATGGTAATACTTTGCTGCGTACCTCACCAAACCCGATCCGCAGCGATTTTTTTTCACACCAGCCTTTCATGATTACCGTGTCGTTGTCGCAAATAAATTTTCTCTCGGTGTTATCGCTGAGCATTAAGGGTTTGGTGCCTCGCCAGGTGAGTTCCAGCATGGAACCGTAGCCAAATGTATCGGGAGCTGAAATAGTGCCGCTGCCATAAATATCGCCCGCTTTGATATTACAGCCGTTAATGGTGTGATGTGCCAATTGTTGCTCCATATTCCAATACATGTATTTAAAGTTGCTGGAACACACCGTAGTGGGGATATTGTTTTCGGGCATTATGTCCACTTGTAATTTGATATCCAGGTTTTTCGAACCGCTGTACTGCAGGTATGGCAATACGGGCGGATCCTGCTGCGGACCGGCAACCCGGAATGGTTCCAGCGCATCCAGTGTCACTACCCAGGGCGATATACTACTCGCAAAATTTTTACCCAGAAACGGGCCGAGCGGCACATACTCCCAACGCTGAATATCCCGTGCGCTCCAGTCGTTAAATAATACTAACCCGAAAATGTAATCATCCGCCTCGCCGGTAGTAATATGTTGCCCTAAAGGTTTGCCATCGAAGGTGATAAATGCCATTTCCAATTCGAAATCCAATTGCCGGGTCTCACTGAAAATAGGAGTGCTGTTGTCCGTATCCAGTATCTGTCCCTTCGGGCGGAAAATTGGTTCTCCCGAAACGATAATAGAGCTGCTCCGGCCGTGATAGCCGATGGGGATATGCTTCCAGTTGGGCAACAGTGGATTGTCGGGCCTGAACATTTTACCCACATTGGTGGCATGAACCTCGCTGCTGTAAAAATCAGTATAATCGCCCGCTTTTACCGGCAAGAGCATTTCCACTTTGCTTTGCTCTGTCAGTAGTTCGTTAAATACTTCGTCACTGTATTGCAACCGGGAGTCTGCTTCGGAAAGCAATTCCGCAATGTTGTTGCGGATGGCGCTTGTTTTTTTCTTCCCCAGCAGAATAAAATCATTGAGAAACGTATTTTCCAATACCGAATCGGGTATGTCGAATTCCGGCATCAGTTTTGCCCGGTTGAGTGCGTACAGATCCAGTACGTATTTGCCGATTGCCACGCCAACTCTGGGCGATTTCCCGTTTTTTCTGAAAATACCAAAGGGCAAATTCTGAATGGGGAAATCGCTGTTTGCTTCTATGGGTATCCAGGATTTTAATGTGAGATTGTTGGCTTTTGTCATTACTTTAGTTTTGGCGTTGCTAAATTAAAATATAATAATTTGCAGCCTCGCAGTAAAATTTGATTTATGGATGTTTTCTTATTGATTCTCGGAATTCTTTGTATGCTGACCGGCCTGGCCGGAAGTGTTTTGCCCATACTGCCGGGTTTGCCCGTCGCTTACCTGGGATTTATTTTTTTGCATATTTCACGCTACGGCAGTTTCAGCCCCGGCTTTTTAATTATCTGGGCAGTACTCGTCATAGCAATGGCCATCATTGATTATCTGATTCCGAAATGGGGAACAAAAAAATATGGCGGAACAACGTGGGGTCAAAACGGGGCATTGATAGGAACTATTGCGGGGATATTTATCTTCCCGCCCTTTGGATTGATACTCGGCCCCTTTGCCGGCGCATTTATCGGCGAATTATTACACGATGCCAACGATAGAGATAAGGCCTTGCGCAGCGCATGGGGATCGTTTATGGGTTTTCTGGCAGGTACCCTGGTAAAAGTGCTAATATCTGTGGTAATGTGTTTTTATTTTGTGAGGGAATGGGTGAAGTAAAGAATCAATTTACATTTGAAAATTAAATTGCTTCACTTTGCAAAAATTCTAAAACCGTGAAAAATTTATCCCGTATCCACTATCCACTATCCACTATCCACTATCCACTATCCACTAATAGTATTTAATTCCTTATTTTGTAGCGTTTTCAGTGCATTTTTTTATGCATGTTGTCGTCTTGTGCCAATGAAATCATTGAAACCCCAGGTAAAGAAGGATATGACGCACTGAATCAATTGATTCAACGAACCAAATTGACCGAAGTGAGGGATGCGGCATTATATTGGGCTGATTATTATTTACCTGCCGGTAAAGTAATTAAGACCATTGATATAGATTTCGATTTAATACCTTCAGGTGGTACAGAAATTACATATAATTATTTGGCATTTATTTATTATGCAAATTGCGAATGTATATCCATAACAGAATAGAAAACTATGAACACAAGATTATTAATAATTGCCGTCATTTCTTTTAGCTGTTTTGTTACATATAGCCAAAACTGGCCGTTAGTTATTGACAGTGAATATGAAGATGAAAGTAGTGTAATTATGGGCGCAAACGATTCCTCCTTTTATATAATTCGCCGGGAGTCCTTCAATGCAGCAATTTGATTTTTTGGTGTATCCAAACCCGGTGAGGGATATTTTGTTTTTCAAAAGCCAAATGCAACAATTGGCCACTGTTGAAATTTTCAATGGCAATGGTCAGTTGGTTATCACAGCCGAAAAGCAATCCGCTGAGTTATCAATCGACTTAAAAGACCTGGATTCGGGAATTTATATGTATCGCATTCTTACGGACGGCGGCGTAGTGCAGTCGGGAACGTTCGTAAAGTCTCGTTAATACCGACGTAACCCACCGGTCAACTGCGCATTTGCACATTTTTAAAAAGAGTCATTTTACATTGCATGTGGATGGAAAATATAGATTTCCCCTTGTATGTAATGCGATGGGAAGCGAGCGGCCGGTTCAAGGTCATGGTTGCGAATATGAGCATCGGTTGAAGGAAAATATTACAACGGCGCTGCGACAGTCGTCACCGGGCAAGGCCATATTGCCGATTGATTGCGCTGAATAGCACGGTTATTTGTCTCCGGACACAGGTTCATCCCGTTCGGGATTATCATCACCGATGTTCTTATGGGTTTGCCTGTACAATTCCTTTTGGCGTTCCCGCTCTATTATCATGCGGGCAATGAGCGCAGGCGCTTCGGCAGGGCTGTGTGCATTTAGTATTTGCTTCAGTTTATCTTCATCCACATCAATGCGGTACAACAGCCAAAGCAATTTCTCGAAATGCGTGTCCGTCAGGTAGGTGATAATTTGCTCTAATATTTGTTGGAGATCCGCTTCGTTGTAAACTTTCTCCGGCGAATAGAAGCCCGAATCTATTTCGGTTTGGGCAATGATATTTTCGATAAGGCGCCGGATATTATTTGCGTTCATGCGCTTTGTTTTGTCAATTAAATTACCGCATTTTTTCAATTATTCCCAGCCCGAATAATGCAAAGTCGTATTTCACCGGGTCTTTAGGGTCAAATTCCTTAAGCCTGTCTGTCAGTTCGAGTGCGGTTTTCCAATCTGTAGTCTTGCGGCTGATCAATCCGAGTTTCCGGGCGACACGATCGACATGAATATCAAGCGGGCAAACGAGCTGGTGTGGTTGGATATGTTTCCATACCCCGAAATCAACACCCCTGTTATCGCTGCGCACCATCCACCGCAGGAACATGTTTAATCGTTTGCAAGCGCTCTTATTGGCTGGTGTGCTGACGTGTTTCCTCGTATGGGTTGCCGGATAAGGTAAACCGAAAAATTGTTGATGAAAATACGACAACATCCGTTCGGTATGCGGTTCGTCCCGGTAACCCTTGCAGAGAAAAGCTTCCTCCAGGCTGTGGTGATGCTTATAAAATGTTTTAAAAAAATGAATAAAGTACAGCGCATCGTCTGCATTAAATGTGCGGTGTTTGAATTGCAGGAATTGTTTTAAATCCGCTTCGCCGGCGTGAACAATAAAATCATAAGGAGAATGATGCATACATGCAATTAATGTGTCCGCCTTATGGATAATTGTCGCCCTTTGACCCCATGCGAGCATTGCCGTCCAAAATCCCATTATTTCAATATCCTGCAATTTGTGAAAGCGGTGCGGGATACTTATCGGGTCATCCGCGATGAACCGCTTGTTGTTGTATAACCCGGCCTTGGCGTCCAGGAAACTTTTCAGCGCTTCACCGTTCACAAATTGGGTTTGTGGGGAGCCTCGTAGGAATCGACTTTTGCTTCAACCGCCTCCTCTACAGTAGTGTCTCCGTTAAATGGCGAATTGGTATTGTGTATTTTGATGGCACGCATCGAATAGCGGATGCCGAGAATCAACGATATAACAGCGCCTATGTACAGTCCTGCGTGCAGGTTTTGAAACAGGAAGAAATCGTAAAAGCCATGCAGTGCCGTAGCCAGGAGTAACCCTTGCAGCAAATAACTCTTTTCTCTGGTCTTATTGAATTTTGCCAGGCCGACGTAATAACCCATAATTGCAGCGAAAGTGGCATGTGCGGGAATGGCGGTAACCGCCCTCAGCCCTGCAGTACTCCATGCAGAACCCAGCGAATCCGAACCGAAAACATAGAGAAAATTTTCAATGGTTGCGAAACCCATGCCGACCATTACCGCATAGATAATTCCGTCGAATGGTTCGTTGAAAGATCTCTTTTTGTAGGAGTAGTATCGTAAAAATATATATTTGGACAGCTCTTCGCTGAAAGCGATAACGACAAATGTGTAAATCGCTACCGAGATGACCGAACTGCCATTACTGCCCGGAATGATACCGGGAAGAACAGACTCCAGGATAATTGCAGGCACCACGCTGAAGCAACCCCATAAAAAACTTACCAGTAAAATTCCAAATGGTTCCCGCTCGTGTTTATCCTTTGTATAAAAATAAACGATAACTGCGATAGCCGGTCCGAAGGCAACGGCGATAAGCGCTAAGGTTTGCACATTCATGGACTAAAGTTACTGCAAAGCGAGTTGTAAATCCGCAATTAAATCGTCGGCATCCTCCACGCCCACGCTCAACCGGATTAATGAATCTGCCAAACCGGTCTTCATGCGCTCCTCCCGCGGTATGGAGGCATGTGTCATACTCGCCGGATGACCGATCAGCGATTCCACGCCCCCGAGCGATTCCGCCAATGCAAATAACCGGGTAGATGACAGTATGCGCTTTGCCTCTTCCATATCGTCGCCCTTTAAACAAAATGAGACCATACCGCCAAACCCACGCATTTGCTTTTTGGCAATTGCATGATTGGTGTGGTGCTCAAACCCCGGCCAATAGACCTTTTCGATTTTGGGATGCGCCGCTAAGTAGCGGGCAATTTTCTCCGCATTTTCACAACTGCGCTGCACACGCAGGTGCAGTGTCTTTATCCCCCGCAACAACAGGAAACAATCCTGCGGGCCGGGAACGGCGCCGTTGGCGTTTTGAATGAAGTACAATTGGTCGGCGAGCGATTTGTCTTTTACTATGACGGCGCCACTCACCACATCGCTGTGCCCACCGATATATTTTGTAGCCGAATGCATGACAATGTCTGCGCCAAAGTCGAGCGGATTTTGAAGATAGGGCGATGCAAATGTATTGTCGACGCACACCAATACATTACGTCGCTTTGCCATTGCGCAAACCGCTTCCAAATCGATGATGTTCAACATGGGGTTGGTAGGGGTTTCTACCCAGAGCAACTTTGTACTGGCAGTTATTTTCGCTTCAATATTTTCAATGGCCGTCATATCGACAAATTGAAATTTTAATCCGAAGCGTGCATATACCTTGGTAAACGCACGATAAGTGCCCCCGTAGAGATCGCTGGTCGAAATAACTTCATCGCCCTGGCTGAGCAATTTGATAATGGCATCCGTTGCCGCCAGACCGCTTGAAAAACAAATGCCGTAATTGCCGTTTTCCAATGCTGCCAGGTTCTTTTGCAACGCATCTCTTGTGGGGTTTTGAGTGCGTGCATATTCGTACCCCTTGTGATCGCCCGGTGCTTTTTGCACATAGGTGGATGTCTGGAAAACCGGTGTCATGATTGCTCCGGTGGAAGGGTCGGGATCTACGCCTGCATGTATCGCTTTTGTCGCAAATTTCATCGCAATGTTTTTAAAATGTATGTACTACTAACCCGCTGCGCAACTTGGGCTCAAACCAGGTGGACTTGGGCGGCATGACATTGCCCGAATCGGCAATATTGATTAGCTGCTGAATGGATACGGGATACAGTGCTATGGCTATTTGCATCTCGCCGCTATCCACTCTTTTCTGCAGTTCGCCCAAACCGCGGATACCGCCCACAAAATCAATCCGCTTGTCCGTGCGCTGATCCTTGATCCCCAGTATCGGGTCGAGTAGATAATTTGACAGTATGGTCACGTCCAATACACCTATCGGATCGCCGTCGTTATACGTATTTGGCTTAGCGATCAGCTTATACCAGTTCCCTCCGAGGTACATACCGAATGCATGCAATGCAGACGGTTTATAGATGGTCTTGCCCATGAGGGTCACGTCGAAATGTGCTTTTACCAGATCCAACAGTTGAGCCGGTGTGTGGTTGTTTAAGTCTTTTACCACCCGGTTGTAATCCATAATCATCAACTGGCTGGCGGGGAAGATAACGCTCAGGAAAAAATTGTATTCTTCTTCGCCTGTATGATTGGGGTTTTCAGCGGCCATCCGTTTGCCAACCTTAGCGGAGCCGGCACTGCGATGATGTCCGTCGGCAATGTATGTAAATGGGATTTGTTCCCTGAAAATGGTTGCAATCTTCTCAATAGTTTCCGGATTGTCAATTACCCAGAATGTGTGTTGGATGCCGTCTTCTGCGGTGAAGTCGTAAACGGGAGCGGCAGATACCACTTTGTGCATAATCCCGTCCAGTTCGGCGATGTCCGGATAGGTTAAAAAAACCGGTTCGGGATGACACTGCAATGCATACATGTGGCGTATGCGGTCGTTTTCCTTCTCCGGCCTCGTGTATTCGTGCTTCTTTATAACATCGTTGAAATAGTCTTCAGTGCTGCTGTTTGCCACCAGCCCCACTTGTGCGTGGCCGTTCATAATTTGGCGATAGGCGTACATGCAGGGAGTAGTATCCTGTAAAAATGTACCGTCGCTTTTCAACCGGTTCCAGTTTTCGACAGCCTTTGCGTACACCTTGTCGTCATAGTGATCAATCGCCGGGTCGAGATCAATTTCGGGTTTGCAAACGTGTAAAAATGTTATGTCGTTGCCCCGGGCTTCTGCTCTTGCTTCCTCGCTGCTCAACACATCGTAAGGACGGGAGGCTACCTGTGCTACAAAAGCGGGCTTGGGTCTGAACCCTTTGAAAGGTCTGATATGTGCCATGCATTAATTTTTTTAAGTATTGCGGTTGTTGTGGTGATAAAAAAACAATAACCGATTTATCCGGTTATTGTTTTTTTGTTCTGCTATTAATAACTGTTAGTTTACTTTAAAGGTAAGGTCGCCCTTATCAAAAAAGTTGATGATCTGGCGGGCTGCAGCAATACCTGCATTCGCATTTGCCTCTTCGGTTTGTGCGCCTGTCTTTTTTGCAGGGTAAAAACATCTGTCCGCAAATTTTTCTTTAAAGACCGATTCGTTTTTCGGAACGAAATCACTTACAAAGGCGATGTCTTTCCGCTCTTCCATTACGCGAATTAATTCGGTTTCATTTACTATATCCAACCGGGCAGTGTTTATTAAAATGCCGTGTTTGGGCATGCTTTTCAGCAAATCGTAATTCACCATACCTTTAGTTTCCGGCGTGGAAGGAATGTGCAGCGAAACTACATTGCAGGAACTGAAAATTTCGGCAAGGCTGCCAACGGGCGTAACATTTTCCTGTATCATCGCCGATGGATTGGGGCTGACGTCGTACGCATATACCTCCATGCCGAAGCCCTTTGCAATTTTTGTCATGCATCTGCCGATATTGCCAAAACCGATCAGGCCCAATTTTCTGCCTTTTAATTCAATGCCGGTACTTCCGTTGAAGTGATTGCGTGCCTGAAACAACAGCATACCGAAAGCGTATTCCGCCACGGCATTGGCATTCTGACCAGGAGTATTCATTACCACGATATTTTTTGTCGCTGCATATCCGGTATCGATATTGTCAAAACCGGCACCGGCTCTGACAATGATTTTCAGTCTTTCGCCCGCATCGATTATTTCCTTATCGATGATATCGCTTCTCACTATTAACGCTTCTGTTTGCCTGACAGCATTTTTGAGCTCTTCTTTCGAAGCGTACTTTTCGAGTAATTTAAGCGTGTGTTTAGATCCGTCTGTAACTTTTTTGATTTTGGTTATGGCCTCCGAAGCAAACGGCTTTTCGGTAGCAACCAGTATTTCACTCATAGTATCCATTTTCTTTTTTTTGCAGAGTGCAAAGGTAGTGAGATGCAAATTAGAAGAAAAGCACTGTGGCATTTACTTTACTTGTGTTTCACTAAAAATATACAGGGGCTTTCAAAAACATCACCCCTTTTTCGCTGCAAAAGCATCCATTAATGAAACTAAGTGTTGCACGCTCTCTATCGGCAGGGCATTGTATATGGACGCCCTGAAACCGCCTACGCTCCGGTGTCCGGCAATTCCCACTACATGGTTCTCTTTGGCAAATTGCAAGAATTCGGGCTCTAACTCCCGGTTATGCATTATAAAGTTTACATTCATCTGGCTCCGGTCTTCCTTTGCAACCGTGCCGACAAATAAAGGGTTGCTGTCAATGGCGTTGTAGAGCAGTTCTGCTTTGGCTGTATTTCTCGCTTCAACGGCCCGTAAACCACCTTGCTCTTTAATCCAGCGCAGCGTCAGCAGGCAGACGTAAATGGAGAAGACCGGCGGCGTATTATGCATGGAGCCATCTTTAATATGTGTGCGGTAGTCCAGCATGGTGGGTAATACCCGGTTTACCGTTCCGAGGAGCGACTCCTTTACAATAACGAGAGTCAGACCCGACGGACCCAGGTTTTTTTGCGCCCCCGCATAGATGAGTGAAAACTGGCTGAAGTCTTGTTCCCGGCTGAAAATGTCGCTGCTCATATCCACCACTACCGGCCGGTCGGTCTTCGGGAAATCGAAATACTGGGTACCGTAAATCGTATTATTACTGGTTATGTGGAGATATTTTGAATCGCCGGGGATGGTGTACTCCTTAGGGATAAAGTTGAAATTTGAATCCTCGCTGCTGGCGATGGTATTTACTTTACCGAAGTTCTTCGCCTCTTTAATCGCCTTTTTTGCCCAGGTACCGGTATTGATATAGGCTGCCGTTTCATTTTCGTTTAATAGGTTCATCGGAATCATGGAGAATTGCGTACTCGCCCCGCCCTGAAGAAATAAGACCTTATATGCATCGCCTAAACCGGATATTTCGTGAACCAAAGCTTCCGCTTCATCAATTACCGCCTGAAAATCTTTGCTCCGGTGAGAAATTTCCAGGATGGACATTCCCAGCCCGTTAAACTCCAAAGCCGCTGATGCTGCTTGCTTTAATACCGATTCGGGCAATATGGCCGGGCCTGCATTAAAATTATGTACTCGCATATTTTTTTTATTTTATTTGTGAATATCAATACAATTGTTACCTTTGCGCTCCCAAATGTTCTTTAAGTGGGTGTTTTGAGGTAGAAGCGGGTCAAAATTACGACGAAAGTTCATATACCAAATTTCCAGTGTATGCCGTAATTTGAAAGGCATGCAATAGTTGGCAATACGGGCTCATGCTAAAACGTATTATCAACAAGTATAAAAATTGCGTTGAAAAAAAATCATCGCAAAAATTTGGTTGCGACCTGTTTTTACGCTTAAATTTGTGCCCCAATTAAAAATCAGGCATTGCGTAAAAGCAATGATTGCATAAAGTTCTTTGAAGTACTGGACAGAAACAACCAAAATAAATAGGTAAGGAGCCAATAATTACTTTTAATTTTTTTTACAATGGAGAGTTTGATCCTGGCTCAGGATGAACGCTAGCGGCAGGCTTAATACATGCAAGTCGAGGGGCAGCAGACCGCTTCGGTGGTGCTGGCGACCGGCAAACGGGTGCGTAACACGTATGCAACCTACCTCTATCTGGGGGATACCCCCGGGAAACTGGGACTAATATCCTATAATATTAATGAACCGCATGGTTTATTAATTAAAGCATTTGCGGATAGAGACGGGCGTGCGTCTGATTAGGTAGTTGGTAGGGTAAAGGCCTACCAAGCCGACGATCAGTAGCTGATGTGAGAGCATGATCAGCCACACGGGCACTGAGACACGGGCCCGACTCCTACGGGAGGCAGCAGTAGGGAATATTGGGCAATGG
>CAZBHH010000007.1:0-115244 GCA_964492065.1 uncultured Chitinophagales bacterium | reverse complement strand
GTTTTGTAATAGTTTGTGCAATGTGGATTACAGGTTTTGATGTGCCTACCCTTTCAACATTGTATTTAGACAAGCCTTTAAAATCCCATACATTGATGCAAGCCATCGCCAGAGCCAACCGCATCAGCGAAGGCAAAAACAATGGGTTAATAGTGGACTATATTGAAACTTATACTGCTTTGTTGGATGCCCTGGCTATTTATGGTTCAGGCGGTGACGATAGCGGTGGAGGTGGAGGAGAAAAACCCGAACCACCTGTAAAACCAAAAGAAGAACTCATCAAGCAGTTGGAAGAAGCGTTAGAAGCGACTGAAACATTTTTGACCGATGAAGTAAATTTTGATTTGCAGGAACTCATCAATGCAGATGGTTTGCATAAGTTGGCTGCAATGGAAAAGGGAGTGAATGCCGTTTATACCAATGACGAAACCAAACGCAAATTTCAGGTTTTGGCAAGAGAGGCCTTTAAGAAATACAAAGCCCTGCAACCCGACAAAGTGTTAAACCAATATGCACCGAGAAAGAACGCTATTGATGTAATCTATACAGCCATCGAAGACAATATCGAAAGTGCAGATGTGGCAGACATCATGCGTAAAATTCAAAATGTGGTGGATGAATCCATTGAAAATATGGTTGCAGAACCAAGCCACAACGAAGGCAAAATTATTGACCTAAGCGGTTTAGACTTTGACTTGTTGGAGCAATATTTCCTAAAGACAAAGAATAAAAATGCAGCAGTTCAATGTCTAAAAGACAAAATTGAAAAGCAACTGAAACAAATGGTAGAACGCAACCCTTTGACAGTTGACTATTACAAACGCTATCAGGAAATCATTGAAGCATACAACAGAGGTAAAGACGAAGTGGTAATCAAAGAAACTTTCAGAAAGTTAATTGAACTTGTAAACTCCTATTCAGAAGAAGAAGCAGACACCAAACGAGAAGGACTGACAGACGAGCAAAAAGCCATTTTCGACATTCTGAGACACGGGAAGAAGTTAGAGGAAAAAGAGAAAAACGAAATCAAGAAAATTTCCATTGAACTACTTGACGAACTGAAAAAGGACAAACTGAAAGTTGAACAAGTGTGGGAAAAAGCAGAAACCACTGCTGCGGTTTACCGATATGTTAATGATACCTTATTTGAAAAACTTCCCTACCCGACTTATCAAACAGACGATATTGACCTTAAAACAAACTTAGTATATGAACATTTAAAACACCAATATTTTGGGGGAGGAATGAGTATTTACGGACAATATTAGCCCACGCATTTTGCAAGCACATAGCCAAAGCAGTACAAGTCCAAGCACAAACCAAAGCTTTGTCAAAGAGCTTGCAAAGCCAACGCCAGACAAAATTGTTTTAAAAAATTTCCACCCCTTCAAAAAAAATAAAAAACGCAACGCACAACCCGACAGACAATGATACGAAAACTCAACAAGGACAATGGTTTGTTGAAACAGCCGACAGAAGTCGAATATGCAAAGGGGAATTTCACCCCTAAGCCTCTCACAGAACCGTACGTAAATCACTCGATTACTCATTCGCTTTTTAATAATAATGGCATTTGCGATTGCTTCGCAATTCATACGGCTCTTCTTAGTGCAAAACTGTTAAGGTCGAAATCCCTCCTATTGCCCCAACCCGCCTGCCAACCATATCTTGTAAGGTTAAAGAGAAAAGTAAACCACTCCGGTTTTTGCAGGGAATTTGTGCGCTTTGAGGTGTATTTGGCACACGGTTTAGCCCGGCAATGATATAAATTTCAACTCCATCCGGTGCAAAAAATAAATGCTCTATAAACTCAATCTAAAAGGCCGGCAGCATTGAAATACACTAACATTTAATATTTTTGATTGGGATGGGGCTATTAGACGGACTGCCGTTAGCTACAATTTTGGGGCGACGGCACATACTTCAAACTAACGGAAAATATGAAAGGAAAAAACACATTTACATTAACAGAAGTTGAATTGATAAAACGACTTATCAATAAAAAAGTTGTTGCATCAAAAAACGAACAAAAAAGTATCCGAGATGACATTCGAAATATTGGTTTTTATTTTTCAAATTACAGCAATAAAAAAGGATATACAGTTGCGGACTTTGAAGTACTTATTCATTCGGGACAAATCAAAGTTATTGGAGGTAAATACAAATCAACAGAACAAGCAATCACAAAACCTACAGTGACAATCAAACCCGTAACAACTACAGTTCTATCAACTTCAAAAACAACAGACCTAACTTCTTTATTGCAAACTTTCAAACAAAATCGTTTTGACCCAACAACAGACATGGAAACAACTATTCCTGATAAATCTGGCAACTATATTTTGTGCCTAAATACCAACTCTAATCTTCCTAAAGTTTCGATTAGTCCAACCTTTACAAGTTTTGACGGACTAAAAGTTATTTACACAGGAATTGCAGGAAGTAGTTTAAGAAGCAGAGATTACCGCCAACATTTCAAAGGAAATAATTCAGGACGTTCAACACTTCGTAAAAGTTTGGGTGTTTTATTTAACTACAAACAAATTCCGAGAGATAGCGACCCAAGTAACGGGAAAACAAAATTCGAACTAACAGACGAACAAAAACTAACCGAATGGATGATAAATAACTTGGTTATGTATTTTCTTCCAACAACGAACTTTGACAGCATTGAAATAAAGCTAATCAACCATTTTAATCCACCTTTGAATTTAAAGGACAATTGTAATAGCATTAACGAGGACTTTAGAAAACTGCTATCATCTTTACGTTCTCAAAAATAAAATTTATAGTTTTGTAGAAGATGAGCGACAACGAAATATACAGTGACAAAATCACTAAAGGTTCACGGACTTACTTTTTTGACATCAAGAAAAGTGAGAAAGGAGACTTGTATCTGAAAGTTTCAGAAAGTAAAAAAACTAAAAGTGGTTACGAACATCATAGACTTGTGGTTTTTGGTGAAGACTTGAAAGACTTTGTTGAAGCACTAAAAAAATCGCTGACGAAGTTCAAGGAACTTAAAGAGCCAAAACAAACAGACGGAAAAACATATTCCGTAGAAAAAATTAGAGAAAAACATAAACAAGCATATTTGCCTTGGACAGCAGAAGACGACAATAAACTTGAATTACTTTTTTGCGAGGGCAAGAAGGCGAAAGAACTTGCAGAATTTTTTGGACGAAATATAGGAGCAATCAATTCACGAATTAAGAAACTTGAACTAAAAGAAAAATATGGAAAATGACCCCACTTTTCTCCACGACAAAAAGAAAGTCGAATATGCAAAGGGAAATTTCACCCCTAAGCCTCTCACAGAACCGTACGTGAACCTCTCGATTACTCATTCGTTTTTTAATAATAATAGCATTTGCGATTGCTTCGCAATTCATACGGCTCTTCTTAATCCAAAACTGTTAAGGTCGAAATCCCTCCTATTGCCCTAACCCGCCTGCCAACCATATCTTGTAAGGTTAAAGAGAAAAGTAAACCACTCCGGTTTTTGCAGGGAATTTGTGCGCTTTGAGGTGTATTTGGCACACGGTTTAGCCCGGCAATGATATAAATTTCAACTCCATCCGGTGCAAAAAATAAATGCTCTATAAACTCAATCTAAAAGGCCGGCAGCATTGAAATACACTAACATTTGATATTTTTGCTTTCAAAGGAAGGATTTTAGACGGACTGACGTTAAAATCAATGGTTACCCACCGCCGCAGACATATCAAACTTTTTGCGACACAGAACCGACCGACGTTCTGGACTGTTAACCGGCTGAATTAACGCAGACGACGATGTTGTGCTTTATTCTGCTTTAACCAAATACAATTTCAATTTTTAAATCACATCATTTATTAAATTATAAAAATATGAAAAAAGGATTCTCATTAAAACAATATTCACTTGCAGCAGGGGCTTTACTCGCCCCTGCTGCAATCTCTGCACAGGCAGTATATACCGATGTTGACCCTGACGTTGTGCTTGACGAGCCCGGCGAATGGTGGGGTTTTGATTTGGATGCCGATGGACTGAATGATTTTAATTTCTTTAATAATACTTTCACTGCCACAGTTTGGTATGGCGATGAAGGGCAAGTGAAAGGACTTTTTGCAGGTGTGTTTGATACCATGCAAAATGGATTATATGGCCATACAGTTTATTTAAGTGGGTATGGGGGTTATACATATTACCGCCCATTTGCATTATTAAACAATGAAATTATAGGCTCTGAACAAATATTTTACCACGCAAATTACCAGACAATGGCAATGACAATTTATAAGCCTGCATGGCCGCCTTCTACGGTGCATCGGGGTGATTGGAATTCCTATTTATGGGGCCCACAAATCGAAAAATTCATTGGGTTTAAATTTACAGATGAGGATGCTGTAACACGCTATGGTTGGATAAGATGCAGCGTAGTGGATAGTAACAGAACATTAATTATTCATGACTATGCTTATGAAAGTAAACCTGATACGCCCATCCTGACAGGTGACACCATTGGTGATACCACCACAGTTGCAATACAAAACATACATACGCTCAATGCTACTATTTATTGTTTTGAAAATAAAATTTATGTAGCAACCGGCGAATTTAATAGTGCAATTGTAACCGTAAATAATTTGCAGGGAAAAGCAATAATTAAACAGCAATTACATCAAAATAATACTGAAATAAATATGGAGGAATTTCCAGCAGGAATTTATTTAGTTACAATTTATTCGGGTGACAAACAATTTACAAAAAAAGTATTTATCAATTAGCCGAAATAAACCACTGGTTGTAACAACTAAGGCTTCGTTGGGAACGCAGTGCAAACAATGAAGCAGGCTGTTGAACGGAACCGGGCTGATCTATGTAGTTGTCGTATTATAAAAGAGCGCTTCAGCTCCGGCTATATTGACCGGCTATTGTTTTGAACCGGTTAATATAGTTTCAAACGGTGTTTTTTAAGCGAGCATATATCCCTTATTCGCAAAGATAAATTCACCGCAACAGTTTTTTTTTTGCATTTGCAGCCATTTTTCTGCCTCCGGTTTTTATAATTCCATCCGGCGTACAAACAAATGCTCTATAAACTCAACCTAAAAGGCCGTCAGTGTGGAAATACATTAAACATTTGATATTTTTGATTTGGGATGGGTTTTCAGACGGCCTCCCGTTACCCGTGGTGCTTTTTCCAGGCATCCAGATCCCTGCGCTCTTTCTTTGTCGGGCGACCGGTGCCGGGTTCTCTAAATGCCGCCGGCATTGATTTACTGATGTCCAGCTTGTCCAGTTCTTCCTGCGGTGTCAGGTCTTCGCAGTAATTTTTCACCAGCGGCGCTCCCACCCGCTTATCGAGCAGGCCGGTTACTCTGAAGTGGTATGTTACCAATCCCTTCCGCACCAGTATCGCCGCATTGAGGTGCAACAGGTGAGATGGTTTTACCGTTGCCCCGTCCACACGCACTTTTCCGGAAGCGATGGCTTCCGCTGCCAGCGAGCGGGTTTTGAAGATCCGCACCGCCCACAACCATTTATCAATTCTGCATTTATCCATATATCAACAATGTAAAAATAGAGTTTTATGATGTACCGTTTACCTTTGCAACAGGAATTGAATAATCATGGAAAAACCAACAACGGCGAGAGAAATAATAATGAGCCTGAAAGAGCGGTTTCGTGCCGACAAGGCAGAACCGGGATATGCCAGTGTTTTTCACCTGGATATTTCCGGCGATAACGGCGGCAAATTCACGGTATCCATTCACGATGAGGCTATTGAAGTACAGGAAGGCCTGGTAGGCGAACCCAACTGCGTGGTACAGGCGAAAGATGAGGTGTATGAAGATGTGGAATGGGGCCGCACCAATGCGCAAATGGCGTTTATGTTCGGCAAAATAAAAGTTTCGGATATTGGCGAGATGCTGGACTTTATCGGATTGTTCCAGCGTTGCCCCGATTATTACAAGGAATAAAATAGTCCGGCGCCGGCGGCGTTATCATGCATTAATAACCTTAATAAAAAAAACAGGAGTTGAAAGTTTATTCATTAATTACCGTTCTCTGCATAGCAAGTATAATTTCCGCACAAACAATTGAATCCAACTTTAACGGGCTGTCTGTCATTACGGGCAATCTCCGGCCGGAAGGCCCCGATTTCGGCATTTCGCTGCAAAATGAACTTATTCACATGCGTGAACTGGATACCGGTGCCGTGTACGACATCCTGTATGAATTTAAAAATACCACCAACAATTACGGCGTGGTGATGATGTCGCTGCCTATACAGTTATACTTTAACGAATTCAGGCCTGGTGTCCGCAGCAAGGCGCTCGATCAACTCGCCAAACTGATGCCCGATATTTTCAAGGTGGATGACCCGGGCGTGGACATCCGCGAGCAGCTAAAAAACAATTTCGGCCAGCGCCTGTTCATACGCAGGTATGTCAGCTCCCAGAATTTGAAACAGCTCGGCATAGTCAGCGATATTTTCCGCAACAACAGCAAGACCAATTACACGAAGGTGCTGATTGAATTCCGCTGGATGGACGAGGATCCGTATAACCTGAATAAAAATACCGAGGTACTGCTCGCCGATATAAAAATGATTGCCGAAATTACCTTTCAGCCGAATGAGCAATTTAATATTCTCACGTTTTTAAAAATGCCTTCTACCGTTGCAGGTATCGATGAATTGCAGATATATGCGCCCTACCGCATCGGTTATGACAAAAACTGGCCCGGCGCTATTCAAAACTTATATATTCAACACGATATCTTCAATGCGACGCCTGTATTCCCGTCAAAATTTAATTACAGCACCCATTATTCCGGCGAGCGGAGCCAGGTGTTGGTTCTAAAAAATATCACACCGGCAGCAAACGATAACATTGCCTTTTATACCATCCGGGAAAATGTAAAGGAATGCGGCAGCAAAGCGTTAACCGTTGAGAAATCCATTATTCCGTCGCCGGTGCGCAATGTAACCGCCTCCAGTTGGGATAAGCAGGAGCTGAAACTCAGCGACAGAAATTACGTGGCGGCCAATGAATCGGCAATTTCCGACAATATCCAGGCATATCAAACCGGGAATCCCGTAAACCTGGACATATTCAGCAATAACTGGACGGCAAAAAAATACAACTCCTACCTGTTGAACGATTACTTATTCAGTACCTGCAAGGGCAATATTGCCGAGATAACGCTTAAAGAATCCGGGCACCCGATTTACGCATTTGATATTTCCAATTTCAATATGGACGATTCCGCTTTTGTGGATAAGGAAAATCTACAGATGCAAACGGCGTGGTGTGAAGGCGCCCAAGGTAAGGGCAAGGGCGAGTACATCGAGTTTGAATTGCTGCAGCCCGTGAGCGCCATCCGCATTTACAACGGCAACCAACTGAACGACGAAGTATTTAAAGCCTCCAGCAAGGTGGATGTCATCCGGTTTTCATCATTGGACAAACTGGTGGAAGATAAAAAGTATTCCATCATCGACCTGCCTATTCAAAATTTATATCCCATTCATTTGCCGGCGGGCAAGTACCGAATTTACATGGACGAAATAGAAGACGGTAAGAACCCCGTAACGTGTTTATCTTCTATCTCATTCGATTTTATTTTGGAGGACCCCTGGTATCAGAAGAGCATCTCTATCCTGGAAAGCGCCTATAACAAACCAAAATAGCCATGGCCCTGCCCGCGAAACACCTGCCGGCAATTGAGGCTGTCCTGTCAGATGTTTTGCAACAGCCGCTGCGCATTTTAAATACCGGCGATGTGGGCGGCGGATGTATAAACGCATGTTATAACATGCGCACCGGTGCGGGCAGTTTCTTCGTAAAAATCAATAGTGCCGACAAGTTTCCGGGAATGTTTGCCGCCGAGGCAAAGGGGTTGCAAATGATGGAAGAGGCTTGCCCGGGGTTTGTGCCGCACGTTATAGCGCTGTTTGAGCAAAATGCATTTCAATATTTAATACTCGAACTGCTGGAACCCGCCCGGCGCAATGGCGATTTTGCCCGTAGATTTGCCAGCCGGTTAGCCGGGCTACACCGCTTTACCTCCGGCCGGTTCGGGCTGGATTTCGACAACTATATCGGATCCTTACCACAGGAGAATACGGCCTGTAATGCATGGTCGGATTTTTTTATACACCGGCGTATTGAACCGGTATTAAAATCGGCAATTGACGCAGGGGCGTTAGATGTCCCGGCGATCAGGATGTTTGATAACCTGTTTCTGCGACTCGAACATATTTTCCCCGCCGAACCACCGGCTTTATTACACGGCGATTTATGGGCTGGCAATTGTATTACCGGCCCGAACGGTTACGGGTTCCTCATTGACCCGGCGGTTTATTTTGGCCACCGCGAAATGGACATAGCCATGATGCATCTGTTCGGCGGATTCGACCGCGATATTTTTGACAGCTATCACGAAATATTTCCATTGGAACCGGGTTGGAAATCGAGAATACCGGTTTGCAACTTATATCCGCTGCTGGTACACACCGTATTGTTTGGTGACGCTTACGCTTCACAAGTAAAGCACATCGTGCAGCATTTTCGGTGATACCGGTTCATCCGGGCTGCCAACCACCACTATATCACTTCTATAATTTACATCGGGCAGAGCAACAGATTTCGATTCCAATATTTCAGTTACACAGCACATCGTGCCGGAACTTTTCAATAACCCGCCGAATCGTCCTAACTTTACGGCATGGAGCACATAAGGCGACACATAGAAGCAGCCTGGGAGGACAGGTCATTGCTGGAAACAGCGGAAACCCGTCTGGCAATTCGCCAGGCGATTGGACATTTGGATACAGGCACGCTGCGTGTTGCCGAAAAACAACAGGGAGTTTGGCAGGTAAATCAATGGGTTAAGAAAGCGGTGATAATGTATTTTCCCATTCAGCCAATGGAAAGCACACAGGCAGGCCCGCTCGAATTTTACGATAAAATTCCGCTGAAAAAAAATTACGACACGCTGGGTGTCCGTGTGGTACCCCATGCGATTGCACGTTACGGCAGCTATGTTGCAAAAGGCGTCATCATGATGCCGTCTTATATCAATATCGGCGCATATGTCGATACCGGGACGATGGTGGATACATGGGCGACGGTAGGCAGTTGTGCACAAATCGGCAAGAATGTACATCTCAGCGGCGGTGTCGGTATCGGCGGCGTATTGGAGCCCGTTCAGGCAGGGCCGGTAATTATCGAGGACAATTGTTTTATCGGCTCCCGTTGTATCGTGGTTGAAGGCGTAATTATAGAAGAAGAAGCGGTACTCGGCGCCAATGTGGTGATTACACAATCCACCAAAATCATAGATGTCAGCGGCGATGCACCCATAGAATACACCGCCCGGGTACCCGCACGCAGCGTGGTCATTCCGGGCAGTTATACCAAGGCATTTCCGGCGGGCACCTACCAGGTTCCCTGTGCATTGATTATTGGGAAGCGCAAAGAATCAACCGATAAAAAAACATCGCTCAACAACGCTTTGCGTGCGTTTAATGTAGCCATATAATGTTCTCCGACCTGCGATACAAAAACTTACTGGATGCCCTTCCCTTTTCGGATGAGGAATTATTTATTTTCAAACAAGTGGCAACGGCAGCAGGTGCACTGCAATTTCCCGTTTACATAGTCGGCGGGTATGTGCGTGATAAAATTTTATACCGCGAGGTTACGGATATAGATTTTGTATGCGTAGGCAGTGGCATTCAGCTTGCGCAAGCTGTCAGCGCACTGTTGCCGGATACTCCGGGGGTAAAAGTGTTCGAAAGCTTCGGAACGGCGCACATACATTGTGGCAACACGGACCTGGAATTTGTCGGCGCCCGGAAAGAATCGTATCGCAGCAACAGCCGCAAACCAATCGTTGAAGACGGCACGCTCGAAGACGATCAGAACCGGCGGGACTTTACAATCAATACATTGGCAATTTCGCTAAATGCAGAGGACTACGGACATCTCATCGACCCATTCAACGGCCTGGCGCATTTAGGTGAGCGCATAGTAAAAACGCCACTGCCGCCGTTGACCACATTCAGCGATGATCCGCTGCGCATGCTGCGGGCCATTCGCTTTGCCGCACAACTCGGTTTCAGAATCGACGATGAGACCTTTGAAGCGATTGCAAAAGACCGGGAGCGCATTGCCATCGTTTCACAGGAGCGCATTACCGACGAACTCAATAAAATCATTCTGTCGCCCATTCCGTCATCCGGTTTTTCACTGCTCTCAGATTGCGGTTTACTCGAAATAATTTTCCCCGAACTGGCGGCTATGCACGGCGTGGATATGAAAGACGGACGTGGTCATAAAGATAATTTCTATCACACGCTGGAAGTGCTGGACAATATCAGCCTCACCACTGAAAACCTGTGGTTGCGATGGGCTGCCCTGTTGCACGACATCGCCAAACCCGCCACCAAGAGGTACTACCCAAAACAGGGTTGGACATTTCACGGCCACGATGCGCTGGGAGCACAAATGGTTCCCGTTATTTTCAAGCGACTGGCCTTGCCCCTGGATAGTAAAATGCAATTCGTAGCAAAGATGGTAGCACTCCACCTGCGCCCTATTTCACTTACCAAAGAGAATGTAACCGACAGCGCTATTCGCAGGTTATTGTTCGATGCGGGCGACGATATAGACAACCTGATGTTATTGTGCGAAGCGGATATTACCACTAAAAACCGGTTGAAAATAAAACGCTACCGCGAAAATTTCGAAATGGTCCGTCAAAAGCTGAAGGCTGTCGAAGAACAGGATCATATACGCAATTTTCAACCGCCTATTACCGGCGATGACATTATGCAAACGTTTGACATTGCACCGGGACGGGAAGTGGGTATCATTAAAAACTATATCCGCGAGTCTATTCTCGACGGCGTGATTCCCAACGACTATGCACACGCAAAGGAATTAATGCTCAAAAAGGGAATGGAGTTGGGGTTGATACCAAAAGGAGCATAATTGTATGCATCGCCAAGGGAACAACATACTGGTGGTTGTCGCCGGCCCTACCGGCATCGGCAAAACGTCGCTTGCCATCCAACTGGCTAAGGCATTTAACAGCTCCATTATTTCGGCGGATGCCCGGCAAATTTACAAGGAGATGCAAATCGGCACTGCCAAGCCCGATGCAAATCAATTAGCGGCTGTCCCACATTATTTTATCGATTCAATATCCATACACGACGAGTACAGCGCAGGCCGTTATGAAGAGGAGGTTATCGCATTGACTGATGTGCTGTTCAAGACCCATGAAGTACTATTCCTGGTTGGCGGATCGGGATTTTATATCGATGCCGTACTCTATGGCCTTGACAATATACCCGGCGCCGATGCCGCATTGCGCAAACAGGTAATGGATTTATACGCTGCAAAGGGCTTGTCCTATCTCCAGCAGTTTGTCGCTGAACGGGACCCGGTTTACTACAGCCAGGTGGATATTCAAAATCCGCAGCGGCTCATGCGTGCTGTGGAAGTAATGTTGCTCAGCGGTAAACCTTATTCCGGTTTCAGGAAAAACAGTAACCGCAACAGGAATTTCAAACCCGTTCAAATATGCCTCGATGCCGATAGAAATGTGCTGTACGGACAAATCAATGCAAGGGTGGACAGGATGATGCAACAGGGATTACTGAAGGAATGCCGCAGTTTGTACCCACATAGAAACTTAAATGCTTTGCAAACGGTGGGCTATAGCGAATTATTCGATTACCTGGAAGGCAAATGCACTTTGGATGCCGCCGTGGAGCGGATAAAACAACACACCCGCAATTATGCCAAAAGACAGCGCACCTGGTTCCGGAAAGACAAACATTACCGGTGGTTTGAACCCGCTGCCACGGAAGCTATTGCGCAATATATCAACGACAGCCTGCAATGAAAATCCTCCTGCTTTCTGATACGCACGGTTATATTGACGACCGCATTCTGCACTATGTTTCGGCTGTGGATACAGTGTGGCATGCCGGCGATATCGGCTCACCGGCGGTAACGGATGCCATTGCAAAATTAAAACCGGTAAAAGCGGTGTACGGCAATATCGACGGCCGGGATGTGCGGCGGGAATTCCCGCTCGACAACCGCTTTCAGTGCGAAGGTGCAAATGTTTGGATAACCCATATCGGGGGTTACCCCGGCAGGTACGATCCACGTGTGCGGCAGATACTGCAACACAATCCGCCATCGGTTTTTGTTTGCGGTCATTCGCATATTTTAAAAGTCGCTTTCGACGCAACATACAAAATGCTCACCCTCAACCCGGGGGCGGCAGGACGGCATGGACTGCACACCACCCGTACCATGTTGCAGTTCGAAATTGCCGATGGCAAACCGTTCAATCTCAATGTAATTGAACTGGGGAAACGAGGAAGTTAACGCACTGTTCAATTCAAATATGCCGCCGCTGCTTTCCTTGAATCCGATGGAGCTGTTTGCAGCAATACCTCTACCCCGGCCATTTCAGATCTACCGTTGATTGCAGTTTGTATTAAAACCAACTGCGTTTAAGAACATCTGTCAGCATTTACCACATTCAACTGAAACAACGTCATCAAAAAAAATAAAATCGGAAAAAAATGCAGTAAATATTTCCGGTTTTTGAAATGGAACGGAGATTGAACAGGGAAAGTCAAACATTCATTTTAAATAAAAAAAAATAAAGACTATGACACTGTTAAAAGTAAATCGCAGACCGAACGGTATCCCGACCGTTTTCGACATTTTTGATGAAGTATTCAATCGCAACTTCCCCTACAACTGGATGGGTGAGAAAGGAGCATTCGTGCCCTCGGTAAACATTAAGGAAACCGAAAATGCGTTTCAGCTGGAATTCGCCATTCCGGGATTCGACAAGAATGACATTGATATCCAGGTTGAAAACGACTACATCACCATCTCCGGTAAAAAGGAAGTGAGCAAGGAAGAGAGCACTGAAGAGTTTACCCGCAAAGAATTTTCCTTTGGAAATTTCAAACGCACCTTTTCACTGCCCGAAAATGTAAACACCGAAAAAGTGGAAGCAAACTACGAAAACGGCATCTTGCGTGTAGGCCTTCCCAAGAAGGAAGTAAAAGCAACCGCCGTTGCCAAAAAAGTTGAGATTAAGTAAGGTTGATTTCAAAGTAGGTAAATCCCGGTACTGATGTGCCGGGATTTTTTATTTCGCCGTATTATAAGAATTTTGCAAAATAAACATCACCGCCCGTGCATCTGTTTCCAAACGATATTCTCAATACGCTGGAATTTGACAAGGTACTCCGCTCTATTGCCGCTTATTGCGAAACCGCTCACGGCCTGGAACGTGTCAATGCCATCAAACCACTCGACAGGCATGCGGAAATAGTAAAGCACTTATCGCAGGCGTATGAAATGAAACAAATCCTGCAACTGGAGGATAAATTTCCGGGAGAGCGCACTTACGATACGAGGGAAATCTTCCCGCTTTTGCAGATAGAAAAATACGTGTTGAACGAAATGCAGGTGCATCAGTTGCGGGCCAACACCATGCAGGCCGGAAATCTCATTCGGTTCCTTCGCAATAATTCCGAAAAGTATCCGGCACTGACCGCCATGACGCAACACATCGTTTACGAAAAGCGCATTGTGCAATTAATTAACGATGTCCTCGACGAAGGTGGAGGGATGCGACCGGATGCCAGCCCCGGCCTGGTGAAAATCCACAGGCAAATGGACAAGGAGCGCAAACAATTGGAGCGGGAGTTTCAAAAGGCGCTGCTCCGTTTGCGCAACAGCGGAATGCTCAGCGATGTGGAAGAAAGCATGCGCAACAACAGGCGGGTAATCGGTTTGTTGAGCGAATACAAACGACAGGTACGGGGTATCATTCACGACGAAAGCGATTCGGGCAAAACAGTATTTATTGAACCTCAGGAAGTAGTGGAAATACAAAATGCGCTATTTGAACTGGAGCGGGAAGAAAAGCGGGAGCGCTACCGGATTATGGAGGCGCTTACTACTGCCATTTCCACGTACAAAGATCACTTCACCGCATATCAATGGTTGCTTTCTGTAACCGATATGAAAAAGGCCATTGCCAAATATGCCCTACAAATTGGCGCTGTAAAGCCGGTAATTGACGATGCGCAAGTCATTTATTTATACAATGCAGTGCATCCCGTGTTATATGCCATCAACAAAGGTCAGCAGAAGCCGACGGTGCCGCTGCAGGTGGAATTAAATGCAGACAACCGCATTCTGGTAATCAGCGGCCCCAATGCGGGCGGAAAATCCGTAAGCCTGAAAACGATCGGGCTATTGCAGTTGATGGTGCAGAGCGGCCTGTTAATTCCCTGCGCCGACCAAAGCCGTCTCGGTGTGTTTAAAAATATATTCTGCGATGCCGGCGATACCCAGAGTCTTGAAGACGAGCTATCTACCTATAGCAGCCGGCTGATGAAAATGCAGCATTTTATTTTTCACGGCGGCGGTAAAACGCTGGTGTTAATTGATGAATTCGGTACGGGTACCGATCCCAATGCCGGCGGTGCGATTGCCGAATCCGTTCTTGAAACATTAAATCATCAAAAAGTCTTCGGTGTAATCACAACGCACTATGCCAACCTGAAAGTATTTGCCGCCAATAACCCGGGAGTTATGAACGGATGCATGTTATACGACGAAACGCATTTGAAACCCACCTATGTCCTCGAAACCGGCAAACCGGGAAGCTCTTATGCCTTTGAAATTGCAAAGAAGTCAAAATTGCCCGAACAGGTGTTGTCAAAGGCGAAGAGTCTTGTCAGCAAAGAACACCTGCAATTTGAAGAACTGCTCAAGCATGTGCGCATTGAAAAAGAGCATTTGCGACTGCGTGAAAAGGAATTGAAACAACACGAAAAGCAATTGCGGCAACAAGAGGAAGAATTAAAACGTGAATTGCAGAAAGCCAAAGAAAAACAGCAGCAGTTTCATCTTAAAAAACTGGAAAAGACGGATGCCGTCATTCAAAAGATGGAGGCGGAATTCAGCGAACTCCTTGCGGCATTAAAAGCGTCCGAGCCGGCACAGAAGCAGGTGATCCAACAGAAGCTGAAAGCATTTATCAATCACAACAAAAACGACAACCTGCGCAAACGCAAGATGCATATCCGCACCGAAGAGCCGGCAATTCCCGCCGGCATCCTGCAGCCGGGCATGTTTGTAACTATTGCCGGCAGCGGGGAAGTCGGGGTTGTAGAATCGGTGACAAAAGATAAAGCAACGGTAATTTTCAGAAATTTGAAAAGCACCGTTTTAATTTCGGAGTTGTCATTATCCGAAAACCCGCAAAAGGAATCCGCAAAAACGGCACATGTCAAAGTAGTATTGGAAAAAGACGAACCCGTTCCGGAAATCGATTTGCGAGGTATGCCGAAAGAAGAGGCGATGCTGGAGCTGGAGAAATTCCTGGATGCGGCGATGATGCGCAATGTACATAGTGTGCGCATTATCCACGGCAAAGGTACCGGTGTACTGCGCCAGGCGGTCCAGATGGTACTGAAACAACACATCGGCGTTACTAATTACCAATTCGAACCACAGAATTTAGGCGGTGACGGTGTAACAACTGCCGCATTTTAACCGGAGAAACTACTTCTGTACTCTGTTTTCCGCAATGCACGGCAATTCATTCTGCATGTAAAAATAAGCGCTACCGGATAATTACAGCACGTGATTTTTTACACAGTTGGTTTGGTCGACAAGGGTATATCGCATTGCTGTATATTTTTTTGCATAGCCAACAACTCCGATATCAATACACTACCGGGGATGTTGCATAAACTCCTGTACCAACCGGTGAAAATGATGCACGCCCTTTTCCATTTTCGGACTGTATCTGCCACGGCTGTAGAACCGGGACTGCAACCCCCGTTGCACGCTCTCCACCACTGCTTCATCTTCCAATTCCACCCGGTGCAGGTCGCTGCCGGCACCGCGGTTGTATTTTGAAGGATCCGCAATATACGTTTCGAAGCGAATTCTCGTCTCTGCTACCGACAAAGGCTCCACGATATTGACACTCAATCCCCAGGGGTAAAAATTCAACATCATATTCGGGAATACCCAATAGTAATAAGCCCCCACGCTTTTACCGTAATCCGCAGAGCCGGGCGGCAGTTCAAATGCGAGCTCTCCTTCTTTTGCAATTCCCAGTTGCAGGTTGCAATATGGAAAAAGGTGCGTTTCGTAATTGGGATAGTCGATTACCTTGTTAAGCGACTTGTGCACGAATGGAATATGGAGACCTTCCAGGTAATTATCACAGTACAGCGCCCAGTTGGCACGTATCGCATATATGCGTGAATCCTGCGCATTGTACTTCAGGCTGTCAAACGGAAACCAGTTAAGCCGTTGTTGAATATCGCCAATCACCTCTGAAAAATCCATTGCGGGAAATACCGAGGCGAATAAGAATCCGCCCCATTCCCGAAATGGCACTTTTGATAGATTGTCCATACGTGTCGGGAAATTTTCGGCTTCTTCAAATTCCGGCATCGAAGTACAACTTCCGTCGGGCGAAAAACACCTCCCGTGATATTTGCAGCGCAGCGGTCCCACTTTTGTTGGGGCGTTCACTAAAATATATCCCCGGTGCGTGCACACGTTGGACAACATATTAAATGCGCCATTCTGTTTTGCCACTATAATCGGCTCGTTTAAACAGCCGGGCATCATTTCGGCGGGATAAAACATATTATCCATGTCAAACTGCGATGTATGCCCTATCAGATGCCAGCAACGGGCAAATATCTTTTCGACCGACTCATTGTATCGGCCGGCATCCAGGTAAAAACTGCCGGGAGGTGTGGCAGCAATGCGGATATTTTTGTCAATCATAATTGGTGCAATTTAATTATCATTCATCATTCTTTAGCAGGTGTGGGTCAATGCGGAACAACTGTTCCCTGTCAACGGAATACCCCGTAACGATACCGGGATTTTCCTCCAGAGCGTGTTGCATTGCATCTTTAATACATACTTCCGATGCCTTCAATGTGAACACGGCTCCGTCGAGCGTACAGACAAAAAAGTGACAGCGATTTAAAACGCCAACGCCATAGGGCATCAGGTTTAATTTGGAGTAATACAGCCATACAATGCGCCCGGTATCTAATTCCAGGATTCTGTATGCCATCATACTGCCCTTCAGAAAATAGCGCACAGTCTGGAAAGCGCTAATCAACCCGATAAGCAGGAGCAATGCCCCGGTAACAATGGAAAAATACACAGGTGCGGGTATGGCGTTCAAACCGTTGAAGAACAACAAGGCGCCACACACTCCGATGCATACCGATACCAGGATATCTGCAATCAAATATCGCCGCATGGACAACAAGAGCGCATCCTTAGTTTTTGTTAATTTTCTCAAAATCCGTTTTAATTGATCAGAATTTGAGTTGAAATTACTCAAATCGTATATTTGCCGGGAATAACCTGTATTTGATGGATCCAATTATTCTCGTTTTATTGATTGTGGGATTCACTATTCTCATGTTTGCATGGGAAAAAATACCAATTGATATAACGGCGATGATTTCCATGTCCATGCTGATGATTAGCGGATTGGTATCCATCGAAGAGGGAATTGCCGGGTTCAGCAATGATGCCACCATTACGATACTATTTTTATTTCTGCTGACATCGGCAATCGAGAATACCGGCGCCATCAACTTTATGGGAAGGTATATGCTGAAAGTTGCAGGCAGGAAACCCAATTTTGCACTGCTGGTGGTGATGCTGATTTCAGGCGCATCTTCCGCTTTTTTAAATAACACGGCGGTCATCATCATTTTAATGCCAATTATCTTTAAAATTTCACGCTTCAATAATATCAGCCCTACCAAACTGCTGATGCCGATGTCATTTGCTGCCGTTATAGGCGGCACCGGTACGGTAATCGGCACATCGACGAATATCATTGTCAGCGGCATTTCGGAAGCCGAGGGCTTTGGCAGGTTTGGCATGTTTGAATTTACCTCTATCGGTATTGCACTGTTTGTCGCCTATATCCTGTTCATGTTCTTTATCGGCAATAAAATGTTACCGGCAAGGCGCAGTGCCGATTCGATGATAGGCGATTACGAGCTGAAGGACTACCTCACCGAGATAGTAATTGAAAAGGATTCTAACCTCATTGGAAAACGCTTTAAGCAGACGGTACTGATTAATGATATGCACCTGGAGGTCATCGGTATCACGAGCCACGATGGTACGATCTGGCTACCGGACGACTACGAAATATTAGAAGCGGGTGACAGGGTAATGGTAAGGGGGAGCCGCAATGATATCGCCGTACTGAAGGCGATGAAAGGCGTCGTTTTCGCTCCCGAGGAACTGATCAACGATATGGATTTAAAGAGCAATGAAACCACATTAATCGAAGTGGTCGTTGCGCCAAACTCCAGCGTTGCCCGCTCCAGTATCAACGAAATTAATTTTAAAGACCTGTACGATGCCATTCCGCTGGCACTGCGCAGGAAGGGCGTGTTGATGAATGAAAAGTTCTCCGACATGGAACTGCGGTTCGGCGATGATATTTTAATGGAGGTAAAAAAGGATTCCATTGACCAACTGATGCGCAGCAACGACTTTGTGTTTACCCAGGAACTCGACAAAGTGGATGTTAACCCGAAGAAAATGTATTTGTCCGTAGCAGTATTGGCGGGTGTGATTTTGCTTGCGGCATTTAATATCCTACCCATTATCCAGGGTGCATTAATCGGGATAATCGTATTGGTACTTGCCGATTGTATCACTATTCGGGAAGCGTATCGCCAGGTGGACTGGAAAATCATTTTCGTATTGGCCTGTTTGATTCCGCTGGGTACGGCGCTCACCAATTCGGGAGCTGCAGATCTGTTAGCAAGTCATATACTCAGTTATTTATCGGAATTCGGCCCCTTATATATATTGTTCCTGCTGTTTTTGATAACGGCGCTCACCACCAGTGTAATGTCCAATGCGGCAACAGCGGTATTGATCAGCCCGATAGCCATCAGCCTTGCCATTCAAATGGGCGTTGACCCCAAGCCCTATTTATTCTGCGTCATGTTTGCCGCCAGCACCTGCTACCTGACTCCGGTAGGTTACCAGGGCAACATTTTAATTTACGGCCCGGGTAATTATAAGTTCACTGATTTTATCCGGGTGGGCGGCCTGGTGACGCTCATCAGTATGTTTGTCGTCGTATTTATGCTCTACTCCATTTACTTTTAATTAAATGGAATCACAGGTACGAACAGCACTTTTGGGACCGGAGCACTCTTTCCACCACATAGCCGCATTATCCTATTTGGGCGGCGACCTGGTACCCGTATTTAAAAACAGTTTTGAGGGAATTTTACAAAGTCTGTCATCGGGCGAATCCGATATCGCCATTATCGCCGTAAAAAATTCACATGCAGGATATGTCGGCAATAACCTGATCGACATCTCAAAGCACGGATTTTACATCAATGATGAAATAAAATTGCGCATTCGCTTTTTTCTGGCTGCAAAGCAACTGGTAGATACCAAAGACATCGTCGAAATAGTCTCGCATCCCGTAGCTATCAGGCAATGCATGCCGTACCTGCAAAAATTTAGCAATGCGATTCTCACCGAGGTGAGCAGCACGGCGGAAGCGGCAAATATTGTCTCCAATGACAGCCGCACCAATATTGCCGTACTCGCCGGCGGGCAGGTAATAGAGCAGACTAAACTGGCCATACTGGAAGAGGCGTTGTTGGACCGCAAAGACAATATCACCCGCTTTGTCGTCGTTTCAGCGGCACATCAAACCATACCTACTACGCCCCGCACCATAATTTCCGTTGAGGGCAACAGGGCTATGCTCGATGCATCCGTCGCCGACACGCCGCTGGTAATTCGGGAACAAATAGATGTACCCGGGTCTGACACATCCTATTGCGAATTCATTTCTCCGGGTGTATTTGCAACCAACGCCTACATTAACTCCATCAAAAATAAGTATGATGGCATACGGATTATCGGTTATTATTCCGAATGTAAACGGATTTTAAATACCTGATTTCGTCAATATATTCTTTTTACTTTTGCAACGGAAGACACAGTTATCCTGTCCAAATAAAAAATATAACTATGAAAAACAAGGACCTCAGCATTACTCCCGTTGATCAATGGGGATTTAAATTCCATCACCCGCTAATCATGGGAGGACCCTGCAGCGCTGAAACTGAGGAACAAGTACATGAAACAGCCAGGTTGCTGGCAGAGCATAAAATTGATATTCTGCGAGCGGGAATATGGAAACCCCGCACCCGGCCCAATTCTTTTGAAGGCATTGGTTCCATAGGCTTGAAATGGCTGAAGGATGCAGGCCAGGCAAATGGAATACCCACCGCAGTAGAAGTTGCAAATACCCGGCACGTATATGAAGCGCTGCGTGTAGGCATTGATATTCTGTGGATTGGAGCACGCACTACGGTAAACCCGTTTGCGGTTCAGGAAATTTGCGATGCACTGCACGGAGTGGACATCCCGGTTTTAGTAAAAAATCCCATCAATCCCGATCTCGAATTATGGATAGGCGCCTTCGAGCGACTCAATGGCGCCGGCATTACCAAACTCGCCGCCATACATCGCGGATTTTCAACCCATGAAAAAACAAAATACCGCAATATTCCCCGCTGGAATATCCCGATTGAATTACACCGCCGCTATCCCGAATTGACTATCATTTGCGACCCGAGTCATATTTGCGGCAACCGGCACCTGTTGCGTGAAGTAGCACAAACCGCTTTGGACATCGGCTTTGAGGGTATTCACCTTGAGAGCCATATTACGCCCGATAAAGCGCTGAGCGATGCGCAGCAGCAAGTTACTCCCAAAGTGTTCGGCGAATTAATTGCCTCGCTGGTAACACGGGAAAACCTGGATCATAACCCCGAAGCGGAGAATCAGTTGGATGAGTTGCGAGGCCGGATTGACGGGCTGGATAAATACCTGCTGGAACTGCTGAGCGAGCGTATGGATGTGGTCCGCGAAATCGGTAAATATAAATTTGCAAATAACCTCGCCATCGTACAACCCAGCCGATGGAACGAAATAGTAGAGACGAGGAAGGAAATGAGCGAACGCAAAAACCTGACGCATAAATTCATTGCGGAATTATTTCACGCCATTCACAAAGAGTCTATTTACCACCAGACAGAAATCATGAAGCAACTGGAACAAGAGGTCATGCACCTGAAAAACAATGCTTCCTGATGCCCGGCTGCTATTGCGTCTGCACTACTCTATCTTCAGCGAATACGGCAGGCGTGCCTGCATAGATGGTCGCTCGAGTAATTGCATCAGCGCCTGGTAATGCGGATATAAGGTACCCAGATTTTGCTGTAACGCTAACTCTTCGCTTTGTTCGCCCATGGTCTTTAACAGGGTTTCGAACAATGAATACTTTGTCTCGGGGTATTCCTTCAACTTATAACTCGTCAGCCCGACCAAATCAGCAGCGCCCTGTATTGCTTCATCTATTCCGCCAATCTCATCCACCAGCCCAATTTCCTTCGCAGTGATACCTAACCAAATTCTGCCCTGAGCCACGGCTTCCACCTGGTCCATAGTCAACCCTCTGCCGGCGGCAACCATTTTCTTGAAATTGTAATACACCGAATCGACGGCATTTTGCAACAGGGTCTGTTCATCGGCATTCACCGGGCGGGTGATACTCGGGAAATCGGCATAAGGCGAAGTCTTCACCGTATCGAAAGTGACCCCGAGTTTGGAATCCATAAATCCGGAAATTTCGGGTAATATCATAAACACGCCGATCGAACCGGTCAGTGTATTGGGATGCGCATAGATCTTAGATGCATTGGCAGCTATCATGTAACCTCCGGATGCAGCATAATCGCCCATCGATACAACCACGGGAATTTTTTCGCGGGTAATTTCAATCTCCCTCCAGATGACCTCGCTGGCGGTAGCGCTGCCTCCCGGTGAATTCACCCGGAATACCACGGCTTTGATATCATTATTCTTGCGGATATCTTCAAATATTTGCGTCATCGCCGTGGAACCGATATTGTTTTTATCCCCTTTGCCATCCACGATAGAGCCATTGGCATAAACGACGGCAATTGTGTTTTCACCGCGATATGCCCGGTTCTTGGTTAATGTGTCGAAATATTTCTGCATGGAGACAAGGGGCACTTCCACCTTTGCCCCCACCCCGGTTTTCTCCCGCAGTACATCAATCACCTCATCCCTGTACTTAACGCCATCTATCAGGCCGGTATTCAAAGTATTGTATGCACTCCACCCCGGAAATGCATTGGCGATTTGTTTGTACTCCTCCACCGTTTTGCCCCGGCTTTTGACAATTTGTGCGAGATTGAAATTGTACAATCCATTCAGAAATTCCCGCAATTGCGTCTTGTTTTCTTCGCTCATGCCCGTATTGCGCAATGGTTCGGTGGCGCTCTTAAATTTTCCGTCGTAAAAAATCTGGACATTCAAGTCTAATTTATCGAGGGTGCCTTTATAAAATGACCAGGTAGCGCTGTAGCCTTTAAACTCCAGGAATCCCGATGGGTTGAGAAACATCTGATTGGCGGCACTGCTGACATAATAGGAAGCCTGGTTTACAATTTCGCCGTAAGCGACGATAAATTTCCCACTGCTCTCGAAGTCGGTCAGTGCGTCCCTGATTTCCTGGAGCGTGGCATACCCGTTTGGGTTCGGCCCCATATTGAGCAAGATGCCTTTGATGTTGTTATCCTCCCTGGCGGTATTAATGACAAACAATACATCGTTCAGGCCCAGCCTGTCATCTAAATTCAGCCCCGACAACATTACATCTGAGGGAGAGAACTCCCGGGTCTGTTCGGCAATCGGGTAATTCAGGTTGATTTCGAGAACGGAATTGGGCTGTACATTTGCCTGTTTGCCTTCCATTTTCCGGGACAAGGAGGATATGATACCCCCCGCCAAAATAATCAGGAGCACAACAAACACAATCAGAGCGAGCAGACTGGCAAAGAAGGAACGGAAAAACTCTCTCATGTCAAATCATTGTAAGTTTAAAAAATATTTTAAGCCTATGTATCGTTTAATAAATTAATTCTGTACTTTTATCCAACTAAACCTCCTCGAATGAACATGGAGCATAAGGTATGGCTGCTGTTAGGCACAAATTTAGGAAACAGGATGGAGAACCTCATGGCTGCAACAGGCGCCATACGCACATTCCTGGGAACGGTGATTAAGCAATCGCATGTTTATGAAACCGAACCTTGGGGCCGCACGCATCAACCGTTATTTTACAACCAGGTCTTACTGATACAAACGCCGAGTTCAGCATTAGAGACTTTGCACCATATCAAACAAATTGAATTTCTATTGGGAAGAGACGGCAGGGAGAAATGGGCGCCCCGCACCCTGGATATCGATATATTATTCTTCGATGCACTCAACGTGGAATCGCCCTTACTCACCATACCTCACAAGCACCTGCACGAACGCCGTTTTACGTTGGAACCGCTTTGCGAAATTGACCCCGATTTGATGCATCCCGTTTTTAATAAGACCGTTGCCGAATTGCTCGCAGCATGTACCGACCCGCTGAGTGTGTCCAAACTGGATGCGGTCTATAAGTTTTAAACCTGCCATCAATAATGCATACCTTTGATCGGTGCATTACAACATAATTACCATAGAGGGAAATATAGGCTCCGGAAAGACTTCCCTGGCTAAAAAACTCGCACATACATACAATACCAACCTCGTCCTGGAAACCTTTGCCGACAATCCCTTCCTGCATAAATTTTTTGTCAAACAGCAAGACTATTCCCTGGGCATGGAAATGTTTTTCATGGCAGAGCGCTATGAACAGTTTAAAAATGAAATAGAACCCCAACTGCGGGAATCCAAACCGGTTATCATGGACTACCTGTTTACCAAATCACTGATTTTCGCCAAGGCTAACCTGGACGGTATAGAACTCAACCTGTTCAGGAAGATATTCGATATACTCAACCCCAAACTGCCATCGGCAGAACTGGTGGTATATTTACATGCCGCACCTTCGAGACTGATGGAAAACATCCGGCGACGAGGCCGGGAGTTTGAACAAACAGTGCAGGTGAGTTATCTCAAAAAAATTGAAAGTGCCTACTTCGAAAGCCTGGGAAACCTGAAGGAATCAACCGTAATTGTCGCGGATGTTACACATGCGGATTTTATTAAAAATGCAGATCATTATAACCGGATTTGTAACTGTATTGAAAGTGAACTGCCCACCGGGATACACCACCTTTCAATGAATTAATTCAATTAACTTTAGCCAAAAATATAAAATGAAACACCTTTTAATCGCAACCGGAATTTTCCTTGTATGCAGCGCATCCAATGGAGTCATGGCGCAAGACGCAAAACTCACCATCAGCTATTCGTTTAAGGGAATAGAAGAAGGGTATGACCATAACACCAAGACAACCGTGTTCCTCAACGGAGAAGAGTTATGTACGAGCGAAGAACATAAAGAAAGCGAGCCGATGCGCTTTACCTGCGATGTTGCACCCGGCACTTATACCGTACAGGTTGTAAACTACGCCTATTACGGCAATACCTGGGAGGAGCATACCATTGCAAACAGTTACAGCATTGATGCAATCTTCGAGAAGGACATCACCTTTAAGAAGAGAAAAAAATATAAAATAGGGTTATTATTTGATCTGGATAATGGAACATCTGAAACTAAAAAATAATGCGCCGGCAAACCGAAACGGCAATGCGCCACCGGTATGTCCATGTAACTAATACCTGCGCAATCGCAGCGCTGCTCCTAATTTTCGTTCATGCGACGGCTCGCGGACAAGTATGGGATTTATACCATCAAAATAAAACGCCCGATTATTTTGAGATAATTGAATTCTATGAAACAGTGGCCACTGAAAGCCCGATAGCCGCAATTCAGACCTATGGCACCACCGGTGCGGGATACCCTTTGCACCTGTTTATCATAGACCGCGACGGCGATTTTGATCCCTCCATAGCGAGGGCAAAGGGCAAAACCATTTTACTCATTAACAACGGAATCCATCCGGGCGAACCGGACGGCATAGATGCATGCATGCAACTGGTCCGCAATATATTGTCCGGCAACTCGCATAATATGGACTTATCCCATGTAGTAATCTGTATAATCCCGGTTTATAATGTAGATGGATGCCTCAACCGGAATTCAATTTCCAGGGTCAATCAAAACGGCCCCGAAGAATACGGGTTCAGGGGAAACGCACAAAACCTGGACTTAAACCGCGACTTTATAAAATGCGATTCGAAAAATGCAGCGGCATTTACCGCCTTGTTCCGAAAATGGGACCCCGACTTATTTGTAGATACACATGTGAGCAATGGCGCCGACTACCAGTACGTGATGACCTTACTGGCTACGCAGCATAACAAATTAACACCTCCGCTCGATACTTTTCTCAACGACAAGGTGCTTCCCTATTTATACGATGCCATGCAGCAGGATGGTTACCCGATATGTCCCTATGTAAACCCCATATACGATATCCCCGACAGCGGCATTGCCACATTTCTGGAAACGCCACGCTATTCGACGGGATATGCCGCATTGTTCAATACAATCGGCTTTATGGCCGAGACACACATGTTGAAACCATACCCTCAAAGAGTAGAAGCAACGCTTTTGCTTTTGCAGAACCTGGTCGCATTTGCTGCTCTCCATTACAGGGAAATACTTGCAGTAAGAAAAGCGGCAAACGCCAAAATATCGGAAGCCGACTCGCTACCCTTGCGCTGGCAGATTGATTTTAACCAAAAGGAAACATTTGTCTTTTCGGGTTATGCAGCGAAATACAAACCCAGTGAGGTTACAGGCGCCATGCGATTGTGGTACGACAGGAATACGCCATATACCAAGCCTGTAAATTACTATAATACCTGTTATCCCACTTTGACTGTATCGCTACCCGACTACTACATCTTGCCGAAAGCATGGTCTGATGTTGCAGATCGCCTGCAATCGAATTGTATAACAATGATTCCGGTTGAAAGGGATACTACTCTGGAAGTAGAGACCTATTATATCGACAGCTACAAGACTGTCGAAGCGCCTTACGAAGGGCACTATCTGCATTACGATGTTGAAGTACACACCGAACATGCAACAGTGCGGTTATATGCCGGCGATTGGCTGATTCCCCTTGCCCAGGGCGCCAAACGTTATATTGTCGAGACGCTGGAACCGCAATCACCCGATGCGTTCTTCAACTGGAATTTTTTTGATGCCGTTCTCTCACGCAAGGAATGGTATAGCGATTACGTATTCGAAGATGTCGCCGCCGGGTTGTTGCAATCAGATGAAGCGCTGCGCACTGCCTTCGAAATGAAAAAACAAAACGACCCCGTATTTGCCGGCAATCCCGATTTGCAATTAGAATTCATTTTTGAACATTCAGCCTACCGGGAAGTAACTTACAAACGCTATCCCGTGTTCAGGTATTCCGGCACATGGAAGTGATTGACAAAACAGGAACTGTAAACTACATTTACCTCGCACAGATGTATATGACAAGCATCTCCTTGCCCTTGAAAACCCAAATTGAAAACAGCCAATAAAAAAGTGAGGTATTCGGGCAGATTAGTTACATGGAACGGGTGCAAAAAAAATTATAATATTTATGTAAGATTATTAGGATAAATTATAAACATGAATTAATATTGCAATGGAAATTCTGTGGCTGACGAAAAAAGGGAGAGTTTGAAACGGTAAGAATGCCACTCATAACTAAAAAACCTATCAACCAAAACAGGTTTTCAATAACAAAAAACCACACTTTGCAGTGTGGTTTTTTTATTCAGTCCTACCCGGCGCTTACAAGTTATCTAAAATATAATCGGTAATTTTTTTATACAGGTGGTATCTCGTATTGCCGCCGTAAATACCGTGATTCTTATCGGGATAAATCATCAGGTCAAACTGCTTGTTACTCCGCACTAATGCCAGGATCATTTCAGCAGTATTTTGCCAGTGGACATTATCATCCGCCGTTCCGTGAATTAATAAGTAATTGCCTTTTAACAAATCGGTATAAAAAATCGGCGAGTTGGCATCGTATCCTCCGGGGTTGCTTTCCAGCGTACCCATATATCTCTCGGTATAAATATTGTCGTAGTACTTCCAGTTGGTTACAGGGGCAACGGCGATAGCTGTTTTAAACACATCAGCGCCTTTGGTAATACACAATGAGCTGAGATACCCGCCGTAACTCCATCCGAAAATACCGATACGGCTTGCATCCACATAGGGTTTCTTCCCCAGCCATTTAGCTGCTTCCATCTGGTCAATGGTCTCGTACTTGCCGAGATTACCATAGGTAACCTGCCTGAATTCACGGCCTCTGCCGCCCGATCCTCTGCCGTCCACGCCGGCAATGATGTACCCCTTCTGTGCAAACATTTGAAACCAAACGTAATTTCCGCCGCTGCCCACGTTCCATTTATCGGCAGCATGCTGGTATCCCGGCCCGCCATAAGCAAACATGAGTACGGGATAGGATTTTGTCGAATCAAAATCCGGCGGCTTTATCATCCACCCGTTCAATTCAATATTCTCGGAAGTGGTACATTTAAAAAATTCCGGCGGTGTCATTTCCGTAGCAGCCATCCGCTCCCTGAGCGCTGCATTATCTTCCAGTATCCGGATTTGCTTTCCCGTCTTATCGTGCAGCGCAATGCTTACCGGTGTTCCCAATTTTGAATAGTAACTGATGTAGTAATTAAACCCCTTGCTGAAACTGATAGTATTTTCTCCATCGGCATTGCCGATCAGCTTCTTTGATTTGCCATCCAGCCCGATGCTATACACATTCTTATATAAGGGGGAAATTTCGGTACCGGTATAGTACAGGGTGCGGGTATCGGGATTATAGCCCAACAGTTCCACTACCTCCCATTCCCCTTTTGTAATTTGAGTTACGAGTTTACCTTGCATATCAAAATGATATAAATGGTTGTATCCATCCTTTTCGCTGAGCCAGATAAACCCCTCGCCTTTGGGCAGAAACGTCAAGGCATTATGAATTTCCAAATACCGGGCAGCTTCTTCGTACAACAGCATCTCCGAGTTGCCGTTTAAGGCGTTTGCCTTTAAAAGATACAATTGGTTTTGCAGGCGGTTTAAGATTGTTACACTTAAATTTTCAGAATCAATCCACAAGATGCGGGGAATATATTCCGGTTCACCTGTTTTTACTTTGACTGTTTTCCCGGTTGTCAGATCGTAAATAAAAATTTCCACCTTCGAGTTGACTTCACCCACCTTTGGATATTTAAATACAATATTTTCCGGATACAGGCTGTCGTCAAATTTTTGGTAGGTAAACTCCGGGACATCCGATTCGTCGAAGCGGTAAAAGGCGATTTTATTTCCGTCAGGGCTCCATTCGAAGGCACGCACTAAGCTGAACTCCTCTTCATATACCCAATCGCTTCCGCCGTTAATGATATGGTTCTTCAGGCCGTCGGTGGTTATCCTGATCTCCTTACCGCTGTCCAGGTCTCTATAGTACAAATCATTTTCAATGACGTAGGCCACCTTGTTCCCCTGTGGCGCAAATGTGGCATACATCTGCAATCCGTTTCTGCTCAGTTGTTCAATAGCACGGGTTTGGATATTGTAAATGTAATTGTCGTCGAGCGTTGCATAGCGATAGCGGAAATGCGAATTCGCCGCCAACAACAGGAGTGTTTCTTCATCGTTTAACTGGTAACTGTTGAACTGGTCAATGGCGTCAACAGAGTCTGCATTAAATATCTCCCCTACTCTTGTGCCGTTGCTGTAAGCGTATTTACCGATTGCAACATTGTCCTCATTAACGGTGTAATGCATGCCGTCCTGCATACTCCGCAATTCATTAATATACTGGGGGTAATAGAGCCAGTTTTGAAAAAGATCTTCTAAGGTAATTTGTGTTTGAGCAAAGCAAACAGTTGAAAAGGCCGTCGTTATCAGACAGAAAAATATCCGTTTCATTCTATTGATTATGAAGTTTGAAAAAAATAATACTTATGCATTTTCCGGGGGGCCGGCCTGACTAAATTCTTTTTGGAGCGTATCGTCGAGCCAATCCGCCCACAGGCCCATATCTTCGATACAGGTAATTGTTTCATCGAGATCAATACCCCGGATATCTCTTTCGTAGGTCGCATATAACCAATCATTGTCAGGTGGTGCGCCGGGTCGCACGGTAAGTTTAACACCCAAACTCTGATCGCTGATTTCAAGGCATCGCCGGTAAAACTTCTCGCGATTCGCCGAAGGTACCAGCATCAGACCGCTGAAGATGCGCAGAAAGTGCCGTGTGGATCCATCCGATTGTGCATGACTTGAGACAAACAATTCTATCCTGGCGGAACCTTTATAGAGGTAAAACGCCTGGTTCTGTTCGTTCCAGCATGTGGCCGGATCAATGCCTACGCTGCTAATAAATTCCCGCACATAATCCAATACTTGTTGTGGACTTGCCATATTCTTGCATTTATTTAAACTAAGATAGGAATATTGTATTATTCGCAAAAGCCCAAGCCCTGAAAATTAGTATTTCAATAATTTATTTTTCTGTTCGGTATCGCATGGGTATTGCATTCCCGGTTTGCAAATTGAAATTACCGTGCCTGCTTGTCGCATTGGCGTCCTGCCTTTTCCGATTCCAAACCGGCATTGAAGATTTCCGGCAGTCCACAAATTATTTCCCGAATGAAGGAGAGATAAGTAAATAAACGACCGTGCATATTTGCATCGCCATCATCAAGACATATTATTTTACCCTGGTCCACTCTTCGATCTGGTACATAAAATACCAATACACTTTCAATTTCAGCAAGTCGTTGCCTTCCAGCCATACGTCGCAGGTGTAAGATTTCCCATTTTGAGAATTATAGATTTCGCCGTCGCTCCAATACCCGTCGCGGAACCGGAGATTCGTCAACACTTGCAATCCCAGCAAGGGCCTGTTGCGCTTGGCCGCATCCGGGTTCTGCAAATCGGTGCGTGGATTTCCCACTGCATCATTGGGCACCTTGAGCGACACTATTTTCCCTGAATAGATATTTCCGGATTTGTAAATTTCGACAACGGTTTTGCCGTCGGCGGATTTCCATTTGCCAAGGATGGCATCGCTATAAGACTGCGCCAGAATGGGAATGGCTGTTTGCATTCCTATCACAAGGGCAATAACATGTATTAACCGTTGAATTCTTATCCCGTGCATGCCAATGCAAATATGTTCATTTTCGGAATATCCGCTGATAGCTCAGCAAATAATTAACAATAAATACAGGAATTTATTTAAAACCATCCATCGCCGCTATGCGTTGCTGAACCGAGATCGCCCGGTATTTCGCCGGTATGCACCGGGACGGTTAATTATTGTATTTCCCGGTGTACGGCAAACCCTGTTTCGCCACACCTGCCGGTAATTTTACCGGGTACCACTGTCAAAAATTGGAGACAGCCGGCACCTGTAACAACACAATGCCATCAGCTTTCATTTTTTACATAGCATAATACCATCTACATTTGCTTGCATTAAACACACTGCTCATGACAAAAATATATTTACCCTTCGCACTACTGCTTTTTACGGTTACCTGCACTCTTGGCCAGGTAGGAGAATTAGATACCGATTTTGGAATTTCCGGACTCGTCACCACCGATGTACCGGGAAGCAATGACATTTCCAACCGGGTCAAAGTTCAGCAAGACGGCAAAATTGTATTGGGAGGCAGGTGCGATGTTGGCTCAGTCCCCACCATGTTTCTGGCGAGGTACGATACGCTGGGCGTATTGGATGCAGATTTTGGTGTCGGCGGTATTGCGCTAAGCGATATTGCGTATTTTACTACGTTCTCCGATTTCTGTATTCAATCCGATGGTAAGTTTTTAGTGCTCGGCAATGCGATAATCACACCCGGCGAATTTGATATGGCGCTCACCCGTTTCAATGCAGACGGCAGTATTGATACGGCCTTCGGCTCCGCCGGTTCCATATTTGTCGAGCTCGAGGATACTACCAATCTCGGCGAGGCTGTATTTCAACTTCCCGACGAGAAAATAGTGGTGCTCGGCCATATAGGCGGTAACGGCACACCCAAATTTGTGTATTCCCGTTTTAATGCAGATGGCAGCCCGGACACAGACTTTGGCGATGGCAATGGGCACATGATTACTGAAGTAACGGCTGAGAACGTAATTATATCCCGGGCGTTTCGCAAAACCGGCGGCAAAATCGCAGTGGCGGGATTTGGTATCCAAACGGGTTTATACAACGATGCATTTGTCGCAATGTTTAAGGATGACGGAAGCCTCGATCCTTCTTTTGGCACTGGTGGCATACAGTGGATCGATATCAGCACGAGCAGTTTTTACGCTTATGATGTATTGGTACAACCCGACAATAATATTTTATTTATCGGCACATATACCGATGATATCACCGGTGACACAAATATGAAAGTAGTCCGCCTGAAGGATGATGGCGCCCCCGATCCGGCTTTTGGCGACGGCGGTATGGTGACCATAGATTTTGACGGCAACCAGGAGGCGGGAACTGCCATTGAGTTACAGCCAGATTATTCTATTCTGGTAGGAGGCAGTTCAACTGCTAACGGAAACAGGGACTTCGTATTGATGCGGCTTAAGAACGATGGCAGCGCCGATAATTTGTTCGGAACGGACGGGGTGGTATTTACCGATTTTACCGGCGATGAGGATAAGGTGATGGATATCATTTTGCAGGATGATTTTAAAATTTTACAAACCGGGCAAGTGAAAGACGGAGGCTGGCAAATCGCAGTAGCGAGGTTTATCAACAACACCGAAATAGAAACCGCACTGGATAACGATAACTCACAGATTATCTCACTATTTCCTAACCCTGCCGGTAATACATTGCACATTCAGCACCTGCCGGCGGAAATGCACAGCGGTAGTTATCAGATAGCCGACATTGCCGGCAATGTAATTAAAACCGCTGCTATTACTGATGTAACAGGTGAAACAGTTATCGACTTGCCGGCACAATTGGCGCCAGGCATGTATATTATCCGCTTTATACAAGGCGGGGAATGCCTTATAAGCCGTTTTATCAAGCAGTAATTTTACTCAGTCACAATCCCATCCGGACAGGTGTCTGACACAATATGCATTTTGTCACGAAAATGGAATAGTATTTTTTTTTAATTCCAATTTTTCAAAATGCTTATATTTTTGCAACTGTCGTTAGAACCAAAATCAACAATTTATGAAGAAGTTCTTATTTATCTTTTTTATTACCTGCGGTTTGGGCAGTGTTGTAAGCGCACAGCAATACAGCGATAATCAACTCTATGAAATTTCTTATATACAACCTAAACCGAATCAGTCTGCCGCTTTGGAACACGCCATCCGCGAGCATTACAAATTATTCCATGAAACGCACAATGCAAATACGGTGAGCTTACGTGCAGTAACGGAAGGCGACCTCGCCGGCTGGTACGTATGGATGTTTGGCCCCTGCGGCAATGCTTCGCTCAGCAAACACAAATCCGACGGAGCACACGACGACGACTGGAACACCCATGTGGAGCCTTATATTCAGCAATACGGCGATGTGAGCCTGTGGAAGTACGATCCCGAATTTTCAAAAGGCAATGAGGAGATTCCCGAAGGCATCACTTATAATATTATGGCCGTGGATTTAAAAAAGGGCAAAGAAAAGGAGTTTAAAAATATCATGAAGAAAGTGCAACAGGCCGAATCACAAGAAGAGACTCCCGCATATACCAATACGATGTACTGGAATCTTTACAATTACGGTTATGAGTACGATGTTAAAATAATTATGCCCGCTGACGCATCTGATTTCACATCGCCCGCATTCAGGGAAAATTATGAATTGGTGCACGGCGCCGGAAGTTATGTCCAATTCCTGAAAGACTGGAATAAAATTGTGATGGAATACAATACCGATGTAATGTCGAACATAAAGTAATACCCATACTTATATTTAGCAAGATAGCCCCGTGTTGTTCTGACAACCGGGGCTTATTTTTTATTTCCCGCTCACCTGGTTTTCGGGCATTTGCGCATTCAATGCTCTCATACATTTGATAAATAACCGCGGCGAGGATGGATTGCTTTCTCCCGGTTTCAGGGTGTGGTTAATTACAGAATACAAGCTGCCACAGGTTATTACTCGAATAATTTTCCCTGCCTGCCGGAACCCTTCACTTTTTTATTGCCGCTTTGCACATCCCATTCAATTTTTGAACCTATATGCAATTGCTCAGGTTCAGATTGTTTCTCGCCGTCGGGCTTATCCACCTTCTTTTTTGTTTGGGACTTTTCTTTCCGGGTGACGGTATTTGCATCGCTTGTTACCGGCTCTTCCGCTTGAGAAGAAGATGTAAGCAGTTTTACCCGTTGAATCTCAAAACTGCTGAGGCGGTTGCCCTGGCTTTTCCATCCTTTAATATCAATAAATGTGGATGCCTGTACAATTTCCGTAGCCGGTTCTTTTTTTCTGCCCTTTAATACGGTCAACTCGATGACCGGTTGGGGGTCAATGCTCAGAATCAACAACCTGTTATCTTTATTTTCACCCGTAAACGCATATTTTTTACCGGTGGCCGTATGCTCGATATAAAATCGCTTGATAAATGTATTGCCACTTTCCGCATCCCAGTAAACGGCGGTAATGATAGTTTCCGGATCGTATTTTACCAGGTGCAATAACTCCGCAATATCATACCGGTTGCTCAATTCGGTATCCGTCAATTCACAGGTACCGTCCCTGTATAAGGCGAGCAATAAATCGCCGGTATCGAACTCGCCGAGGTTCCTGCCGCGGCTCTCGGTATTCAACCTGCCGGTAGCCGTATCAAACCAGATATTCCTGCCGCCGATGGTCGAAGTGCCGATTTCCTTTTGTGTTATTTTTTTCAAAGGATATTTGGTGAGTATGATGCCTTTGGAATCCCGGCCCTTTATACCCAGGCTGCCGAAATCGAACTCGAATAATTTATTATGCGCCCGGGCATTCGGATGCAGTTGCACTTGTACTATTTCACTTTCTCCATTGGGATTTGCATTCAGGTACCACACCTTTGCCTTCTGTGCGCCGCCGCACATATTGTATTCCTTATCCCTGGTAATGGAGGTAACGTTAAACCGCTTTGCAAATGCCTTGCCCGCTTTTGCATCGCTGTACACCAGGTGATATGTCTTGCGCTCGTCGTCCTTTTTCCACACGCTGACGTACAATATTTTTTTGCCGATAAAGACCTTCTCGGCAATGCGCACCACTTTCATAACGCCATCTTCGGTAAATGCAATGATATCGTCAATATCGGAGCACTCGCAGACAAATTCATCTTTCTTCAAACCAAACCCGATGAATCCCTCTTCCCGGTTAACGTATAATTTGGCATTATTGGCCACTACCGATTTTGCTTCAATAGTATCAAACTTCCTGATTTCTGTCTTGCGCTCCCTGCCCTTTCCATACTTGTTCAACAGGTTTTCAAAATAGGCAATTGCGTACTCGGTAAGATGGCGCAGGTCGTGCTTCACCCGTTTCATATCCTTCTCCAACTGCCGGATATACTCATCGGCCTTAAAACTGTCGAACCGTGAAATCCGCTTTATTTTAATCTCTGTCAGCCTGACAATGTCATCCCGGCTCACCTCCCGCATCAATTTGTGTTTATGCGGTTCGAGGCCATTGTCGATGGCGAGTATCACCGCCTCCCATGTTTCGCATTCTTCGATATCGCGATAGATTTTATTCTCAATAAAAATCTTTTCCAGCGAACTGAAATGCCATTTATCCTCGAGGTCGGCCAGTTCAATTTCCAGTTCCCGCTTCAGCAATTGTTTTGTATGGCGGGTGGACTCCTTCAGCAATTCGCCGACGGTGAGAAATACCGGTTTTTCCTCGCGGATAACGCAATTAATAGGCGATATGGAAATTTCACAATCGGTAAAGGCGTATAGCGCATCCATGGTTACATCCGGCGATACACCCGGAGCAATTTCAATGGCGATTTCCACTTCCTGCGCCGTGTTGTCCACCACTTTTTTTATCTTGATTTTCCCTTTATCATTTGCACGGATAATACTGTCAATCACCGAAGTGGTGGTGGTACCATAGGGAATATCTTTAATGAGAATGGTCTTTTTATCCGGCGCAATCATGCGTGCTCTCACTCGTACTTTGCCTCCACGTTCGCCCTGGTTGTAATCGGATACATCCACCATACCGCCCGTTGGAAAATCGGGGTACAGTTCTATCTCTTCGCCTTTCAGCAGTTGAATACTCGCCAGAATTAATTCGCAAAAATTGTGTGGCAATATTTTCGTACTCAGTCCTACGGCTATCCCTTCTACGCCCTGAGCGAGTACCAGCGGGAATTTTATGGGTAAAAAAACGGGTTCAGATTTTCTGCCGTCATAACTCAACTGCCATTCGGTAGTATCCTTATTAAAGGCTACTTCCAGGGCAAATTGCGACAGCCTTGCTTCGATATACCGCGGTGCGGCGGCATCATCGCCGGTGCGCAAATCGCCCCAGTTTCCCTGTGTATCGATTAACAGATCCTTTTGACCCAGGTTCACCAGTGCATCGCCGATGGCTGCATCGCCGTGCGGGTGAAACTGCATTGTCTGGCCGATGATATTGGCCACCTTGTGAAAGCGCCCATCGTCCATCTCACGCATAGCATGCAGAATTCTGCGCTGTACCGGTTTTAATCCATCGCGGATATCGGGAACGGCTCTTTCTAAAATGACATAACTGGCGTAATCCAAAAACCAGTTTTGATACATGCCTGCTACATGCGTCACTTCACCTGGCCGCTGCTCAGGGCTGCTCTCTGACAGTTTATTACTTTTTTTTGCCATTTAGGAGAAGCAACAAAAATACGGTGACGCCCGACAGGCAGTTACCCGACTTTTCCACCGGGTGGTGGAAGGGAAATGGAAGTGTTGCAATTATTCTATGACGATGTATGCCATATTATTTGCCTTGTGGCAATTGTTGCATCCCGACTTCAGGTTCAGGTATTCCTTTTCGGCAATGGTTTTGTCCTTAGCATCAATGGCCGATTCCAGTTTTTCAAACGCCGGGAAGATAAAGGCCTTTAATTGCACGTCGGCAGGCTGTACCAATTCATCGTGATGGTTGTGTAATTCTTCGATGCGCTCAAAAATTTCTTCTAATTCGTGCATGTGAAAATCGGCGTAATCCCAGTTGCCGGTGGCAATATCATTGGCGAGTTTTTGAATATACAATTGATTGGTATTCATAAGTTCGCCGAGTCCGGGTGCAATTTGTTCCTTCAGGATTTCAATGGATTGCTCCAGAGAGTCCAATCGTTTTACCAGGCTCGGATCGGCTTCAACGGTGCGTTCATTATTAACACATGCGCTGCCGAGGAAAAGCAGGGAACCCAGTAAAAACAGAAGGGCGGTTTTGTTTAAGAAATGCATAATTACTGCTTATAAAATAAGCAGCAAAGCTTTGGAAAAAACATCAACTAATTATATACGGTGAGAAAAATACCTAATATAAGGTATGTCCTTTCAGGATGCTTCCGACATTACTGCTATATCAACCGCATCTCTTTCCACCCGCAGGTTATTGATTATAAATTCCTGGCGCTGTGGCGAGTTCTTGCCCATATAGTACTCCAGGATTTGCTGGATAGTGCGCTCCTTGCCGATTATCAGCGGCTCCAGCCGTATTTGCTCACCGATAAACTCTTTAAACTCATCGGGGGAGATTTCACCTAATCCCTTAAACCGGGTGATTTCAGGTTTGTTGCCGAGTTTATGTACCGCATGTTGTTTCTCCCCTTCGGAATAACAGTAAATTGTCTCCTTTTTATTTCTCACACGGAACAGCGGTGTCTGCAGGATAAATACGTGGCCGTTTTTTACCAGGTCGGGGAAGAATTGCAAAAAGAATGTGAGTATCAACAGGCGAATATGCATACCGTCCACATCGGCATCGGTGGCGATAACCACTTTGTTGTACCGCAGCCCGTCCAGTCCGTCTTCAATATTCAATGCGTGTTGCAATAAGTTAAACTCCTCGTTTTCATAGACCACTTTCTTTGTGAGTCCAAATACATTCAGCGGTTTGCCTTTGAGCGAAAACACGGCCTGGGTTTCGACGTTGCGTGCCTTGGTGATAGATCCGCTTGCCGAATCGCCCTCTGTAATGAACAACATGGTATCCAGCGATCTCACATCTTTATCTTCGCCGTAGTGCACCCGGCAATCACGCAGTTTCCGGTTGTGCAGATTCGCTTTTTTTGCCCGTTCATTGGCCAATTTTTTTATGCCGGCGATATCCTTGCGCTCTCTTTCGCTCTGAACAATGCGCTTCAGCAGCGCATCGGCCGTTGCGGGGTTTTTGTGCAAATAATTATCCAATTCCTTCTTCACAAAATCGAGGATGAACGTGCGCACGGCCACGCCGTCGGGAGCAACGGTCAGCGAACCCAGTTTAGTTTTTGTCTGGCTTTCAAATACCGGCTCCTGAATGCGCACCGCGATGGCTCCCACTACTGCCTGGCGAATGTCGTTTACATCGAAATCCTTTTTATAAAATTCCCTGACAGTTTTTACGATAGCCTCACGGAAAGCGGCTAAATGCGTTCCACCCTGGGTGGTGTATTGGCCGTTCACGAAACTGTAATACTCTTCGCCGTATTCGTTGCCGTGGCTCAGTGCCAGCTCGATATCCTCCCCTTTTAAATGAATGATGGGATAGCGCAGGGATTCTTCATCGGTTTTGCGCTTCAATAAATCGAGCAGTCCGTTTTGCGAATAAAACTTCTGGCCATTGCAATAGATGGATAATCCCGCATTCAGGAAGACGTAATTCCACAGCAAGTTATCCAGGTATTCGGGTATGAAATGAAAATTTTTAAATATGGCAGCATCCGGCACAAACTCCACCAGCGTACCATCTTTCTCATTTGTCTTTTGCAGCGCCTGATCTTCTATCAACTCACCTTTCCTGAAGATGGCTATTTTCGTTTTGCCCTCGCGGATGCTCTGCACTTTAAATGAAGCGCTCAAGGCATTCACCGCCTTGGTACCTACACCGTTCAGGCCGACGGATTTTTGAAACGCCTTCGTGTCGTACTTGGCGCCTGTATTCATTTTGCTCACACAGTCAATCACTTTTCCCAGAGGGATGCCACGACCAAAATCCCTTACCGTCACCTTGTGTTTATCAATTTCCACATCGATGCGCTTGCCGTAGCCCATCATAAATTCATCAATGGCATTATCAATGACTTCTTTCACCAAAATATAGATGCCGTCGTCGGGAGAAGAACCGTCGCCCAGCTTGCCGATATACATCCCGGGCCGCAGGCGCATGTGTTCAATCCAGTCGAGGGTTCTCACATGTTCTTCGCTGTAATTGGTATTCTGATTAGCCATAGCCGCTAAATTAAGGGTGAAATTTTCCGCATCCGCATTGAGTTTAGCACGAATGCACAGTAAATGCACACCCGTTGTACTATGTAAAACACCATAACACGCCGTAAGTTTGTCCATGCAATTCAGGCACGACACGTATCATTATCTGCTACCCATCCTTTTTTGCATACTGTTATTTTTCAGCGCCGACTTGCACCATACCATCAATTACAAACCCAAAGGCGTGCATCAGTGGCGGCAAACCGACTGCGCTTCTTACGCATTAACTTACTATCAAAACCATACGCCGTTTTTAAAGCCGCAGATGCTGAATCAAACCGGATGGAACGGATATGCGGCAAGCGAATTCCCGCTAACATACTTCATCAGCGGTAAATTATACAGCGTATTCGGCTTTCACGAAGCTGTATTTCGCGGTGTAAACCTGTTCTTTTTTTTTGCCGGGTTATTGTTTTTGTATGGATTGGGCAGGGCGCTCTCCCGCAATACAATAGCATCTTTGCTGCCGGTGATAATCATCGGCACATCGCCGTGTTATATGTATTACGGCGCTCATTTTTTACCCAATGTGCCAGCAATAAGCATGTGTCTGGCCGGTTGGTATTTTTTCTTCCGCTATTTAAAGAATAAAAAGTCGATTTGGATATATTGTACTGCATTGTTCTTCTGCCTGGCCGGTCTTTTTAAAGTAAGTGAGTTGCTCAGTTTCTTTGCCGCCGGTATGTATCTCTGTAAATTGTGGCTGCGCAAACCGCATACGCTTTCCCGCCGCGATATGCTGCATATTGGTATAAGCGGTGGTATAGCATTGCTGCTCGTCGCCATTTGGGTAAAATACACGCTGTGGTTTAATGCGCTCTACGGCAATGACTACAGCCTGACATCCATCCTGCCCATCTGGAATTTAAATCGCGACCAGATTGCTGATATTATCGACCGGTTTTACACGTCCTGGAGCCTGCATATTTTCTCACCCGCCGTATGGATATTGACCGGCCTGAGCGCATTGCTCTTCGCATTGCGGTTTAAGGCAATGCACCCGGCTTTGCGCAGTATAACACTCTTACTGTTTTTGGGAAGCGCCATGTACCTGCTGTTATTTTTCGAGCAATTATACCATCACGATTATTACCTGCTGACACCGTTGATTGCCATTGTTTTTTTAATACTCTCGATTTCCGAATTTCTGATGCGCAACGTTTTCCGTTTTCGGGGTAAACTTAAACCGGCGATTGCGGTTTTTTGTACACTGGTTCTGATGGCCTGGTGTTTACAATACAATCACAAGATCCAGTACCACCGCCTCAACGATGCCGTTTACAAAACTGTTGGCGACTCCTACTATTCGCTGCAACCCTACCTGCGCTCTATCGGTATTACACCTTCGGATAAAATAATCAGCGTACCCGACAGGAGTGCGAATATCAGCCTGTATTTATTTAACAACCCGGGATGGACGGAGATGTACTCCGTCAAAAACATTGCGATACGGGATAAAATCACGTTAGGCGCAAAGTACCTGGTAATCGGCGACAGTTCCTATCTGCACAAAGCGGAGTACGAGCCTTATCTCGGCAGGGAAATAGGTCATTACAAAAATTTTATAATCTTCGACCTACAGTAAATCATTGGCGAGATTTGCCAATTCGCTGCGTTCGCCTTTCGGCAGTGTTATCACGCTGCACATCGGGTGATCTTTAATTTTATCAATCAAATACGACAAACCATTGCTCTGGGCATCCAGGTAAGGGGTATCAATCTGGTGTACATCGCCGGTGAAGATGATCTTCGTATTTTCTCCCGCACGGGTGATAATGGTTTTTACTTCCAGCGGCGTCAGGTTCTGCGCTTCATCGATGATGAAAAAAATATTGGAGATACTTCTTCCGCGGATAAATGCCAGCGGTTGAATTACCAGTTTTTCCTGTTCCAGCATTTGCGCAATCGCCTTATACTCGCTGTCGCCCTGTTTGTATTGATTTTGAATCATCTTTAAATTATCCCAGAGCGGCTCCATATAAGGGTTCAATTTCGATTTAATATCTCCGGGCAGGTAGCCGATATCCTTATTGGCGAGCGGCACTATCGGCCTCGCCAAAAATATCTGCCTGAAATTGCGCCGTTGCTCCAGCGCACCCGCCAGCGCCAGCAGAGTTTTTCCGCTGCCGCTTATACCCTGCAACACTACCAGTTTTACCTCCGGGTTCTGTATGGCATTCATCGCAAACACCTGTTCTGCATTGCGTGGTTTAATACCGTAGGCTGTTGATTTATTGATTTTTAAAAATGACTTTTCACCCGTGTGGTATGTCGCCAGCACACTGCTGCTCCCGTTCTTCAGTATAAAGCACTGGTTGGCGAGGGGCTCCTGCGCCAGTATATCTTTATACCCGATTTTTCCATTGTCGTAAATCCGGTCTATCGTCGAATGATCAATACCTTCGATCGTCTCAATGGGTTCCTTTAAAAAATTGACATCTTTTATCTTGTCATTTTTATAATCTTCTGCCAGCAGGCCCAGCGATTTCGCCTTCAGGCGAAGGTTGATGTCTTTCGACACGAGAATAACCTGCCTTGCGGGATAGCGCTTCTTCACCACCAATGCGGTATTCAATATTTTATGATCCGGCTTTTCCTCACCGAATATTTTTTCGGCGTCTATGCCATTCTTCTCAAACATCATCACTACCATATTGCCGGTAGCCCGTCCGTTTATCGGCCGCCACTCCTGCAGGGTGCCTTCTTTGGTTTTTTGATCGAGAAAACGAATGAATTCCCGTGCTTCGAAATTAATAGTCTCATTCCCCTTTTTGAAGTTGTCAATTTCCTCCAGCACCGTTATCGGTATCACGATGTCGTGTTCTTCAAAATTGTGTATGGAACTATGATCGTGCAGTATCACCGAGGTATCAAGGACGAAAATCTTCTTCGCTTGCTGCACTTTTGCGGTCTTCTTCACTGTCATAGGCATTGTATATCCCGAAAGTAGTTTTCATTTTCAATCCCGCAAGTGGGATATGTAAACAAAAGTGTGGACATTTGTATTAAAATACAGACAGGCTCGCAATTTACACCGGTGGGATACTATCGGGCAGTCGTAAAATTACGGCAAGATCTGTCAAAGCCCTTTCCACACATATAGAACCGGGTCACTTATCCGAATGGAACTCAAAGAGGGGAATGTATTGTTGTAGAGATGCCGAAGAAATAAAAAAATATGCACATGAAATATTACAATTCAAAAATCGTCACCGGAACAACAATTGAAGGCATTCGTCCTAAGGTGGAAGAAGAGTTAAAAAAACAGGGGTTCGGAGTACTCACCGAAATTGATATCCGGGCTACCATGAAGAAAAAATTAAACAAGGATTATTTACCGCATGTTATATTGGGCGCATGCAATCCGGTGTATGCCGACAGAGTACTCAGCATAGAACCTGCGATCAGCACTATGTTGCCGTGCAATGTAACACTGCGTGAGTTGGGCAATGGCGATGTAGAAATAGCGATGATGGCGCCGGCAGAAGCCATGCGTGCCGTTGGCAATACGGAATTGGAGGCTGCCGCCGTCGAAGTGCAGGAAAAACTCATGACTGCTTTAAACGGCATCTGACACGTTCATAAACTAAAAACAGCAATTGTACAGCTACTTGTTTCTTGCAGCCAGACATTAAGAATTTTTATGGCTCGCTGCAGCCGTTAATGTTGTTTCAAACACTTTAAGCCGGCGTTGATATTCCGCTACGGGTAAATGCACCATCTGTTGAATGTGCGATGCGGCAAACGGATACAACGCTTTTGCTCTTTCGATTTCAAAGTAAAGCATACCCGTCCGACGGATGAGAAAATCGTTGAGGTCGCTCACCATTTCATGCTCAACCGCATATTGTATTTCAGCGGCGATTTTGCGCTGCGCCGCATCGGGGTACTTGTGATACAACTGAAATCCATTTTCAATAATCCGTTCAACAGCAGTACCATAGCGGAAAACCAGTTCACGGATTTCTTCATGGGTAAAACCCACCTGCCCTGCCTCGCCGCCTCGGCGCTCGATGTATTCATCAACCGGCACTGAAAAATCCGCTCCCGAAAGCGCAATTGCATCGGTGCGGCAACTGCTTGTTGCGCCCATGTGTTGCACTACCTTATCAACGACCTTTTCCGCCATTTTTCTATATCCCGTCAATTTGCCGCCGGCAATAGAAAGCATCCCCGACCCGGAGATAAACAAGGCATCTTTTCTCGACAGTTCTCCCGGCGATTTACCTCTTTGACCGATTAAAGGCCGCAATCCCGCCCATGCGGACTGCACCATCGCGGTTGTAAGATTTAATTTATCAAAAGCGGAATTAGTTGCATTTAGTAAATATTGGACTTCCGCCTGTTCGATATCTATCGCATCCAAATCTTTGGTAAAAGTAGTGTCGGTTGTACCGATATACACCGTATCGCCCCGCGGTATAGCGAATATCATGCGCTTGTCGGAAGCCACATCAAAATAAACGGCCTGTTGCAATGGAAAATCGCTTTGCGCAACGACGATATGTATGCCTTTGGTCAGGTGTAGAAATTTCCCCGACAGAGGTCCCTCCGTTTTTCGTATTCCATCCACCCATGGGCCGGCGGCATTGACTACATACCGTGCACGAACGGTGTATTGTACATCGCCAATCTCATCTGTTATCACCGCTCCGGCAATGCGTTTACCTTCGTAAACCGGAGAATCGTAACGGCAAAAATTTAAACAATCGGCGCCCATGCCGGCAGCGGTTTTCAAAACCGCCAAAGTCAATCGTGCATCGTCGGTAACATATTCCTTGTACAAAGCGCCCCCGATGAGATTTTTGACTTTCAGCAACGGTTCCAGTTCCAATGCTTCCTCTTGTTTTAGCATGCGAAAACGTTCGCCCTCTTTCACTGCTGCGAGCCGGTCGTACAGCGTCAAAGCAATGGCAGTTGACACTTTACCGAGAGTTCCCTTGCTGTAAATGGGCAATAGCATAGGCGCCGGCCTCACCAGGTGCGGGGCTAAGCGGTGGAGTATCGCCCGCTCTTTTCCCACTTCACGGACTAACCCAAATTCGAAATTTTTTAAGTACCGCAAACCGCCGTGGATCAGCTTTGTACTTTTGGAGCTGGTACCGGATGCAAAATCACTTTTTTCGATGAGGCAAACACGCAGCCCTCTGGATACGGCATCCAGCGCCACGCCGGCCCCGGTTATCCCGCCGCCGATTACCAATACATCATATGCGGTTTCCCCCAGCAAGGGTAATGTTTCGTTCCGCACTGCAATAGAGAATTGTCGCATCCGCATAAAGTTAATTGCGAAATGCCGCAGATATTATCGAAACCTTGAAATTTGATCTGCTCATTTTTAAAATAGTAGTTTTGCGCCCATTATGACATTAGAACATTTCAGCGAATTAAGAGAGAAAATGCTGGTGTTGAGGAGGTTTCTTTGACTACGATAACAAGGTACACCAGGTAAGCGAAGACGAGCAAATCACTCAACAACCGGGATTTTGGGAAGACCCAAAAAATGCGGAGAAGGTGCTTAAACGCATTAAGCTCAACAATTTTTGGATAAACGAATTTAAAAAAATGGAAACTGCCGTGGAGGACCTCGGCGTACTGTTTGAATTCTATGAAGCCGGCGAGGTAACGGAGGAGGAATTAAATGTATCCTTTGCCAACGCCGCCGAGCTGGTCGAAACACTGGAGTTTAAAACGACATTGGATCAACCCGAAGATCCGTTGCCGGCAATACTCACCATCAATTCCGGCGCCGGCGGCACAGAGAGTTGCGACTGGGCGAGCATCCTGTATCGCATGTACATAATGTGGGCACAGAAAAACGATTTTAAAGTCACCGAGCTGGACTACCAGGCGGGCGACGTCGCCGGAATCAAAAGCGCCTCACTGGAAGTGGACGGCGAATTTGCCTACGGATTGCTCAAGGGCGAAAATGGGGTACACCGCCTGGTGCGCATCTCGCCGTTTGATTCAAATGCGAGGCGGCACACCTCCTTTGCCAGCGTATATGTTTCGCCATTGATCGACGAGACTATTGATATAAAAATAAGCCCCGCCGACCTGGAATGGGATACGTATCGCTCCGGCGGCGCCGGCGGGCAAAATGTGAATAAGGTGGAAACGGCAGTGCGGGTAACGCACATTCCCACGGGAATAGTCGTCAGTTGCCAGGTAAACCGCACCCAGGGGCAGAACCGCGAGATGGCGATGCAGATGCTCCGATCCAAATTATACGATTTGGAAATGCAAAAGCGTTTAGATGCGAAAGCAAAAATTGAAGGCTCCAAGAAAAAAATCGAATGGGGATCGCAAATCCGCAATTATGTCCTCCACCCGTATAAACTGGTGAAAGATGCACGCACCGGTTACGAGACGGGCAATGCAAATGCAGTGCTGGATGGCGAACTCGACGATTTTATTAAAGCCTATTTGCTTTGGGATGGAAAAAATTAATTAAATTTAAATACGACTATGAAAAAAATTACTTGTGTGATTGCCTTTGCAATGCTGGGTTTAACAACCGCTTTCGCTCAAAAAACCTTCCAGGGAACCCTGGAGTATAAAATTTCCCTAACGGGCGAATATGCAGAGATGCTCGCCGGGTTGATGCCAGAGAAATATATTTTCGAAGTATTGAAGAACGACTTCCTGATGTACATGCAGGGCGGTATGGTCTCCGAAATGATGGGTAGAGTATTGTACCAGGACAAATCCGGCGAGACCTATATCATTATGGACAGCGACAAATTAATATACACATTGGGATCCGAACAAACGGCGACGGTGCAGACAACGATTGAAGAAACAGACGAAACCAGGGAAATATTGGGCTATACCTGTAAAAAATACCAGGTTACCACTGTGGTTGACACCCTGACCACTACGCAAACCGTATGGGCTAATAACACCTATGTGCTCCCCAAAGTGAAAAATCCGGACGGCCTGAATATGAACGCCACCTTTTACATTGATGGAATCAAAGGCCTACCCATGCTTACCGAAATCGATGTGGATGGGATGATTCTCCTCATGGAATTGACGCATATTGATTTTAATAAGCCGAATAATGAAAATTTCAGCCTGCCCAAAGACTATACGGTTAAACCGTATGAGGAAGGCACTTCCACGGGTGGAGAGTACTAAAAACCACAATTACTGCCCGGAATTTGAAAATTAAAGCAATTTGGCTGGGCAGGGGTACAACCTAAATTAAAAAAAGTGTATCTTTACTCTCGCTCTGGATTTGAATCAATACATATCTCATTGTTCCTTAACGGACTGTTCGTTGTGTTTTTTTCCGTCCGTGCATAATCATTGATCATTTAAAAACAATTAGAGTACATGAACATTTTTGTTGGTAAGCTGAATTACAGCACTACCGAAGACACTTTGCGGAACGCATTTGAGGCCTATGGCCAGGTTGACTCCGTTAAAATTATTATGGATAACCAGACAGGCCGTTCCAAGGGTTTTGGTTTTGTCGAAATGCCGGATAATACCCAGGCAAACGAGGCTATAAACGGCCTGAACGAATCCGAAATCGACGGGAGAAACATTGTCGTAAACAAAGCCCGCCCCAAAACAGAAGGTGGTGGCGGTGGATTTGCCCCAAGGCGTAACAACTTTAATCGCAACCGTTATTAAGCAGAAAAAATTAGGCCGACCACCTACCGCACCGCCAAAACTCCGCGATGGTTTCTATATCGAAATCCGCAGAACCGGCGATACTTCAGCAATGAAAATGCGGTTTGACACTATGGAAGAAGCAGAAACTGCCATAGATCAGTACCGCCGTACCCATGAGGTAAATTTTTACGGCAGGGTAAAAAACGGTAAGGTGATTGATGCCAAATAACTGCATCCGGTAATCGAATGAAACAAAAAGACAACTCCTCAGGGTTGTCTTTTTTTTATGCTCATCGAAAAATTCATTCCGGCAATATATCTAACACCGTCCCCGCCACGTTATTCAATTCATGAAACCCGCCGGTATTACCGCATTATTCCTATTGCTCGGAACCTTAATTCTCCGGGCTCAAGACCTCACCCATGTCGTTTACTTCGACTTCAATGCCGCCGAACCCACACAAAACGAACGCACCCGCCTGTTGTATTTCCTGGCCGACAGCCTCGACAATAGTCGCAGTTACCACATTCAGATTAAGGGCTATTGCGATTTTATCGACAGCGACTCTTACAACAATTCGCTGTCGCAAGACCGGGCGGACAACATACGACAAATTTTAGTGAGTAACGGGATACAGGCATCTGCCATTACATTGTGTAAGGGCTATGGCGAAAAGATTGCAGACAATACAAAGAGTTCGGAAGCCGAAAGACAATTGCAGCGCCGGGTGGAAATACGATTCATCTGCGATTGCGCCGAACAATCCACCGAACTGCAACCCGACAAAACTTCTGAAGAGGAGACGGCAGAAGACCAGGAGGAGATTTACTACGAAGAAGGCGATTTAGATATTACCCGTTATGAAGCAGGTGATAAAATTGTCCTGGAGAACCTGCATTTCGTCGGCGGGTACCATAAGCTGCTTCCGGAAAGCATTCCGGTATTAAAAAACTTACTGGACGTGATGAAAGAAAACCCCACACTGCGCATTCTCATTATCGGCCATATCTGTTGCGAACCCGACACTTCAATTGACGGCTGGGATTACGGCACGAATACCAATAACCTGTCGTACAACCGGGCGAAAGAAATCTACGAATACCTGGTGCGCAAGGGCATAGACCCCGGGCGTATGGAATTTAAAGGTATGGGCGGCAAACAAAAGATTTATCCCAAAGAAATGAATGAAGAGCAGCGCATCGCTAACCGGCGGGTGGAAATTCAAATAATTGAAATGTAACTACTCGTCCAAAAGCATCTTCAATGCATCCAGCTCATGCATATAATTTTTTTCACCGGATTTTACATACAGATTTTGTAATACGGTGAGGTATTCATTTAAAACCGTTTTATTGGATGCGGGCAGAAAATATTTTTGATCAGCGGCAATATCTACCTTATTCAGATAGGTGGTAATTTCCTTTTCTCCGAATGCCAGCCCCTTGTTAAAGGGATTGATATAAAACAAAACTTCACGGCGCATACTCTCACTATCCGAAAAATCAATAATATATTCTTTGCAGCGGGTAAGTATAAAATGACTCGTCAGGCAGACGCCATAAACGGGCATTTCCAGTTGCTGACACAGAATTAAATACAACAAGCCTATTGAAAAGTGATTGCCCTTTTGCTTTTCGAGCATATTGTGGAAATAGCTCAGGAATAAATCCTCTGCGGGGTCTGCATTTCCGGTAAAATGCATTTGGCCGAACAATACCCGGTTCACCACATTCACCTGTTCGAGCGGCGACAGGTAATGGTTTAATCCCAACCATATATCCTTTCGTATTTTATGTATTTGTGCAGTAATTTCGGATTCATTCAATTCGGGGTAGCGGTGGCGGTTGATAATTAATACGCCCTTAAGCAAATCGTCGGAACCCGATAGAATCCAATTCTGAAAATCCTTTTCGACAGATGTAAACTGAATGTGTTTAATAATACCCTCGATGCGCTCGAGCGTCAACCTGTCGGGGATGGTGGTATAAGCATCTTCGAGTTTGCCGATAATCTGCGGGCCATAAGAATATAAGCGCTGCGCCACATGGTCAAACACTTCGTTGTCTGAATCGTCGAGCAAAGCGATAAGCGCCTGAATTTCTTTGTCGGCGGCGTCCATACTGCGTTACTTTTTTACCTTTTTAGACTTGGATTTTCCCTTCCCGGTTGGCTGGCTGTTGGCGATAATGTCCAACACTGCTTCGCTGGTTAAACCGGCCGCATCCACGCCTTTGGGAATGCGGTAATTTTCAGCACCCTTCTTTATGTACGGCCCGTACCGGCCATTTAGCACTTGAATTTCCAAATCCGACCAGTTGTGAATCACCTTATTCGCATCCTGTTCCTCCTTTTTGAGTATTACTTCAATCGCTTCATCCAGGGAGATGGAAACCGGCTCGAGGTGCTTTGGAATGGAATAAAATTTATTGTTCCAATGCAGATAGGGCCCAAACTTGCCGATAGCGGCTTTAATATCCATACCTTCATAAACACCTACCACTTTTGGCAATTTAAATAACTCCAAAGCTTCTTCCAGGGTGATTGACTGCATATTCTGTGTTTTCAGCAGCCCTGCGTATTTTGGCTTTTCCTCCTGTTGCGAATCGCCAATCACCGCCATCGGGCCGTACTTTCCCATGCGCACACTCACCGGAAATCCGGTTGCGGGATCTTTCCCGAGGATCCGCTCGCCGGTAACACGCTCGGCATTTTTCTCCGTCTGCTCCAAGGCCTGGTGAAACGGTTGATAAAATCCGGCAATCATCTCGGGCCATACAATTTCTCCAATCGCTATTTTATCGAACTGCTCTTCCACCTTTGCAGTAAAATTGTAGTCGAGAATATTCATGAAATTCTGCATCAGAAATTGCGTAACCAGCATGCCTAAATCCGTTGGAATTAATTTTGATTTTTCGGCGCCGACAATTTCTTTAAGTTGCTTGCGCTGCACTTTTCCGTCAACCAGTTGTAACTGCATATATTTTCTCTCCACTCCTGGCTTATCCTGCTTGAGTGCGTATTCTCTCTTTTGAATAGTGCTGATTGTAGGTGCATAGGTAGAAGGCCTGCCGATGCCCAATTCCTCCAGTTTGCGCACCAGGCTTGCTTCCGTATAGCGAGGAAGGGGTTTGGTGAATCTCTCGGTAGCCACAATATCCTGGGCTTTTAATTTATCGTTTTTACTTAATGGGGGCAGAATGGAATCATCTTCCTGGTCGTCGTCTTCATCTTTTGTCTCGGTGTATAACTTTAAAAATCCGTCGAAAATAATTACTTCGCCTTTAGCGATAAATTTTTCCGGCCGGGTGCTGATATCGATAGTCACCGTTGTTCTTTCCAGTTCCGCATCGCTCATTTGCGAGGCGATGGTTCGCCGCCATATTAATTTATACAGTCGCTTCTCATCTGATCCCGCTTCGATATTCTGCGCTTCCATAAAGGTCGGCCGTATCGCTTCGTGAGCTTCCTGTGCACCGGACGATTTTGTTTGATATTGCCTCGAATATGCATACGTTTCGCCGAACTGTTTTAAGATTTCATCTTTTGCGGCTTGCATTGCAAATTCGGATAAATTCACGGAGTCTGTACGCATATAGGTGATATGTCCCTCTTCGTAGAGCTTTTGTGCCACCACCATGGTGCGGCTAACCGAAAATCCCAATTTAGCGCTTGCCTCCTGTTGCAGTGTAGAAGTGGTAAAGGGCGCCGAAGGAGAGCGTTTACCGGGTTTTACGGTAACATCTTCCACCTTATATTTTGCATTGGCACACTGCTCTAAAAATGCCCTTGCCGCCTGCTCCTCATTAAACTTCTGATTGAGTTCGGCTTTTACCAACGCCGTTTTCTTGTCGGTATCGGTATTGAAAACAGCATTAATTTTATAACTGCTTACCGGTACAAAATCCATTATCTCCTTTTCCCGTTCCACCAATAAGCGCACAGCGACAGACTGTACCCTGCCGGCAGAAAGCGAACGGGATAAATTTATTTTCTTCCACAACAACGGCGATAATTCGAATCCAACCAGGCGGTCGAGTACCCGCCGTGCCTGCTGGGCATTTACCAAATCAAGATCCAGGCTGCGTGGATTTTCCACGGCTTTTTGAATTGCCTTTTTTGTAATCTCGTGGAATACAATGCGCTTCGCTGCATTCGGATCTAAGCCCAATACTTCGCATAAATGCCAGGAAATGGCCTCTCCCTCCCGGTCTTCATCCGTTGCCAGCCATATCTCTTCAGCCGACTTGGCGAGCTTTTTCAATTCCTTCACCACATCTTCCTTATCGGCGGGAATTACATACTTCGGCGTAAAGTTATTGTCAATATCAATAGAAAAGTTGCTCTTCTCCAAGTCGCGGATATGCCCGTAACAAGACTTTACCATGAAATCTTTTCCAAGAAATTTTTCTATTGTTTTTGCCTTTGCAGGCGACTCAACTATCATTAAATTCTTAGCCATTTGCTTCCTACCGACGGTCTTTGATTCAGTGCAAATATAACTTTAAGCGGAAAATGCAAGCTATAAGCCAGGAAAGTTACTGGCAGAAATCTCCAGAGCTTTGACACAAATTGCGAATAAATTATGCAGTTGCGAAGATTTCCTATCTATCCGGCAGAGACACATATAATAAACAGTCCACTACCGGTAATTGCCCGAATCATTTACGCATATAAAAAGTATATATTTCATTGGTCTTGCTCCGGTTTGCACCGTTTCCAAACCTATTTACTCTTTTTGCGTTGTGTACTTTCAGATAACTGCTTTTACCTTTGTGTTAAATTTTTTATAATATGGCTACTACTGAAAAGGCGATTCTCGATGCACTGAGTTACGTAGATGATCCCGATCTTAAACGGGATATCGTGTCATTAAATATGGTGCGTGATATTCAGATCAACGGCGACAAAGTGAGTTTTACCGTGGTACTTACGACACCCGCCTGTCCGTTGAAAGAGCAAATCAAACAAGCCTGTATCAATGCGGTAAAGAAACTTGTCGACGCCAATCTGGAGGTGGATATTACGATGGGTTCCAATGTCAGTTCGGCACGCAAATCCGATGAGGTGTTATTGCCAGGTGTAAAAAATATCATAGTAGTATGCTCCGGAAAAGGCGGCGTTGGCAAATCGACTATATCGGTAAATCTCGCAATGGGTTTGGCGGAGACGGGCGCCAAGGTGGGAATTATCGATGCCGATATTTACGGTCCATCCATACCGTTGATGCTCGGACTGCAAGATGCAAAACCGAGGGTACAGCAGATCAATGGCAAGGCGACCATCATCCCGGTTGAAAAATTCGGTTTGAAAGTGCTGTCCATTGGATTCCTCGTAGATCCGTCACAAGCGGTTGTATGGCGGGGGCCTATGGTATCTTCGGCGCTGCGGCAGTTTGTAAGCGATTGTCATTGGGGCGAACTCGATTACCTGGTAATTGACCTGCCTCCCGGAACCGGTGATATCCATCTGACATTAGTGCAGACAGTTCCGGTTACCGGCGCCATCGTGGTTACCACACCGCAGGAAGTAGCGATAGCAGATGCCCGCAAAGCTGCGGCTATGTTTAATATGCCCAATATCAATGTCCCGGTACTCGGTATCGTCGAAAATATGGCCTGGTTTACACCGGAAGAATTGCCGGAGAACAAATACTTCATTTTCGGAGAAGGCGGCGGCAAAAAATTAGCGGAAGAATTAAATGTGGCGCTGCTCAGCCAGATTCCATTAGTGCAGGGAATCCGCGAAGGCGGCGACAGCGGCACTCCCGCTTTTAAACATCCCGACGTACAACGGGCGTTTGAAGAAATGGTAAATAATGCGGCCAGGTGCATTTCCATCCGCAATGAATCGGCGGCGCCGACGAAAAAAGTTGAGGTATTACTCTGAGAATTGCCGTAAATTTGTTGTGGCGATAGCTATGAAACTGACAAAGGAAATATACGATAAGGTGGAATCTTCACTCGATACCATCCGTCCCTATCTGAACGCAGACGGCGGCGATATCCGGATTGTGGAGATTACGGAGGATATGATAGTGAAAGTAAAACTATTGGGTGCATGCGAGAGCTGTCCGATGAGTTTTATGACTATGAAAGCCGGCGTGGAAGAATCCATTCGCAGCGCCATCCCCGAAATAAAATCCATCGAAACGGTTGCCTGATTTCAAAGCCCGGAATTAAATTCCCTACATTTGCGGAACACGATGAACCGCAGTCAATTAATTCAATCCATACGGGAAAAAAAATCTTATCTCTGCATTGGGTTAGATACCGATATTCAAAAAATTCCCAAACACCTGCTCGATGCAGATGATCCCGTCTATGCATTCAACAAACAAATAATCAATGCAACGAGAGATTATTGCGTCGCCTATAAACCGAATACGGCCTTTTACGAAGCCTATGGCAGCAAGGGATGGCAGAGTCTTGAAAAGACAATTGCCTACATCGGCGATTCGCATTTTATCATTGCCGATGCGAAGCGGGGCGATATAGGCAACACCTCCCAGCGCTATGCAGAGGCGTTTTTTAACGTCATGCATGCCGATGCAATTACAGTATCACCTTATATGGGTTCCGATTCGGTAAAGCCGTTTTTCCTGGATGGCAAATGGGTGGTACTGCTCGTGCTCACTTCCAATGCGGGAAGCAGCGACTTTCAGTTTCGCAACTGCGGCGAACGCAAGATATTTGAACACGTACTTTTGCAATCGCAGCAATGGGGCACACCGGAAAATCTGATGTACGTCGTCGGAGCCACACATCCCGCAATGTTTCAACAAATCCGTGCATTGGCACCCGATCATTTTTTTCTTGTTCCCGGCGTAGGCGCCCAGGGCGGAGACCTGGAGGCCATTTCCGAGCATGGGTTAAATGCGGATTGCGGATTGCTGGTAAACAGTTCACGCAATATCATCTACGCCGGCAACGGGAAGGATTTTGCTGAAATGGCAGCTACGGTTGCAAGCGGCATTCAATACACAATGGAAGAATTATTGCGCCGCAAGCAAATAATCCTTTAATTTTAATTAAACTTTACCCATGAACGAAGAGTTACTTCAATTTATTTGGAGTATGCAATTATTGGATACCCATGCATTGCATTCTACTGCCGATGAAAAAATCACCATACTGCAACCCGGCACCCGCAATACGAATGCAGGCCCCGATTTTCTGCAGGCGAAGATTAAAATCGGCGATACCATTTGGGCGGGAAATATCGAAGTGCATATTAAAAGCTCGGATTGGAAACTACATGCCCATCAAACGGATCCCGCTTTCAACAACGTGATACTGCACGTCGTATTCAGAGACGACGGATACGAAAACGGCATTCCGGTATTGGAACTCAACGGGAAAATTCCCGGCAGGCTGCTCAACAAATACGCAGCCATGATGCAGACATCGGCGTGGATTCCCTGCGAAAAACACATCGGCGGTTTCCCGGAAATAAAATGGAAAAGCTGGCTGCAACGGCTCACGGCAGAGCGGCTGGAGCAAAAAGCCCTGCATATTGAGGAGCGATTGCACTACAACAAAAATGACTGGGAAGAAACGACCTACCAATTGCTCGCTCGCAGCTTCGGCGCTCCGGTAAACGGCGAAGCGATGGAGCTGGTTGCCGGCGCCCTGCCATTGAAAACCGTGCTGCGCCACAAGAACGATTTACTGCAAACCGAATCACTGCTGTTTGGTACGGCGGGGTTTCTCGAAGGCAGTTTTAAAGAGCTGTACCCGCACAAGCTGCAGTCGGAATACCACTTTCTGAAAAATAAATTTTCATTATCGGCGCCGGCGCTGCAATGGAAGTTCTCGAGAATGCGGCCTGCATCGTTTCCGACAATCCGGCTCAGCCAGTTGGCGGCATTCATCTGTAAAACCAATGCATTCTTCGACACATTGATATTGCAAAACGATGTAAAAAAAATGGAAGACGCCTTCGCCATCCAGCCCGGCGATTACTGGAAGGAACACTATCACTTCAGGAAGGCCGCACGGGTATCCGTTTCGGGATTGGGAAAATCCACAGTTCAAGTCCTGTTGATGAATACCGTTGCTCCTATTAAATATTTATACGGATTGAAACACGGCAGGCAGGAAATGATCGATGACGCAATTGCATTGCTGGAAAAACTCAAACCCGAAAAAAATGCCATAATAACCAAGTGGGCGGCATTGGGATTCTCTGCAGAAAACGCAGCAGAAACCCAGGGCATGCTGCAACTGAAAAAAGAATACTGCGACCACCGCAAATGTTTACAATGTCATGTGGGGTATTTTGTGTTGGGAATGCAGGAATAACTTAAATTTGCTATATGTTCAATCAGTTAAAATACCTGGTGGAAAAAGGGGTATTCGGAGTTTGTTCCTATCTCGGTGAAAAAATGGGAATCGCCACATCACGCATTCGCTTGTTTTTCATCTACATTACTTTTCTCACCTTAGGCTCGCCGGTATTGGTATATATGAGCCTCGCCTTTCTCATTAACCTGAAAAATTATATGCGGGACAGACTGCATCCCGTCAGGGAGTTATTCCCTTAAATGAAGTCCGTTGTAACGAGAGAGTGCCTTTAAAATGACAAGTGCCCAGGACAAGATTCGAACTTGCACATCCTTGCGGACGCCAGCCCCTCAAGCTGGTGCGTCTACCAGTTTCGCCACCTGGGCATTGGGGAGACAGGCGGCAAAGATAGCAGTGAAAATTGAATCGGAGAACTTTACTTGAACCGGGGGTGATACTGAATCAGAGTATCCCTGAGAAATTCCCTGTCGAGGTGGGTATAGATTTCGGTGGTAGTAATGCTTTCATGTCCCAGCATTTCCTGCACCGCCCGCAATCCCGCACCGCCTTCGATGAGATGGGTGGCAAAGGAATGCCGGAAGGTATGCGGCGAAATCGTCTTGCGGATACCGGCGGCGGCGGCGTATTGCCGCAGCATCAGAAATATATAAATCCGGGTCAGCTTCCTGCCCCGCCGGTTTAAAAACACATGGTCTTCAAAACCCTTTTGTATAGGTACCTGCACCCGGATATGTTCCAGATATGCGGTGATACTTTGCTTAGCGCTCCTGCCTATCGGCACCAACCGCTCCTTATTGCCCTTGCCGGTTACCTTTATAAAATCCACCTGCAGGTGGAGATCAGAAATTCTTAACTCGGTTAATTCGCTTACCCGAAGCCCGCAACTGTACAGCGTCTCCAGGATGGCACGGTTGCGCATGCCATCCGGCCTACTCATGTCCACGGCTTCCAGAATGGCATTGATTTCCCCGACATTCAGCGTATCGGGCAATTTCTTTTTCAGTTTCGGCAATTCGAGCAACTGCGAAGGATCTGTATCTATGCGGTCGTCCATCAGCAAAAATTTAAAGAATGCCCGCACACCCGAAATCATGCGTGCCTGCGACCGGTCGTTCATACCGATCTCATTCAGGTAGTGAATAAATTTAGAGAGATGTTCCTGTTGCATGGTATGGGGTAATATTTCCGGATAGAATATTTCCACAAATTCAGACAACCTTTCAATATCGTGCAGATAGGCTTCAACAGAATTGGCCGATAAGGATTTTTCCAGTTGCAGATACAGTTTGAATTCCTTGATGCTATCTTTCCATTGCATTAAATGAAAATTAACCTCCATTACGGTAATCGACGGCGCTTCCGCCACAGAAAATTGTGAATTGAACTAATTTTGTACATAATGCAGATACTTATTATTAACGGCCCCAACCTGAATCTATTGGGCATCCGCGAACCGGGGATATACGGTTCACAGACTTTTGAAGATTTTTTTACCGGCCTGCAACGCAGTTTTCCGACAGTGGCGCTGGAATATTTTCAGAGCAATATCGAAGGGGAAATTATAGATGCACTGCACGCACACGGTTTTAAGGCCGATGGTATCATTCTCAATGCGGGCGGCTATTCGCATACCAGTGTCGCCATTGCCGATGCCATTTCTGCCATAAGCGCACCGGTAGTTTCCATTCACATTTCCAATACCTTCAGCAGGGAAGAATTTCGCCACACCGATCTGATCGCCGGCAGGTGCAAAGGCCTGATTTGCGGTTTGGGACTACAGGGATACGCCCTTGCAATCCGCTATTTGACAGAATTAAAATCGCAGGTCTGAAAATTTATTTTTCCTGCGCACAAAAAAATCCCAAACGATGCTCTTTGGGTAATACCCCTTTTGCTTTACGGTAGATTCCGCAATCTTACTCACGGAAATGAGGTGGTTGGTTCGAGTGCGCTTTGAAATCAACATGGGTACCGACACAAAAAAATACCAGTCCGCTCTCACGATTGCCCATGCGATATTCCATTTTTTCTGCAGCAAGGCATTGCAGACAGCAAGCAGGTCGAACACCAGTAATCTGAGCGGTAATTTCCAAAGCAACTCAATTGCATCCAGGTTCTTAAACAACATGCTCAGGTTGTTTCTGAAATTGAGATAGGTTTTATACGGGTTTTCTTTGCTCAAACTACCGCCGCCCACGTGATACACCTGGACATCATTTACTGCGTACACCCGGTAACCGCAGCGCTTCAACCGCCAGCACAGATCTATCTCTTCCATGTGGGCAAAGTAATCTTCATCGAATCCCTTCATGCGGAAAAACAACTCGGAGCGAATGCACATGGCAGCGCCTGATGCCCAAAAGACGGGTTCATTCACATTGTATTGGCCGGCATCTGATTCCAGGGTATTGAAAATGCGCCCTTTGCAAAACGGATAACCGAATTTATCGATATAACCTCCCGCCGCACCGGCATGTTCAAACAGGGTTTTATCGTCGTAGGACAAAATCTTCGGCTGGCAAACGGCTATTTCCGGGTCATTCTCCATCGTGTGAACCATCGCATCAATCCAATCGGGTGTTATCTCCACATCCTGGTTTAACAACACGAAATAATCGGCATTGATTTGTTCCAGCCCGATATTATACCCTTTGGCAAAGCCTTCATTTGTCTTGAGGCGGATTACTTTTACCTGCGGAAAATCCCGGCGGATATACTCTTCCGTCGCATCGGTAGAGGCGTTGTCTATCACGTAGTAATCTACCGGGGAATAAGCGGTTGTAAGTACATTGGGTAAAAATTTCTCAAGGAAATGTTTTCCATTCCATGAAAGGATAACAACAGCAACTAAAGGTTTATCGAGAATGTCATCCGGCTCCATCCGTGAGGTAAATATAAGATGTTTAACGGTATTCCAATAACATCAGAAATCGTACACATCTGCGGGGCGGATTCTCTCGAGCTTATCTGTTATATCCGTTTGGTCGAAATCGGATAAGATATACGGCGCAGCTACATTTTCGTAGAGCACTAATTTCCATCGTGCATCGTGCAGTTCGCCTCTGGCATTGCTGTGCAGCAACCTGTAATCGTTAGTAATGACCGTGCGGTCGTAGAATGCAAATCCGATTTTGGTTTGTTTGTCGGGCAACACGTCGTAGAACCAAATTTCATAAGGAAAGGCATTCGGTTCATTGGGAGCGAGCAACCGGTCGCTGGGCGGGCCGTATTGCAGATACACCCTGCCGCGGTCGGTGCGGTAGCCCGGTTTGCTGGGCGAGCCAAACTCGCGGTTCACGGCCGTAACCATTTCCAAATACTGTTTCCACTCGCCATACGGATCTGTGGGATTGCGCTGAAGCCAGAAATTGTACAGGAATTTCTTTTTCATCTCCATATCCGCAACAGACGTGAGCGACTCGATCATTTTTGCTTCTCCCGATGTGCCCCGCGGTTTTATAATTTCCAGAAAATAATCCAATTGCTCGGCGGTATAATCGGCGACAAATGTATGATCGGTATTCACCATCGCAATATTGTCGTATGTGGTAACCGCTCCAATTTTTGCCCGCTGGAAATACTGCTTTTTAACGGCAATCAGTTCGTTCTTTTTGTTGCGCACTTCTACCACCAGGTGATAATTGCCGCTCGGCAGTTCGGAGATATCCATGTCTCTCAAAAACGAAATCACCGGCAACGGTTTGCTTTTTAAGTATTGGTAAAAGTTCGGGTTATGAGCATCTGACGAAGCGCTGCGTATGCTGAAGGTAATCAGCACATCCTCGCCATTGGTGTATTGATCGGTGTGGTACACTTCGCCATAGAACCGGATGTTTTCTCTTGACGTCGGAAAAAAATCGGCGGCATAAGGCAATAAATCGTAATCGTTTTTTGTAAACTGGGTGGATTTACCGGCAGGCTTAATTGTATCCACCCATTGAATATCCGAGATGGCAATTGCATTGTCGGCGGCGGGCAAAATCACTTCGGTATATTCAAATGTATTTGTCGAGTCCTGCAGGTCGGTAATCTTAACTTCCACCGTAGCCGACTGATCGGGCAGAAATAATCGCTTTTGATCCATCAGGCTGAAATCTACGGATGTGGAATCCACGATCCCCGGTGTTATCAGGTTGTACTTATCAAAGGCGAATACCGTTCCGTTCTCTAAAATGACGATTTGCACCTCGACGCCCGCCTCAAACAAATGCTTTTTATTTCTTTCGTAGTGCAGCGCCGAGCCGGCAATGACCATGTACATTTCCACGTATGGACCTTCCCCCGGCAGGAAAAACTGCGCACTGCGCATGTTGACACCCGAACGCAACTCCTGCGCCTGGGTTTGAATGAATAACAGGATGAAAAGAAGAAGTACGCCTGGCTGTTTCATATACATTGTTAACGATGTATAAAGTTACTGTACACAACGCCTATTTTCGCAATATAATTTCAAACTGATGTCAAAAAATACGGTTTTGATAGAATTGCCTTACCTGCCACCAATTTCCTGGTTTGCGCTCGTCGCCGGTTATGAAAAAGCCCTGCTCGACATCCATGGGCATTACGAGAAGGGCAGCTACCGCAACCGCTGTAAAATTCTCGGCCCGAATGGCGTCCTGCTGTTATCCGTCCCGCTCGAACACGGCAAACATCAGCACCGGCCATTGCACCAGGTGCGCATCAGCAATGCAGAGCCCTGGCAAAAAATCCATTGGATGACGTTGTGTTCCTGCTACCGTCGTTCGCCGTATTTCGAATACTTCGAAGACTTGTTTGCCCCCGCCTACAGCCGCAAATGGGAGCGCCTCATCGATCTGAACTTCCACCTGCTGGAAATTATTTTACAATTTATTAAAACGACGACATCATTCGCATTTACCGAAGGTTATATCTCACAACCCGATGCAGCTACAGACGACAAACGCAATCTCCTGCGGTCGGGAATTGCGCATACTTCGCTTTCGGATACGGTGGGGAATTATACACAGGTTTTCTCCGACAGGTTTGATTTCCAAAAAGATCTCAGCATTTTTGATTTGCTTTGCAACAAGGGGAAGTATCAATTTTAACTTGAATGTATGAAACCACTGTTAACTGTTATTGCATTTGTTACCACATGTGTTATTGCAAATGCCCAACCCGCTTTTATCACCGACAGCCTGGACAATTACCTGCAGCGTGAAATGCAGCGCTGGAATATCCCGGGCATGGCGCTGACCATCGTGAAAGACGGAGAAGTGCTGATATCCAAGGGGTATGGCGTCCGCGACCTGGACACCAAACTGCCCGTAGATGAAAATACCTTATTTCAAATCGCCTCCAATACGAAGGCGTTTACCGGCACTGCGCTTGCATTGTTGCAGGAACAAGGCGACCTGCAACTCGACGACAAGGTGGTGGATTACCTCGATTATTTTCACATGCCCGATCCGGGCCTTACTCAATTGGTGACAATTGAAGATGTCGTCAGCCATCGACTGGGGTTTGAGACGTTTGAAGGCGATTTCCTGCATTGGAACAGCGATTTGACCCGCCGTCAAATGGTGGAAAGCATTGCCAACCAGGAAATGGTGTTTGATTTCAGGGATACATACGGCTATTGCAATGTGGGTTTTGTGGCAGCGGGGGAAATTATCCATCTGGTCAGCGATACTACCTGGGATGATTATATCCGGAATCGCTTGTTCACGCCTTTGGAAATGCATCGCAGTTCAACCACCATTGATGCACTGCGGCGGGATTCCAATAAATGCACACCTTACACTATGGCAGATAATGCCTTGATAAAAATTGATTACGCCGATATCGACAACCTCGGCCCTGCGGCGAGCATTAATTCATCCGTTCACGATTTGAGCCATTGGCTACTGATGCAACTGCAGGAGGGAAAATACAAAGACAGGCAGGTGGTGCCCTACAAAGCTTTGCGCAATACGTATTCTTCTCGCTGCATTGTCGGCGATATTTATTCAGGACTGTATCCCGGTAAACATTTTAACACCTATGGACTCGGCTGGTTTATCGGCGATTACAATGGAAGGCGTATGTTATGGCATTACGGCGGCACAAACGGTTTTGTAACAGCCGTGTGCATCATCCCCGAAGAGAATCTCGGATTTGCCATTTTGACCAATACCGATGCGAATTCGCTGTACGACGCACTGATGATGCAACTAACCGAAGCGTTTTTCGAAATGCCCTACCGCAATATCAGCGCAATCTATCATGCGTATTTTCAGTCGGAAAATGAACGTATCTGGCAGGAGATTCATCAGTGGCAGGCACTCGCAGCGATGGCCAATCCTCCCGAATTGCCTCTTGCCGCTTATGCAGGCACCTATCACAACCGCTTGTACGGCGATATTCAAATCGAAGTCAGTGCAGGCAAGCTCGAAGTGCGGTTCCCGCATCATTCATTTTTAACGGCCGTGTTGGAGCCATTAGGCGGTAATACATTCCTGTGTACATATTCCGATCCCATTTACGGCGTGAAGCAAGTGTCGTTTGCAAAAGAGCAAAACAAAATAAGCAGTATTACATTGACGGTGAACGATTTTGTTGATATGCAACCGTATATGTTTAACCGCAAATAACAATGCCCTGTTACGCAGCGGATACAGCGATTTTTTCGGCCACCCGAATACCATCCATAGCGGCGCTCACGATACCTCCCGCATAGCCGGCGCCTTCGCCGCAGGGATATAACCCTCTTATCTGCACGTGTTGTAATGTCTCTTTGTCACGGGGTATGCGCACCGGCGAAGAAGTGCGTGATTCGGTTGCTACGAGTACGGCTTCATTGGTAAAAAAGGCGCTGCGTTTTTTTTGTATTTGCAGGAATGCCATTCGCAGATGCGCAGCGATAAACGGCGGCAGTACGGTATGCAAATCGGCGCTTACAATACCCGGTTGATAGGAACATTGCGGCAAATTCACGCTCGGTTGATTTGCGACAAAATCCGCCATCCGCTGAGCCGGCGCCGCCAGGGTCCGGCCTCCCGCCTGCCAGGCTGCTTGCTCTACCCGGCGCTGAAACTGCACGCCCCGCATCGCACCGTATTTTTCATATGCATGCATATCCGCTAAATCTACATTTACCACAAATCCCGAATTTGCAAACGGATTGTTGCGTTTGCTCGGACTCCATCCGTTGGTAACCACTTCCCCTCCCGAAGTGGCGCAGGGCGCAATAATGCCCCCGGGGCACATACAAAATGAATAGGCTGTTTTTCCCGGTGTGGGTTCCGAAAAATTATACGATGCAGGCGGCAATTTCGGATCGCGGATTGCGCAATGGTATTGCATGCTGTCTATCAGCGCCTGCGGATGTTCAATGCGCACGCCCAACGCAAAGGGTTTTGCCTCGATAAGTATTTGTTTCGAGTGTAGCAACTCAAAAATATCTCTCGCCGAATGTCCTGTTGCCAACACCAGATGCGATGTGCGCATGCTTGTACCGCTATTTATTTCAATCCCGGTAACGCTGCCGAATTGCACATGGATATCTGTCAGCTTACTGTTGAAATGTATTTCTCCGCCGGCATTTAAAATAAAGTGCCGCATCGCCTCAATAATTTTAGGTAGTTTGTTCGTTCCGATATGCGGATGCGCATCTATTAAGATATCTTCAGGCGCACCAAACTGCACGAAGGTATGCAGCACCGACTGCACATCGCCTCTTTTATCTGAACGGGTGTAGAGTTTGCCGTCGCTGTAAGTACCTGCGCCGCCTTCGCCGAAGCAATAATTGGATTCGGGATTTACAACCCCTTCTTTATTGATGGTGGCGAGGTCGAAACGGCGCAACCTCACATCCTTTCCACGCTCAAAAATTACGGGCTTGTAACCGCGTTTTATCAATGTAATTGCCGCAAACAATCCGGCAGGCCCGCAGCCGATAATAGTAACCGGTTTTGCATTTTGTACCGGCGGGTAAGCGGGAATATGAAAATCCCGCAATTCCATTTTTTCATTTTGAAACACATCGATGCGCAGGCGCACTTTCACCTGTTTCGCCCTCGCATCAATGGATCGTTTGACGGTGCGAAATTCAAAATCGCCGGCGATCTTCAATTGCTTTCGCAACATATCTTCCAATGTGAGCTTATCGTCTGCCTTTCCCGGCGCCACCGATATTTCTACAGAAGTTTTCATCGCTGCAACAGGTCTGAAATGGTTTGCAATACCTGTGAAATCTCTTCCTTCGTATTATAAATATGCAGGCAAATGCGCAGCCGCTCGGCGCCGGCGGCAACTGTCGGGCTCAGTATCGGCCGCACGTCAAATCCACGTTCCGCCAATGCGTTTGCCGCCGCTTTCACTTGTGCATTGCCCGAAATAATGAGGCAATGAATGGCGCTGTCTGAAGGGATAAATGGCAGGTTTAATCGCTTTGCTTCCGCATTGAAGTGCATTATCAGCGCCTGCAGTTGCTTTACAAATGCCGGATTTTGATTTAAATACGCATAGGCAGCATACACCGCTTCCAGCAGTAACATGTTGGGCGCTGTAGTATAAATAAACGGCTTGCAAAAGTTTATTAAATACCTGCGCAACACCGCATCGCCCAAAACAGCGGCGCCATTCATACCGATTGCTTTGCCGAATGTATGCACTCGTGCAAACAGGTATTGCTCCAGGCGAAGCGATTGAGCCAGCCCTTCGCCCCGCTCTCCTATCACACCGGTTGCATGTGCTTCATCGAGGATAATGGCTGCATTATATTTTTCTGCAATGCGGACGATACCGTGCAACGGACACAAGTCGCCATCCATGGAAAACACCGATTCGGTCACGATAAATTTTTGATTAGCCGACTGCTTCAGTAGTTTTTCCAAATGTGCCACATCGTTGTGCGCAAATGAGATGCTGCGTGCATGACTCAACTGCATACCTTCCCTGAGGGAAGCGTGGCACAATGCATCAAAAACGATCAGATCGCCGCGGCGGCAAACCGTGGCTATTAATCCCGCATTTGCCTCATATCCCGAATTAAATAACAAAGCAGTGCCGGCATGGTGAAAACCGGCTATTGTATTTTCAAGATCTTCAACCAATGCATTATTGCCCGTCAGCAATCTCGATCCGCCCGAACCAATCCTGTTCAGACTGCCGATTCTTTCCATAATTAATTCCCGGAGTTGCGGGTCTTTTGCAAAACCGAGATAGTCATTGGAAGAAAAATCTACTCCCGTCACATCGGTTTTTAAAATGCGCAGCGCATTGTCAGCCTCCCGCTTTATCAGGTATTGGTTGAGCCTGTCGATTAGTGCATCCATTCGGGGTTGAAATTAAAAAATCTTATGCCCGCATGCGGCAGAATGTGCTGCCATTTTTCCTGCTCTGAATATGAGTTTACTTCAATGCGTTTATTGCAACAATGGAAAAATTATGCCGCACATCCGGCTCGGCAGCACAAAGGTTTTAAGTCTGCCGGCTTTAGTAATGATTTATTCCTCTGTTGTGCTTACTTCTTCTTTATAAGCGACACGAGGTTTCAAACCGAGCAGTTCGAACATCGCCTTGTCGCTGTCAAAATCGGGATTGGGAGTGGTCAATAATTTCTCACCGGCAAAAATGGAATTGGCGCCCGCCATAAAGCAAATGGCTTGTTCCACGGTGGACATCTGATTGCGGCCGGCGCTCAGGCGCACCATCGCCCTGGGCATAATAATGCGGGCGGTGGCGATCATGCGCACCATTTCCCATACGCTCACCCGCGGTTGATTTTCCAGCGGTGTACCCGCAACGGGAACCAATGCATTGACCGGGACGCTCTCGGGATGTTTGCGCATGGTGGAAAGGGTGTACAACATGGAGATGCGGTCTTCGATCGATTCTCCCAGGCCGATGATACCCCCGCTGCATACCGAAATATCCGCCTTGCTCACATTCTCAATAGTCTGCAATCTGTCTGCATAAGTGCGTGTTGAAATTATTTCTTCGTAGTAGTCTTCACCGGTATCGAGGTTGTGATTGTAGGCGTGTAATCCCGCTTCTTTCAGCCGTTGCGCCTGCGACTCGCTGAGCATGCCGAGTGTACAACACACTTCCATTCTCATGGAACTGACGCCCTTAACCATCTGCAGGACTTTTTCGAAATCGCTGTTGTCCCGCACATTGCGCCAGGCGGCGCCCATGCAAAACCGGGTAGCGCCGCTTTCTTTTGCCTCCAGCGCCTTTGCAATCACATCATCGCAATCCATCAATTTCTGCACCTCCACGTCGGTGGCGTAACGGGCTGCCTGTGGACAGTAGGCGCAGTCCTCCGGGCATCCCCCGGTTTTTATGGATAACAATGTGCAAACCTGTACTTCACCGGTGGCGTGATATTGCCGTTGCACGTTCGAAGCCCTGTAGATCAATTCGAGCAAGGGCATGTGGTATATCTCCGAAATTTCCTCTTTCGTCCAGTTATTTCTTATCTCTTGCATATCTGATTTTGGGTAAAGTTAAGCACTTGTGTAACTTTGCAAAAACGAGTTATGGCAATTATCCAGCACATTGACAAAAAGCAACTCATTTTCCTGCTGATAGTCGGCGGTTTATTCCTTGCGGGAACCATGTTAAGAAGTGAAAAAGCAGGTGGCGACGCTGCCGTTACCAAAGAAACACTCGATGAAAAGCTCCTTGCCGATTTACAGCAGGAGGATATCCGGTTATCCGAAAATGTAGCTTGCGTCATGCAATGTGAAGGACTTGATACCAACGAATTAAAGGGATTATTTGCAATTGCCAATGTGGACTATAACAGTTGCGATTTTTCAAACTGCCACAACAGCCGCTATGCACTTTCGGGAACTACATCCGGCGGCAGGCAGGTATCCTTTGTGCTCGAAGCGGGCGATGATGGTAACCGGATTACGGAACTCAAACTGCAAAATGCAGCTCCCTGCGATTGCATTTAACCCCAAAGCAAGTACAATAACAACAAGAGATACTGCAACAGGATAGTGCCGTCTATCCATCCGAAATACACCAGGTTGTTTGTGCTGTAACGGGACAAATACAGTATTACCCCGGTTAATATTACCGCAATGGTTAAAGGTGGTAACACCGCAATACTCAGGGACAGCACCGCAAAGTAATAACAGGCGCCGGCGACAAACAACAAAGCAAAAGACAACATATACGATAGTTCGGCACCGATGTAATAGGGAATAGTTTTTACATTGTGCAATGCATCCGACTCCATGTCTTTTATATCAAACGGGATGGTAATAGCGAGAATAAACAGGAAGTCGGCGGCGAACAACCACCAGTCGATATGCCAGCCCGCAGGCCGGATGGCGGGGAGTATAGCGCCCGTAAATGCCCATACAAACGCAATCATAAAAATTTTTATCACGCCGATATCCCGCAGTTTTTTCCATACTCCGTGTTGTTTATATACCGGCAGGCCGTAACAAACGGACAGGATGCCGGGCACTATCATCGCATACATAACAAATGTGTCGAGCATAAAAAATAAAATACCCGAGGCGATGGCGCTGGCGATAGCAAGGGCTGCCAATCCGTAAAATTCCTTAGTCAGGAAATCCCTGCGCTCGCTGCCGGCGTGCATTTTAATGCGATCTGCCGAAACCAGGCGGATAAACAGGTAAGTAAACAGCGTGGAGAAAAATACAAAGCCGCTCACGATGAGGTGATGGCCCGTATTCCGGTACAACAGCAATCCGCGGCGGTAGAATGCAAGCCCGCATATTGCAATAAATATATTGGAATAGAAAAATGCATGCACATATTTTAAAAAAAAACTCTTCACGGAAAACGATAACTTGCACTCAAATTTACAAGTTAGTGGTCAGAGTGTACTTAGGCAAGGGAAAGGGACTGCGAGTTGAGCAAGGCCATCCCTGGGTATTTTTTAATGAAGTGGAAAAGATTACAGGCGATCCCACGCCGGGAAGCATTGCCGAAATCTTTAATTTCAAAAACAAATTTATCGGCCGCGGGTATATCAATTTACAATCCCGCATCAATTGCCGCATACTGACCCGCAATCCCGATACGCAAATCGATACGGTGTTTTTTAAAAATGCACTGCACCGGTGCAGAGATTACCGGAAGGCGATTGGATACACCGAAAATTACCGGTTGGTATTCGGCGAAGCAGACAGCCTGCCGGGCCTGGTGATAGATAAATTCGGCGATGTATATGTCATGCAGACACTGGCTGCAGGTATCGACAGATGGAAAGGAGAAATTGCAAAAATTTTACTCGAAGATTTCGGCGCAGCCGGTGTTGTCGAACGCAACGATGTGCCCATCCGCAAACTGGAAGGGCTGGAAGAAGTCACCGGTTTCTTATCGCCGCCGTGTGCAACGCAATTTACAATCCGTGAGAACGGCATACAATTTCAATTGAACCTGCTCGACAGCCAAAAAACGGGATTCTTTTTAGACCAAAAGGAAAACAGGCTTGCACTGCAACATATCGCATCCGGTGCAGAGGTATTGGACTGCTTTACCTACACCGGGTCGTTTGCGCTGTTTGCCGCTCACTTCGGCGCAAAACATGTCCATGCGCTGGACATCTCCGAAGAGGCCATTGCGCTTGCAAAACACAATGCGGCGCTGAATGGATTTGATAATATGCGCTTCGACGCCGTGAATGTTTTTGATGTGTTGCCGCAATGGGTGAAAGAGGGCAAACAATTCGATGTGGTAATTCTCGACCCGCCCGCTTTTACTAAAAACAGAAAGGGTTTGGAAGCGGCGATAAAGGGGTATAAGGAGATAAATCTCCGCGGTATGCGGCTGGTGAAACCGGGCGGATTCCTGCTCACTTTCTCGTGTTCGCATTTTATGCAGCCGCATATTTTTTACGACGTGCTGCGGGATGCCGCCCGGGATGCGGAAAAAACCATACGCCAGGTGCGCTACCTCACCCAGGCCGGCGACCACCCGATACTCTGGGGCACTGATGAAACTAATTATCTGAAGGGTTACGTTGTACAAGTTTTATAAATCAATCCCAATACGGAACTAAACCATTATGTGTTTAATCAACTTCGCTTTTAAATACCACATCGATTATCCGCTGATTGTCGTGGCCAACCGGGATGAATTCTACAAACGCCCAACCCATGCCTTGCATTGGTGGGAGGACAATCCGCACATTCTCGCCGGCAGAGACCTGCAGGATGGCGGCACGTGGATGGGGATAACAGCAGATGGGAAATTCGCTGCGCTTACCAATTACCGCGACCCGCAGAATATCCGGGAAAATGTACCTTCCAGGGGCAAGCTGGTCACTATGTTTTTAAATGCGGAACTGCCCTTGCCCCAATTCCAAAGTTATTTAACCACACACGGCAGCGAGTACAACGGTTTTAACTTGATTTTCGGCGATGCGCAACGATTATTTTATTATGCCAACACAGATAATCGCCTGTCGGAAGTTGAACCCGGCATTCACGGATTGAGCAATGCCTTCCTGGATACTCCCTGGCCAAAAATACGGCAGAGCACTCAGTTGTTCCGGCAATTGCTCGATGCCCATAGCTTCACTGAAGATGAAATGATCAATATGCTTGCAGACAAACGCACGGCGCAAGACAGCGACCTGCCATCCACCGGCGTGAGCCCGGAAACGGAAAAAAAACTATCGGCCATGTTCATCGAAATGGAAAATTACGGAACCCGCCTCACCAGTCTCGTCAGTATAAACCGGTTGGGAGAGGTGGTATTTATTGAAAAAAGTTTTATTCCGCCGGATTTTCATAAATTTAAGTTTACCATAAAATAAAAATATATTTGTCTTCTGAACATACATGCCGGCGCTCCTCTATATCAACTATATCCTGCTGTTAACCACTAAGGATACCTGGGCTTACGATCTGTTACTGATAGTCGTATTGGGATTCTTAATTTATTTTTTTACCCAAAGGCGCATCACGCAGTCAAGCCGCATCCAAAAATGGTTGCGTGAAAAAGTAAAGGAAAAAACAAAAGAACTGGAAGAAGAAAAAGTGCGTGCCGAGAATTCGGAACGGGCTAAGGAACAATTCCTGGCGAATATGAGCCATGAAATTCGCACACCGCTCAATGCAATTGTCGGGCTGACGAGATTATTGCTGGAGAAAGACCCTAAACCGGATCAACTCAAATACCTCAATTCCATAAAACACTCGTCGGATAACCTGTTGGTGATCATCAACGACATTCTCGACCTCTCAAAAATAGAAGCCGGAAAAATCAATTTCGAAAAAATTGACTTTAACATCAAAGAGCAGTTAGAGACTGTTCTCACCACCTTTCGCTTAAACGCCGAAGAGAAATCAATCGGGCTGGAATACCATATCGACGATGATGTGCCCGCCGTCATTGTGGGCGATCCCTACCGGCTGAACCAGATCATCATGAACCTGACGAGCAACGCCATTAAGTTCACCGAAAAGGGCGGGATAACCATCCGGGTAAGCTGCGTTGAAAAAACGGAACACAACGCACTGCTGCAGTTTAATGTCATTGATACCGGTATCGGGATAGCAGCAGACAAGCTGGATTATATCTTCAATATTTTTACGCAGGAAACTTCGAGCACCACACGCCGGTTTGGCGGTACCGGCCTGGGGCTTTCCATCAGCAAGCGATTGGTCGAGTTGCAACAAGGCACCATCAGCGTCGCCAGCGAACCGGGCAAAGGCTCCGATTTTTCATTTACCATCCGCTTCGGCATCTCCGACAAGTCGGCCGATCATCTGACGCCCAAGGGCAAGCCGGTGGTTTCCGAAAAACTCGCCAACCTGAAAATCCTGCTGGCAGAAGATAACGAGTTTAACCAGATGGTGGCAGTGGACACTCTGGAAGAACTGATTGAAAATGTAACCGTAGATATTGCGAAAAACGGCAAAGAAGCGGTAGATAAAATCATTGCCAACAAGTACGACGTGGTGCTGATGGATATTCAAATGCCCGAAATGGACGGCTACGAAGCGACACGACTGATACGCAGCAACAGCGACGCCTCCATCAATGCCATCCCCATCATCGCCATGACGGCGAGCGTGATTAAGGCGGAGGTGGACAAATGCTATGAGAGCGGTATGAATGCTTTCGTCGGCAAACCGTTTACCACGGAAGAATTAATTGAAAAAATTTCTAAATCAATACACTGAATTAAAAAATGAGCGAACAAGTTGTTAATCTGCGTTTCCTGGAATCCTTTACCCGCGGCGATACTTCAAAAATGAAGAAATATATTAACATGTTTATCTCCGGAGCACCGGAAGCCATTCAACAAATGCACGTGCTGTACAACCATGCCGACTGGGATAAGTTGCGCACGGTAGCCCATTCACTCAAACCCCAACTGGGCTATATGGGAATTGACTCGGCTAAGGAAACCGTCCTGCGCATAGAAGAATACGCCGGCGAACGCAAAAAGCCCGAAGTTATCGCCCAACTGATCGGCGAACTGGAAAACACCTGCAACATCGCCGTGGAACAATTACAGGCTATCATTCAGAATTTTTAATAATTTTAAAAAAAAACTTAACATGCACCAGAACAAAGAAATCGTATTCATTGTCGATGATGAACCCATGCATGCACAAATGATGGAAGACCATTTAAAAACCGATTACCCTTCCTTTGAAATTTATACCTATAAAACAGGTGAGCAATGCAATGAGAATATGGACAAACGACCGGGCATTGTTATCCTCGATTACCACCTCGACGCAGTGGACAAACAAGCCCGCAACGGCGTGGAAATATTAAAACACCTCAAGAGGAACTATCCCGATACCGAGGTAATTATGATTTCCGGTCAGGACAAAATAGAAATAGCCGTTGAGTGTATGCGTGAAGGAGCATACGACTATATCGTTAAAAATGAAACCAGCTTTATCCATGTGGAAAATTCCATCGAGCGGCTGTTTAAACATCGCTCAGTTATTAAAAATATGGAGAAGTACCGGTCGCTGAATAAAATACTGATCTGGGGTCTTATCGCCATCATCGCCATTTCAGTTACGCTGTTCCTCACCGGCAAAATCAATTGAGATACGGCGCTTCCGGTTGCCGATGACCTACAAAATATGAATACAGGTAATGGATTGTTGTATCTATGAGATTAAAAAGGCTTCACTGAAAATGTGTATTTACAATTATGGTATCAATAGATATCAGTAATTTCTCATTATAGATACTTTTACCAGACGATTGATAATTTCATTTTCTTTAAATAAACAGAATCGTTCAACACTGTGTGTAGCGGATTAAAATCTCGTACGTCCAATACAAATTCAATTGTATTTCAATTTTCTTTAATTCTTTTGGGATAGATAGCATCATTTCTTCTCAGAGAGCTCGTCGAAGAAGCCGGTTTTGCGGTTTTTGCGCACGTTGTTCCAGTTAAAGTATCGCCCGTTCATGGTAATATAGACGCCGTGGGGCAAAGTTTGCACAAACGACAGGGCACAACCCATATTAAATAATCCGTCGGAGCTGCCGAATTTATAAGGTATCATTGCGCCGGTGAGAACTATTGTCTTGTCGATGTGTTTGCCCGCCAGCAGCTCTGCCGTTTCCACCATTGTATCGGTGCCGTGTGTTATCACGATTTTATCATTCTCACATTCGGCGCATTCGGCGGCGATTTTTTCGCGGTCGGCTTCATTCATGTACAGGCTGTCTATCATCATCAGGGTCTTCATCTGCACAGGGACAGTGCATCTGCCCAGCCTCAATATTTCATTCAAATGTGTTTCCTTAAAATACAGATTGCCGTGAATCTCGTCGTACTCCTTATCAAATGTGCCGCCGGTTATAAAAATAGTGATTGTCATACGGGGCAAAATTACTGGTCTTTCAGCAAATTAATCATCCGCCGGATAAATAACATGAATGCAATCGTCATTGCAAAACAGAAGAGCAGTGCGCAGTAAATGGGCAATACCGTTTCCCTTGCGGTAAAGGAATTGCCGGTGAATAACCAGATTGCGCCGCACATCAAAACCAGGTTCAGCAAATACGCAACAACGGTACGTTTCAAATAGCGCCGCACGTTATCCACGGTCAGGGTACAGAGCGCATTGGCGATTAAATACATCAGCAACTGCGTGCCTCCGATCATCCACAACACGTCATTGGCTGCCCCGGCGCCAACGGCCAACAATACGGCTGTCAGCGCTGCCGCCAATAATGCGCCTGCCATGTAAAACGGAAAATTCTTTTTGTTAATGGTATTGCGGATACTGCTCTCTCCCATTATTCCAATCGTATTAAGCGCAAAACAAACTTAGCAACTTTAATTATAAACCTGTTGTATTTTAAATACCTTTTATCTTTGAATCATGAAATATGCGGAGTCGAAACTGAAAAAAATCGAACAGTTTGATATGAACGGGCTCGGTGCGGACAATGGGCGCCTGTACGGATTGCCCTTTGATTTTGAAGAAAGCGAAGTCATCATTCTACCGGTTCCCTGGGAAGTGACGGTTTCCTACAAAGGAGGCGCCGCAATGGGGCCTGCCGCCATCCTGGAAGCTTCCAAACAAACAGACCTGTTCGACTTCGACCTGCCCGACGCATGGCAGCGGGGCATCTTCATGCAGGAGATTCCCGCACGATGGCAACGGGAAAATGAATCGCTGCGGCATCAGGCGGCATCTTATATCCGCTTGCTGGAATCGGGTAACGACGGCTCAATGCAGACGGCTCTCGCTGAAATAAACGACGCTTGCGACCGCTTGCGCCAATGGGTGTTTGAACAGACGACTGCACTGTTACAAGGCGGTAAGACCGTCGGCCTGCTCGGCGGCGATCACAGTACGCCTCTCGGATTTATGCAGGCATGCGGCAGGCATTTCGGCGAGTTTGGCATATTGCATATCGATGCACACGCCGATTTAAGAGAAGCCTATGAAGGGTTTCGGCAATCGCATGCGTCCATTATGTTCAATGCATTGCAGATTCCCGCATTAACCAAACTGGTTCAGGTGGGGCTGCGGGATGTGTGCCAGGCGGAAACCGACCTGATCGCCTCTCTTCCCGATCGCATTTCTGCATTTTATTTTGGTGAAATAAAAAATCAGATGCACGGCGGCGCAAGCTGGAAACATATCTGCGATGCGATTGTCGATGCATTGCCGCAACAAGTCTATATCAGCTTTGATATTGACGGGTTAGACCCGAAACTATGTCCCAATACAGGTACCCCGGTACCTGGCGGATTCGAGTTGGACGAAGCGCTGTTTTTACTGCGCCGGCTCGTGGACTCCGGCAGGAAAATCATCGGATTCGACCTGGTGGAAGTAGCCCCGGGCGACGATGAGTGGGACGGAAACGTCGGCGCCCGCCTGTTGTTGAAATTGTGTAACCTCACATTAAAAAGTAATGGCAAATAAATGTAAAGCGATAGTTGTTTCCCTGGCAATGTTGCTGATGTGGAGTTGTAATTCACAACGGGTGGAATTATCGGATATCGAATTATCCACCCTGGACAATACTGTCTTTAAATTTGAATATGTTTACAGGCATGCCGTTTCCGTAATCACGTTTTTATCTCCCGAATGTCCGTTGAGTGAAAATTATACCAAAAACCTCAATGACCTGCAGGTGAAATACGAAGGTATGGACGTGTTATTTCTCGGTGTGGTTCCGGGGAATTATTATTCCGACGAAAAAATAGATTCGTTTAAGACGATGTATAATGTACAGGGATTTCTTTTGCTCGACCGGGACAAACAACTCACCCGCTTGCTGCAAGCCACCATTACGCCAGAGACGTTTGTGCTGGACAGCGCCGGCACCGTGCGCTACAGCGGCGCCATCGACAACTGGGCGGTTGACCTCGGGCAAAAGCGAACGGTAATCACCGAATTTTATTTAACCGATGCCATTGATGCCTTATTGAGCGACAGGGAACCACCGGTTACTCATGCCCCTGCAGTAGGATGTTTTATTGAATAGTATGAAAAAATTACTCGCCACCTGTTGTATTTTATGCGCCGCTTTATTTTCGTGTAATACCGGCGGCGACAAGACGGTTACATTCAGTGAGGATATTGCACCTATCATATACAATAACTGCACAACCTGTCATCGCCCGAATTCCGTCGGGCCTTTTTCGCTCATCACGTATGAGGATGTGCGCAAGAAGGCTAAGACCATTGTAAAAGTAACGCAGTCGGGATTTATGCCTCCCTGGCCTGCCGATCCGGAATACTCCTCGTTTGCAGGTGAACGCATTTTAAGCGATGGGGATAAGGAGAAGATTGCACGCTGGGTAGCACTCGATTGCCCGATTGGCGATTCCTCAAAAATTCCGCCGCCGCCCGATTTCCCCGACGGCTCCCAGGTAGGCGTCCCCGACCTCGTCGTAAAATTTCCGGAAGTAATTCATCTGCCCGGCAACAACCGCGATCAGTTCTTTTTAATGAAAATACCCTTCGAAGCTGACCACAATAAATTTATCCGCACCATTGAATTTATTCCGGGCAACAAAAAATTGTTGCACCACATGAATGCCAATCTGATCCAGTATAAATCCGGTGATAAAAAAGATTTGTTTGCCGGCGAAAAAGTCATCCCCACAGACCTTACGCTGACGGCTGAAGAAGTAAATAACCGCATGCAAAACAAAAATGACGATGGCACCTATCCGAATTTAATTCCCCTGGTATGTAATTACCTGCCGGGAGTTTCTCCCGCCATTTATCCAAAGGGCATCGGCGGGTACCGGCTCACCACCCAAAATGCGTTTTTTATCAACGATATTCATTACGGCCCTTCGCCGATTGACACCGTAGATGACGGCTCTTATTTCAATATTTTTTTAACCGATGTGCCGCCGCAGCGGCCAACGTATGAACTGCTGATGGGCTCGCTCGGCGAAACGCCGATTGTGCCACCGCTGGTAATTCCGCCGGGAGAGATAAAGACGTTCCGGACGGAATACAAAGTACAGGCAGATATGTCTCTGCTCACCGTGAACCCGCACATGCACCTGCTGGGAAAATCGTTTATCGCCTATGCCATTACGCCGCAGAACGACACAATTCCGCTGATATCCATCCCCAAATGGGATTTCCGCTGGCAATACTTTTACACGTTTAAAAAAGTCTTGAAGATCCCGGCAAGTTCGAGAATTATCGCCGAAGCCACATACGATAATACTGCCGAAAACCCAAACAATCCGTTCAGTCCGCCGCAGGTGATTGTCGAAAGGTCAAGCCCGTTTGAAAGTATGAAGACCACCAATGAAATGTTTCAGTTTATTTTCACATACATGTCTTATCAGCCGGGCGATGAAAATATAAGCCTGGAAAATATATCCTTGCACTGATATGCGCATTTCATATATCACACGGCCGGTTCTCGTGTTGAGTTTGGTGAGTCTATTCACCGATATGGCCAGCGAGATGTTGTACCCGGTGATGCCCGTGTACCTGGAAAGCATCGGCTTCAGCATCTTTCTTATCGGCGTACTGGAAGGCGTTGCGGAAACAACGGCAGGGCTCAGCAAGGGGTATTTCGGCCAGTTGTCGGATATCACGCAGAAGCGCCTGCCCTTTGTGCGCAGCGGCTATCTGCTAAGCGCACTGTCAAAACCCATGCTGGCGGCATTCACATATCCGCTCTGGATATTTTTTGCACGCACCTTAGACCGCTTTGGAAAAGGGCTGCGCACGGGAGCCCGCGACGCCATGTTGAGCGACGCCTCCACCCGCGAAACGAAGGCACGTATTTTCGGATTTCACCGGGGCATGGATACGCTGGGCGCCGTATTGGGACCCCTGATCGCTTTGGTGTATTTATATTTTTTCCCCGGTAAGTTTACTGTATTGTTCCTGATCGCATTTGCTCCCGGCATCCTGAGCGTTGCCCTCCTCGTTCTGTTGAAAGAAAAAAAACCGGCCGCCCCTGCACCCAAAAAACCGGGCTTACTCGCATTTTTACAATACGTGCGCAACGCCGACCCCTCCTATAAAAAACTGCTGGGCGGACTCCTGCTGTTCGCCCTGTTCAACAGTACGGACATCCTGCTTTTATTGAGGATGAAACAATCGGGTCTCGATGACACTTATGTAATCGGCATTTATATTTTTTACAACCTGGTGTACGCTTTGTTCTCGTTTCCGGCGGGCGCTCTCGCCGATAAAATCGGCATTAAAACCACCTTTGTTGCCGGCCTGCTGGTGTATGCGCTGGTGTATAGCGGCTTTGCGTTCGTGGATGTGCCGGGCGTATTCTGGTTGTTGTTCTTCCTGTACGGCTTGTATGCAGCGGCGACAGAAGGAATCGGCAAGGCATGGATTTCTTTGACTGTCTCCGGCAGCGAAACAGCCACTGCATTAGGGGCGTACGCTGCGCTGAACAGCCTATGCGCTTTTGTCGCCAGCAGCCTGGCGGGTTTTATCTGGTATGCAATTAATGCGGAATGGGCTTTCGGCCTCACCGCCGCCATGAGCGTACTGGTGATTGTGTATTTTTTGAGATTGCAACCACCCGTGCAGGTTTCTGAATCAGCTAAGTAAATTACAATCCGTTAAAAGTTCGTTACTTAGCAGGGTTTTTCATTATGCAGCTTAAGGAATACTCAAAGTTCTTAGATAAGCGTACGACCATAAATCTTATATTGCGGGGGCTCTCCTTGTCCGGTAAATTCCTGTTTATAATTTTTTTGGCGAAGCATGTCACCATTGAACAATTGGGTGAATGGGGAATCTTCACTACCTCGATTGCGCTGTCCCTTTACCTCGTCGGACTGGATTTTTACACCTACTCCACACGCAGCATTCTCGAATATCCCGAAGCAGAACGAGGCGCCCTGCTGCGCAATCAACTGGTATTTTATATAATCAGCTATATCATTTTATTTCCACTGCTCGGCCTGCTGTTTTATTTCGGCGTCATCGAGATGAAGTTCATGCTGTTCTTTTACGTCATCCTGGTTTTCGAACATCTGGCACAGGAGAGTTATCGCACCTTTGTCGTGTTTTCAAAACCGCTCATCGCAAATATTATCCTGTTCCTGCGCACGGGCCTGTGGGCGTTTATCCTCGTGTTGATATGGAGCCTGCCCGTCCAGGGTTTTAAAGAACTTAAAGTAATCTTTTTATTCTGGACCAGCGGCGGCATCATGGCGATGATCGTTTCCATCTACTTTTTCTCTAAATTTAAATTCAAAGCCTTCAAACATAAACCGATCGACTGGCTTTGGATACGCAAGGGCGTTAAAGTCAGCCTGCTGTTTTTCGTCGGGACCATTGCGTTCAAGCTCATTGATTTTGCCGACCGGTATTTTATTGACTACTACCATACAAAAGAAGATGTGGGGATTTATACGTTTTATTCCAGTATGGCAAACCTGGTTGAGATTATTGTGCATACGGCAGTGGTGATTATCTTCTCGCCCAAACTGATTGAAAATTTTCACCACTCCAATTACGATTACCGCATTGCGCAATCGAAGTTCACAAAACAAATGGCGCTGTTCACGGTGTTATCTGCCATCCTGCTGCTCATCGTCATTTACCCCATCATCCTGTTTTTAAATAAAAGTGAATTTCTCAACCGCTTTGATACGTTCATTGTTCTGGTAATAGCCGAAATGATATTTAATGCCACTCTGGTTTTCCACTACATTTTATATGTGCGCAAACGGGATATCGCCATCGTAAAAGCAACGGTAGCCGCCGCAGTGTTTAATATCCTGCTCAATTTTATTTTAATTCCGTACTTTTCCATAATGGGAGCGGCGATAGCGAGTGCATTGAGCTTCCTCGTATTGCTGGCGGGTAAAATGTATTACTCGAGAGAATTTCCGGAAGCACGGAAGATTATATTTCTGAAATTTAGAAAGCGCTGACAATGTCACATGTTTTCAGCAGAATATACAACACATTATTTGCCGGCAAGTCCGGCTTTAAGCGCTATGCTGCCAATACGGGTTGGTTATTGGGCGCCCGTGCGGTGCAAATGGTGGTGGCGCTGGTTATCGGCGCAATGGTCGCCCGCTATTTGGGGCCGCAGGAATACGGTATTTACAGTTATATCATCAGCTATGTGGCTATCTTTTCGGTGCTTTCGCCATTAGGTACTAACAATATCCTGGTTAAAGATCTGCTGAACGACCCGGAAAAAAAAGAGGTGCTGATGGGCACCGGGCTCGCTATCCGCATAGCCGGGAGCCTGCTGGCCGTAATCCTGATTGCGATGGCTTCCGCTTATACGGAATCCGATAATGCGGTGCGCTGGTTTTTATTTCTCGCCTCCTTACAACCATTAGTCAGGTCGGTTGAAGTAATCAGTTTATACTTCCAGGCAAAAGTTGTCTCACGTTTTACGGTAATCGCTCAACTCGTCTCGCTCACCTGTATCAGCCTGGTAAAAATTTACCTTGTAGTAGAAGCCTATCCCCTGGTGTATTTCATTTGCCTGTTTGCCATTGATTCAGCTATCACCGGCAGCGTGTTGCTGTTGTTTTACCGGCGCATGGGCAACGGCGTGCGCTCGATGCATTTCTCCTGGCCGGTAGCCCGGAGTTTGATCTCCCGCTCCTGGCCGCTGATATTTTCTGGTATGCTCACCACCGTGTACCTGAAAGTCGATCAGGTGATGCTGCAACACCTTATGGACGAAACTGCCGTAGGGCTGTATGCGGCAGCGGTTAAAATCTCCGAATCCTGGATAACCATTCCCTGGATACTCAGCGGTTCGCTGTACCCGGCGCTGGTTAATGCATACAAGGAAGATAATGTTTTGTTCATCAACCGCATCCGGCAGATGTATATTTTACTGATTGCCGTTGCCCTTTCGGTAATAATCCCGGTATGTATCTTTTCCAAATTTATCATCCTGCTGATCTTTGGCGGCGAGTACAGCGGTTCGTTTTCTACCTTGCAGATTCATATTTTCAGCACCTTGTTTATCTTTTTCGGCTCCGTCAGCAATCGATGGTTGATATTAGATAACAACCAGCGCTTCTGGATGATTAATTCCGCTACCGGCGCCGTAGTGAACATCGCACTGAATCTCTATCTCATTCCAATCTTCGGCATCAACGGCGCCGCTATAGCCACGCTGATTTCCTATGCATTTGCCTATTACTTTGCCTATGCAATTCCGAAGGCGACCCGCAAAATATTCTTTGAACAGAATAAGAGCCTGCTGCGGGTTATTCTCGTACTGCCCGCCATCCGCGAATTGAAGAAAATAAAATTCAGGTAACGCCATACAATGCATGTATTTACGAGGCCGGGGCACACAAAGACGCTCTGCGGTAGTCATGTAATTTCCTCCGGTTTTACCGAATTACATCGCAATTTGGCAACTTTGCAGAAAGTTTACCGCAATGCAAATTTTTAAGCAATTTCATTTTGATTCTGCGCACTTCCTGCCCAATGTACCTAAAAGCCACAAGTGCAGTGAAGTGCACGGACATACCTACCGCCTGGTTTTATATATAGAAGGCGACCTGCAGGGCGACCTGGGCTGGGTTATGGATTTTGCGGAATTGAAGCAAGTTGTTGAACCGGTAATTAACGCCGTAGATCATAAACTGTTGAATTCAATTCCGGGGTTGGAAAATCCCACATGCGAAAATGCCGCCATCTGGCTTTGGAATAAAATTAAGCCCGAAATTCCCGCCCTGGTGAAAATTGAACTGCACGAAACACCCAGCTCTGGCGTAATTTACGAAGGCAAATAACACGTCGCCGCCCGCATCCGCATCGATTTTCCACAGGCCGGCACATAGCGACAACCGTGAAATTAAATGAATATAAAAGGGAATTAATTATCGAATTAAATGTTATTGTTGCATAAGAGTTGAATTATTCACTATCTTAGTATTCTCTTTAACTCCAGTTAGAGAAAGCGAAATTCCCGGAAATAAATCATTAACACTTTTTTTGAAGCTTAAACAGAGATTATGAAGAATCTTATTATTAACAGGTTAGATTATGCTCGCATAACCAAGAGTATAAAGGATGCTAAACACTTCAGATCCATAAATAACAAAGAGGCGGAAGCCCTGATACAGGAATTAAATTCAGCTACCATCGTGGAACCGGAAGCCGTTCCGTCTAACGTCGTTACGATGAATTCCATTGTCAAAATACGGTTTGTGGACCAAAACAGACAGGTGCAGTTCCAAATTGTTTATCCGAAGGATGCCAACATAAAGGAAAACAAAATTTCCATTTTTTCGCCTATTGCCACTGCGTTAATCGGCTATAAGGTAAATGACGAAATCGAGTGGATAGTGCCCGCCGGCCTCACCAAGATAAAAGTCGAAGAAATCATTTACCAACCCGAAGCATCAGGCAACTATGATTTATAATAGCGTAAAATATATTGCAGTACTGAGTATCATCCTGCTCACCTATTCCTGCAACGGCCAGACGGGCACAGAGGATAATCAACTGCCGCAATCCTATTTGAACATCCTCAAACAACAATGCCCCAACCCGGATATCATTGAAGTGGAGCGCAAGGCAGACGGCAATTTTGAAATCGATTTTATCTGCGACGGCATTGCCTATGAAATACTACTGCAGGAAAATACGCTGCTATACACATCGTTTAAAGTGCCTTTAGAGGAAATCCCGTTTGATATCATCGACAAGAAACTGCAAAAGAGTTACCCGGGCTATTTGCTGGATGAAATTTCAAAAATAGTAACCGCGGATACTTCATTTTTAAAGGTCGAAGTAATTAAAGACGGCATTGAACAAAACCTCTACTTTACGCTGGATGGCAAATGGTTTAAAATGAAACCTGTGGGCGTTTCCGACAAATGGAATTTGCAGAGTGTGGCGCAAACCCAAAAATACACAGAGGCCAATTACCATTTTTATGCTCCCGACCGCGGTTACGAACTACCCGAATTATTGCGTGAAATATCCGGCGTGGCCGTCATGGATTCGACAACCGTATTCTGCATTCAGGACGAACTCGGCTCTGTGTTTCAATACGATCTCCGGCAAGGAGAAATCGTCAACAGTTACCGGTTCACGGATAAAGGCGATTTTGAGGATATCGCATTGCACGACAGCACGCTGATGATACTGCGCAGTGACGGACATGTGTTTTTTTACGATTTGCGCACCTGGCGGATTTCCTCAATACAAATGCCCGTTAAATCGCTTAATGTAGAAGGCCTCTGCATCGATAACGGGTATGTGTACCTGGCAAATAAAGACGCATTAATCAACAGCATGGGCGATACGAGAATTATTTACCGCTCCCCTTTGGATAATCCTGCGCAATTAGAATCTTACCTGGAGGTGAATATCAGCTCCATATCGGACTTTATTGCGGAACACTACCCCGAAATCGGCAGCGCTAAGGTGCGTTTCAATCCTTCGGCAGTTGCCATCCATCCAAAAACTCATGAGATGTTTGTACTTTCTGCCGAGGACAGAATAATAGCCATTTACAAAAACAAACATTTAAAAAATGTCATTCCCCTTCCCTCGGATTTGTATTACAAACCCGAAGGCTTGAGTTTTTATAACAACGGCGATTTAATGATATCCTCCGAAGGAGATAAAAACGGATTTGTGAAAGGGAGTATTCATATTATACCATACAATAACCCGGTTCCGTGATTTATAAAAACAATTACCAGGTGTTGGTAGCCAAGACTATTTTCTTCTGAAAAACCGCAACAACAGGTCTTGATATGCATAGGGGTCTACCGGCTTCACATGTATCATGTCTGCAAGTACCTGCAATCTTTCATCATCCGTAATTCCAAATGCATTTGCCCATAGCGCAACCTCCTGTAACACACGCAGCTCACGGGCTTTCACCTTGGGGGGAATCCGGGCTTTCAACACAAAGCGGGTCACGGACTCTCTTTCCGCCAATTGCCGGTCGCCGCGGTATTTGCGTTGTATCATGCGCCGGATTTTTCCGGTGACTTCTCCCACGCTCACCGGTACATTGTCACCGAGGTTAAGTGCAATATTGCTCTCAGTAAATTTTACCAGCGTACTTTTCTTTGAATGATACTTTTTTGAAGCGCATATCTTTTCGAATTCATCAGCAGCTATTTTATTAACTGCTTTGTCAATCGGCCGGAATCCATAGCGGTAATAAAACCAGAATGCTGCCGATTCAATGCCCTCCGGGTTGTCAAGCCCATACTGAAATGCCTCTACCAGGAAATAATCTATATGAAACACCTGCCGGTACACACGCAACAACTGGCACATCATAAACCCCGACTCGCCGCCGCGAAATGCTTCGAATATATGAATTCCGAACTCGGAACGCCTGCCAAAAATCCAGGCGCCGCCATAGGCTGCCGGAATTCCGTTTTTAAACAGCGTATAACCGATATAAGATTCCAACGGCAACTGCCGCTCTGCTGCAATTCCATATATTGCTACCGACAGCCCCCGTTCCAGGGAGTAATAGCGCAACGAACGTTCATCCATATACGTTACAGTGTCCGTCTCCCTTGCCGTTACAGCCATTGCAGTATGGATTACGTCAATGAGTTCTTTCTTTTGGGCTGCGTGAATTTTATCGGCTGCCACCGGGCGATTGAACAATTCAATATGATCAAACTTTTTTATTATTCCGTTGTGAAAAAAAACAGGTTCCGTCCGAAGGCGGTTAAACACTCTCGAAAATTTTCGATTGCGTGGTTTCAGGGTAACATACACTTCAAGTCCATCGTAGAGAAAGTCCTGAACCAAAGGCGTATCCTTATACCGGCTTAATTCATTTAAAATAAAGGTGAGCCGTCTGCGCTTATCCACTAACAGCGCATCCATTAAATCGTTGTCTGCATGGCCGGCGCTGTAAATATTTTTTTCTACCGAAGGCAAGGTGAGATATACAATATCATTCAGGCTGAACGCCGTGTCCTCAATGGAACTTAAGTCCACTCTGCAACTGCTGTTATGCATAAGCTTACTGACAAACGTATGAGAAAAACTGGCGAGGTATTCGGTAAATGGCAGGCCGGAATTCACTAAGTTCTCCCCGGTTTTTCCGCCGGCGGATTTTAATATTGCACTCACCCGCTTTAATTCGCTTTCAGCAAGCACCTGCGTGCGGCGGCTATCGGGAAATGCGCATATAAACAGCAGCGTATTCACATAGGTTACCAGGTGTGCAACTGCGGGAATGTTCTTTTTCGACATCATGGTCAAAAGACTTCTTTTCTGCGCAATACTCTCAAGGTCGTATCGGTTGGCTAAGGCTTTCAACGCATGAATATCCCGTCGTGCAATGGATGGCATACAGAATGAATAACAGTTTGAATTGAATGAGCAAAGTGCTGTGTATCAAAAATACGCAAGATGCCGGATACTTCCGCAGGTCAACAGGGATGTTCTGTTACCTGCCATGTATCGGAACAACACGTTGTGCAATACATAAAATGCATTAACCGGCGATATTACTCCCTGGACTTCTCGCCCTCGAAATAATCGGCCTTTAACTTGAACAATACGTTGAATGTGGTGAGGCTGCCGTAGATTCGTGTGATATACTGTTGCATCTCCACCTTCTCTGCATCAGTGAGTTTTGGATGGGCATTTATCTTCTGTTCCAGTACACGCAAACGGTCACGCAACATAACAATCTTATGAAAAAACGTTTCAATCGGAATTTCTTTGACTGCAAGAGTTTTATCAAAGGGTTGTAATACCATGCTACCCTTCTCCCATTTGTCGGCAATGTGAATTACCTCCGTTATATCGCTCCAGGTTTGTAAGATCTTCATCAGGGCATCTTCCGCCTCGCTGAAACTCTCGGAATATTCCTGCGGTACTGCCTCCACAATTTCAAATGCTTCAGAGCGTGGAATACTTTTCATCCCGGTATCAAAAAAACAAATATCGAACAGCCGTTTGTGTACATGGACTACCACCCCCACTCCGAGCGTACTGTGTTTAATGCGAGATCCTCTGCCTAAATTCTCCATTTACTTCAATTTAATTTTCTGTTAAGCGGATTTGCGATGCTGTTTTAACGATGACCTCCGGAAAACGGCATCCCACTGTTCGGCTAAATCCGTTCCGATAAACTTCCTGACCTGTATTTTTCCCTTTTCCGCCATTGTCTTGCGCAATGCTGTATCGGTATGTAGCCGGACGATGGCGTCTGCAATACTCTGTACATCATAGGGATCCATATATACCGCCGCATCACCCGCCACTTCGGGCATAGAGGAAATGTTACTCGTAATAACGGGAACTCCACATACCATACTCTCCAGGACCGGGATTCCAAATCCTTCGCAGTAAGAGGGGTATATTGTCATCTCGGCAAGGCGATAGATAACCGGCAGATCATTATTGGAAACATGCGAAAGAAAAATAAACCAGGGTTCCAGCTTATTGTTACCAATAAAATCCATTACCTGTTTTTTATACTGTTTGCCGTTGCCGATTACCACTACCGGAATCCTGTCTCCTTCGGGAATTTGTAAAAATGCCTTACAAACAGCCATCAGGTTTTTTCTCTCAATGACGGAGCCAACATTCAAAATAAATTTTTCGGGCAGGGGATATTTCTCTTTTACCGCCTGAATTTGAAAATTGGAAGGTTGCCGGAAATATGAAGCATCGCAGCTTTGATAAATCACGGTTATTTTATCCGGATCCACATGGTAGTAATCAATAATATCCTGTTTGGTCGCTTCGCTGGCGGCAACGATATGCGTCGCATGTTTGCATGCGTATTTTGACTTAATATTATAAACTATCCTGTCAAACAACGGATAGTGGCGGGGATATCTTTTAAAAATAATATCGTGTATTAATACGACAGAGGGTATATCTTGTCCATTCATCGCAAACGGGATTTCATTGGAAATGCCCAGGTAAATGTCTATTTGTTTTTTGACTAATTCCCTTGATATACCGATACTGCGCCACAGACCTTTAAATGAGCCCTTGTAAGTATATACCTCTACATTGCCCCGGATATGCGCATTAATCCGGACACCGGTTGTAAACAACACATAATTGCGGTTGGGATTGTGATCGATTAACATCTGCACCAATGTGCGATTACCGTTCCCCAGACCGGTTGCATTATAAAAAATCCGCTTGGCGTCAATACCTATCCGCATTCAACAAATTTACCGTTAATGTGCAGGCAATTTTAATGTATTATTCTTAAAATAGCATTAAAATTATTGTACGATTAATTTTCCCAGGTTTGAAATTTTACTGCCCTTCAGCTTATAAATATACATACCCGCCGGCAATTCGGATTTGTCAATGTAGAAACTCTCACCTGTAGTAGCCGGATACGTTCTTAATAATTGCCCGGTAATATCATACAATTCAAGCTCAAAGGTGTCGTGCAGGTAGTTATTAAAGCTGAACACAGACTGACCAGTTACGGGGTGCGGATATATGTGGATATTCAATAAATCGGGACTTACAACAATATCGTTCACACCCGTGAGCGTATAACAGGCATCGTCTTTTAATGCCACCACTTCGTGATAATCTTCATTGACCGCTGTAGTTACATAATCTATGCAGATGGTAGTCGGATAGACGGCTGAAAAATAAACCCTGAACAATGGCAATGGTGTAAAGTTTTTAATAAATCCCTGCTCATTATATCCCAGGCCGATTATTTCCCGGTCGGAATGCACCATGTGAAAATCATCCGCTTCGATAGAGGATGCAAGTTTTACAATGGAGTCGATTGTAAGCCCATCCATGGTTAATTGAAATCCCAAAATATCGGCGCTGATATTCTTGGCATAAATATCGACATATTCCTCTTCGGGATTAATCTCCCCGATACTGAAGGTTACCGTATCACTTGTATTTAAAAATCCATAGGGCATATTACAAAGATTTACGATATGGGTGATGCCCGCCTCCTGCCATGCGCATCCGTTTACTATGGCGGCATCGTAGAGGTCGATATCGCCGTCGGCATTGGCATCATTACATGAAGCGGCGATAATTGTATTGGACAATATCCTGTCCAGGTACTCATCCACATCAACGGCAGTTCTCGCCGTATCCAGATTTAAATCGCCGATGCGCCCCGGGCCGTTGCAAACTCCGTTACAATCCAATTGCGCCGAGCCGAATATTTCGCCGTAACAGTCGTAGTAAGGAGCGCAGTCCTCCACCTTGGTAACCGTTGGCATATCGCCGGGAGCATCCCTTTCGACATTGATACAGATGCTGATCCAGTTATTGGAGATATCAGTTTCCGTATTGCCGTCGGCATCGGGGTGGTTTTCCCAATTCACACGTGCCACCAACGTGTAATTGCCGTCGGGAATATCGGTGAGGTCCACCCATTGGCAGGAGGTTCCTCTTCCGTAAATATCATAACAACCTGCAGAGATACCCATTTCATCACCGCCGTATTGCGGTGTACCGTCGAAACAGCCGATATCCATCACGGCATATCCGTTTTTATGACCGGCGGGAATCTCATTGCCGAATGCGTCATATAAAATATATTCGCCGTAATCGGCATAATGCCAGTGGCCGTGGCAAGGGCTGTACACGAACCCCGGTGCGCCATCGTCCGGCGAGCCGAGATGATAATCCAAATCGCCGATGTTGTTGATTTTAACGCCAAATTTCATGACATAGCGATTGCCCACGCCTGTTACACATGCCTCTTCAAAAGCGCAGTCATCCCAGTCGGCATCGTAAAGTTCCACGCTAAAGTCTGAACTGAAGTTGGGAAGCCCGTCAAAATAGGTAGAGTCCAGAACCAGATCCGGGCCCAGCGGACAAGCCGGGTCTCCGGGGTATAAGCAGGAGCCGTCGTCCACAACTGCCAGCGGCGCATAATTACAAGCGTATGGATCGGTACAACCCGATGGCGGGCCTACATAACTTATCTGCCAGTTGATTGCAGAGCCTTCGCAGGATGTATCCAGGTCGCCAATGCGTATGTAGTATTCCTTATCGGTGAGAAAAATCCCGCTAATAAATGATTGCTCGCCGCACCAATCGTCATTGTAGTAAGTGGTGCCCTCGGCAAATTCGGACGGAATCAGTCCTGCGCAATACTCGTACACCCAAATTTGGGTATTGCAATAATTTTCCAGATCGCAGGTAGTGATCTGATAGGTGCCGAACTCTTCGGGATTAAATTTATACCAGGTATTGGGCGCCGGAGCCGTATAAGAACCCGTCGTTACATCGATTGCCGAACCGCAGGAAGTTCCCGGCGGGCAGCCCATATCTATAGATGATGAATAACCGAAATCCCCGCTGAATGTCGCAAGTAATTCTCCATCGAAATACAACTCGACGCCATGTGGTGCATATATACCATCGCCGTAACTGTCGTATAGATGAAACGTATAACACATCCCTTCATCCAGGCACAGGCTGTCGCTCCCGTATTCACCTTCTGCAACGACTCCGCCATCGGCATCGGTAATAGCCCAGGATGTCTCATCTGGCCAGTCGTCGGGGTCTATCAGGATAACAACCCCCACCTCGCCGGTATCACAGGAAATAGCCCGAACAGTGTGAATTGTCAAACAAAAAAACAGCATAAGGGATGATAGGATGCGTAGAGTAATTGCCTGCATTGTACAATGATTTGAGTATGAAATTATTGAAAAATTTATTTCCAATAACCCAGCGGATTCAAAAAGGAGATTTTTTTGACAATTTTCATCCGGCTTCCCGCATTGCAATTTCTTTGATTTATGCATGCGCAGCGGTTGCTCTGAGATTAAATAACATTATGTGTGTATCGGTTGAAAAATAAAGAATTATAATACGACACTATGCACTGCACATTTTCAACCTCGGGACGAAAAACGCATCGACATGCGTAAACGCCATCAGTATTATACACTCCATTGCAGTAAGGCGCTACTGGAAAAACCGATACAATTATTTCGCCAATGTAAACCTGAAAGTACTTCCTTCATTTGGCTGTGAAATGACATTGATTTCGCCGTTGTGTTTTTCGACAATTTTTTTGCAGATGGAAAGCCCCAGGCCGGACCCCTTGTACTCACCGGAAGAATGCAATCGCGAGAAAAACTGGAAGATTTTATCGTGGAAAGATTTATCGATCCCGATACCGTTATCGGATACACCGAATTCCCATTTAGTATTTAAATCCTTTACATCTATAAAGATTACCGGCGGCGCTTCTCCTTTGAATTTGACGGCATTTTCTATCAGGTTTTGAAATAAGCGCACGATTTCCTTCTGGTATCCCTTCAAATTGCCGGGCATATCGTTGAAGAACACTATGGCGTCATTTTCATCAATACTCACCTTAATATTTTCCATCACTTCCTCGAGCATCTGGTCGCCGCTGAACTCTCGCATCGGTTCATCCGTATAGTCGAGGCGTGAATAGGCGAGCAAATCTTTAATCATTCGGTGCATACGCTCAGCTCCGTCTTTGGCGTACTCCAGATATTCTTTCCCCTCCGCATCCATTTGTGACCCGAAACGCCGGAAAAACAAGCCGATGTAATTGGATATGGTGCGCAGCGGTTCCTGCAAATCGTGTGAAGCCGAATAGGCAAATTGTTTTAACTCTTCATTGGAGCGAATGAGTTTGTCATTGATATTCTTCAACTGCCGTAAATGATCCACACTCATATCGCCGAAATTACTGCCTTTGAGAACGGCATTGCTGCCGATCATGAATTTTGCCAGGACGGCAGCGGCAATAGTACAAATTGCCCGCACCAGTTCTTTGTCGCCGCTGGCAATTTGAATTTTTTCGTTTGAACCGGCGATAATACACGCAAACGGAAACCCTTCCATTCCCGCCGGCATTATAATATAAGAGCCCGAAACCATAGGTTCTGCATCTATCAGCCGCGGACTATCCTTACCAACAATCTTAAACCCATCATTTTTAAGCTGTTCCAATGCAAAGGAATTCTGCAAATACACCGGGAAGTCTATCATCCTCCCGCTCAGATTGGGATTGGTGACCAAATATCTGCGCACATAAATATCGTGGGGTTGCTCCTGCGAAAATATCAGACAATAATCCAGTCCGATATTCTCTGTAATAAAGGCACCGGACAGGTGGCAGGCTTCATCAAAGGTGGTTGTTTCAGAAATTTTACCCGCAAATAAGCCTATGGATTCCCAGTTGATATTTACTCCGGATGAGGTCATTCTTTTCAAAAGCGAATTTATACCCTATGATGAAAATTCCAAGATCCCAATTGCATATAATCCCGGTATTAACCCTACATTTACCCCTGTTCTGTGACGCAAATAGAAGCAACCGGCCGACCGGCAAACCCTCGTATTTCCTGATTAGTTTTGAAGCCGTGGAACGGCTCGAACAATACATTACCATTCAAACCACTTCGGAGGGCAGTTATTCCGAACTCTCCAGTAAATTTCTCGCCTTTGCATTTCCCGTGAGTTCCGAGGAAGAAGCAATTGCCTGCAAAATGCAATTGCGGAAATCTCACCATAAGGCCGCACATATTGCCTATGCATATCGCCTCGGCTATAATACGCCTGCCGAAAAGAGTAGCGACGATGGCGAACCGTCCGGTTCATCGGGATTGCCGATTCTCAATGTTCTGCGCAGTTTGCAAATTACAAATGCCGCAGTTTTTGTCGTCCGATATTACGGTGGAAAAAAACTGGGCATCCCGGGACTGATACGAGCTTATAAAACTGCAACCGAAAATGCTATTGCCAACAACACACTCGTTACAAAAGATGTATTGTACCGCTATTCTGTTTCGGTGGCCGATCAATATTTTAATAATCTCATGCATGCGCTGAATCAAATGGGTGCGGTTATTTCAGAATTTGATTACGGTACACAGTGCAAAATGCGCATCCACATCCGGGGTGAGCAATTGGAAAAACTGGAAGAACTGATATCTAAATTCTGGCAGGCTGAATTTATTCTTTTAGCAAATTGAATACTCGATATTTTTTGTTTGGGCGCCTGTTCAAACAAGTATATTATACGGTTGAAAACAAGCAATTGAAAATTTTCCCGCCCGATAATAAAGCGGCATTCTGACGTTCAAAACAGCCAAATCCTCCCCACCAAATTATTTGCACACCGAGGGCTATTAATGTACAATCCGCCCCTTTTATTCACAGTTATTATCAAATTATCAACAAAACGGTAAAAAGAAAAATGAGTTTGATATAATTGGATTGGAATTACGAGAACCTTATGAAAAATCTATTGTGGAAAATCCGCAGTTTTCACCAGATGAACGTGTTTGAATTAAATGCAATCTTCCGATTGAGGCAGGAAGTCTTTATTCTGGAACAAAACTGCGCTTACCTGGATGCAGATGGGAAAGATCAGTTCAGCGAGCACATTTTCGGGGTACATGACGATGGGCGAGTGTTGGCTTATTGCCGTATCGTACAGCCCGGGGTAGCCTATCCGGAAGTATCTATCGGCAGAATAGCTACCCATGCCGAAGTGCGGGGTTCCGGGCTGGGAAAGATTTTAATGGAAAAGGCATTGGCATTTGTAGATGATCGCTATGGAAAAGTTTCCATTCGTTTAGAAGCACAACAATACCTGGTAAAATTTTATGAAACATACGGCTTCTTTGCCACGGGCGACACTTACCTAGTCGATGGAATCGAACATATCGAGATGTTGCGCAACGTCGAAAAAATAACAATGGATGCGTAAATAAACTTTTTTCCGGTTTATGCATTTTGTTAATTCTGATTCAATAACAAATAAAATTTGACTTTATGGGAATGATCAAAGAATTTAAGGAATTTGCCATGAAAGGCAATCTCGTGGACATCGCCGTAGGTTTTGTCATGGGCGCAGCTTTTGCAAAAGTTACTACTGCCTTTATCAATGGAATAGTAATGCCGCCAATCGGGATGATCCAGGGTAAGAATATGTCGGATTGGAAATACGTAATTAAGGATGCCAAATTAGACGAAGCGGGCAAAGAGGTTTCCGCCGAAGTCGCTATCCAATACGGCACATTTATTACTACCGCCATTGAGTTTATTATCATTGCGTTTGTAATGTTCCTGGTAATCAAGGGCATTAATGCAATGAAAAAGAAAGAAGCAGCTGCGCCGGCGCCGCCACCTGCGCCTTCCGCAACGGAGACATTACTTACTGAAATCAGGGACTTACTTAAAAAATAATATATGAAGAAGACAACAAGTATTCTCTGTACCCTTTCGCTTTTTACGGCACACCTGTTTGCGCAAATAGATACCATCTGGACAATTGGCGGACTCTCTACCCTGACCTTCAATCAAACCAGTTTAACCAACTGGGCGGCCGGCGGTGAAAACTCCTTCTCGGGAAATGGACTCATTAATCTGTATGCCAATTACAATTTTGAAAAGACCACCTGGGATAATATGGTAATGATGAATTACGGTGTAGTTACCGCTAATGATAACAGAAATATCAGAAAAAACAGCGACCGTCTGGAGTTTAACTCTAAATACGGGCGCTATGCGTTTAATCATTTCTATTATGCCGGGCTGGTAAACTTTCTATCGCAGTTTATGCCTGGTTATGATTACGTCATCGACCCGGAAGCCACCGTGCCCATATCCGAATTTTTAGCTCCGGGCTATCTCACATTATCAGCAGGTATGGATTACAAACCAAACAGCGCTTTTTCACTGTATATCTCGCCGGCAACGGGTAAATTTACTTTTGTAACCGATCCCAGAATTGCCGCCTTGGGTACCTATGGCAATACCGCAGGTGTAATAGACTCATTCGGCAATATCGTGGTGGATGGTGAAAAGATGCGCAGTGAATTCGGCGCATCGCTGATCGCTACCTATACCAAGGAGCTGGCGCCAAAATTGAATACGACGGGTAAGCTCACTTTGTTCAATAACTTTACAGATCCGGTGAAAGAAAACCGCGGCAATGTGGATGTGAATTTTTACAATACATTTTCGTATGCGCTAGGCAAGTTATTCACTATTTCCCTATACCTGGAACTCATTTACGACCACGACGTAAAGATACCGGTGTACGATGCCGACGGTATTCAAACCGGCGCAGGGCCGAGAACCCAGTTTAAAGAAATTTTCGGAATCGGATTCTCATATACCTTAGGCGATAAATTATAGAAGGGCGCTTTTACCAGCCCAATAACCAGGCAAATATGAGTGGTGCTACGATAGTAGCATCACTTTCTATTATGTACTTTGGCGTATGAATATCGAGTTTACCCCAGGTAATTTTTTCATTGGGGACAGCGCCGGAATAGGACCCATAGGAAGTAGTCGAATCGCTGATCTGGCAGAAATAACTCCAGAACGGCACATCGTGCCATTCAAGGTCCTGGTACATCATCGGCACCACACAGATCGGGAAGTCGCCTGCAATACCGCCGCCAATCTGGAAAAACCCAACACCTTTACCTGCCGAGTTGTTTCTATACCACTCCGACAAGTATATCATGTATTCGATACCTGATTTCATCGTGGACGGTTGTAATTCACCTTTGATGCAATAGGAAGCGAAAATATTTCCCATGGTGCTGTCTTCCCAGCCAGGTACTATTATCGGAATATTTTTTTCCGCAGCTGCCAGCATCCAACTGTTTTTCTTATCAATTTCATAATTGGATTCCATTACCCCACTCAACAATAATTTATACATATACTCATGCGGGAAATAGCGTTCGCCTGCATCCTGGGCATCCTTCCAGATTTTAAATATGTGTTTTTGGATCGTGCGAAAAGCCTCTTCCTCCGGAATACAGGTATCTGTCACCCGGTTTAAACCTTTTTCCAACAAGGCCCATTCGTCCTGCGGCGTGAGGTCTCGCCAGTGCGGCACCCGCCGGTAGTGCGTATGCGCCACGAGGTTCATGATATCCTCTTCGAGATTTGCACCGGTACAGGAAATAATATCTACTTTACCTTGTCGGATCATTTCCGCAAGTGAAATGCCGAGTTCGGCGGTGCTCATTGCCCCGGCAAGTGTAATCATCATCTTGCCGCCCTCGTCCAAATGCGCCTTGTAACCCCTGGCGGCATCCATCAAAGCAGCCGCATTGAAGTGGCGGTAATGCTGTTGCATAAATTGTGAAACCGGTCCCATACGATTGGTATTGTTTGCGCAAAGTAAATCATTATTTTACAGATTCGTAATGCGGCAATTCCAATTTATGTGTAGATTAGTTGCTCAAAGCACTTTCCTTTGAAATCCGCAACCACCCGGCATTATATTTTCAGCAATCGCAATTGCGCCCGGCAATTTGAAAAGGAAGTATTTCTCGACGACTGGAACTCAAGGGATGTATATAAGACCCGCTACGCCTTTTACAACTGCAGCGACGGTGCTGTGGAAATTCTCCCTGAATTAAAAAATGAAGACGAAATTTCAAATCGCAAAAACCGGGTACAGTATTCGCTATTGGGCGCAATCAACACATTAAAAGGATCGCAGCGGTTTTTTGCAGAATTGTACCGGGACATTAAATCCGAATACGATAATGGCAATGTAACCCAAAATCAAACGCTGGTCTTTTTATTCGGCTTTTGGGTGTCGCAATCCAAATCCCTGGAATTTCTTCGCCGGATGCATGATAAATACATTGCAGCGCCCGGCAGCCCGTTCAGGCGAATCATCATGTACAGTTGGCCGAGCCAAACCGGTGAGATAATGCCTGAGACATTTGGCGTTCTCAACTGGAATCAAACAGTGACGAGAACCAAAGCATGCGGGAATATCCTTTCGGAATTTTACGAAAAACTCTGGCGCTTCGGCGAGCAGTACGTCAAAAAAAAAGACGACCTTTTCTTTCAAGAGGTATTCCTCAACAATTTCAGCATCATGACTCAGTCAATGGGCAACCAGGTATTTGCCTATTTCGCAAAAAAAATAACCCGGTACAAAAAAGCAAACTTGCCAAAATTCCAACGAGCATTTATGATGGCGCCCGACCTGGATAACGACGTGTTTGAACCTGGAAATATTCTGGAAAATGTGGAGCGCATCGCCGAAAAAATATTTGTGTATTACAAAAAGGATGATACCGCCCTCTCGCTTTCACGCTTCCTGTTTGCGATGAAAGACCGGCTCGGCAAAACTGGATTGCGCATCAAGAATATGAAGCCGGGTATCATAGTACCCGTTAATACCCGCAAAGTAAACGACTTAATCCTGCGTGCCCAAGGTGACGACCACCGCTATTTTATTACCTCCAAATCGAAGATACCCGAAAGCGTAATTCACCTGGCAATGGCCGCAGATGTAACATTCGTTGCGGGTTTAAAATACAACAAGGCGAAAACAGAGTTAGAAATTGCTTAACCTTTTATGCGCCGGGTGACCATCAGTAATGCAGAATACTTTTTCTCTGCTTTAATACATCAATCGTTTCAGAAATTCTTTAAATACCTGGCCGTTGAATTTTTATGTTATTATAAATTGCAGATGTAATTTATTGCTGAGAGCAGAAATCATATGGAGTAAAAATTTCAGCCCTGTTGATTTTACACCCGGCGTTTCCCCTTTAGGTGCTTTGCTGTTTTCTGACAGAATATTCTTTTGCTCATCATTGCTTTACCTGTTCGGGCTCCTGTTCAAACGCTTTACGGATTGGCTAAGGATGGTTTATAGGATGATAATTCGATGTAATCATCTTTGGAATTGGAGCTATAAATTGCAGAAAACCATCCCTCAAGAAACATGCACTGCCCGGTGAAGTGGGCCGGATACAACCATGGAGTTCAAATCAAATGACGCTGCATATTCCGGCTTGTCCAACAGAATTTCTCCGTATAGATCTATGAAGGCGAGTTGTACATAGCGCAGCGCATCCTTTCACTTTACCGGTGCGTGCAACGTCTCCACAGGCGTATGCGCACTGCCGTAAATGCATATCGTATCTCCCGGTTTAATGCATTGCAATACCTCATCGGCACGCACATAATCGGGTATGGGGATCAGAGTATTTCCGCTTATGCATTTGCCGTTTCGGCCTCCATGTACTCCTCCATCGGCGGGCAAACACATATCAGGTTGCGGTCGCCATGGGTATTGTTAATCCGTGCTACCGACGGCCAGAATTTTCTCGCCCGCACATACGCAGTCGGGAAAGCGGCTTTTTCTCTCGGGTACGGATAATTCCACGCCTCACCTGCAATTTCATGCAAGGTATGCGGTGCATTTTTCAACACATTATTCGCCTGATCGGCCTGGCCTTTTTCTATCTCCTCAATTTCTGCACGAATGGAAATCATTGCCTCTACAAACCTGTCTAATTCCTCTTTGCTTTCGCTCTCCGTGGGCTCTATCATCAGTGTGCCCGCAACGGGGAATGATACGGTGGGCGCATGAAAAGCGTAATCCATCAAGCGCTTGGCAACATCCTCTACCTCTAATTGAATACTGTGTTTCCATTTCCTGAAATCAATAATAAATTCATGCGCCACCTTGCCGTGTTTTCCGGAATACAAAATATCGTAATGCTTTTCCAACCGTGCTTTCAGATAATTGGCATTCAGAATTGCAAATTTGGTTGCATTGGTACAACCCTCGGCGCCCAGCATTTTTATATATGCGTACGAAATAAGTAAAATACTCGCACTGCCGAAAGGCGCACTGTTTACCGGCGTAATACCTTTTTCGCCACCGGTGCGCACTAAGGGATGTGCAGGCAGGAACGGTTTGAGTTTCTCGTTCACGCAAATGGGCCCCATGCCCGGGCCGCCACCTCCGTGAGGAATGGCAAATGTCTTGTGCAAGTTCAGGTGACATACATCAGCGCCGATTTTTGCCGGGCTCGTCAATCCCACCTGGGCATTCATATTGGCGCCATCCATATAAACCAACCCGCCATTTGCATGGATGATATCGCATATCTCGTTGATGCCTTCCTCGAAGACGCCGTAAGTGGATGGGTAAGTAACCATCAGACATGCCAGGTCATCTTTATGCAGTTGGGCTTTGGTTCTCAAATCTTCGATATCGATAATTCCGAATTCATCATTTTTTACAACTACCACCGTCATGCCCGCCATAACCGCACTGGCAGGGTTGGTGCCGTGAGCGGATGCGGGAATTAACACCACCTTGCGATGCGCATCGCCCCGGTCGATATGATAAGCACGTATTACCATGAGTCCGGCATATTCGCCTTGTGCACCGGAATTGGGTTGTAAGGAACAAGCGGCAAACCGTGTGATCTCGCACAGAGCGTTTTCGAGTTCGGTGATAATTTCGGCGTAACCGATCACCTGGTCCGCAGGTACAAACGGGTGGATAGAATTAAACTCCGGCCATGTAATCGGCAGCAGTTCGGTAACTGCGTTTAATTTCATGGTGCAGGATCCAAGCGGAATCATCGAAGTGGTGAGCGAAAGATCTTTATTCTCCAGTCGCTTGATGTAGCGCATCATTTCGCTTTCGCTGTGGTATAAATCAAAGATGGGATGGGTTAAGAATTTATCTGTTCTCAAATGTATATCCTTCAAAGGAGAGCTCAACTCCTGCAATCCCGGCATTTGGCCATTGCCCTTGCCGGTTGCCTGTGCAAACACGCGGAGAATATCGGTTACATCGCATATATCGGTGGTTTCGTCGAGCGATATGGAAATGGCATTCCCGCTGTAGAAGAAATTCATTTCAGCCGCTAATGCCTGCTTTTGAATTGCCTCCGATTTACCCGCCGCATCGATAGTAAGCGTATCGAAGAAATTGGAATTGCGGATGGTATATCCCAAATCACTCAAGCCCTTATGGAGCGCACAGGTGAGGCTATGTACCTTAGTTGCAATATTTTTAATGCCCTCTTCACCGTGATATACCGCATACATACCCGCCATGATGGCGAGTAAAGCCTGTGCTGTACAAATATTGGAAGTGGCTTTTTCCCTGCGTATGTGTTGCTCCCGTGTTTGAAGTGCCATACGCAACGCATTGTTGCCGTATTTATCAATTGATACGCCGATTATCCGACCGGGAATGTCCCGCTTAAATGCATCTTTTGTCGCAAAATAGGCAGCGTGAGGGCCGCCGTAACCCATGGGTACGCCAAAGCGCTGCGAATTGCCAACGGCACAGTCTGCGCCTAAGCTGCCGGGGGATTTTAACAATGCCAGCGCCAATATATCGGCAGCCATCGTAACAAAGACTTCACGGTCATGAGCTACACGGATAAAATCGGAATAATCATGCACTGAGCCTTCCGCATCCGGGTATTGCAACAGGGCGCCGAAGTAGGTGTTGTCCAACTGCACGGATTTAAAATCGCCGAAAACGAGCTCGACACCCAGCGGGGCGGCCTTTGTCTTAAGCACCTCTTTTGTCTGGGGAAAACAGTTGTTGTCCACAAAGAATTTTGGCGAGGTAACATCTTTTTTATTCTTGTGGTAAAAGAACATATTCATAGCCTCTGCCGCTGCCGTACCTTCATCGAGTAATGAGGCATTGGCTATCTCCATACCGGTGAGCCCGGAAATTACAGTCTGAAAATTTAACAGCGCCTCCAGCCTGCCTTGTGCAATCTCTGCCTGGTAAGGGGTGTACTGGGTGTACCAACCGGGGTTTTCTAAAATATTCCGTCGGATAACCGAAGGCACTATGGTATCATAATACCCCAGGCCGATATAACTTTTAAAAATTTTATTCTTGGCAGCAATTGTGCGCAGGCCGGATAAATAGGCGTATTCGGTCAATGGCGCATCCAGTTGCAATGGTCGGCTAAGCCGTATATGGCCGGGAACCGTTTGTTCAATAAGTGCGTCAATGCTCGCATTGCCGATGACTTTAAGCATTTCCGGCAAATCGCTCTCCCTCGGGCCTATATGCCTGGATTCAAAAGTGTCCGTTGACGTAAACCGCAGCTTTATCATAATGGTACGAATTATTTCAATGATTAATTTTTGCGCAAAGTTATAGTTCCCCGTCAACAATCCATTGTCAAACGACTTAATAATTAGTGATTTGTATCACCATGCGCACAGGCAATACGTTTGAAGTTCAACGCCAGCTTTCACTGAGTTTATCGGCCCGCTCCTCGGCCTGGGCCAGCTTCTTTTTCAGCCAGATAATATCGGCTACCGGTTTGGTGTGCTCTATTTCCTGGGCTATCTTTTTAATATCCTTTTTGGGGTTCAGTTTCCACTTGTAGAGCTTGCCGGTCAGCCGGATGAGATTATTGTAGTTATTCTTCTGAGAATGCGGGATTTGTTTATTGCGTTTGATATACACCTTGAAGGCATCCACCAATGAAAAAAACGGTTCGGTTTCTCCCAATTCATAATAAGTCTTCATCAGCAGCGACTTTGAATCGAGATGGTAATACACATCCGAAAACTCGACGGAGCGCAGATACGTCAGCGTATCATCGTAATTGCTCAGGAAGAAATGGTAATAGGCCATGTTGTAACTCAGTGCATTCTTCCGGGTTTTTGGATCCAGCGCATCGATGTATTTGAGAATAAAATTTTTAACCCAGCCGAATTCCTCCAGGCGCAATCCGAGATATACGATATTCTTATAATCCCATTGCGACATGTAATTATCCCTGAAAATAATGCGGTTATCCAGGATGATTTTATACAGATCAAACAGTTCCCGTATGTACTCTGTCGCCCCGTTATTAATGCGCCGGATACAGAAATTTTTCGCATAAACATACATATCGAACAGCTCGTCCTTCGAAAAAATAGTGCTGTATTCTTTCAATAATTGTAACAGGGACAGAAAATGCATCTTGTTGTCCGGCTCGGTCAATGTTTGAATGACATTGTAATACACTTTGGCGGCAGGCACATCTTCCAGGGGATTATTGCGCAGATGGTTCATTATCTCTTCGTATAAAAACAACTTGTAGTTGATGGCTACTACATTCCTGTTGTTGAGAATTTCGGCGCTATACCGCATCTTGTTCAGAATAAAATACTTGTCGAGGCTGTCCACCACTTTCTGCAAATTCGATTTTTGCATATGCTCCTGCTTATCGCTGGAAAACCGGTACATGTCTTCTTCGATGAGGTATTCGTAAAAACTATGGGAAACATCCCGCCGCGGCCACTCCTCCAATAATTTTTGCGCCGCCTTATAAATATTTAAAAAGGGTTTCTCCAGTTTGCGGATGCGGTAGGTGTACAACAACAGGTGTAATTTAAACAGTTCCTCATCGGCAATGGCCCTCACGCACAGAAATTCTTCGATTACTTTGGTCAGATCGGTTAGCAGGTAGCGCAGTTTCTGCTCGTTGTAAGGTTCATCCGGAAATATTTTACCGAATAAGACATGGCGGTCTAATTGCGAAGCCTCGAATTTGGGGTAGGACTCTTTTATTATTTCAAAGGCTTTGCTGATCAGCGGGTTTTTGTTGTAATAGGGAGAATTGACAAAATCCTCGAACTGACGGACCTCCACCGCCGAGAATGTCTTAAGTATGGTTATGGACTTGTTTTGGTGCATTAAAATTCTCCGTTAAATTAAACATAGATTTTGCAACAGGCCTTTCCGGTTATTTATGAACAAATAAACGGGATAAATTATGGCATTTTAATTGAAATTTAATATTTTAATTAACTGATTTTGTTTGTATTATATAGTTTTCAACAACAAATACACAAAAATTGTGAACCGATATATATGCATATTTGTACTTACTTTTGGTTAAAGTACGTCTTAATTTAGTCATAAATTTAACTTTCACAGCCAAAAAGTGTATGCATAAAACTCTACCATTCCTCGTATTTCTGCTTTCAACGGCAGTAATTTATGCCCAGGCGACCATAAGATCCGAGAGTACTACAAACCCGGAAATAGAAAACCTCGGCGGATTTAAGCCCGACATAACCACCCTGATGCCCGATAATAATACGATCAGTGCATCCTTTGGCAGCGATGAGGGTGTCGAGGAAGGCGAACTGGAAGGAGACAGCCCGGAAAGTGCTACCCGGCAAAATTTCGATTCCAAAGACTACGATCTGAATGATCTCATCTTGAATATTTATCCCAACCCGGCATCCGATTACCTTATCGTAACCCTGGAACAAGAGGTTTCCGGAAATATCAGCATCCTGAACCTGGTGGGCAATGTAATAATTGATCAGCCCATCAATGCCTTAAGCATGCGTATTGACATCACCTCTTTGCCTGAAGGCATCTATTTCCTGAATATACAATCCGACACCGGGCGGGTGGTAAAAAAGATAAAAGTCCAGAAATAATTGGATTAAAACCTCCTAAAACCGGCTAAAGAGCCGGTTTTGTTTTTTTTGCCACCGCGGAAAATAACCGATAACATAAAAAATTTGTCATCAAAAAATCACATAACTATCCCGGAAACCCAAAGTTTATGGGAAATCCGAGGGTCGGGAGTACAATTTCCTGAAATATTCGGGCTGATAGTGGCTTTCAATTGTCTTTGGCAGCCCTGTAAAATGGCAATAGCTTCGTATTGCTAACACAAAAAAGCCTCCGTTATGAAAAAATATTTAAGCACCATAGCTATTATCATCGTAATTGCGGGCCATTTTACTGTCCGTATCCTGATGCAGGATGCCTTTACGTTTTACGCTGCCGATTACCGCAGTTCAACGCAAATGGAAATGCTTCAACCTGCCAATGGCGGGGAAGATGTGTTGACGCAATACCATACTTCCGCTTCCGTCAATTTCCGGAACACTTTTAATATTCTGCCTGCGGATGCGTTTTCCGCACAATGGAATCCCTGACATCTCATGCAATACCCAATTCAGGCAAGGTATTCCGTCATTCAATAATTAGATTTGCAGAATGCGCCTGTTTCTGCTCATCCCTGTATTTATCAGCAGTCTTTGCCTTACCGCCCAGGTAAATGAACGGAAGGTCATTCAGTTTACCGGAATCGTTATGACGAGCGATAGCCTGATCGGCATTCCATTCGTAAATATCTTTGAAAAACATTCAATGCGTGGTACATCCACCAACCTGAGAGGCTTTTTCTCTTTCGTAGCCCAGGAAGGCGATACCATCCTGTTTTCGGCCGTTGGATTCATGGATGACAGTTATGTAATTCCCTTCGGCCTGAAGGATGACAGGTATTCTATTATTCAACTGCTCACCAGCGACACGGTTTACCTGGCTGAGACCATCATCTACCCCTGGCCGACTCCCAGGGATTTCAGGAAGGCATTCCTCGCTTACGACGTACCGGATACTTACCTCGATATAGCGAGAAAAAATTTAGAGCGGGAGCGGCTGAAAGAAATGGGGCTGGAATTGAGTTATGACGCCGACGCCAACCAGGATTATTACACCAAACAAATCGGCAGGGAGTTGTACTATGCCGGCCAGAATCCGCCGTTGACCATTTTCAATGTCTTCAATTGGATAGAGTTTTTCGAAGCCTGGAAGCGGGGCGACTTCAAAAGCAATAAGTAATTTTATTTGGCTGTTGCGAAACGCATGCGGTATTTAACATCTACCTTGCCTTTGCGAATATTTTCCAGTTTGCCCTTTAACAGGCTCTTCTTCAACGGAGTCACCTTATCTGTTATTAATATGCCCTCCAGGTGATCGTATTCGTGTTGGATTATCCGGGCATTCATACCATCGTAGCGCCCGGTACGCAATTCAAAATGCTCATTGTAATACTGTATTTCCACGTACTCCTTCCTCGAAATCTTCACCCGGATATCGGGAATACTCAGACAGCCTTCTTCATATATCCAGGGCGTTCCGGATTCATTCAGAATGGTGGGATTGATGAACACCTGCTTTATCCCGCTGGTGATTTTGTATTTTTCATCATCGGAATCCATCTCTTCATTTTCCTTTACTAACTGCTCGCTGTCCATGATGAAAATACGGATATTTTTACCTACCTGCGGGGCGGCAAGCCCCACACCCCTGCCGTTGTACATGGTATCCCACATATCCCGGATCAGTGCATCCAGGCCGGGGTATCCGGGAGAAACAGCTTCGGCAACCTTTTTCAAAACCGGGTTCCCATAACCTACTATTGGTAAAATCATATTATCGGTATTGCAAATATTCCTGTAAAATTATAACAGCGCTCATTTTATCAATAAGGCCCTTATCCCGCCGGCGCTTTTTTTTCACACCGCTCTCCTGCAATGCTTTAACTGCCATTTTAGAGGTGAAAGTTTCATCCCGGGTAATTATTTCCATTACAGGCCACCTCTTTCTCAGACCGGTGAGAAACGTTTCGACCAGGGGCGTGGCATGTGTCGGTTTGCCGTCCAGGCCGGTCGGATAGCCCACCACGATCGTTTCCACCGCCTCCTTTTCGAAATACGCTGCAAGATATTCAAAAATTTTTTCAGCGGGTACCGTTGTTAAGGGAGTGGCGACTATCTGCATCGGGTCGCTTACTGCAATACCCACCCGCCGGGCTCCGTAATCTATGGACATGATTCTCGCCATCCTAAAGCAATAAATCGATTATGGTGAATACTCCGAAAATCACGCTGGCAATACCGTTAGTTGTGAAAAAGGCCAGGTTTACCCTTGAGAGGTCGTCGGCTTTTACGATGAGATGCTGATATATCAACATACTGATAAAGATACCAGCTCCCGTAAAATACCAAAAGTGAAAATGCCCTAAAATTCCCGCTACCAGGATGAGGACGGCGGTAATTGTATGAACGCCATTTGAAATGAAAAGGGCTTTCTTTTTTCCGGTAAGGGCCGGAATCGAAAATAATTGCTGCGCATTGTCGAATTCTTCGTCCTGCAATGCATAGATGATATCGAAACCACCCACCCAGGTGAGCACGGCAAATGCAAATAACAGCGGCAGAAAATCAAATTGCGCAGTAACTGCGATATAAGCCCCGATTGGAGCAAGCGACAGGCTCAACCCTAAAATAAAATGGCATAGCCAGGTAAATCGCTTGGTATAGCTGTAGCCCAGTATTATGCCCAATGCCACCGGCGACAACAAAAGGCAGAGGGTATTCAGCAATCCGGCACAAATAATAAACCCTATACAATTCAAAACGACAAATACCATTACCTGTTTGCCCGAGAGTATTCCCGCGGGCATCTCCCGGCCTGCAGTCCGGGAATTCAAGCCGTCAATTTTCCGATCGACATACCGGTTAAAAGCCATGGCGGCGCTTCTTCCGAAAACCATACATCCCAAAACCAACAGAAAATCCACCCATGTGAACTCTCCTGCCCCCCATTTTATTCCCAGGACAAATCCGATAATCGCAAAAGGCAATGCAAATACCGTATGGCTGAATTTAATAAGCGAGAGATAGTGTTTCATACCCATGATTACGCAATGCCTTTAATGCGTTTCCTGCCTGCAATGAAATCCGAAAATTCACCCAGTGTCAGTGTATTTAATGTCATCGAGGCGGTAAGCCCTCCCTTGCGGGCGGAACTAACGCCGTAATAGATATCGCCGATCCCTTCGACGCTGTGCGCATCCGGGTTAATGGCGATTTTCACTCCCCGCCGCATGGCATAAGGTATCCATGTGTAATCCATATCCAGGCGATAGGGGTTTGCGTTTAACTCAATTATCACATCATTTGCGGCACATGCATCGATTATTTTTTCATGGTCAACCGGATAACCCTGCCTCGACAACAGCAGCCTGCCGGTCATATGTCCCAGAATGGCGGTATAGGCATTCTCAATGGCAGCCAGTAACCGCGACATGGCTTTGTCCATATCCATGCGCAGGTTTTGATGTACCGAAGCAATCACCAAATCAAACTGCCGCAAAACATCTTCCGGGTAATCCAGGCTTCCGTCGTTTAATATATCGGATTCAATACTCTTGAAAATCTTAAACGGCGCCAACTCCTTATTCAGCGTATCAATTTCCCGGTGCTGGGCTTGCACCTGTTCGGCAGTTAATCCGCCGGCATAAACGGCTGTTTTACTGTGATCGCTGATTACCAGGTAGGCATAACCTTTTTCAATACACGCACGGGCCATTTCCTCCAGCGTATTTTTTCCATCGCTCCAGGTACTGTGATTGTGTATAACGCCTTTAATATCCGCTTGCTCCACCAGTTTTTCGGATGAGAATTTATCGGTGTCGATTGCGGAGAGCGGCAAATCCCGCATCTCCGGCGGAATGTACGGAAGTCCGGCCAATGCATATATTTCCTGCTCGGAGGTAATCGCCGGAGGCCATTTGCCGATTCTCTCCTTTACCGCCTGCACATGCGCTTGTGAACCGGTTGTTTCAAATAGCGCTAATGTAAAATCTGCTCTTGCCGCACAATGTATAAGTACCGGAATATTCGAAGCTGTCTTCGCCTTCCAAACATTTCCACTTATCTCCCCGTTTGTAAGCGACGGCAACATATAAGGCAGTTCTTTGACCTTACCCGGTTCCAATGCGAGCAATACCTCTACCATTTCCAGCGTGTTGCACTTGCGCCGTATATCGCCCGTCAATGAACAGCTGACATTGGTTTGTGCGGCAATGTCCTCCACTATCCGGATACTGATCTCATCGAGTGTAGCGTAGTGGAATTTTCCAATATTATTCTGGTAGTACTCAATTACCTCAATAATGGAATCCTGTGTTTTCGCACCAAAACCCTTAAGCCTGGTCAGCCGGTTTTCATAACAGGCGTACAACAGCGCACCAATACTTTCTATACCCAGTTCATTCCAGATTACGGCTGCCTTTTTCCCCCCGATACCCTTTATGCGCATCATCTCGACAACCCCTTCCGGGGTTATTGACAACAACTGGTCCAGGGCATGGATGGCATGCGTTGTTTGCAACTCGATAATTTTAGAGGCCACCGACTTACCAATACCGGGGACAGATTCCAGTTGCCTGGCATCCATTTGCATGACGGGTTCAGACATCCGGGAGATATGAAAGGCCGCATTCGCATAACTCTTTATCTTAAACGGATTTTCATTGTGCAATTCCATCAAATCCGCCAAAGTCCTGAAGAGTACAGAAACATCTTTATTCGTCAGTTGTGCCGTTTCCATTTAATAATGCGGACGAAAGTTAATAAACTGAAAAACCACGATACGCAAAGCATCGTGGTTTTTTGAAAGTATTTAAGTGCAAATCCGAAATCAGGCTTCTGCCGCTTCCGTATGAGGTAATACGTGGACAACGGACCTGTCTTTTCTACCACGTGTAAAATTTACGGTTCCATCCACAAGGGCATAAATAGTATGGTCTTTTCCGAGCCCCACATTCTTACCGGGATGGTACTTGGTACCTCTTTGGCGAATGATAATATTACCGGAAATCACCTCCTGGCCACCCCAAATTTTCACACCCAGGCGTTTGCTGTGAGACTCCCGTCCGTTCCTGGAACTGCCGACACCTTTCTTATGAGCCATAATTATCTGCTTTTATTAATTATTTGATTTTGTCTATTTTCAATTTGGTAAACGATTGGCGGTGGCCATTCATCACCTGGTATCCCTTGCGGCGTTTTTTCTTAAAAATGAGCACCTTGTCGCCCTTTACATGGGAAACTATTGTAGCGGAAACGCTGGCATCGGGCAGCGTTGGCGTTCCGACACTCACTTTGCCCTCATTTTCTTTTAACAGCACATCATTAAACGTCAGGCTATCCCCTTCATTTCCATTTTGATGGTGGACATAAATTTCCTGGTTTTCTTCCACCTTAAACTGCTGGCCGGCGATACTTACAATAGCGTACATAGCATTTCCTATTTAAACAAAGGTGCAAAGGTAAAACAGGAACTTACAATTAGCAAACGAAACGGCAGAAGAAAATTTTAAACCCGGGTACCGTGGGTGGGAATCGAACCCACACGCTTTTTGAGGGCACTGGATTTTGAGTCCAGCGTGTCTACCAGTTCCACCACCACGGCAATTTCCAGGCATGCGCTTTAGTCGGGGAGGGCAAATTTATCCAACTGCTCACGAATACGCAACAAATAGCGGCTTTTATAGTAATATTCTTTTATTTGCCGGTACTGCGTCCTTGTAGCGGTGTCCGGTTGAAAATCCCTGAGCACACCTTCTATGTCGCCGTACAAATGGGTGTGAATCTGCTCCAGGTGGTTTAAAACTTCTTCTTTCTTCAGCGGGTCGGGGTCGAATTGTAAATCCATTAAGATTTCATTCATGTCCATCATTTCCATCAGGAAAATCTGGGGCAATTGGTATTTCTCCTCTTCTTCCAGTTCACCGGCTTCTTTCAGTATGTACTGCATGCGCCTGCCAAAGTCGCCGAGCGTTTTAAACGCCTTGTTGTTCAATGTGGAAAGATCTAATATCTCAGCCTGTTTTTCCGGGCTGGCATTTGAATAAAAATCGGGATGATATTGCTTGCCTAATTCGAGGTATTTCTTCCTCAGCAGCTTTTCATCCAACAGAAATGACACCGGAAGTCCGTAAAATTCAAAATAATTCATTTTTTCATCGCTTCCGCATGGGAAGATGCTTCTAACGCCACACCTAACTGATCGGCAACTAAGGGGAGCTGATTGCTGATAATTTGATCAAAACTTCTCTCATTCGAGGGAAACACAACCGAAACTGCATTTCCTTCCAGTTCTTTTCCCGCCACATTATAGATGGAATAGTGAACGATAATCTCCCGTTCGAAATTCCGGGTGGCCAGGTCGAGACAATTTTCCCAATTGGTTTTTATTTCAAACTGGTTAATAAATACAAACATGTCGGCGCCGTATTGCCCCTGCAAATACGTAAACAGTGAAGCGTCTTTCACAACGGCGCTCATATACTTTTTATCGGCATCGCCTTCCTTTTCTTTCCCGGATGAAGATGGCTCTTCGACATACTGCAATCCGAAAATATCCTGTTTTAAAATCTCTCTTGTTTCGGTATCGGACTGCGATGGATTGACGGGTTTTTGATATTTATAATGCACCGAACCGTAAATGCGCATCAGGTCGTGCTGCGATTGCACAGTGGTATCCGTGAGGATATTGTATGTATCATAGCTGCTGATTACCCGTGTTGCCACATTATTCGTTATGCCGTACCGGAACAGCGTTGAAACATCTTCGGGATTTTTATTGTTCGCTTTTGCCAGCTCGGGGTCTGCATCGCTGAGATAATTAAATTCGTTAAACGGTATGATCATCACCCGGTGCTTTGAGGGTTGTAACAATTGCCCATCCTCTCCCTGAGCCGAAAGATGCAGGTTGAGCAGCATTAACAAAATGATGACCGGCACACGCATCAGGGTGAAAATATTTTAAATAAATCATTTCCCACGGCGAACACCATGAGCGAGAGCAAGAGTATCATGCCGGCAATCTGCGCTCTTTCCATAAATTTATCCGACAATTTGCGCCCCATCACTGCTTCGATTCCGATAAACATGATATGCCCGCCGTCCAAGGCCGGAATCGGCAGTAAATTCATGAATGCGAGCACCATGGACAGCAGTGCGGTCAACCTCCAGAACGCACGCCAGTCCCAAGCCTTCGGGAAGTAGGATGTTATCCCGATGGGGCTTTGAATGGATTCGGTGGCCTTTATCTGGCCGGTGATGAGTTTCCACAGACCTACAGCCTGGTAGAAAAACACCTCGAAGGCATCCCGTGTTCCGTAGGTAAATGAAGATCCGATGGTGTATTTCGTCGAATCGTAATCCGGCGGCATTTGCACCTGTGCTACGAATCCGATCAAGCCGGCGGAATCCACCTGCACAACAAAAGTGTCCTGGGTTTCATGGCGCAAAACGGCAATGCTCGCCGTACTGTTCCTGTCCTGGAGCAATAACTCCTTAAACTCGCCGTAGGAGAACAAGGGATTGCCATCCACGGCGATGATCTGATCGCCTGGTAACAGCCCTGCTTTGGCCGCATTGGTTTCGGGTGAAGGCAGGCTATCTACTTTCACGAGACTTCGGGATTCAATAAATCCGCCGCCACTGCGAATGGTCTGAAAGAAATCGTTGGGCACGTCGATTACCTCTGTTTTCCCATTGCGCTCTACGGTCACTTCGGCTCCGAAGATCACCTTCATGGAAATATAATCATCGTAGCGCTTATAAGCTTTACCGTTTACTGCCTTTAATTTATCGCCCGTCTCAAAACCCATACTGCGGGCGCTTTCCCAGGCGTAAATTCCATCCTTATTTATCTCGGAAACAGGGGTATAGTACTTGTCGAAGTGAAAGTGATACACCGTGTAAATAACAATGCCCAGTACCACATTCATCACAATACCGGCAATCATTACAATAAATTTCTGCCAATTGGGCTTCGAGCGGAATTCATAGGGCTGGGGTTCGGATTCCAATTGTTTTTTGTCCATGCTTTCATCGATCATCCCTACGATTTTCACATAACCGCCCAACGGGAGCCACCCGATGCCGTATTCAGTGTCGCCTCGTTTCCAGGATACCAGTTTCTTACCCCATGCATCGAAAAAAATGTAAAATTTCTCGACCCGGATACCAAACATTCTCGCTGCGAGAAAATGCCCCAACTCATGAATAAAAACCAAAATAGTGAGTGATAAGACTAATTGGACTACTTGTATTATTACCATAATTGCTGTAAAATTCTATATTTCAAATAAGTATAATGGCATTTACCGATTAAGATTTGTTAACATGCCTTCCAGTTTTCCAGTTCATTTGCGATGGTACGGTCGTTGCTCAGTCGGGCTACCTTGTTCTGGCCGCCTAATTTCCCCTTACTTTTCATGTATTCCCTGAATGCATTTGGCTGCATTAACGCAATGACCAGGGGGCGCAGTATTTTACCTTCGATTAAATCGCGGTAATACAAATTTTTTTCCTGTAAACGCCTATCTACCTGTGCGGCAAACGCCTCTATATCTTCGGGATTTTTTTCAAACTCCACAAACCATTCGTGATAGGGTAACCCGGAAGCGGGATTTACCTGTGGCGCCACGGTAAACTCTCGGATGCCGATTTGCATTTGCTTTGCCGCTTCCATTATTGCAAATTCCACTTCTTCGCCTATAACATGCTCGCCAAATGCGGAGATAAAATGGCTTATCCTTCCGCTGACGACGATGCGATACGGTTTCAGGCTGACAAACTTCACGGTGTCGCCTATCAGGTATCCCCATAAACCGGCATTGCTGTTAATGATAAGTGCATAATTTTTATCCAACTCCACATCTTCCAAACTTATCCTGGTTGGGTTTTCCGAATGCACTTCCCCGGCGGGAATAAACTCGAAAAATAGGCCCGACGCCACATTTAATAGAAGGCCCGGTTCAGATAATGTATCCTGGTATGCAATGAAGCCCTCGCTGGCGGGATAGGTTTCAATACTCGGGATATTGTACCCGATCAGCTCTTCCATCCGCATGCGGTAAGGCTCGTAATTCACTCCGCCGTAAACGAATAATTCAAAATTTGGAAAAATTTCCCTTACTGTCGCCTTGCCGGTTAACTCCAGCAGTTTTTCAAAATACATAATCACCCAGGGAGGTATTCCGCTTATCAAAGTCATGTTTTCCTTTACGGTCTCGCGGCAAATTGCCTCTACTTTTTTCTCCCAGTCTTCGATGCAATTGGTCTTATAGGAAGGCAACCTGTTTTTCAATAAATATCCGGGCACGTGATGATAAACCAACCCGCTGAGCCTCCCTACTTTTATTCCGTGTATTGTGTCCAACTCCGGGCTGCCCTGCAGGAATATCATTTTGCCGTTTACAAAACGGGAATTGCCGGAATTGTGAATATACATCAGCAATGCATTGCGTGCACTCAGGATATGATTGGGCATACTGTCCTTCGTAATGGGAATGTATTTCACCCCGCTGGTAGTGCCGCTGGTTTTGGCAAAGTACAAGGGACTGCCCGGCCACAGCACATCTCGCTCGCCTTGCTTTATGCGCTCCACCCAGGGGCGCATTGCCTCATAATCGCCAACAGCCACTGCCTTTTTAAAGTCGGTATAGGTATTAACCGCATCCAGGCGTACCGCCCTGCCATAAGCGGTGTATTTCGCCCTCTCAATTAATTGCCGCATGATAGTATGCTGATGCGCAATGGCTTTGGCGTGCGCCGATTTTATTTCGGCTGCCACATACTTCGCAAATGGACGGGCTAAGGCGGATTTTACAGACACGACTGCAAAGATACAACCATTTGCAGCTTTGGCTCACCGCCTCCGGTGGTTTTATCGCTGCTGACACATCAAAAATATTTGTACTGCAGGACGGGAAAGACTATTTTTAAATATCCTTTTGAAATGAAATCCGGATTTCCCCATATCCCCGCATTTCGCATTGCCATTTTCCTGCTTGCAGGCATCGTGCTGCAATTGCAAAACACCTTTTCACTTGCAAGCCTGGCAATCGGCCTGATTGGTCTGTGCGCCACATTCTGCCCGCTCTTTTTTAGCAGGTGGGGCAACCGGAATCTGAAACGCATCCGACTGCAGGGTTCACTGTTTATCGCTGCCTGTATTCTTTGCGGCTGCTTACTGGTAGAGCTCCACGACCCGCGAAATCAGCAATCGTTTTTTGGAAATTATATCCCGGGTGCTGAGACCTTCCGCTGCCGTGTAATTGAGCCGCCTGAAATCAAGGAGAAGAGCATCAAACTCATGGTAGAGGTGAAAGAAATGTACAATGCCTCACAGCATGCGAATACTACAGGAGATGCAATTATTTACCTGGCAAAAAAAGACTTGCCGGTAATGCCCGGTTACGGGAGTGAAATTATCGTGCGCAATACATTCAATACGCCCTCCACTTCCAACAACCCGGGTGCATTTGATTACGCTAAATACCTGGAGGCGCACAACATTTATTATACTGCTTATTTAAACAGCGGCGAGTATTCAATGTCGCAATACAATACACCAAGACGCTTTTGGAGTTTTATATTTAACTGCAGGCAATACTTCAGCAGGCAGATAATTGAAAATGTGTCCGACCGCGAAGTACAGGGCATTGCCCTGGCGCTCATACTCGGCAACAGGACATTGCTGGAACCCGAGACAAAGGCGCACTATATAAATACGGGCACCATGCATGTGCTGGCCGTTTCGGGATTACACGTCGGAATATTTTATGCGATACTCGAGATACTTTTGAGTTTTATTCCCTTTTTTAAGAAAAAGAACAACAAGACATCGCTCCGGTATCTGAAACCGTGTATTATAATTTTGTGTATCTGGATTTACGGTTGTATCACCGGACTGTCGCCGAGTATTTTTCGCTCTGCCATTATGTTTACCATGCTCGCATTGGGGCGAATGGACGGCAAGCATATCAACAGCTTTAATATTCTTGCCGCCTCCGCAATACTCCTGATGTTTATCAACCCGTTCATGGTGTTGGATATCGGATTTCAATTATCGTTCCTGGCCGTATTGGGCATCATAGCGTTTCAACCCTATCTCTCCAAAATACTGCGGGTAAAACACCCCGTGCCACAATATATCTGGACACTCACCACGGTGAGTATTGCGGCGCAAATGGGAACAGTACCCATCACCATTTATTACTTTCACCAGTTTCCGAATTACTTTCTGCTCACCAATATGGTCGCCATACCGCTGTCATTCCTGATCCTGGTCTCGGGCATTCTGTTGTTTGCCATCAGTTGGATACCGGTGATTGCAACCTATGCCGGATGGCTGATATATTTCCCGGTAAAACTCATGAACGAGAGTATGGCCATTGCCGAATCGCTGCCGGGAGCAACGATTGAATATATTCAGTGGAGTTTGAGCCAGACAGTACTCATGTGCCTGCTGTTCGTGAATGTCGCGATTCTGTTGAGTTCAAAAAATAAAGATTACCTGTATGGCTTTGCAATAATGTTATTCCTGTTTATCGCAGCGACATTTCAGACGTTGATACAGAGGGAGCAGTTTAAGGCGCTGAGCTTTATGCAGGTGGACAACCAAACGGTTATCAGCATGCAATACACCAATACACTTTATCTGTTTACCGAAGAAACAATTGACCCGTCGTCGGCTACATTTCAATATGCCATCAAACCGGTAATGCAGTTCTATGGTGAGAATACATATACATCCGTTTGCCTGGATTCAAATTTCACATCGGAGGGAATTGTCATTAACGGCAATACGATTATTGCCGGTAACACGACGATTACTACCATAGCCAACAGCAATACCAATATATCCGCACTTCCCCAAACCGATTACATTTTCATTTGCAATAATCCGTTTTTAAACCTTGAACAATTAGCGGAAAAATTTAATAACTCGGTATGGATATTTGACAATACCAATTCGTACAAAAGCATAAGTTACTGGATAAAATTTTGTACTGAAAATAATATCCGGTTTCACAGCTTAAAGTCGGCAGGCGCTCTCAATATTCAAATATGACCTCTATGATTAGCGAATAAATACAGCCTTTTCCACCCAGGTTTTTCCACCGGCGCTGACGGTAACATACAGGATACCCGAAGGAACGGATTCAGGAATTTGCATTGAGAATTGATACGACTGCGGCACACGGTAACCGGATAAAACTTCACGTACTAATCTGCCCCGTGCATCGAATATGCGCATTGTAATTTCGGCACTCTCAAACTGCGATAGATCAATGTGCAAATTGCCGTCCGCAACCGGATTGGGGTATATGGAAAATTTGGATTGCGGTATTGGCGCCTGACTCACCTGCGTATAATTAATATCCGTAATTTTCCAAAGCCCGCCGGAAACCGAACCGGCCCACAGCGTATTGCCTGTCGGGTCATTGGGATCAATCATAATGGCACGTGTCCTGCCGCCGATATTGTCGGGGCCCCGCTCCTGCCAAAGAATATCATTCGATGCACCGGTAAGGTCTAGTGTAGCCGTCCACAAGCCACGGCCATGTGTAGCGGCAACTACTGTGAGATCATCGGGCCGCAACCGCAGCATATCGGTTCTGACTATCGGGAAATTCGTACACGGTATCCATTCGGTATCTTCACCATCGAGCTTATTGGTATAAAAGACTCCCATTTCAGTGGCGATATAACACACCTCCGTGTTGTTGGGATGTATCAAAGCCCAATACACGGGAATGTCCGGCAAGTCGCCTTCGCACGACCTCCAGTTGGGACTTCCCAATAAGGCGTTTTTCGACTCCCAAATGGATTGCACACCGTAATTGGAATAGGTCACTACGAGGTGATTTGCATTATTCGGATCCACGGCAATAGAAGAACAATAGGTACTAAAAAACACCCCGCTGTCAGGAATTTCATCATTGGGATCTAATGGTAATGGCGAAGAACCGGGATCTACACCGGCGGCATTATAAAGCGCATAAATCTGCGATTCAGAAGAATTGCGCCCGATAAACGCAATACCGGCCGGGCTGGTCGATACGCTGACGGCAGAAATTTTTCCGCCGATAGCGCATGCTTTTTCCCAATCATCTTTAGAGGCCGTACTCAATGAATCGATGCGCCATAACCCGATGCCGCTGGCGTAGAAACACACTTCCGGATTATTGGGATCCAATGTCCAGGGATTGATGAACAGCACATTGTTATCGGTAAGCGTATCTATGGTAAGCGTATCCGGAATTTCAAAACCGCCATTGGTAAAGCGATAAAAGCCCCTGAACTGGGAGGCGGTATAAAAGATACTGTCATTAACGGTATTGTATGCAGTAAATGCGCCATCGGCGCCCGAGATAGTTTTAAAAAAACTCACTCCGGGATTTATTGCCAACAGCGAACCGTTATCCTGTGTGCCGCCAATTAACCGGTGATCGCCGGGTATGGGATTAATATCTGCGCTGTAAAACTGGGTGACATTATACCCATCGTTTCGCGGAAACAATTGCGGCAGGCTTGCCGTGAAATTTTCGGTTTTATAAATGCCGCCATCATTGCCGAAATAAACGACATCCGAGTTATGAAACACAATGGCGTGCTGATCGACATGTACATAACGCAGCAGGTTGGAGTCCAACCCGCCGGCAGTAATTTGTTTCCAGGTGCCGCCGCCATCTTTGGAACGCCAGAGATTCAGCCCTCCTGCCACCACTACATTGGGGTCATTGGGATCTACCTCAAGGATGAGGTTATACCATGCCTGTTTCCGGGCCATTTCACGATTGTCGCCGGGCAAGGCCGTCGCCTGCCAGTTAGTACCCCTGTCCTCGGTGCGATATACACCTTGTATTCTGTAATCTAAGGAACAGGGAATGGCGTATGCGATATCGGGATTGGATTTGGAGACGGCCAATTCAATTCTGAAGAAACCGCTTCCCGGCAGTCCTGCTGTCTGTTTTGTATAAGTCGCCGAATCGCCGCTATCGGAATAATAAATACCATCGGTTTCAAAAATGCCGATAGCGACAAATACGCCGCCGTCGGAGGTAATTTCCACATCGCAAATGGAGTTGCGCACCGAGCCGGCATCTGCTCCCAATACTTTTTGCCATGTGTCGCCACCATCGGTTGAGCGCTGTAACCCGCCGCTGCGTGTTGCAACGTAAATGGCGCCCGTAAGCGGATGCACATCTATATCCTGGCAATAATCGAACAGCGGTGTTGCCGTCGCATTCAGCTGATTCCAGGTGTTGCCGCCATCTTCCGACTTCCAGACGCCGGCGCCTTTTACACCGTCTGCATTAAACCATCCCTCGCCGGTACAGAAATAAAACAACTGTGTATTATTCGGGTCATATACAATTTTTGTTATCGCCAGTGTATTGAAAAAATCATTTACCGGCTGCCAGCCTCCACTCCTTGAATTTCCCGCTACCGGTTGTTTGTAATAACCCCGTTGTTGTAATGTCTTGTATGCCTGCATCAATGCCTGCTGCGGTATGGTACCGGTGGCCGGATCTGCAATTTTTGAATGTATAAATTCCGCATAGCCTCGTATTTCGGTAAACTCATCTCCCTCCATTTCCGCCGCTGCACTCACTGTTAATACAGGAGGAGATAAGTATAACTTCACCATTAAAGTGGACAAAACCAGGATGAAAACAATTACAATAAGTCGGTGCATACGCTTGATAATTGAGCAGAAAATTAAGAGAAATTATTATCAAAAAGAATTATCCCGCTACACCGCTATGCGAAAAGGAAGGAATCGGGGGTGTGATAAATAAGCGCTACGAGAAGCGACGCAATGTGCACATTGAATGTGGAGAAACAATCAGTTCAATGAGATATGCGAAACTAAATCCTGGGATGAATCGTGGAACAGCAACTCATGCAGTTCAAATTGCATGTAATCAATTATCGGAAAGTTTGCAATAATATCCACGGCATCGGATTCAGATTGAGCGACAATCACCGCCCAGAGTTTTGTCCTGTCAATGGAAATGGCATAGCTGGTAACTTTACCATCCATTATCATTTCATCGATGTAAGCTCTTTGCAGGGAAACAAGTTGCATAAAATCTTTGCCTTTTGCACCCAGCAGTTCAGAGTTAAGCAGAAATTCCGACATCTCGATAATTACTTGTTGTTATAAAACGAGGTTAACGGCAATATGGTTGTATGGCCTAAATACATTTAATGCGATTTGCCGGGAAATTCAAAAAACAGGAGTTGCCCGCAGCCCATTTGCATCAGCCCCCAGGATTCTATTTTAAACTGTACGGCCACAATGCCGCAAGTGGGAATCATTTCCGTAAAGCCCGGTATCAATGCATTAGCCAGGTTTGTAAAAGCGGGGTTATGCCCGGTCAGAAATATCTTTTCGGGCCGCGATTGCCTTCGGTGCACCACCCGGATAATATCCTCAGCCTCGCGGAAATACAACTCGGGTTCAATTTCAATTTTATTGCTGTCGAAGCCCAGCTCTTCACATAATATCCGGGTAGTAGAAACCGCCCGCAGGGCAGGGCTGGAGATGACCTCATCGGGGAAGGCTTCGTACTTTCTCAACACCTGCCCCATCATCAGGGCATTCTTTTTCCCCTTTTCGGTCAACGGGCGTTCCAAGTCGTGCAAATCTTC
>CAZBHH010000006.1:63790-135158 GCA_964492065.1 uncultured Chitinophagales bacterium | reverse complement strand
GAATCCGGATCCGGTTATCGTGATTAACTGCTATACTACAATTTGTGAAGGTACAGTAGCTACTCTGACCTCTACACCTGCAAGTTCTTACTTGTGGAACACCGGAGAGACCACTCAGAGTATAGAGGTTACCGATGCGGGTACTTATTATGTAACTGTTACTAATGAGTACGGTTGTACAGGTACTTCCAACTCAATCGTGATAACTGTTATACCGACTCCCGAAGCATCTATTACTCCGGAAGGAATTACTGAGGTTTGTCGTAAAACTTCTGTAACGTATTGTGCAAATGATGGAGTTGGATTAACCTATCAGTGGTATAGGGACGGAGTGATTATTCCGGGTGCAACCGGTATGTGCTATACAGCTTACGCTGCCGGTGACTACCAGGTGAAAGTTACCAACGAGAACGGTTGTAGCGCTTGGTCCGGAATTGGCACATTATCCGTATTGCCTGATCCGGAAGTGAAGATTAAAGCGCCGAATGGCCTCGATCTTTGCTGCCTCGGTTCTGTTGAATTGACTGCTAAAGACGTTCCGGGTTATACTTACCAATGGTATAAGGATGGAGTTGCAATTCCCGGCGCAACAGGTACCGTATATTATGCCACAGAAGTTGGTTTGTATTATTACAGAGCCTGGACTCCTGACGGTTGTTCCCGCAGATCTAAGTATAAAGTGATTTCCTGCGGTTGCGGCCGTGAAGCGGACGTGAACGGAACTGAAATTCTAAACTCATGGATTGAAGTGTTCCCGAACCCGACATCTGATTTGACTAACGTGAAGTTTGCTTTGAAAGATGCTCAAGCAAGCGTAACACTTCAAATTACATCAGTTGAGGGACAGTTAGTATATCAAGAATCGTTCAATGATGGTGATGACATCAAGTTCACTACATTGGATCTTGGAGACCTTGCCAAGGGTATCTATTTCATAACTATTACTTCTGACTCCGAAAGGATGACTGAGAAGTTGATTGTGAACTGACGCTTCTGAAAACAGACATTGTCCTATCAAAACCGCTGTCGCAAGACAGCGGTTTTGTTTTTTATCCCGGTGAACTCCTGTATTGATTTGTGGATGTAATCCACAGTTATTCTTCTAAGTAAATTCTGCCCTGAAAATATTCAGGATGCTTAGACAGGCTGTATTAATTATAAACAGCCGAAGTTATTGAGTAACCGAATTATAACTTCTTCTTTGTTTTATAGCTGAGGCTGAAGGCCTGTCAAGATTGTTCAGCGGCAATTTGTGGTAATCGGGAGTTTCAATGACTCGAATATTTAAAACGCCTCTGTGATGTGTCTTTTACAAATAAATATATTCGGCAAAATGAACCAATTCTCTTGATTGAAAACCGGTTTTGTCGATTTTCAAAGGCTATTATGTACTGAGAATAAATCCGGGAAACGGGGATTTACAACAATGCGTTATTTTATTTCCCAGGTTTCATTGCCCTTGATCAATGCATCCAAATCGCCGTCTCCATATTTTTCAATGGAGAGATTGAGTTGTTGATTGAGCATATATTCATAAGTAGCTCTTTCTGCCGAATAAAATACGCCAAAAGGCCTGGGCAGGTGATTCTCAATGGATGGATTGTCGTGAATGCGGGCAAGTATTTGAGCCTTATAAATATCTTTTTCATCGTGTATCCAGCAATCATCTTTGGAATACCCATCGCTGAACTTAATGATAACCGGTGTAAACCCATCGAGTTTTAATCCGAGATCGTCATTTTCACCAAAGACCAGCGGCTCGCCGTCACGCACAAACAAATCATTTATCTTCTTAGTGCCTTTTTCCGTAAAGGCTTCAAAAGCGCCGTCGTTAAAAATGTTGCAGTTTTGATAAATTTCAAGGAATGAAGCGCCCATATGATGGTAAGAGCGCAGCAGTGTTTCCTGTAAATGCACCGGATCACGGTCCATACTGCGGGCGACAAAAGTCGCATCGGCGCCTAATGCTAAAGCTGCCGGATTAAACGGATGATCGATAGACCCCATAGGTGTACTCTTCGCCACCTTGCCGAGCGGTGAGGTAGGTGAGTATTGCCCTTTCGTCAATCCGTAAATTTCATTATTGAACAATAGGATATTTACGTTGAAGTTTCTTCTTAAAATATGAATCATGTGATTCCCGCCGATGGAAAGGCCGTCTCCATCGCCGGTAATTATCCAGACACTAAGTTCGGGACGTGAAGCTTTTAAACCACTGGCAATGGCCGTTGCCCGGCCGTGAATGCTGTGCATGCCAAATGTATTTGTATAATACGGAAACCGCGATGAGCATCCAATACCCGATATTACCACAATATCTTCCCGCGGCAACCCCAGTTTGGGGAGTATGGTATGCACTTGTTTAAGTATGGAATAATCGCCACATCCGGGGCACCAGCGCACTTCCTGGTCTGTTGCAAAATCTTTTGCTGTTAACTGAGGCACTTCACTCATTTCTTCTGTTTTATGGGCTTATTCAGCCAGTTCTTTTACTATTATTTCTTTTAATTCGGCACTGGTAATTGGCACGCCCTTGATTTTATTAAACGGAATGGCGGGAACCATATATTTGTCCCGGATCACCTTTACCAGTTGACCGTTATTAATTTCCGGGATCAGTACTTTCTCAAAATTGAACAATATTTCTCCCAGGTTTTTTGGAAAGGGCTTGATATGTCGCAGGTGCACATGGCTTACCGCATATCCGTCGTTTAATAAATCGCTTACCGCACTTTGGATGGCGCCAAACGTAGAACCCCAGCCCAGCACGAGTAATTTTCCCTTTGCTGCGCCCAGGTCGATTTGCTGGTCGGGTAAATATTGTGCAATGCGCTCAACTTTTTCCTCGCGGAGTTTCACCATAAATTGATGATTGTCGGGATCGTAGGATATGTTGCCAGTTTTATTTGATTTTTCCAGGCCACCGATGCGGTGTTCTAAACCGGTTGTACCCGGAATAGCCCAAGGCCTGGCGAGTTTTTCATTGCGCTCGTAGGGGTAAAAAGTTTCTCCATTTGTAATCGCCGTGGCAAAAGCAACCGGCAACTCAGGCAAGTCTGCCGCTTTTGGAAACTTCCAGGGTTCGGCGCCATTGGCAATATATCCATCGCTCAGCAAAATAACCGGTGTCATGTGTTGTAAAGCAATGCGGCACGCTTCAAAGGCGGCAAAAAACGCATCGCTCGGCGTTTTAGCTGCGAGCACCGGCATGGGGCATTCGCCGTTTCTGCCATAGAGCGCCTGTAATAAATCTGCTTGCTCCGTCTTAGTAGGCAGTCCGGTGCTGGGACCCGCTCGTTGAATGTTTACGATCACCAGCGGCAGTTCCAACATTACTGCCAGGCCCATCGCTTCGCCTTTCAGCGCCATACCCGGCCCGGAGGTAGTGGTAACTGCCAGGTGGCCGCCAAAGGAAGCGCCAATCGCCGCACTGATGGCTGCAATTTCGTCTTCCGCCTGGAACGAGCGCACCCCAAAATTTTTATATCTGGAAAGGTGATGCAGGATATCCGAGGCAGGTGTAATCGGATAGGAGCCGAGGAAAATCGGTAATTGAGATTTTTTGGAGGCCGCAATCAGTCCCATTGCAACGGCCTCATTGCCCATAATACTGCGATAGACGCCCTTTTCCATCGGCGCCGCCGCTACCCGGTACCGGGAAGTAAACACTTCGGTAGTGTCCGCATAGCTGAATCCGGCATTCAATGCAATTTTATTGGCCTCCAGCACATCCGATTTCCCTTTGAATTTCAGCTCCAGGAAGCGGATCGTGCTCTCCAGGCTCCGGCTGTACATGTAGTACAGAAAACCGAGTACAAACATATTTTTGCATCGGTCTTTTTCTTTCGTGCCCAAGGGTATATCTTTCAATGCCTCCCTGGTGAGTTTGGTGACATCGATTTTAATTAACCGGAAGTTATCTAACGTATGATCTTCGAGGGGATTTTCCCCATATTCGGCCAGTCGCAGATTCTTGGTGTCGAAGCCATCGGTATTTACGATGATAGTAGCCCCGGGTTGTAATGCTTTTATATTCACTTTCAATGCGGCGGCATTCATTGCGACCAGAACATCGCATTGATCCCCCGGAGTAAATATTTTGCGGCTGCCGAAATGCAATTGAAAACCCGAAACGCCGGGAAGAGTACCGGCCGGCGCTCGTATCTCGGCAGGAAAGTCAGGAAATGTCTGCAGGTCGGCACCTAACAGCGCCGTATTGGTAGTAAACTGCCCCCCGGTGAGTTGCATACCGTCACCGCTGTCGCCGGCAAATTTTATTACTACATGCTCCAGTTCTTTAATATCATCAGGCATAGCCCTTAAAAATTATATTTTAAATAATGAGGCGAAAATTAGCAGAAAAACATTGTATGTTTTATGACAGATATTATCGTTTTCTACATCTTATAAACTATGTGTGCCGGAAATAATTCATTAAGGCAGCATGGCTATTATTTCTTCGATATAATTTCTGTCATTGCTGAGCCGGGGCACTTTATGCTGTCCGCCGAGTTTGCCTTTTGATTTGAGCCAGTTGTAGAAAGTGCCCTCCGGGGCTACGTGTACCACCGGCATTTCGAGGGCGATATTTTTATAGCGCTTTGCCTCGTAATCTGAGTTAATAGCCTGGAGCGTTGCATCCAAAACACCGACAAAAGCCTTCAGGTCGTCGGGCTGTTTTTCAAATTCGATTACCCATTCATGGCCGCCTTTGCCGCCGCCGGAGAAATAAATGGGCGCTGCGGTATAATCCTTAATAATGGCGCCGGTGGCCTGGCAGGCCCGGTGAATGGCTTCGTCGGAATTGTCAACTATCACCTCTTCGCCAAATGCATTAATAAAGTGTTTGATGCGCCCGCTTACCTGAATGCGATAGGGTCTGGTGGAAGTAAAGCGGATGGTGTCCCCGACTTTATACCTCCACAAGCCGGCATTGGTGGAAATAACCAGACCGTAATTTTTACCTGCCTCAACCTCTGCCAAAGACAGGGTGTTGGGGTACTCTTTATTGAATTCCTCAACGGGAATAAATTCATAGAAAATACCGTTGTCGGGCAACAATAACATGTCGTCGGCATGTAATCTGTCCTGGAATGCAAAGAATCCTTCGGAGGCGTTGTAAGTTTCTAAATAGTTCATGTCCTCACCTTGTATTAATTGATGGAACTGCTCCCGGTAGGGTTTAAAACTCACACCGCCGTGTATGTACAATTCGAGGTTAGGCCAGATATGGCGCAGATTGCTCTTGCCCGTCATTTCAAATAACCGGCGGATAAGCACTACCGTCCAGGTGGGTACGCCGGCAATATGCGTTACATTTTGCCTGACCGTGTATTGGGCCATCTTTTCTATTTTCTCTTCCCATTCACTCATGAGTGCAATGGAGAGATTTGGCGTCTTGACAATCTGGGCGAATATGGGCATATTCTGCATCATCACGGCGCTCACGTCGCCGTATCTGGAAAACTCATTTAACTGATTTACCTGATGGCTGCCGCCCATCACCAGCCCCTTGCCGGTGAACAGTTTTGACTCTGGATGGTTGTTCAAATATATCGCTAACAAATCCCGACCGCCTTTGTAGTGGCAATCGTCGAGCGAGACTTTTGTAACGGGTATAAACTTACTTTTATCGCTTGTAGTACCCGATGATTTTGCAAACCAGGAGGTGACGCCTGGCCACAACACATTCTCTTCGCCCCGCATGATTTCTTCGATTTCAGTCTTGAAGAATTCGTAATCCTGTACGGGGAAGCGATTCTGGTAATCGGCAAATGTTCTCACCGAGGCGTAGTCAAATTGCCTACCCCACCGGGTGTCCTTTGCTGTCTGCACCAGGTAGTTGAACATGCGCTCCTGCGCATCTAAGGGGTTGTCAGCAACAGATTGAATGCGGGCAACCTCCCGGGTAAAATACCAACTGGCGATATTGTGAAGCAGGTTCAAATGCAGCGTTTGTGGTGAAACAAAATTACAGGAAAGCAGGGATTATAACATTAAGTGTATATTGTAAATAATCCTGCGATTTACTCCTAAATTTTATATGTCCAAAAAATCATATTAAACTCCGGTAAAAACTGTCCATTAGTATAACTACTTAAATAAAAGTATCAAGACTTTTTTGTTTTGTCAAAAATTATTATTTTTAAAATAAGAATTATGAAAGCATCCCCCCCCCCGTCCGAATAATTTGTGGTTAAAACAAGTTTTAGTAATGTTTTTAGCTTGTTTTCACTTTGTATTTCACTTTTTTCTTGCAATAGCAATGCGTGGTACCAAAAAGTTTTTTTGGATTATTCCGATACAGCCCGGCAGACCTTTTATTCTAAGGGGGTTGAGGACATTCAGGTGCATCTTTAAAACAAGTTTTATGAAATATGTATTTTATTTCTTACTAATATTTTCAGTCCAAAAAGTGTATACTCAGGAATTGGATGTATCCACCAGGCTGTTTATGCAACTGGGTGCAACTTACATACCCGTTGACAATAACGGGGGAATTGTGCTTGGGTTAAGAATTGGAAAACCCGATGGAAAATACAGTATTGCTTTGCGTAATGATATCATTCCTGACTTTGGAAGAGTGATCGTAACCACTAATAGCGGCAGCTATTACTCACCAAGTTTAACGTTACTTGCATTGCAGATGAATACTTATGCAGACGCAATATATTCCTGGAGGTATAAACAAGAAAAACAATTCGATTTTTCAATTGGTTATGGTTGGATTTCAACCGGCGACGGGTATTACGGGATACCATCCAAGCGATTTGAGTCTTCCGGAGGATATTCTGCAATTACTTCTTCAATTCGATGGAAGCCATCGTGGTTTACATTGGAAATAAGAGGGAATATTCCAATTTCCCAACCATCATTAACAGGTGGAGATGATCAGTTTCCGATTGTCGTGAGTTTATTTTATGATTTTATTCCCGGGGGAAAATAATTGCAAAACCACTTTGGATATTCGCAGTTGTATTTCTGTAACTACTTATTCTGAAGTTTTTACAACTTTTTTTCGCAATTCAAAATTCTGGCCGAGATATACCTTGCGCACTTGCGGATCGGCGGCCAATTCTTCAGCAGTACCTTTTATCAATATCTTGCCGTCGAATAATAAATAGGAATGGTCAGTGATGGAGAGTGTTTCCTGCACATTGTGGTCGGTGATAAGCACTCCGATATTTTTATATTTCAGTGTTTCGACAATTTTCTGTATGTCTTCCACCGCAATGGGGTCAATACCGGCAAACGGTTCGTCCAGCAATATGAATTTCGGATCGGTAGCTAAAGCCCTTGCAATTTCCGTTCTTCTTCTCTCGCCGCCGGACAATACATCGCCATTGCTTTTGCGCACATGGTTCAGGCCGAATTCACTGAGGAGCTCTTCCAGTTTTTGCTTTTGTTCTTTTTTGCTGAGCTTAGTCATTTCCAGTACGGCGGCGATATTATTTTCAACCGACATTTTTCTGAAAACCGATGCTTCCTGGGGCAGGTAACCGATTCCGAGGTGCGCACGCTTGTACATAGGCAGGCGGGTAATATTGATATCGTCGAGAAAAACATTGCCGCCTGCAGCTTTTATCAATCCCACCATCATGTAGAATGTCGTCGTTTTGCCGGCGCCGTTGGGTCCGAGAAGCCCTACGATTTCTCCTTGTTCAACCTGAAGGGAAACATCGTTAACCACAACCCGGGTTTTATATCGCTTCACCAGATGTTCGGCTCGTAATATCATATCATGCGTTGTTGAAGTTTATATCTCTGATATTTAATTGCAGTGTTGTCAAATTATTATAGACATTTTCCTCAATGGTATAACAAATATTAAAAGAATTTCTTTTTAAAACTCGTTCATACAGGTGACCCATGTTCCAGGCTATGGCGTCTGCCACAATTTTTTTTGAGTCCTGAACAGTCAATTTTAAATGACCGTTGCCAACAGTCCTGGTGCGGTCGTTGCTCATTACGTTGGCGGTAGAAAAAACGGGGTGCATATTGCCAGGTCCAAAGGGTGCAAATTGCTTGAGAATTTTATAAAAACCCGGAGTAATATCGCTGAAATTAATTTCGGCATCGATTAAGATTTCCGGAATTAACTGCCCGGGTAAAATCCGCTCGCTGACCACCTGTTCAAATTTCAATTGAAACGGTTCCAGGTTTTCGGGTTTTAAAGTAATGCCTGCCGCAAACATGTGACCACCGTATTGCTCCAGCAAATCCCCGCATGCGCTGATAGCCTCGTAAAGGTCGAATCCTTTAACGGAGCGGGCAGAGCCTGTCAGCAGGCCATTGGATTGCGTCAGTAAGATGGTAGGGCGGTAATAGTGCTCCATGACACGGGAGGCCACTATACCAACGATGCCCTTATGCCAGGTGTCACTGAATAGAACCGTCGATTTCTTTCCCGGAGTTGCCGGGTCGGCTTCCAGCATCGCCAGCACTTCGGCAGTAATTTGTTTGTCGATTTCTTTGCGGTTGTTATTGTGTTCCTGCAGCCCGTCGGCATCTACCCGGGCATCTGATACTTCGGTTGCCAGCAACATGCGCACAGCCTCTTTCGCATCGTCCAGCCTGCCGGCGGCATTAATGCGGGGTCCGAGGCCAAATACGATATCCGTTACCGAAACAGGGGCTGCAATGCCGCTCACCTGCATCAGCGCTTTAATGCCCGGCCGTGGATTTGTATTTAATTTTTCGATGCCGTAGTAAGCCATGGTGCGGTTCTCGCCTATTATAGGGACAATATCGGAAGCGATACTGATTACAACCAGATCGAGTAAGTGAAACACCTCGGACTCCGGGATGCCATGGACGGAGGCGTATGCCTGTGCGAGTTTGAAACCGATTCCGCAACCGCTCAATTCCTTACAGGGGTAATTACACCCGGGCTGATGCGGATCGAGAACGGCAAAGGCAGCGGGAATTTTTTCACCTGGCAAATGATGGTCGCAAATAATAAAGTCTATAGCAAGCGCACCGGCATAATCCATTTTTTCATTTGCTTTAATACCGCAATCCAGGGCAATTACAAGTGAGCAGTTATGTGCTTTTGCATAGTTGATGCCCTTAAAAGAAATGCCATAGCCTTCGGTATAGCGGTCAGGAATATAGAAATCCACATTAGCGTAAAACGATTTCAGGAAAGTTACTATCAGTGCCACTGCCGTTGTGCCGTCCACATCGTAGTCGCCATACACCAGAATTTTTTCATTGTCGGTCACGGCACGTTCGATGCGCTGAACGGCTTTCTCCATATTCAACATCGAAAACGGGTCGTGGAGGTCTTTCAATTCGGGGCGAAAAAATGATTTTGCCTTATCATAAGTGTCAATACCCCGTTGTACCAATAGTTTACACAGTATGGGGTGAATTCCCAGTTGCGCCTGCAATTGGTTTACCGCTGCAGCATCTGTTTGATTTACCATCCATCTTTTCTGCAGCATAGTAATTAATGTTGAATGATAAACGGTTTATGGGCAATGGTAATTCCGGATGTATCGCATAGCACCAGCTGATACAGCCCGGCCGGCAAACCGGCGACATCAATTTTACAATTGTCGAAATTACCGGCAACTGTTTGTTTAATGAATTGACCTTGCATGGAATAAATTGCAATTGTACAGGTTTGTGTCAACGCTTTGAAAGATTTCAATTGAAGGTATGTGTCAGCGGGGTTGGGAAACACCTGTATTTGATTTGAAGTGATTTTATCGGTTACTGCCAACATGCAATCGCCATCCATCAAAGCGAGCAAGGCGTTGTTCACATTCAGCCTGCCGTTAGTTACGGTAATACCGTTTAAGTCGGGAATATAATCGGTAGTGGTCATTAAATAATCTTTTAACAGCAGGGCAGTGGCCTGGGGGTCGTCTTTATATGCCTGTATAAACCCGGGGCAGGGAGCTGACATCAATAAGGCAATAGCTCCCGTAATATGTGGTGCGGCCATTGAAGTACCACTTAGATAATTATAGGCATTGCCGGCAACGGTGGAAAAAATCAGGGAGCCGGGAGCGCCCATGTCAATAGAAATGGCGCCGTAGCCCGAGCTTGTTTTTTGATCGTTTTTATCCAGGCTGTTTGTGGTAATTAAAAAATCGCTTGGGCATGCCGTGGGCATATCTCCAAGAACATCCACATTCACATTTGAATTGTTGGTGGCGCCAACACTCAATATGCCGATGCTGCCGAGCGAGTCGTACATGGCGCACCACATGGGGTGATCTTCGGGCATCTCCAGATCGATGCCGAAGGAGGTATTGGTAGCCACCACAAAGGCGCCTTTTTCACCGCCGGTGGCGTCGTATAACTTGCGCTGTTCCATTGCGTAATTATACCCTTCCAATGCATTGGATTCCAGTATGGCTGGTCCGATAGAAATTGCCATGACTTTTACGTCCCAGTTTACGCCCGTCACTCCCATAGCATTATTGCCTTTGGCGCCGGCAATTCCGCTGACATGTGTGCCGTGCCCCAATTCATCGAGTACATCGGTTTCCGTCAGTACATTCCACCCGTTGAAATCGTCGATATAACCATTGCCGTCGTCATCAATGGCATTGCCCGGAACTTCATCGTAATTTTTCCAGAAATTTAAGTCGAGGTGATCGATGTAAAACCCGTCGTCAATAACGGCAATGACGATACTGTCGCCAAAAGCAGTAAGCCCACCGGTAGTAATATCCCAGGCTTCATCCGCATCGATATCCGCATCCGCAATGCCACCGGTGGTGCCGTCGTTATACAGGCTCCACTGCAGGGGGAAGGAAAGGTCGTCGGGAAGTGTGCTGCGTATTTGCAAAGTATAATCAAACTGCACTTGCAGTACGTCGCCTCGTCGGTAAAATGCGTTTTTTATTGTAAAGGGATCGGTTTGCAGGGTGTCTGTTTCGATGAGCCAAATGCGCATTGATTTAGACAGGGGTTTAATTATCCGGAAATCAAAACCTGCGGCAGCGATATCGCTTTGCAGTTGTTCAATAGAAGAATTAGGAGCCAGTTGAACGATGAGCCGGTTGTGAATTGCATTTTGTGAAAAAGCAGTTGCGCTTGTAATGAGGAAAAAAAGAGTCAATAACATTCTAACTTTCATACGCACTATAAAATTAGTGAAATAACCTTGCACCCGATTATTTATTGCCCGTTATTGCTTAATCCATACAGAAGAACAGACATCGGTATTTACGCTGTCGGCAATGCTGTAATTCCAGAACAGCGTATCGGCACCGGTACTCATTTTGGCCTCGCCATAAAAACTCACCGCCGCCTTTGAGGTATCCATCAGGATAATTTCATTGTACTGTCCGTCAATAGGTAAGGTGAATAAAGCAGACATTCCAAAGTTGGAGATATTGGCAACCGTTACGGCATTTTGCGGACAGTTGCAGTCTTGTACCAGGCCGGTATAAGAAAAGTTTCCCGAGGTACAGGAGTCGTATGCGGCATAGGTAAGGTAGTAATAATTATCCTTACTCAGCACAATATCCACCTTTCTGGAAGCAGTGCCGGTGTTGCCATTCTCATCAGCTACCGAGTAATTGATTGAATACGAGCCGTAATTATGTATATCCACTGTGCCTTGTACGATTACTTTCGCTTCCAGTCCGGTACTTTGATTATCGGTAACGGTAAACCCGGGATCTATATAAGGATAATTTAAATAATGGACAAGCGTATCGGGGGTTAATGTAATGACAGGCGCCTGGGTATCGGCTTTTTTGCAGGAAGAAGAGAAAAAGGTCGAAAATATAATGCCCAATATCAGGATGCGGTACATTGAGACAAAAATAAAAAAACCCGCCCGGAGGCAGGTTTTTTTATTTAAAAGAAAATTTTAATTACAGTTTTTCGTAAGTAGCCTCACAGTTCAGAGAAGAAGATCCATCCGAAGCCACATAGTCGATATCCATCTTCATTGTGGTAATAGTACCTTCAGTCAGTGCGCCGGTTCCGGTAAAAGTAGCGCCGCCAGTGGTGTAATTCACTACAATTTCGTCGCCGAGGTCGCCGTCAATGGTAGCCAATACATTAACAGTAGTACCGTAGCCGCCAAAGTTGTTCAACAGAATATCACTTGCACCGCTTCCGGGAGAAATGGATACATCATAAGTGTAAGAGCCGCCGTCAGAACATGTTTCATTGACGGTATAAGTGCCGGTATAGCTGGTTTTTACGGCTGCCACCCATACATCGCGGGTCTCTGTACCCGTATTTCCGGCTTTGTCGCTTACGGAATACAGAACTTCATACTTACCAATGGATTCGGTGTTTACACCGGATTCGTCGCTGGTTACATTAGCTGACAAGTCGCCGTCCTCATTGTCTGTGGCCGTAAACCCGGGCTCGGTATAGGTGCCGCCTAAGACAATAGTCATCGGATTATCGCCCTCCAGGGTAATTACGGGGGAAGTGAGGTCATCGTCTCCACAACCGCTGAAAACAATAACTCCGGCACCAACAATAAGTGCTGAAGTGAACAATTTTGTAATTTTCATAACGTTTTTTGATTTAAAATTTAGGCAAAAATAAATTGAGTTTACCAATTATCGTACCTTTGTCGTCAAATATTGTTCCAACTTAAAATTAAAAGCAATGAAAATTAGAAATTTAGTAATCATTTTTGCACTCGGCCTGGTTGCGGCATCTTGCTCGGACAAGGCTGCCCAGGAGGAATTAAAAAAACTCAAAGCCGATATGATGGCAGCCGACAGCGTGTGTACTGCGGATAAGCAGATGCTGATGGATTCCATCAATGCTCTTCAGATGAAGTTAGACAGCATCCTGATGCCGCCCAACACCACCGGCAAGTCAACGACTTCTACCAAAACTACAACCACAACTACCACTACCACGGATAAGGGCGGGGTGGATGTGAACAAAAAAGAAGGTGCAAACCAGACAATTGACGTAAATAAGAAGACCGGCGCTACCGATAAAGTAGATGTGAATAAGAAGACCGGCGCAACGAAGAATGAGTAAACGGGGAGCTTCTGTAACTTTTTTAGACCGCTATATCGTAAGTATAGCGGTTTTTTTTACGCCTCTTTTATAAGTTTGGCCGCAATCGTTTCTAAATATTCGGTATCCCACTTTTCCCCGATTTGCGGCATTTGGAGAATTTCCGTTAACGCCTTGTCCTGCCGGGTATATTCCTGAAGTGCCTCTGAATACGGCAGGTGTGTGAAGGAGACCATGCTGTAAACGGGGATAAATTTGTTGGGGTAAAGTTCGCCAATGCGGGTTGCAATCTTCTTTTTAAACAAAAATGCCGGGTCGGCTACCAGGTCCCGCATTTCGATAAAATTCAGGCGGGCGAGATCTGCAATCGCATCTGCATTGGGTTTGCGGCTCTGTTGAAATTTTTCTATAATTACCTGCCAATCGGTTTCGCCAGTTTCCAGCAGTGCATTTAAGACCGTACAGTCCTCGAAGCCGCAGTTCATCCCCTGTCCGTAGAAAGGCACTACGGCATGCGCCGCATCGCCGATCAGCAGACTGCTACCCACCTGCCACGGATAGCATTTCACCGTTACCAGCGAACCGGTCGGGTTGGTGAAAAAGTCGTGTTCCAGTCCGGGCATCAAGGCTAAAGCGTCGGGAAAATACTTTTGAAAATAAGCGTGCAGCTTTGACGTTTCGTCTATTGTTTCAAAACTTTCCGGTCCTTTGGTCGGTGCAAAGAGTGTTACCGTAAAGCTGCCTTCCAGATTGGGAAGGGCTATCATCATAAAACTCTTTCTCGGCCAGATATGCAATGCATTTTTCTCAATTAAAAAATCGCCGGCACTGCCCGGAGGGATGCACAGTTCCTTATAACTATACGCTTCGTAGAGTTGGCTGTAATTAAATCCCTCCGTTTTCATGATGCTGTTGCGCACCATACTGAAAGCGCCGTCGGCTCCAATTATCAGGTCTGCCGAATGCGTATAGGTAGTTGCATCGGTTGTGTCCTGCAGATATGCGGTGTTGCCGGCAGGAGTCACTTCCAGTACTCTTTGATTGAAATGTACCGGGATGCCCAGCGCTTCGGCTGCGTTCAACAACACGATATTCAGGCCGCCCCGGGAAACGGAGTTGATATACTCACCCTGTTTACCGTAAGGCTGATAGGTGAGCTCGCCCTCCACGCTGTGCATTAAACGGCCAGTCATGGGGATTGCCATTTTGCGCACTTCGGCTTCCAGCCCAACACCTGCCAGCGCCTTCCACCCTCTTTCGCTGATGGCCAGGTTAATGGAACGCCCGCCACCGGCGCCCGCTATGCGCATATCGGGCCTGCGTTCGAAAATTTCAACCGCATAGCCTTTGCGCTTCAGATATATGCCGAGCAATGTCCCGACCAGGCCGGCCCCCATGATTGCTATTGTTTTTACTTGCATTGTTTCGCTGTTTATTCCGCAACGACTACAAATTTATAATTAATCGGAAAGCAAGCGGTAAAATACAGTTCGGGGGCAATTGCCGGAAAACGGATATGGATGTATGCATTTTAATCAGGTAGGTGTTTAATCGGAATCGTATTTCAAATTAAGCGGCAGCAAATATCTGTGTGTATTAAATGAGGTGGTATTGGGAAAATTTCAACTCATTGAGAACGCAGTGTTCCGGATTACAAACGATGGTAAGGTATGTCAATACACGAACATGTTGAGTGCATCAAAATCTGTAATTTGAGACAACCTGATCAAAGTATCTACTGTTATTTCTGAGGTGGTTTCCGAAAATACCTCCTCGCCGCTCTCGGCATTTTCGTTGGTATTTTCTTTAACCAGTTTCTTTTTGGTTAAAAAATCAATACGCATTATGCGGTCAATAGCAGGACCTCTGCTGCTGCTGTGGTAATAGCCGGTTAAAACAAAGTCCGAATCCTGAAAACGGAATGTGTATTCCCAAAATCCGTATCTGCCATGTCCATATTGAATCTTCAAATTGCCGTTTTGAATTTCAAAGGACAATTCGGGGGCAAAGTAAATCCCGCCATCTTCGTTTTCTGAGGAAAAGCAATTGCGGTTTTCCAATACCGGGGTATATTGATTTGAATAATTGAACAAAATGATGATGCCCCGCCGGTTGCGGTCTAATTGTCCGAGGTATGCATCGGTTACAATTTTACTTGTATCGGTTCCTTTAATAATCAGAATACAATCTTCAATGTCGTCGGAGTTTAAATCGCCGTAAACCGTATCAAACAATACAAATCCGTTGGGGATAAAACCTGCCGGAAGATTTTTTTCATTTTGACCTAATGCTGTTGTCGCAAAAGTTGATACTAAGAAAATAAGTATACATTTTATTTGCATTCAGTATCCAAATGTTTTTACATGCCGGCAATAAGTATTTACCGGAAATCAAAAGTATAAAAATTTAATTTTTCAATGAGGGCGCATTGCGAAAACTATTTTCAAAAGATGGCGTCCATAGTACAATTGAAAAAGGTTTGGCGGGGATGCCAAACCTTTGACTTGTATTTACATGAAGTATGCGTTTAACAACAGGTGTATTTTTATTTAAACTTATCCGGAAATTGTTTAGCAAGGCCTTCAGTGAGTATATCGGCGAGTTGGAGCATGTGATGCAGCGCCTCTTCAAATCCTCCGAACGATTGGGTGTAGTCGCCTTTCAATATGCTGACGGAGTAATCAATAGTATGTGTGATATGCATTTCAAGTGCGCTGCCGGTTTGTTTGGCTGTCCAGTTATCCGGGTTTGCCGATGCCAGAAAATCGCCTATGTCTTTTGCATTGGCATACCATTCTTTCACAGCCTTGTCTAATGCATCTTTATCTCCGTTTTTTGCCGCTTCCAATACCGGAACCGCATCGGTGATGTGAACGGTGAGTAATTCGGTGAGTTTATCGCCGGCCGCTTTACCGTAGAATGGAACTATAGCTGCGCCTATGTCTTTCTGATTTTGCAGTAAGCGCTTAAGTTTTGCATCCAGGCCTTTGGGGTCGTTATAATATGCATCTACGGTTATCAGCGTCCAATACATATGTGCCGACCAAAGTTCACGCATCGCCTTATTCAGTTCCTGGTACTTGGCGCTTTGCTGCAGCGCCGTTAATTGGGCAGGTGAAGTACTTATCATTTCAGAATGATTCATTGGCTGCGCATTTACTGTATTTAATGCCATCGCAATGGCAATGATGATTGTTAACTTTTTCATTTTTAAAGATTTTAGCCAATTAGAGTTAGGGGAAAATGAAAAGGTTACAGGCTGTGAAATTTTATTTGTGAATGCAGTCGTGATGCTATTGCAACCTTATTCAATGGCGATTGGGAAAGTATTTCGGAGATACGGCAGCGACGCAATGACATACCCGCCCTGATGCCTATTGCAACCGTCATAGGCTTATGCTTCCCGGTTGCAAATGCATTTCTCCGCCTTGAATACGGGTGGAGCACAATGTTTTTATTATTTTTATCTGGTTGCCGGAATGCTGCTGTAATTGAAATCTTCCGATTAACACTGAAAACTAATTGTATGGGCCTGCCTAAACTTCAGACTATTAAAGAAAATATTACTGTTAAGGATTTAATTTTTTCCGGAGCGCCAACCGCCGGGACCTACACCGGGTATGTCAACGGTTACCTGGACAACTATCTGCCCGGTTGGCTTAGCGCAAATCCACTATTGGTATTGACGGCAACCGTTGTAATTTTCCTGGTTATTGTCGGTATTCTGTATTGGGTGAATAATGAAACGCATAAAAAATCGCTGGCGGAAATACTCGCAAACGGCTATTTTTTAAATTTTACCGGTAAGCTGACAGCGCTATTAAAACAGAGTACCGAAGTGCAATTTATCCGTTCGCAGGGGAATATGACGGTAAAACCCGGGCAATTATTTTTGGAAATTCACCTGCCGGCGTCCAAAAGTCAACTGGCGCAAATGAGTGAAATAATCGACGGAGAAACCGAAATCGCATATATCGAAACACATCCGTTCATAGAGCCCAACTGGTGGGTGAAAATAAAAGTGGATTCTTCCAGCGGGCAAGTCACCATCCTTGAGATGCCGCGGACGCTGTTTGCGCTTCCGAATTATTTAAGCGCCGAGTACACACCGGCCACCTCTAAGAAACTCCATACCGCCTTCAACAAGAAGTTTAATCAACTGCTGGAATCGAACCCGGATAAAATACCTCCCCGCAGTCGGTTTGCCGTAAAATATGCCGGATGAGAAGCGAGGGTTGCGACGGCATTATGTCCCAATCGCAAAGCCTTAAACCTGCCATGAAGCGGATTATTTAACCGGAATTTAACCCCAATACTGTGACCTGTTTTGCAGACCTTTTGCGCACAGACAACCCTTTTCCCGAATCAAACATCCTTTTAACCGTTGTAATTGCCTAACTTTGCGGCGCCAAATGGCCGGAGTTTGCAGAAAATGACTACAGTGCAGAACAATATTCACCCGATATTTCACCGCTTATTGCAGCGGGCCGATAAGGAGGCCTTTCTGAAGCAGCACGCCCGTGTATTGTGGCTAACCGGCCTGTCGGGTTCGGGGAAAAGCACGATTGCCGAAGCACTCGAGAGAAAACTGCACGGCGACAATTACTTTACCATGTTGCTGGACGGCGATAATATTCGCAGCGGGATCAATAAGAATCTGAGTTTCAGCGATGCCGACCGCATCGAGAATATTCGCCGCATTGCGGAAGTCAGTAAGTTATTTCTGAATTGCGGCATCATTACCATGAACAGTTTTGTCAGCCCCACCAATGAAATCAGGGCAATGGCAAAGCAAATAATCGGCGAAGAACACTTTTTGGAGATTTATATCAGTGCGCCGCTGGAGGTTTGTGAAGCCAGGGACGTAAAAGGCCTTTACGCCAAAGCCCGGCGAGGCGAAATTCCGGACTTTACCGGGATAACATCTCCGTTTGAACCGCCACAAAATCCGGCTTTGGAAATTCCAACCCATAAGCTGAGCATTGAAGAAAGCGTAAATCAATTATATAATTTTATCTTACCCATTATTAAATATTAAGTCAAAAGCATATCATGTCATATAGTTTAACACATTTGAAAGAACTGGAAGCCGAGAGTATTTATGTGATGCGGGAAGTAGCCGCACAATTTCAGAAACCCGCTTTGTTGTTTTCTGGTGGTAAAGACTCTATCCTGATGGTTTACCTTGCCCGCAAGGCGTTTTGGCCCTCGAAAATTCCGTTCCCGCTGGTGCATATCGATACGGGACATAATTTCCCCGAGACGATTGAATACCGCGACTGGCTGGTAAAAGAAACCGGTGTCCGCCTCATTGTCGGTTCAGTGGAAGACTCCATATCCAAAGGCACCGCTGTGGAAGAACAGGGAATCAATGCGTCACGCAATGCACTGCAAATAGTTACCCTGTTGGAAACCATTGAGCAAAACAAATTTGACGCCTGTATGGGCGGAGCCAGGCGGGATGAAGAAAAAGCCAGGGCAAAAGAGCGTTTTTTCAGCCACCGCGACGAGTTTGGCCAATGGGATCCCAAAAATCAAAGACCGGAATTGTGGAATATCTTCAATGGCAAAAAACATATCGGCGAGCACTTCCGTGTATTCCCCATCAGCAACTGGACGGAGATGGATGTTTGGCAATATATTTTGCAGGAAAATATCCCGCTGCCAAAATTGTATTTCGCCCATAACCGCGAAGTGATTGAGCGGGACGGCACTTTTATCTCCACACATCCCGAATGGGTAAAATTGCGTGGCAATGAACAACCGACAATAAAACAGGTGCGATTCCGCACTTGCGGCGACCTGCCGATTACCGGCGCCGTACTGAGCGATGCGGATACCGTGGAGAAAATTATCTACGAAGTGGCTACCACTCGCATTACCGAAAGAGGTAACCGCTCCGACGACAAGCGCTCGGAAACATCTATGGAAGACAGAAAGAAGCAGGGCTATTTCTGATTATTACAATCATTTATTTAAAGCAAACAGTTTAGAAGCAAAACATAATGGAGCATTTAATAGAAAACGGGACATTCGATCATCACGGATATCTCAACATGGAACTACTGCGATTTACCACTGCCGGTAGTGTTGACGACGGAAAATCTACTTTGATCGGCCGCATGCTATACGATTCAAAATCTATTTTCCAGGACCAGATGGAAGCAATCGAAAGGTCATCACAGCAAAGAGGCGAAGATTATGTGAACCTCGCATTGCTCACCGACGGCCTGCGTGCAGAGCGGGAACAGGGGATTACCATAGATGTGGCTTACAGATATTTTGCAACGCCAAAACGCAAGTTCATCATTGCCGATACGCCCGGTCACATTCAATACACCCGCAATATGGTTACCGGAGCGAGTACCGCAAATCTCGCCATTATATTGGTGGATGCTCGTCACGGCGTGGTCGAGCAGACACATCGCCATGCGTTCATTGCATCGCTGCTGCAAATTCCGCATATCGTGATTTGCATCAATAAGATGGACCTGGTGGATTATAAACAGGAGGCGTACGATGCAGTGGTTGATGAATTTAAAAACTTCTCTTCCAAATTGGATGTGCAGGACGTGCGCTTCATCCCCATCAGTGCGCTGAAGGGCGATAATGTGGTTACCCGCAGCACCAATATGGACTGGTACCACGGCCCGACACTGCTATATACTTTGGAAACCGTTCACATCGGCGGCGATCACAATATGATTGACTGCCGTTTCCCGGTTCAATACGTAGTGCGCCCGATGAGCGATGAATATCACGATTATCGCGGATATGCCGGTAGAATTTCAGGCGGTGTCTTTAAGCCCGGCGACTCTATCATGCACCTGCCTTCGGGTCTTACTTCTAAAATTAAAGCTATCAAAACCATTGACGGCGATCTGGAAGAGGCATTTCCTCCGCAGAGCGTTACCATCCTGCTGGAAGATGATATCGATATCAGCCGCGGCGATATGCTCGTTCGCGAAAACAATATTCCCGAAGCCGGTCAGGATATCGATGTGATGATTTGTTGGATGAGCGATAAAAAACAACTGCAGCTAAACGGTAAATACGCCATAAAACACACCACCCGCGATGCGAGGTGTATCGTAAAAGAAATCCTCTATAAGGTGGATGTAAATTCCCTGCACCGGGATACGGATGTGAAGACGTTTGGATTAAACGAAATCGGCCGCATCCGGATTCGCACCACCGTGCCGTTGTTCTACGATGAGTACAGGCAAAACCGCATTACCGGCTCCATGATTTTTATAGATGAAGGAACCAACGAAACGGTAGCTGCCGGTATGATTATTAAATAAGAGGCGTTTAATTATTCATTAAATCCCACTTCAGGCTCTGTTGTGGGATTTTTTTATCAGGTTTGTAACGAAATTCGTTATAAATGCATCTATTCACTATGCAGATAAGAGCCGTACTTATTTTCTTCACGCTGGTTTATACTTTAACGGGCACATTTGCCCAGCCCTCCGCTCCTAATAAAACGGATAAAGAGGGAAGGCGCACCGGCAAGTGGATTTATTTTTACGACAGTGAAAATTACCTGTTGCCCGATGCCGTCAATGCAGACTGGTATCGCATCGCAAAATTTAAAAGAGATAAACCCGTCGGCTATGTGAATAATTATGACATTTCAAACGGCCAGCTGTTATTTTCGGCACAGTATAAGACGCTCGACCCGGACACATTAAACGGCGTGGCGACTTCGTATTTCGAAAACGGCAATAAGCGATATATCTACCGATATACCGATGACGTCATGGAGGGTATTGCCGAGCAATTTTATCCATCGGGAAAACTAAAGTGGCGATGCAATTACGCAAACGATTATCCCGATGGCATATACAGCGAGTACTACGAATCCGGCATATTAATGCGGAGCGGACCGGTTACACAGGGAAAGAAAAACGGGGTATTCAGCTTTTACAGGAATACGGGCGTGTTGGAGCGGACTGTAACCTATACCGATGATTTAAAGAATGGGCCGACGAAAAATTTTGATTCGACGGGAATTAAGATATCCGAATTTCCCTACTTGGACAATATGCTTACCGGGGTTGTCAAATATTACAATTCCGCAGGTGAAGTGGCGAAATGCAAAATGTATTACCAGGATTCCGTACTCAGCCTGGAAGCGCTCATCACGACAACGCCACTGATGGTTTCAATGGGATTTGCCGACAGCGAATCCATTGTTAAGGCCTTAATGCTGGAGGAGTATTTTCGATTGACGTATGGCGAAGATAATGCGCTATACGGATTTGCCGCCGGCCTGTTATCTCAATTGTATTTTTTAAATGGCGACAAGGAGCATGGGTTGCCCTGGACAATAAAGGCGTTTCAAATTGATAAAAAAGCGATAGGAACAAAGGATGAGCCGTCGGCAGATGGATGGCATCTTTACAGTTTGACATTCTCCAGTTTCGATGCATTCGATCTGGCCTTGGAAGCTTCACAGTTGGCAATTGATCGCAGCAGGCTCAATGGTAAACCTACTGCTACCACACTGGATTACATCAGCCGGATGGCGAGTTTACAAGTTACACTCGACAGGTACAGCGATGGGTTTACCCTGTATGATACGCTTATGCAAATTTGCAGCACTATGCCTGACTCGCTGATGTACGATTGTACCGGCTACGGACTGGATTACGTTTCTTATTTGAGCTCCACATTTCGCGATGAACAGGCGCTCGCCACATTGCAAAAGGTAGGGAAATTTGCCGAGGGTACGGGGTTGGAATACGAGGTGCAGTACGCTGCCGGCAGGGCGAAGATCAATTTAAACCGCATCGAAGAAGGACTCGCCGATTACAAAATGGTCTATGACAATTTCGGCGCTTCACAATCAGACACATCACTGCAACTGGAAGTAGTCCGCGATCTTGCAAATTATTATGCGCAAACGGGTAACTATGCCGCAGCGGAAAAGTTATACACCCAATCCGTTGATTTGGCAAAGGCACAATTGCAAACCGACAGCTCGGATTATTTCAACCGATTGATGGATATCGCTGATTTTTACGTGCGGGTAGGAAGATACCAACAGGCAATACCGCTCGCAGCGGCTGTGACTAAGTTTCAATACCGCGAACTGCAGCGCAACGACAGCACATTTTTCAGTTTCCTTAGCAGCGACCTGATGAAGAGCAACTTCAACAGTCAACTCATGGCGATGGGACGCATTTATGAAGGTGCAGATAGTATTGACGCTGCCGAGCGATTGTACCGGCAGTCTTTTGATTTGGCCCTGGCGGAAGAAGGCGACAGCTCTTTCAATTACATATCATCCATGGCGGCTCTTGCAGGTATTGCAATGGACCGGGAGAAATATTCAGAATCCGAAAAGCTGTACACCGATGCGCTGGCATTGAGTGAGAAGTACTTTGGAGACCTGAATGTTAATTATCAAACCTGGAGAGATGATGTATCGGAACTTTATACCCGCATGGGCAGGTATGAAGAAGCACTTGCAATCGCAGAAGAAGTACTCGCATACCGGGAGAGCCATTACGCTGCAGATGATCCTTTGGTATTGGCGAGTTTCCGCCGGCTGGCAGGTATCTATGATGTATTAAACTTGCCGGAAAAGTCGAGAGAATTGTATGTGCGAAATCTCAACCTGCAACTCGACCGGCTCAATGAAAATTTCAGCGTAATGAACACCGCCGAACAGGAAGCATTCTTATCTACTTTCCGCTACCAGTTCGACGTATTCAATGATTTCGCATTTGCGCATCCCCAACTTTCGGACATCGCCGGCGACATCTATAATTATCAACTGGCAAACCGTGCGATGTTGTTGTACTCGTCTGCCAATGCCCGCCGCAATTTCGAACAATCTCCCGATCCGGAAATAAGAAGCACCTATACCGAATGGCTGCACACCAGGCAATATGTCGCAAAGTTGGAAATCCAAGGCAGCGACAATAACGCACTACTGGATTCGCTTAAAGCCGTTGCCGATGCCTATGAAAAGGAACTGAACCTGAAAAGCGGCGGCAATATCAGTTATGTGTCGCAGTATAAATGGGGAGATATTAAAAATCAACTGCAGGAGGGTGAAGCGGTAATTGAATTTTTGCAGATATTCAGTTTTTCCGACAGTATTCACCGGGGCAATTGGTATGCGGCCATCGTCCTTACACCCGCCATGCAGGAACCCGGGTTGGTGGTCCTCTGCAGCGAAGATACACTGATGCATCTTATAGCGAGACGTGAAGGCGAAAATGATGCTGCCTACGCTTCGCGGTTGTATGGATATCCCGAATACGAAGATGAAGCGGAATACTACGACGGGCAACATTTATATCGCCTGCTGTGGCAACCGCTGGAAAAATATTTGCCAGCAGGCGGTAATTTATACATCACCGTGTCAGGCGTTTTGAATACGTTGAATATGGCCGCTATCCCTTCGGCGTTTAATACGTTTGTAGGATTTACCTATACCGTTACGAGGATGGGCAACACCGCCGACCTCAAAAAAATTAAAAGTGCGGGCATATTCCACACAGGCGAAATTGCAATGATTGGCGGGGTGGATTATATGTCTTCTGACGAAAAACTCTTTGCGGCAAAGCAAAATGGAAATGACCTGCCGGATGCCGGGGACTTACTCGTATTAAACGATAGCCGCAATGCGGTGAGCACAAGAGGCGGCGAATGGAATTATTTACCCGGAACGCTGCAGGAAGTAAAAAGTATTGACATACTGCTGCAATCGACACACAGCGCAACGGAGTTGTTTACCGGCAGCAACGCTTCGGAAGACAGGTTCAAGAGTTTCAGCGGCAATGCACCCGGGATAATACATATTTCCACACATGGTTTCTTCGTGGACCAGATGCCGGGTGTTGCCATTGCCACATCGGATGCGATGTACCGCTCGGGGTTGTTGCTCGCCGGCGGCAATCGCAGCTGGCAGGGGGAACAACTGCCTGAAAACCTGAACGATGGCATTCTCACCGCTGCAGAAGTGAGTTTTATGGATTTGAGTGACTGCAATCTGGCAGTATTGTCTGCATGCGAAACCGGGCTTGGAACCGTGCGCAGCGATGAAGGCGTGTTCGGATTACAACGTGCATTTAAACTGGCAGGCGTGGAGAATATCGCAATGAGTCTTTGGAAGGTGAGCGATAAGGAAACTGCATTGTTTATGGAATACTTCTACGGCAACCTGATGCAGGGAATGGAGTTGCACACCGCTTTCCGCAATGCACAACAGGCAATGAGCAAACGCTACGGCCCGTACTACTGGGCTGCCTTTATACTGCTGCAATAATTGAATGGCGGGAGGTGTGGAGCTTTCAACCAGTTATTTCTCACAGAAATAAATTTCCTGTTTTCACTACTCGGAAGAAATGTGGATCATTTGAAGTGCATTAATTGTTCATGCCTTAATACACTATCTCAAATTGAATTATGAGAATAATTCAGCAGACATTATCGGGGGATACAAGACTAACTCTCTGTAATATGAAATGTGTAACACTTACAGGTCACTCTACCATATCGATTAATACCTTAACAACCTTTACTTTAAGTCTATAAAATGCGGTGAGCAGAGTTTATGTAATGAAAATATAATTGCATGTGATACCTGCTGTCTGATGCCGGAAGTGCTACAGAATCACGACTGGAAGGGATATATTAAAATCGTATATTAACCGCAAATCGGAAAATTATTTTTAACTTCAAATTTCAATACCTTCACTGTAAAATAACAGAACATGGATATACTGCAATTAGAGCCTGCGGATGTATGGAAGAATTTTGCCGCATTGAATGCCATACCCCGGCCGAGTAAGAAAGAGGAGCGGGTGATAGCGTTTGTGGAAGCATTCGGTAAGCGCCTCGGTTTGCCGACTACCAGGGATGCGGCGGGCAACGTCATAATAAAAAAGCCTGCTACTCCCGGTATGGAAAACCGCAAAACGGTAGTTCTGCAGAGCCATTTGGATATGGTGCATCAAAAGAATGCGGATACGGTTTTTGATTTTAATACAGAGGGCATCCGGATGTTGGTACAGGGCGATTGGGTGAAAGCCGACGGCACTACTCTGGGAGCCGATAACGGCATTGGCGTTGCCGCTATCATGTCAATCTTAGAATCAGACTCCATACCGCACCCGCCTTTGGAAGCGCTGTTTACCATTGATGAAGAAACGGGTATGACCGGTGCAATTGAATTAAAGGGAGGTTTGCTGGATGCTGATATATTATTGAACCTCGATACGGAGGAAGACGATGAACTTACGATAGGATGCGCAGGCGGAGTGGACGTTACCGCAGTGGCAAAATATGCGGAAATGACAACTCCTGCGAATTCGGCATTTTTTAAACTTCGTGTGAAAGGCCTGAACGGCGGACATAGTGGAATGGAAATTCATAAAGGCCTGGGCAATGCGAATAAAATTATGAACCGACTGCTGCTATATGCCGATACACAATTGGATATTTATATCGGCAGTATTGACGGCGGCGGGCTGCGCAATGCGATACCCCGTGAATCGGAGGCAGTAATGGGTGTTGAAAAGAATAAGGCCGACGCATTAAAAAAAATTATCGCACAACAGGCTGCCATCCTCAAAAAGGAATATGCCGTTACCGATGCAAATCTGCAAATTGAGATGGAGGCCACCGAAGCGCCGGCGCATGTGACAGAGCCGGCTTTCAGCAAAAAGATACTGCGGGCGGTGTATGCCTGTCCAAACGGAATTTACCGGATGAGCCCCGACATTCCCAACCTGGTACAGACTTCCAACAATGTTGCCCGTGTCGAAATCCGCAATGGCGAAGCGTCCATACAATGTCTTTGCCGCAGTTCTGTAGATACTGAAAAAGAGGATGAAGTGATGGCAATTACAAGTGCATTCGAACTGGCCGGATGTACGGTGACGGCATCAGGCGCCTATCCCGGCTGGCCTCCTGCTCCGCATTCGGAGATTGTAACTATTATGTCCGGCTTATATACCGAATTATTCAAGGGAGCAGCCAACGTAAATGCATGTCATGCGGGTTTGGAATGTGGTATCATCGGCAGGAACTATCCCGATATGGACATGATTTCATTCGGGCCGAATATCCGTGGGGCGCATTCGCCGGATGAAAGTGTCCAGGTTTCAAGCGTTCAAAAATTCTGGAAGTATTTGCTGGAAACGCTGAAGCGCATTCCTGAGCGGCATTGATATACGCATTCCGTATAGCGCTTACCCGCTAGTTCCGAACCTGTGGGAATGAGCCGCTATTCCGCCTTGCGGAAGTCTTAACAAAAATTAAGTAATTAATTACACGAGGATTCAACCTCTTTCTGCGCCGGTTGTTAATGATTTTGAAAAAAAAACATTATGCAACCTATCAAAAAAATTCGGAATGCAATTCAAACTGCGGATACAACCGATGTACGACCGGTTTTCGACGGGTTAATGCACCGCTTGCGCCATTCCTCACTGTATGGCATGAGGATGCACGGGATAGCCGTTATAATATGCCTTGCCCTTCTCGGCCTGGCGGCGTGTAACAATCATTCCGTCTCGGAGGATAATTTACCCGATCTGGTCAATATCGCCTTCAAGGAGCGGTTCCCCGATATGCATCACGTACATTGGGAACGGATTAACCCGGAAATGTATGAGGCGCATTTTACCTCGGGATCTGATGATATGTTAGCCGAATTTAATGCAGGCGGCGAGTGGATTGAGACCCAACGCACTATTGAGAAGTCGGAATTACCGCAATCCGTTGCCCTGGTGCTGGAATACGAATTTGGTGCTTACCAGGCGGAAGATTTCCGCTACACTGATACAGCAGCTTACGGCGATGTGTACCAGGTGATTTTAAAGAAAGATGGCGAGACTATTAAACTGCGTGTGAAAGAAAATGGTGAAGTGTTGTCGAAGGAAACGGTAAAATAAATTGCCCGGGGGCGCACACTGTTTCCGTTGATCCCGGTGTTCTGCAGGGTTGCGCATTAAAAATATCCCGTATAGCGATGCCACTTTTCCGTGACAAGCGTGTTGTTCAACTTCATGAACAGATGCACAAGTGTCAATATATGCGTAAAATTATTTAACTGTAATTTCATCGCAAAACAACCACGCTTTACCACCCGCTCCCAAATGCGATGGCGGCAGTACGCCGTAATTTTTTGCAGTAATTTTTATATAGCGCAAAGCGGTAGTTCCAAAAGACACAGAAAAATCTTTGATAAAAGGGGTAATATTTTCGGTATCTACGGTTTGAGATATCGTTTCAATCTTTTTGAAATGCGTACCGTCAACAGAAATCTCAACAGTAACCTGGACGGGCAATACTATCCAGCTTTTGCTGTCCTGCAAAAATCCAACACTCACTTCCGAGGCGGTAAACACGTCGCCTAAGTCAACGATTGCTTCCATGTCGTTTCCCTGCCAGCCCTGCCAGGCGCCTGTTCTGAATTCGGTGCTTCCCCGCAGTCCATCTATTAATGCATTAGGGCCTCCGGCAGTGTATTGAGGATCGTATTGCGTGATATAAGTTACGGTTCTATGCTGATCCAGCGATTTGTATTTCACGGTGCTTACACTGCTGAAAGTGCCATTAGCATTTTGAGCAACGGCTTTGAACTCAGCGGAGTTGTCAATGCGAAATGGTCCGGTATATGGTTGATTTCCACCGGTGGGATTGTTCCGGGTATCGCTGAAAAAAACAGATGTCCCCGGCGTTAATGATTCGATGGAAACAATCTGGGTACCCGTAAATGAAGTTGCGCTGGGATTAAATACGGGCGCCGGGACAAAATCTCTCGTAATAAAAACATCCTGAAATTTTCCGAAATTTTTGTTGGGAACAGCACTCATATCAAAAGCGAGAGTACTTCCCCGCATTATATCCGCATGATCGATCTGCGGTTCGATTACCGGCATTGCATCCAGCGAGGCTGTTCTCACATATTTATTTTCAATGCTGTTATTTGTTGCAGTGATTTTAAATCGGTTGCCGTTTTCCAGGTGGATGATTACCGAATCGAATACGGGCGAACCGAGGATATACTTGGTAGTGCCCGGAGCAACCGGATAAAATCCCATAGCGCTCAGCACGTACCATGCGCTCATCTGTCCGCAGTCCTCATTGCCGGAAAGGCCGTCGGGTGCATCGAAGTACAACGCATCCATTATCTGGCGAACACGCTGTTGTGTTTTGTAGGATGCATCTGCGAATGCATATAAATACGCAACGTGATGGCTCGGTTCATTGCCATGCGCATATTGGCCGATCAGTCCGGTGATATCCGCCTGCTCCCTGCCGGTGGTCTGTGATGAACTGAGAAACAAACTGTCCAGTTTCTCTTCGAGAAATGAGCGGGAGGTAACGGTATTGGCGAAATACATTATATCGTGCGGGAAGAAAAAATTATACTGCCATGCATTTGCCTCGGTATAGTTGAAGTTCACTTCCCTGGGATCGAATGGTTCCAGGAAGCCGCCATTAAATCGCGGGCGTATAAAATCACCGTCGAACAGGTTCAGGTAATTCATGCCGCGGTAGAAATATTTCCAATAGCCTGCATTTTTCCCATGCAGGATATTTCCTACCTGGGAGATACACCAATCGTCGTACGCATATTCCAAAGTGCGGCTCACCGATTCACCCACTTCGTTGCTCTCGATAAATCCTTTTTGATTGTAGTATTTCAATCCGAAAATCGGCAGATTGGCGGAGTGTTGCATCGCTTCGTAAGCGAGCTCCATGTCGTAATCCCTGATGCCTTTTACGGCGGCGTCCGCGATTACACTGGCGCTGTGATATCCGATCATGCACTCTGTTTCGTTGGCTGCGAGTTCCCAGACGGGCAACCGGCCGCCTTGCTGATATTGCAGTAAAAATGTTTGGATAAAATCATTGGTGCGCTTTTGATCAATTATGGTGAGCAGCGGATGCAGCGCCCTGAAGGTATCCCACAGTGAAAATACGGTATAGTAATCATGGCCTTCTGTCGTGTGAATCTGCATGTCGCGGCCGCGGTATTTACCGTCCACATCGTTGTATATATTCGGCGCCAGCAGGCAGTGGTACAGGGCGGAATAAAATACGCTCTTGCGGTTGGTGTCCGCAGTGTGGACTTCAATTGCTGAGAGCGCTTGTTGCCAGGCAGCACGTGCATCGGCATGTACTGCATTAAAATCCCACCCCGGCAGCTCCGCTTCCATATTGTTCCAGGCGCCTTGTACGGATACGGCAGAGATAGCGCATTTCACCAATATCGCTTCATCCTTCGCTGTAGAAAACTCAAATGCGTATTGCATACTGTCCGCGGAAATCGCTGTCGCTTCAAAAGGTTTGGAAAACTGAATTGCAAAATACAGCCATTGATCGGCAGCCCAGGCAGTTGAGCGGCGCAGCCCTTCAATTTTATCCGGTCCGGTAATTTTTATGTAGCTGCCTTCCAGCAACTGATCCCGGTGGGTGAGGTCCAATATCACCTGTGCATGTTTCGACTTGGGGAATGTGTAGCGATGCATACCCACTCGCGGTGTGGTAGTCAATTCCACCAGGATATTTTCGTCATCGAGTAATACACTGTAAAAGCCGGGTGAGGCAACTTCGTGCGTATGTGAAAAAACGGAGGGATATCCCGCAATACTTTTGTTATTTTGAATTGCACTTAGGGGATTATCGGTAATGGTTGGCATCAGCATCACATCGCAATAGTCGGCCACACCCGTTCCGCTTAAATGCGTGTGAGAGAATCCGTAAATCACCGAATCGCTGTAGTGATAGCCACTACATCCGTCCCAGCCCGTTAAGCGGGTATCGGGACTCAGTTGCACCATGCCAAACGGCAGTGTTGCTCCGGGATAAGTATGCCCGTGTCCACCCGTTCCGATAAACGGATTTACGTATTGCAGGAGGTCGTTTTGTGCGCTTGCATTGAGCAGTGCCAGGCAAAAAATAAATTGGAATAAAACTTTCATGAAAACTAAATCAACGTGAGGCTTTAAAATTAAAAAGTTATTTCTTCCTGATGCGTGGCAACTCTTTCCATATCAGCGAGGCGGCGCCGAGAATAGCGGCTTCGCTTTCCTTCAACCCGCTCGGGAGTATTTGTATTTTCCCGGCATAGATATTCATCAGGTATTCATTGAAACTCTTAATCGCGGGAGTGAACAGGAAGTCGCCCGCCTGGGCCAATCCGCCGAAAAGAAATATTTTTTCGGGGCGAGTGTAACACACGCTGTTTGCGAGGGCAAATCCCAATACCTGTCCGGTGCGATTAAAAGCTTCGATAGCAACATCATCGCCTGCTTCCGCTTTTTTGAAAATAGCCTCCGCATCTATCATATTGCCGAGGCTCATGCGGAATGCGTCAATATTTTTAGTGCGCAGCAATTCGTAATACGTTTTGACTATGCCGGTAGCCGAGGCGTATTGTTCCAGGCATCCGTTGCGCCCGCAACCGCACGGGCGCCCGTCGGGGATGACGATGACGTGGCCGAGTTCACCGGCGAGGCTGTCATAACCATACACCAGTTTGCCGTCCACGATGATGCCGCTGCCTAATCCGGTTCCGAGTGTGATAAAAATAAAATGCTTACACCTTTTGCCGGCCCCGTATCGCATTTCGCCGAGCGCTGCCGCCTTTGCGTCATTAGTTAAGGCAACGGGCAGTTGAAAGGTTTTTTCAAAATACCGCTTCAAAGGTATTTGTTGCTTCCACGGCAAATTGGGCGCATTGTCAATCGTACCGGTAAAATAATTGCCGTTGGGTGTGCCGATACCGATACCGCACAATTGTAATTTCTCCGCTTTTATTACGGCGCTTATACGCTTCTTTAAATCTTCCGGCAATTTCTCAGGTTTGGGATATGCTTTTGTCTTTACTTTATCGGTATGCAGTATCCTGCCACGTTTCGTCACCAGCCCGAATTTAATGCCGGTACCGCCGATATCTACTCCTAAAATGACATCCATAATAGCGTGTTGTTGGTTTAATGCTACAAAGGAAATACATCAATACTCAAATTCCGGTACAATGTATCTCAATTTATTTTGCTATCAGCCGGCGATGATAATTTATTTGTCCGAGATGATAATTCAAATGCGCTATCATTAGCGTCAGCACGTAATGATTGCTGCGGTTATCGCCAAATATCGACAACGGAAATATCGCAGTGTAAAATTCTGCATCGCACTGTGAGAGAAAAGCGGCTATCATCGACTTTGTCTCTTCCAGGTTGCGCATCATTGTCTCCCGCGGAATATGCTTATCGGAAAATTCCGCCTCCCGGTTGCGCACATATCCGTTACCGCTCATAACGTTGCCGATAAAATAATTGAGGCTTCCCGTCAGATGCAGTGCGAGGTTGCCGGCTGAGTTATTTATTTTACCCTCGACTTTCCATAGATCGGCTTCGTCAGAATATTGTTTCAATTCGGAAATGATATTGTCAATTCCCTGTGAAACCATTGTTATAAAATCAGAATTCATATAAATACTATTTTTTTTCATATTCCAGTTCGACGCTGAATCCCACCCCGACGGGTACTTTTTGCCATGCGTCCTGGCTCGTTTTTCTGAAGTGGGTGGATGCGCCGAATAATCCGGCGCAAAACATGAACGAAGTGGTTTTGTCGGGCAGATCGTCCAGCCATTCCAGTGCAATAAAAAAATCGCCGTCCACGGCGATATTGTAAGGTGCCAGGTCCACATATAAATAGCGCTGGTCTTTATATACCCGCAGGTAGATGGGAACGGATTGCAACAAGCTGTCGGGGGTCCCATTGCGGTAATCGTAAATATTCATGCGAAATAAGATACTGTCGTATTTACACGATGCGATATTTACCTGTACATTTTTTAAATAATACGTAATACCATCTTTTACATTGATGATAGTGCCCAGTTCGCTGCCCAGGTCATTGCTCTTCCAGCCGGCGATAAATGATTTACTGTCAAACGTATTGCCCTTGATAACCGAAATGAGCGACAGGGGCTTGACAATGACCGTTTGTAACTCGGTTACCGATTCCGTCATTTGTATGATGGCCGCCACATCATTAAATTTAAGTTTGTAATCCTTTACGCAATAACTGACAGGGGTATAGCCGATTATCGAAAACCGCAGCGTATCGTTATCGTATTCTCCGGTCAGCGGCAGTTGAAAGCTCCCGTCGGCAAGTGAAATGGTGCCCACTCCTTTGTTGACGATGCCGATATTCACAAAGGGAATCTGCTCGCCGCTTGCCGCATTGCGCACCGTCCCGCTATATGTTTGGGCCGACAGCAGCACAGGTATGAACAGGGAAAATACCAGATAAAATTTTTTCATCGCTTCAATCAAAAATAGTTCAAGTATTTTGGATTCTATTCCAATTAACGGATTTTTGCATTCCAAAATTGAATAAATGGATTTTTCAATATTCGCCACTGCCGATGCGTGGATTGCGTTACTCACGCTGACGCTGCTCGAAATCGTTCTGGGAATAGACAATATTATTTTCATTTCCATACTATCCGGCAAGTTGCCGCAGAATCAGCAAAAGAAGGCGAGGCGGCTCGGCCTTTCCCTGGCGTTGATTACACGCATATTGCTGCTGATGTCGCTCAGTTGGCTCGTCAGTTTACAAGACACCTTATTCACCGTTTGGGGTAAGGGATTTTCCGGCCGGGACCTGGTGTTGCTGGTGGGCGGGCTGTTCTTAATTTACAAGGCAACCGTGGAAATTCACGATAAAATTTCGGGAGAAGAAGAACACGAATCGGTGGTGAAAGCAAAGTCATTTTTTTCAGTTATCATGCAAATATTGATTCTGGACGTGGTATTTTCCCTGGACTCGGTTATCACTGCCGTCGGGATGGCCAACGATTTAATCGTGATGGTGCTGGCCGTAATAATTGCCATCGTCATCATGCTGTTTGCCGCCGAGGGGGTCAGCAATTTTGTGAACAGGCGCCCTACGGTGAAGATGTTGGCGCTGGCATTCCTGGTTATGATCGGCGTATCCTTAATCATCGAGGGATGGGGCGGCCATGTGGAGAAAGGCTATATTTATTTTGCGATGGGATTCTCGGTAATGGTAGAGATGCTGAACCTGCGGGCGGCGAGCCTGAAACACCGCATGCAAATCGGGAAAAAAATCAATCGGGATTCCTGAACATCCATTGTTGTCGCGATGCCAAATGCGCCGGCATATAGGCAGCAATTGCCCCAATAATTAAAATGGTGATACCCACCAGGAGGAAATCCCATACGTGCATACTCACCGGGTAGGCGGTAACTACAAAACTCTCGGAGCCCGGGATAGTGATTATCTTAAAATATATCTGAACGGTACAGAGGATAGCGGCAATTGAAAAACCGATCAGGATACTCGCAACGGTTTGTATTAATCCCTGGAAGAAAAATATATTGCGGATGCTGCGCTCGGTAGCGCCGAGCGACCGCAAAATGCCTATGTCCTTTCGCTTGTCAATCACGAGCATGGCAATGGAGCCTATCATATTAAATGTGGCGATGATGATGATGAAGGTCAGGATGAGATACACAACCCACCGCTCATTGCGCATGATTTTATACAGAAATTCATTTTGCATAAAGCGGTCTTTCACATAAAAGTCTTCGCCGACAATTTGTTGAATTTCCCGGATGGCGGATTTGGTGTTTGCATGTTTTACAAGCTGTATTTCCAGGCTGCTGATTTCGTCGTGGTTGTATTCGAGTAAGTCCTGCACAAAGTCCAGTGAGGTAAAAATATATTTGCTGTCGAACTCCTGCTGCAGGCTGAAAATGCCCACCGGTTGTACGCTCTTTTGGATAAACGCATTTTGAGGATCCAGGGCGGAATATTTGCCCCTGCGGGGCACGAACACCTGGATGGAGGGGTAGCCGCTGCCGAGAGCTACGTTTAAGGTGGAGGCGATGCCGGCGCCTAACACCGCACATTGCACCCGCATGTTATCGTAGAAGTAATTAAACAGATACTCGCCCGCAAACACGCTGTCGTCCACGGCGGTAACCTTTGCAAAATTGCTGTCAACGCCTTTTATCGTGGCGATATGTTCATCCTGGTCATAGACGAGTAACACATTTTCCTGTAAGGTCTTCGAAATGCTCTCCACGGAATTCAGGGATTCCAGTTTGTTGTATTGCAGGCCGGAAAGCGAAAACACTTTACCTTCCTTTGGCATAACCGACACCTCCGCATAAAAGGAACTGTACAGCCGCACCACCAGGTCGCCAAAGCCATTGAAAGCCGAAAGTACGATGATTAATGCTGCCGAGCCGATGATAATTCCCGACATGGTAATGCCCGAAATAATATGAATGACATTGGTCGATTTTTTTGAAAAGATATACCGCCACGCAACTTTTAACGTAAAACGCATTCTGCCCGGAGTGTTAAAGGTTATTTAAGGTCATTAAAAATCTGCTCCAGCCGGAACACGGTGTCCAGCGTGTCATCCAATATGAATTCCAATTCGGGAATAATGCGCAGATCCCGCCGCATTATATTTCCGAAGCGCTTGCGGATATCCTTGATATGCCCGTTGAGCAAATCCACCGTGTGTTGCGGGTTGGCCTCTTTAAACACACTGACATAGATTTTGCACTGGTGCATATCGGGACTTATTTTGACATCGGTTACGGTGACAAACTGTGAACCGTAATAATTAGACCCTTCCCGTTGCAGGAATTTACCCATTTCCTCCTTGATAAGTACCTGCATTTTCTGTTGACGCCTCGATTCCATACCCTTAAAGTTAAAAAATTTTAACCCCGAAGGGGTTTATAGCAATAGAACAGCGTTGTGTGCGTCTTTGTTTTGGTAAATTTACCGCCGATGAAAAGCTACCTGCGCATATTGAAAATAGCGGTGCGATACCGGAGTTATGCCTTCCTGAACCTGCTGTTTAATATTTTATATGCCATTTTCAATTTATTTTCCATTTTATCCATTATCCCCTTTCTGCAGGTCATTTTTAAAACAGTTCAAATCCCCGAACGACAGCCGGCGCTCACCTGGAGTATAAAGTCATTGCTCGGCCTGTTCAACTACCGGTTCGGACAGTACGTGGCTACGCATGGCGAAGCCTCGGGGCTGGTGATAATTTGCATTTTTATCATCATCATCTTTCTGCTGAAGAACATCTGCCGTTATATGGCGCTGTTCTTTATAGCGCCGTTGCGCAATGGTGTGGTGCGTGACCTGCGCCAAAGTATTTACGACAAGGTCATCCTGCTGCCGCTCGCTTTTTTCAGCGAGAAAAAGAAGGGCGATATCATTGCCCGCATGACTACGGATGTCAACGAAATTGAATGGAGCATCATGAGCACAATAGAATCCACTTTCCGCGACCCGATTACCATGATATTCTTTTTTATTGCCATGATTTTGCTGAGCTTCCAGTTAACCGTCTTTGTCATCATCCTCTTGCCGCTTACCGCATTGATAATTGGTGCAATTGGCAAATCGCTGAAGCGCAAATCCAAAAAATCACAGGATCAACTCGGGTTATTGCTTTCCATAATCGAGGAAACGCTCAGCGGGCTGAGAATTATTAAAGGCTTTAATGCCGAGCGCTATCAAAAGGGCAAGTTTTTAAGGGAAAACCGGTTGTACGCAAATTTGCAGACCTCCGTTTTTAACCGCCGCGATTTATCGTCGCCGCTGTCCGAATTCCTGGCAATCATCGTCGTTTCGGTAATCTTATGGTTCGGCGGGAAAATGGTTCTGGAAGGAGAAAACGACCTGACGGGAGAAATGTTTATCGGCTATATCCTCATATTTGCCAATCTGATCAATCCCGCAAAATCACTCGCCAACACGTATTACCATATTCAGCGGGGCATTGCTTCACTGGAAAGAGTTGAATCGATTTTGGATGCACCGATAGATATAAAGGAAAATATAGATGCAGTGAGCCTCAAAAATTTTAATACCGAAATCAATTATAAAGATGTTGGCTTTAGTTACGAAGCGGATGTGCCGGTGTTAAAGGATATTAATTTCAGAATAAAAAAGGGCAGTATGACTGCCATCGTGGGCCCCTCCGGTTCGGGAAAGTCCACCCTGGTGGATTTGTTGCCGCGGTTTCACGATGCCACTTCCGGCGAGATATTAATCGACGGGCACAATATTAAAGATATTCGCATTTCGAGTATCCGGAATTTACTGGGTATCGTAACCCAGGAATCCATACTGTTTAACGATACGGTTTTCAACAATATCGCTTTCGGAGTGGACAATCCCGATCCGGAGGCAGTATATCGTGCAGCCAAGGTTGCCAATGCCTATGATTTTATCATGAAACTCGAAAACGGCTTTGAAAGTATTATCGGCGACCGCGGCAGCAAACTGAGCGGAGGCGAGCGGCAGCGCCTTACCATTGCCAGGGCGATTTTTAAAAACCCGCCCATACTCATTTTAGATGAAGCCACTTCTTCACTGGACACCGAATCGGAGAAACTGGTACAGGACGCCTTGTTCAAGTTGATGCGCAACCGCACTTCCATCGTGATAGCCCACCGCCTCTCCACCATTCAATACGCCGATGATATCATTGTGATGCAGGAGGGACGGATAGTAGAACGAGGTAATCACAATGCCCTGATCGGGAAAAACGGTATGTATGCGAGGCTGGTGGAGATGCAGGCATTTTAACCGGGAATTGCTTAACACCAAGGTGTTGCAGCACTCCGGCACTGTGGCAATTCCATAAAACCGTATTTTGTAGCCCCCGGTTTGAAAGATTTTTGAAATTCTTTCGGATTTTTTCTACATTCGGATCGTGAACCTCCCCCTGAAAGTCTTTGAGCCGATTATCGATCTCATGTATCCGCATCTGTGCCTGGCATGTGATAGCCTGTTGAGCGCCGGCGAGGATTGTATTTGTTTAGCCTGCCGCATGCAGTTGCCCAAAACGGATTATCATACTTTTTTCGATAATCCCGTTGCAAAACATTTTATGGGGAAATTTCCCTTTGAGGGCGCCACGGCAATGTTTCACTTCAATAAGTCCGGCCCCATACAGAAATTACTGCACCACCTCAAGTATAAATACCAGGCCGAGGCCGGCCGGGTAATCGGGCAGATTATGGGTGAAACTTTCAATATGGCGCCGCCCTATGATGCGGTGGAACTGATTGTGCCCGTCCCGCTGCATCCCTTGAAACAAAAGCAAAGAGGGTATAATCAAAGTGCGATGATCGGCAACGGCATTGCACAGGTGATGCACATTCCTGTGCTGGAAGATGCTATTTTGCGCACCGCCTATACCGAGTCCCAGACGAGAAAAAACCATATTGAACGCTGGCATAATGTGCGGGAAAAATTTGCAGTAAACCCTGCATATCTCGATGCACTATGCGGCAAACACCTGTTGCTCATCGACGATGTCATTACTACGGGTTCAACCCTGGAGGCATGTAGCGGGCAACTAATGCAGGTGCCGGGCGTTTCCATTTGTATTGCAGCGGCTGCACATGCCGAACACTGATGTCGCTTTATGCGACGGAAATTATTACCGGAGGCTTTGCTGCACGACGGCCATTTTTATAACCGTTATTAAACTTATTGCAAATCCGGCGTGTTAGCTAACTTTGACACATTAAATTACAAGAGATGAGCAACGCAATTATCAGTATCTACACCGAAGCGACACCCAATCCGGACAGTTTAAAATTTGTGGTTAACAAGATATTGTTAGGCGGAAAGAGCGCCGATTTTGAAAGGGGCGATGATGTGTCTTATGCCCCTTTGGCAGAAGCGCTGTTCAACGAGTTTGATGTTATCAGGGGGGTGTTTGTCATGAACAACTTTGTTACGGTGCGCAAAACTATGGAGGTGGAATGGTTCGAGATAAAAGGAAAAGTGAGCGAATTCATTCGCAATTGGGTTACTGCGGGCAAGGAGATTGTCGGTGAGCAACCCAAGGCCACGGGAGCGGACAAGCCGATGGAGAACGATGCCGTCATTGAAAAAATTAAACAAATGCTGGATCAATATGTAAAGCCGGCAGTGGAGATGGACGGCGGCGCCATTCATTTCCAATCCTATGATGCGGGTGTGGTGACACTGTCGTTGCACGGCTCGTGCAGCGGTTGTCCCTCCAGCACCATTACCCTGAAATCGGGAATAGAGGGATTATTAAAGCGCATGGTTCCCGAGGTGAAGGAAGTGGTGGCGATGGAAGAGATGTGATCACTTATTTGCCAGTTGCCCGCAGGCGGCGTCAATATCTTTCCCGCGGCTGCGGCGCACTTTAGCTACGATATTGCATTTTTCCAGGTATTCGATAAACCGCTCTCTTTGCTCTTCTGCCGACTTCTGAAAATAGGCCTGGGCAATGGTGTTGTACTCAATGATATTTACTTTGGCGGGAACCCGGCGGCAGAGCGCTACCAGTTTTTTTGCATCCTCCATGGTTTCATTAATCCCGTCAAACAGAATGTATTCAAACGTAATCTTATTGCCGGTTTTTGCATAGAAGTAGTTTAAGGCTTCCGTCAATGCCGCCAGGTTATTGGAATCGTTAATCGGCATCAGCGCACTGCGCTTTATATCATCCGGCGCATGCAGCGAAAGCGCCAGGTTAAATTTTACATTGTCATCCCCCAGTCTTTTAATCATTTTAGCTATGCCCGCCGTGCTGACTGTGATGCGTTTCGGCGACATGGCCAACCCGTTTTCTGCCGTTATCCGCTCAATGGATCGCAATACGTTGCTGTAGTTCAACAGCGGTTCGCCCATACCCATATACACGATATTGCTCAGCGGTTTGGAGTGGATTTCCATCGCCTTTTGCTGCATGGCCACTACCTGGTCGTAGATTTCATAGTGTGCCAGGTTGCGCTTCATTTTCATATAACCGGTAGCGCAAAATTTACAGCCGAGGTTACATCCCACCTGGCTGGAAACGCAGGCGGTCATTCTCGCATCGGCGGGAATCAGCACGCTTTCAATCAGATGGCCGTCGCAGAGTTTAAACCTGCACTTTACCGTGCCGTCGGCACTTTGCTGCTCCAGGTCGGGACGTATCGGGAAAATGGCAAATGTTTGTTCCAGTGTTTCCCGAAGTGATTTTGGAATATCCGTCATATCGTCAAATCCATGGGCAGATTTTTGCCAGAGCCAGCTATACACCTGAGCAGCACGGTAACGGGGTTGATCCCGGGAGGCAAACAGTTCCTCGAGGTCTGTAAGCGTTAAATTGCGAATTGCTGTTTTAGTTTCCGGCATCACCTGCAAAGATACATTTCCGGCGCCTGCAACCTCTGATGGGGTTTTTTAGTACTTTTGGATACGAAACCCGGTCAACTACTAAAAGGAATTCAATGAAGAAAATTTACATTCTCATTTTATTTATCGGTTGGATTATCGCGGTGAAAGGGCAGGATATTCACTTTTCGCAGTTCTACGCTTCGCCGCTTACATTAAACCCTGCCAATACAGGCCTGTTTAACGGCAATATCCGGGGCGTATTAAACTACCGCAATCAGTGGAATTCTTTTGCGCCGTTTAATACCTATGCAGGTTCTGTGGATATGAATTTCGGCCAGCGCTTTTTAAAAGACGATTTGTTCGGCATAGGTGTAAACTTTTTTTCGGATAAAGCGGGCGATGCGGATTTTTCAACCCAGCAGGTCAACCTTTCGTTCGGGTTTATCAAAACCCTGGGCAAGCGGTTTTCGAGAAGTTATTTATCCGTGGGTTTTCAGGGCGGAGTAGCCCAGCGCAGCCTGAATTATGCGGCGCTCACGTTTGGCAGTCAGTACAACGGATACGAGTACGATCCGTCATTGCCCAATGGCGAGACGATTGGATTCGACAGCTTTTCGTTTTGGGACCTTTCCGGCGGTGTTTCGTATATGTTTGTTCCAAAAAACCGTATGAACCTGGTAATGGGCATTGCCTTCTTTCACGTCAATACGCCCAATATGTCCTTCAGCGGTTTTGATCAGGACGATTTGTACATGAAAATAACCGGCAATATAGGAGCGCAAATTCCGATAGCCGACGAAATAGATATTGTCCCCTCCGCCTTGATACTGGAGCAAGGTCCCCATCGCGAATATAATTTTGGCGCCAGTTTAAAATATTACCTCAACGAAAGGCATGTCAATCCCACTACTATTGCTTTGGGCGTATGGCAGCGCATGGGCAATGGCCTGGGCAGCATCAATTCAGACGCTACCATCATCGCTGCTCGCTTCGATTACATGGGCTTTTCGGCAGGCTTGAGTTACGATATAAATATTTCGAAATTGCGCAATGCGAGCAATTCATTCGGCGGTCCGGAATTGTCGCTGACCTATACGAGCCCGCTACCGCACCGCGACCGCAAGGTGGATTGCCCGAGGTTCTGAGCCATCGTATTCCGTAACTTTTGATTATGCAGTATTACTTGTTGGTTTCGATATTGTTGATTCATGGTGTGCTCCGGGCTCAGATGGACTCCATGCCGTACAATAAATTGCCGGGTGACAATTTTTTACAAGCGGAATACAGATTCGTAAACGGTGAAAAATTACCGGATAATTATAAAAAAGTATTTATGGCTTTTGAAGGCGGGGATTCTGTCAGGTATCTTGAAAAGTATAGCTATAATAAGCAATGGAGCGTAACCAGATATTTGTCCGTGGAAGATGAAAATATATTGAGCGGATGGCAGCGATTTTATAATATGGACGGCACCCTGGACTACGAGATTTACTGCGATGGAGGAAAGAGGCATTGCAAAACCATGCTGCGCTATGCGTGGTATCCCGGCGGGCAGTTACTGGCTGTCGGCACGTATTACAAGAATACTCCCGAAGGGTCATTTTATTTTTATTACGCAAACGGGCAGATGCGGCAGCATGCATACTATGCCAAAGGTCGCTTTATGGAAGTACTGGCCTATTACGATCAGGATGGGAATATCATGGATGCGGGAACGCTGTGCGACGGTGAAGGCACTGCCAATGTGTATTCGCTGGAGGGTGTATTAATTCAGATAAAGTCGTTTTCCAAGGGAAAAATCCGCAAGACGGTTACCCTCGGCGAATCGGAAAATCAAAACATACACTGATTGCCGTTTTTCTCCAGCCATTGCTCCGCCTTGCGATAGTCGGGCATTGCCGATTCCACCAGTCTCCAAAATTTGTCGGAATGGTTGTGTTCCACCAGGTGGGCTAACTCGTGAATCAGGATGTAATCAATCACGCTCTGCGGCGCAAACAGTAATCGCGAAGAGATGCTGATATGCCCGTCGTAGGAGCAACTTCCCCAATTGGTGGCATTGTTGCGCAGCGTTACCCGTTTTATCTTTTTACCAAAATGCTCCGCATTCAGCCGATGTAAGCGCTGTTCGATAATCGGCGTAAAGGCATTGCCGATGAGCCGTGCCACCAGGTAAGATTTGTGCCGCATTTCACCTATCGGTTTCATACCATACGAGAGTTGCATGTAGATGACGCCGTCTTTTAAATGAGCGGTACTCGTCTTCGCATCCCGGTATTCGATTTTTATTTTAAAGTCATGGCCGGCAATGGAGAAAATATCGTTGTTGTTATACTGCCTGAACTGAGGCGTCTTGATATAGAGTTTATTTTCGATAATATATTTCCTGGCCCAACTGATCAGTGTGAGATACTCCTGTTCACGCCTGGCGGCATTCAGATAAGTGGCGATGCGTATGTGAATGCCCTTGGCGCCGATGGCCGCACGGCAATCATAGCGCTTCTCCAGATAGACAAACACTCTGAACTTCTGACCGCACACGGTGATTACCTCTTCCCGGTCGAGGATGGATTTTGTACTTACAGATCTACGTCGGTACATTGTATGCTTCTACATTTACAGCTTCTAACCATTGTGTTACATCCAGCATGACTTCTTCCATCACTCCCGGTGCAAAGGGCGATTTCAGCTTTGCCAATTCCACCAATTCGAGAAATGACTTACTGCCGCCCGCCCGGCACAGACGCAGGTAATCGGCAAATGCCTCTTCGTGATTTTCCCGTGCTTTTTTCCAGAACTGGAAAGCGCATATTTGCGCCAGCGTATAGTCGATATAATAAAACGGCGACTGGAAAATATGCGCTTGCGTCTGCCACCATCCGCCCGATTCCAGGAACCGGTTATTTTCATATTTGCGCATAGGCAAATACTTTTTCTCGATGGTCGACCACGCTTCCTTGCGACGGGCAGGTGTCCATTCCGGATGGCTGTAAACGGCGTGTTGAAATTCATCAACGGCCACGCCGTAAGGTAAAAACAAAATCGTTTCTGCCAGGTGTGCATACCTGTATTTATCCGCTTGATCTTCAAAAAATAAATCCATCCACGGATAGGTAAAGTATTCCATGCTCATCGAGTGAATTTCGGCGGCATCGGAAGTCGGCCAATGGTATTCACTTACTTCGAAGTCGCGGCAACTGTACACCTGGAAGGCATGCCCGATTTCGTGTGTCAATACATCGATATCCGAAGCCGTACCATTGAAATTCGAGAATATAAATGGCGATTTATGAGCAGAGATATAGGTGCAATATCCGCCGCCGGCCTTTCCTTTTTTTGCGACGAGGTCCATCAGCCGGTGTTTTACCATGAACTGCATAAAGGCATTGGTGGCCTCGCCTAATTCCGCATACATGCGCAGCCCGTTGTTGAGTATCCATTGGGCATCGCCCCGGGGCGTTGCGTTGCCGGTTTCAAACAGCAATGCCTCGTCGTAGTACATCAGCGAGGCAAGGCCTAAGCGTTCCCTTTGCGCTGCCCGCAACTTCCTGGTAATAGGCACTACAAATTGATGTACTGCCATGCGATACGACTCAACCATTGCCGCATCGTAATCGGTGCGCATCATGCGGTCGTATCCCAATTGTACAAAATCGGTATAACCCAGCTTTTTTGCAATGGCCGTGCGGGTCTTTACCAGCTCGTCAAATATCGAATCCAGCGTTTCTGCATTGTCGTTTAAAAATCCCCAGCGGGCCTCATAGGCTTTCTTGCGGACGTCCCGGTTTACTGATCGCATAAACGGGACTAATTCCGACAGGTTGCGCTCCCTGCCTTCAAACAGTATGGATGCAGATGCCATCAACTGCTGGTATTTGGTTGCCAGTGTGTTTTCCTTAACCAGATCGTCGATAATTGCCGGTGAAAATATTTTTAATGCGAGACCTGCCAGCCGGAATAATTGCTGGCCAAAAGTGGCTTCCAACGCATCCCGGTACGGGGATTCCAGCAGGCAGGCGTAAAAGCGGTTTACCAGGTTTTCGTAGTGGGGCATATGGCTGTCAAAGTACTCCTGTTCGGCAATGTAAAACGCATCCTTCGTATCAATGGAATGCCGGATGGCACAGATCTGCGCCATGCTGTGAAACCTGTTTTGCAGTGCGTAAATTTCTTTAATAACTGTAACGGCGTTTTCCGGGCTATCTGCAGACTTGAGCCGTTCGAGCAAAGCGTTGTGTGCGGATTCGGTTTGTTGTAAATCCGGTCGTTGATAGGGAAATTCGGTGAATGTCATGAGATTCAAAAAAAATATATCCGACAAAATTATAATGGATTGAGCATACTAACGCATTTTTATCCAAAGCATTTTTTTATGCAGGAATAAAAAGTTTGCTTCTGCCCGTTTACTACCTTTGCCCTGAAATAACATCAACATTTTGGCAGATACAAACCTCGAAAACAGGAAAGCCGATCACATTGCCTTAGCCTTTGAAAGCCAGGTGCGGGCAATCGAAAAAGACATGCGGTTTAACTACGAACCGATGCTGGCTGCGCATCCCCAACCCGGCGGGCTGCAAACGACCTTTCTGGGAAAGCACCTGCAAATGCCCATTTGGGTGGGAAGCATGACCGGCGGCACCACCCTTGCCGGAAAAATTAACCGCAACCTGGCACAGGTATGCGCCGAGTTCGGTATGGGAATGGGACTGGGCTCTTGCCGCAGTTTACTGGAGAGCAATACCTATTTTGACGATTTCAATATGCGCCCCGTCATCGGCGATGATTTGCCGTTGTTTATCAACCTCGGCGTTGCACAGGTGGAAGCATTGCTCAGGGATGGCAAGACCGATTTAATCGCAAATCTGATTCACGCACTGCGTGCCGACGGTTTGATCCTCCACGTAAACCCGTTACAGGAGTGGCTGCAGCCCGAGGGCGACACTATTGCTGCTCCGCCGGTAGAGACGATTGCCGCCTTATTGGATGTACTGGAATACCCTGTGATCGTAAAAGAGGTAGGCCAGGGTTTCGGACCGGCCAGTATTGCGGCCTTAATGCAACTGCCGCTCGCTGCAATTGAATTTGGCGCCCTGGGTGGAACTAATTTCTCTAAAATGGAGCTGTTGCGGTCAACTGCAGAACGTGCCGGCGTTTATGATATGTTGAAAACAGTAGGCCATACCGCCGAAGAGATGGTGGATATTATTAATGCTGTCGCCGTTGAGCTGGGCGAGAAGGTGCAGTGCAAGGAGTACATCATTTCCGGCGGCATTTCCGGTTTTTTGGACGGGTATTATTGTTTGCAAAAATTGCGATTCAATGCCGTGTATGCGCAGGCTTCTTCCTTCTTGAAATACGCCAAAGAGGATATTGGCCTGTTGAGAGCATATGTAAAAACACAGGCAGATGGCTTAGCTTTGTGTAAAAATTATTTAACCTTGCGTTCATAATTGTTTTTGTAGTGCCTATTTTAGTCCTGAACGTAATAGTAACCAAGTGTAATGTCCACGATTAAAGGATTTTCCAAATTAAGCAAAACAGAAAAAATTACCTGGCTGGCGAAGCACTTCCTGACGAGCAATCCATTGGATATTGCCAGGGAGTTTTCAAGTTATATGCACGCCAATGCGGAATTGCAAAAAGTATTTGACGGCATTAGCGAAAATACGCTCACCAACTTCTATCTCCCTTACGGCATAGCGCCCAATTTTAAAATCAACGGTTTCAGCTATGCGGTGCCCATGGTGATAGAGGAGAGCTCGGTGGTTGCCGCCGCTTCGAGCGCCGCAAAATTCTGGAGCGAACGGGGCGGTTTTCACGCCAAAGTGATCTCCACCACCAAAGTGGGTCATGTGCATTTTATCTGGAGGGGAGAACCCGATAAACTCCGGCAGTTTTATTTGGAGTTAGAACCCATACTCAAGGCGGAAGTGGCGCCGATGACAAAAAATATGGAAGCCCGCGGCGGGGGTTTGAAAGGGCTGGAACTGGTGGATTGCAATCATATGGAGCCGGGTTATTACCAACTCAAGGCGGATTTTGAAACCGCCGATGCCATGGGCGCTAATTTCATCAATTCCATTTTGGAACAATTTGCGGAATGTCTCAGCGAAGAAGTTGCCGCCTGTCCCGACTTTACGGGAGCTGAAAAAAAAGTGGAAATAGTGATGAGCATCCTGAGCAACTATACGCCCGAATGCCTTGTAAAAGCCTGGGTAGAGTGCGATGTGAAAGACCTCGGCACATTCCCGGAAGCTAACCTCGACGCCATGCAGTTTGCGAAAAAATTCAGAACCGCCGTCAATATTGCCTGCAGCGATGTGTATCGTGCCACTACGCATAACAAAGGTATCTTCAACGGTATCGATGCGGTGATACTGGCAACGGGCAATGATTTCCGGGCCATCGAAGCCTGTGGTCATGCCTATGCCTGTCGCAGCGGCAGCTACCGCAGCCTGAGCAATTGCACCATCGAAAACGGGAAATTTACATTCTGGCTGGAGATGCCGTTAGCCGTAGGAACTATCGGCGGCCTTACCCGTCTGCATCCCCTGGCTAAACGATCTCTTGAAATTTTGGGCAACCCGGGCGCCAAGGAATTAATGAAAATTATCACCTGTGTGGGCTTGGCACAGAACTTTGCCGCTATAAAGGCATTGGTCACATCGGGGATACAGAAAGGGCATATGAAAATGCACCTCACGAATATGCTCAGTCACTTCGGCGCTTCCGAAGCCGAAGTGGAAAAAGCGCTCGCCTATTTTGCCGATAAGACAATTTCATTTCACAACGTCCGGGATTTCTTAAACAGCTACAGAAAACAGAACTTAGCGCCCGAAAATTAATTGTGGTGCACACTTTTACGGCAAACGGCAAACTGCTCATTTCGGGTGAATATCTGGTGTTACAAGGCGCTCTGGCTTTGGCGGCGCCGTGTAAATTCGGGCAGGCGCTGCAGGTGGAAAACCACGACGAAACGCCCTTGCGCTGGCAAAGCCTGCAACAAGATGGCAGCCCCTGGTTTGACGGCATTTTCGACAGGCAGTCGCTGTTGGCGCAAGTCCATGCCGGCGACAGCATTCTGTTGCAAGTACTCAAACAGGCGATTTCAGCCAATCCCTCTTTTGTGGATGAGTTGCTCAACCACAAGGCGACTTCGCGGTTGCAGTTTCCGGCCGATTGGGGTCTGGGCAGCAGTTCGACATTAATACATCTCATTGCGCAGTGGAGTAAAACCGATCCGATTGCGATTAATACCAGAGTAACAGGCGGTTCGGGCTACGACATCGCCTGTGCGGGCGCACACCGCCCCATTTTGTTCCGCAAGGATGCAGAAGGTGCCATTTGGGATATGGTGCACTTTACGCCGCCTTCTCCCGGGCAGATATTTTTTATTCACCTCAATGAGAAAAGCGATTCAAAAACCGCCGTTCGACGATTCCTCGCCGGTAAAAAACAGTGGAAAGAAGAGGCGGAAACTATTTCTGAAATTTCGGAGGCATTGTTATTTTGCGATGTGTTTGAAGATTTTATGGTGCTGTTGCGGGAACATGAAGATGTGATGCAGTATGTTTTGCAGCGGGAAAAAATACAGTCGGCGCTGTTTGCGGATTTCCCCGGTGTCGTAAAATCACTCGGCGCCTGGGGCGGCGATTTTGTAATGGCGGCAGCAGAAATGGAGCCGCGGGAGATATGCGGGTATTTTCGCGACAAGGGGTTTGATACAATTTTGAATTACAACGAAATGATATTGTTTACATGATGCAGGTTACATGGCGTAGTCCATCCAATATCGCTTTGATAAAATACTGGGGAAAACACGGCGATCAATTGCCAAACAATGCGTCGTTGTCGCTTACATTGCATGAGGCATATACCCAAACCGGCGTAGTGTTGCTGCCAAAGAAGAAAGATATTCCCATTGAAGCGGACTTTACATTTGAAGGGAAGAGAAATTCGGCTTTCGGCAAAAAAATCCTCGCCTATCTCAGCAAAGTATCAACAGATTTCCCTTGGCTGCAACAGTATAAAATTAAAATCACATCCGAAAATTCATTTCCGCATTCAGCCGGTATTGCATCCAGCGCCTCATCGATGTCTGCACTGGCATTATGCCTGTGTTCGCTGGACTTAATGCAGCCGAAACATACTGTGCAGGTAAAGAAGTTTTATGAACAGGCTTCGCATTATGCACGTCTCGGATCAGGCAGCGCTGCACGCAGTGTATTCGGCGAGTTTGCCGTATGGGGTAATTCGCCGAATATTAAAAAAGCGAATGATTTATTCGCAGTGAAACACCCTGTAAAATTTCATACGGCATTTAATGAAATACAGGACACCATACTCATAGTGAGCGGCGAGGCAAAGAGAGTTTCCAGCAGCGCCGGACATAAGCTCATGCAGAATCACCCGTCGGCAGCGCTGCGCTACCGCAATGCAACACTGCGCATGAAACGCATACTTCAGGCATTGCAAAAAGGCAACTGGCAATTGTTCGGGAAGACTATTGAAGAAGAAGCCCTGGAATTGCACGCCTTGATGATGACATCCGATCCATCATTTATTTTGCTGCAGCCCGGTACCCTGAGCATCATTGAGAAGATACGCCGGTTTAGGGAAAAGACACATTTGCCGGTGTACTTCACCCTCGATGCCGGACCGAATGTGCACGTTATTTATCCCTATTACGAGAAAAAAGAAGTGCGCAATTTTATCCAGTCGGAATTGTTGAAATTCTGCGCAACACCCGCACCTATTTACGACTATATGGGTAAAGGCCCGGTGCAGGTTATCGAAGAGTAATGGAAAAGGTATATCCTTCTAAAATATTGTTGTTTGGCGAATACACCATCCTGAGAAATGGAGAGGCATTGGCCGTTCCCTACCCGGATTATGCGGCGCAATGGATAGAGAAGACAGACACACCTTCCGCATTTAAGCCGTACCTGGATCAATTTGCCGGCTATCTCGCCAAAGAGAATGATTTAAAAGAAATCATTGATGTGAATGCATTTCAGGATGCGTTGACATCGGGTTTGGATATCGCCTCAAATATACCGATTGGCTATGGGGCAGGCAGTTCGGGGGCAGTGGTGGCCGCCGTTTACGACAGGTTTGCAAAATCGCCTTTGGATACGGGCGAAATGAAACGGTTGCAACAAGAACTGGGGCGTATGGAAGATTTTTTTCATCACAAGAGTTCCGGGTTCGATCCCTTGGTATGCTATGTCAAAAAACCGCTGCATATCACTACCGGTGGCGATATCCGTATCGTGGAACACCCGATTCCATTGCTCAGTCATATGCGGCTGTTTGATACGGCGATTCACCGGTTCACCGGACAATTGGTGGAAACATTTCAGCAGCGCATGAAAGATGAGATATTCCGCACAGAAGTTTTCGATGCGCTTCTGTTACTCAACAGCAAATGCATCGCCTCCATGATAGCCGATAATAAAACATCGTTTTTTGAATCGCTGCGCCAACTGTCCGAATTCCAGTTGCAATATTTCAACTTCGCCATACCGCCGGTAATCCGCGGTATCTGGAAAAATAAACTGACGTATGATACCTGTATCATGAAATTGTGCGGCGCCGGCGGCGGCGGGTTCATGATTGAATTTACGGAGTGATTATTTCAACTGTATTTCCATGTAAACCGGCAGGTGATCGCTGTAACCGCCGTGGTAGGTATAGCCGCTGTACGTCTTGCTCGGCAGGTAACCGTACTTTTTGTTTTTATACAATTGAAAATCGTTTTTGACTACCTGCACACTGTTGAGAATCACCCGGGGTGTCGATGTTCCAACGAGGATTCCTGAAACTATGATCTGGTCGAGTAATTGCCAGCTTCCGTCAAAGAAATAGCTGCCGTACTTTGCACCCTGCAGATTAGCCACCAGATTTATCAGGCACTCGCCGCAATTGGTGTCAATCTGGGTTTTCGCATTCAGGATATCCGTTATGCTCGCATCGGAAGGCGTATCATTAAAATCGCCCATGATGACAATTGCCGGATTTGTAAGCCGGTTATTCAGTGAATCTATTGCGTGTTTCAAAGTGTTGGCGGCAACAATCCGTTGTAATTGCGTTTCCTGTTCTCCGCCCGCCCGCGATGGCCAGTGGTTAATAAAAATGTAAAGGTCTTGTTGCAACCGGTTGAGGTGTGCCTTGATGAAAAGAATATCGCGGGTGGTTCCGCCGTCATCCCGGGGCAGATTGACGAAAATGGGCTCCGCCGACCGGATGGTAATATCTGCGGTCTTATACAGCAGAGCGACATCGATACCCCGTTCGTCGGGCGAATCGAAATGTACGATTGCATAGCTGCTCGTTTTTAGGGCATCCACAGCAATCAAATCCTCCAGTACTTGTTTATTTTCAATTTCCGCCAGCCCGACCAGCGAGGGCGCTCCCCTGGAAGCAATAACCAATGCCAGGTGTTCGAGTTTTGTCCGATAGCGTTCGGTGTTCCAGTGCTTTTTGGATTGGGGGGTGAACTCCGAATCCGCAATGCCCGGTGAATCAATGGTGTCGAATAAATTTTCGACATTATAGAACATCACACCGATAATATCCTTTTGACCGGTGCATGAGTTGCCGCAAATAATCAGCGTGCAACAGACAATGAGGATTGCACTATATGTGATGGTTTTCAAATATCCAATAACAGTTTAACCGGATCTTCGCCTGTTAATAAGCCTTCTGGATTCTCGAGTTGTTCTTTAATGCGCACCAAAAAACTCACCGAATCTTTCCCGTCAACGATGCGATGGTCGTAGCTCAAAGCGAGGTACATCATCGGTCGCACTACTACCTGTCCGTTAATGGCAATCGGGCGTTCCTGAATTTTGTGCATCCCGAGAATGGCGCTCTGCGGCGCATTGATTATCGGTGTGCTCATCAGCGAGCCGAATACGCCGCCATTGGTAATTGTAAATGTGCCTCCCTGCATTTCCTCCAGGGTAAGTGTGCCATCTCTTCCTTTTACGGCGAGATCCTTTATCGTCGCCTCTACTTCGGCCATGCTTTTGCTCTCGGCATTGCGGATCACCGGCACCACTAATCCCTTGGGTGTAGAGACGGCAATGGATATGTCGCAGTAGTCGTGATACAGAATTTGATCTTCATTCCAATAGGCATTTACGGCCGGGAATTCCATCAATGCATTACAGCACGCCTTGACGAAAAAGCTCATGAAGCCGAGGCCGATTCCGTGTTTTTTTTCGAAGGCTGCTTTGTACTTATCGCGGATAGCCATCACGGCGCTCATGTCCGCTTCGTTAAATGTGGTGAGCAATGCCGTTTCATTTTTCACACTCACCAATCGCTTAGCAATGGTCTTGCGCAGTTTGCTCACCTTTTCCGGCCGCTCTTCGCGGCTGTTGCGCTTCATAGCATGCACCACATCTTTGAGATGCATACCGTTATTTAATGCCGCCAGTACATCTTCTTTCGTAATGCGGCCGCCGGCTCCGCTGCCGGTGATTTTTGCTATATCCACCTTGTTTTCACGGGCAATGGACTCCGCCAACGGCGTGATGTGTACTGCGGGTTTTTCGGTAACCGGTTCGACGACCTTTTTTTCTGCTGCCGGTTTTTTCTCCACCTGTTTTTTATCTTCCGCAGCGGGCTTTGTTTCCTGTTGTGTCGCTTTTTGTTTTGCAACAGGCGCTTTAGCCGAGGTATCCAACAGGGCAATCACATCGCCGATTTTCAGCTCGCTGCCCTCCGATGCCTTTAGCGAAATCACTCCCGGTTTTTCGGCGGGAAATTCCAGCGTGGCCTTATCGCTTTCAAATTCGCAGAGAGACTGATCCGTCTCCACATAATCCCCTTCTTTCACCAGCCATCTGCTCAAAGTTACTTCGCTGATGGATTCGCCTATTGCGGGTACTTTCAATTCTATTGTCATGCGTTGTCTGTTCTATAACTTGAATTGTTGTATTCTTAAAATTAAAGATAATGATCTTATGCAAATGCCGCCTTCACCAAATCCGCCTGTTCCTGTTTATGCACTTTTGCATAGCCGGATGCGGGCGATGCTGAGGCTTTGCGGGCGATGGATTTAATTCCGTTGCCGCACATGCGGTTCAGAATATAGCACCAGGCGCCCATATTCAACGGTTCTTCCTGTACCCAGAATAATTCGCATTGTTTGTATTGCGCCAACACCGCTTTTAATTGATGTTCGGGGAAGGGGTATAGCTGCTCCAGCCGGATGATGGCCACAGTGTTTCTCTTGTTTGCCTGTTGGTATTCCTGCAAATCGTAATATACCTTTCCACTGCACAGCAATATGCGCTTCACCTTTTTTGTATCCGCATATACATCGCCGATTACCTCCAGGAATTTTCCCGAACTAAGTTCGTTTACATCACTATGCACCAATGGGTTGCGCAATAGTGATTTGGGACTCATCACCACCAGCGGCCTCCTGAAATCCCAGGCCATTTGCCGGCGCAGCACGTGGAAGAAATTGGCGGCAGTGGTACAGTTCACGACAATGATATTCATTTCGGCACATGCCGATAAGAACCGTTCGAGGCGGGCGCTGCTGTGTTCGGGGCCCTGGCCTTCGTAGCCGTGAGGCAATAACAATACAATGCCGCTCATGCGCTGCCATTTACTGAAAGATGCCGTAATGAACTGGTCGATAATTGTCTGGGCGCCGTTGGCAAAATCGCCAAACTGCGCTTCCCACACTACCAGCGCCTGTGGGTTGGCAAGCGAATAACCGAATTCAAATCCCAGTACGGCAAATTCGCTGAGCAGTGAATTGAAAATATAAAACTTGCCCTGGTCTTTGGCGATGTAGTCCAGCCGGTTGATTTCCTCATCGGTATTTGCATCGCGAATGGCGGCATGCCTGTGGCTAAATGTCCCCCGCTTGACATCCTGCCCGCTGATGCGCACCGCATTCTTGTCGAGCAATAAGGAAGCGTATGCGGCCAGTTCGGCAATAGCCCAATCCACTTTTCCGGTTTTGATTAATTCGCGGTGCGATTCAAATAATTTACTGATTTTGGGCAGTGGGGTAAACCCTTCGGGCAGGTAATACATGTTCTCCAACACCAGTTGCAGTTTTTTCTTGCCGATACCCGTTTGAGGTGATGATTCAAAGTCCTGTTTCGTAATATCCTTGCGCAATTGTCGCCACGCCTCTTCCGGCGCCTGGAGAATATAGGGCAGCGGTTTTTCCTTCACCATATCCAGCCTCGCCTGCAGGTCGTTCCAAAACTCTTTTTCGATGCGTTTTGCAATCGCCGTATCGAAGTCTTCGGAAGCAATCAGTTTGTTGACATAGATTTCCCTGGGGTTCGGGTGATTTTCTATCAATTTGTATAACTGGGGTTGGGTGTATTTGGGATCGTCGCCTTCATTATGCCCGTGTTTGCGATAGCAGACCATATCCACAAAGAAGTCCTTGTGGAATTTTTGACGGTATTCGGTTGCCAGTTCCACGGCGAACACCACTGCGTCGGGGTCATCGCCATTCACGTGAATCACCGGGGCTTGTACGGTGCTGGCGATGGAAGTACAGTAATTACTGGAGCGGGCATCGACGAAGTCGGTGGTAAACCCAATTTGGTTATTAATCACAAAGTGCAGGGTACCGCCGGTGCGATAGCCTCTTAGCTTGCTCATCTGCAGCACTTCATACACTACGCCCTGACCGGCGAGCGCCGCATCGCCGTGAATGGTAACCGGAACAATCCGGTCCCAGTTTTTATCGTATAACACATCGGCCTTTGCCCTTACAAATCCCTGCATTACCGGATTTACCGCCTCCAGGTGGGAAGGGTTGGGCGAAAGTTTTAAATGCACTTTCTTTCCGCTTTGCGTAGTCACCTGGCTGGAATAGCCCAGATGGTATTTTACATCGCCGTCGCCCATGGTGAGGTCCGGGATGGCAACGCCTTCAAACTCATTGAAAATGTGCTCGTAAGTCTTCCCCATAATGTTGGCGAGCATATTCAGACGGCCGCGGTGGGCCATGCAAAATACGAACTCTTCGGCACCTAATTCTGCGCCCTTTTGGATGATGGCGTCTAATGCCGGAATGGTGGTTTCGCCGCCTTCCAGCCCGAATCGCTTCTGGCCTACATATTTTTTGTCCAGGAATTGTTCCAGCACAATTGTCTGATTTAGTTTGCGCAATATGCGTTTGCGCTTTTCGGTAGAGAGTTGAATGTTTCGGCCTTCCCCCTCAATTTTTTCCAAAAGCCATTGCTTTTCATCGGGTTCCAACACGTAATTAAATTCATATCCGATGGTGCGGCAATATATTTGTTTGAGCGTTTCAATAATTTCGCCCAGCGTTGCATATTCCAGGCCGATGAATTTGGATGCGTAAAACCGCTTGTCGAGGTCGGATTCGGTGAAGCCGAGTTGTTCCAGTTTCAACTGTGCATTCCTGTCTTTTCGCGGCCGGATGGGGTTGGTGTCTGCAATCAGGTGTCCCTTTTCCCGGTATGCTAAAATCAGGTTATATACTTTAAACTCATCGGCGCTGATTCCCCGAGCCTTCCCGTTCGTTGAAAAATTCTCCTGTGCAAAATCAAAACCCTCGAAAAATTTAGCCCAATCCCGATCTATTTGTAGCGGGTTATTCTTGTAATTCTCATATAATTGTTCCAGGTACGCCGGCTCGGCATTACTGATATAAGAATATTTATCCATTTCGATGTTATTTCTGAAATAATACAGATTTTTTTAGGTAAGTTACGGTGTGCAAATATCGGCAGAATTTCATGGTTATTCCCCTTTTAGGACAGAATAACCGTTTCCCCTCCAACAATATGTATTAAAAGGAAGTTTCTTAATTAAAAATTTATATTTTCGCCAAACGAACTGTAGTATTAATGCTACCGTTTTAAGGCAATATGCAAAGAAAGGACAGTTTGGCAACGGCTATCTTGTTTTTTACCCGCAGCGCTGAGGAAGAAGCACGGGCGAAGCATTTCATCGACGGCGATTCCGCCGCATCACGCCGCATTGCCGATTGCCTGATACAGCATACGCTGGAGATTATCCGCAAGACCGGTTTGCCGTATTTTATTATTAACTCCGGGAATCAGCGAGGCGAGACTTTCGGCGAACGCTATGCAAATGCCTTTGCCGATATTTTTGCACTGGGATATCAAAAAGTCATCTCCATCGGGAACGATTGCGCATCGCTTTCGCCGGCAGATATTACCGGTGCTGCAAAGCTGTTAAACACCTGCGACTTTGTCGGCGGCCCCGATCAAAAAGGGGGGCTGTATTTAATTGCAATGCATCGCAACAATTTCCGCAAGCGCAGTTTTGCAATGCTTCCCTGGGGAACCGGCAATCTTGCAAGGGTAATTTCTCAATACTGCAAAGCCCGCGGGCTGACCTTAATTCTGAATGCAGTAAAACGAGATATCCATTCCAGCGGCGACCTGGCAATGGTGTTGCACTCGCAGACGCATTTGTTCCGGCTGAAGCAACTTGCTGGTAATCTGTTGAACCGCTATTGTAAATCGGTATTAAAAAATGCATCTCATTTTATCAGTGCACTGCTACCCGTATATACTTCTCTGAAGTCGCCACCCGCACACTGACGCATTTATACATCTGAATTCCCGCAACAGCAAAGTAACCATTTGCTGCATTTCTTATTTACTATCACTTAATAAAAACGACAATTATGGAAAGAGAAAACTATTACCACACGAAAGACTTGAAAAAATTCGGCAACATCTCGGAATGGGATAAAGAATTGGGTAACGCTTTTTTTAGCTATTACGGAAAGGTGTTTGAAGAAGGAGCGCTCACACAGCGGGAGAAATCGCTGATAGCACTCGCGGTAGCCCATGCAATTCAATGTCCTTACTGCATCGATGCCTATACGGTTGACAGCCTGGAGAAAGGCGTTGACCAGGAGCAGATGATGGAGGCGGTACACGTGGCGGCAGCGATACGGGGTGGCGCTTCGCTGGTACACAGCACCCAGATGATGAACCGCTTTAAAGAAGTAACCATGTAATTTAAATGGATTGCAGCGCACGATTATTTCCCTTAATTAAATCAATCAAGTATGCCCACTCAACACTCATTGCATAAACAACAACATAAACTGGCAGATACTGCCTATCAGTTGAAGGTGCTGGACACGCATGAAGTCCTCACCATAGATCTTCCAAAATTTGAAAATACGCTGGAATCACACGGGCTGTACCCGTTAAAACCGGTGGCAACGGAAATCTTCCAGGTAAATGTCGGTTATATGTGCAACCAGACATGTGCCCATTGCCATGTAGATGCCGGCCCCGACCGCAAGGAAATCATGACACGGGAAACCATGCAGTTATGTCTCGATGTGTTGGCCAAAACAGATATTCCCATCGTGGATTTAACGGGTGGCGCACCCGAGATGAACCCGCATTTCAGATGGTTTGTCGAAGAAATTTCCAAGTTGGGCAGGAAAATATTAGTGCGCTGCAATCTCACCATTATCCTGGCGAATAAAAAGTATTACGACCTGCCTGAATTTTTCAAAAAACATAAGGTGGAAGTAATCTCTTCACTGCCGTATTTCAGCAAATCGAGAACTGACAGCCAGCGTGGTGAGGGCGTGTTTGAAGCGAGCATTAAAGCCCTGCACATGTTGAACGAAGTCGGCTACGGTAAGGCGGATACCGGCCTGGTGCTAAACCTGGTGTATAATCCCGGCGGTGCATTTTTACCTGCTTCGCAGTCCTTGCTGGAGCAACAATTTAAAAAAGAACTCAGCAAAAATTATAATATTGAGTTCAATCAGTTATTTTGCATGACCAATATGCCGATAAGCAGGTATCTCGATTATTTAATCGCATCGGGAAATTACGAATCGTATATGGAAAAACTGGTCAATGCATTTAATCCCGGCGCAGCATTAAATGTAATGTGTCGCAACACGATTTCCGTGGGATGGGATGGCAGTATTTACGATTGTGATTTTAACCAGATGTTGGGGTTGCGGGTGGACGCTGCCGCTCCGGGACATATCCGCGACTGGGATACCGAAAAACTGAAGAATCGCAAAATCGTCTTTAATCAACACTGTTACGGATGTACGGCTGGCGCCGGTTCGAGTTGCGGGGGAACGGTCGCATGACACATGAACAGGCATTGATAATCATGGTGAAAAATCCGCTGCCGGGGAAAGTGAAAACCCGTTTGGCGGCAGATATCGGCGAAGTAGCTGCCCTGAATGTTTACAAGGCACTGCTGCAGCGTACGGCGGCAATTGCCGGTGAAATACAGGCAGACCGTCTGGTTTTTTACAGTGATACGGTGGACAGAAGCGATGTGTTTCTCAATGAAGCGTTTAAAAAATACGTGCAATGCAGCGGCGATTTAGGCGTAAGAATGGATTACGCATTTTCAATACCCTTTAAAAATGAATACCGCAGGGCGGTAATGATTGGCGCCGACTGTTTTCGCCTGGAACCCCGGCATATCCGCAGCGCATTCGAAGCGCTGGATACACATGATTTTGCAATTGGCCCGGCCAATGACGGCGGTTACTATTTAATAGGTATGAAAAAATGGAATCGCTGGATTTTCAACGATAAACCCTGGAGCGCAGAAAATTTGCTCACCCATACACTCGAAGACATCAAAGCGCATAATGCTTCCGTTCTTCAATTAGATTATTTATCAGATATAGATACGCTTGCCGATTTGGAAACCGTGCCGGAATTGTTTGCGCAGTTTGCAAAATCCCGGTAAGGGGGATTTCCTCTTTTAATTAGGAAGCGCTGTAACGCTTGTTAAAAGGTTACGGTTATAATACTCCGTAAATCGCCTGAAGCCGACAATTGCTTATTCAAATGGCGAATTTACTGCAGCAGCGATAGGCTGGATAGCCTTATCCACCGGCCGTTAAAGGCCTGATTTGACTAAATGGCGTACTTTTATACATGGTTGCAGACTGTGACAGGAACAGCTAAATGCATTTTCCGTAAAAGGGAATTGCAGATGTGCCTTGAAAAATAAATAGTTAGTTAATCGAATCATCTATTTTAGGCGATATTTTTAATCTATGAATTCCAACTGGTTTACATACAGGAATATTCTCTCGGTACTCGGTATTTTATTCGGCATCTGGTTTATCTGGAAGTTTTACATTATCATCAGTTACTTTCTTATCGCCGCCGTGGTTTCGCTGTTGGGGAGACCGGTTGTCAACCTGTTGCATACAATACATATCGGCAAATTTTATGTTCCCCGGTGGCTTTCGGCCATCCTCGCATTGCTGGTAATAGTTTCTGTCATCGTCGGGGTGCAAATGCTGTTTATTCCACTGATTATAGAACAGGGGAAAGTGCTGGCGAGCATTGACACGCAGAAAGTGGCTGCCGGTTTGGACCCCTGGTTTCACCGCATTGAACACGTCATCATGCAGTTTCAGTTTGACCAGGCGGAAAGTCAAACCTCGCTGAATGAAATTCTGTCGGCCCAATTGAGCAAATGGATCAATATGACATCCATATCCAATATTTTTAGCAATCTGTTAGTGAGCCTCGGCGGTATTATTACCGCTATTTTCTCGGTCGCCTTTATTTCATTTTTCTTCCTGAGCGACGATAAATTGTTTTATAGAATAGTAATGGGTATTACGCCGACACGCTTCGAGGAAAAAACCAAAAGGATAATGCATGGCAGTGAGAAGACGTTGACAAGATATTTTGGAGGCCTGATTATTCAATCACTGGTGGTGTTCACATTAATTTTCATCGGTTTTTGGGTGGCGGGTTATAAGTACGCCATGCTCATTGCATTTTTCTGCGCTCTTGTAAATATCATTCCTTATGTAGGCCCGATAATCGGAACACTATTCGCTTTGCTCGTCACGATTACCAGCCAGTTTTCTATCAATCCCGAGGCGAACCTGGGTGAAATAATTGTTACAATTGTGGTGATTTGCCAGGGTGTTCAGTTGATAGATAACTACTTTTCCCAGCCATTAATTTTTTCAAACAGCCTGAATACACACCCGTTGGAGATATTTACTATCGTGCTTATTTTCGGGTCTATGGTAGGCATCCTCGGGATGATAATTGCTGTGCCAGCTTATATCTTCATCCGAATCATCGCCCGTGAATTTTTCAGCGAATTTAAAATTGTCAGAAATCTGACACAAGGCATGGAGGAAATGTGAATAAGATAAAATACATTTGCAACGCAACGGATATATTTGCAACCGTCTCCTCGTCACACATACACAGTTTAAGTGAGTGCCTTATCTTAGTAAGATAGTAGTTTTACAAAGCCTCATCTAACGCACACAATATTGCTTAACCCAAAATATTTATAATTATGTCATTTCGGACTTTAGTACTATGCGCAATTATATACGGTAGTTTCGCACTGGTGAACAGGGCTACAGCACAGACTTCAGAAAGTTTGAGGCCTATAGCCCAACAAATTGCATCCTCAAAACTCAACCATAATTTCAGCAGGGTGGATATTCTCACTCCCTATGAGCCTTCCGCCGAGCGGCTGATGCAGGCCAATGCCTTTGCAACCGATGTCACTTTCAGCACCATTGATGCCGGAATTCTTACATCCCTTTACAATGAGGAGCGTGATGCAATGTCGCTGGCAATACCCTACAAAAATGAAGTGCTCGAACTGGAATTGGTACAAGTAAACATCCTGGCCACCGGTTTTAAAGTGACCAGTGCGCTGAACGGCCAGCAGCCCTATACTCCCGGCGTATATTACCGGGGTATTATTAAGGGCGATCCCAACTCCATTGTAGCCATCAGCATTTTCGATAATGAATTGTTCGGCGTGGCATCTTCGCCCACCGAAGGCAATATCAATATTGGTCGCAACAGGAAGGCCGGCGCCGCAGAGAACGAATACCTCGTGTATTCAGATAAAGATATTCTGGTGGATTATGAGAATAGCGGATGTGCCACTCCCGAACCCGAGGGATATGAGGCTACCTTTCAAGAACTGTTGCACGCCGAAGGCAGCACCCGCATTGAAAAATGCCCTAAAGTGTATTTGGAAGCGGACTACGATTTATATGTCAATAAGGGAAGCGTAACGGCTACAAGCAATTATTTAACTGCAATTTTTAATAACGCAGCCACTATCTATGCCAATGAAAGCGTGCCAATTGAAATTTCTGAAATTTTCGTTTGGGATACCAATGACGGTTATTCCTCTGCGAGCTCTTTCAGCGCCTTGACAGACTTTAGAAACAATCGTGCTGCTTTTAATGGCGATATAGCACATTTAATAGCCTTAGACCCCGGTGGACTGGGCGGCGTTGCTTATACTATCAACGGATTGTGCAATACTTATAAATACTGTTACAGCGATGTCAATTCAACTTACTCCGACTTTCCGACCTATTCGTGGACGGTAATGGTGATTACCCACGAGATGGGCCATTTGTTCGGCTCTTACCACACCCATAGTTGTAATTGGGTGGGAGGGGCTCTCGACAATTGCTATTACACCGAGGGCGGTTGTCCTGCCGGGCCGGCTCCGACAGACGGCGGCACCATTATGAGTTATTGCCACCTGACAGCCTACGGCATTAATTTCAGCAATGGCTTTGGTGAACAACCCGGCGATATAATACGCAACACTATCTCCGCCGCTGCCTGTATTGAAGAGGGTGGCGGAGAACCCGGGCCTGCATATTGCGCATCTTTGGGCAGTAATTCAACCTATGAATGGATTGAAAGTGTTTCCATTCAGGATCTGAATAATGTCACCGATAATAATTTTGGGTATGCGGATTTTACCGACCTGACTGCAATATTGACTCCCGGTGAATCAGCCAATTTTACATTAACGCCCGGCTATATATCAGATTTGGCATATACCGAATACTTCAGCATCTGGATTGATTATAATAAGGACCTGGATTTCAGTGATGCAGGGGAAAACGTGTATAACTCCGATGCAGTTACCGGCCCCGTTAGTAGTTCATTCTTAGTGCCTGAAACAGCAAGCGGCGAAACGAGAATGCGCATTTCCATGAAATACGCCGCATTGCCCGGCGCCTGTGAAATTTTTACCTACGGAGAGGTGGAAGATTATACTGTCAGCTTCTCGGGCGAGGGATCCGATTATTGCGATGCGCAGGGAATAGATGCCTCGTCCGAATGGATTGATATGGTGCGGTTCCTGAGTTTCAGACGGAATTCCGGTTCCGATAATGGTTACTACGACGGAACAACAGACTACACCATGGAAATGATGGCGGGTGAGACCTATGGCGTTAAGTATAGCGCCGGATTTGCAGGTTCTTCCGCAGATGAATACTACAAAGCCTGGATCGATTATAACCGCGATGGCGATTTTGATGACAGCGGCGAAGAGTTATTCTCCAGGATTTCATCTTCTTCCAATAGACTGAAGAACTTTTTCACCGTACCGGAATCAGCTGCTCCGGGCAAAACCAGGTTTAGAATTGCGATGAAAAACGGAAGCTACCCGGGCGCTTGTGAAACATTTGCCAACGGCGAAGTGGAAGATTATTCCATTGATTTACTGCCGGGATTGAAGGCAGGGCTGCTGAGCGAAGTAACCGGATTTGAGGTGTATCCCAATCCGAATAACGGTAGTTTCCAATTTGCCATCGCAAACAGCGATGATGCAACTGTTTCAGTTAATGTCTTCGATATGACCGGTAAGTTAGTATATGCATCTGTTGCGAAGAGCGCCAATGGTTTGATGACAATCGATTGTGGTGATATAACCCCGGGCTTATATATGCTGCGCATCTATTCACAACAGGGGCAATGTATTGCAACCACAAAATTCATAAAAGAGTAATCCTATTATCATTGCTTTACCCGGCATATATCCATGCCGGGTTTTTTTATTTTATCGGGAACTCAGGACCGTTTGACACACTTAACAAATTATTAATTACTTTTAAGTGTATTAGTAATTTTAGGCATGCATCATGTTATTATTGGAAACGGTATAACGGGGATTACTGCGGCGAGGACCATCCGCAAAAACAGCAATCATAAAATAACCGTTATATCCGGAGAAACCGATTACTTTTATTCTCGCACGGCGCTGATGTATATCTACATGGGGCACATGCGGTTTAAGGATACAAAGCCATACGAGGATTGGTTTTGGAAGAAGAATAACATTGAGTTAAAACACGCCTGGGTACAATCCATTCATCCCGAGAGCAGGCAGGTGATGTTTGCAGATGGAAGCGCACTGCAATACGATACGCTTTTAATCGCCACAGGTTCGGTATCGAACAAGCCCCAATGGCCAGGACATACATTACAGGGAGTACAAAGTTTATACTCCATTCAAGACCTTGACCTGCTGGAACAGAATACTAAGGGAGGTATCAACCGTGCCGTGATTATCGGCGGCGGATTAATCGGAATTGAACTGGCCGAAATGTTACACTCCCGAAAAATCCCGGTAACTATGTTGGTGCGTGAGACAGAATTCTGGGATATCGTACTGCCCCTGCAGGAAGCGAAGTTAATCGGCAGGCATATTCGTGCCCATGATATTGATTTGAGATTGAATACGGAATTAAAAGAAATTTGTGGCGATGCGGCGGGCAGGGTGCAGTCGATAGTTACAAATGCCGGCGATGTTATTGAATGCCGGGTGGTAGCCATAGCTGTTGGCGTCAGCCCAAATATTCAAATACTGCAAGGAACGGGCATTCATACCGACAGGGGTGTGATGATAAATACGTATTTTGAAACCAATGTAACCGGAGTATTTGCGGCGGGTGATTGCGCCCAGTTTCAACAAGCGCTGCCGGGGCGTAAGCCCGTTGAACAATTATGGTACACCGGAAAAATTCAGGGTGAAACCGCCGCCTACAATATGCTGGGGTATAAAAAACCATACGCACCGGGACATTGGTACAACAGCGCCAAGTTTTTTGATATTGAATACCAGACTTATGGCACTGTACCTCCTCAACTGACTGATGGACTCAGCGAGTTTTACTGGGAGCATGCCGGCGGTAAAAAATGCCTGCACTTTATTTACAATGCAGGCGACAGAACATTCCTTGGAATAAATACTTTCGGTATCAGGCTCAGACATGTGCTTTTTAATGAGTGGCTGAAAGAAAAACGCAGCATCGAATATGTCCTCGAACATTTAAAACCCGCTAATTTCGATCCGGAGTTATTCAGCAGGTATGAAAAACAGATAATTGCCAAATGGAATCTTGAAAACCCGAACAATACAATTAAACTACGCTCCGGAAATGCTTTAAACAAACTTATTTTCGGTTAATACGCAAGATTATGTCGCAAGTAAATAACAGTCTTTCCTTTGCAAACCCACATCCCGCTAATTACAATACCATACAAAAAGCCGGGCTGGCGATTATTGCCATCGGCTTGCTGGCTTTTGCGTTTGCCTGGTTGAATATTTCGCTGATATCGCCGGTAATGTACTTGGGTATTATGTTGTCGGGATTAATTATCGGCGGCGGCATATTTTTCTACGGCACCTATTACAATTCGCAGCCCGGGATAAAAAACAACCGCAACTTTTTCTCATCGCTCACTTCCCGCGGCGCCCTGGCATGGATTGCGGGTATCCTGATTACGGGCTTTTACCTGTGTTTGTATTTTAAGGATTACACCGATAAGATATTACAGGGCAATTCGTTCGGCGGTTTAATCGCCATATTTGACCCAATCAGTTATATGCTGCGTGACAAACCTTCTGACCAATGGTTTGTGTACGGCACGTTCTATACCCTTGCCGTTACGCTGATGGGAGTAAAATTTATGGTGAAATACCGGCACAATCGCTACCAGTTGGTACGCACCATTTCGGTGATGTTCTTCCAGTTGATTTTTGCCTGGCTGTTACCGGGTATCCTGTTGCGATTGTACAACTATGAACCCTATTTCAGCTATTTTTTCCCCTTGGATTACGATGCCCTGTTCCCTTCCAACCTCAGCTATCTGGCGAGCCAGGGCGCCTTAGGGCAGTTCACCCTGTTTTGGGGGTTAATTCTCGCATTTCTCGCCACGCCGGTACTTACCTATTTTTCGGGAAAGCGCTGGTATTGCAGTTGGGTGTGCGGTTGCGGTGGCCTCGCCGAAACTGCGGGAGATCCCTTTCGCCACCTGTCGGATAAGTCGCTCAAGGCCTGGAAAATTGAGCGTTGGCTCATTTACTCCGTACTCGCAGCCATACTCATCATTACGCTGTTGCTGCTGCTGGATGTGAGCCTGCAGGGCAAGTTGCTCGGTGAAAATATCGGGAAGGGCATGTCCAGGGCGTATGGCCTGCTCATTGGATCCATTTTCAGCGGCGTAGTCGGGGTGGGATTCTACCCGATATTGGGCAGTCGTGTCTGGTGCCGGTTCGGATGCCCGATGGCCGCCTATATGGGCATTATCCAAAGGTTTAAATCCCGGTTCAGGATAACGACCAATGGCGGTCAATGCATCAGTTGCGGTAACTGTTCCACGTATTGTGAAATGGGCATCGACGTGCGGTGGTATGCACAGCGCAATCAGAATATCGTGCGGGCCAGCTGCGTGGGCTGCGGCGTGTGCTCGGCGGTTTGTCCCCGCGGTGTCCTGAAATTAGAGACCGGTCCTGAGACTTCTAAACGCATTGAGATTCAAATGACAACAAATAGTTTTAATTTCGCAGAAGAAAAAGATGTTCTTTCCTGAAAATATACATACAGTATTATTCTCACTACCTTAGCACCCGCTTTGCATTATGCCGCAACAGGCCATGAGAGGTATGAAGATACATGTGATAATTCCGGTATTTAATGAGAGCGGTTCGATTGGTTTTGTGCTGAATGATATACCTAAAGACCTGGTGGAAGAAGTGATAGTGGTGAATAACGGGTCAACGGATAATACGGCGTGTATTGCCGGCAACGCCGGAGCAACGGTGTTGCTGGAGGCTAAAAAAGGTTACGGCGCAGCCTGTTTAAAGGGAATTGCTTATATCGGCAATAAGCTGCCGGAACAACAGCCGGATATTGTCGTTTTTTTGGATGGCGATTATTCCGACCACCCGGAGCAATTGGCGGATGTGGTAAATCCGATTATCGATAATCAGGCTGATTTGGTGATTGGCAGCCGGGCAAAAGGAAAAAGGGAAAAAGGTTCTATGTACTTACATCAATTGTTTGGCAATTGGTTGGCAACAACATTAATGCGCATATTTTTAAAAGCAGATTACAGTGACCTGGGCCCGTTCAGAGCAATCAGGTGGTCGAGCTTACAGCAACTTAAAATGCGGGATACCGACTACGGCTGGACAGTGGAGATGCAGGTGAAGGCCGTAAAACATAAACTCAGATATACAGAAGTGCCGGTGGACTACCGCAAACGCATCGGAAAATCAAAGGTTACGGGTACCATTAAGGGAACGCTGTTAGCGGGATATAAAATTATTTTTACAATTATTAAACACGCCTGAGCCAATGGGCATATTCGTCATAGTACTGTATTCAATACCAATTACCATTTTGTTTTTGTATTGCCTTACACAATTAAACCTGGCAATTCACTACCTTAAGTATAAGCGCTCGTTAAAGGAAGAAGAACGAAGGGTGCAATTTAACATTCCGGAATCCGAGTATCCGACAGTAACGGTGCAGTTGCCCGTATTTAACGAATTATATGTCGTTGAGCGATTAATAGATGCGGTAGCCTCTTTTAAATACCCGAAAGCAAAATTTGAAATCCAGGTATTGGACGACTCTACGGATGAGACGGTAGAAGTAGTGGCTGCAAAGGTTAAACAGTGGAAAGATAAAGGGCTGGACATAACCCAAATCCGGAGAACTGACCGGACGGGTTTTAAAGCCGGCGCCTTACAGGCGGGGTTGAAAACGGCAAAGGGTGAATTTATTTGCATTTTCGACGCCGATTTTTTGCCATACCCCGATTTCCTTACACGAACCATACCTTACTTTAATGACCCGGAAATCGGTGTGGTACAAACCCGCTGGGAACACATTAATAAGGACTACTCCATATTAACTAAGATCCAGGCATTTGCCCTCGATCTGCATTTCACCGTAGAACAGACCGGCCGCAACGCAGCGGGTTACTTCATTAACTTTAACGGTACGGCGGGAGTATGGCGCAAGGCCACCATCGAAGATGCCGGCGGTTGGATGAGCGATACGCTTACCGAAGACCTGGACCTGAGCTACCGGGCGCAATTGAAAGGATGGAAGTTTAAATATGTGGAAACCATTGCCTCGCCATCGGAATTACCTACCGATATGAATGCGGTGAAGTCTCAACAGTTTCGATGGAATAAAGGCGGAGCGGAAACGGCAAAAAAAATCGGCAGGACAGTATTCAACTCCGAATTACCGCTCAGTGTAAAACTGCATGCCATCGCACACCTTTTCAATACTACCAACTATGTATTCATTTTTGCCTCCGCATTGTTAAGCGTGCCATTGCTCTTTGTAAAAAGCAATTATATCGATTTTAACTATTTTAAATACGCCAGTATATTTTTAATCGGTTCACTGGCAATTGCCTTTGCCTACTTTGTTTCGACCAAACAGGTATTTATAACAAAAAAGGCCGCCTGGATGGCATTTATTACCCGCTTCCCGGTTTTTCTCGCCATCACGATGGGTCTCTCACTGCACAACGCCTGGGCAGTTATCCGCGGTTGGTCGGGGCATAAATCCGCTTTTATCCGTACGCCCAAGTTCAATATCGTAAAATCCAACGACCTTTGGAATAACAAGAAATATATCTCTCGTAAAATAAACCCGATTACATACTTCGAGGGTTTGTTTTGTATTTATTTCATTTCGGGAATTGTCATGGCATTTTACTACGGGGATTATGGCCTGTTGCCATTTCATATATTAGCCGCTTTTGGATTCGGAATAATTTTCTATTTTTCCGTAAAACATTCACGGCTTAAATCATGATATGGAAAACCGATAATTCCAAATATAGCCGTTTTCTCTTCTACCTGCTGTTTGGCGTCATTGCATTGTACTTTAACCGCTATGTGGAAAGAACTGATTTTTTATCGCTGATCAGTTGTTATACCGGCCTGTTTGTTCTTTATATATTACTCCTGAGAAATATCGACGCTTCCGGCGCCAATATATCCGAAGTGATTATAGCCGCTATCGCCATACGGCTGTTGATGATTGCAAACATCCCCAACCTGTCGGACGATTTTTACCGGTTTATCTGGGATGGCGCCGTAAATGCGCAGCATATCAATCCTTATGTGTTTACTCCCGAATCTCTTGTTGCGCAATTAGCACATACAGCGGGCAATGAATGGCTGGCAAACGGGGTGTTTTCAAATCTCAACTCGCAGGCTTATTTCAGCATTTATCCCCCGGTATGCCAATGGATATTTACGGCTGCAGATTTAATGGCAGGCGATTCCGTCTTGCTACACGTGGTGTTTTTAAAATTGTGTATCGTGCTATTTGAATCGGGGACATTGCTTTTGATTGCCGGGATTTTAAAACGCCTGCAATTATCCGTTACCAAAGCATCCTTGTACGCACTGAACCCCCTGGTAATAATAGAGCTATCCGGTAATATCCACATGGAAGGTATTATGATATTTTTTGTCTTGCTGGCCATTTACCTTATCTTAAATGAGAATTTTTTGCTTGCAGCTGTTTCATTGGGTTTGAGTATATCCGTTAAACTCTGGCCGCTGATGCTGTTGCCGCTGATGTTTCACAGGTATCCTGCAAAGGATGTTGTCAAAGTGATTCTCATCGCTTCTCTCACTGTAGTGTTAACCTTTCTGCCCTATGCACATACGGAGATGCCGGGCAATTATTTTTCCAGCTTCAGGCTCTACTTTCAGACGTTTGAGTTTAATGCAAGCATCTACTACCTCTTAAAATGGATAATACAGAACAACTATAATCACATTGTTTTCCTGCAACGATTGCTTCCGGTTCTGCTCGCAGCGCTCTTACTCCTGCCTGTTTGGATGAAGCGCATCCGATTGGATTTTATCACTTTGTCCCTGTGCGCATTTACTTTGTATTTCCTGTTTGCCACAACGGTACATGCATGGTACCTGACACCGCTGATTGCCTTGGCTAACTTTACCCGATTCCGCTATCCCATCTTCTGGTCATTCCTGATCTGTTTTACATATATCGCTTATACACAGATTCCGTATAAGGAAAGCATGCCGGTTGTCGCAGTGGAGTATATCGCACTATTTGGCGTAATGGGTTATGAAGTATGCATACGCCCGGTCTCCCGGAAATAAAAAAAGGGGCTTTTCAGCCCCTCTTTTCAAATCATGATATAGTATTTACTTGGCAATGTGGAATTCCACACGGCGGTTAGTTTGGTGTTCAGCTTCCTGACGAGCATTCGGAATCAGGTTGTTGGCTTCACCTTCGTACTTCATAATGAACCTGCTCTGATCAATTTTCTTAATACTTGTCAGGTAATCGAGAGCGGCTTTTGCACGGTCTTCAGAAAGTTTCAAGTTATAGGATTCGCTGCCGCGGGTGTCAGTATGTCCAACTAATTCCACTTTCATCTTAGGATACTGAGTCATGATGTCGGCGATGTAAGCTAACTGAGGCACTGCATCAGGGCGAATCTTGGATTTATCCAGATCGAAGAATATCATCGGCAGATACCAGTTGGTAGCGGCTGCGGGTTGTTTTGCAAATCTCGCATCGATCAGTTCATTTACTCTTTCGTCAGTCATATGAACGTTCTGGCAGTTTTCTATAGCCAGGTTCGGAGTAGAGAACGGTTCGGGGTCTTCGCTGTCGATACAACCGTCTTTGTCGCTGTCGAGAGAAACGCCATGAGTATCAACCGGAGTACCTGCAGGAGTATTCGGCTCGCGATCCAAATAATCAATCACGCCGTCATCATCTGCGTCAGCAAGCAGGTTGGCAGGATCCAGTTCGCTCAATTTGTTGTAAACAAAGTTTAACGGGTTTACTTCCCACAGCGGCTGTTGTGATTTGCTGCCTAAATTAAATCCGAGGTTAATGGTGCTGAAATGGTACATATCGTTAGCGCCGCCTGCTCTCTGGCCATCGGCGAGATCGTCGAAGTAATAGCTCATTCTGTGCTCTAATCCCAATTCGATCATGCGGCCTAATTTCCAGGAAATACCGGCACCAACAGATACGCTGGGATTTACAATTTGGGTACCATCGCCCCATTTCACAGGGTTGGCAACCATTGCCTGAGTTTCGTAGTCGCCATCCAATGCATTGTGCAAATTGTCCAGGCGATTGCTCCTACCGTCGTCGTTAGAAAGCGGGTTGTCACCGATCACAGTGGCAAAGTCGTACTCCGCACCATTGGCATCTTTAGCATCCATTTGGGTTTCATACAGGAACATACCGATACCGGCAAATCCATACACCAGGAATTTAGGGGTTGCATTGTGGAAATTCACGTTATTCAAATTGAACATGATGTCAAATGAACCGTGAATAATAGTGGATTTGTAATTACCTACCCAGGGCAAGGTAGAATAATCTGCTCCGTCTGAATATTTATCACCTGCAGGCTGGCTGGCAAAGGCTCCATTCAGAGTTTTGTTGTCACTAACTCCTGAATATTCGTAATCCATACCGTAGGCCGTATTATAGCTGGCATGCAACCTCAGGGAGGTAACATATCCCAGGCCTTTGCGGATATTCAACCCAACGCCCCAGGCCGGGCTGTGATTACTTCCAAACGGGTCTGTCCTGATATCGCCGTTTAATTGCGGTACGCCTAAAGCAATGCCGATATTCCATTGGTTGCGTGGTTTCGCCGGGAAGGCATAATCTCCTGCTACAAACTGATCATGCTGTTCTTTACGGCTGTCAGGGATCCACTCTTCATTAATAACAGGTTCAATTTGAGCAAACGCAGAGCCACTAATGAGTAGCAAAACTGCAATGATAAATTTACGGGTAACCATGATTTGCATTTTTTGTATTAATTTTTTTCTCATAAATAATTGTTCGCAAAAGTAGTTCTAAACTATAAGCCTTGCAAGCGCTTTCCACAAGATTAATTCACATTTAAGGTAAAATTGATCACTTTTTTAGTGCCTGCGAAACAAAACTAAGTGCTAAAATCCGCTCAAGCAAGAAAATGAAAAACATTTTACACACTGCAATGCAACCTTTTTAAAAACTGCCACCTGATCTGGCTTTTAAGCTACCTCAACAGGGTGATTGTCCCGGCTTTTTCAATTTGTGTCCCGGATGTGGTGGTGGCATTGATTAAATAGATATAAGTGCCTATCTCCTGGGCTGTGCCGTTCTTTGTACCATCCCAGCCTTTAGTAATATCGGCGGTGCTTAATAACAGCGTGCCCCACCGGTCGTATATCTGCATGGTTCCCGACTCTATAAAGTCCATGGAAATGTGAAAGAAATCGTTTAAGCCGTCGCCATTGGGGGTAAAAACATTGGGCAAAATAAGATCTAACTCGACGATGATATCTATTTCGTCAAAACCGATACAGCCTGCGGCGTCAGTAATCGTCAACAGGTAGGTGGTATTTTCCAACGGTGAAGCCATCGGGTCAATACAGTCGGTACAACTCAGCCATGTGGAGGGGGTCCATGCAATAGTATAGGGCGGTGTTGCATCCGTATAGGCATCGATAAGTGTCACGCCCCCGTAAGGTATTACCTGGTTGTTGCCGGCATCGACGAGTATTTCGGGTGGTTGGGTTAATTCGATTGCTAATGTATCGAAACATCCACGCATATCTTTTACGATGAAAAGATAAGAGCCGGCGGTCAGTTCCGTAAACAGGCTGTCGGAATACACCTGTTCGTTGATGAAAAACAGATACGGAGGTGTACCGCCATTGGCATCCAGCAGTATTTCGCCGTCGGCGCCATTAAAGCAGGTAACATTTTGAGAGTCTGCAATTCCCAATTCCAGCAATGGCGGGTCAATCAGTTCAAACTCCAGCGTCGTTTTACAACCGCCTTCTTCTTCGACTTCTACGGTATAAGTGCCGGGTCCCAGCCCGCCGATACTGTCAGTGGTGGCGCCGGTATTCCACAAAAAGGTGACCGGATTCGAGTTGCCGGTAACTGTCAGGTCTATCCAGCCATCGCTTTGGCCATGACAGGTGATTTCGTGGCCGACGTAGATGACATCGTAAGGCGTGCTGATGCCGATTTCAACGGTATCCGTCATAGTGGTTCCATCGCAGAAGGTCACTTCGGCGTAATACGAAGTTGTAACACCGGGGTTCACAACTATTGAGTCGCCATAACCGATTACCGTAGAAGAGGGGAGTACATACCACGTAATCTGGTCGGGTGTAAATCGCCAACTGTTATCCGTTGCCGACCAGTCTTCCGCATTCCGGTCGGGGACGGTGTAGGCTTCTGTTCCATCTTCATTGTGAATCCCCTCGGTGGAAATGCCGAGATCCCACATATCGCAGACATCTACATTGGTGAGGTGGTGTTCGATAACATTGGTGGTTTCGTATAAAATAATCTGAAACGTGCCCTCATAGCCGGTACATGAAAACAGGGGGACTTCCTCATAGGTGATAACATATCGGCGATAGGGGGCAGTCCCTAAGAGTTCGCGGTGAATGCAGTTGGCGCATAGGCCGGTGTGCCAGTCGGTCCAGGCGGGCATTACAGCGGCCTTCGGCACATTGGTGGCATTGTCGGGGATAGGCCCGTCGGGTGTCCAGTTGGTTGACCATCCGGCGCCCGGCGTTACAAAACTTATCCAGCCGTTGGAACAGATAAATACCTCGTCATATACTTCGCCGAAAAAGCAAAAATCAAAACCGATATCAAAGCCGCCGGTATAGGTGTCATCCACCATAGTCATACTGGTACCTCCGATCGGCTCGGGGGCAAAGGGGATTTCTTCCACCGTGTAAGTCAGTGTGCCCAATACGCCTTCCACATCTGCATACAGCGTAACAGGTTCGCCACTGCAAATTACCGTATCGGGATGGACGTCTATGGACTGGCAAAATGCAGCGTATTCGATGAAAGCAATAACAAGGAATAAAATATACCTGCGATGCATCCTTTCAATGATTTCAAACTCTAAAGGTAGCAAATTTGGAAGGGCAATTGTCAGATTGGTTCAATTTTCATTCATGACCTGATTCTTTTTCTGCGTCCATCTGCGCAATCTGCGGGAAAAAAGTCTCCCGCAGATCCCGCTGATTTTCGCAGATTCTTTTCTGCGTTTATCTG
>CAZBHH010000006.1:0-63690 GCA_964492065.1 uncultured Chitinophagales bacterium | reverse complement strand
CCGCTGATTTTCGCAGATACTTTTCTGCGTTTATCTGCGCAATCTGCGGGAAAAAAAGTCTCCCGGATGTTCAGACCGTATGCATTAAAACCTTCCCTCTATCTTTGCACAGTGATTTCCATTCAGAACGTATCGCTTCAGTTTGGCGGCCAGGTAATCGTCGATAATATTTCGCTGACGATGAAACCGGGCGACAGAATCGGGTTGGTCGGAAGAAACGGCGCAGGTAAATCCACTTTGCTGCGCATCCTCACCGGTCAGCAGGAATGCGATTCGGGCAATGTCATCATTCCGCAGGGAGCTACGCTGGGATTTTTGCAGCAGGAGATAGCGCCATTGCGAGGCCGAACAGTGTTCGATGAAGCGGCGACAGCCTTTAATGAAGCGCTGCAAATCGAACAGCGCATCGAAGAAATAAATCAGCAACTCGCAGTTGTTACCGATTACACGGGCAAAGCCTACAACGACCTGCTGGACGAGTTGCACGAACTGCATCACCACTATGAAGTGATGGATGTAGCCACCGTGGAAAAGCAGGTGGAGACGGTGCTCAAAGGTCTGGGTTTCAACCGCAATGATCTCGACAGGCCGGTGGAAGAATTCAGCGGCGGCTGGCAGATGCGCATCGAACTCGCCAAGATACTGTTGCGAAAACCATCATTAATTCTGCTCGACGAGCCCACCAATCACCTGGATATTGAAAGCATTCAATGGCTGGAAACCTATTTATCGTCGTATCCCGATTCGGTTATTATCGTTTCGCACGACCGCACGTTTTTAGATAATGTCACCAATCGCACGGTAGAAATCGTCAATAAAAAAATCTACGACTACCCGGTTGCTTATACACGCTTTACGGAACTGCGAAGAGAGCGCATTGAACAACAGCGCCAGACATTAAAGAACCAGGAAAAATATGTGGAACAGACTGAGCAGTTGATTGAAAAATTCAGGTATAAAGCATCGAAGGCAAAGTTTGCACAAACGCTGATTCACAAACTCGAGAAATTTGAAATGACGGAAGTGGACGACGAGGAAACGGCGAGTATAAAATTCAGATTTCCGCAACCGCCGCGGTCGGGCAAGCAGGTGGTAACTATCAGCCATCTGTCCAAGAAATACCATATTCACAACGTGTTGGAAGATATCTCACTCGCCATCGAACGGGGCGATAAAATTGCCTTTGTCGGGAAAAACGGCGAGGGGAAATCCACCCTGTCACGCATTATCGCCAACCGTGAATCCTACAGCGGCGAAATGGCGATTGGAAGCAATGTCATCACGGGTTACTACGCACAAAACCAGGCAGATTCGCTGGACGGTGACGAAACGGTGTTCGATATTATCGACAAGGCGGCTACCGGTGAAATACGCACAAAAGTCCGCAATCTGCTCGGCGCTTTTTTATTCGGCGGCGATGCGATTTATAAAAAAGTGAAAGTGTTGAGCGGCGGTGAGAAGTCGAGACTTGCGCTGTGCAAACTGTTGCTCGATGCGCAAAACCTGTTAATACTCGACGAGCCGACCAATCACCTCGACATGCGTTCGAAAGATGTATTGAAAAATGCATTGATGCAATTTGAAGGGACATTGATTCTGGTGTCGCACGACAGAGATTTTTTACAGGGGCTCACCAACCGTGTGGTTGAATTTAACAATAAGAAGATTACCGAATTTATCGGCGATATCTACGATTATCTCGATGCGAAAAAATTGGAGAGCCTGCAGGAACTGGAGTTGAAACCAGCCGCAAGTAAAACCGAGGCCGCAAAACAAAAACCGGTAGCGAAAGATCTTCATTCGGAAAAAAAGATAAAATCAAAAGAGCTGAAAAAATTGGAGAAAGCCATTGCGCTGTCGGAAGAAAGAATTGCCGCTATTGAAACAAATATTTCTGAGATAGAAAAGCAACTGCAGGAGCCGGAGTTTTATAATGCAAATCAGAACAACACCGCATTCTTTGACAATTACAATGCGCTGAAACAACAACTGGCCGCCGAACTCGCCGGGTGGGAATCGCATATCAACTCGATGGAGCAGTTTAAGTCTGAAAACCCCGATGTGTCATGAACCGGGGCGACTGGGTTCACATTGGAATACTGTTTGGCATCGTACTCATACTCATAATGCTGGTTTATCTGCTTATAACGCGGCAGTACGTTTGGTTCCTGGCGGCTCTGATTGCATGTATCGCTTTGTACTACGGCATCTCCCGCCGCATCAAACTTTAAAGGCGGGTGATTAAATTGATGATGAGTATGATAACAATGGCCACCAATCCAAAGAGCATGAGCGTCTTGTTCGACATGTTATCAAACGGCGACTGATCTTCTTCTTTCATAGACTTCAAAGTTAATTATTCCTTAAAGACGAAAGGTCTGTTTTTATAAACTCGGGGTATATGCCTACCTTTGCAGACAAATCAACTGTAATGCGCACGCTAAGTATCATCGTATTGTCAGCATATATCGGCTTGAGTTCATGCACCGAAGTACATAAATCCGGAGAACTGCATACCGGATCAACCCAAAACGATACCTCCGCTACCGGTGCGGTGAAAGATAACCGGGTGAGCCCGGCAGAGACTGCCACTGCCACCATTGGCAACAATACGGTTACCATCAATTACGGTTCGCCCAGGGTAAAAGGCAGAACTATCTGGGGAGAGTTGGTGCCGTATAACGAAGTGTGGCGCACCGGTGCAAATGAGGCGACCACCATATCCTTTTCTCAGGATGTGATGATTAACGGGCAGTTATTGAAAAAAGATACCTATGCGTTTTTCACGCTTCCCACACCTGCCGACTGGAGTATCATATTTAATTTGGATGAAAAACAATGGGGTGCATTTAAGTACAACGAAAAGGATGACGCACTTCGATTTAATGTTACTCCGGTTATGACGGATTCTCTGGTTGAAAATCTCACATTTAACGTCACGCCGAATGCGACAGGCGACGGTGGCAATATCCGGTTGTCCTGGGAAAAACTCAATGTGGAATTTGGGTTCACCAATATTCCCGCGAAGTAAGCGCCTTAGAAATAATAATACAATTGTACAAATGAAACGGTATGCGGCGGTGTGCTGACGCTGTCGGTTATTAACCCGAGCGAGGAGTGAAAACAGCGTATCCAATAGTAATCATCGCTGCGGTATTCAAATAATGCCACCCCGGCCGAATCGCTGTAACGCACGGCATCGGCATGCCCGTCGGTGATAAACTGGTCGTAGCTGCTGTAGATTTTCACTTCGACCTCCGGGAGCAGGCTATCGGTAAAAGCGATTGAGTCATACACGTGATGCATGGTAACCCGGATGGTGCGGTTGTTATGTATATTGGCCGGGAACGGATCGCCGCCGGGGTCTTTTTCACAGGAAATAACAGCGAAGCACATTACTCCACATAAGAGTATGTAAGAAACTACATGCCATATGTGCCTGTATTGACAGTGCATGGTTTCACCTTTATTAGGTGCCGCAAATCAATAAGCAATGTACCGTTTATTTCAGAGATTTTAAAACGGCATTTAAATCCACTTTCTCCGACACAACCGCTTCCACTTCGTGAATGCCGATGCGTTCCTGTTGCATGCTGTCACGTTCCCGGATAGTCACCGTATTGTCCGACAGAGTTTGATGGTCAACGGTGATACAATACGGCGTGCCTATCGCATCCTGGCGGCGATAGCGCTTGCCGATGGAGTCTTTCTCATCGTATTGGCAGAGATGATAGTATTTCAACGCATTAAAAATATCCATGGCTTTTTCGGGCAGCCCGTCTTTTTTGATTAAGGGCATTACCGCTACTTTTACCGGCGCCAATGCGGCGGGAATTTTCAGGACGGTGCGCACGTCTGCATTTACGGTTTCCTCGCAATATGCATTGCACAACATGGCGAGAAACATGCGGTCGCAGCCGATAGATGTTTCCACCACGTAGGGGATATAACTTTGATTGATATCCGGGTCGAAGAATTGCATTTTTTTACCCGAGTATTCCTGATGGCGGCGCAGGTCGTAATCGGTTCGGCTGTGTATGCCTTCCAGTTCTTTAAAACCAAACGGGAATTGAAACTCGATATCTACTGCGGCATTTGCATAATGCGCCAGGTTTTCGTGATTCTTAAATTTCAGCATGGAGGCATCGGTACCCAATGCGAGATGCCACCGCATACGGGTGTTTTTCCAGTATTCATACCACTGCATCTCTTCTCCCGGCCTCACGAAAAACTGCATTTCCATTTGTTCGAATTCACGCATGCGAAAAATAAACTGGCGGGCGACGATTTCATTTCTGAACGCCTTGCCTATCTGTGCAATGCCAAAGGGTATTTTCTGGCGTGTGGTCTTTTGCACATTTAAAAAATTAACAAAGATACCCTGGGCTGTTTCCGGTCTCAGGTAGATGGTGTCTGCATCCTGGGCTACACTGCCCAGTTTGGTGCTGAACATTAAATTAAACTGCCGCACGTCGGTCCAGTTGCGAGATCCGGTTTCGGGGTCGGCAATTTCGCAATCTTCGATAATTTGTTTCAATGCGTCGAGATCGCTTGTGCGCATGGCGTTGGCAAGTCTATCGGCAATGTGCTTCTTGCGTTCGGCCAATTCCAGCACTCTCGCATTGGTGGAGAGAAACATCGCCTCGTCGAAACTGCCGCCGAAGCGCTTTGCCGCTTTTTCTGTTTCCTTTTTAATCTTATCGTCCATTTTTGCGATGTGGTCTTCGATTAGATTATCGGCCCGATACCGCTTCTTTGAATCTTTATTGTCGATGAGGGGATCATTAAACGCATCTACATGGCCGGAGGCTTTCCAGGTGGTGGGATGCATCAAAATCGCCGAGTCCAGTCCGACGATATTTTCGTGCATCTGCACCATCGCCTTCCACCAGTACTCCTTAATATTGTTTTTCAATATGGCGCCATAAGGGCCGTAATCATATACGGCGCTTAATCCATCGTATATCTCGCTGCCGGGGAAAATATAACCGTACTCCTTGGTATGGCTGATCACTTTCTTAAACGTATCCGCATCATGTACTTGCATGCTGCAAAGATAGGGGAGCCGTTACAACAATTTGGTGTTTTCTTTTCCGGGCTGCGGGTAACCGGGAAATGACTAATTCCGCTGCAAAGGGAAACGGCATACAAATTTCCTTTTTTAAACCTGCAAAAGTGGGAACTGTTTGAACGCTTTAATTATGTCTGCTACATTTGTATTAAATTGCCGGAAGTGGAAACCCTGGTTCAATACTTTGAAACAATTCCCAGCCTGCACCGCATCTTGATTCTCACCGGCGGGCTCGCCTTCTTTTGGATGATAGAATACTTAATTCCCCTGTTCCGGTTTGAATATAAAAAGACGAGGCACGCCATCGCCAATATTTTTCTCACCTTGACTACCATGCTGGTTAACCTGCCTTTTGCCTACATCATCGTGCTCTCGGCAGATTACGTTTCAGAACATCACATCGGTCTGTTGTACCTTGTGCCGTTGCCCGCCGGCGGTTTCCTGCTGTCGGGATTGCTGCTTTTAGACCTGATCAGCGCCTACTGCATTCACGTGATCCAACATAAAGTAAAATGGATGTGGAAATTCCATGTAGTACACCACAGCGACATGCATGTGGACACCACCACCGCAAACAGGCATCACCCGGTGGAGAGTATTTTCCGTGCCGTGTTCACCTGGCTGGCTGTTCTTATTGCCGGCACGCCGATGTGGTTGGTAATGTTATACCAAAGCCTGTCCGTTGTACTCTCTCAATTCAATCATGCAAATATCGCACTGCCGCATTGGCTGGATAAGGCGATTAGCTGGTTTATCGTTTCACCCGACATGCATAAGGTGCATCACCATTACCTGCAGCCTTACACCGATACCAATTACGGCAATATCTTTTCAATATGGGATCGCCTGTTCCGGACATTTGTGAGCGTGAAAAAGCCCGCAGAAAATTTGCGCTACGGCATTGATTTGCTCATGGAGGAACAGGAGAGTCAGCGCATCGGCAACCTGTTGACCATGCCGTTTAAAAAATACGCACCGCTGCCCACATCCAAATTCAACGGCAGCGACCGGAAGTAGCTGGCCGGGGAATGCAATTATAAAAAACGCATTTCAACAGAGAGCTGCGGATTTTTGGCGAACTGGTTTCGAAGTAAGTATTCACGTCCGCATTTGCGCATGGATTATGCGCAGATGAAAGATACCGGATGAAAATGTTTCTCAATTGCGGGAAAAAACAAGTGGCGTACCGCCAAAAAAGTCGGGGTGACTGGATTTGAACCAGCGACCCCTACGTCCCGAACGTAGTGCGCTACCAAACTGCGCTACACCCCGAAAAAATAAAGCCGGTTGTCGGGGTGGCAGGATTCGAACCTACGACCTCCTGCTCCCAAAGCAGGCATTCTAACCGGGCTGAACTACACCCCGCAACTCATCGAGAACAGAAACCGCAAAAAGGAATTTCCATTTTCTGCGGTGAGGGAGGGATTCGAACCCTCGGTACGCTTTAACACGTACGACGGTTTAGCAAACCGTTGGTTTCAGCCACTCACCCACCTCACCATTTAAAAATAAAAGGACACGCTACTGTCTTTTATCGCCTCCCTTTGTAAATGAAGGAAGGCAAAGGTAATACATACTGTGTTGTACTGCCAAACTTCTGCGCACTATTGCCCATAAAAAATCCCATATACGGGATATGGGATTCATTCTCTTGAGGCGGGCAGTAATTAAGAAATACTCATTTGCAGCTTCTTCGTCAGTTCTTCGACGCTTTCTTTAAATTTCGTGTCAGTATCCATCAGGTTTTGAATGGCCTGGCAGGAGTGTATCACCGTGCTGTGGTCGCGGCCGCCGAAATGCTTGCCTATCGCCTTTAAAGAATTTTTGGTAAAGTTTTTTGATAAATACATGGACAACTGCCTGGCCTGGACAATTGCCCGTTTGCGGGTTTTTTCCTTCAGTTTCTCCACCGGCACTTCAAAATAATCGCACACTGCTTTTTGAATGAAGTCGATGGATACTTCGCGGCTCATATTCTTCACAAAATTTTTCACAATTTTCTTGGCCAGATCCAGGTCGATTTGTTTGCGGTTGAGCGATGCCTGAGCCAGCAGTGATACCAGTGCGCCTTCCAATTCGCGAATATTATTGGTAATGTTATAGGCGACAAATTCCACCACATCTTTTGGCAGTTCGATGCCGTCGGCGTACATTTTCTTTTCCAGGATAGCCACCCGTGTTTCAAAATCGGGCGGTTGTAAATCCGCACTCAATCCCCATTTAAACCGCGAGAGCAATCGCTCTTCCACGCCTTCGAGGTCGCGGGGCGGGCGGTCACTCGTCAGGATTATCTGTTTGTTTTCCTGGTGCAGGTGATTGAAAATATGGAAAAAAATATCCTGTGTTTTTGCCTTATTGCTGAAAAAATGAATATCGTCAATAATCAAAACATCTATCAACTGGTAAAAATGTATAAAATCATTAACGGAATTATTCTTCAGCGATTCGATAAACAGATTGGTGAAGCGCTCGGCATTGGTGTAATAAACCGTCTTGTTCGGAAAGTTTTGTTTTACTTCGTTGCCTATAGATTGGGCGAGGTGGGTTTTCCCCAGCCCGACACCTCCATAGATCACCAGTGGGTTAAAGGCGGTGCCGCCCGGCTTTTGTGCAACAGCAAATCCCGCACTGCGGCACAACCGGTTGCAATCACCTTCAATAAATGAATCGAAATTATAAATCGGGTTCAGGCCCGACTCTATGTTTACCTTTTTAAGGCCCGGTATTACAAAAATATTTTTAATTGGTTTTCCCATTACAAAAGGTGCTGTTACATCGGGATTACTATTGTTCCCGGAGTTATAATTTGGATAATTAATTGTATATGGCGAGTTGCTTCCCGAGCTGTTCTCTACTACGATTCGATACTCTAACCGGGCATTATTGCCCAGCTCCCGTTTTACCGTTTTCCTCAGTAAAGTTACATAATGCTCTTCAAGCCATTCGTAAAAAAACTGACTCGGTACCTGTATGGTAAGTACTTCGTTTTCCAGGCTAACTGCTTCTATCGGCTCAAACCAGGTTTTAAAACTTTGGGTGTTCACGTTGTCTTTAATAATTTTCAGACAGCCTTCCCATATCGCTTTATGATTTTTATTGCTCATCTCCACTTTTGAATTCTACATAATTATTTTTTCACAGAAAGGAAATACGAAACTGTTGAAAAAATTTTTCTAAAAAAAATTTTATTCCACTTGTATTTTTCCCGACAATAACAGTGTGTTCAAAAATCACATTTTACAGGTTAATTTTCTTCAAAAATTTTTTTCAATCCGATTCCCATATCATTTAATTTATGAGAATAAAATTTTAATAGTTAAAGGCAGGATTATTGTTAATGCAAAACACCTGTCCCATGTATTTTTTTTTCTGCGCAATGCATTTCACAATTAAACTTTCTTTAAATCTTTCAGGAAATTCAACCGGGGGATTGGAGGTAGTATAATCCGCTGAAAGTCTTTACGGCTGCCGAAAACAGCGTTAGCGACTAATGTAGTAACTAAAAAGCATAAACACATCTCCAACTACATATATTTTTTTTTATTAGATAATACACATCAAAATAACTTGAACAAAAATGCATAAAAAAGAGGCGTATTGTAGGTGTGATTTTTATCAATCAAATTGATAAAAAAACTATCCCTCATTCAAAATGTGAGAGTTAAAGAAATTAGGCAAAGTAAAAATTCAGTTCAGTTATTCTGCAGGCAGTAAACCGGCGCTGATTTTTAACTTAAAAACAGGGTCAAAAAATGTTTGCAATTATCTTTCGTATAACAACATCACATCTTTTTTGAGTTGTGCTATTGCCCTGGAGCCCGGGGTATCTTCCTCGGAATCGGCGAGGAGGCCGATAATTTTTTTGCTCAGTTCGATAGAGCCGGCATCGGGTCGCAGTTCGAGCGCCTGTTGGTTGATCAGGCTGATGATTTCCTCCTTTGCCGCCCGGATCATCGCCCAGGACTCGTTGCTCACGTATATCTGCTGGCTGAGGTTGTGTTCGTACTCCATGCGGATATTGCTGATGAGGGCGGTGCGGAATTCGCTTACCGTCATTTCGGATTTGCGGATGCGGGGCAGCAGGTTATTCAGCGCTATGCGTTCGATAAACAGCGTCAGCCGCTCGTAGGCCTGCAGGCGCACCGGAAGCGATTCTCTGAGGTTGGCCTGACGGTATTCCAGCAGGCGCAGGTTTTGTTCGCGGTCCAGGAATGCACGCATTACTAAATAGGTGGTCAGAAAAATGATAATTCCCGGTACGAGGTAAATTAAAATCTGGCTAAGTAAATCCATAACTGAGCGATATTAGGCACAAATATAAAAGCGATGTAAAGAAACTTAACGCTGCGGTGGCCTGTTTAGTAAATCTGAAACAAAGAAAGTTGCCGGTGAAAATGATATTACCTGCGCCCGTCAGTATTTCAGACAAGGCGTATCGCGAATTGCAGAAACTGCGCCGGGAAAAAAATCTCGGCGATGACTTCGGTCTGCGCATCGGTGTGAAAGGCGGCGGATGTGCGGGTATGTCATACCTGTTGGGGTTTGACCTCGTCAGGGAAAACGACAACACCTATAAATTCAGGGACTTCACCCTGATTATGGACAAGGCGCACGGCATGTATTTAACTGGTATGGAGATCGATTTTGTGGAGGGGTTGAACAACCGGGGGTTTACGTTTAATACCCCCAAATCACCGGGAAAAAGTACAGACAAATAAATACGAGTGCACTGCTTTGTCTTTATCCGGTCAAAAAAAATCTCCGCCTGCCCGTTTCGGCAAGCGGAGAGTCAAAACTAGTCACCCTTTAAATTCTATCGAATACATATAAGACTCCCGATTCCTGCTTTCGGGTTGCAGTGATAAATGACAAAAATTTTTTATCGGTGCGGGCGGGTATTGCCGCCTCAGCGCAGTGCAGATATAAAATCCGGTTATTGTATGCGTTATAGTAATTTTACCCGCTGTTATGTCGGTTACTATCACACATCTCACCAAGTTGTTCGGCGAACAGGCCGCCGTTAACGATATTTCCTTTTCGGCTGCTCCCGGCGAAATATTGGGATTTCTGGGCCCAAACGGCGCCGGCAAAAGTACCACCATGAAAATAATTACCGGTTATATACCGCAAACGTCGGGAAATGTGACAGTATGCGGATTCGATGTCGAGAAGCAAAGTTTAGAGGTGCGCAGGCATACCGGCTACCTGCCGGAAAACAATCCGCTTTATACAGATATGTATATAAAGGAGTATTTGGAATTTGTTGCGAGACTGCACGGCATGCGCTCTTTTGCAAACAGGGTGGAGGAGATGATAGCACTGACGGGACTGACCCCAGAGCGCAAAAAGAAGATCGGCCAGCTGTCAAAAGGCTACAGGCAGCGGGTCGGACTGGCACAGGCGATGTTGCACAACCCCGATGTACTCATCCTGGATGAGCCTACATCGGGCCTTGACCCCAATCAATTAGTGGAGGTGCGCAACCTGATCCGGAAACTGGGCGAAGAGAAAACCGTTATCCTCAGTACCCATATTATGCAGGAAGTGCAGGCCATTTGCAACCGGGCTATTATAATAAATAAAGGAGTGATAGTAGCCGACGACACGGTGGAATCGCTGCGCAACAGGTCAAAAGGCAGTACCATCATCCACGCCACTTTCAAAGAACCGGTGGATACGGCGCTGCTCGAAGCGCTGTCGGGTGTAACCAAAGTAAAGCATTTAGGAAACAATCAATTTGCAATCCAATACGGCGGCAAAACAGATATGCGTGAGCAATTGTTCCGCTTTGCGGTGCAACACGGCCTGACCTTATTAAACCTCCAGTTAGAACAACAGGAATTGGAGGACGTGTTCCAGCAACTGACTACCCCTTCGGCCAATTAGTCCCGAGGGCCGAAAATGAATTCCAGGGCCTCGGTGGTTTTCCATGCGTACAAAATGAATACAGCTTCCAAAAGGCGTCAGCTCCGGCGCAATACACTTACAGACCAAATGCGGTCCGGCAGCGTTCTTATTGAAACCACTGCTTGTATCTGTTTTACTAAATTTGCAGGCAGACAAATTCTGTTATCGGTGTGATTGCAATTTACAGGAAGGAATTAAATGTTTTCTTAAGTTCATTAATAGGTTACATAGCAATTACCATATTCTTATTGGCCAATGGATTGTTCAATTGGGTATTTACCGACACCAGTATTCTGGAAAGCGGATTTGCCAGCCTGGATCCGTTCTTCAACTTTGCACCCTGGATTTTCATGTTTTTAATTCCCGCCATCACCATGCGTTCGTTTGCGGAAGAGCGCAGCAGCGGTACTATTGAATTCCTGGCAACGAGACCGGTAACGGATTTGCAGATTATCCTCGGGAAGTTTTTTGCGGCATCCACCTTAGTGCTGTTTTCCGTGTTACCCACCGTATTGTACTATTTCACGGTGAGCCGCCTCGCCTCGCCTCCCGGCAACGTGGACACCGGCGGCATCGCAGGATCGTATATCGGTTTGCTGTTATTGGGCTGTACCTTCGCCGCCATTTCAATTTTCACTTCATCTGTCAGCAATAATCAAATCGTCGCATTTATCGGCGGGTTGTTCGCCTGTTTTTTTTTCTATTACGCCTTTGACGCCATGGCGTTGCTGCCCTTCTTCGTGGGCGGCGCCGACAAGATATTCTACGCCTTCAGCATTAACCAACATTACCTGAACATCAGCAAGGGCTATATAGATTTCAGGGATGTGGTGTATTTCGTGAGCGGTATCGGATTATTCCTCTACATGACAAAAACCAGCCTGGAGAGCAGAAAATGGTGAACAGTCATCCCCAATATATACGCAACAGGCGCAGGGCATTGCTCAGGCTATTGCTCGTCGCAGCCATCCTGGTATTGCTCAATTACGCCTGTTCGCAATTGTTTTTCCGCATTGACCTCACCGAAGAGAAGCGGTATTCGCTGAGTGAACCGACAAAAGAATTATTGCGCCACCAGGACGACATCATCTATGTAAAAATTTACCTGGCCGGCGAGCTGACGCCTAACCTGAAACAACTGCAACAAAGCACGGTGGAACTGCTCAAACAATTCCAGGCTTATGGCAAAGAAAATATCCAGTACGAAATTTTTAACCCGTTCGACATTCCCGATGAAAAAAACCTCGGCGCTTATATCAAAGAACTGGAAGACCAGCAGGTGTACTCCATTCCTTTTGGCATTGCCGACAAGGAGCAGAGCAGCCGTTCGTTTTTATTTCCCTACGCCGTTATAAATTACCACGGGAAAAATAAAACCGTGATGCTGATAGACCAGATTCAGCCACTCTCGCCGGTGTACGACCCCACCGTGGCAATTTCTCTGCTGGAGTATAAATTTTCCAAAGCCATCCGACTGTTGTCGGACGAGAAAAAACCATCCATTGCATTCATTGAAGGACATGAAGAACTGGATACCCTGCACGTGCAGGATATTGCTATATCGCTGAATGAATTGTACCACGTGTACCGCCTGGACCTGCCGAACTCGGAGTATATCGATACATCCTATAAAGCCATCGTCATTGCAAAACCCCGCAGCGCCTTTAGCGACGCCGATAAATACAAAATAGACCAGTACCTGATGTGGGGCGGGAATATACTATGGCTGATAGACCCGGTGATAGCGGATTTCGACAGCCTGAAACACAGCGGCGAATTTACCAGTGTGGATTACGACCTGCGCATAATGGATCAGTTGATTCAGTACGGAGTCCGGGTAAATAATACGATTATCCAGGACAAACAGTGCACCAATATTATGGTGCCGTTCGGCAATACATTTCAGCCGCGGCCCTGGTTGTACAATCCCGTGATAACCGGTTTTAATAAACATAGCCCCATCGTAAAGAATATTGACGCCATAGAAGGCAAATTCATGAGTACGGTGGACACGCTGGAAGTGCACGGCATTAAAAAGACCATCCTGCTGACCACTTCGCCGGCGAGCAGGTACCTGATTAGCCCGACTCGTATCAATTACAATATCGTACAATCGCAATACATGCCGAAAGACGAACAGTTCAATAAACCCAACCTGCCGGTAGCCGTTTTGTTGGAAGGGAATTTCACTTCGGCTTTTATTGCCCGCAAGCCTACCGCCCACCTGATGGAACAACAGCGATTGGGCAACGGCCCTTTCAGGGAACACGGAGCGCCCGCCCGCATGATCGTTGTCGGCGATGGCGATATGATTAAAAACTATGTGGATGCAGAGGGAAAAATTTATCCCCTCGGCGCCAATAATATCGAGAAATATATATTCGGCAATAAAGATTTCCTGTTGAATTGCATCGAGTATTTAAGCGATGTCAACGGCCTGATGGAGACTCGTGCCAAAGAAGTGAAATTGCGGCCGCTCAACCAGGAACGTGTGAAGGCAGACCGCACCCAATGGCAAATCGTTAATATTGCAGCGCCGATTTTTTTACTTTACCTGTTCAGCGGTATTTACAATTACATACGCAAAAAAAAATATAATCATTAACAATGAATCGAAACCTGCTGTATCTCGCCATTGTCTTGGTGTTGGGGTTAGTTGCCTATTTCATTTTTCAGAAGGATAACAAGAGCTCTTTCGAAGGCGGCGATGCCGAATTTAAAGTGACCGATACCGCCAATATCGGCAAAATATTTCTCGCCGATCTGAAAGGCAATACCATCCTCGCCGAGCGCAAAGACGGTTTCTGGGAAGTGAATAATGCATTTCATGCCAGGCCCGAGATAATCCAGAGCCTGCTCATTACCTTCATGCAACTGGAAGTGGATGCCCCGGTTGCCAAATCCATGTACAATACCGTAGTGCGGGATATTGCGGGCAACCATATTAAAGTGGAAATTTACGACCGCAAGGGCAAAAAACTCAAGAGCTACTTCATCGGATCGCCCAACAGCTCTTACCGCGGCAATTTTATGTTGATGGAAGGTTCCGACGTGCCGTTTGTCGTGATGATTCCCGGGTTCCAGGGGTTCGTCTCTTCCCGGTTCTTCCTGGAAGCAGACGAATGGAAAGACCGCACCGTATTTGCCTACAATCCTGCGACGATAAAGAAAATACAAATGGAGTATCCACGCATCCCCGATTCGTCCTTTACAATAGAGCGCACCGGCGACTCGGTGTTTACAATGGAAAGCGCTACTTCCGGCGTTGTGAACCCCGAGTTGGGCAGTTATTTTTTCAACCAGTTCAAACGGCTGAACTGCGAGTATTACATCGCCGACAGTTATAAAAAGGATTCGCTGATGAAGGAAACTCCGGTTTGTATCATCACGGTGACAGACGGCGAAGGCAAAGAAAATGCACTCGAAATATATTTCAGACCAATCAGTATTTCCAGCCGCACCCAGTACACCGCCGACAATGTGCCGTTGAGCTACGATATCGACAAATTCTACGGAATCTTCAACGGCCGACAAAGCCTGGCCATCATTCAGAATTTTGTGTTCGGGAAATTATTTATCGGCCCGCATTACTTTTATCGCACCCGCCCGCTGCAGGAAAATTTATTGCTGGATGCCATTAAGAAGACGCCGGGGCAATAAGGGAGTACCCGGGTCGCATCGCCCCGGGCGCCTCCGGTGCATCCCGCCGCCCCCAACGGCCGCCGGTGCCGGTGCGAACGCAAATACTGCTGTTTTCGGCATTTGAGACGGGCGCTTCGCCCCGCTTTGAAATCCACTATCTGTTGAAAACAAATTAATGCCTAATAATTACCTTTGGTCAAAACAAAAGGGCTTTTATACATGAAATTTATTGTAAGCACAACCTCGTTGCTCCGCAATCTGCAGATGGTGAATGGAGTGATCAGCAGCAACCCCGTATTGCCTATATTGGAAGATTTTTTATTTGAATTTAATAAGAACCAACTCACTATTTCAGCAACAGACCTGGAGACATCCATTACCACCACGCTGGAAATTGAATCGAAGGCAGTCGGCCGGGTGGCCATTCCCGCCCGCATCCTGGTGGATTACCTCAAGACGCTGCCCGAGCAACCGCTTACTGTTGACATCAACGAGGAGACCTTCGCCGTTGAAATTACCACCGACAGAGGTAAGTATAAATTGAGCGGCGAAAACGGCAACGACTTCCCCCGCATACCGGTTGCCGACGATGTGAGCGAACTCAACCTGAGCAGCGCCGTATTGCATAAAGCCATTAACAAAACCTTGTTTGCTGCCAGTACCGATGAACTGCGCCCGCAGATGACCGGTGTGTATTTTCAACTGAGCACCGAGGGCATTACGTTTGTCGCAACGGATGCCCACAAACTCGTCAGGTACAAACGCACCGATACCACCCACGATAAAAACAACGCATTCATCGTCCCCAAACGGGCGTTAACGCTGTTAAAATCAGTACTGCCCTCGGAAGAAACCCGTGTGCAGATTTCTTACAACAGCTCCAATGCGTTTTTTATGTTCAACGATGTCAAACTCATCTGCCGTTTGATCGACGCCAAGTACCCTGACTACAATGCCGTTATCCCAAAGGAAAACCCAAATAAATTATTGGTGAGCCGCACCGATTTGTCGAACACTCTGCGCCGGGTAATGATATTTTCAAACAAGACCACCCACCAGGTTAATTTAAAAATTAACGGCAATGCGCTCACCATTTCGGCACAGGACGTGGATTTTAACAATGAGGGAAAAGAGAGCCTCGACTGCCAGTTTTCGGGTGAAGACATGGAGATTGGTTTTAACGCACGCTTCTTACTCGAAATGCTGAATGCCATGGACAATGAAGAAGTGAAAATAGAACTCTCGACACCATCGCGGGCAGGTATATTGTTGCCCACTGTGGTTGATGAAGGCGAAGACCTGCTGATGCTGGTGATGCCGGTAATGATTAACGGATAACATCGCATCGGGAAGTTGCAAGTATTGCTCCTTTTGCCCGGACGTTACCACTTTTTTGAATTGACATCCTTTAATATCTGAATATCCAAAGCCTGATCAACTATGATCCGTTTTAATCGGCTGTTCTCTTGCTCTAACTCTCTTAGTCTGCGCAGTTCTTCAGATGAAAGACCAACCTATTTCTTCTTCCGGTTGTAAAATATTTGATCCGTTACGCCGTGTTTTCGGCAAATTTCAGCCACTTTTTAAGCCGTTTTCCTGCTCCTTTAGTATTGCAAGAATTTGTTCCTCAGTAAATTTCGATTTTTTCATTGACTTTTTTATTTAAGGTTAAGGTAGAAATTCCATTTTTAACCTGTCCTAAAAAGTCAGCCATGACCTCATGAAAAAAACATTTCCCCATTTCCCCCATTACCCCACATTTACAAAAGGATAACAGCAAGGCCGCCCGGAATATGCATCACCTGTCCAACACAGTCGGCACCCGGCAACAAGCACTATGAGTTCACCAACCACTTAGGCGATGTGCTGTCGGAAATCACCGGCCGCAGGTTGGCGCAGGAGGGCAGCGGCGCCTCTGCGGGGAAAATTGCCGGCCACGAACCCATGCCCTGGAAGCCCGGGCTTTTAATCATAAATACCTTTTCTGTGTCCCAGGTCAATAACATTAACCAGGAGGATATTGTCAAAAATATCGTAGATAATGCGGTAGTCGGCAACACGGATGCGATAACCGTCCCGTCCTTTGAGTTTTTTATACCCTTGCGGTCTGGGATTTTCGGCCAGGCTGTAAATGGCTTGTTTAATTTTGGAGTAGTGCGGTTCGTTAATATCTTCCAGAGCTTTTAAGACTTTTTTCTTTAAAGTTACCTGGTAAGCCATTACTTTTTCAGTTTCCGGTTAGCCTCTATTATTTTAAATGCTTCATCAATGGGTATGGAAGGTTCATCAGAGGCTTTGGCTTCATCATACAGGCGAATATCTTCGAGTTCTTCCAACTGGTCAAGTATGGAGTTGTATTCATCAATGGGAATCACAACAGAAAGTTTTTTTCCTGTATTGTCGGTGATGTATTGCGGGTGTATCGGTTTCATAATCTGATTTATTTTCTGCCAATGCCGGGTAGGTTACACCGGGGGTGCTGAATACGACTGAATAACGTAAAATTAATGAATTAGTTTCTGCTAAACGATGGTGTTACATGTAATTGTTATTACTTGAACACAACTTTTTTGAGTGTGATATCCCGGGAATATTTGTTTTGTACACAACTTAAATCATGTTAATTGCCTATTTCCCAATTACATCTCCTTTCAGTAAAATTAAAAAATCAAATTCAAATAACCCGGTCACCTTCCAGTTTATCATTTTTATACCTCCCCCATAACCCCACATTTACAAAAGGATAACAGCAAAGCCACCCGGAATGTGCATCACCTGTCCAACACAGTCGGCACCCGGCAACAAGCACTATGAGTTCACCAACCACTAAGGCGATGTGTTGTCGGAAATCACCGGCCGCAGGTTAGCGCAGGAGGGCAGCGGCGCCTCTGCGGGAAATAGTAAGCCGCCGGATTACTGCGAATGTGCATTCAGTCACTGAAAAAATGCATACCTGGAAGTACATGCCTAACTTTGCATTGTGGTAACAATCAGAGAAATGGAGCTCGGGGAATTTCCCCTGCTGCTTGCACCGATGGAGGACGTGAGCGATCCGCCATTTCGCATGCAGTGTAAACAGCTGGGTGCTGACCTGATGTACACCGAATTTATTTCGACGGAAGGGCTCATCCGCAATGCGGCAAAGAGCACAAAAAAACTCGAATTTTTTGAACGGGAGCGCCCCTTGGGCATTCAGATTTTCGGGGCGGATATCGAAGTGATGAAGGGGTGTGTCGCCATGATCGAACAGGCCGGCCCCGACCTGATTGATATCAATTTCGGCTGCCCGGTAAAAAAAGTGGTGTGCAAAGATGCAGGCGCAGGTATCTTGCGGGACATACCCCGCATGGTATCACTCACCCGGGAAATTGTAAAGGCCGCCTCGCTGCCGGTTACGGTTAAAACCCGCCTGGGGTGGGATGATGCAAGTAAAAATATCGTCGAGGTGGCCGAGCGCTTGCAGGATGTGGGCATTGCGGCGCTCACCATTCACGGCCGGACACGTGCGCAAATGTATAAGGGCGATGCCGACTGGACATTAATCGGCGAGGTAAAGAATAATCCACGCATGCACATCCCCATTTTTGGAAACGGCGATATCGACAGCCCGCAAAAAGTTGTGGAAATGAAGCGGCGCTTTGGTGTGGACGGCGTGATGATTGGCCGTGCCGCCATCGGTTATCCCTGGATTTTCAGGGAGATAAAGCATTTTATGGCTACGGGTGAGATATTGAATGCCCCCTCTGTGGAAGACCGGGTGGCGGTGTGTAAAGCGCATCTCGAACAGTCAATCGCATGGAAAGGCGAAGTGTTGGGCATTCTGGAAATGCGGCAGCACTACACCAATTACTTCAAAGGCATACCCAATATTAAACCGTTGCGCAACCAGTTGGTAACACTCAAAACAAAAGCCGAACTCATACATGTGCTAGACAGCATCACCACTCTCGACCTGTCATTCATCGGTTGATTAGCTGCAGCCATGTGCCCGGGCAGCGCCGGCTCTCGCAAATGAACGATAATTTGGAAATCTGTAATTTTGATTTAAAATCGACGTATGTTAATACCCATAATTATCGTAGTCGTTGTCGTATTTATCCTCGTGGGATTATACAACACGCTAATCAGCCGCCGCAATCAGGTGGACCTGACTTTTGGCAATTTGGATGTAGCGCTGAAACGCCGCTACGATATGATTCCCAACCTGGTGGAAGTGGTTAAACAATTTATGACATTTGAAGGCGATACCTTAAAGAAAATTACCGAACTGCGCAGCCGGCTTGAGTCCCAAACCGATATGACGGCACCGGCGAGGATGAAAGTGGAAAACGAATTGACCGGTTTACTTTCCGGCCTGCACGTGGCCGTTGAAAATTACCCCGAATTAAAGACCAATGAGCGCTTCGCCCAACTGCAGACGACCTGGACGGAGGTGGAAGACCAAATTGCCGCTTCCCGTCGCAGTTATAACGCCGCCGTGGTTTCCTACAATAATGCCGTAGAGATGTTCCCGACCAATGTCATGGCCTCCTGGATGCGGTATTTGCCAATGGAAGTGCTGGCCATCGACGAACCGGAAAGGGAAAATGTATCGGCTAAAGAGCTGTTCAAAAATTAAAAAACACTTCAATCGTCTGTACATAAAACTTTTGAGATATTGATTGCGTTAATCAGCAAATTGAGAATTAAAAAATAAGAAAATGTTAGGAGCATATATTATCGGTATTCTTTTCGCCGTTGTCGGCATGATTGTCAGCGGCGTATTAAAAAGCAAATTCAGCAAGTACTCCAAAATTCCCGTTGCCCGCGGATTGACCGGCCGCGATGTGGCTGAACTGATGTTGCGGGAGAACGGCATTAATGACGTACAGGTAATTTCCGTTGCCGGTCAGCTCACTGACCACTACAACCCGATCAATAAAACCGTAAACCTCAGCGAAGGCGTCTATAACAGCAACAGCATAGCTGCCGCTGCGGTGGCGGCGCATGAATGCGGCCACGCCGTACAACACGCCACCGGTTATGCATGGTTGAAGTTCCGCAGCCAAATGGTGCCGATGGTGAGCGTGGCCTCTAAATGGGTGATGTGGGTGATTCTCGCCGGTATACTGTTCATCAATGCATTTCCCCAATTGCTGCTGATCGGTATTGTCTTGTTCGGACTGACAACGGTGTTCAGCTTTGTAACACTGCCCGTAGAGTTCGATGCAAGCCGCAGGGCTATCGCCTGGTTGCAGGGTTCCAGCATAGCGGGCAGTATGGAAATGAGCAAGGCAAAAGATGCGCTGCGCTGGGCTGCCTCCACCTATGTCGTTGCCGCTTTGGGCTCCCTGGCAACATTGCTCTACTACATTTTAATCTACATGAACCGCCGGTAAGACATATCAGAGATAAATAAATCTGTTCCAAAATAAGACTGAAAATGAAAGCGTTACGAATAGTGCGCTTTTATTTTTTTAGTCCTGCTTGTTTGGCGCAGCGGGTAGTAATATCTTTGCACTCCGCAAAATAAAACGGCGGAATTATTCATCAGAAAAATAAGCAGAAGTGGATACGTTAAGTTACAGAACCATCTCGGCGAATCCTGCCACCGTCACACGAGGCTGGTATATCGTAGATGCCGAGGATCAGACTTTGGGCAGGCTCAGTTCCAAAATAGCAGCCATCCTCAGGGGTAAGAACAAGCCCTATTTTACACCGCATACCGATTGCGGCGATTATGTAATTATCATTAATGCCGAAAAGGTAAAACTCACCGGCAATAAGCTGATGGATAAAGAGATACAGCACTTTACCGGTTATCCCGGAGGCCGCAAGGTGGTAAATGCCAAAACGGTGTTGAAAAAGAATCCGACGCATTTACTGGAGCGCTCGATAAAGGGCATGCTGCCAAAAACAAAACTGGGCGCAGCCATGTACAGAAAATTATTTGTGTACGCCGGCCCGGAGCATCCGCATCAAGCACAAAAGCCAATCACATTAAAATAACAGCAACAGATGGATACAATAAATGCAGTAGGTAGAAGAAAAGCCGCCGTAGTGCGTGTATTTCTCACCAAAGGCAACGGCACAATTACCGTTAACGGTAAAGATTATAAAGAGTACTTTCCCATTCAGATGTTGCAGGCCAAGTTATTACAACCCCTACAGGTGGTAAAGGCCGAAGGCGAATTTAATATTATGCTGAATGCAACCGGCGGCGGGGTTAAAGGACAGGCAGAAGCGGCAAAACTCGGTATTGCCAGAGCCCTCGTTAAGTTGAATGCCGAAAATAAACCGCCGTTAAAAGCCGAAGGGCTGATGACCCGCGACTCACGCAGCGTGGAGCGCAAAAAATACGGTTTACGCAAAGCACGTCGTGCTACTCAATTCTCTAAACGTTAATTTAAAAGAGACAGACAAATGGAAAAACTTACATATAACCAATTGCTTGAAGCCGGCGTACACTTTGGTCACCTGCGCAAAAAATGGAACCCCAAAATGCTCCCCTATATTTTCATGGAGAAGAAGGGCATACATATTATCGACTTGTATAAGACCATTGATGCACTCGAAGCTTGTGCCGGAGCATTGAAAACCATTGCACGCAGTGGCAAGAAGATCATGTTTGTCGCCACCAAGAAACAAGCGCAGGAAATTGTCGAAGAACAGGCGCTGCGTGTCTCCATGCCCTATGTTACTGAAAGGTGGTTAGGCGGTATGCTCACCAATTTCTCCACTATCCGCAAGAGCATTAAAAAATTGCAGACTATCGATAAAATGCTGTCCGACGGTTCTGCCGATAGTATGACAAAAAAAGAACGACTCGTATTGAGTCGCGAGCGTGATAAACTTGAAAAAGTGATTGGCGGCGTGTCGCAGCTCAACCGTTTGCCCGCAGCATTGTTAATCGTGGACATCGGGCATGAACACATCGCATTAGCCGAAGCGCATAAACTCAATATCAATACCTTCGGCATCGTAGATACAAACTGCGATCCTACCAAGGTGGACTACTCGGTGCCGGCAAATGACGATGCTGCCAAGTCCATTCAAATAATCGTGAAGTATCTGACCGATGCCATTGAGGAAGGCCTGGAAGAGCGTGCGAAAAATAAAGAGGAAATGGAAGAATCCGCACAGTTGGAACGGGATGAAGAGGACGAAAGAGATCGCCTGCACATGCCGGAAGAGGAAGGTGACAATGCGAATAAACCGGGACGCAAATTCAAGGGCGGCCGGGGTGGCGATGCCGGCAAAAAAACCGCATCACGCAGGCCGGTGAGCAAACGCCCCTCAAAAAATTAATTTTTTAAAAGAAACAACAAATGAGTACAGTAACGATTAGTGCAAGTGATGTAAATAAACTCCGCCAGCTTACCGGTGCGGGGATGATGGACTGCAAAAAAGCCCTGACCGAAAACAACGGAGATTTTGATGCCGCCGTTGACTGGTTGCGCAAAAAAGGACAGAAGGTCAGCGAGAAACGTGCCGACCGCGAAGTGAATGAAGGACTGGTAATTGCAAAAGTTAGCGACGACGGCACCTATGGCGTAATTTTCGGTTTGGCTTGCGAAACGGATTTTGTAGCCAAGAACATCGATTATATCGAATTTGTGCAAAGTATTATGCGGTTGGCGATGGAGAAAACCCCCGCCGACAAAGAGGCGCTTCTCGCCATGCAGATGGATGGCCTGAGCCTGGCAGAAAGAATTGCTGAGCAAGTGGGTAAAATCGGCGAAAAAATCGCATTACAGGATTATGCACTCATCCGCGGCACTTCAGTTATAGCCTACAACCACTCCAACGGCAAAGTGGGAGTGCTGGTAGCCTTAAATCAAAACGACGAAGCCAGTTTGAGTTCAGGAAAGGATATCGCCATGCAGATAGCCGCTATGAACCCTATTGCCATCGACAAAGACGGCGTTCCCGAAGAGGTGAAAAACCGCGAAATGGAAATCGGCCGTGAACAGGCAAGAGCTGAAGGTAAACCCGAAAATATACTGGATAAAATTGCTATGGGAAAACTGGAGGCTTACTTCCGCGATAATACGCTGTTGCACCAGAAATTTGTAAAGGATAATTCGAAGACTATCGCCGATGTGTTGAAATCGGTAAGCAAGGATCTCGCCGTGACCGCATTTAAAAGAATCGGTCTGGGGGCCTGATCCGTAAATGAATATTTCAAGGATTGCGCTGCACCCGTTGCAGCGCTTTTCATTTAATTAAAGCGATCATGTTAAGTACCAGGAATATTACACTCGCCTACGGCAAACGGATTTTGTTTGACGATGTAAACCTGAATTTTACTAAGGGCAATTGTTACGGAATTATCGGCGCTAACGGCGCAGGGAAAACCACGTTTTTAAAAATACTCGCCGGCGAGGTGGAGCCGAATAAGGGCAGCGTGGAAATTACACCCGGCGAGCGGATGGCCGTGTTGAAACAGGACCATGCGGCGTATAACGACTTGCCCGTATTGCAAACCGTCATCAAAGGCCATGAAAAGCTGTGGCAGCTCATGGAGGAGCGTGAATTGATTTACGCAAAAACTGATTTTACCGAAGAAGACGGCATTCGTGCCGGCGAACTGGAAGCCGAGTTTGGCGAAATGAACGGCTATACCGCCGAGAGCGAAGCGGGCGCTTTGCTCAACTCGCTGGGCGTGCCCGATAATCTGCATCAACTGTTTATGCGGGATATCACCGGAAATTTAAAAGTGCGGGTATTGCTGGCCCAGGCATTATTCGGTAACCCGGATATATTATTGCTCGATGAGCCTACCAATGACCTGGATGTCGAAACGATCAATTGGCTGGAAGACTTTCTGGCGGGATATGAAAATATTATCATCGTGGTTTCCCACGACAGGCATTTCCTGGATTCGGTGTGCACACATGTCGCCGATGTGGACCGCCAGAAAATTAAAATCTATACGGGCAATTATTCATTCTGGTACGAGAGCAGCCAACTCGCATTAAGGCAGGCAAACGACAAGAATAAAAAGATGGAAGAAAAGCGCAAGGACTTGCTGGAATTTATTGCGAGATTTAGCGCAAATGCATCAAAGAGCAGACAGGCGACAAGCCGCAAAAAGGCGCTGGAAAAACTGGTCATTGAGGAGATCACTCCATCGACGAGAAAATATCCCGGTATCATTTTCAAACCCGACCGCGAAGTGGGCAACCAGGTGTTGTCAGTAGAAAAACTCTCCAAATCCAATGAGGAAAAGGTGCTGTTTCACAATGTGAGCTTTACCGTTAACAAAGGAGATAAAATTGCCATTTACAGCAAAGACCATTTGGCGGTGACTGCGTTTTTCGAAATTATTAACGAAGAGATGCATGCCGACAGCGGTAAGTTTACATGGGGTACCACCATTACTAAAGCGTATCTCCCCAATGATAATTCCAAATATTTCAATATTTATATGCCGCTGATTGAATGGCTGGCGCAGTTTGTCCCGCCAACGGTAACTGATGCCGATGAGCCCTTTTTACGGGGATATCTCGGCAAGATGTTGTTCAGCGGCGATGATATCCTGAAAAATACCAAGGTGTTGAGCGGCGGTGAAAAAGTGCGCTGTATGATTAGCCGCATGATGTTGCAAAATCCCAATACGCTATTACTGGATGAACCGACCAATCACCTCGACCTGGAATCCATTCAGGCATTCAACGAGAGCATGATTGACTTTAAAGGCGTCGTATTAATCAGCAGCCACGACCATACATTCATGCAAACGGTTTGTAACCGCGTCATTGAATTGACGCCAAACGGCATCATCGACAAACTGATGAGTTTTGACGAGTATATCGGTAGCGAAACCATCCACAGGCAGCGTGAAGAGATGTACGGCGTGCCGGCTCTGCAGAATTGACTTTTTACAACTTCGGACAACGCAGAGCGCTTACATGCGAATCCGGTAAGCAGTAGGGTAATAGTTATTAATCCTGCCTGCTAATTTTTTAATCCATCCCAACGGGATACGCTTATAACAAACCAACGCCCAACCCGTATAGTCGCCGGGAATATGAATTGCCTGCCTGCGCAGGTATTGCAGCGCATCCTGCAAATCCAGTTCGAATTGCGGAATCGCATCGCTTTGTATGCCGCTCAATGCGAGCGCATGTGCAGGTAATAAATCGCTGCCCTTTATTTCGCCCAACGCAATGCCCGATTGTAATACCGGGAGCCTGGATGCGAGTAATTGTACTTCTCCCGACAGGTGATTTGGCAAAGCGATGAGCACCTGATTGACTTTAATAATTTCGAATTGTGAAATTTCCTTCAACAGAGATGCGGCCATGTTTTTTTCGGCGATGCTTGCCGCTTGAATGCGACTGCTTTTTGATGCAATGGCATAATCACCTGCAATGGCCTTTGTATTCCGCAATACCGAAATATAAAATCCTTCGCCTTTAACTTTATCGGGATAAAATCGATAGCCGAAGCCCCCGGCGCTTGTCTGAACCTCCACAATATTCCACGCCGGCTGCCGGGGAATGAATACCGGCTCAAACCCGTATTTTGTTATCAGGAAATCGGTAATATCTTCATTCTCTTCTACAGAATAACTGCAGGTTGAATACATGAGTACTCCGCCTGTCTTTAAAGCTGGAAGTACATCTTCCAAAATTGTCTGCTGCCGTTGCACACACATCTGTAAATTTTGCATGTTCCAGTGCTGTATCGCCGATTCATTTTTTCTGAACAGGCCGCTGCCGGTGCAGGGTGCATCGACTGTTATCGCATCGAAGTATTGGGGCAATGCCCGGAACCGACCGGCGGCACAATGGGTAACGACGGCATTGGAGCAGGACCATTTCTGCATATTCTCCATCAACACCTGCACCCGTTGTTTTACCGGTTCATTGCTTACCATCAGGCTTTCGGTCGAAATACGGGAAATAATATCAGTGGACTTGCCTCCCGGCGCCGCACAGAGATCGAGTACTTTCACCGGCTGGCGCAAGTCCAGGCTCTGCTGTAATGCATACCCGCAAAACATGCTGCTCGCCTCCTGGACGTAATAGCATCCGGCATGCAGCAGCGGGTCGAGCGTGAACGCCGGCCTCTCGTCGAGATACCGCCCCTGTGCACACCAGGGTACGGGCATTGCCGATTCGTAACCGTCAATGGGTTTGTTGAGATTCAGGCGGATGCTCACCGGCGGCGAGTCGTCGTGTGATTTGATAAAGGCGGTTTCGTTAAACCCCGGCGCTGACCGGATATTATCTAAAAAATGTTTTGGAAACTCGAACATTATTGCGCTCTCAAAAGTAAAACTATTTGATGCAACACACCGCCGGAAAATCGTTGTCTGCTCAATGGTAACACGTATCTTTATAGTATGAACGGTTGGAGGCTTTTCCTTGTGGCAATGGCATTAGGTCTTTGCAAACCCCTGCCTGCGCAAATTGTGATAAATGAGGTTAGCGCAAGGGGAAGTGTATTGTCGGCAGCCGGCGAAGAAAGCGATTGGATTGAATTGTATAATGCAGGCCCGGCAACGGTTGATCTGAGCGGTTATAGTCTCAGCGACGATGCGGTGTATTTGAATAAATGGATTTTCCCCGAGAAACCAATTGACCCGGGCGCCTATATGCTCATTGTCGCCAGCGGCGATAATATCACCCAAAATATCCACCATTGGGAAACGGCGGTTTACAACAGCGACATCTGGCGCTACCGGGTGAATACGTCGGCGCCACCGCCAGGTTGGAATGATTTGGGCTTCGACGACTCGGGATGGAGCAGCGGTGCCGGCAGTATAGGCTACGGCGACGGCGATGATGTTACAACTATTTCGTACAACTATTCCATTTGCATGCGCAAGACGTTTAGTGCGGATACTTCCCTGTTGGTACAGGCGGTATTACATGCGGATTACGACGACGGTTTTGTCGCTTACCTCAACGGTGTAGAGATAGCACGATCCGCCAATATCACCGGTTCGCCTCCTGCTTTTGATGGAGGTACCACCATTGATCATGAAGCGGCGATGTACTGGGGTGGCGCCGCCGAAACATTTGTTATTCCCCACGATGTATTCGCTGCGGCAATTGTCCCCGGCGAAAATGTACTCGCCATACAGGTGAATAATTACACTTATTATTCTTCCGATTTTACTTCTTCGTTCTGGTTGTCTTTTGGAATAGCTACAGCGGATACCCCCTACGGCGATCCGCCGCCCTGGTTAACATTGGGATCGACTTTCCTGGAGACCAATTTTAAAATCAGCAACGATGGCGAGACGATTTACCTCAGCGATCCATCCGGAAATATCCTCGACCAGAAGTTTACGGGATACATGAATTATAACCATGCACTGGCGAGAATTCCGGATGCGGCCTCCTGGTGTATTACTGCGGATATATCGCCAGGGAGTACAAATAATGTTGCACTTTGCACCGGCGGGTATGAACCCGGGCCCGTATTTTCATTAGCGCCGGGCTTTTATACCGGATCGCAAATAATTGAGATAACAAGCCCTTCCGCCACAGCGGAAATTCACTACACGATAGACGGCTCACATGTGGAAATTTCATCTCCGCTGTACACCGGTCCGATAACCATCGATTCCAATATTGTTGTGTCCGCCAAATGTTTTAGTACCGGAACGCTGTTGCCCTCACCGATGGTGAAGAATACATACCTGTTGGATGAAGGGGAGTTCAGTATTAACGTTATCAGTATTTCGACAGATCCCGGCAGCCTGTGGGATAACGACACGGGCATTTATGTATTCGGCGATACTTATGAAGAATGGTATCCCTATTTCGGCGCCAATTTTTGGGAGCCCTGGGAACGATTGGCACATGTCAGTTATTTCGATACAGACGGCAATATGTTGTTCGAACATCAGATGATGCTGGAAATCCACGGCGGCTGGTCGAGAGCAGAAGATAAAAAAAGTTTCAGGCTGGATTTTAAAAATACACTCGACGGCGATTTAAACTTCCCATTGTTTCCCGATAAACCCGAAGTGAATGTGTTTAACAATATAAATCTGCGCAACGGTGGGCAGCATGTCTGGTACAGCATGATTCAGGATTCCTACCTCGCACGGGTTATGCGCAAAACACATATCGATTACGAAGCTTATAACCCCGTTCACGTTTTCCTGAACGGCAGCTATTGGGGGCTGTACGAAGTGCGTGAAAAAGCGGATGAACACTTTGCGGAGAGCAATTACGGCATTGATGCGGATGATATTGATATGATGAATGGGTGGACAACACTTGCCGGATCGGATACGGGTTTCGTAAATATGTATTACTGGCTGATGAATCATGCTGCCGATGACTCCGCTTTCTACAATTATTTCGAACAACAGGTGGATGTAAAAAACTATGTGGACTATTACCTCGGTGAAATCTATTATCAGAATGTCGATTTTGGCGGTGCGTATTGGGGGCAAAATAATATTAAATTTTACCGCGACCGCAATGGCGGCAAGTGGAGGCACATCATGTACGATATGGATGGTGCGATGGGTTGGTTTGGCGGCACTGTATGGGATAATTATATCGACATTATCCGCGATCCCGCAAGTCCTTCCATGAACTCGCAGATATTTGATAAAATGCTGGACAATGCGACGTTTCGCAATTACTTTATCAACCGATTTGCCGATTTAATAAATACGATCTGGCAAAATGAAAATATGGAAGCGGAAATGACGGCGATGCGCAACCAGTTGATCAATGCCATTCCCAGAACTGCCGATCGCTGGGGGCCGCCCTATGATGCGCTGACCTGGATTGAATATACGCAGTGGATACTGGATTACAATGCAGACCGAATTGGCCCCGCCCGCTCCCAGATTATATCTTCGTTTGATCTGAATGCACAGAGAACAATTACACTGCAGGTTTCACCTCCCGAAGCGGGTTATATTCAGATAAGCACCATCATCCCCACTGCATTACCCTGGGAAGGCGTTTATTTTGAAGATGTGCCGCTGACCATTACTGCAATTCCCAATCCGGGATATACGTTCAGCCATTGGTCGGCGGTGGATGTCATACCCGATGATGCAGCTTCCGATCAAAGTGTAACTGTGTTCTTAAACTCCGATGATACGTTTGAAGCCAATTTTACCGGAGCGGCAGCCGAGCCGGAAATTATTGTAACCGAAATCAATTACAACAGCGAGAGCACGTCCGAGAGCGGCGATTGGTTTGAGATTTACAACAATGGCAGCGACACACTGGAAATCTCGGGTTGGCAGGTAAGCGATGCGACGGGCGTAAATGCATTGCGGATCCCGGTGTCCACCCGGATGGCTCCGGGCGATTATCTCGTCTTGAGCAATGATACCGAAACGTTTGCGGCGATGTATCCCGATGTTGAGAACGCAATCGGAGACCTGCCTTTTAAACTCAATAATGCGGGCGACCGGGTACTGCTGACCGCACTCAACGGCGATACGGTTTGCGATGTCGCTTTTGCCGATAGCGCCCTGTGGCCCGAAGGCGCCGACGGCTCAGGCCGCACCCTGGAGCTCAGAGAATACACCGGAGATCAGAACGATCCGGCGAACTGGTTTGACGGTTGTATGTTTGGTTCGCCGGGCATGGCATACTTCCCCTGCGATGAAAAAATCGTGTTCAGCGAAATCAACTACAACAGCGCCGAAACTGCCGATGCGGGCGATTGGGTGGAGATTCTGAATACATCGGATGCCGTTTTGCAGTTGGGCTTGTGGAAGTTTGCCGACAAGAATGATTCGCTGGTTTATCAATTCCCACCCGGAACAGTCTTGACAGAGGGCAGTCGCCTGGTCCTGACAAATAATGCACTCCTCTTCCAGGCAATACACGATGATACAGAGCCGCTTGCAACGGATTTTATGTTTGGTTTGGACGCTTCCGGCGACTTGCTGCGGCTGTACGACGATAAGGGCGTGATTCAGTTTGCCATGCAGTACAGCGATACAGCGCCCTGGCCCGAAGAGGCTGACGGCGGCGGTAAAACGCTGGAACTGTCCGATATCAACGGCGTGATGAATGATGCGTCTAACTGGTTTGCCGGATGCCCCGGTGGCTCACCGGGTATGGCCTATGATCCCGATTGCGGAGTGGTGGACGGTATCGGAATCCCGGCGCCTTTCATGGCGGTATTCCCAAATCCCGCCGACGATTATTGCTTAGTGGAGTTGCGCAATGCCGCTAACGGTGCATACGACCTCGAATTGCTGGATGTGCTGGGTAATACGCTGTGGCGTATTGCAGGTGTTACCTCGGGTCAGTATGTGATTCACCGGAATGCATTGCCTGCCGGTATGTATTTCCTCTCCCTGCGCAATGACAACGACGTGCATACAGAGCGGATTATTTTTAATTAACGCTTATTTTTTTCGCTCGGTTGTAAAGAGCACCAGTTGCTTTAAACCGATATTGCTCGCATTGGAAGGAAACCCGCTCAACACGTCGAAGGCTTTGTTCTGGTAGGAATTCATTATTTGCTCCGCATAGGAAATACCGCCAAACTGCTTTACAAATTCCATTACTTCCCGGACCTTTCGCGGATCGTTGTTATTGTTCTTTACAATATGTTTTATCCGCCGTTTGTCCCTTGCATCTGCTTTGTTTAATGCGTAGATAAGCGGCAAGGTCATTTTGCGCTCTTTAATATCGCTGCCTGTCGGTTTGCCGATATCGTCGGCGCCGAAATCCATCAGGTCGTCTTTAATCTGAAAAGCAATGCCTATGTACTCGCCAAACAGGCGCATTTTTTCAATCATTACTTCATCGGTAATAACCGAAGCGGCGCCGGCGCTGCATGCCGCCGCAATCAGGGAGGCTGTCTTCTTCCGAATGATATCGTAATACACCTCTTCCCTGATGTCCAGGCGCCTCGCTTTTTCTATTTGCAGCAATTCGCCTTCGCTCATTTCTTTTACCGCATTGCTGGTAATGCGCAGAATATGGTGCTGATTGCGCTCCAGCGAAACCAATAGCCCTTTTGCCAGCAGGTAATCGCCGACGAGTACGGCAATTTTATTTTTCCAGAGTGCATTCACCGAAAAAAAACCGCGGCGCTCATTCGAGTCGTCAACCACATCGTCGTGTACCAGCGTGGCGGTGTGCAGTAATTCAATCAGCGAAGCGGCGGTATAGGTGGATTCGCCGATTTTGCCGAACAATCCTGCGCTGAACAGCACAAACATCGGCCGCATCTGCTTGCCTTTGCGATGTACGATGTAATGCATCACCCTGTCGAGCAACGGCACATTGCTGCGCATCGCCTCCCTGAATTTTGTTTCGAAAATTTTCAGCTCCGATTCAATCGGCTTTTTTATGATATCTAATTGCCCGGACACGCTGCAAGTTATTACCGGTGAGGCATTTTACATAATTAAAGCAACGCCTGCAATGCTTTTGCAGCGAGATATTTTGCAAACAATTTGTTTTCTTTGACTCCGTTTGGAATGATGTTTGAAAAACAGGTGAGTAAATTGAAATACATATGTTAAAACAAATCAGTCCGGTAATCGCATTTGCTGCAATGAGCGCTTTGCTGATGTCGTCATGCTCCAAAGGAGGCGGCGTAAATATTTTCAGTATCGAAGACGATAAACAGCTCGGTGCGCAGATAGCCGCCGAAATAGAAGCAGACCCTGCCAATTATCCCCTGCTGAAGGAAAGCGAATACCCCGAAGCGTACACATTGCTCTACGATATCCGCGACCGGATTCTGGATGCCGGCCAGGTGGAATACAAAGACGAATTTGCCTGGCAATTGAAAATTGTTCACGACGACAATGTGCTCAATGCGTTCTGTACGCCTGGCGGATATATCTATGTTTATACCGGGCTGATAAAATACCTGGAGAATGAAGCGCAATTAGCCGGTGTGTTAGGCCATGAAATTGCACATGCCGATTTGAGACATGTCACCGATCAACTGACCGAACAATACGGCATCTCGCTTTTGTTGAGCCTCGTGTTGGGAGAAAATCAAAACGTATTGACCGATATCGCCGTAGGCCTGGTCGGTTTATCGTTCAGCAGAGGCGATGAGAGCCAGGCGGATGAATACTCGGTGGTGTATTTATGCCCGACCGAATATAACGCCGCCGGCGCCGCCGGATTTTTTGAACTGATAAATGCGAGCGGCGGCAGCGATATCCCCGAATTTTTAAGTACCCACCCCAGCCCTGAAAACAGGATTGAAAATATTTATGAGGAAAATACCGCATTGGGCTGCGATGGCAGCGGTACATTTGATGTGCGCTATCAGCAGCTAAAAGATGCCCTGCCCTGACACAAATTACATTAAAGTGATGATAGGAGTTTATTCATGAACTTCTCTCACCTTGTTTAATACCTGATTGAAAATCGGTTCAGGGCAATTGTAGGGATACAAAACAAAAAGAGCAGGTGTCATTCATTTTCTTTACACACCTTGTAATGCGATAAAGGTATCAATCGGTAATTACTAACTTCCTGCTTAGGATGGCGCCGTTATGTTCAATGCGAACGATATACATACCGCCTGCAAATGCATCGGTGTCGATTATCGCCTGCGTATTGTCGGTTACGGTTGAATACATTATCCTGCCGGTAATATCTGTAATGGTTACGACAGAACCCGATTCGACATTTCCGATAGTTACCAGGTCCGTTGCCGGGTTGGGATATAGTGCGATACTGTTTGCGTGATTTTCACTGATGGATGTCGTTACCGCCGTAACCGTCACACTGTCTAAAAAATTGCCAAAAGAAACGGCCATTTCGTTGGCAATAGAAAACGAATACAGCCGCAACCTGTAATTGCTCGTTGCAGCATCGGAAGGCACCGTATAATCGACACTGTGATAGCCCCAGGCGTCGGTTGAATCTGCAAACTGTCCCAGGTCGGTGTAAGGGCCGTCAACAGGGCCGATTTGTACGCCCATGACGTCGGTTCCCAGGCGGCCTCTGTGCGCAAAGCTTATGTGGAGCAGACTCCCGGCGCTTACTGTAAAATCCTGATGCAGTGTATCGTGACCATAGGCATTGATTTCAACAAATTGTTGGCCGCTGAACGGCGTGGGATCTAATGTGTTATTCCATAGTTCAATAGTGGTGAGTATCGAGGAAGTTTCCCAGCACGGTACGAGAGCAGCGTTTAATAAATTGACGCCGTTAGCATAAAGGGTGTCGTCAAACCCTCCGTTGCAGAGTAGGTTTTGACCGAATAAACGGGAGCTGTTGGAAATGAAACAAACAGCGATTACGGTGATGAGCAGTTTGAAATGTTTGGTTAAGATTTTCATAATACATGTTTGATTTTGATGAATTTATTTGTTGAAAATTGTTACTGCCAATTGGCGATAATCTTTTAAGTGTCCTGGAATTATATATGGTGTAGGTGGTTTATTTTGATAAGACCGGATAACAGCAATCGGGTAATCGGTGTCATTATCTAATGCTACCGGCACAGCCTGTTTATACGTTACCCGGTTAATTTTCATTTCCTGTAAATTATAATGTGTAATCCGTTCCGGACTTTAATGCAATGTTGTGCATAAACAAACCGGTCTTCAACTGTTTCTCCGCGATGGCTTTTTCCGGTGTTGACCGGCCGTATTGCTGCGTATAAAATACGGAAAGGCATTGTTTTGCTTTATTGGGAGTAGATTGAGCAAATATGGTCTTCGGTTGTATCCCGATACCGGTTATCAATAATGGCAATAAAATCCTTTGCATAATTACAATGATTGGTTATATACAAAACTCCACATCCCGCCCGATGTGCGGAATAGTACGGATGTACTAAGTTTGGATACGGTGTAGTTGCCTACATTTGCAATCAGAGCTTATGCGCAAATTCCTGCTGATATTTCTGTGTTCCGGTTGTTGTTTGTTTCGGGCGGCAATAGCCAATGGGCAATCCGCTGAAACCATGTTCCAGCAAGCCGATCAACTATATAACGAGAGCAATTATGCAGAAGCACAGCTCTCTTATTTGGAGGCGCTGAAAAATGCCGAAAAGAATAATGACGTCGATATAATCGTAAAATCACAACTGGCGATAGGCAGGTGCCTTTATTATTTACGTGATAAAAAGGCCGCCTTAGAGTGGCTATACACTGCGATGGCGGCAGCCAAACAACATAAACTGAATAATCTGCTTAGCGGCATCTACTATTCTATCAGCCTTATTTACATCGAAACCGGCGTTGTGGATTCGGCGGAATGGTATTCGGCACAAGCAGTGGAGTTATACAGCGGCAGTAAGCAATACGATAAATTATCAGTGGCGCTTTCCGCTTTATCGGATGTGTACCTGAACACAACCCGTGACATCGCAAAGGCAGAGCGCACTATTCGCGAAGCAGAGCGCTACGCCGTACTTTCGGGCGATAGCAACAGTTTGGCATTTGTTAATATGAAATGGTATTTTCTGAATACTATATTAAAAAGAGATTACCGCAGTGCATTGCCTTATATCGACAAAGCAGAAATGTATTATTCGGGGAGCAATAATATAGAGGGGCTGATGTATGCGTATAATTTCAAAGCCGAATGCCTCGCCATGTTGGGCGATACCCTTGCAGCACACTATATGCACAAATGGTTTGCATTTAAAGATTCCGTATTCCAGGTGAACAAAGCAGCCGGTATAGCTCGCTATGAAATGCTTTACGAATCAGAAAAGAGAATTATGGAAAACGAATTGCTGCAGGAGGAGAACGAAAAAAACAGATTAGTACTCGTCGTTGTGATTATCGCATTTTTATTTTTTGCAGTGATTGTCTTATGGATGTTCAACCGGAATCACCTGCGGAAAAAACAACACGAATTGACACTGCTGCAAAATCTGCAAAGAGATAAAGAGCGCATAGCCCGCGATCTGCACGATAATGTGGGCGGCCAACTTTCGTATATCATTTATTCGCTGGACGGTATCAATGAAGAAGACGCTGAGAAGCGCAGAGAGGTGACGGGCAGTATAAGCCAATCGGTGAAAAGTGTTATAAGCAGCCTGCGGGATACGATCTGGGCTATCAGCGATGCGAATATTTCGGTGCAGGATTTTTCGGATAAGTTGAAAGTGTTTGCGAGAGAATTGTTTAAGCACAGCAATACGCATATTGTATTTGCCGAACATATCAACGCACATAGAGAGTTAAATGCGCTGTTGGGCTTGAACCTGTACAGGATATGCCAGGAAATATTGAACAATGCATTTAAATATGCCGCCGCCGCCGAAGTAACTATCGAAATTTTTTGCAGTGAGGATATATTGCGCCTCAGCATAGCCGATAATGGCGCCGGTTTTGACGATTCGCAGCAACATAAGGAACAATACGGATTGCAAATAATGAAGAAGCGGGCCGAGGAGTTCGGCATATCGATGCGCCGTGAATCGGTGATAGACAAAGGTACCACGTATGTGTTATTAGTATAAGTGTACTATTTCTCATCGGGTGCCGCCGCTGTAATTTTAAAGGAAAATTGACCTGTTATGATTTACATCGCTATCGTGGATGATAAGAAAAATATCCGCTTCACCCTGCGGGACAAACTCCATAATTATCCCGGTTATGAGGTGCTGTTTACGGCTGAGCACGGAAAGGACTTTCTGCAGAAGATGGCAGAAGCACACCGGACTGCGGAACCCGATGTGGTGTTAATGGATATCGATATGCCTGTGATGAACGGCATTGAGGCGGTAGCCCAGGGTAAACTGCGCTATACACAAGTGCGCTTCCTGATGCTGACGATTTTCGACGAGGACGAGAAGATTTTCAATGCCATTAAAGCGGGGGCCGATGGATATTTATTAAAGGATGAGCCGATCGAGAAAATTAAAGAGGCAATTGACAGTTTGATGCAAGGTGAAAGCGCTCCGATGTCGCCCGCCATCGCCAGAAAAGTGTTGAATTTATTGACCAATCCCGGGCAACAAATCAGCAAGTCCGAAACAACTGCCAACGAGAATGAATACAAACTGACCGATAGGGAGGACGAAATTTTAAAGTTGCTGGTGGATGGATTGGAGTATAAAGAGATAGCTCAAAAGCTGGGATTGAGCCCGAATACCGTGCGCAATAATGTAACACGGATTTACAGCAAGCTGCATGTTAAATCGCGGATGCAGGCTGCCAGGGTGATGGGGAAGCGGTAAACAGCTGCGGTTTATAACACATTCAGAAATGTGCACTGCGTTGCTGCAATCTATCGCAGCCTTCCGTCCATCGCGAGTTTTAACGGATGCATCTGAACAGCCGGAGAATGAACTACCTGTATCAGTTTTTAATAAATTTCCGCACCGTTTGTTTTGCCCCGGTTTCAATTTGAAGGAAGTACACTCCCGGGCTCAACGCATCTATGGATATAGTATGCGGTGTATTGTTATTAAACCCGGCATTTTGCTTTTGCATCATTAATTTGCCGCCTGCGCTGTAAATTGAAATAGTCGCTGACGGTATATGCATTCCGGTTACCACTTGTATTTGCGTGGAAGCGGGATTTGGAAATACATTAAAATCATCCGCTGCCGTATTGTGTGTAATGGCAGCGGGTAATTCTTCCTCGTACAGTTTAAAATCGAAAACGCCGCGGCCGTAAGTGCCGAATCGCAGTGTTTTAATCGTATCCACGTACTCCACGCTCCAATACACCTGGTATGGCGCATCCAGACCGGCGATATCATACCAGTAATTTTCGGTGGGCACATATACGTAGGGGCCTACTTCGGTGGCGGCGAATAACAGACTGTCGCCCGGAAGGATATCCATATCGTACACCAGTGTGGAAGGCAGACCATCGCTCATGGAAATGAAAGTTGTACCGTTATCGGTAGTTTTATACACGGCGGGATTGCTGTAACCGCTGCCTCCGATATAAACGGTGCCCAAATCTGTTGTTGAAGGCACGATACTGCTTCCGTAAAAGTAATGGCCGTCGGGCCCGTCGAAGGTGGAATTTTTTGTCCAGTTTACTCCGGCATCGGTGCTGTAGAAAAAGTATCCGTTGGTGGTGAGCACGTACCAGTAGTCGGGGTTTATTGGCGATGATGCGATGGCGGCAATTGCTCCTGCACCTGCCGAGCTGAAATTGTAGGTCATTTTTTCATAACTCAACCCGAAGCCGTTATAATAAACCCGGTAGAGATATGCAGCGCCGGTGGCGCTTCCGCCGCCTAACCACACTTGTTCGGGATTATACGGATCTGCCATCAGCGGCGGGATCCACAACTGTCCGTAGCCGATAAAATCCCACGTGTACAGATCGGTGCCGTTTTTTGCCAGCATGGTAAAACCCGGATAGTTCATCCATAAATTATCACCGCCATCGGAGCTGACCAGCCTGCCGTAGTCGCCGCTGTATATTTGTTCGAAATAGTAATTGCCGCCTACGTCGTACATACTGCGCTGGTAACCCTGGTCCTGCGCACCGGCATAAATAATTTCCGGCAAGGCCTTATAGGTAAATACATCGTAGAATTGCGCATTGCGCATGCCTTCCATCGTGATGTTTGTATTGGATATGGCGTTGTCTTCCGATTTATATAATCCCCCGTCGGTGCTGATCAGCAAAATTTCGGTGTCGGTAATCGTATCCCAGAACGACTGAATGAACGGGATATCGGCATGCAGTTTTGTCTCTTCCTGTCCGTAGTATTCATACCATTCATTGATTAGTGAAAACGAATTTCCGCCGTTACTGCTTCGCATGCAATTTACGCCGCCATACCACAGGTGACCCTCTGTTTTTTGGGATGAATTGAAACTGTTGAGGCTGAAATACGTAAAGTTTACCGTTTGTTTCTCATCCCAACTGACACCGCCGTCTGCCGAGCGGTAAAAAGTTGTTTTATTCGATGACCAGTTGATGGAGGCCAGATACAAATAGGTAGCTGCAACATCCTGGTATCCGCTGAGCAAATACACATTGCCGGTGGTGGCGGGCAATGCGCCCACAGTCGTGATATTGGCATCGGCATCCACCATTAACACGTTGTCTTTGGCAGCGATATAAACTACCGGTTCGCCATAGCGTGGAGTCCAAAGCGAGAATTTATCTGAATTGCCGTAGGTGGGTTCATCCCAGCATTGAATTTTAGTAAATGTGCTACCCGTATCGACGGAGCGGTACAGGCAAGTGTTCCAGTACCATCCTACGTAATCCCATTCAGAAGCTAACAGGTAAATGGTGTGCTCGGAGTCATTCAGCATTTCCACATCGTAAATATTTCCCCAGGCGGCAACGGCATCCAGGCCGGTTGCCTGTGTCCAGGTAATTCCCTCATCGAATGTTTTATAGAATCCCTGAGTTCCCCATTCGTTTGCGGCCATCAGCAATGCAGTACCCACCTTGCGCAAAAAAATGGCGTCCTGCACATTAAATCCGTCGTTAATGACCGTCCAGTTGCTGCCATCCAAATCGCTTTTCCAAAGGTTTCCACCCTGTGAAAAGGCATATACCGTATTGGTGGAAAAATCTATTTCTGAAGCCCGCATCCGTCCGGCTACATTGTAAGGGCCTATTTCTGACCATTTGCCGATTACATTGCCGTTTGCCAGCGTATCCCATTCACCCGAACGGCTGCCGTATGTTTTATAGAGTGCTGCCCGCTGCTGCATTTTTTGAAAGCGCAGTTCAGCATCCATCTTCTGCCAGTTGGTGCCCGGTGCGGCGGCATGCATAGCTTGTATCCAGGCTTCGCGGTCTTTTTTATTCGAGTGGCCTTCCTTTTGTTCTCTATTGATTTCGGTGGGCTCGGGGAGTTTTGATTCCTGCGTATCCTTATTCCCGATAACCAGAAATGCCAATACGGCAAGAGTCAGAATAATACTGCTTAATACGAGAATGATGGCAATTTTCTTTTGCATAATTGTGAATTGAGGTTTTGTAACCGACCTTAAATTAAGAAATTTATTTGAACCGGAGAACAAAATGGCGGATTTCCCCGATTAGCCCAAAACGCAAACAATCCGGAAAGAGTTGCATTAAAACCGGACGACGGAATGGAAAGAATCACCGGGCGGGTAACAGGTTTATGCATTATGTTGGTCGGCCGACATGCGGCGATAGTTGCGGTCGTAATACAACAGCGGTTTTGCCGGTCGTCCGGTTTGTCCCGTCTGTACCACCTGCCCGCCGACAACGACGTGAGTGGACATCCTGCGCATTTGAAATACTTCGCAATCGAGCCATGCAATACTCTCCAGTAAAATGGGAGCGCCGGTTGCAGCGGTGAAGGTGGCGATATTGTGAAACCGGTCGGCGCCTTCGGGCAATGCTTTTTCACCTGAAAATTGCCTGGATATATCCAGGTGGTCTTCGCCTAAGATGGATACCGAAAACTTTTTGGATTTGCGGATGAGCGCCAGCGTGGCTGCATTGTTGTTTAAACACACGAGTACCTGTGGCGGCTCTAAGGTGATAGATGCAAATGCGCTTACCGTCATGCCGTTGCGCATTGCGTTATGTGCAGCGCAAACTACTACAACGCCGCTCGCCCACAGGCGCATGGTTTTGCGCATCGATTCGGGTAAAATTATTTCCGGGTTTGTCTTCATTGTTATAGTATAAAGCAAGCAACCGCATTGCGGTGCAAATAGTTTATCGATGTTGCAATTCGGTGATGATATTCCCGATACAACCATTTGGCGCCGGTATGCGCAACATCGCTGCCAGCGTGGCTGCAATGTCCGTCACTTCCGTTCTGCGCCACGTCTTTCCTACGGGTATATTCCATCCGTACCACAACAGCGGCACGTGAGTATCATCCTGGTACATGCTGCCATGGGTGGTTCCCGTTTTGCGGGTATCCATCCAGTTGGGCGCATACAGTATTTCAATATCGCCGCTGCGCTTCGCATGTACACCGTTTATTACCATCGTCTTATACCTGTCGGGAAGTTTTGCGTCGGAGATATGGTTGAGATCGATGACATTGGCAATACCATCAACTGTCATCAGATATTGGTATAGCACTTCGGCAACGGCAGATGCGGTGATGTTGTTTGCCGTGAGCTCCGCATGGTCTAAAAAAACCTGGTTATTGGAAAAACTCCGGATCAATGCATCTACTCCGAAGGAACGGTAGAGCACTGAATCCATTTGTCGCCTAAGAGAAGAGTGATGCATTAACCCGGTGGGGATGCCCAGCGATTGCATGTAGCCGGGGGCAGGTGTCACGCCGTGATCGGCAGTGAGAAATACCAGGTAATTCCCCTTGCCGATGGTTGCGTCCAATGTATCCAGCAGTCTCGCAATATCTATATCCAGGCGCAAATAGGTGTCTTCGGTTTCCATTGCATGCGGCCCGTATGCATGTCCGACGTAATCAGTGGATGAATAGCTCAGGCACAACATATCGGTAGCGTGTGGGTTCATTCCCAACCGTTCCTGTGCGAGTGCCTCAATGGCGAAGTCGGTAGTAAATGAATTGCCGAAAGGCGTACCCTTAATCGCTTCCATATTCGAGGCATTGGATAGCCGGTGCGGAAAAACAGGATGAGATTCACCGGAAGCAATATACTCCCAGGAAACATCGTCGGCAGTGCTGTGCTTGTAGCGGTTTGCCGGTAATAATAAATTCCATTCGCCTGCCATATAATCATTTGCCGGAAGTTTTGCATTAAACGCTGTTACCCAATCGGGAAGGCGCTCCATATAATAAGAGCTGCTGATCCATGCATTGGTTTTCCCGTCAAACCAATAGGCGGCATCGGCAGTATGGCCTGCGGGTAAAATAGCGCCGCGGTCTTTTAAAGAAACGCCTATCACTTTCGATTGATTACCGCTCGCCATTTTTAGCGCATCGCATATGCTCGTCGAGAGCATATTTGCAGGAGACTTTTTACCCGCCGGCAAATCGGTGCCTACACCGTGAACGGTTGAGTCGCCGACACAATACATTTCACCGCCCGAATGCACCTCGTACCAATCATTGGATATAATGCCGTGCACGGCAGGTACCGAACCGGTGTAAATGCTCGCATGACCCGGTGCAGTGTAGGTAGGAATATAATTGAAATGGTGGTCTTCGCACGAATAACCGTTATTCACCAGCCGTTTAAAGCCGCCATCGCCGTAATTGTCCCAATAGCGATACAAATAATCGTAACTCATTTGATCTACTACAATGCCCACCACTAATTTGGGCGAAGATGCGACCTGGGCAAATACAAAAAACGGAGACAGAATCAGTGCTGTCAGTATAGTAGATTTAATTTTCATGTCCATGAAATTTTTCCAATAATTTAAAAAAAACCGAGCAGAAATTTATAGAGTGTAAAAATTATGTTAATTGTGTGTAGTTTTTTTTTAAATCAATACTTTTGAGCGGCATGTTTACTATTTATAAATCATGTAAATGCTGCGATGATAGCTTAATGTACTACGGGCGCCGCCGGTTATATGAGTATCTAAAGTCCGAATTCTCAAAACCATAAGTTTGTTTTATATGACAGCAATAGCCGGCTCATTGCGTGTTTACTTTAAAAAACACATCACTTTATGAAAAATTATGCACTTAGTTTCTTTGCCGTACTCATCAGTGCTGTTAGCATCGGGCAAGTTAATACAGACTCGGTGAAAACAAAAAACCTCGATCCGGTGATTATCGGCGCTGAAAAAGTTACATTGGATGTTACACGCCTGCAGCCCGTTGAGGGGACTTTTATCTATTCGGGGAAAAAGAATGAAGTAATAGACCTGAAGGAAAGAAATGTCGCTTTTACCGAAAAGTACGGCAGGCAGATTTTCTCAAAAATTCCCGGCGTATTCGTTTACGATATAGATGGAACGGGTAATCAGGTGAGTATTTCCACCCGCGGGTTGGATCCGCATCGCGGTTGGGAGTTCAATATCCGCAAAGACGGCGTATTGACCAATACGGATATGTACGGATATCCGGCAAGCCACTACAATATACCGATGGAAGCAGTGGAGCGCATTGAATTGGTGCGTGGAACCGGCTCTTTAGAGTACGGCGGCCAATTCGGCGGTATGCTCAACTACATCAGCAAGCAGCCCGACACTACCAAAAAACTGGCATTTGAAAGTATTAATACGGTGGGTTCTTACGGTTTGGTAAGTACCTACAACGGCGCATCGGGTAAGTTGGGCAAGGTGCGTTATTCTACCTGGTACAACAAAAAATGGAATACCGGTTACCGCGATTTCAGCGACGGCAGTTATAACGCCGAGGGTGTTACCTTGTTTTACGATGCCACCAAAGACCTCACTTTTAAACTGGAATGGACGCATTCCAAATATATCACCCATCTGCCCGGGCCGCTTACCGACAGCATGTTTTACGCCGACCCCCAGATGGCGACACGCACACGGAATTACTACAGCCCCGATATCCATATTCCGTCTATTACCGTGGAGTGGAATATCAGCGAGGCCACAAAGCTCAGACTCATATCTTCCGCAGTACTCGGCGAAAGGAGCAGTGTAATGTTTGATAAACCGGCGAATGTTGAAGACTCCATTGTTACAGCGACACTGCAGTATAACAACCGCCAGGTGGATATCGACAACTATCACAGCTATACCACCGAATTGCGGTTTTTACATTCCTATACACTATTAAATCTAACCAGCACATTCATGGCGGGTTTGCAGTATATGAATAACGATCTGCACCGCCGCCAGCAGGGTAAAGGATCCACCGGCACCGACTTCGATATATCGCTGGCAGTTCCGGGCTGGGGCAGAGACCTGCATTTTAAAACAAACAATATTGCGGTGTTTGCGGAAAACCGCTGGATGTTGACTTCAAAATTTTCTGTAAATACCGGCGCCAGAATGGAAATCGGCCAGACCGATATGACCGGGGTTATTACCTATTATCCCGATGGCGATCTGCCCACTACCATCGAGCATAAATTTCCACTGATAGGCGTGAGCATGCAGTACGATTTAAATAAAAATATCAATGTGTATGCGGGATGGTCCCAAGCCTACCGGCCGGTAACCTTTAAGGATGTAGTCCCATCTTCGGTATATGAGTTTACCGATAAGGACCTCAAGGATGCCTACGGTTATAATGCCGAAGTCGGCGTAAGGGGTACCCGCAGTTTTCTCACATGGGATATAACCGGTTTCTACCTGCAATACAATAACAGGATGGGAAATTTTGTGGAAACGGATTCAGCGGGTAATATGACTGCCATTTATAAGACCAATATCGGCAATTCCCATACCGCAGGACTTGAAATGTTTATCCAGGGCGACTTCACCTGGGGAACCAAAACAGCGCTTTCGGTATTTACTTCCACCTCGTACATGGATGCACGGTATGAGGATGCGACGTTTAAATCCGGTAACGAAAATATCAATGTCGATGGCAATAAGGTGGAGAGCGTGCCGACATGGATTACGAGAAATGGCGCTACATTCCGGTATTCCGTAGTGAGTTTATCGCTGTTGTACAGCTACACTTCCGAAAGTTTTGCCGATGCGCTGAATACGGTAGAGCCGAGTGCAAGCGGTTCGGTAGGGCTGGTGCCCGCATACCAATTGCTGGATGTGAATATCGGTATCCGCCTCACCGAGAATTTGAAAGTGATGCTGAACGCCAATAATATTTTAGACGAACATTATTTTGCAAAACGGCCGCAGTTTTATCCGGGCCCGGGAATATGGCCTTCCGACGGACGCACTTTCTCTGCCACCGTTTCAATTAAGCTCTAAACAATTAAAGCCGTTTTATAAAGCCTGCGTGTGAACTCATGCGGGCTTTTTTTATGGCTTTAATTTTTATTGTCATTGGGTTTGCGATATTCCATTGCCTTTGCAAATGCGCTAACGCAAAGCATACGCACATTACAAAATATACGCAGGCAATAAAAAAAGATAACTCCGGATATGCAGCGCTTTGTAATACCGTCAGATGGCTTTTAAAACCAATAGCGGAATATCAATTTCATTCGCCACTTCTTTGGATATGCTCCTGTTAAACAGGCGCTCGTAGAAGAACCGCTTGTGCGTAAACACAGCCAACAGGTCGGTGGGGTTCTTTTGCAAATATTCTTCAATGCCGTCCACTACATCGGAATTTACGACGGAAGCGTATTGAAAATTTTCTACATATAATTTTCTCTGCATGGCGTCAGGTAATTCGGCGAAATTACTTTTATCCCGTTGTGCTGCATCGGAAAATATGTGCAACATGGTAATTGTCGCTTTCAGTTTGGAAGCGAAATAGGTTACCATTTCCAACTCTTCCTCGCTTTGATACAAGTCGCATGCGTTAACCATGCGCTCCACCGGGTTTAATACGGCTTTTTCCGGTACGAGCAGTACCGGGAATTTGCTATGCATGGCCACTTGTGCGGCAATGCTGCCGATAAATACTTTTTCCAGCGCCGACAATCCCTTCCGGCCGATAAAAATCATTTCGGCATCTTCTTCTGCCGCTACCGTTTCAATAATGCGTGCGACGGGATAGCCGGTCTCGATGCGGAACTGCAAATTCAGGTCTTTGCCAAATTCGGATTCCATGGTTTCCTCCATGCCCTGGAAGTTGAAATATGCCTTCGTCTTCAGTGTTTCCAGCAATGTGGAGGATATGGATACCGCCGGCGGCCCTTCCAGGTGCGCTACGTGGAGCACTACAATTTCCGAAGGAATATTCCGGGTAATAGTGATGGCGTATCTGAGTGCATGTTTGGACGCTTCAGAAAAATCCGTGGCAACTAAAATCTTCATCATAACTGCGGCATTGTAATTTGCGACGAAGGTAGATAAAAGGGAAATAACAAAATAGCAAAGGAGAAATATTAAATCCCATTTTAATTTTTCATCACCAGGATCGGCACTGCGGATTTTCCGGCTAATGTTTTGGTGACCCGATGGCTGAAAATGCGGTCCAGGTACAGTTCCTTATGCGGGAATACCACCAACAGGTCGGGATTTGTTTTATTCAGGTATTTAAAAATTCCGGCGATGGTGCTGCGGTTGATTTCGTATTCAAATTGCACATTGTTAAAACCGTATTTGTCTTTTGCCAATTGCCGGAGTGATTTTGCCTGCAGGTTGTTTGCCTGTTCGGCGCTGTTATAAACGTGGAGCATGGTTACATCGGCGTGCAGCGCCCGGGCAAATTGCATCATCCGCATAAAATCACTTTCTGATTGCTCGATGCCGGTGGCGTTGACAATGTGTTTTATCGGTTTTATAACGGCTTCCTGCGGCACAATCATTACCGGGAAATCGCTGTAGGTAATCAGTTGTGTGGCTACATCCCCTATCAGCAATTGCTGTAAACTCTGCCGCATTCCGGCGCCGGCAATTATTAAATCCGCATGTTCCTCCCGTGCTATTTTCTCTATGACGGAATGCACGGCGGTACCGTATTCAATGCGGTGGCTTATTGCCGCATGCTGAGGCATAGTGAGTTCTGATTTTAAATTTTCAAATTTAAATTGTGCCCTGAGCTTCAGCGATTCAATTAAGCGGTTGAACATGAAAGCGGGCGGCGGCCCGTCGATATGCACCACATGAGCGAGTACAAAAGCGGTATTCGCCGAATCGAATGCCTTAAAAGCAAATTCAACGGCATGCGTTGATGCAGGCGTAAAGTCGGTTGCAACAATTATTCGTACCATAATTGACAAATTACATCAATTCGGCAAATAAAAAAAATTAAAAAAAAAAAAGCGGGGGCCACCCGCTTTTTAAAATTGTTATTTCCGGTTATTTAATTTCCAGGATACCGGAACCCGTATTGTTACTGTCGGTTATGGTAATGGTGTAAATACCCGGCGCCAGTTGGCTGCAATCTACGGTTGTCGTATTGCCTGCAATCGCCGCGGTGAGCGCCAGCCTTCCCCGGATATCGCGAATGGCGATAGTGCCTTCGAAAGTATCGGTTTGAATGGTTACCGATTCGGAAGCCGGATTGGGATACACTTGGAAGTTGAGCGTGTGTAAATCATCTATTGACTGAACGGTTCCAATTTCAACGGATTTGCAAACGGAGGTAGTACAACCCGACTCGTTGGTAATTGTCAGGCACACATTATAGGTACCTGTTGCCGAATATGCATGGCTGGGATTAGGCCCGGTGGAAACGGTGCCGTCTCCGAAATCCCAACTGTATTCAACGGCGGGGTCTGAATTATCGCTAAAGACAACTTCGCTGCCGGTAGTGGTATAATTGAAGTCGGCGAATAACTTGTCCTTAATAGTGACAATGATGCTGTCATAAACATATAAGGATTGCGGGTTGTACAAATAGAGAATCACTGTTTCATCCGGTTCTGAGATTCCATCCTCGATAGGTACCAGCGGTAAAGTGGCGGTGGACATTGCGGCGGGGATGATTACCTGGTTGTCAATTGTTTCGTAGTCCTCGCCGAATGTAGCCGTACCGCCCACGTAATAGTCGAGTACCAAATCCATGTCGCTGGGGACATAATTTGTAAATTCGATGTACCCGTTGGAACAATCTTCGGCGGCGGTATTGCTCTCGCCATCGCCATAATAGGCCACTCCCATACGCAGACTGCCCAGGCTGCCCGTTTCGAGAAATACACCCGAATCCAATATCATATCACCGGCATCGGCAATGGCAATTTTCATGTGATAGGTCTCTCCCGCAGTTACCGGAATACTGCCTTGCAGTACGGTGGTCAACCCGTCGTATTGCACATACATACTGTCGCTCATATACGGGTCTTCCATGCCGTCGCCGTTATTTACATAAAACTCGGGATAACTCCAGTCGTTGACGTTGTTGATGGCAACCGGCTCCTCAGTTCCCGGGATAGTTGCAATATTCACCGGGTCGGGGATGCCGGGGCCGCTCACCCAGAATGCAAAGACGTCGTTGAAAGCAGAGCCCACATATTCCAGGTATTCTTCGGAGCCAAACACATAAGAAATGCGCACTGTATCTGCTGCCACTGTCATATCGAATTCGATGACACAGGCATCGTAGGTTACATATCCCGGAATTAAGGCGTCAAGGTCAGGGTCGCCGTAGGTATCCACATAACCGGAAGTCGCACCGTTGGCATTAGGTCCAAGCGCATTGATAATGGTTCCCGAAGTGAGCAGAATGCCCTCGTCGATACCGACATAGGCTGCCGACGCATTGAAGAAGCCGGATCCCGTTTCCCCGCAGATTCTCGAAAGGTTGGAAATGGTAACACCCGGCCCTGCCAGTGAATAAACAAAGGTGGTATCGTTCGGTTCTTCCGTTACCACAAGCTGTGCATTTACCGTAAAAAGCACTGCACAACACATTGAGAGGAGTAAAAATTTTTTCATTGCTTTTATTTTTATAATCAATAAATGTAAGGCGAATAATTTTGAGAAACGAATTTATTTAATTTATATAATTCGCAATTTTACAAAATATGACAAATCGGGGATAAATTCCGGGTTGAGTTGTTGGAGTTTTCAAGAGCACATGCATTTGGTATGTTTCAATTTAAACAGTTTGTCATTCACCAGGAAAAGGCGGCGATGAAAGTGGGCACGGATGCGGTGTTGCTCGGCAGTTGGGCAGACACTGCCCGTGCTGTCCGTGCCCTGGATGTCGGCACCGGTACGGGAATTTTAGCGCTGATGATTGCGCAATGCAATGCAACCGTTGAAGTTGACGCTATAGATTTGGATGCGCATGCCATTGAACAGGCAAGGGATAATGCAATGCTGTCGCCCTGGAACAATCGCATACATATTATGCATACGGACCTGCGACGGTACTGTTTGAATTGCAAAACAGCGTATGATTTGATTATCTGCAACCCGCCGTTTTTCAGCAGGGGGTTCCCCGTTGCCGATACAGGCAGGCGCCGTGCACGGGTAGCTGAAAATCTCGATCCCGCTTTATTGATTCACTCATCAAAACAATTACTTGCAGCGGATGGAAAACTGGCGGTTATTCTGCCCGCTGCCACCGCTGCGGATTTTACCGGCCTGGCTTTGTTGAATACATTGTTTTGTTCACGCAAAACTACCGTGTATTCCAGGGCGGTTAAACCGCCGATACGCATACTGCTCGAATTTAAAAAACAACCTGCGCCCCTGCGTGAAGAAAGTCTCATAATTGCCGGGAATGTACCCAATTCCTATTCTGAGGAGTACAGAAAACTCACCCGGGATTTTTACCTGCACTTTTAATGCATTATGCGGTTTACACGAAGTGTATATTTAATTTGCGAAGTAGCTTCAACATGTCAGTTGTACGGCAGGTTAGCAGGCGTATCGATTGCCGATTCTTACCCGTTGATCAATGCGCAATGCAATATACATCGAATCGCATAGGGCATTGCACTATTCAATAAAAAAAACCGCAATGAAAATTGCGGTTTATCTTTATTTGACCTCGTATATTTAGTTATCGTCGAAATTATAGTCGTCTTCCTCGCTGAAGTCGTCGGCGTATTCATCTAAAAATTCTTCTTCGTTGAGATCGCCCTGCAACAGGTCATCGTCATCATCGTCATTGCCTTTTCTTTTGCCCTTATTGTTTACGAGGTCTTCCATATCTTCCATATCCTCATCAAATCCGGAATCGTCGTCGTCGTCAAAATCGGAAAAGTCATCGTCGTCGTCGTCAAAATCATCATCGTCGTCGAAGTCCTCATCATCGCCTTTTTTTGCGTACGGTATGCTGTCCAGTTCACGAAATTTTTTGTCGTCCACATGGCTATTGAGGAATTTGTTGATTCTATCAATAGACATATTGGAAGTAATTTCTCCAAATTCATTAATGCCCACTTCAAATCCTTCCAGTTCTTTGTGGACTTCCGGTTTACCGCTCATTGGTTTCTTCTTCGGCATAAGAGTTTAATTTTTAGTGTAAGGTATTAAATTTTTTAATTGCATTGCGCAATCGGTTAACAGAAATATTTTTTCCCAATACATGCATCATATTGAAAACCGGCGGGCCTTGTAATCCCCCTGCCATTGCCAGGCGCAAAACCGGCATTACTTCACCGGTGGATATTTGGTTTTCGGCCATAAATTGTTTAACTGTATTTTCCAGGTTTTCCACTGTAAAATTATTGGTATTTTCAAGTAAATCAGCAAGAGAATCAAAAATTTTTGATTTTTCTTTTTTCCATTTTTTTCGGATGATGGTTTCGTCACCGGTTTCGGGGTCTTTAAAGAAGTAGGTGCCCTGTTCGTAGAGGTCGGGAATAAAAACAGCCCGCTCTTTCATTAATTCGCAAACGGCGGCTACATATGTCTTGTCGGCGACCACCCCGTGTAAGTTAAGGGTGGGTTGCAGTAGGCCGGCGAGCGACTCGCCGTCCATCATTTTAATGTGTTGCTGGTTAATCCATTTTGCCTTTTCGGGATCGAAGCGTGCGCCGCTTTTCCCCACCCTGTCCAACGAGAATGCCTCGATTAATTCGGCGGGCGAGAACACTTCCCTGTCGCCTCCGGGATGCCATCCTAACATGGCGAGAAAATTCATGTAGGCCTCGGGCAAAAAGCCTCGCTCTGCCAGGCCGGAAATTGTTTCACCCGTCAGCGGGTTTTCCCAATTCAGAGTGTAGATCGGGAATCCGAGCCTGTCGCCGTCCCGCTTGCTCAATTTCCCGTTACCTTCCGGTTTGAGCACCAGGGGCAAATGCGCAAATTGCGGCATGTGTTCCTCCCATCCCAGGTAGCGGTAAAGCATAACATGCGTCGGTGCACTCGGCAGCCATTCTTCGCCCCGCACCACATGGGAAATCTGCATCAGGTAGTCGTCCACCACATTTGCCAGGTGGTAGGTCGGCATGCCATCGCTTTTATACAGCACCTTGTCGTCGAGTTGGTTGGAATTAAAAATTACCCAGCCGCGGATCAGGTCGTGGAATTTTATTTCTTCATTGCGGGGCATGGCGATGCGAATGACATAGGGCGTATTATTTTCCAGCCGCTCCGTTACCTCGTCGTGGGAGAGGGTGAGAGAATTTTTCATGTACTGGCGGGTAATATGGTCATAAGCGGGGGAGGGATTGCCCTGCTCGGAAATGCGCTTGCGCATCGCTTCCAGTTCTTCGGGCGTGTCAAAGGCGTAATAGGCATTGCCGCTTGCTATTAATTGCTCGGCGTATTGCCGGTACAGATGCTTGCGCTCGCTCTGGCGGTAAGGCGCAAAAGGCCCGCCGATATGCACCCCTTCGTCAAAGGTGATTCCCGCCCATTGGCAACTGCGGATGATGTATTCCTCGGCGCCGGGCACAAAGCGGCTTTGATCGGTATCCTCACTGCGCAGTATTAAGGTGCCGTTATTTTTTTTTACAATTAAATAATTGAACAGCGCCGTTCTGATGCCGCCTATATGCTGCGGGCCCGTCGGGCTGGGGGCATATCGCAGCCTTACTTGCTTTTCCGTATTCACACGGCAAAGGTAAAACATCGCTCACAAGCAGTCTTACAAATCGCATTGAATAAAAATTGAGTATTATTGTTTCCCGCCATGTATTGGATTAAAACACCCTGGTTTGTAAAAGCGATTTATCCCGGCCTCATATGGGATATGCCCGGCGAGAGGGATATTTACCTGACTTTCGACGATGGTCCCATTCCCGGTGTGACGGAATGTGTGCTCGATATACTGACCCAATACAATGCCCCCTCCACATTTTTTTGTATCGGCGAGAATGTGAAAAAACACCCCGGAATTTTTAACAGGATTATACATGAAAACCATGCAGTGGGCAATCATACGTACAATCACCTGAACGGATGGAAGACAAGCGATTCCGAATACATCGAAAATGTAAACGACTGCAATTCCCTTGTCTCTTCCGCCTTATTCCGTCCGCCTTACGGTCGATTGGGGATCGGCCAGATACGGCAGTTGCGCAACCGGTACCGGATAATCATGTGGGATGTGTTGAGCGGCGATTTTGACCCGGGTCAAACGCCGCTTAGCTGTACAAACAACGTAATTCAACATGCGCAACCCGGAAGTATCGTAGTGTTTCACGACAGCGAGAAGGCCAAAGGCAATGTGTTGGAAGCGTTGCCCAGGGTATTGCAATACTTCTCTGAAAATGGATTTATTTTTAAATCGCTGCCAACCTCCGCACATGCTTTTGATTGATACCCACGCACATATTTATTTGCCGGAATTTGATGCCGACAGGGAATTGACAATGGCCAATGCCGGTGCGGTCGAACGCATCTATATGCCCAATATCGATTTGGATACCATTCAACCGATGTTGCAACTGCAGGCAGCCTACCCGGGTAAGTGTTTTCCGATGATGGGCTTGCATCCCTGTTCCGTAAAAGAGGATTATAAAGAGGTGTTGCGGCAGATGGAAAGGATTCTGCAAAACGGCGGCAGCCGGTATTACGGCATTGGCGAAACGGGACTGGACTACTACTGGGATCTGAGTTTTAAAGAGCAGCAAATCGCCGCCTTCGAGCAACAGATTCTATGGGCTAAGCAACTGCAGTTGCCGGTAATCATTCACTCACGCAATTCAATTGATGATTGCATACAAATTGTCGAAAAACACCAGGATGGAAATCTGAGCGGTATTTTTCATTGTTTCCCGGCAAGTGCAACGCACCTGGAACGGGCTATTGCTACAGGACTGATGATTGGCATTGGAGGTGTGTTAACATTTAAGAATGGCGGTCTTGACAGGATTTTGTCAAATTTTCACTTAAAATCCATCGTATTGGAGACCGATGCGCCCTACCTTGCGCCTGCCCCGCATCGCGGTAAACGCAATGAACCGGCCTATATCCGCTTGGTGGCAATAAAACTGTCAGAAGTATTGGGGCTGCCATTGGAGGTAATTGCCGAAACTACGACTAAGAATGCCGACGCCGTATTCCAATATGGCGCCTTCCGGGAATGAGCGCCTGCTGCCTCGTGTTTGGCGTTATCGGTATTATTTTAAAACTTTGCTTCCCTTTTAATGGAGAGATGTCCGAGTGGTTGAAGGAGCACGCCTGGAAAGTGTGTATACCTCTAAAGGGTATCGAGGGTTCGAATCCCTCTCTCTCCGCAGAATGGGCATTTATTTTTTTTTAAAATTTAAGTTACAATTTCCTGTACCCGTTTAAAATTGCTTTATTTGTGTCTCAATCTTTAAAATATCTAATAAAAACAAATTTCACTTTATGAAAAAGTTGATTGGAATTATTGTTCTGCTGGGGGTTTTTGTTATCCTCCCCGGTGTATTAATGGCCCAGGATGCCGCCGAAGAAGCGGTAGCCAGTGAAGGGGGTATCACGCTCATGAAACGTTACTTTATTGAAGGGGGATGGGCGTTTATGACTACCATTCTGGTATGTTTTATTCTCGGGCTCGCATTCTGTATTGAACGCATCATTACACTGAGCCTTGCCGATATCAATGCTGAGAAATTGCTGACCAATGTAGAAAAGGCGCTCTCAGCCAAGGATGTGGAGAAGGCAAAAAGCATATGCAAGTCAACACGTGGACCTATCGCTTCGATCATGTACCAGGGGCTCACCCGTACCGACGAGGGAATTGATATCGTTGAGAAAACGGTGTCTTCCTATGGCTCGGTGCAAATGGGGCAATTGGAGAAGGGGATGTCCTGGATATCGCTGTTTATTGCGCTTGCGCCGATGCTTGGATTCTTCGGAACGGTTATCGGAATGGTGCAGGCCTTCGACGATATCGCCAATGCCGGTGCGATTTCGGCAACCATCGTGGCCGGTGGTATCAAAGTGGCTTTGTTGACTACCGTATTCGGACTGATTGCCGCTATGGTATTGCAAGTATTCTACAACTTTATCGCCGCCAAAATCGAAAGTATAGTAAATAAAATGGAAGATGGTTCCATCTCTTTCATCGACCTGTTAGTGAAGAATAAGATTGCCTGAACAATAAAATAGTTACCAATGGAAAGTTTTATCACAAATATTGTACTGCCCGCAAGCATTGTTCTTTTAATTATATGTACAGTATTATTCATAGTGTCATTATTGGCCGGCATTTTTCAAAATATCAAAGGCTCTTTGAAATTATTGATCGGTGTGGGCGCAATACTGGTTATATATTTCATATCTTTTGCAATGGCTTCTGAATCGAATCCCGCTGCAATCGAATTGAGCGGTGGTGTCGTGAAGTTTGTCACCGCCGGAATTATTACCATGGCAGTGCTGATAGTGATTGCCGTTATTGCTGCTATTGGCACCGCTATCGTCGATGCATTTAAATAAACAGAGTTATGCCGAAGAAAAAGAAAAAGGTTGCTCCGGAAGTAAATGCCAGTTCCATGGCAGATATTGCATTCCTGTTGCTGATATTTTTCCTGGTGACAACGGAAATCAGTATTGACGAGGGTATTAACGTGACGCTGCCACCCTATACGGATGTGCCGCCGCCGCCGGTGGAGTCCAATGACAGAAATACGCTTGCCGTCAATGTCAATTCCAGAGATCAGTTGCTGGTGGAGGAGGAATTAATGGAAGTGACCCAGTTGCGTGCGTTTACCAAACGTTTTATCAATAATAACGGCGCCGATCCGTCGATGTCCGACAGCCCTTTAGAGGCTATTGTCTCATTTAAGGGCGACAGAGGCACGTCCTACGATATGTATATCAATGTGTATAATGAGCTGCGGGGCGCCTATGCCGAATTGAGAGACGAAGCATCCAGGAAAAAGTTTGGCAAAGTGATGAGCGATTTGACGGACACGTTAGAGATTGAAGAAATAAAAACCATGTATCCTATCCGCATTTCTGAAGCTGAACCCACGGAGTTCGGAGCGGTAAAAAAATAAAAGTATATGCCTCAGTTTGTAAAGAAACCAAAACAAGCACCCGCCATCAGTACGGCATCACTGCCGGATATTGTATTTATCCTGTTGTTTTTCTTTATGGTGGCTACTCGCTTACGTGAAACGGAAGTGAAGGTAAAGCAATCGCTGCCGGAGGCAACAGAGATGGAGAAACTGGAGAAGAAAGATTTGCTCAGCTATATTTATGTGGGTGCTCCCGAAAAGAGATATCAAAAGGAGTTGGGAACTTCTCCCCGCATCCAGTTGAATGACCAGTTTGCGGATATTGCGGATATTTCCACTTTTGTTGAAACAGAAAAACAAAAGATGCCGGCGGAAAACCGTGCGAAAATTATTATGGCGCTGAAAGTGGACAAGGATGTTAACCTGGGTATTTTAACGGATTTAAAAACAGAACTGCGCAAGGCAAATGCATTGAAGATTACCTATATCACCACCGGGCGCATCGAGAAAAAATAACCATTCAGTAACGTATTAAAAAGCTCCGGCCTGTTCCGGAGCTTTTTAATTTCCGCCGTATTTTTTTACGTACTTTCCGAATAAGGCGTCCTGCCAGTTTTTAATGTCCACCGCTCTTCCCCGGATATAAGCGGCAGTTATGTTGCTGCTGCGCATATCCAACAGATCGCCTTCACAAATGAGCAGTGTGGCATCTTTGCCTTGCTCCAGCGATCCTGTGGTTGCGTCAATTCCCAGAATTTTTGCATTATTCAGCGTGATACATTGCAGCGCTTCTTCACGGGTGAGCCCGTAAGCGGCGGCAGTGCCCGCCTCGAAGGGCAGGTTGCGTTGATTCCAGTATCCGTCGCTGCCGTTGCTCACGGATAATCCGCAGAGTATGCCCGCCCGATGTAAAATATACGGGAGTTTATACGCCATGTCCACGTCGTAATCATTGCGATAGGGCAGTGCGTGTACACGCTCGAGAATTACCGGCACATCGTTCTCCTTTAAGATTTCCAAAACGAGATGCGCCTCGCTGCCGCCAACTATTACGGGTGTTATCTCCAGCGATTTTGCAAAATGTACGGCGTGCATGATTTCCTTGGCGCCGTTTGCATGAATGAATAATTGTTTCTCTCCGTTGAATACACCACGCATCGCTTCAAATCGCAGATTCAGCGGTGTGGGTGATTCCGTTTTGCCATAGGCAATTGCCTGGTTAAAATAGGTTTCAATTTCATGTACTGTTTGTATGTAGTCGGGATTTTCAACCAGCTGCAATCCATTATTCCAATTGAATGTGGCAAAATCCGGCCAATGGAGATGCAAACCCCCGTCGAGCAGGTAAGCGGCATCTTCCCAGTTCCAGCCGTCGGTTTCCACTATCGAAGATGTACCGCTGATAATATTGCCCTGCGGTACGATTTGCGCTAACAGAATGCCGTTGCTGCGCAGTGTCGGAATTACTCTCGAGTCCGTATTGTAAGCGACAATGCTGCGGACGTTGGGATTAAATGTTCCTGCTTCCTGTATGTCGTTCGTGGCACGCACCGCCTCCAGTTCATTTAATCCAAGCGTGGTATTCGGCGCAATCAGACCCGGGTAAATATGCTTGCCGGCGGCGTGAATAACTTCAAAATTCTCGGCGTTGAATTTCACTGATTGCGCATCGCCGACAAACAGTATAACTCCTTTTTCAAAACCGATAATGCCGTTTTCGTACACCTTGCCGTTGCCTACGTGAATGGTGGCATTTAATAGGACGATGGGATGTGTCTGCATGGTATCATAACTCTGTGCCGATACATGCAACAGGATAATCACACCGGCGAGAAGGGCGATACATTTTTTCATTTTCATTAATCATTTCCGGTTATATAATCCATGGCGTCATCGCAGTGGTATTCCGGCTCCAGAATTTCCGAAACGGTAACCGTGGATTCGCCATTTTGTTTATTATCGATCATCTTTGCAATGATCCTGTTGCGCTCAGTCTGCAAAGCATTGCGCTTCATTTCCTCTGTTTCAATATCGAAATACAGAATGCCATCCACAAATGTCTTTTCAGCTTTGGCGTAAATCGATAACGGGTTGTCGCTCCACAAGACGACATCTGCATCTTTGCCCTCGCGGATACTGCCCACTCTATCGTCGATATGCAACAGTTTTGCCGGGTTGAGGGTAACCATTTTTAATGCGTCTTCTTCGCTCATGTGCGTGTATTTAATACTCTTTGCCGCCTCCTGGTTCAGGCGGCGTCCCATCTCGGCATCATCTGAGTTTATAGCTGTAATAACACCTGCCGCCTGCAATATTCCCGCATTGTGGGGAATCGCTTCCGCCACTTCGTATTTATATGCCCACCAGTCGGAAAAGGTGGAGGCGCCCGCCCCATGGCTTTTCATTTTATCGGCTACTTTATAACCCTCTAATACATGGGTGAATGTATTGATGCGTATGTGATGGGCTTCGGCAAGGTGCATCAGCATATTAATCTCGCTCTGCACATAACTGTGGCAGGTGATATACCTGTTACCCCGGATAATCTCGGCAATTGCTTCCAACTCCAGGTCGATGCGGGTATGTTCCGGATCCGATTTTTTTGAGGCGATGTATTCCTCGGCTCTGGTAAAGGCATCGTCGATTATTTGTTCAACGCCCATGCGAGTCTGCGGAAATCGCTCCCTGCCGCCGCTACTCCAGTTGGAGCGCTTTACATTTTCTCCCAATGCGAATTTTATGAAGGCCGGCGCCTGCTGAAATTTCATGGCTTCCGGTGCAGCGCCCCATCGCAATTTTATGAGTGCGCTTTGACCGCCTATCGGATTGGCTGATCCATGCAGCAACTGAGATGTCGTAACACCGCCTGCTAACTGGCGATAGATATTGATATCATCGCAATTAATAACATCGCCGATGCGCACCTCTGCACTCACCGCTTGCGTACCTTCATTCACTCCGCTGCTGATAGCAATATGCGAATGTTCATCTATAATACCAGCAGTGAGATGCTTGCCGGTGCCATCGATGATGCGCACATTCTTCGCCTGGATGTTTTTCCCGATCTTGCTGATCTTACCTCCCGAAAGCAGTACATCGCAGTTTTCGAGAATGCCTTCTGCTTCATTCGTCCATACCGTCGTGTTCCGGATGAGTATATCTTCCTGTTCCGGCGGCGTAGTCCATCCGTAAGCGCAGAACGGGTAAAAGATTTCTCCGGCGTATGTCGTGTCTGGATGCTTCACCTGTTTTTTCTCCGCATACACATTTGTGAAAGCCGCCTCCCAATGTATCCACTGCGCATTGAGTTGGCCGCTGCCTGAAAATATTTTATCCATACAGGTGCCCGTTAACCGGAATAAATTCGTTGAATCCTTAAAGTGGAGCGTCAGGTAATCGCCTTGTAATTTGCCCTCTGCTTCCAGGGTATCCGCATTTTTAATAATTGAAAATGTGGGTTTGTTTATGGAGCCGCGGATGAGTAACCCGTAAACGTAGTTATCCGCTTGTAATTTATAAACTCCACGCGGGTCGGTATCGACCCATTCCCGGTTCGCATACATTTTACCGTTTACCCATGTTTGATATATCACGCTTTCTTTTTCAAAAACAGGCGAAGAGGTGATGATAAAATTTGCGAGTTTCCCCTTGTCGAGTGTGCCGCAACTGTTTTCGATCCCGATAATTTTTGCCGGATTTACCGTCAGTGCACGCAATGCATCGGCTTCGCTCAATCCGCTTGCAATTACCTTGCGCATGTTTTTAAAAAAATCATTTGAATTCTTTACGCCGTCCTGTGTAAATGCAAACAGTATCCCCGCATTCTGCACGAATGCCGGGTTGACAGGAGCCAATTCCCAGTGCTTCAGTGTGGCGAGAGACAGCAGGTTTGCATCCAGCGGATCTTCAACATCGGGCAAAGGCGGAAAATTCAACGGCAGAATTAATGCGGCGCCGGTTTGTTTTATTTCTTTCAGGCGCTGATATTCATCGCCGCCGCCTTTGATGATGAATTGTATGCCGAATTCATCGCCGATCTTATCGGCACGCAATACTTCTAATTTATTGCGCACATCAAATATTTGTCGCAGCGCAATATTTTGATGTAATGCGGCAAGTGCGATATTCTCTTCTTCTTTAAAACCCGTTGTTGCATACCATTGTGCATCGTACAGACTTTGACGGATTAATGCGATGACACCCATTTGTGAACTCGGGTAATCCTGGCCGGAACTGCCTTTTCTAAAACTGTATTGCAATGATGCTTTGTCTTTGAGCAACAGGGTATTTTCACGTTCATTGCCGGTGAGAATTAAAGCGCCGGTGCCGCGAATTATCCCATCGGTATTGTGCGACAGCACCACGGCGAATCCATTGCGCCGCATATCTGCGGCTGCAGCAGTATCGAGTACAAAATGCTCGTAGCTGTTATATTCGGGTGTGATGGCCTGGTTCCAGTGATAAGCGCCCTTTCTCGCATTTTCAGTCTGTGGATTTCCCACGCCTTTCAGCGCTGCCGGTTTGGTAATGCCGTAATTTGAATACAGATCGATGAACGCCGGATAAATATATTTTCCTTTGACATCGATGACGAGCGCATCATCGGGAATGGGAATGTTCCTGCCTGCATCCATAATTGTGGATTCCCGGATGAGCAAAATTCCGGAGTCGATTTGCAAATCGGGATTTACAAACAGATGTGCATTGATAAATGCATAGGTTATCTTGCGATCATCGTGTACCCCATTTACGGGAAATGTCTCCTGGGCGGTTACGCCTCCAAGGAAAAGGAAGAATAAAAAAAACAGCCATACCGCTTTTTGCATAAGCGCATTGTTTACGTGAAGTTAAAAATAGAAATTTTGATTTGAGAAGCATAAGTTTGTAATATCAAACTGCAGAATGGATACATCCAAAACAATTGAAATACAGACCCACACAGTACATTATACACGGCGGGGCGAAGGGCCTTGTGTGATCCCGGTACACGGTTACGGTACCACCTCTTATATTTGGAATGCAATTGCACCGCTGCTCGACAATCATTTGACGCTGCTGATTCCGGATTTACCCGGTTCGGGAATTTCACAGGTGCAGCCGCATGTGTCTATCGAAAGTATGGCGGATATGCTGCACGATATTTTGTTGCGTGAAAATATTAAACAATGTATCGTTATCGGGCATAGTATGGGCGGTTATATTGCGATGCAGTTTGCCAAAAAGTATCCGTCAATGCTGATGGGATTGGGTTTATTGCACTCGCATGTCTTTGCGGATACAGATGAAAAAAAGATGGCGAGAAAAAAATCGGCGGAGTTTATTGAGCAACACGGCACCGAAAAGTATTTAAAGGAGTACGTGAAGGGATTGTTTGCAGAACATGCGGCGCCGCAACTGGTTGATACGCATCTGCAGATGATTTGGTCAACGCCCGCCGAAGGGTTGATTGCACATTTAATGGCAATGGCACAGCGGGAAGATACTTCCGGGGTATTGCGGAACTTATATATTCCCGTTTTTCTGGGACTGGGCGAAGCGGATAGTATCATGCCTAAAGAAATGTTGCTGAAGCAGGCGGCACTACCCCGCATTTCGCAGATCGAATTATTTGCGCACAGCGGGCATATGAGCATGTTGGAACAACCTGTTGAACTGGCTCATGCAATCAAGACATTTGTAAAACTGTGTACGCAAACCCTTTAAAAATGCATATCCGCATTTTGTTAAATTGACCGGTGAATGATACATCATTTTCACGTTTGACCTAATTTTATCAAATCAATAGTTGTAATTTCTGAAACGGGTTGTTGTCATAGTATTCTGTCTGCTGATAAGCCTGCCGGGCTTTGCCTATCATATTGTCGGCGGAGAGGTGTATTACGATTGCCTCGGTGATAATACGTATAAGGTTACACTGAAAATATACAGGGATTGTTACTCCGAAGGCGCCGAGTTTGACGATCCGCTATATCTGTATGTGTACAACAGCAGCGGCATACTGCAACAGGAAATAGCTATAGCGCTGTTGAGTTCCACCTACATTGATCCCGACCTGACCAACCCCTGCATTGTAGATCCCCCGGATATATGTGTGGAAGAGGGGATATACGAAACCATTATCAATTTACCTGACAGTTACGGCGGTTACGACCTGGTATATCAGCGCTGCTGCCGCAACTCGTCTATCGTCAATCTGGATGTGCCCGATAGCCAGGGAGCTACGTATTGGGCACATATCCCCGATCCCGGTGAAATCTGTAATTCCAGCCCGCGGTTTACAGCGTTTCCACCGGTCATTATCTGCGGGGGCTACGCCTTTGAATTTGATCATTCGGCAATAGATCCCGACGGCGATTCCCTGGTATATGCCTTATGTGACCCCTTCCTGGGCGGCTCGATAACAGCGCCCATCCCGACACCGGATACTGAACCGCCCGTCGGCCCGCCACCTTTTTCGACGCTGGACTATGCCACAGGGTATTCGGCCACCTATCCGATGGATGCCTCACCGGAAATGGCAATTGATGCCGCGACAGGGTTGATTACCGGCACGCCCACCGCATTCGGGCAGTTTGTCGTCGGCATTTGCATTCAGGAATTCAGAGACGGCGTGCTCATTGAAACCCATCTCCGCGATTTTCAATTTAATGTAACGGACTGCACGCCTGCGCTATATGCCGATTTTCCGGAGGAAATTAATAACTGCGACGACCTGACCATTCATTTCGATAACAACAGTTACGGAACGGACTCCTACTACTGGGACTTTGGAGTAACGGGTATAGCCAGCGATGTTTCAACGGTCTTCGAACCCGAATATACCTATCCCGATACGGGTACTTATACGGTCATGCTCGTCGCAAACCCCGGTACTTTATGTGCGGATACCATGTTTTCGGAAGTGCAGATCTATCCCCATTTGCATGCCGATTTCAATTACGAAGCGGCATGCGCACACCAGTTGTTATATTTTGACGATGCGTCGGTAACAGATCACGGCGTCCTGGATCAATGGATTTGGGACTTTGGCGGGGGGCACACTTCCACGCTGCAGAATCCTTCCCAGGCTTTTGAAACCGCCGGCACTTTCCCGGTTACGCTGAAAGTAAAAAACGATGTGGGCTGTACGAAAGAAATTACGAAATATGTAACTGTGTATCCGGCGCCACAGGCGGAATTTACCTGGGATAACCATTGCCTGGGACAGACCGCTAACCTGATGGACAACAGCAGTATCCCCGATATCTATTCCGTGGCCGCCGGCGAATGGTACCTGCCGGGCGAAGCGACTGCAACGGACGGACTGAGTACATCCTTACATTTCGATACCGCAGGTGTGTATGAAGTGACCTATATAGCCATCTCGGATAAAGGGTGTTCCGATACGGTCACTCATTATATCACCGTGGCGCCGCATGTCGTCGCAGAATTACAGGCCGATACGACTATTTGTGTGCATGATACCGTACAGTTGATGGTGCGCAACGGTTCGGAGTATCAATGGACGCCGGTTTACAACATTTCCGATGCCAATGCCTTTAACCCCTATGTGTACCCCGAAGTGAGTACGCTGTATACCGTTAACGTCTCCGATGGATGTACCTCCGATACCACTTCAGTCTTTATTGAAGTGTTGCCTGAGCCCGTAATTACGGCATGGCCGGATACGGCCGTGTACAGGTATGAACCCGTACAATTGTCTGTAGAAAGCGACGCCGTTGCCTTTAGCTGGTGGCCTGAAACGGATGTTAACAATCCCGGTATTGCAGAACCGACGGCGTATCCATCGGAAACATCTGCATTTATCGTCACCGCCACCGGCGCAAATGGATGTACGAATACCGATACCATCAGTATTGTCGTCTGGTACCGGTGCGACCGCTTCGAGATTCCCAATGCATTTTCACCCAATGGCGACGGATTGAATGATGTATTCCGCATTGTTACCTTTGGCGATGATGCGGTCGAAAATTTCAGCATTTTTAATCGCTGGGGGCAAAGAGTATTTGAAACGGATAATATTGTAAATGCCTGGGATGGCTCTTGCGACGGCAAGGACCAGGAAACCGGTGTTTATTTTTACATAATCAAAATCCAATGCGAGGGGGAACGGCAGACGCTTTCGGGGACCGTCACCCTGTTGAGGTAATTTTTTTTAATTTAGAACCACAATCAACTTTCAATGAAATTAATAAGGTTATTCATCCTGCTCCTGGCAATTACTATAAGCACAAACACGTTTGCATCGCATATTATCGGAGGTGAAATTTATTACACCTGCGTGGGCGATAATACGTATGAAGTTACACTGGTATTGTACCGGGACTGTACGAGCGCCACGGAATTTGATAATCCCGCCTACCTCGGCATTTACAATTCGGCCGGCGATCTTGTCGATAATATAGCGATGTATTCTCCTACCACCACATCCATTCCCATAGAAGTAGATAATCCCTGCCTGGAAGTGCCTCCGGGTTTGTGTATTGAGCAGGGGATTTATACCGTCACTATCGAGCTTCCGGATGACGATGACACCTATGACCTGGTGTATCAGCGCTGTTGCCGGAATGCGGGCATCATAAACATCGAGGACCCCGAAGATACCGGCTCAACCTTCTGGCAGCAAATTCCGCCCGGTAGCGATGCCGAATGCAATAACTCGCCCGTGTTTAATAATTATCCGCCCCCGGTGATTTGCGTGGATGATCCCATCAGCTTTGATCACAGCGCCACAGATCCCGATGGCGACTCACTGGCTTATAAGTTTTATGAACCGTTTGAAGGAGCGAGCTCATTGGTGCCCGCACCATCGCCACCGCCGCCGCCGCCATTCGGGTCTATTGACTGGGAAACCGGTTACGATGTGGATTATATGATTGATGCATCCCCGGTGCTGGCAATAGATGTGAGCACCGGCATGCTCACAGGTACCGCCCTGCTCGAAGGCAGGTATGTGGTAGGTATTGTCGTGGAGGAATGGCGGGATGGCGTATTGTTGGGAAATCATTACCGCGATTTCCAGTTCAATGTGGAACTGTGTGCGCCGACGCTTACCTCCACCATAGGTGTTGACGGGGCGGCGGTTGAGGAAGTGTATTTAGACTGCGAAGATTATACGGTAAACTTCGATAACCTCAGCAGCGGTGCCGATAACTATCTGTGGGATTTTGGAGATGGCTATACTTCCACCGCATTCGAAGAGGTGCATGTCTATGCGGATACCGGTACATATACCGTTACATTAATAGCCAATCCCGGTTTTGTTTGCGCTGATACTGCGCAAATCAATGTGATGATTTACAATGTGGTTACCGCCGATTTTGATTATTTCGCCGGTTGCTCCAATGCCGCCGTAGTATTTACGGATCAATCCATTTCAACACTGGCCGGCGATATAAATATATGGAACTGGAATTTTGGCGACGGCGGCACCGGTACTGCTGCCGATCCCGAACACCTGTACGACGCCGGCGGCAGCTACGACGTCACCTTGTACGTCCAAACGGAAAAGGGTTGCAGTGATACAATTACCCAAATAATTGAAGTGCTTTCAGGTCCTGAATCCGAATTTGATTTTGAGGACGTTTGTCAAAATGAAACTGCCGAATTCGAAAATCTTTCCTCTATTCCCGCTGACGCCTCCATCAGTGCGTATGCATGGGATTTTGGCGACGGCTCCGGCAGCGATGATGAAAACCCATCCCATAATTACGATGCCGCAGGGACGTACACTGTTACTTTAGTGACTACGGCAGATAACGGCTGCAAGGATACCATCTCTTACGATATTGTAATCGGCGTCCTGCCGGAAGCGTATGCCGGACCGGATGATACTATTACCTATCTGGATTATTACACCCTGCAGGGTGAAGGTGTCGGCTCTTTCAGTTGGTTCCCGCCTACCATGATGAGCGATCCATTCTCGCCTACTCCCGAAATTCGACCGCCGTTGACACTTACGTATATCCTGACCGTTACCAGCCCCGATGGATGTGTCGAGTCGGATAGTGTAACCATCTTTGTGAAGGATATTACGATTTTAAATGTCCCCAATGCATTCAGCCCGAACGGCGATGGTATAAACGACGAGTTGCTGCTGTTAGCCCATTCCGTCGAAGTATTGGAATTATTTGCCATCTACAATCGCTGGGGCGAGGAAGTGTTTTCGACAACGGATATAACGAAAGGCTGGAACGGTAAGAATTATGACAATGAAGACCAGGAAATGGGCTCGTACGTGTATGTGATTCGTGCCCGCAACCTCGAAGGCCAACAGGTGAATCTGCAAGGGTCGGTAATGTTGGTGCGCTGATAACTTTTTTATATTTCCCAATGTAGCTTTGCGGTAATTTTTTATGGCAAGGCTATATTTTTTTACTTTAATCGGTTTTGTACTCCTGGCTTGTACTGCATCGGAATCGAAGGATTATACCGGATA
>CAZBHH010000005.1:0-145751 GCA_964492065.1 uncultured Chitinophagales bacterium | reverse complement strand
TACGCTGCGATGTAAAAGACGAAGGAAGAACTTTGGTGATTAAAGATTATGCGTATGAATTGCAACCCGACCATCCAATAGTAGCAGGCAGCACGGAACATTATGTGAGTATTGCTGAAAATGCCTTTAACGAATCATTATCTGCTTACAGCTTCAATAAATCAATTTATATTTATTTAAAAGATTTTGCTCATGCGGAAGTTTTAATAGCGGACATACAAGGCAAAGTATTAATAACAAAAATGATGAATGCAGAAAATGAGCTAATTGAAATGACTACATATCCTACGGGAATTTATTTTGCAACAGTAATAGCAGGTGACAAACAATTTACCAAAAAGCTTTTTATCAATTAGCTTTAGAGAAACGTCGTGTAGGCAAAGGGGAATTGCACCCCTAAGTCTCTCACAGAACCGTACGTGAACCTCTCGATTACTCATTCGTTTTTTAATTTTAATGGCATTCGCAATTGCTCGCAATTCATACGGCTCTTTTTAGTCCAGAACTGTTAAGGTCGAAAGCCCTCGTAGTGCCAGTGTTCGAACAAATTCGGGTAACTCCGCGATAGGCTCTGCAAATACTTGTATACATTGCCCCGGCGTTGTTTCCTGCACCTGCGGCATTTGTTGCGTAGTAACCCACCGATAATTGGAATATTGCCTTTCCTATATTCATGTACTGAATATGTCTTAAATATACATTTTAAGAATATAGCTTCTTCATATTTTCAATTATCTTTGACTATAAATAGATTTAAAATCAAATGGGTAGTGAAGATTTTCATAAGCAAATTCTGCAGGGCATTCCCGATACTTTACCTCCGGCAAAAGATTATAATGCTACTATTAATCATGCGCCAAAGCGAAAAGATATTTTAAATGCGGATGAAAAAATACTTGCGGTAAAGAATGCATTGCGCTATTTCCCGCAAAAACTGCATGCAACACTTGCTAAAGAATTTGCAGAAGAATTAAAAACATACGGACGCATTTACATGTACCGCTTTCGCCCCGATTACGAAATCAAAGCGAGGCATTATGCCGACTATCCGCATAAAAGCAAACAGGCGGCATGTATCATGCTCATGTTGCAGAATAATTTAGATCATGCCGTAGCGCAGCATCCGCACGAGCTGATCACCTATGGCGGCAACGGCGCAGTGTTTCAAAACTGGGCGCAGTATTTAATTACCATGCAGTATTTAGCCACCATGACGGATGAACAAACATTGGTACTTTATTCAGGTCACCCCATGGGCTTATTTCCATCGCATAAGAATGCACCGAGAGTTGTGGTAACAAACGGCATGATGATTCCGAATTATTCCAAGCCGGATGATTGGGAAAAATTTAATGCACTCGGAGTAACCCAATACGGCCAAATGACGGCGGGGTCGTTTATGTATATCGGCCCGCAGGGCATTGTGCACGGCACCAATATCACCGTATTAAATGCCGCCAGGAAAATAGACCCGCAGGCGGTGGACTGCAGCGGTAAAATATTTGTTACCGCAGGTCTGGGAGGCATGAGCGGGGCGCAGCCAAAAGCCGCCGTCATCGCAAAGGGCATTTGCGTGGTGGCGGAAGTAAACCCCGCAGCGACACAGAAACGCCTGGCACAAGGATGGGTGGATGAGGTATTCGACGATTTGCAGAGCCTGGTCGCCCGGATGGAGTACGCCCGAAATAATAAGGAAACAATATCTCTTGCCTACCGGGGCAATGTGGTGGATTTATGGGAATACCTCGCCGCCAACAATATATCCGTGGATATCGGCAGCGATCAGACTTCGCTGCACAACCCGTTTGCAGGCGGTTATTATCCCGTGGGCCTGAGTTTTGAAGAGAGCAATATGATGATGGCGGAACAGCCCGCATTGTTTAAGGATAAAGTGTATGCCAGCCTGAGGCGGCATGTCAGGGCAATAAATCAATTGACGGCAAACGGAATGTATTTTTTCGATTACGGCAATGCATTTTTACTGGAAGCATCAAGAGCAGGTGCAGATATCCTGGGCGATAACAAAGAATTTATTTATAAGAGTTATGTGCAGGATATTTTAGGGCCCATGTGTTTTGATTACGGCTTTGGGCCGTTTCGCTGGGTATGTTGCAGCAATGATGCAAATGATTTGAAAACTACAGATGAAATCGCTGCAAATGTTTTGGAAGAAATGTATGCAACTGCGCCTGATGAAATTAAATTGCAATTATCTGATAACATCAACTGGATAAAATCTGCAATGAAAAATAAAATGGTAGTGGGTAGTCAGGCCAGGATTTTATATGCTGATGCGGAAGGAAGGATAAAAATTGCAAGAGCATTTAATGATGCGATTAAAAGCGGGAGAATTTCTGCGCCGGTTGTGTTGGGCAGAGACCATCACGATGTGAGCGGCACCGACTCGCCCTACCGGGAAACGAGCAATATTTACGACGGCAGTAAGTTCACCGCCGATATGGCGATGCACAATGTAATAGGCGATGCATTCCGCGGCGCTACCTGGGTGAGCATTCACAACGGCGGCGGCGTTGGCTGGGGCGAAGTAATAAACGGCGGCTTCGGCATGGTGCTGGACGGCAGCGATGATGCAGAAAATAATTTGCAGCAAATGCTTTTCTGGGATGTAAATAACGGCATCGCAAGAAGGGCATGGGCGAGAAATGAGGAGGCTTTGTTTGCCATAAAAAGAGAAATGGAGAGAACGAAGAATTTGAAAGTGACACTGCCGGTGATAGTGGATGAGGAGGTTATGCAAAATCTGTTTTGAGAAAACTACCGGCGCCAAATTGAATTATGCACTATGTATTATTCGGCAAATACCGGGCGATTGCCCTTCAGTTGAATTAATGCGTTGTATGAATTATTAATAATTTTTGATTTTGAAAGTCTAATCCGATGAATCGACGTTTACTTGTGTTGTGCCTGGCGGCAATTGCATTTTATTCTAAATCATATACTCAAACCCCCGCTCAACCTAATATTATATTTATCATATTAGATGACCTGAATACTTACCTCTCCGTATATGATGCGCAGCCGCAAATGCAAACTCCCCACATAAAACAAATTGCAGATTGCGGCACTGTTTTTACAAATGCGTTTTGCAATGCCACAGAATGCGCTCCTTCCAGGACAAGCTTCCTTACAGGCAAATTGCCCAACTATACGGAAATGTATAGCAACGGCCAATATTTAAGTGATTTTAGAAGTAATTTTTCTCCCGACAAATATATTCTCACTTTTCCGCAGTACTTAAAAGATTCAGCGGGATACTACACTGTCTCTGCAAATAAAATTTTTCATGAAGATCAGTTAAGCCCTGACTACGATTCGTTCACAAGCGATCCGTGCTTCAAAACGTTATCGTGGAGTAGGACAATCCACAGCAAAAACAGCCCGGGTTACAGTGATGAAGGTGTGGCACAACATGAGGGTGTTGAAAATTTCCCCTGGGCCAGTATGGACAGCAGTTGGGATACACATCTGGAAGATTACACCCTTACTGATTCGGTTATACAGTTTATTGAATCCTATTCCGCCGACGCTTCTGCATACTGCAATAAGCCATTTTTTTTGGGTGTGGGATATCGTTTCCCGCATTTGAAATTATTTGTACCCGAAAATTATTTTCTTCCATATTATATAAAAGATTTTTACACAGACACATTTGACCTGCCTTATAACTTCCCGGTAGGGAGTATGCCGTATAATGGAGTAGTAATGCCGCCTCAACCGGAAATTCCCTGGTCTGATTATGAGGCGCTGGGCTATATGGGGCAAGCATTTGCCGGGCCCTCTCTCCAAAATGGTTTTTATAGCTGGTTTGAAAATTTAGACTCTGTGCCGTCATCGCTCGAGGGAATGCCCGATTCATTAATTGAAGAAATTCTCATCCAAAGCAAGAAAGCAAATGCCATAATGGCCTATATGGCTGCAATAGAATATGTGGATGCACAAATAGGAAGATTATATGCAGCCCTGCAATTGCACCCTGAAATATTAAACAATACCATTATCGTTATTACAAGTGATCATGGGTATTCACTGGATCAAAAAAGGCACTGGAAAAAAAGTGCACTTTGGGAAACCGATATTCATATTCCTCTAATTATTTCAGATTTCAGAGATATAAAATCCCAATCTACCGATGTTGCCGTAAGCTTAATTGATTTGTTTCCTACCTTTTGCGAATTTGCAGGCGTCAGCAGCCCATTATCCCCGGATGGAACCCTGTATCCCGACGGCAGCAGTTTGGTGCCAATATTGGAAAACCCGGATACGGTTTACAATAAACCGGTTACTATTTATATAGAAAATGACTCAGAAAATAAGGAAGGGGGATGTAACCCGCAGATGTCCGTACGGACAAATTCAAAACACTTTATCAGGTATCAATCAAACGGCGCTATAGATGATTTTACAAATTGCAATGATACCCTCAGTTTTTTTGAAGACGAATTTTATAATATAGGTGAAAACAGGAATATAGATCCCAATGAGTGGAGTAACCTGCTTTCTTTTTCGACCGTTGCAGACGCCTACTTCTCACATTACTTGCCGGAGCATGATAATTTTTTGGAATTTTCTCCCTCCATAATTATCGGGTATGAAAAGGACAGTTGCAGTTTTGACGATAGTTCTATCGTGTTAAATCTTACGGCTACTTTATACGATCAGGCAGGGAATTTATTAATTGAAATTCCGGAGGGCAAGACGATAAACTGGTATGATACTTCAAACACTCTGATAGGTACGGGATTCGCCGCTCAACTCTTCATCCAAGATGTGGATGCTGTAAATATATTACACCCGATTGCTTATACAACTTATACTAATACCGACGCAGATACAGTATTTGCATTTGAATTATTAAACCTCAGTGAAGAGGAGATAAATGCCTTGATGACTGATTGCGCTACCACCGCCTTAATTGATTACGAGAGTGAAACAAGTCAGCCCATTATAATTTATCCAAACCCCGCTTCGGATTTTATAAATATTTCAGACGATAGGAATGAATTGCTGTCGTTCAGAATATATAATATATTGGGCGATGTAATGAAAGAAGGTGTTTTTGAAAGTAACACAACTGTGGATTTACAAAACCTCCCGAAAGGCGTTTATATGATTGTGTTTTCTGACGACGGCGGGATTGTTCAATCAGAAAAGCTGATATTACAATAACAAAGCGAACTTTGAGTAATTAAAATCCTTTCTACCCGCATCCCATATTTATGGGATACCATTTTTTGTTAAACGAGCTATCTTTACATCATGCCTTTACAAAAAAAAATAAAAGTAGTAGTGTTTGAAGATAAGCCGGAGTTGCGGGAAAGTTTAGTTGCCGTTTTAGAATCCCACCCGGATATTGAATGCTGCGGAGCATGGGAAAACTGTGCTGAAGCAGAACACATTGCTGATATTTACCGGCCCGACATTGTGCTCATGGATATTGATATGCCGGTGGTAAATGGTATTGAAGGAACTAAAAAACTTTCAGCAAAATACCCGGCGCTTCCCGTTGTCATGTTAACTGTTTTTGATGATGATGCCAATATTTTTGAAGCAATTTGCGCAGGCGCAACCGGATATTTGTTAAAAAAAACATCCCCCGAAAAAATCATCACATCCCTCTTTGAGGTGTTAGATGGCGGGGCGCCCATGACCTCGAGCATTGCCAAAAAAGTGCTGCAAATATTTCCTAAAAAACAGGCGGTACAAAACACCGATATGTATCATTTAACCCCCAGGGAAACCGATATACTCACCGGTCTTTCCAAAGGCCAGAGCTATAAACTTATATCTGCCGATTTGGGGATAAGCATTGAAACTGTGCGCAGCCATATTAAAAAAATCTATGAAAAACTGCATGTAAACTCTGCCACCCAGGCCGTAAGCCGGTTTTTAAATTCGAGGTAGTTGCGTATTTTTAATTCATGGTTGAGCAAGCCGCCGGATTACCCCGATCGCTGTGGAAATTCTTTACGGCGGCAGTTTGTATTTTGTATTGTTCCAAACTCCCCGCTCAACACTTTGTTTTTGACCATTACTCACAAAAAAACGGTCTTTCGTTTAATGATGTCACGGATATTGCGCAAGATACTTTTGGCTTTATCTGGATCGCTACTAATGGCGGTATAAACCGCTTTGACGGGTTGCAATTTAAAATTTTTTACAGCGATTATAACGACAGTACTACACCCTCCGGCGACTTTTGTTATGAAATTTTTGAAGATAAAAACGGGTACATCTGGTTTGCTACCACTCCGGACAGCATTAGCCGGTATAACCCCGTAACAGGAACGTTTAAAAGGTTCAATTTTTCAGGCATCATTCCTTATACATTTCGAGAAAATAGCCGGAGCGAATTATTTATGATGAGCGAAAAGGGCTTGTGCAAGTACGATGAAAAAACAGAAACAATTCAGCTGCTTACATTTAAAAACGGGAAACCGATATATCCGGGAAGTACAAAAAGAATTTTTTTTAATTCGGAAAACAGGCTGTTCCTCGCCACTAAAAAAGGTGTGTTTGAAGTTGATTTTAATAAAGACACAACTTTATTGCTGGATGGAACCGAGCTTTACGGTGCTAATTCCCTACAAATACTTGAAGATAGCCGGGGGCACCTCATCATAGGAACCTGGGGCGGAGGCCTTATTGATTATAATCTGCAAACGCATACTTATGAGCGTTACGGGGCAATGGACAACAAAAACAACTTCTGGATTTTTACAGATATCACCATTAGAAATGAAAACGGGCAACAGGTTGTTTGGGGCGCAAGTGTAGGCCCCAATATTTTGACGGTAAATCTCAGCACAAAGACATTTTCGGAGTACAATGTATCGAAACACTTTCTTGAGCGTGAAGACCCCATTTCCATTACAAATGTTTTTAAAGACAAAAATGATGCGCTTTGGTTCGGCACTAACTATGGCATTATAAAAATTGACCCGCTAAAGCAACTTTTTCAAACCGTACTGCTCAATGAAATTTTACCGGGCTTAAACCAGTCCGGAATTACTGCAATATACATTGATACTGCCGGCAACAAAGAAAATATCGTTTGGCTTGGAGTGTTGAACGAGGGATTGTTTACCTATAATCTCAAATCCAAACAACTAGAAAAAATACAATTGCCGGAAGCATTCCATAAAAGTTTTTATACACCAAAAATATTGCGGCGAAACAATAATGAAATCTGGATTGCCACTAACCACGGGCTGCTTAAATACCAGGAAAAAGAAAGAAAATTCTTACAATTTAAAAATGATCCTGAAGATGAGACATCCATTTCGGGCAACTTTATTTCTGATTTACAACTGGATGCTGCACAACGCCTTTGGGTTGCAACGCACTACGAAGGGTTAAATATATTCATAGACAGTTGTAATTGTTTTAAAAGAATTTTTGCAGGGAATACATTGACAGAAAACGGGAAAATAATTTCAGAAAATATTAACGACATAGCCCTGTCCCCCGATGGCAGCCTCTGGGTGGCAAGAGGTTTTTACGGCGATAGGCAAACGGCAATTTCTAAAATAAATACCCAAACCCTGCATCAAACACATTATTATAAAAACAGTAAATCGGCTCCGGATTTTCCATTAAATCGGGATATATTTACAATATATGTTGATGCATCAAAAACCGTGTGGTCGGGATATGAATTAGGTATGTTTTATTTTAAGCATGAAGAAAAAGAAACTGTCCAAGAATACAGGAATGTTTCTTTGGCAGATAATCTTGCATCGTCTGCAATTTTTTCAATAGAACAAACCGGAAAGTATTTATGGCTACTCGGCAATAATAGCTTAACGATTTTTGACAGTCAAACAAACAAGGTGGTGTGCAGTTACTTGCATGACGACGGGCTTCTTTCACCTCAAATGTCAGCAATAGAGAAAGGCTCACATGGGATCATATTCCTATCAGACATGAGGGGCTTTCAATGGGTAGATACAAGTATTATCAACCCAAATAAGATTATTCCACAGGTTTATATCACTACAATAAAAGTGCTGGATAAACTGTATCTTAAAGAAAACAAAACAGCATTGTTTACATCATCCGTCTCTTTAAAGCATCATCAGAATAAAATCACTTTCGAATTTGTTGCCTTAAATTTTACAAACCCTGAAAACAATGTGTTTGCCTATATGCTTGAAGGGCTGGATAAAGACTGGATTTATTCTTCAGAAAATGCCGTAAACTATAATAATTTAAGCCCCGGCAAGTATGTGTTTAAAGTAAAAGCATGTAACGACAATGGCATCTGGAACGAAACGGGGGATACATTACAGCTTACTGTTATACCGCCCTGGTATAACACCGCCTGGTTTTACATAGCTTGTATTGCATTCGCAGCGGCATTGTTATACCTTACCTACCGCATACGCCTTGCACAAATATTGCGCATAGAAAAGCTGCGCAATAAAATTTCACGAGACCTTCACGATGATGTAGGCAGCAGCCTCAGTTCCATCAATATGCTGTCAACATTAGCCAGGCAAAAATTGGCGGACGATGATGAAAAAACTAAAGAGTTGCTGAAAAAAATAAATGCCACCGCTGGTTATACAATGGAAAACATGAGTGACATTGTTTGGGCAATTAATCCGAAAAACGATTCACTGGCAGACATTCGCATTCGCATGCAGGAATATCTTACAGATACACTTGAGGCAAAAGGTATTCAGTATACCTTTTCAGTTGACGAAGAAATATTACAAACTAAATTATCAATGGACATCCGGCGGGATTTTTATTTAATTTTTAAGGAAGCTGTGAATAACCTTGCCAAGTATTCAGGGGCAACATCAGCTGAAATTCACATCACTCAAACATCAAATGTTCTGCAGCTAACAGTAAAAGATAACGGCAAAGGTTTTGATGTGTACGCCGTTAACAGCGGTAACGGATTAAAAAATTACAAATCCCGTGCGCAAAACATTGGAGGTAAAATTACAATACAATCCAGCCCCGGCACAGGAACAGAGATACTCCTGGAAGTGCCGCTCAGGTAGCCCGCATCCCATTATTATGGGATACCACCACCTTTCTCTTTCTGTATTTTTGCAAATAAAAAAGTAATGAAAAGCAAACAAACAATTCTATTCCTTCTTGTTGCGGGTATGCTGCTCAGCGCATGCAATAAAGAAGATGCCCCTGAACCCCAAAAAAATAATGGGCAGGAAGATTTCACAAGCATGAAAGTTAACGGTGTGTATTATGAAGATGCAACCTCCGGCGGCGGTTATATTAGCGGAAGCGGCAACGCCGCCATCAGTGGCAGTTTTGCAAATGGCGAAGATTTTTATATTTATATTGATGGGGCTCCCGATGCCGGCACATACACTTTAAATGCCGCCGACGATGATTGCGCTTTTACCGATGCTTCAGGAAAACAGTTTTCACTGAGTTACGGCGCATCAAATATGACCGTGGAAATTACGGATGTAGAAGTAAACGATGTGATAAAGGGTATAGCCGGCACTTTTGAAGGAAGGCTATACAGCAACGACGGCGATTTTGTTGACATTACAGAAGGTGAATTTTCTGATTTGTAATTTCGTTAATCACAATCTCAATTACTATGAAAAAAAATATGTGTATTGTATATTTTGAAAACAGTTTTTATATGCTGATTATTTGTTTTTTCATTGGGTTAAGCGCCTGTAAAAAAGAACAGTTGCCCGTTCCTGAAGAAGAAACGGAAACTACCGATGATGATTCTCTTTCCACCGGCATTCCGTCTATTTTAGATATAAACGACTCTAATATACCCGACGAAATAAGAGATATGATTTATGCCCCCAATGCAGGCACTTTTATCATTGACGAAACACATCCACTCTATAATCATGAAGGCAAAATAGTAGTGCTTCCGTTTGAGCTTACAGATTATCCATGGAACACAGCAGCTACCCCTGCGGTGATTGAAGAAAGTTATTTTGGTGAAGGCACAGGAAGTTTTTCAGATTACTTCTATGAAAATTCTTATGGAAAATTCAAGATGACAAATGGCGGTATTTCTGATGTGGTTTCTGTTCCTTACAGTTTAACGGAGTGGTGGGCTTCAGGAGTAAACGAACCCACTTACCAGTATGTAATGAATCATGCAAGTATTGACTGGCCTTCTTTAGATACCGACGGTAATAAAATAATTACACAAGACGAAGTAATGATTGTGCTCATTTATCCTTTCGGTGGTTCAGGAGCTACAAGATATTATGCTATTGATATTGAAACCACGGATGGCACATACACTGTTTCCAATGCATTTGTTTTAATAGATATAAAAAGACTGGATGACCCGAATTTTGATGTTGATCCAATTTTGTATAATCCAAGTGCAACACACGAACTTACACATGGTTTCTTTTCTATACCAGACAGGTATGGAGTAACAGGATATTGCGGAAACGGAGAAACCGGTCCTTATGATCCCATGGCAGGTGGTTGTGTGGTCTTGCATCTTTCTGCTTTTGATAAAATGAAAATAGGATGGCTTAAACCAAAAATTCTTGAAATTCCATCACATAGAATTTCAGGGCAGTTAGACACACTCGCATTCCCCGCATCAGAAAACAATGAAGCTGCACTTGTGCTGTGGACAGAAGATGCGCCTGATGAATTTTTTGTTATAGAAAACAGGCATTTGGCGAGCAGCACACTGGGTTTTGATAATGGCTTGCCGGATGAAGGCATAGGCGTTTGGTGGAGTTATACTACCGGTTATAGTCTGCATTTTGTACATGCACTCAATACCGAAACCCTGCCTCAAAATCAAAACTATGATACAAGCGAATGGGACGATGATGGATTTTTTAAAGCCTCCCCGGGAGATTCCACCGGTGTAGAAATACCACTGCTGAACAGCGATGGTGTTTCCAGGTACTCCATCAGGGTACAATCGCAGCCGGACTCCTGCATGATTGTAATTTTATAATATTGGAGCATTTGCCAAAAGTTTGACAAGTTATGTGTTATCCCCTTGAAAGCGCACATGTTCTTCCATTGGTAAAATGAATAGAATCTCTTACATCTAAAAGTTTAGTCAGACTCTCCACATCTCATACTACATGTAGCAAGAGTTTCTCAAACTTTTTTGCTGCTAATATTTTTCAGCATCATACTATCATACAGAGGAGCATTCTTCAACAACTGTCAGCAAGTGGATATTTGTAAAGAATGAGTGATGTATTCATGTGATTTATAACACATACCTGCCGAAATGTACCTTAACCCCCTCACATATTTATGTGATTGAAGTGCTTGCTCCCTTAACACAACTTTGCTCTAAAAAAAATTCATTCACCTTAAAAAAACATTATGAAAAATTTTATTACAATCCTATTCATGGTTGCATTTACCGGAACAGCGAAAGCGCAAACCTACTGCACACCCGAATATACTTATGGGCCCGATTTTGTAGATAATATTTCCTACATCGGATTTCAATCTTTGGACTGGGGAACACTATTCTCTGAATATAATCACACCTATTCTGTCGGAGTTTCATTTACAAATAAAATAGTTAGTTCCTCAATTTTGGATTGGGGGGGCACAACTGTGGGCTACAATTATCCTACAATATTAAATGTGAATGCCTCAAGCACTTTAGATGGATACACTATTATTATCGGCGCTTGGGTTGATTGGAACGATGATGGTGATTTTGATGATGCGTTTGAAGAATTGGGAATAAATACTGAAGACGTGTTTGGCGGAATCGCCTCAACTTATTTTATCATTGATAATGTAATCAGTAAAGCCGGAGTGCACAGGGCAAGGGTTCGCACAAGCGATGGTATAGATTTTACTTCCATGGATCCCTGTGTTGAATTAGAATATGGAGAAGCGGTTGATTTTTATGTTTCCATTATTGAAAAAAAATATTGTGATGGCAACGAAATGAGTTTCCCGAATTACTATACAGCCGGTATTGCTATTAACTCATACAGCCTAAACGGCACCGAAGCTACTGTGAATATGAAAAATTCAGGGGTTACTTACATAGACCAAACCGTACCATCCCAATCTGTTGAGTTTACTGCTGAGCAGGGAGAAACCGTTGACTTAGAGTTTGAGCTGGATGCTGACATGGCCGGAGCAAATTTAGAATACCTGGTATATATTGATAATAATGATAACGGAACTTTTGATGCCGGCTATGAAGAGCTTACATCCTTCAGCAGCACTGCACTCAGCGTATCCGAAGAAATAACTATTCCTGAAACCCTTGAACCCGGAGAACACACACTTCGCACCCGCATTACTATGTATGACGAAGTTGATATTTGTACTCTTTCGCCCAATCCGGGTATTGTTATGGATGCTGATATAACTATCACTGAAGCAGAAGTAACCTCAGTTTCATCAGCCGCAGAAAATAATTTGCTGCAAGTGTTTCCGAACCCGGCAAATGATTTCATACAGTGCACAATGGCAGAACCCGGAACCGGAATAATAACCCTGTATGACGTAAAAGGCAATAAAGTGCTGGAAACCGCTTTCACCCACAATACACAACCGGTGGATGTATCAGCTTTACCGGCCGGTATTTACCAGCTTGCTGTAACCAGTGAAACAGGAAGCAGAAGTATCAAAACAATACAGATTCAGTAATACGTTTATCAATTCAGTTTTTTCATACACCGGAAGCTGCTTACCCTAAGCAGCTTCCTTTTTTGTTTCAGGCATACTGATTATTTTTTTCCCTCACATATTTATGTGATTGAAGTGTGCTTTCTTTTTGTGCAATTTTGTTTAAAAAAAATAATATGAAAAAGATAAAACAGCTCTATACAATTTTTATGAAAAATTATATTATAGTTAACTGTATGCTCATTACAATCTTCTTATTTACGGCATGTGCAGGAAACGAAATGGAAGAACCGGAAGAAACCGACACTACAGGTTTTATTGAATACACAATAGACGGGGGAGCTACGCAGCGATATGAAAACCTCGGCGAAGACTGCTCCGCTGCAGCTGCATATAGTGGAGGAGCATTACTAGGAATTTCAATCGACGGAGGTTTGGGGAGTAACAGTATTATCATAAACGATTACTTTGCCGGAGCTGCCGGCACTTATACTATTACTTCTGATTTAGCTGAGGCGGAGTTATATATTATTACATTGAACAATGGCGGCCAGCCGTATGCAATGTTTTGGGGAGAAGGCCTGGGAATTGACACCGGTGGAGGCTCAATAACTTATACTGTGTACGATCCCGCAAAAACTGGCCCATCACACTTCGAAGGTTCGTTTACATTTACGCTTTACGATTTATCAAACAACCCGCATACTGTTGCAGGCACATTTGCATTTTAATTCAATGTAAAATTTATTAACTGCTCACCATTCGCACACATGAATGGTGAGTTTTTTTATAGCAATCACATGATTATGTGATTGACCCACATGTGTCTGAAATTGATTTTTGTAATAAATAATTTATTGTGTATTAAAAAAATTCAACTTATGAAAAATTTAAAAAACACCTATGCTGTGATAATAATATCCATGGCATTCTTTCATGCACAAATATGCAGTGCGCAGTATTCAATATGGTCTGAAACAGTGTATCAAAATGCACATGAAAATAATTCTATAGACGAAATACAATTTACATCTGCCTCAGACAGGGATGGAAACATATATGTAGCCTGTGGAGCCAGATCTATATTACCATTAGAAACATGTGACTTGTTGCTTGATGGAATATTTGCTATCAAAAAATTCTCCCCCACCGGTGAATTATTAACAGCATTTGATGTGCTGCTTGACTATCCTGTTGATTATTACAGGAATCTAAACGCAATTGCAGTGAATAAAACCGGGGATGTGATTTATGTGCTGATGACAATTGATGTATATTTATATGACCATGAAATTTGCCTTGCAAAATTCAGAAAAACCGCTTGGGGTTATTATACTCTCGAATGGTCCAGGCTACTTAATAGTAGCACAGATGATGGTTATGCTGGGGATGATACTGCTTATGATCTTGTATTGGTGGAAGGTTATGCTGGCGGGCACCAAATATATGTTTCCGGTTATATGCCAGATCATGAAGGCGATGGAAGAAAATATGTTGTGTACAGGTTCGACCATGACGGCTATTGGTTTGACTTTTATACTACAACGGATCTAACAGTGGACGGAGAAACTCTCACAATAGATGAAGTTCAAAAAGTACATCTGAAAAGTGTGGGTGGAAGGCTGTATGCAGTTGCCGTAATGAATCATACTTTAACAGTAGGGGGAGATGATATATTGCGCTATGATCCTATCATCATAAAGTTTGGCGAATATACCCATTCTGATAACTTAAATTTGTATGAAGAACATATTTTCCCGGAAGAGGACGCATTGGTTGACCATATAAACCAGGTGGACATAGGCAGAAACGATGATGTGTATGTATTGGGTACGGGCAGTATTACCGGAGTAGATAATCCACTGACAATGGTGAATCGTATAAAATTGGCAGATGGTTTGTCCTGGAGTACTTATTCGCTACCTTCTGTTCCAGGAACTATAGATGTACAAGCCATGAAACTGGATGACTGGGGAGATAATTACCTGTATATTGCCGGCAAAAAGTATAACGTTCCTCATGTATATGAGGATGACGAGATGCAAGTGCTGGCATTACGGAGAAACGACGGCGCTTTGTATAGCTCCAAAACACTAGACGGCGTTTTTGATATCTTGTTTTCAGAAGATGTAACATTACATCCCCTTGCAGCCATTCAATTTTTGGTAACAAATAATCATGTTTACCTCAGTACAATCAACCGCCTGGGTGATTTTTATGCAGGGGAGGATTACTTATTTGTAAATGCATTTTCTAAAAACCTTTCAGAGTATTCCTTTAGAGATATTATTCCTTTTAAATACGATGGTGCGTTTTACGATTATGATCATTATTTATCCGACGAAGTTTCTAATCCTAAAATGCAGTATCATGCCGGTGCGGATGTATTTTCAATCATATATAAGTATGTTGATGAACCGTGTACAGGCCCCATCTATTTCTCGAGTCCCCTTGATATAAAAATAAAAACACATGTAGATGGTCTGTTTTATAAAGAACAGAATGAAGCTATGTTGCATACCGCCGCAGTAGAACTGTACCCAAACCCCGCATCAGAGTATATTGAGCTTTCGGCTGATACTGAATCGGAAATACAATATAAAATACTGAATGCTGCCGGCATGCTGGTGGGTGAAGGAAAAATGCAGCAAGCGGCAACAATAGATGTAAAATCTCTGGCAAAGGGATTATACACCATTCAGTTTTTTACTCAAGATACAATGATGAGCAGCGAGAAGTTTATTGTTCAGTAGAGAGCAGATAATACATTGCTTCATAAAAAAACCATTCTGTGGAAGACAGAATGGTTTTTTCATTTCGCCGTCAATCAGAAAGTCAGGGTTAGTTTTTCTTATTGCTCATTCTGAGTGTATCCACCCTTTTTTCAAAAGAACCCATCTCATCCACCGGCATTTCCACCTGTTTAAACCGCTCTGTTATTTCTTTTGAGTGTGCTTCACTTTTCCGGGTGGTGAAATTATAATGGAAAAATTTCGTCCACATAAGAGATTTTATGTGCGTTTTTTTCTCATCCCACATTCTGAATTCAACATGTATTTCTTTTTCACCCCAATGTATAAGAACCGATTCCAGTATCACCTTCTCCATGGTGAGAGCCGGTTTAAGGTATGCTATTTCATGCCGGCTAACTATCCATCCGCAGCCTGTTAGTTTTGTGTATTCAAATAAATTAAAATCAAAATACGCAATGAGCTGGTCTTCTCTTGCATTCAGAAAATAATCAATGTATTTGCTGTTGTTCAGATGGTTAAACGGATCGCAATCAGAAAAACGCACTACTGCCGTGCTTGATAATAATTTTTGCGTTGGCTCTGTTGTCATTTATTTTTTGCTTCGCTCTTTAATCTTCCCGCTTTTTTCAGCGCATCATTTAAAAGAAATTCTATCTGCCCGTTTACACTGCGAAAATCATCGGCAGCCCACTTTTCAATAGCCTTGATTGTATCCGGGTTTATACGAAGAATTATTGCTTTTTTGGATTCTTTTGCCATTATATTACCTCCTTATCTGCCATGTACTTTCTTAAGGCATCTCGCATCATCTCCTTGTTTCTTATACTGAAGATTATTGTCTTGCCATCCATACAAACAAATTCGACCTGCCCGTTCAGGTGCATGATATAGCCTGATTTTTACCCCGACAGGGTTCTTTTATATCCGAAACCTCCAAGTTCAAACAATTTGGCCTGGCTGATGCGCCAGCTTTTAATGGCACTAAATGCAAGCACCCTTCTTTTGGGAAGTATAGGGAAATAGCGATAACCGAATCCGGCCTCGCTCACGTCGGTTTCAAGTGTTGTTTTGAAAACAAAAAAAAACACTGAAACCAAAACAATCAGAATAACGACCATTACCCAGGCGTATTGCAATACATTTTCGCCCTGTTGTTGCAGATCATTTAACATAATATAAACTGCAAACAATGCTATTAGTACGGAAAAGATAAATATCGCAATGACCAGCGGATTGTTTATTTGTTGCGCTTCCCTATACTCCATAATATCTCATTAATTGTATAAAGTACCCGCATTTACTACCGGGCTTGCTCCCTTGTCGGAACACAACACTACCAGCAGGTTACTTACCATTGCAGCCTTCCGCTCCTCATCCAATTCAACGATATTCTGAGCGCTCAGCATTTGCAACGCCATTTCCACCATACCTACGGCGCCCTCCACTATTTTAGACCTCGCAGCCACAACGGCTGTTGCCTGCTGCCGCTGCAACATGGCTCCCGCAATCTCCTCCGCATACGCCAGGTGCGTAATCCGGGCTTCTATAATTTGTACGCCGGCCAATTGCAAACGCTCCGTGAGTTCGGTTACCAATTCGTCGTTGATGCGTTCTCCGCCGCTGCGCAATGTTACTTCCTGTTGTGCATCATCGAAATGATCGTATGCATAACTGCCGGCCAGATGACGCAGCGCCGAGTCGCTTTGCAGTTTGACATAGTGCTCGTAGTTTTCCACTTCGAATTTCGCCTTCGAGGCATCCTTTACCTGCCAGACAATAACCGCCCCGATAATAATCGGGTTGCCCTCCTTATCGTTTACTTTAATTTTTTCACCTTCGATGTTTCTCGCACGCAAGGTGATTTTATGCTTCGCCCAAAATGGATTTGCCCAGTAAAATCCGTTATCCTTTACGGTGCCTACGTATTTACCGAACAAGGTGATTACCTTGCTGTCATTCGGATTAATAATGAAGAATCCAATCAGCATGAATAAGGTCAGTATATAAAGCAGTACGAATGAAGGGTGTATTTTAACTGTGCCGTAAGTGATAGCCGCCAGCGCAATAAAAAATACAAACAGCATCAGGTATCCTGAGCTTGGTTTGATGATTTTGTCAGTTATCATATTTTTCGTTTTGATATCAAAATAATATCATATTGAAATAATCTCCAAATTTATTTTTAAAAAAATTGGCGCAAGGGTGGTGTATTCAACACATATCCATTGATTTTGAATAATTTACATTTTATCATCTATTTGAACCGCCGGTGCAGCTCAGCGGGTTGCCTCTTGTTTGTCCACCCAATATTCCGGGTGCGTTTACGGTTTATATGCCGGATATTTCCCGGTAGAGCCAGTGGAGGGCGGGGGTTTGACGGAACACTACCGGGCAGGAATTTCTGAATTTTTCAATGGCGCATTTAGACTTTTGAAGCAGATTCCGCCTGGATCCCGCGGGGGAGACGGCGGCTTCAAAGAACATTTTATAAAGTCCATTCAGCCCGGTAAAATCGATAACACATCGGTTTTTCTCGGATTCGGGTTTGCGTTTCAGCATCCGGCGGATATTGTCGCACTCACGTAAAGCGGCATCCGGTGCATCATCTGCATACCAGAGAATCATTTCGGCCATTCGAAATTGCACGTATTCATCGAGATTTACCTGTTGCACTTCCGCCGGGATACATGAGCGTACCTGTGTAAATTGGTTTAAATACAGATAGCAATAAGCCTTCATACACAGCGCCTGGTAATACAGTCTTTTATGTGCATGCAGTTCCTTGAGCAGGCCGTCGGCATTTTCAATCACTTTGGAATATTCCCCGCAAAAAAAATAGTAGTAAGAAATATTATAGTTCAGGGTGTGATTCAGTTTTACTTTTTTTTCCCGTACTAATCTTTCCAGTTCATTAACATATTCGCCGGCATTTTCGGCATTTCCTTCTGCACACATTATAATCATAATCCTCTCGTTGAGCACGGAATAAAATTTAACCGGATTAATCTTACAGGTCTGATAAATTCCACGCCCCGAATTGTCCATAATTTTCTTGCAATGCGCATAGGCTTTTTGTAATATCGAAAGGTACGCCTCTCTCTTTGCAGCGTATATACTGTTTTCGTACTGCATAGCGAGGGCTAAATCGTCATTCGGAAATGATTGCCATGCATGGGCATCGGGTTTTCTCGGCGGGACGGGTACGCTTTTACCGGCGGCAACATTTTTGTAATTATGAATTGCCTGATAATGCGATTCTGTTGACCACCATTTATAGGTAAACAGCTTTTCGACACATTGCGTACAACCGTTGACAAGCCGGAGCAATTTTTGCAATTTTTCAGGAGAGTCTTCAAAATCGTACATCACCCTGTCCAGAGCGAGCAGGTACATATCAAATGCTTCATCCAGGTAGTTTTCTTCCATTGCTTCCGCAATCCAGGGCTCTGCGTGTTTGTGAAACAGCCCGGTGAGGTTCCTGGTGTTCCAGTTCCTGAGCAGGTATTTATGCTGTACCGACGGGTTTTCCCTGACAGTCAGCAACGCCTCTTTCTCGGCAATAAATGCACAGATGATATCTGATAGCAGGCGCAGTTCATTGCGCAAAACATAATCCGATTTGGCATTGTAGGATTTATCAAATGCGCAAAAGTACAATGTTTGTTTATCGGGAATTTTCCTTTTAGCCGATGATTTTACCAACAGTTTAAAAATATTTTCGAGGCTTTTTCTCCCGGTGGATTGTATCACAACTGACAATTCTTTTTTTTCAGCGGGATACAGGGAGGATATAAGCTGGAATACTTTCATAACCGGGCTTTCAAATGGTTCTGACCCGGAGTGCAATTACCTGCCGTCCCGCATCAGAAATCGGAATTAAATATATCACAAATTTGAAAATTTTCCTTGCCGGCAGCCTGGAACTGCCTATAGCTTTGTATCGCCAATCGGTTGCAACCAGGCGCTATTTAAAAACATTTTAAAACGCAAAACAATGAAACCGACTATGTATTTTTTAACACTGCTCACACTGTTGGCCGGTATATTTTCCGGATGCAATACAGGCGATGATCCCAATCCCAAAGAGGAAGAACCGGTTCAACCCGAAACCGCGATTTCATGGAAAGCCACAAGTAATGATGTGCTCATTGAAAATTTCTCCAGCCCATCCGTGACAGGCGGTATTACACCGGCAAACTTTTCCATTACCGGCCTCGATGGCGCAGATGCAGATCCTATCACCTCCATTTCCATCGGCGAACAGACAAACCCCGAGGTAAAGGAGTTTACTTTAAACAGTACCGAGAATATATTGCTCTACACAAATCTATCTTTCGATAATTTGGACAGCTATTATTCAATTGCAGGTGAATTGAATATTACGGCCTACGATTTCTATCAATCGGGCAATGGCATTACACAGTATCTGATGGACGGCACATTCTCGGCCACCTGCCAGGATGATGATTCTCCGCCGAATCTCGTCGAAATCACCGGTAGCTTTACCGATGTGGTGATATCTGAAAATTAGCGGGAAATGAAATAGTCGGAAATACCGGTTTTGCAGTTGCAGGCCGGTATTTCTGCTTTGGGCTACATGTATGTGCCGCCTGATTTCATTTTATTTTCCGCATCGGTCAATGCATGGTCTTCGGCTTTGCAGCCTTCCGGCCGCTTTCCGTTCAACAGAATTTTTACACCGTATTGTCTTGCTGAAAAAAACACGAGGCACACACCCGCCGGATTGTTGAACGGTAAATTAAAACAGAATAAAAAACACAGCCACCTTGCAGAAGGTGGCTGTGTTGTGATTGATTATTCACTTTAATTATCGAATCACTGAAATTTTTTCATTGAATACCATCTGTGTCGTATCGAAAATGTTTACCATATAAAGACCGGAAGGCAATGAGGTTACATCAATCCCGGTGATGCGCAATGCTTCTGCATTCATCGCCATATAGTAAATAACTCTTCCTGTCATATCGCTTACCGCCACCTCCATCACCTGTTCAGGTGCAAATTGTGTTTGTATATAGATTTTTTTCGTGGCAGGATTTGGATAGGCGGATATTACCTGTTGATCCGGGTGTGCATGTAACCGCTCGGCACCTGTTGTAAAGCTGCGTTTCACTTTATTGCTTTCAGCTACAGTACTTAAATCATCTGAAAACACAGCCGACCATATTCTGCATTGATAATCTGTGTTTGGCAGCAACTCATCAAATGTATATTCTGATACCCCGACAGGTACTATATCTGTATGCCATTCGGTTGCACCTGTTTGTTTCCATTGAATTTTATACACATCAAGGCATAATGGCAATGCTTTCCAATCGAGTGTTGCCGCATCAGCAGTAATATGGATAATGTCCACATTTTTCGGTCTGGGTACCAGGTTGACTGTTGCAGTGGTGGAAATGGCATCATCTGAAGCGCCATCACCTTTTATTTCAGCATAATAATTACCGGGTTGCAGGTTTTCAATAACAAACAAATTGGTATCGGGTATAGTAATTGCATCTCCATACATATTACCAAACCGGTATAACTGAGCAGTGTATGGTGCGTTGCTTCCGCTTACCTGAATGTGTATTGAGTTGTTGCCGCATCCTTTGTGGGGTACCGATATAAACTCATCTGCTTCAGCAATGTTTATCTCTGTATATGTACTTGTTATACTATACGAATGATAGTATCCAATAAATGGATAATTAGCATTCGGCTCAATGCACACATAATATATTCCCTGAGCCAGGTAAGCCAGGTTAATATCAGCAGTTCCGTTGTATACAGTTTCGTGAATAGCAGTTGCTGCAGTATCATTATATATCTTAACCCTGAACCAGGTGGAGTATCCTGATTCCAGACTTGGTTCTGAGTATATATGCAGGTGCATACTGCCATCGCCTGTGTAATTGATCTTCCACCAGTCCACATAATCAGTTCCGCTGTTACCTACAAACCCTACATGTCCATAGGTGGTATCATTTGCAATCAGCGTTACGGCATCAGCAGCATAGTTGTTATCCAGATCATCATCAGCAAATGTGTAAGTTGCATATGTATTTGTGAGTGTATAGGGATTATATCCTGTATTCGGATAATAGTTTGACGTTGTGAGTCTTAACAGATAATTCCCCGCTTCGAGTCCGTTTTGTTTTAAATCAAATGTTGTTGCTGAATATGTCTGTTTGATTAACGTAACACCATCGTTGCTATATAAATCCATAAACATCACATTTCCGGCATGCGGTGTAAGGGTTAAGGATAGATAACCTCCCTGTGGTATCGCAATGGAATACCAGTCTTCGTAATCTCTGGCCAGGTTGTAATAATAGCCGTTATGCCCGGTTACCGTACTGTCTAATGTGAGTGGTGTGGCCATAATTGCAGTATTGTTAGGTTCCGGGTCATTTGCCTGCATCGGGACACTAAAGCTGTTTTCAATTTTGTAGGTACTGTAGCCATTCGGATAGTGTGGTCTGATTTTCAGATAATATGTTCCGGGCGCAAGGCCTCTGACAACGGTACTATCGTTGTAAACAGATTCGATGTGTCCATTTATTAAAGAAGTAACGCCATCATTATCATATAAAGTTACATCCACCCATGAAGTTACCTCTGTGAGGCGCAATGTTATATCGCCATCTTCTTCAAGAATAATAGCATACCAGTCTTCAGAATCCCTTACACCTAAGTCGTAATATCCTGTATGCCCGGTTTTTTCTCCATTTATTGGCAAAACAATTGCTTCACCTGATGTGTTATTTGGTTCTGCATCCATTGGAACGCCAGTGGATGTAAATGAAGTGTAGGTAACTATATACGTTGAACTTGCACCTGCCCAATACGTGGAAAAATATATATAATATTCCCCCGGAGCGAGATTCGACACCTCAAAGGTTCCTGTTCCGGAATGGAGACCTCCGGTGTAACTCAGACCATTGGCATATATTAGACCAACCGAACATAACTGACCATTTGTGATATCGAAATCAAGCACAAATGTACCATGTTCAGGCACCCAAACACGGAAAAAATCCGAGGTGCTGAAATCATCAGTAGCTGCTCCCTCTATACTTTCGCCCAATGCCAGGGAATCCGCAGTATCTATATCATTATTAGGTTCAGTTTCATATTGAGCCGAAACCGGTGCTATCCAAATTACGAGCGTAAGCAGAGTAGCAATAAAATAATTAGAGTTTTTCATAACATATTTTTAAAGTGAATAAATGGTTTTACTGCAAAATGAAATCATTTTTCACCGCCGGTAAATAATCCAAATGGATAATTTTTGCCGCGTATTTACAGGATTTGCAAAATCCGGATTATTTTTATTGAAAAATTTCGCATTACAAACCGATGATTACACAGGTAGCATTTAGCAAACATATGATTGCTGCTATAAGTATTATCTGCATTGTATTTTCTTACAATACATATGCACAAACTGCAATTGCAGATAGTCTGAAATTGAAAATTTTTGCTGCAGGAGATGCGGAAGAAAAGTTGCAGGCAATTATCGCATTTTGCGATGAATATCAGAGCATAAACAGGGACACCATTTATACATATGCAATGGAAGCCATGCAGCTTGCTCAAAATCAAAAAAACGCAATGTACAAAAAGCATGCACAACTTGCTTTTGCAAATGCATATTTTGTTTGGGGATGGGTGGACAGCTCCTTGCACTTCACTGAACTGGCGCTTCATGATATTGATACAAATGATATTCGCATGCAAAATCTTTTTTTCAAATTATTGCGGCAAAAAGCATTGTGTTTCGGAGCGGTTTCCCGCTTTCCCGAAGCACTTAAAAATCTGTATCTGCTGCTGAATAATGCCAAACAAGCTAACCATGATTTCTTTATTGCATCAACAATGAATACAATAGGCTCCGTGCAGCTTACCATGGGAGACGCATCGGCAGCCTTGCAATGGATCCATCAGGCAAAACAATTTTTACATACCGGCAGAGATGCTACTTTAAACAAGGCAAATATATTTACTAATCTCGCCTATGCGCAGTATATTCTCGGCAACTACGATTCTGCAAATTATTACATATCTGTTGCATTGCCGGAATGCAGATCAGCGCAAAACCTAAACTCACTGGCCACTGCCCTGCGCATACAAAGTGCTATTTTAACAGCTACTCATGACTTTGGATCTGCCGAATCAGCATTAGTTGAAATGCAGGATATACGCAGAAAATTAAATGGTGAAACAAATTTTGTGGAAGATCATTTGCAACTTGCCAATTTCTATGCAAAAACCGGCAACCTGCAAAAAGCAATTCAGTTTTGCCTTGAGAAGCTGCAATCTGTAGCTCAGCAATCCGGTAATGATACTTCTGCTGTCGGTATATCCGATATGATGCGCATGAAGTTGCAATATTACGAGGCGCTTGCGGACTTCTATAAGCAATCAGGCGAAACCGAAGCTTACTTGCAAACCTTAGAAAATATTATTGTCGCCAAAGATTCATTTTATGTTGCTAATAATAGCATGGCACTTGCCGAAATTCAAACACGCTATGAGGTACAACAAAAGGAAAACACAATTCTGGAACAGCAGGTAAATCTGGCAAAGAAAAACTTACAGATCTATGGTATTACTGCCGGGTTAATACTTTCAGGAATTATTTTCTTCATTGCTTTCCGGGAATACCGCCGAAGGCAATCCTTAAAAATGCAACAAGCTATGGAAGAGGAAAAGATAGCCGCTGCCCTGGCTGTGAAAGATGCTGAAGAAAAGGAGCGGAAACGCATAGCCGCTGATTTACACGATAATATTGGCACACATGCAAATGCAATACTTTATAATACAGGACTATTGCAAAAAAGTAATAATACAGATCAAGACTTGGTTGAAAATTTATATGATTCCGCAACCCAAATGCTGAATAATCTGCGTGAAACATTATGGGCAATGAAAACAACAGACCTGTCGGCAGCAGAATTATGGATTCGCCTGATCGGGTACATTAAAAAAATGGGGAAGTATTACACGCATATACAGTTTGCTGCCGAAGGAAATGCGCCGGAGCTCATGTTAAAATCAATAAAAGCCTTACATATAATAATGGTAATACAAGAAGCAATACAAAATGCAATTAAACATGGTCAGGCAAATATCATCCGGATACACTCTATCCATACATTACAATATTGGACTCTGAAAGTTACAGATGACGGAAAAGGATTTGACACTACCGATGCTGCTATTCAAAAAGAAAGTTATGGCTTGCATAATATGCAGGAGCGTGCGAAAGCAAATAATATGTCACTGCAAGTAATCACAGAGTCTGGGAAAGGAACAAGCATTCAATTAACCATTCTATTTTAAATTATCCAAATGGAGTATTTTTAAATCTAATCGTATTACACACCTTTAACCAAAACTAAAAAAATGCGCATAGCAATAGCAGACGACAAATCCGGGAATAGGAAAATACTCAGGGAGAAACTGAGTATTGATTCATCTTTTCATATTGTGCTTGAAGCAACCGATGGAGCTGATTTTATTTCGCAGTTGAACAAAATGCCTGAATCGCTTTTACCCGATGTGGTGCTGATAGATTTGGAAATGCCTGTTATGAACGGTATTCAGGCAATTGCAACCGCTTCCACATTGTATCCCCGTATTCGTTTTGTAGTACTCACGATTTTTGATAATGATGAAAATATTTTTAATGCAATACAAGCAGGTGCATGCGGCTATTTGTTAAAAGAAGAAAGTGCAGAATCAATTGCCAATATGTTAGGGCATCTACATGAAACTGGCGCTGGCCCGATTTCCCCAAGTATTGCATTTAAAATATTACAAATGGTGAAGCAGGCCGATACCCCAAAATCTGCTCCGGGTATCGCAAACAACATTTACCAGTTAAGCGAACGTGAAAAAGAAATATTACAATTGCTCAGCGAAGGTCTGGAATACAAAGAAATTGCACAGAAGCTTTTTATCAGCCCCAACACAGTAAAAAAACATGCCATAAGCATATATGATAAACTGCACGTAAGCGGGAAAGCCCAGGCATTAAAAATTGCATACACAAAAGGGTTGCTGTAACGTCAGGTTGTTTGTATTTCAAACCTGTCCCTGTCAATCAAGAAAGGCAGTTTTTCCCGTACTTCGTGCAGGTAGTCAGAAGAGAGCGTCGCCGTATAGACGGCACGGTCGTGTTGCATCTCCCATACGGTGTTACCCAAAGGGTCAATCAGGGCTGAATTGCCGCTGTGGTAGATATTGTTGCCATCGGAGCCGATGCGGTTAACGCCGGCCACATAACATTGATTTTCTATTGCACGTGCTATGAGTAATTTACTCCATGCCTGTACCCGGCGCTCGGGCCAACTGGCTATGTAAATCAGCAAATCGTATTCGGCATTATTGCGTGACCATACGGGGAACCGCAAATCGTAACAAATCAGCGGACAGATTTTCCAGCCTTTGTGTTCCACAATAATTCGTTTGGTTCCTTGGGTAAAATTGTCATTTTCTCCCGCCATAGAAAACAAATGGCGTTTATCGTAATAATCATAAGAGCCATCGGGCCGCATCCATACGAGGCGGTTGTAATTGTTTCCATTTTCTGTCACGATGAAACTGCCGGCGATAATGATATTCATTTCGGCAGCCGTTTGCCGCATCCATTCCATTGTCGCACCTTGCATATCTTCAGCAAGTTTTGAGGCTTGCATGCTGAAACCGGTGGAAAACATCTCGGGCAATATGGCAATATCGGTATAACCCGATGTTTCGATCAGCTTGCTGAACAGGGCGGTGTTGCGCACTTTATCCTCCCAGGCGATATCGCTCTGGATAATGGTTATTTTGAGATCCTGCATGGATAATTACTGATTTACCAAAATTAAGCGCTAAAGTTAAAGAAGGCTTATAATATTTTGGTGGCATTGGGAAGCGGGATGGTTACTTGCAGTGTGTTTGATTGGAACATTATACCAACCATACGCAAAACTGCCGATACCTGATAACCCGGAAGATGTATCAAACGCCGTGCACTTCTGCAATGCGAATTAACGGATGCGACATCCGGTATCGGTTAACGGAGAGTTTATCGGTTAAAAGCATTTTATTTTTTTATCACCAGTATCGGGAATGGCATAACAGGCTTTCCGGTAATGCGAAGGAGCAACCGGTTATACAACCGGGGTACGTAAGTGCAATCGCAATTAAACGCATCTAATTCGCTATATCTGCGGTGATGGTAATACGCCTGCATTTCGGGAAACTGCAAGCGGCTGTAATATGCGGCGGTGCGCTCTTTTGCCTTTATATATCCCGCCTCGGAGTAAAAGGGTGTATCTGTTATTATAATTGTACCGCCGTCGTCCAGGTAGCTTAGCAAAAGGCGCACCCATGATTCAAAACCCGAAATATATTGCGCCGAGGCGCTCATCAAAATGGTATTGAAACTATTGGGAAGAAACAGTGCAACAGTGGGATCGGCATACATCCAGTACAGGTTTGGCAGTTGAAATGTCGCAGCCGCCTTATTTAATTCGGCCATGACAATATCTACCCCTAAAAAAAGTGTATCGGGAAATTGTGCAGCGAGCATGTGTGTCTGCCAACCGTTGCCGCATCCCATATCCAGAATGCGCTTTTGAGAGGGGTTTGCACGCAGGTAGGCCAACAGGTATCGGGTGGAGCGCCGGCGGCTGTTCCAGAAGTGGTGTAAAGGGTCAGATTTGTCTGTATCGGGTAGTCTCCGCAAGCGGTCGCCCTCGTAATTCCACCCTTCCGCATTGCGCACGGCGGTGTACAGCGATTCAAATTCCGAAGGCTTGTAGTCTGACATCCACACGCCATGCGCATTTTGGGTATAAGTGTCTGTCAGCGTTTTGTATATCTGTGGATGCATTGCTTTCCAACCAAAAATACGGCTTGCGAAGATTAGATTTTTTGGAGTATGGCAGCAGCTTGTTCCAGGGTGGTCTGCGACTTGGCAAAACAGAAGCGCAGTAAAGTTCCCGGTATAGTGTTGTGATAAAACGGGCTCAGCGGAATGGAGGCCACCTTGTATTTCTCGGTGAGCTCCACGGCAAAGTCGGCGTCTTTTTTATTGCTGACAGCCCCGTAATCCAACAGTTGAAAATAGGTGCCGGCGGCGGGTTTCCATTTAAAGTGTGACCCTTGTAATAAGCGAATAAACAGGTCTCGTTTCTGTTGGTAAAATTCGGGAAGCGCCGTGTATTGATTTCTGTCTTTCAGAAAATCCGCCAATGCGTATTGGGAAGGTGTGTGCACCGAAAACAACATGAACTGATGGACGGCCCTCAATTCCTTTGTCAATTCTCTCGGTGCAATGATATAGCCGGTTTTCCAACCCGTATTGTGAAACGTCTTGCCAAACGATGCAATGACAATGCTGCGCCTTGCCAGTTCGGGGTAATGCAAAACACCCTCATGGCGCTGGCCGTCGAAAATGATATGTTCGTACACCTCATCGCTGATGATGACGATATCGGTATCCTTCACCAGTTTGGCGAGTTGCTGGAGGTCGGCGGATTTCAATACGGTGCCGCTGGGATTTTGAGGCGAGTTGAGCACGATGGCACGTGTGCGGGCGTTGATGCGCTTTTTCACCGAATCCCAGTTGATTTTGTAATCGGGAGCTTGCAATTGCACGTAAACGGGTACACCTCCTGCCATCGTGATTCCCGGCACATAGCTGTCGTATGCCGGCTCGAATACAATCACTTCATCGCCTTCGTGCAGCAGCGCCTGGAAGCTGGCGTACAAGCCATAGGTAGCGCCCGGGACGACGGTGATTTCCGTTTCGGGGTCTGGATGCAACCCATAGATTTCACCGGTTTTTTCTGCTATCGCCTCCCGCAATGGCATCACTCCCGGCATGGGCGCATACTGATTCATCCCCTGCCTCATATAGTGGTGTACCAGTTCAATTAATTTTTGAGAGGGGGGAAAATCGGGAAACCCCTGGGCGAGGTTTATCGCCTGGTGCTTGTTGGCCAGCGCCGTCATACTGGAAAATATGCTAAGGCCGGTATTGGGCAATTTGGTGCGGATGGTGCCTGGAAACTGTAACATCTTTATAAATAGGTGTCGCCTAAGTAACGCTTAATGTCCGTAGTAATTTCTTTTAACTGTTGTTCCTGGTCTTTTTTACATACCAGCAGGACGTCGCCGCTGTCCACCACCACATAATCATCCATGCCCTGCAATACCACTAACTTGTTGTCGGGAGCAATCACCATGCAGTCTTTGCTGTCGTACATCAGCACCCTGTTGCCTTTCACTGCATGGCCGTGGTAGTCGTGGTTGTAGTTGGACCACAGCGATGTCCACGTGCCCAGATCGCTCCAGCCGAAGCCGCTCGGGATCACATACACATTCGACGCTTTTTCCATAATGCCGAAATCGATGGAAATATTGGTACACAGGCTGTAAGCCTTTTCGACAGCCGCTGCCTCCTCGGGTTTGCCGAAGTATTTCTGCGCCTCGGCAAATGCGTGGTTGATGTCCTGTAAATGCCTTTCAAAGGCATTGAGTATGCAGCGGACATTCCAGATAAAGATGCCGGAATTCCACAAAAAGTCGCCGCTGCTGATAAACGCCTTTGCCAGCTCTTTGTCGGGTTTTTCGGTAAAGGTTTTCACCTTATGGATACCGGGCATGACGGTATGGTCGTCGAACTGGATATACCCGTACCCGGTGTCGGGGCGGGTGGGTTTGATACCCAGCGTGAGCAGGTCGTCGTGCGTGGAGGTATAGTCCAGCCCCTGGTACATCACCTCGAGGAACTTTTGCTCATTGCGGATCAGGTGGTCGGAAGGCGCCACGATGATATTGGCCTGGGGGTCCAGTGTCAGTATTTTATGACTGACGTATGCGATACAAGGCGCTGTGTTTCTTCGCATTGGCTCGGCGAGAATGCGTGACGGGTTCATTTCCGGCAACTGCTCGTGCACCAGGTCGAGATAGGCTTCATTGGTAACAATAAAGATATTATCTTTGGGAGCTATTTTTAAAAACCGTTCATAGGTACTTTGAATCAGGGTTTTCCCCGTGTTAAGAATATCTAAAAACTGCTTGGGTTTATGTATTCTGCTCGCCGGCCAAAACCTGCTGCCAATACCTCCGGCCATTATAGCCACATAAATATGATTCATACGCTGCTTATGTAATAATGCTACTTTTTAAAATTTAATTAGTAATTGTATTATATTTAATCATTCGCAATCCGGCAGGCCATAACCCGATGTTAGGATGCGGTTTCAGAATGCGAAGTTGTAACAATACTTCCACAATTGTGTTTATTAATGTAAAAACAGACAAAAAAGTACAATGCGGTTAGCAGAATTATCATTAGCAGGGGCTCTTCAAGAGTATTTCGGTTTTAATTCATTTAAAGGAAACCAGGAAGCGATAATTAAAAACCTGATGGCGGGAAACGACACATTCGTCATTATGCCTACCGGCGGCGGTAAGTCCTTATGTTACCAGTTGCCCGCCATTTTATCCGAAGGAACGGCGATTATCATTTCCCCACTGATTGCGCTGATGAAAAACCAGGTGGACCTCGTCAGGTCGTACAGCAACAATAATGATATTGCACACTTTTTAAATTCCACCCTCAACCGGGCGACGATTAAAAAGGTAAAGGCAGACATTACCAGTGGCACCACCAAGATGTTGTTTGTTGCGCCCGAGACACTTAAGAAAGAAGAAAATATAGAATTTTTTAAGGGTATTAAAGTCTCCTTTGTCGCCGTGGATGAAGCCCATTGTATTTCGGAGTGGGGCCACGATTTCCGCCCGGAATACCGGCAAATCCGGAATATGATTGAAACCATCAATGAGAAGATTCCCATCATTGCACTTACCGCAACAGCCACACCGAAGGTGCAAAGCGATATTAAAAAGAATCTCGACCTCCAGGATCCCACCGTATTTATCGCTTCCTTCAACAGGTCAAATCTGTATTACGAAATCCGTCCGAAGCGCAGTAAGGAAATTGCGATTAAACAAATTGTAAAATACACGAAAGAGCACGCAAGGAAATCGGGAATTATTTATTGCCTGAACCGCAAGACCACGGAAGACATTGCCAAAGTGCTCAATGTAAACGGCGTGAAGGCAGCGCCCTACCATGCGGGGTTGGATGCTTCCGTGCGCACCGAAGTGCAGGATAAATTCCTGATGGAAGACATTCACGTAATTGTCGCCACCATCGCCTTCGGTATGGGCATTGACAAACCGGACGTGCGCTTTGTGATTCACTTCGACATACCCAAGTCCATTGAAAACTACTACCAGGAAACAGGGCGCAGCGGCCGCGACGGGTTAGAGGGCAGGTGTATCGCTTTCTACAGTTATAAGGATATCGAGAAACTCGAAAAATTTATGCGGGATAAGCCGCTGTCCGAACGGGAAATGGGCGCTCAACTGCTGGCAGAAACAGCCGCCTATGCCGAGACATCCGTATGCCGCCGGAAATTTTTATTGCACTATTTCGGCGAAGACTACACCAAAGAAAATTGCGGCAGTTGCGACAACTGTCTGAAACCAAAGGAAAAAATTGAGGGCAAGGAATTTATCCATAAGGCATTGCAGGTGATTAAGGCGCTGAAAGAAAACTACGGCATACCTTACCTGGTGGATTTCATGATGGGCAAGAAAACCACCGAGATACTCAACTACAGCCACGATAAACAGGAACTGTTCGGATCGGGAAAAGAAAAAGACGACCACTTCTGGAATTCCATTTTCCGCCAATGCCTGCTGAATCATCTGGTATATAAGGATATCGAACAATACGGGCTGATAAAGTTTACCGATGCGGGTAAGAAATTTATCAAGACGCCCAAGTCGATGATGATTTCCCTTAATCACGATTATGAAACAGATACCTCCGATGTGGAAATGGAAAGCGCAGGCGCCAAGTCGGTACTGGACCCGGTGTTGTTCGAGATGCTCATAAAAATCCGCGATGGCATCGCCAAAGTTCAAAAACTGCCGCCCTATGTAATCTTTTCGGAAAACTCGCTCGAAGAGATGGCGACGATGTACCCGTGTACCCTGGAAGAACTGACAAAAGTGTCGGGAGTGAGCAAGGGAAAGGCAGAAAAATTCGGCAAGGAAATGGTCGCCGCCATTTCACGGTATGTGGAAGAAAATGAAATCGAACGGCCAACCGACTTTATGACCATGAAGATTATGGCCAATAAAAGTGCGGACAAGATTCATATCATTCAGAGCATCGATAAAAAACTGTCGCTGGAAGAAATCTCCCGGATGCGTGGAATATCGATGATTAACCTGATTACCGAAATTGAATCCATAGTTTCCAGCGGGACAAAACTGAATCTGAACTATTACATTAACGACATTATCGAAGAAGACCTGCAGGAGGATGTATTTGATTATTTCCGGACATTGACCACCTTGGACCTGAACAAGGCTTTTCACGATCTGAAAGATGAGGGGCTGTCGTTTGAAGAAATTCAATTGCTGCATATTAAATTTATGAGCGAACTGGCAATTTAATTTTTCCGACGGCGGAATTCAGTATTTTTGGTGTAACAACCGACATTGAATTGTATCTATGGCAGAGCAACCGACATTTGAAATAAAACTCCCGCAGTTTGAAGGCCCCTTTGATTTGTTATTGTTTTTTATCGAACGGGATGAACTCGATATTTACGATATACCCATTTCCAGGATCACCAAGGAATTTCTCGACTACCTGCACGAGATGAACCAATTGAATATTGAACTCGCCAGTGATTTTATCCTGGTTGCCGCCACATTAATGCGCATTAAGGCGAAAATGCTGTTGCCGAGAAAGGAACTCGATGAATTCGGCAATGAAATTGACCCACGCAAGGAACTGGTGGACAGGTTAGTGGAGTACAAGCGCTATAAAGAAGTACTCGGTGAACTCACGCACCTGGAAGAAGAGCGCATGCTTAAATTACAACGGGGAAATATTGCTGCGGAGCAACAACTGCTCTCAAAAAAATTTACGAACGAAATGGAGTTGAGCAATGTGAACCTGTTCACCCTGCTGAAAGTATTTGAGAAGGTCATGGAGCGCTATCGCAATCAACCCGAAGTTAAGGAGCACGTCGTATATAAATACAATTATTCCATAGAAGAAGAGAGCGGCCATGTAATTGGTTTTTGCAGGTTGAAGGGTAAATCTTCTTTTACGGATGTCTTCGAAACATGTAAAGACAAGCATCAGGCAGTGTACCGCTTTCTGGCGATACTGGATTTGATTGCAACACAAAAAATTCAACTGTTGATCGGTGAAGGAATAAATAATTTCTGGTTAAATCTGAACACCGGTCATGTCGCAACAGCCTGATGATTCCAACGCACAAAAAGAAATGATTATTGATAACCCCGAACTGAAAAAACAGTTTAGTTATCGAAAAATCTTTATCGTTATTATTGTCGGTCTGCTGCTGTCGGGATTCCTGATTATCTCTACTTTCGATATCGAAGCTTTCAGGGAAATTGTGTGGAATGAGAAGTCGCTGATATGGATCTGTATGGGGTATGTCATGCTCATCACTCGCCACCTTGCTTTTATGTACCGATTGCGGTTAATCACCGGCAATGCCATCAGTTGGGGCAGCAGTTTTTCAGTTATCAGCCTGTGGTTGTTTTCATCGGCAATCACGCCGTCAACAGTTGGTGGCGCCGCTGCGGCTGTGTATTTCCTGAAAAAGGAAAAACTCAGTACCGGGAAAAGCGCTACCACCTCGCTGCTAACAGTATTTTTAGACCAGGCCGTGTTTGCCCTGCTGGCAACGGCTGCCGTACTGTTAGTTGGCAATACAAAAATGTTTGGCAGCGAAGCCGGCTGCATGCAGGTGGGTGAGTTGCCCCTGATTCATATTTTCCATTCGCTGAAGACCATTTTTTGGTGGACGTATTTCTTTTATCTTTTCCTTGTTATTTTCCTGGGATATGGATTGTTTATCAATGCAAAGGCTATCAGCAATACGCTGCAATTTATTTTTTCATGGCGCTTGCTGCGGCGCTGGAAAGAAGATGCACACAATACCGGATTGGACATTATTGCGACAAGCGATGAACTGAAAAGTAAAGATGCGGTTTTCTGGCTCAAGGCGACGGGCTCCACTTTGGTTTCATGGTTTGCATTGTTCAGCATTTCGCTCTGTATTACTCTGGCCTTCTTCAATATAGCACCCGGCAGTTGGCCGGTGATATACGCCCGCCAGTTTGTCGTGTGGATGCTGATGCTCATACCCGCCACACCGGGAAGTACCGGTATTGCCGAAATCAGTTTCAGCATCCTGATGTGCGATTATACGAGCACTGCACTGGCCCCGATTATGGCGTTGTTGTGGCGCATTATTTCCTACTATCCCTACCTGATAATCGGTATTGCCGTATTGCCTAAATGGCTGCGCAGAGTGTTGTAATTTCTCCCTCCCCGACGCTGCCGCTCTGTGCTTTCGCACGGCAGGCTTAACCGGTAATTTATTGTAAAGTAAATGGTATCTCGCTGCCATTTACTGGCGGACTCGTAAAGAAAATTTATCCGCCCAGCGCCTGTGTTTTGATATTTTCCAGTACTTGTTTTGCATGTGCGAGGTTTTGCACCTGATCCATTACGAGTATGAGATGTGCATCGGTTTGTTTCAATGCGAAGGCGCCTTTTTGCAATGCGAAGTAAGTGAGCAATTTTTGAAAGTGCAGGCTCTCATAAAAATAACTCTGCCGGTTTTCGGGAAAATTACAGCGCAGTTTCCTATGCTTGAAAATAATCTTTTCAAAACCCAGTTCCCTGGCTACCCAGCGCAACTGAACTCCGCTGAACAATTCATTGACCTGTGCAGGCACCGGCCCGAAGCGGTCTTCCAATTCGGCAGTAAACTGCACGATGCCCTGCATATCTTTGATATTGTCCAGCCGGGTATAAATGTGCATGCGCTCGCTCACACTGCTGATATAGTTGTCGGGTATCAGCATCTCCCGGTCGGTTTCGATGGTTACATCGCCTACGTATTCCTGTTTCTCTTCTATCTGTTCGGCAAACAACTTCTTGTATTCGGTGTGTTTTAATTCCCGGATGGCCTCGTCCAGTATTTTATGATATGTCTCGAACCCGATATCGGCGATGAACCCGCTTTGCTCGGCGCCCAGCAAATTGCCGGCGCCGCGAATATCCATATCCCGCATGGATATCTGGAAGCCGCTGCCCAGATCGGCGAACTGCTCGATGGTGCGCAGCCGTTTTCTCGCATCGTCGGGTAATCCGTACAGAGGCGGCGACAACAGGTAGCAATACGCCTTCATATTGCTGCGCCCCACCCTGCCACGCAGTTGATGCAAATCGCTCAACCCAAACCAGTGGGCGTTGTTGATGATGATCGTATTCGCATTTGGAATATCCAGGCCGCTCTCCACGATATTGGTGCATACCAGTACGTCAAATTCCCGGTTGATAAACTTCAACATACGGTCTTCCAGCTCTTCACCATGGAGCTGTCCATGGGCAACGCCGATATGCACATCCGGGCAAACCTGCCGTATCAGCGCTGCAATTTCTTCGATATCTCTTACACGGTTGTGGATGAAAAACACCTGCCCGTTGCGGTGTATTTCAAAATAAATTGCATCGCGGATAAATGCGGCATCAAATGGTTTCAACTCCGTAGTAATGGGTTGCCGGTTGGGCGGAGGCGTATTGATAATCGAGAGATCGCGGGCGCCCATCAGGCTGAACTGCAAGGTGCGGGGTATGGGCGTGGCCGTGAGCGTTAACGTATCTACCTGCGTGCGCAACGCCCGCAGTTTTTCTTTTGCCCCCACGCCGAACTTCTGCTCCTCATCAATTATCAATAAACCCAAATCTTTGAATTTTACATTTTTGCCGATGATCGAATGCGTGCCGATGAGAATATCCGTTTTGCCTTCGGCTACCGACTGCAGCGTTTCCTTTTTTGCTTTTGCCGTTTTAAATCGGTTGATATAGTCTATCTCACAGGGGAAATCTTTTAGCCTCCCGGAAAACGTTTTATAATGCTGCAATGCGAGTATGGTGGTAGGTACCAAAACGGCGACCTGTTTCCCATCGGTCACGGCTTTAAAGGCGGCACGGATGGCAATCTCCGTTTTGCCGAACCCCACATCGCCGCACACCAGCCTGTCCATCGGATAGCTGCGCTCCATGTCACGCTTCACATCCGTCGTCGCTTTTTCCTGGTCAGGCGTGTCTTCATAAATAAAAGAGGCTTCCAGTTCATTCTGGAGATAACCGTCTGCCGAAAAAGCAAATCCTTTCGATGCCTTTCGTTTGGCGTATAATGCGATTAACTCCTTGGCAATATCTTTTACCTTGCTTTTTGTTTTGCGTTTCAGGTTTTCCCAGGCATCGCTGCCCAGTTTATTCAACCGCGGTTCGGTACCGTCCTTACCAACGTATCGCGAAATTTTATGCAGCGAGTTGATATTGACATACAGCAAATCATTGTCGCGGTAGCGCAGGCGCACCGCCTCCTGCACCTGGCCGTTGATTTCCAGTTTCTCCAAACCGGAATAAATACCCACGCCGTGATCGATATGCGTTACAAAATCTCCCGGTTGCAATTCGTGGAGTGAGCGCAGCGTAAGCGCATCCTCACGGCTGTACCCGCTTTTTAAATCGTACTTGTGATAGCGCTCAAATATTTCGTGGTCGGTAAAGCACACAATTTTCTGCCCGTGATCGATAAAACCCGTGCTGATGGATTTGATGAGTGCATGGTACTCCATATTAGCCTTCAGGTCGGTAAAAATCTGGTGAAAGCGCTCCGCCTGTTTGGCATTGCTCATAAACAGGAAGATGGCGTACTTTTTTTGATGGTATTGCTCCAATTGCTCAATCAACAAATTGAAATTGCGATTGAACAGCGGTTGCGGTTGTGTATTGCACTCTATTAGCTGCACTTGTTCCAGCGAGGTCTGCCGCCCGAATTCGATATGCGCAAAACCCATGCAATGAGCGCTGATCTGCGCCGCATCTTCCATCATTTCCGCCGGAGGGTTATCGTAAAACGGGTGGCCGGCAGACAGGTGATTTGCCGACTGCATCAGCTTAAACCAGTCAACCGCTTCTTCAAAATAATGATTGGCAGCTTCCAGAACATAACGCACATTATGAAACCAGGTGGCGGTATTGGGAGGCAGCGACTTAAACAGCGATACTTTTTCGCTTTCGCCAAATTGTGTCTGAATATTAGGTACAATGGTAATCTGTGCAATATTTTTCACCGACAATTGCGTGGCGGGGTCAAACACCCGGATACTCTCCACCGCAGAATCATCCAATTCGATGCGATAGGGAAGATCGTTGCCGAACGAAAAAATATCAATAATGCCGCCCCGCAGCGAAAACTGCCCGGGTTCATACACAAAATCGCTGTGTTCAAATCCATGCTCTGCCAGCAGATCCGTTAAAAAATGTATGTCGAGGGATTCGTCTTTCCTCACATGCAGGGTATTGTGTTTTAGCACCGACGGCAGCACTGCCTTTTCCGGCAATGCTTCGGGATACGATACTATCAGGGCGCCTTTGGTTGAAGGATTGGTGAGCGCATTGATTACTTCGGTGCGCTGTAAAATATTATTGGGTTCGGCTTCATCGAAGCTGCCGGTTTTTTTAAACGAGTCGGGGAAAAATAAAATATCTTTCTTTGGCAACAGCGTTTGCAGGTCATTCAAAAAATAGGCCGCCTCCTCTTTTGAATTGAGAATCACCAGGTGGTTCAATGTGGATTTTTTAAAAACAGCGGCGAGAAATAAGGGCGCAACAGAGCCGGCGATGCCCTCCAGATGGACATTTACACCAGGGGTGTTCTCTATCTGTTCTACAATGGCGTTTACCCGCAGATCATTTCCCGTATAGCGGGAGATCAAATTCTCCAAATCCATTCGATGACACAAAATTAATTACACTGTATCTAAATAGCGCCCTGTGGATAGTTTGTTATTCCATTTTGCTTTATCATTGCTATCATTAAACCGAAAAAACCGATTTATGGCATTACAACCCTGGCAAATTGCCGTCCTTACCCGAGTTGAACAGGAAACGCATAATACCCGCCGCTTTTTTTTCGAGATTAGAGATTGCGATCGCTTTGATTTCACCCCCGGTCAATTCATCACCTTTGATTTGCCCATTCACGAGAGGCTGAGCAAACGCCTGCGCAGTTACTCGGTGGCTTCCTGGCCCAGGGGGGATAATAAATTCGAATTATTGATTGTATTGCTGGAAGGCGGCGCCGGAACTACGTATTTATTCAATGAGGGAAAGCCTGGGTTGGAAATTCCGTTTCGCGGCCCGCTCGGTCATTTTACATTGCCCAACCCCATGGAGCGTGACCTGTGTCTGATATGTACAGGAACGGGTATTGCACCGTTCCGCTCCCAGGTAAATTACCTGTTTGAAAATAAACTGCCGAGCACCCATATCCATTTGGTATTCGGCACCCGGTATATCAAAGACCTCGTTTACTATAATGAATTAAAACAATTAGAAGCCCAAATGGAAAAATTTCACTTTCACGTAACCATGAGCCGCGAAGATGCACCCGAATGGAAAGGCCATAAAGGATATGTGCACCAGGTGTATGAGGCTATCTGCGAAAAGGGGAACAAACCGTTTGAGTTTTATTTATGCGGCTGGAAGGCAATGGTGGACGATGCACGGGCACGGTTAGCCGAAATGGGTTATAGCAAAGAGCATATTCATTTGGAGCTGTACGGTTAATTCTTTAATCCTACTGATGGCATTTGTGTTTTTTATCCTTACGGGATTCTTTCTGTTTAATGTGTTGCAATACTACACACGCAAAACAAAGGGAAGTTCCGCAGGCGATAATTATATCGGCGTTTTGTTGATACTGTCACTGTTCGTTCTCGTCATTACCGAGTTCTGCAGCGCATTCAATTGCGTTCGTCAGCAGTGCATTCAGTGGACCTGGTTCGCCTGCGCCGGTATCTCCGCTGCGCTTTGGTGGCGGATTACCAAAGGAAAACTCTTTATTTTCTTCCGGTGGAAGCAACTGTTGCAAATACATATTTCCCTCCCCGCAATCATTGGCTCGGTAACGCTGTTTATATGTCTCGTCGCTTACCCCAATAACTGGGACAGCATGACCTACCACCTCGCACGGGTAATGCACTGGTTGCAAAACGGCAATGTAAATCATTACGCCACTCATATCGTGCGCCAGGTATCACAACCTCCCCTGTCCGAATATTTTCAAATGCACTTTATCCTGTTGAGCGGCAGCGACAGGTTTGCCAATCTGGTGCAGTGGATGTTTATGACCGGAGCCATTATCGCAAGCGGAAGAATTGCACTGTTGCTCACCGGCAATACCCACATCGCTAAGCTGTCGGCATTACTCGCCGCCTTGATTCCCATGGGCATATTGCAGAGCAGCAGCACACAAAATGATATGGCTGTGAGTTTCTTTATTCTGACTGCGCTCTTGTTTGCAGTTAGGGCGATACAAAACTGTTTTAACTTCAGAGACGTATGGTTGTTCAGTACTGTTGTTGCGCTCGCCTGCTTAACCAAAGGGACCGCCTATGTATTCCTGTTGCCGGCAATTGCGATATACGGCGTTATAGCCGCAGTGCGCCTGCGGTTGGGAATTTGGAAACCCCTGCTGACCGGACTGGTAATATACTTCGCATTAAACAGCTTCTTTCTCCAGCGCAACTATACGACGTTTCACCACCCGCTGGCGCCTGATACCACACTGCAAAATGCATTTATCGGCATACAAACTATTGCAACCAATCTGGAGAAAAACCTGGCCATGCATTTCTTGACGCCCTGGCAAGCGCTTAACAGACCGGTCATCGCAGTAACCGAATCGTATCACCACATGATTCATACCGACGTAAATGACCCGAGATTCAACTGGCAATTCTCGCCGCCATTCCGTGCTGCTCAACTATACCCGCATGAAGATTACGCTACCGCACCGCTGCACGTATTGCTCTTTTGCATCGCCTGCATCTTCCTGCTATTTACATTGGGAAGGCACAAATGGGAGTTACTCGTTTTTGCATTGGCAATCGCCGGCATGTGGGTTGCCTTTAGCATGCTTTTAAAATGGCAGGTATGGCATTGCAGATTACACTTGCCCATACTGCTCGCCTCCACACCTCTGGTGGCTTATTTTTTATATGCATGCCGGAAGTATATACGGATCATCGCAACCGGGCTGTGTATCCTGGTAGCAGCGCCTTCCGTATTTTATAATTACAGCAGGCCTTTGTTCGGCAACAATTCTATTTGTACCAACAGCCGGTTCGATCAGTACTTCTTCAATCAGCCGGCAATAGAACAACCGTTTTTTCAAATGAGCGCCATCATCCAACGAAATAACCTGGCACATATCGGGTTACTGCTCAGCGGCGACAGTTGGGAGTATCCCATGTGGATGTTGTTAGGCGATGTGGAGGGATTGCAAATGCAGCATATTCTCGTTAAAAATGCAAGCGGCATGTACGAAGACAACAACTATATCCCCGACGGCATCATTAATAAAATACAACAGCCGGATTCGCTTAACCGCATATATTATCACAATACCGCTTACCGTATTGTGTATGAAAACGGCAGTTGGATGTTTATGGAGAAAGTGGAGGAATAATTATTTGCGAAATACTTCTTCCAAAATTGACGGTGAATGCATTTCACCGAAATAGGCGATATGCAGCCGGTAATAATCGAGCAATCCATACAACAACTCTTTGCGCACTGGCGCAGTCAACACCTGAGCGGCCGCATTTTCAAAATTCATCGGGAGCAAGGTGCGCAGCGCTGCAGCGGCTGTGGGTTGTAAAAAGATATGCTGCGGATTTTGGATATCCGTAAACACGCCTTCATTCAGATTGAACCGGGCGCCTGCCGACAGGTTGGGATAAATGCCTAAATGCTTGCTCAATTGCAGCATAAAGACAATATGAAAATTGGCTACCGAAACCGCAGTCTCATCCAGGTACACAAATGCGTGGTGCAGAAACTGAAATAGTCCGGGATTGGCTTCCTCTTCCTGTATCGCCTTCAGCAGCAATTCAATGCAAAACAACAGCAAGGTGCCCTTCACCGTATCGAAGGGTATATGGTTGTACACGGTTTCCATGCGCACTTCGCTGATGTGAAACATATTGCCGCCCGCCTTGTGATACACCACCATATCGAGGATATTTCCGTGTTGGTACAGGGCGTATTTCCCCTTGGATTTTGACGTGCGCACGCCGTGGATGATATAGGTCTGCAGCCCGAACTTTTCCGTAAACACCCGGGAGATAACGCTTGTCTCGGAATATTTGGTGGTCTTTAATACAATGCCCTGAGTTTTATGCAACATGAGAACCTGAGCATTAATGCACTATCAGAAATTTGGTAACAAAGGTTTCAGAACCGTCCGCATTGGAACTGAACACCATATACACACCCGTAGATGCCCGCCTGCCCTCGTACCCTTTACCGTCCCAGATAGCCTGCCCTCCCAGGGCAACCGTTTTGTAAATCAATCTGCCTTCGGCGTCGGTAATTTTCACTTCCGCATCTGTCGTAAGGCCGTTAATGGCAATGAGGCCGTCGTAATCTTCACGGACGGGATTCGGAAAAACGGTAACTTTTGACTCCTGTTTCTCCGTGCCCGTAGTGGCGGTACCGCGATACGAGCAAATACCCTTGGATGTGCCGAAATACACATCGCCGTTTTCGCCATTGATGGTGATGTTTAGTAGGATATTCGACAGCAGCGGGCTATTGTCCTCCGTAAATGCCAGAATCTGCTCGGTGCCGTCCTCCGAAACCAGAAATACGCCGCTGTTGGTGCCTATCCATTTGCGGTTGGCGCCGTCCACTGCGATTGCGTTGACGATTTCACCTTTTAATAACTGCTCGTAATAGCCGCCTAAATTGACCAAGGGTTGTGCGGCATCTGCAGCCGGACCGCCGCTCATCACGGCGCCCGGATTATAAAATACGGCAACACCTTCATTGGTGCCCACCCATATCTCGCCGTCCAGGTCTTTTGCCAAACAATTGACGTAACCAACGGGCAGATTGCCATTGCCGGCGCCAATACCCAGTATGCGCACCTGGTCATCGCTCTCATCGTCGATACCCGCTCCGTGGTTGTAAACCAGGATGCCTGTACCCCGCGGTATTTGCACCCACTTCTGGTCAAAATCATCGATGACGATTTGCCCGGTTTGATTGCCCGCATCAATGGGTAAAAAACATTGAAAGTTTTTCCAAACGCCATCGGCTTTGCGCACCACCAGAGGGGTCTCCACCCCAAAATTGGAAATCCACAGGTTGCCATTTACGTCAAACTGCATACCTCCGATCCGGCACGAGCCCGGGTCAGATGCACCGATATCTTTTAATCCGTCGGGGCCGGTATTGGTATAGTCGAAAACCTGCAAACTGTTGTTCGTTTGGTCGTACTCCGCAATACCGCCGCCAAATGAACCGAAATAGGCTTTACCGGTTCGGGCGTCAATCGTCATGGTGATAAAATCCAGCACCGAATCCAGGGCGGGAAATGTAAAGAGATTGATATTATTCCAATATCCGTAGCCCATTATAAAGAAACCATCGCGGTTGAATTGGTAATTCCACGAGTTGTTAATCTCGCCGGGCGCCACCCACAATTGGTTGTTGTAATACTCCATGTCGAACACCTTCGAAGAACCCGGCCCGTTAGGCAGGTATTGCGTAAATACCCCGCCGCTGTACCGCAACAGACCTGCGTATAAATCTGCAATCCAAACATCCGAATTGCCATCCAGTATAGCCGCATAGGGCATTTGCAATTCCGTTGCACTCTCAATAAATGCATAGCTGTCATCAATATCCACGGTCATAACCCGCCCCATTGCTGGATCAATGGAATCTGCGGAAGCCTGGGTGACGACCAGCCTTGTCGGCGAGGCGGAAATATGGCGTATCTGCCATTCGGGTTCGTAGTAGTATAACATCCAGGAAATACCGTCGTATTCGTAGATATACGCATTGTTGACCACTACATACAGCCGGTTGTTGAATATCGCCATGTCTTGTGCGCTGCCGGCGCCTAATCCTTCCTCGCCGCTCAGGCCTTCCCAATAATTAAAATTTTCCAGCAGGGCATTGTCCAGATCAGCACGATACACGCCTTTCTCCGTTGCCGCATAGAGCGTATCGCGAAAGATAATGGTGCTGTTCACATTGAAATAGGTAGCCGTTGACTCATCGGTAAAAAAATACGATGCCGGGCTTTCTTTTCTCTTTATATCGTAAACCACTATGCCAAACCCGGTACTCAGGTAAATGCTGTCACCTTTGAAACTCGCATGGTTCACGCTTTTATTTCCCGGAACATTGGCGGTTTTGATGTACGGAAAATTCTGTACCGCTCCATCCACAATAAAATCCACGTTGGAATTGAGATACGGAATCACGAGGGTATGTTGTTCCATCCCGTAAAAGACATACATCGCATCCACATCGCTCAGGCCGTTTGCCTTGTGCAGCCGCTCAAAACTGTTATCGCTCTTGTTAAATGAGAATACCGCCTGGCCGTTGGCTGCGTAAACCTTTTCACCCGCATCAGCCACTGATACCGTGCCGCCGTAAGGTAAATAGGCTTTCCATTGGCCAATTGCAACCGACTGTTCCATCTGTTGGGCGAACACCACCTGCACCACAGCGATACATATCCATACAAGACTTGCAATTGTTTTCATTCCGGCAAAGTTGGTAAAATATAGTCTGAGTAACGAGTGCAGCCGCCGCTTATTTTCAATTGCACATCAGTTCAGACTTTAGCCTGACTAAGGCGCAGGGTATCTATTTTACTATCTTTGCACCTCATTTTTTACTATGTGGCAAGCCATTTCCAGGATTATTTTGCGCAACAGACTCTACTTCTTAATCATTTGGGGGCTTATCACTGCATTTATGACGTATCAGACCACACGGGTCAAGCTGAATTACGACCTGCAGAAGTCGATTCCCACCAGCGCTGAAGAGTATATCGACTACGAAAAATTTAAAAGCGTATTCGGCGATGAAGGCAATATCATGCTGGTGGCGGTGCAAACTGATCAATTCTGGAACTTCGATTTCTTCAGCGACTGGATGCAGATGGGCAATGATGTGCTCCATATTCAAAACGTCAGCAATGTGCTCTCTCCTGCATCTTCGGTGAACCTGGTAAAGAATTCCGGCCAGGAGCGGTTCGACATGGTAAATATCTTCGATCCGGCCCCGCAGAATCAACAGCAACTCGATTCGCTGAAACAAGTGTTCATGCGCCTGCCTTTCTACGAGTACAGGCTGTACCAGCCCGACTCATCGGTGTATTTGATGCTGATTGCGCTGGACAGGGATATTCTCTCCTCCATGCGGCGCATAACAGTGGTGGATGATATCCTGCGTCAGACCTCGCAGTTCGAGGCCAAATACGGACTGGAACTGCATTACTCCGGCCTGCCCTACTACCGCTTCTACCAATTGACAACTATATCCGCCGAGATACAATTGTTCCTGATACTCGCAGTCATCGTCACCATTATTGTGCTGTTCGTATTATTCCGCTCATGGATAGCCGTGATCTTTCCGCTGTTGATCATCGGTTCGGGCGTGGTAATTTCTATGGGCCTCATGTCGATGATGGGGTATAAAGTCAGTTTGCTCACCGGGCTGATTCCGAGTTTGCTGATCGTGATCGGCGTTCCCAACAGCGTGTATATGCTGAACAAATACCACGTGGATTTCAAAAGACACGGCAATAAAATAAAAGCGCTCACCTCCATCATCGAACACATCGGCTACGCCACGTTTTTTACAAACCTCACCACCGCTATCGGTTTCGGCGTTTTCACATTCACCGGCGTAGAGATGCTGAAAGAATTCGGCATAATCACTTTTATTTCCATCTCTGCCACCTATTTAATTTCCTTAATTGGCCTGCCTGTCATTTTCAGTTTTTTGCCCAAGCCAAAATCCAGCGACACCAATCACCTGGACTATAAATTCTTCCGGTTTATCATCTATAAACTCGTCACCTGGACTGTGCATAACCGGCGGGTAATATTTACCGGGTTCTCCATCGTTGTCGTTGCCTCGATAATCGGATTATTTAAAATCAGGGCCGAGGGTTTCTTCCTGCAGGATGTCTCCAAAAAATCCAAAGTGTATAAGGACCTGGTCTTTTATGAAAACAATTTCAACGGCGTGATTCCTTTGGAAATCATGATTGCCAAAAAGCAGGTAAATACAACGGTAACAGATACCATTATCAGCGAAAAGACACCTTTATCCGAAGACGATACACTCATAACTTACGATACGCTGAAGGTTACCCGCCGGGATAATTCCGTCGCCGGTATTACCAGCATCACCACGCTGGAAAAACTCAGCACCTTGCAGGATACCTTAGCGCAGTATCCGCAATTCTCGCATTCGCTCTCGATAATTGACGCCATGAAATTCGCCAGGCAGGCATATTACAACGGCAGCCCGCGGTTCTACGAGATGCCGTCGCAGCAAAATCTCACTTCCAACGACGCAAAGGCGGCCAATTACCTGAAAAACAGCCGGCAGCCCTCCTTATCCGAAAACCGGTTTATCGACCCCACTGGCACCATTACCCGTATCTCGGTACAAATGGAAGATATCGGATCGGATTCCATGCCAAAACTGATTGCCGAACTCCAGCCCAAAATCGACTCCATTTTCGACCCGAAAGCCTATGATGTGTCGCTTACCGGTACGGGTATCGTATCGCTGGCGGGTTATAATTATCTCATAAAAAGTTTGATCGGCAGTGTCGCTCTCGCCCTGGTTCTGATTGCCATAACCATGGGATTCCAGTTTCGCAGCGGCAAGGTTTTGATTCTCACTCTGCTGCCAAACCTGATTCCGCTCCTGTTCACCGCCGCCATTATGGGGTATTTTAATATTGAGTTAAAACCGTCCACCGTACTCATTTACAGTGTGGCATTTGGTATAGCCGTGGACTTTTCCATTCACTTTATGGCTAAGTACCGCATCGAATTAATCCGGCACAGCTTTAACGTGAAAGAAACCGTATTGGTGGCGCTGCGTGAAACCGGCGTGAGTATGTTATACACCTATATCATTTTGTTTTTCGGCTTTATCATCTTTGCATTCAGCGAATTCGAAGGCACTAAGAATCTCGGAGTGCTGACTTCGGTAACCTTAACCGTTGCGCTGTTGACCAATCTGTTATTACTGCCCTCGATAATCATGTTTTTTGATAAAAACCTGGAAGCGACACACCGCAAAAAATATAAGAAAAGCAAGGGCACTTACGCCGATTTAATAAACGAAACCAATAAGAAAGCAGGAACTGGAAATGATGAAGCAGGAAAATAACAAGTACCCCGAATTTAAGACTCTCGATCTCCCGGCTATCGATAAAGAGATACTCGCTTTTTGGAAACGGGCAGATATCTTCTCAAAGAGTACCGCCACCAGGAAAGGCGACAAGCCCTTTATTTTTTATGAAGGGCCGCCTTCCGCCAACGGCACACCGGGCATCCACCACGTGCTGAGCCGTACCATTAAGGATTTGTTTTGCCGCTATAAAACCATGCGAGGATACCTGGTGGAGCGCAAAGGCGGTTGGGACACCCACGGGCTACCCGTCGAGTTAGGAGTTGAAAAACTATTAGGTATAACCAAAGAAGATATCGGTAATAAAATCTCGGTGGAGGAATACAATGCCGTATGTCGCCGCGAGGTGATGAAGTACAAAGATCAATGGGACGAGCTGACGCAAATTATGGGGTATTGGGTGAACCTGGATACGCCGTATATCACTTTCGACAATAAGTATATCGAGACGCTCTGGTATTTGCTGAAGCAACTTTACGACAAACAATTGCTGTATAAAGGATATACCATTCAGCCCTATTCACCGGCGGCGGGTACCGGTTTGAGCAGTCATGAATTAAATATGCCGGGCAGCTATCGCCCGGTGAAAGACACAACCATTGTGGCGCAGTTTAAGGTAGTGCCGTCCGGGCATCCGTCGGAAAACAAGTTGTTGTCCGACACTGTGGAAACATTTATCCTGGCGTGGACGACAACCCCCTGGACCCTGCCTTCCAACACAGCCCTTGCCGTAGGAAAAAATATTGAATACCGCCTGGTGCAAACCTACAATCCCTATACTCACCTGCCGGTAAGACTCCTCATCGCCGCAGATCGCTTGCCCGTATATTTTAGTCCCGAAAATGAAAATGCCGATTCTTATGAGCCGGGAGCCAAAGCAATCCCCTGGCAACTCGTAACCACATTTACAGGTAAGGAACTCGAAGGCTTGCGCTATGAACAACTGCTTCCGTTTACCCGGCCCAAAGAAGGCGATGCCTTTAAAGTAGTGACGGCCGATTTCGTGACCACCGCAGATGGTACGGGCATCGTCCACCTGGCACCGAGCTTTGGCGCCGACGATTTTCGCACGGCGCAACAAAAGGGCATAGGCAGTTTAACACTGGTAGATAAACAGGGAAAATTTACCGATGAAGCGGGTTTCCTGGCAGGCAAATACGTAAAGGATTACACCAACGATCCGAACTGGGAAAATCCCGATATAATCATAGCCGTTAAACTGAAAGAGGAAAACAGGGCATTTAAAATTGAAAAGTACGAGCATAATTACCCGCATTGCTGGCGCACCGATAAACCCGTCATTTATTACCCGCTGGATTCGTGGTTTATTAAGACCACGGCGGTAAAAGACAGACTGCTGGCGTTAAATGCCACCATTCACTGGAAACCGGCGAATACTGGAGAAGGCCGTTTTGCCCAATGGTTAGAAAACCTGGTGGACTGGAACCTGAGCCGCTCCCGCTACTGGGGAACACCCCTGCCCATCTGGCGTACCCGCGACGGCCGGGAGGAATTGTGTATCGGCTCCGTAAAAGATTTGACCGATGCCTTTTTGAAAGCACAACAGGCGGGATTGAATACCGATGCGCAATTCGAAATCCGCAACGGCCTCCTGGATATCGATCTGCACAAACCCTTTGCCGATGCAATTGTCCTAATCAGCCCTTCGGGAAAACCCATGTACCGCGAGCCGGATTTGATAGACGTATGGTTCGACTCGGGGGCAATGCCCTATGCGCAATGGCATTGGCCATTCGAAAATGCGGAGCGCTTTGAGAACAACTTCCCGGCCGATTTCATCGCCGAAGGCGTCGATCAAACAAGGGGATGGTTTTTTACCCTGCATGTCCTCGCCTGTATGCTATTCGACTCCGTCGCATTTAAAAATGTCGTCTCCAACGGGTTGGTACTCGATAAAAACGGCAATAAAATGTCGAAACGCCTGGGCAATACGGTAAACCCCTTCGATTCTATTTACACCTATGGTGCAGATGCCAATCGCTGGTATATGATTACCAATGCCCAGCCCTGGGACAATTTAAAATTTGACAGCGAAGGCCTGGTGGAAGCCCAGCGCAAATTCTTCGGCACCCTGTTTAACACCTATAATTTCTTTGCGCTGTACGCCAATGTTGACGGCTTCGATAATGCCGAGCCCGAAATACCGGTAGCCGAAAGACCGGAATTAGACCGCTGGATTATCTCCAGCCTGCACACGCTCATAGCCCAGGTAACCGGGAGCCTCGAAGCATATGAGCCGACACGTGCCGGCCGCCTGATTCAGATATTCGTTACCGATCACCTCAGCAATTGGTATGTACGGCTGAGCCGCCGCCGGTTCTGGAAAGGCGAACCGAGCCCCGATAAAACCGCAGCTTACCAGACATTGTACACCTGCCTGGAAACAACAGCCGGTCTCATGGCCCCCATCGCCCCGTTTTTCGCAGAATTTCTGTATCGCAGCCTCCACCCCAACGCCTCCGGGGATGCAGTCGAATCCATACATCTCAGCCGGTTTCCAACGGCAGACACCGCTGTAATCGACCGCGACCTGGAAGAACAAATGGAAATGGCGCAGGATATTTCAAGTACAGTGTTGTCGCTGCGCAAAAGAGAGAACATCAAGGTGCGCCAACCGCTGCAGCGGGTGATGATACCCGTATTGCAGCCTGCCGTAAAGTCGCAGTTGGAACACGTGGCGCCACTGATACGTGCCGAAGTGAATGTGCGGGCAATTGAATTTATCGAAGACACGTCGGGCATTATTACCAAAAGGATAAAACCGAACTTCAAAACCCTGGGGCCTAAACTGGGCGCCGATATGAAGATCGCCGTTGCCGCAATCGGAAACTTTTCACAGGAGGAAATTGTACAATTTGAAAATTCCGGAAAAGCAGTTTTGAATATTAACGGACGCAATATTGAACTCAACAGCGGCGATGTCGAAATCATTTCCGAGGATATTCCCGGCTGGTTAGTGGCACCGGCCGGAAAATTAACCGTGGCACTCGACGTTAACCTGGATGACTCATTAATTGAAGAAGGCCATGCACGAGAACTGGTGAGCAAACTTCAAAAAATGCGCAAGGATATGGCGTTGGAGATAACCGACAGAATCCGGGTACAAATAGCACCTGAACCCTTACTGCACTCGGCTTTAATCAATTATAACCGCTATATTTGCAGCGAAATTTTAGCTGATAAATTGGAGGAAACACCCGATTTGTCAGATTTTACTGAAATTGATATTAACAATATAGCCGTTAAGGTAAACATCAATAAAATATAATTGCGATGGCTAAGAGTAAAAACACCCCAAAAAAGTCAGCGGCAAAGCCAAAGACCGCTAAGAAAAATACAGCTGAGAAAAGAGTTGTCAAAAAGGCGACACCGGCAAAAAAATCGGTAAAAAAACCCCTGGTAAAAGCAAAATCCTCCGCAAAACCGGCAAAGAAGACCTCCGCCGTTAAAAAAGCAACACCCGTTTCCAAGTCAAAATCTACGGTTAAAAAAGCCGTAAAACCGGTGAAAACATCACTGGCAAAAAATACAGTAGCTAAAAAAACCTCCGCCAAGACCGCACCGAAAAAACCGGTAAGCCAAAAAAAGGCGGCGCCGAAGAAGGCGGCTAAGCCAAAAACAGTTGCACAAAAACCGGTGAACCCGGCAAAGAAGACGGCTCCGAAAACCGCATCGAAAAAACCGGCTACCGACAAGGTGAAATCCGCAAACTCTCCGGTAAAAGACAAGGTGAAAACAACCGCCAAAACTGCGGTGAAAGAAGCGGTAAAAAAACCGAATACCATTAATAATATAAGCACTTCTACTGTGGCTCCAACCGATAAAAAGGTAATGGAAACAAAAAAACAGGCGGATCTAAAAAACACAAAAGAACCGAAGACGACGACTGCTATACACCCTAAAAAGCCGACACCAAAAGCAAAAGAAAAAACGCCAAAAAATGAGAAAACAAAAGTAGTAAAGGGACAAGGCACAACTACTGAGCGAACAGATATGGATGATGTAAAAGTTGTCAATGAGGTGATATTACCCACCTTGCGAGATACTATTTTGGCAGAAGACAAGAAAAATAATTCAGAATCAATACAACCGGATAAAGTGGCAAAGACGAGATACTCAGATGCGGAACTCCAGGAGTTCAAAGAATTGATTATTAACAAAATGAATAAGGCCAAAGATGAATTGAAATACCTGCAGGACCAGATCAGCAGAAAATCGGATATCGGATCGGATGATTCTGACCTGGGATTCAAGGGTCTTGAAGACGGAACGAATACCGCTGAGCGTGAATACCTGAGTCAAATGGCCTCCCGTCAGCTCAACTTTATTTCACATCTCGACAAGGCATTGATGCGCATTGAAAACAAGACCTATGGCATCTGCCGGGAAACGGGAAGGCTCATCTCGAAGGAGCGGTTAAAAGCAGTGCCGCACGCCACCTTAAGTATTGAAGCGAAGACAGCGAAAGGCCAATAATTTGAAACGCTGCTATTTATCCGTTGCCATTATTTTATCGGTGCTGATCATAGATCAGGCGCTTAAAATCTATATCAAAACCCATATGGCCCTGGGCGATGAGTTCGGCATCTTCGGATCGGAGTGGGCCCGCATTCACTTTACTGAAAATGAAGGCATGGCCTTCGGCATGGTGTTAGGCGGCGAAAACGGCAAATTGTTTCTCACCCTGTTTCGCATGGTGGCTGTTTCCTTTATCGGATACTATTTGTACACGCTCATACGCCACAAGGCTTCTATGGGTTTAATAGCGAGTATCGCTTTCATCTTTGCAGGCGCCATGGGCAATATTATTGACAGTGTATTCTACGGCGTTATTTTCAATGACAGCATATACCAGGTCGCCCGGTTATTCCCCCCCGAAGGAGGTTATGCCAGTTTGCTTCACGGAAAGGTGGTGGATATGTTTTACTTCCCGATCTTCAAAGGCTATTATCCCGAATGGATGCCCTGGGTAGGCGGCGACTATTATACGTTTTTCCGCCCGGTATTTAATATTGCCGACAGCTCCATAACCATCGGCGTATTATCCATTTTATTATTTCAAAGAGCCGTTTTTTCCCATAAGGGAGAAGCGGAAAATTTAGAGCAACAACAAATGGTGAAATAACCATTTCATTCGTGATATTAACTATTATTATAATTACTCCTACCCGCCTGGCATGAAATCGATACCGGAGTTGGCCGCATTTTATAAAGACGAGCTGTTGCCCGATTTAAAAAAGCTGGAACGCATCCGCAAAGCGCAGGTGGTCAGGCAGGTTTATATACTGGCAACACTTACCTTTTCCATTTTATTGGCAACAGTGATGTCATTGCCGACGATGGTACTGGTATTTATGTCGGTATTCCTCATTGTGTACTTCATCATATTCGGCTTCAAGAGAAAGCGCTTTGATTTTAAAAAATCGTATAAGGATGTCGTCTTGAAAAAATTATATGCCTTTGTATTCCCAGATGCGGAATACACGCCGTTTCAGTTTATCCCGCAGAAATATTACGAGCAATGTGAGCTCTTTCTCCCCGGGCCGGACATTTACAACGGCGAAGACCTGATTAAAGGGAATGCGGGCGGCATGCCTTTTCAACTGTCGGAAATTGAGACGCTGAAACGCAATGTGGATCCCGACGGCAAAGTATTTTTTACCCCGCTGTTTAAGGGTATTTTTTACATTGCCGAACTCGGTGAAAAAACCGCCGGCAGCACCTACCTGTTCGGAAATAATACCACCGCATTTTTAGACGCCTTTCATTCCCGGTACAGCGATATTAATATGTTAGCGCCCGAGCGTTTGAATACCGGCGATTCCGGTTTCGATGCATTATTTGCTCTGTACGCCACCGATACCGATACCGCTTTCCAAAGGATTACTCCCGCGGTAAAAAAACTTATGGCGGATTATAAAGAAAAACGGAAGGCAGGTGTACAACTCGCCGTCATTGACAGGTTCCTGTATCTCGCCATCCCAGCGTCCAAAGATTTGTTTGAAGCATCCATGTATAAAACCCTGTTGAAATTTGATACCATTGAACAGCATTACGCAACGCTGCGTTTCTGTATGGATATGGCCGATGCATTTCAAAGCCGGTCATTGCAGTGATATCAATGCAAACTGCAGTGGCCCTGCAAACCGGGAAATATTTCCCTCTATGATATTTAGGTTACTTTTGCGTTAATCCTGTTTAGAACATGATGCAGTTAAACAAATTATTTCTATCCCTGTTATGTGGTATATCTCTTCAATTACATGCCCAGCATGCGCTGCTGATTAAAATTACACCTCCGGAATCAGACAAAGCTTCCTATATTTTTGCAGCGACCAATAATTCCCACGTGGTTGAATACGACTTTTTGCCAATATTCAACACCGCATTGGACCAGGTAAATGCAGTAGCGTTCGAATGGCTCCCCGAAAACTACGAGCTGGAAAATATGCTTTCCGTTATGAAAAATACCGGAGATGAAACACTGCGCAAATATTACAAACGGGATGACAATATCCGCTTTGAACTGTTTATTATCAATAAGCTGCAGCAGGATGTAGAGAAGTATTTAGACTTGCAACCTCTCTATATCATGCAGGTGATGCGCAATTTCGAATATGGCGCCGGATTGCAGTATCAGCAACAGGTATTACAACAGGCGGCAATTGACCGCATAAAACCCATCATTTCGCTGTGGAATCTGCAGGAAATCCGGGAGCAAATGGAACAGATAGATTTTGACACCCAGGCTGCCATTCTCAGCGACTTTGTAAACCGGGAAGCGGAATTTAATACCTATGAATCCGTTAAATGGCAAACTTATAAACAACAAAACCTGGCCGATTATTTCGCTGCCATGAAAGCGATTGAATCGACCGATTACATGAACCTGGTAATCGACAGGCAGGCAGAGCGCCTGAGTCAAAAAATTGCAGCGTTAAGCGCACAGCAGTCCACACTGTACTTTATTGATGCGGCGCTGTTAGGCGGCGATAAGGGCGTATTGCAAACATTGGGCACCTTGAACTACCAGATTGAAGATATCGCTGTGGCGCTATCGGAAAATCAACACGATTCGAGCGATGTAAATATCGATTCTCTTGGCGGCGATATGTTCCCCGATATTATTTTTTATGCAGATACCACACGAAGCACTCAGGAAAGAACCATTGTAGTTCGCAGGGATGAAATCGCAAAACAGTTCGGCGCAAAATATAAGGCAATGGAAGACCCCTTCGCAGATATGCTGGATTACTCTGCACAGGACACCACATTTTTAAACAGTTGGTACACCCTACAATCCACCGAAGCGGATTTAAAGTTCAGGGCGCCGGCAAACAGTCCCTGGGAAGAAACCATTACCGAAACCCTGAACGGACAGGTGAAGTCTTCAACAGTTGCCATGAACCACGCCCGCAGCGATTTATATTACTCTGCCGGATATACCATTTACCCTCCCAATTTCGACCCCGGCGATAAGGCGATGTTCTTCGACGACATCATTTACCGGGCTGTGCGCAAACTAAAGGGCGATTTATTGGCGCAACGCCTGATTTCAACTCCCGACTATATAGGCAGGGAAATCACCGTAATGATCAGCGATTCCTTTTTTGTGCGCAGTAAATTCGTGTTGAAGGGAAATATTCTCTACCAGTTTTTAACCGGCGGACCTAAAAACAATGTGTACTCCGCTTATTCTCTCGCCTTTTTTAATTCCATCTCCATTGAAGGTAATAAGGCGGGCAAATGGGTAGCGGTAACTACGAATTTTTTCACATGTGAACTGCCCACACAGCCCCTCGTGCAAAAACAAACTTACAATACCCAATACGGCCCCCTGGAAGTGCAGACGTATAACTCACAGGACTACGGCGATGACATCGCCTATTTTATCTCTGTAAATGCCTATCCGCCCGGGTATAATTTTAAAAATACCAATGATTTTTACGAAGACCTGATCGCCAATGCCGAGCGGCAATACGTCGGCAGAGCAGTGAAAACCGAAACCGTTAAAAAGAATGGCATGAAGGGGCGCTATGTGGAATTGCAACTCGTCAACCAGAAAATTTACAGGATGTACATTTTTTTCAGGCACAATATCGTCTATCAATATCTCGCCGGCGGTACACTTTCCGCCATGCAATCGCTGAATCCGCAGTATTTCTTCGACCACTTTGTATTTGCCGTTGACGAAAAATAAGTAACTTACACTGCAAATCAGGGTGGCATAGTTTTCGCAACTTTCACTTAAATTATTTACAATGAGAATTTCCGCTTTACTCCTGTTTATTTTTTCAGCAGTCACCGGCGCAATTCAAGCGCAGACCTTTTCATTCGATTCGGTGGGATATAAGTATATTTCCATCGGAACGGTAACCCTGAAGGGCGATACCTGGATTATCCGGGAAGGCGATGGAAAATTTACACACGACTACTACCCGATCAATTTAGATGAAACACTGAAAAAAGAAGGGCAGGAAGTGGCATTTGAAGGAGCGCTGGGAAAAATCCCCGCCAATGTGCGCATGTCGGCAACACCGATACAATTGTACGTTTGCCGCAGGTTGTACCGCACCCAACCCAATGAGGACGGAAGCGAAATGGAAGTAAACAATCAGAAACAGGAAACCACACAGCAGGAAGCGCCGCTGTTCCTTGAAAACAGGAAAGGGAAAATAATGCAAATCGGCGGTACCTGGATCATTGAAATGGAGGGCGGAAAAAGGTTTGTCCCCGATTATATGCCGGAGGATTTTAAAGTGGAAGGGTTAGAAATTATTTTCAGCGGCAATGCGGGCACCAATCCGCCGAATGTAAAAGTATTGGGCGATCCGCTAAGCATCACAGCCATGCAGGCAGTGGAAGAACAGGCCATTAACCCGGAAGATATCCAGGAGCCTATGCGTGATTACTACCCCTTTGAAATAACATCCGTCGTATCGCGGCAAGAGGGCATAATAAAAAAGTTCTCAGACGACCCGGATGTCTATATTATCGAAGCGGAAAACGGCACCCGGCGCTATCTGCCCGCAGTCATTCCGGCAGCATTCAAACAACACAACTTAAGAGTGTATTTCAGCGGCAATGCGGGCAGTGTTCCCCCGAATGTGCGCATGATCGGTACGCCGTTCGAACTGGAGACTATTGAACTTATGGAATAAACAGGCTAAACCGTGTAGCGACGTAGTTCAACTTCCCGAATTACTCCTGGATGCTCATCTGCATTGTTATATCCTTCAGCGGGCGATTGCGCTGATCGGTTTGCACCGCTGCAATTTTGTCTATCACATCCATCCCTGAAATCACCTCGCCAAACACCGTGTAATTCTGATCTAAAAAGGGAGTGCCGCCGACAGAGGTATAAACGCTGATCTGTTCCTGAGTAAACACAATTCCCATTTGCTGGGCTATGGAATTTAATTCGGATTCGGGAACGGGTTTGCCATCCACGATATAGAACTGCGAACCGGACGATGCCTTCGTCGGGTTCACCTGGTCTCCCTGGCGGGCAGCAGCCAGTGCCCCCTTCTTGTGAAATAACTCGGGACGGAACTCCGCCGGAATCGTATATCCCGGCCCGCCGGTGCCAAGTGCAGCTCCCGGTTTTGCATTGCGGCTGTCGGGATCTCCTCCCTGTATCATAAAATCGGCGATTACCCGGTGAAACAATTGACCATTGTAATAGCCCTCTTTGACCAGCTTTATGAAATTATCCCTGTGCTTAGGTGTCTCATTGTAAAGTTTTACCAGCATATCGCCGTAGGAAGTGCTGATTTTTACGATGACTTCTTTTTGATCTGCCGCCGGAGCTATGGTATCCGGCTTCACTACCGGCGTTGTCGCAACCGTATCTTTTTGTACCGGCTCCCGGTTATCAGATGTCTTTGTTGCATCGGAACAGGATGCAGCGATTAATACCAGGACAATGGCGGTTAAAGCGTGTTTCAGATTCATTTTATTCAAGCGATTTAAAGTATTTGATAATATTTCTCTTCAGTAACTCCTCCTGGTCGATAATTCCCAGGGCGGGCAGTTGTGTGTTTTGCTCCCACTGTGGCCAACCTTCGGCATCTTTGCCCACATAGCGGTAATATCCATTCATACTCAGTAATTTACAAACTGCAATATGCATCAGATACTGTTTTTCCTCTTTATTGAATTCCCTGCGCAGGGTGTTCAATTCATTGATACCTATCAAGAATAATATGGCCTCAAGGTTGGGCTTTTTACCGAATTGATCTTTTAATTGTTGCAAAACAGCCAACCACTCCGGATCAAAATCTACCGGTAAAAACTCATGTGTACCGTGCGCATCTGCCATAAACCGCCGCAAAGCTAATGCTTACTCGGCAAACGGATCCTGGAAAGCGGGGTTGTTGGCGATAGAGGTATCGGTGAGTGTATGTAAAAAAGCGATAATCGCCGCTTTTTCCTCTTCGGTTAAATGCACACCGCCATCGGCGGCAAACTGCATAAACGGATCGGTAAACGGCGATGCATGCACTCCCGTACTGTAATGTTCGAGCACTTCTTCCAGGGTGGCAAAGCGCCCATCGTGCATATAAGGCGCAGTGAGGGCGATATTGCGCAGCGAAGGTGTTTTGAATTTGCCGTAATCCGCCGTGTCGCCGGTAATTGCCCCTAATCCGGCATCTGCAAAATCGGTGTAAAACACCGCATCGTCGAGTCCGTTATTGCGGAAGATAAAATCGGTGAATAACCCGCCGTTGATCCCGTGGCAGTGGAAACAATCGCCGCCGGCATTGTCGTTAAATAATTCCCAGCCCAACAACTCCTGTTCCGTCAGGAAAACACCGGGAACGGCATTAAATGCCTGGTCGAATTTTGTATTGCCGGAAACGATGGTGCGACCGAATTGCGCAATTGCCTTGCCCACGAGTTCCGATGTTATTTCTCTGGAATTAAACGCTTCAAAAAAGGCACGCTGATAGTTGGTATCGGCGCTGAGTTTGGCCACTACGTTCGGCAGTATCTCGTGCATTTCCAAAGGGTCCTGGATGGGCATCAACGCCTGGTCTTCCAGCGTGGCGGCTCTCCCATCCCAGAAGAATCCAACAAACATCGGATTGAGTTGGGAATAGGTTAAATTATAAATCGGCATGGCATTGCGTTTTCCGGGCAGTCCGTCTATCCCGATGCTGAAACCCACGGTATCCGAAAATGCGTGTTTCGGGCTGTGGCAGCCGGCACATGCCAATGTGTTATCGCCGGAGAGTATCGGGTCAAAGAACAATTTTCTTCCCAATTCCACACCTTTCACCGTCGTCGGGTTATCGGCGGGCGCATTCGGTAAGGCCGGCAAGCCGGTGAGCCTGGGTATCTCGTATGGCGTGGGATCGTAAGTCCACTTATACTCCGGGCTGATGCGGGTATCGGGTTTGCACTGGACTAAGGCAACTGCAAGTAAGCTGATGCTGAAGGCAATCTTGAAAAATTTCCTTTTAAAACTCATTCCAACAAATTTGTTCATTTTTACAAAGTTAATCCGGTACACTATTACGGTTGATGAGTAAAATCATTATCCGTTAAACTTTCCAGGAAGTGCAACAGGTCTTCTTTCTGATCGCTGGTTAATGCCAAGGGCTGGATAAGCGGACTTTTGTTCGGGTGGTTTGCCCCGCCGCTGTTATAATGTTCAATCACTTCCTCTAAAGAGGCAATACTCCCATCGTGCATATAAGGAGCGGTTAAGGCTATATTGCGCAGTGTCGGCACTTTAAATTTATCCGCATCCACCGGGTTGTGCGAAATTCTCGCACGGCCGCTGTCGGCGCCGTAGTCCTCCGATAAGCCATTGTTCTCAAAGGCATAATTGGTGAAATTAAACCCGCTGTGGCATTTGCTGCACTGCAGGTCATCGCTGAAAAACAACTGCATGCCGCGAATTTGGGAATCGTCCAGCGCCGAAGTATTTCCGCGGTAATAATAGGCGTCAAAGGCGGAGTTGCCGCTGATTAATGAACGCTCAAACGCCCCCAGCGCACGGGTAATACCAAAGGCATCCGGCTCGGTTTGAAATACCTTATAAAATAAATTGCCGTATTCCGCATTCGACCGCAGCCGCATGATGAGCAAAACCATATTAAAGGCCATTTCGTGATAGTCTTCCAGCGGCACGTACATTTGCTGCTCAATGGTTGCGGCGCCGCCGTCCATGAGCATATAGGGGGCATATCCGATATTCGTCAGGGTAGGCGCATTGCGAAAGCCCAGGCGCCCCTCCACTCCCGGGCTGATCGGTACATCGTCGGCATAGGCCAATGCGATGGCATGACATGAACCGCAGGATACCGTGCTGTCCACGGATAGAATCGGGTCAAAAAACAACTTCTTACCCAAGGCAATTTTCTCAGCCGTTAACGGGTTATCCTCCGGTATGGGCATCGGTGGAAATCCGGCCGGCAATTCTAAAATAAATGGCTGCTCCACGGGTTGGGGCGCATCCGGTTTGCAGGTGATACAACAAACGGATACCACTAATCCCACAACCATGCTATGAGAATGCAGTTTCATTATTCAGCAGAAAAAACACTGCCGAGATTTCCGTACAAAATATCGGCGAGATCCCAGTTATCGGAGGTATGCGTAATCGTATTATCGGTCATGTCCACGCCGGCAAATAATGCCTGCCAGTCGAATACCAGGTGAATATCGTAATTTTCCTGAGCCTCCGCATTCAGCGGGTAATCTACTTCTGCAGTGTATAAATACTGGTCCAGGCCCAGATGCATTTGAATGATGGATTCGAGGCTGCCATCTGCATCCTTATCGGCAAATCCGTCGATGCGCATAAAAATATAGCCGAAATCCCATCCCCAATGCATATTGGGGAATTGCGGGCCCAGCGGGTCATCCAGCGGATAAACCGATGGGTCGCCATGGTTGGTTGCCGAATCAATTCCAATATCAAACCGGATTTTTGCATAGTTGCCCGAAGGCAGTACACCTACGGGGTAATCTTCCTGTTCGGGCTTTACCAACAGGTATTTACCGGTGGCAGGCGTCTCATTGCCATCGGCATCTACCAGGCGGATGTTCGAGATGTAAAAGCGGGTAATATCCAGCTTAGAGGTTATTCCGTTTATAACCACGGTATCCCCCTCCTGCAATTCTTCCGCACCGAAATCATTGTGCAGGTGCAGGTTGAGATTAAACTCATCCGGGTATTCGCAGCAGCAATCCACTTCTGCCGATGGGTCGTAATTCAATGCATTGACGTCCATACATCCCTCCTTTTTCTTACAGGCACTCCAAAGGATAAGTGAAAAAAACAGGGGTATCAGTAAACTTTTTCTATTCATAACAGCGTTATACGGATTATATTTGTTTTTGTCAATAATGTAATTGCAGCCAAATTTAAGGCATTCAAAATCAAAGATTGTAAAAAAAGAGATATCTTTGGGTCCATGAAGCAAAAAGTATTAAATATTACTTCAATATTGCTTTTGGTAGTCGTATTTGTAACTACCTCCGGCTTCAACTTATACAGTCATCTGTGTACCGCCAGCGGCTCGAAAGATATTTCCGTCGTAAAAATTGAGTCGTGTTGCGACCACAATACAGAAACCTCCACTGCGGTAAGCGCCGGAGAATCCTGTTGTGAAACAAGCAATCAACTAATTAAACTGGAAGTTAAGACTACGGCGCACAAGGCGCAAAATCTGCTGCCGGATCTGAAGATAGTGAGTATTCCCCTGTTGCAGTTTATAGTTCCCGCAATTGCTGATGTTGAACTTACCCAATTCGCACAAGATATACCTCCTCCCAAATTAGGCAGAGACATACTACTCGCCAAGCAGGTTTTCCGCATTTAAGCATTTCATAGTATTACATATGCCATCGGCGATGGTGTATGCATTCTTTTTTTTCATTTAAATACAATTGAAATGCGTTTTATAATCATTTTATTCATGTTAACGGCGTTCATGAGCGCCGCTAAGAGTCAAAATATACACGGGCACGTAATGACGTCCACCGAAAACGGCGGCATGGAGTCACTGCCCGGAGCAAACATCCAATGGATGGGTACGGGAATTGGCACCGTAAGCGATATCGACGGGCATTTCAGCCTGGAGAAAACTCCCGAAACCGATGTCTTAATCGTCAGCTTCATTGGCTATGTTACAGATACAATACCCGTTGGCAACCAGACGGATTTACATATTATGTTGGCACAGGCCAATGTGTTGGACGAAGTATTTATCGGAGGTAAACAATCGGCGTCAAAGATCAATACTGCCAATACGGTGAATTCCATTGACTTTAATAAAGCCGAACTGCTCAAAGCAGCCTGTTGTAACCTCAGCGAAAGTTTTGAAACGAGCATGGTGGTAGATGCAGAGTACAAGGATGCCATAACCGGCGCCCGGACCATCCGGATGCTGGGGCTCGACGGCGTGTACTCGCAAATTATGACCGAAAATATCCAGGTAGTGAGAGGGCTTTCTTCTGCTTACGGCCTGACCTATATACCGGGCTCATGGATTGAAAGTTTCCAGATTTCCAAAGGTCCCGGTAGCGTCGTGAACGGTTACGAAGGCATTACCGGCTCCATTAATACCGAATTAAAAAAATCTTATGCCTCCGATGAGGAAAAGTTCTTCCTGAATTTATACGGCAGTAATTCGGGCAGGTATGAGGCAAATGTGAATTATGCCCAGAATCTCAATGCGAAACTGAGCACGATGCTGCTGATGAGCACTTCGCAGAATCACCTCAAATTAGACTATAACCAGGACGGTTTTTTGGATGCGCCATTCACCGAAAATTACCTGTTGATGAATCGCTGGAATTATTTCGGCAAAAACTATGAATCCCAGGCGGGGATTAAGGCGGTGTTATCCGATGTCACCGGCGGTCAAACCACTTTTAACCCCAATTTGCCCCACACCACTGCAAACGGCTACGGCGTTGGGATTGACATTCGCAGATTGGAGGGGTATTTGAAAAACGGCTTTATCTTCACCCGGCCGAATACCTCCGTCGGGCTGATACTGAACGGCAGCCTGCACGAGCAGAATTCCTTCTTCGGCCTGAACAATTACAATGCAAATGAACAGTATTTTAATGCGAACCTGATTGGGCAGACATATGTGTTCAATACAAATCATTTGCTGAAAGCCGGCGGAAGTTTCACGATGAATAATGTCGATGAAACCTATCAGGACACGGCATTAGTGAGAAAGGAGTCTGTTCCGGGTGTTTTTGCGGAATACACGTATAAAGATGCTGAAAAATTCAGCGTATTGGGCGGAATCAGGGCGGATTTTCACAATCTCTACGGCACGTTTGTCTCCCCGAGATTGCATGCCAAATACACCCTGAACACCAATACTACCTTCCGCCTTTCGGCAGGTAAAGCCTACAGGGTGGCAAATGTACTGGCCGAAAACACATCTATTCTCACCAGTTCCCGGCAATTTATTATCGAAGAAGACCTCCTGCCCGAGGAAGCGTGGAATTTCGGAGCCACACTCGTTCAAACTTTTTATATCCAAAATAAATCACTCACCCTGACCCTGGATGCCTATCATACAAATTTCATCAACCAGGTAATCGTAGATGTTGACCGCGACCCGCATGCCATTTACGTCGGAAACCTGCACGGCACTTCTTACTCCAATATCCTACAGGCTGAAGCGTATTACGAAGTATTCAAAAACTTCAACCTGCGGCTGGCTTACAGATACAGCGATGTGCAATCCACTTACCAGGAAGGCGTTTTAGAAGTGCCGTACGTGTTCAAAAACAGGGCATTAGTGAATATCAACTATTTCCTCGAGAAAGGTAAATGGGAGTTCGATGCGACCATGCAATTTTATGGTGCGGCACGTTTGCCCGATATGAGCGCCAACCCGGAAGCGGCATTTTTGGAACCTTATACGCCCGAACATGTGTTGGTTCTCACACAGATAACAAAAAAGTTCAAACTGATCGACGTGTATATCGGCACAGAAAACCTGACTAATTACACCCAGAACAACCCGATAATCGGGTATGACGATCCGTTTAGCACAAATTTTGATGCAAGTGTAGTCTATGCGCCGACAATGGAGCGTAAGTTCTATGCAGGCCTCCGATTAACACTCAAAGAAAAACCATCAGTTAACAAATAAAAAACCACAAAATGAAATCAATACAAAAATCAGCGACCATGGCAATTGCCATAATCACATTCCTGGCCTTCTCCGCATTTTCCGGCGGGCCTACGGATACTATTAATATCCAGACCTCGGCAGTTTGCGGCTCATGCGAAACCACCATGCAAAACGCCTTGAACAAAGTAAAAGGCGTTAAATCCGCTTCGCTCAACCTGGACAATGCCGTACTGACAGTGAAATACAATGCAAAAAAAGTGTCGCCGGAGGAAATCCGCAAGGCTATCAGCATGGCGGGTTATGATGCGGATGACGTAAAAGCAGACGCTTCTGCCTATGAGAACCTGCACAGTTGCTGTAAAAAAGATGCTGTCCACTAATACAACGCATTATGCAATACCGGTTTAAAACCAACATCAATTGCGGCGGATGTGTCAAAGCCGTCGCTGCATTTATAAATAAAGTTCCGGGGGTGGAGCGATGGGAGGTAGATACCCAAAACCCGCAAAAGGTGTTAACAGTGGAAGGTTCTATGGCTGTCAGTGCAATATTGGACGCAGTGAAAGCAGCGGGATTTTCTATTGACCCGGAAACAGAACAGGCTTAGTGGAAATTACCGGGCTGCAGCCGGGTTATGGTTTTTTAGTAATGACATTGCTTTGAATGCCATAATCCGGCGCTTTCCGATTGTAAAAAACGAAGTATTTTAAACCACCTATTGACTTGTATTGACTATAGTAATAACTTTGCAGCACATTTATGGCAAAAGGTTTATTAGTACACATCCCAAACACACCTCTTTGCAAATCAACACCAAAAGAACTCTTTTTACCGTTTAGCGTTAACTCTTAAAGACTTTTTTAAAGAAACATTACATGCGTCAGCTAAAAATCACAAAATCAATCACCAACCGGGAAAGCGAGTCCCTGGAGAAGTACCTGCAGGAAATCGGCAAGGTGGACCTGGTGACTGCCGAGGAGGAAGTAACCCTGGCACAGAAAATCAAGCAGGGCGACCAGATGGCATTGGAAAAACTGGTTAAGGCAAACCTGAGGTTCGTGGTGTCTGTTGCCAAGCAATACCAGCACAATGGCCTAACACTGAATGATTTGATCAATGAGGGCAATGTAGGTCTCGTAAAGGCCGCTCAAAAATTTGATGAGACAAAGGGATTTAAATTCATTTCCTATGCCGTGTGGTGGATTCGCCAGAGCATTATGCAGGCATTGGCCGAGCAATCCCGGTTAGTGCGATTACCGCTGAATAAAGTGGGCTCACTGAGCAAAATCAATAAGGCATTCTCCGAACTGGAACAACATTTTGAACGTGAACCGACCGCTGATGAATTGGCCGAATGCCTGGATATCGGCGTCGAGGAAATTAAAAATACCATGAGCGTGTCATCACGACACGTTTCAGTAGATGCTCCTTTCGACGACGGCGAGAACAGTTCTTTGCTGGACGTGTTGGAAAACAGGGAAATTGAAAGAACCGATGAGAAGTTGGATTATACCTTCTCACTGAAAGTAGAAACCGACCGCACGTTGGCCACACTGACCGAAAGAGAGCGGGATGTCATTAAATTGTTCTTTGGTATTGGCGTTCCGTATGCCATGACGCTGGAAGATATCGGTGAGGAGTTTGGATTGACACGGGAGCGGGTACGCCAGATAAAAGATAATGCAATTAATAAACTGCGCTCATCCGCACGCAATAAGTCCTTGAAAGCGTACCTGGCTCAATAACCGGTACAGACTATATTTAAAGAGGCTGCCTCAAAAAGGGCGGCCTTTTTTATTTCCATCCCTTGGCTTTACTGATCCGCACGTACGCTTCTTTGGTCTGCCTGAATTTTTCACTCATGAGTTGTTGCTCTGAAAACGTTTTATGTATGGCCGTGTCGGGATGGTATTTTTTCACCAGCGCTAAATACGCTTTTTTAGTATCCCGGTAATCAGACAATGGTGAAATTCCCAGTATATCAAAATACGGTTTCAAACCGTCTTGCTTTACCAATACACCTGAATATACGGCATCAATTTCAGCGGAAGTTAAGTTCAGTTGCGCCCCCACAGCATACACAGCCCTCCTGAGCTTTTCGGTATCTATTTGTGTAAAGTAAGCGCAACCGGCAATGTCTTTCAGTAATTTTTTTCGCTGCTCCTGAGACAGTATTTTTTTCAGGTGTTCACAAATCGGGGTAACCTGGATTTTCTGGCGGCTCAACTCGCGAATAAACATGCGGCGTGATCGTATGAATTCACCGCCCACAACTTGTTCAAGGCGTTTCAGAATTTCTTCGAATACGATAAAACGCATTGTCTCGCTCACCTGAATGATATACATAGCGAGCATCAGCGACTGCAATCGAATTTCGCCGGTATGCGGTTTATGCGAGTGTTGCGGTTTTGCTATAAAGCGCATATCCAGTGCAATACCAAATACAAGACCGACAAAAAAGCCTGTCCAACTGTACAGCACCGCTCCAAAAACAGGAAGTAACAATTTATTGATGGCAAATGGTTTCAAAATCAATTTGCCGTAATTCGTTCGCAGCAGCACTATGGTCGTATTGATATTCAACGGTCGGAATTCAGAAATTTCACAAAAGTAATACGGCTGATTAACCACATTACCCGGAATCAAATTTACCAAACGCACAATTTCTGTTCCGACATCTGTGCAAACACACCTGTCGTACCGTCGGTTTATTGTTATCGCTTCACTGTATTATTTTGCCTTACCGGTATATGCACTTCCCGCTATCCGGAATCGCCAGGGGATACTTTTATAGATGCCGTCGAAATGCATACCCACTCGTGCGCTTTCAATTATTTCCATTGGCTCTGATCCGGTTTCCGCCACAAAAATTTGTTCTGAAGTCAGATCGATACCGTTGTGCATCAATCCAATTCCGAGGCATTTGGCAACTAATCCCGGTCCGGAGGCCAATTGCGGAGTGTATAGGAGTTTGCCGGCTCTTTGCAGCATTATGTCGATCCCATCCACCGGTTGAATTGCCCGGATCAAAACGGCATGCGGATTACCGGCTTGATGCGTAACTACATTAAACAGGCAATGTATTCCGTAACACAAGTACACATAACTTACGCCTCCGGCAGCATACATGATGGCAGTGCGATTGGTACGCCGTCCGTTATACGCATGGCAACCCCTGTCCTCCGTTCCGCAATACGCCTCTGTCTCTGTGATAATACCCGAAGTGATGTTACCCTGCATATTGGTTACCAGCAACTTTCCCAACAACTGTTTTGCAATGGCTACCGTATCGGTTCCAGTATAGAATTCTTTTGGTAATTTCACTGAATGCATCCGGTTACTTTTAAAATGGTTGTCCATGACTAAAGGTATTCTATATCTTGTGCCAACGGTTCTGCATGCAGAAGCGTTGCACACAATTCCCCGATACGTGCATGAAACGACGGCGTCAATTGAAATATTTTTTGTGGAAAACGAGCGCACTGCCCGGAGGTATTTGCGCAAAACGGGTTATACCAAATCATTTGATGAGATATCCATTTTTTCAATTGACGCAACAACTGCCGGCGATTGTATAAACTATTTGCTGCGGGGAAAAGATGTGGCTATACTCTCAGAGGCGGGAGTACCGGCCGTGGCAGATCCCGGTGCTGCCATTGTCAAAATCGCTCACCAATCGGGTATTCGGGTGGTACCGCTCACGGGCCCGTCATCGGTTGTCCTGGCGCTTATGGCTTCAGGTTTCAACGGTCAGCAATTTGCATTTAAAGGTTATCTGCCCGTCAAAACACATGCACGCAAAGCGGCGATTAAGCAAATGGAACATAAAATTCACCAGATGGGAGAGACGCAGATTTTTATTGAAACGCCTTACAGAAACAATGCATTGATACGGGATATACTTGAAACTTGTCAGGCCGAAACGCTGTTTTGTATTGCAGCGCATTTAACCGGGCCGGATGAGTTTATCAAAACACAGAGTATTGCATCGTGGAGAAAATACCCGCCGCAACTGGAAAAAATACCGGCGATATTTTTATTAGGCAACTGAAATTTAATTTTACGCTATGGTAATCATTGACGAGATATTGGTAAGCGACGATATATTCGACAAGGAATTTGTTTGCAATCTGAATGCGTGTAAGGGGGCATGTTGTGTTGAAGGCGATGAAGGCGCCATACTTGAAAAGGCCGAATTACCTGTATTGGAAGACATCTACCCCCGGGTGCAATCGTACCTGACTCCCGAAGGCAGGGAGGCCATAGAAAAACAGGGGTACCATATTCAAAACAAACAAGGTGAATACAAAACTCCGCTGATTAACGGTGGGCCATGCGCCTATATTTATTACGAAAACGGCATTGCGCTCTGCGGAATTGAAAAGGCATACCGCGAGGGAAAAATCAATTGGCAAAAACCCGTCTCCTGTCATTTGTATCCCATTCGCATCGAAAAGGTAGGCGGATACGACGCATTAAATTACGAGCGGTGGAGCATTTGTAATCCCGCATGTAAAATGGGTAAACAACTACATATTCCGATATTCCGGTTTGTGAAAGACGCAATTATACGGAAATATGGAACGGCATTTTACGATGCAATGGAGGCCACCTTTACTTTCCGAAAACAAAAAAAGAACAATTAACGGGTAATTGTAAAGTCTGTGAAATCACCGGGTGCACACTGGTCGATCTCGACGTGATCCACCCTTGCATCCTGCGGCCCTTGCCGGCACCAGTCAATGAACGATTCCACCGATGCTTGAGCTCCCTGCACCTGTGCGCTCACTGTGCCGTCGGCATTATTCTTCACCCATCCGCAGAGGTTCAGACTCAGCGCTTTTTGCATGGCCGAATACCGGTAATACACCCCTTGAACTTTTCCCTCAATCCGGAGTTTTACTGCATATACCATAATAAATAAAAATAGCTGTTTTCCGGAAAAGGATTCAACAATTCTCTCATAAATCAATTACTACCTTTACGCCTTATGATACAAACTGATTTCCTGGTAATAGGTTCCGGCATCGCCGGGCTCACCTTTGCACTGAAAACCGCACGCCGGTTCCCGGAAAAAACAATTACCATCATCACCAAAGCCGAAGAAGATGAAACCAATACCAAATACGCCCAGGGAGGTATTGCTGCGGTATGGAATTTCCAATTGGACAGTTATGAAAAACATATCGAAGATACCCTGGTAGCCGGCGACGGTTTGTGTAATCGGGAGATAGTGGAAATAGTGGTAAAAGAGGGGCCTGAACGTGTGCGGGAAATAATCAACTGGGGGGCGGATTTCGACAAAAGCGCCAGCGGCGACTATCTGCTCGGCAGAGAAGGCGGCCATAGTGCTCACCGGGTATTGCATCACAAGGATATAACCGGCAAAGAAATAGAACATACCCTCATAGCGGAGCTCGAAACGCATCCGAATATCCAGGTGCTGGTGCATCACTTTGTTATCGATATCATCACGCAGCACCACCTCGGCCATATTGTTACACGCCATACGCCGGATATAACCTGTTACGGCGTTTATGTACTCAACAAGAAGACAAAGAGTATTGAAAAAATACTGAGCAAGCTGACAATTATGGCCAGCGGCGGCGCCGGCCAGGTGTATAAAAATACTACCAACCCCATCATTGCAACGGGTGATGGCATGGCAATGGTGTACCGGGCAAAAGGGCGCTTATCCAATATGGAGTTCGTACAATTCCACCCTACCAGTCTTTACCAACCCGGGGTGACACCGTCTTTTTTAATTACGGAAGCAATCCGAGGCGCAGGCGCAATACTGCGCACCATAGACGGCGCAGAGTTTATGGAGCGCTATCATCCCATGAAATCCCTTGCCCCGCGGGATATCGTCGCCAGGGCTATCGACAACGAAATGAAGACAAGGGGCGAGGACCACGTGTTTTTAGATTGTACCGTTATTGCGATTGAAGAAATCCATTCGCATTTCCCGAATATTTATGCGCATTGTTTACAAATCGGCATTGATATAACCAAAGATTGGATACCCGTTGTGCCGGCAGCTCATTATATGTGCGGCGGCATTTTAACCGACGCCCATGGCCAGTCGAGTATCCGGAATTTATACGCATGCGGCGAATGTACCTGTACCGGCTTGCACGGCGCCAACAGGCTCGCTTCCAACTCCCTGCTGGAAGCATTGGTATTTGCCCACCGCATTTATTTACATGCGGCGGAGCGCATCGACAACATTGGATTTACCGAAGGTATCCCCGACTGGAATGCAGAGGGCACTACAGATCCGAAAGAAATGGTACTGATTACCCAGAGTATCCGCGAACTCAAGGAAATAATGACGAACTATGTCGGCATCGTGCGCAGCAACGAGCGCCTGGAGCGGGCGCTGAAACGCCTGCATTTGCTCTACGACGAAGCCGAAACACTGTATGAATCCACCTCCATCTCTCCGCAGTTATGTGAATTGAGAAATTTGATTACCCTGGGCTTTGTAATTACACGTGGCGCAAAAGCAAGACATGAAAGCAGGGGTTTGCATTATACGACAGACTATCCGGCCAAAAGTAAATGGCCTGAAAATATTTTATTCTGATGTGTTGTGCGGCATTTTATAAGTGGATGAATTTAATATTTTACCGGCATGTAGTAACACGTATTTTAAAACAGTGTGGTTGGGCCCTGGTGGCTATTTGTTTCGCAGCCACTCAGGCTCTGGCACAGGAATACTGTATGGACGGCAGATTCGATACGGCAATTTTTGACAGCACACAAACCGAAAAACTCATTGGAATACAGTACGGTTCTGCGGTTGATTATTCCGGAGCAGAACAAATTCTCACATTGGATATTTTCCGCCCACTGCCTTCTGAGGATACTTTGGAAAAAAAACCGCTGATTTTATTTGTTCACGGCGGCGGATTAGTGGGGGGTTCAAAGGAATCGCTGTTTTCAGATTTCCTGGGAAAACGATTTTCCCAAAGGGGGTATGTATTCGCCTCTATCAACTACCGGTTAGGATGGGATAATCCCGGTGGTTGCCTGGGCGACACCTTGAGTCTGCAACTCGCCATGTACCGGGCTATCCAGGATACGAAAGCCGCTATCCGTTTTCTGATGGAATACAGCGATACATATTCCATTGATACCAATTACATCTTCCTGGCGGGTAACAGCGTCGGGAGTACCCTGATTTTAAATGCCGCCTATGCGAAACAGGAAAATTTTTATCCCTATCAATACGAAGCGCTGGGTTCAATAGACAGTTCGACCAATGCGTATTTCAATCATGCGATTGCTATTAGGGGCATCATGGCTATGGCGGCCGGAACGGATACCACCACACTGTTTGACAATGCTGTTATCCCCACTATTTTTTTTCACGGCACCTGCGATTCCATAGTCCCTTATACCACCGGCCCGTTATACAATTGCACTTCGCCCAACTCCTATTTGTTTTTTCACGGCTCACGCAGTTTAGCCGATGCATTTGACGCACGCAATATCCCCTATTGGCTATATACCAATGCAGGTCTGGGGCACGAAGCCGCCGGTTACGACACTGCGTTTACTTATACGTCTGTGTTCTTTAAGGAAATACTTTGCAACACCACTGCCACCCGGGAGGTGTACCGCATCATCGATACAGAATGCAAACCACTGAGAATCGAAGTGTACAATATAGCTCCGAATCCGTTTCACGACCAATTCAATATAAGTGTACTGGTAAAGACAAGCGGCGATTTGCAGGTGCAGTTATTTAATGTATTAGGTCAGCAAGTGATGTATCGCACCTTTCATGTGGAAAGGCTGAATTCCAGGCTTGTTATAGATGTCGGCGATGCCGGGTTGGCAAATGGATATTATATACTCCTCGTTCAATGGAGCAGTAAGGTTTGGAAGATACCGCTCATTAAGAGTTAGGATTTTTTCTGCGCCTGAGTTCATACAATTTCATATACCTGAAAAACACGCCTTCCGCTGCGAGTTTACTGATAATAAACCCCGGGTATCCGTCGAGAAATCCCAGGTCAATGATATAGTGTTTGAAAAACCGAAAGGCGGGTTTAACTGCGAAGTGAAACAGGTTGAGTTTGGGCGTCTTTTTTGAATAATCTATTGCCGACATTCCCGAGTAGCGATTCCATTTTACGAGATACTGTTCCAAATCCGTAAACGTATAGTGCAGCATTTTATTCTCGAGTTTACCCACCCTGCCGGCAGTCTCGATTTCTTCATGTACTTCTACATCTCTATACCTGCAGGTATCGCGGCGAAATAATCGTATCACCTTATCTCTTTGCCAGCCGCTGAATTTAATTTCTTTGCCCATGAAATGATTGCGGCGGTATATCCAGAATCCGTCACAGGCAATCGCATCCTGGGACAATACACTTATTATTTCATTTTTTAATTCCGGCGTCACTCTTTCATCCGCATCCAGCAGCAATATCCACTCGTTGGCTGCCTGTGGTATCACCCAGTTTTTTTGCCTGGCCGGACTTTCATAGGCGTGTTGTAAAATACGGGCATGAAAGCGCTGCGCTTTTTCTACCGTAGAATCCGTGCTGAACGAATCCACGACAATGATTTCATTACACCACGCCACCGATTCCAAAACCGCCTCAATGTGCTGCTCTTCATTAAAGCAGGTAATTATCGCTGTTACTCTTTGCATGTATTACACTTTTGATTTTTTATGGCTCAGGAATAAGGCGATAAACAACATATAAAATGCAGTGCCTAACTGAATTTCAAACGGATGCTCGGTCATTAAAGAAACCAGGGTTGTTATCGTAAATGCGATCAGCAAAATATTATTTTTTAATCCGATGGCTATTAACGGGTAAAAAAAAGCAGCGATGAATATCAAAAATCCGAATAATCCCGTGCACGCCCATACATAGATAAACTGGTTGTGCGGTGTCATAACCGCAAAATGCTTCCCGGGATATTTCATATCGTATTGTGTTTGCATTTCCGATTTAATATCGCCGGCGCCGACGCCTGACAACCAGTGTTGCTGCACGATGGCCATTCCCAACTCCATGCTTACCAATCGCTGAGCGTCGCTGTGTTCCGCTTTGATTTCATGATTGCGTATCATCTGCAACTCATATCTGAAGTATCCGAATTTATTCGCCAGCGATGGAATAAATTGAAGCGATGCCCATGCCAATACAAAGAATGCGATAATCATTGCAATTCCGGTTACAATTTTCTTTTTGGTAATAATATAAATGAATATGATGCAAATGAGCGAGGCGTACAGCGCAATGATACCGCTGCGCACGGCGAATACGTGAATTGCAATCAGCAAAAAGAGCGTAATGGCTCCCAGAATCCATTTAATAGCCGCCCCAAACCGATTGGATGTATCGGCAATTAAATAGCCGCCGCAGATTATGGCAAACGCCATTTCCAGGCTGAACCGGATGTGTTCATTCATCGGGGCGGGGATAGATTGCCCCTTTTTGATGAGTTCGTTGAGATGCGCAAAATCCGAGAGGTAGTTCACCATCATCCACAGGGCGGCGGCGCCTATCACCAGGACGAAAAAAGCGAGAAACTGATGCATCAGCGCTTTCCCGGGAGGCCGGATGGCCGCAAAACCGAAAGGCAGGGCAATAAACGGCAATTTGATCCTGCACCGTTCCATCCAGTAGCCCGTGTCTTCCGAATATATTCCGCTGGCGAGATAAGCGACAAAAAACAACAGGAATAACAGCGAGGCCGGCTCGGAAAGCCATGCCTTAAAATTTGCCAACACCCGGTTGTGCAACAGGGCATTGCCGGCGATTACCATCATCGAAATGCTCAGCAGGGCCTTGGAACTTACCAATCCTACAATTAAGCCCAATACGCCGGCAATAAACAAATGCCGGTGGGGAAAATAATACAATACCCTGTTTACAATATGCATTTTGTCAGAGCCAAATTAACAGAAAAAACCAAGTGATAATTTACAGTAACACTGAAAAATATTACTTTTAACTCGTGGGTACAAAAGATCCGATAAAAAAGAAGCGGGACAAAATTTTTGAAGAGGAATTTTTGCCTCAATTGGACGCATTGTACAACTTTGCCTTCCACCTCACCTACAATGAAGATGATGCAAATGACCTGGTTCAGGAAACTTTTTTAAAATCCTATCGCTTTATAGATTCATACCAGCAGGGAACCAATGCGAAGGCCTGGCTCTTTAAAATACTGAAGAACGGCTTTATCAATGATTACCGCAGGAAATCTAAACGGCCGAAACAGGTCGATTTTGATCCTTTGGTAAATTATAGTGAAACCGATGACGAATCCAATGTCCAGGTAGTTGACCTGCGGCAGGAGATGTTTCAGGGGCTGATCGGGGATGAAGTGACAAAAGCATTGAACGACCTGCCGGTGGATTTCAGAACCGTAATTCTTCTTTGCGATATCGAAGAATTCTCTTATGAAGAAATTGCAAAAATTATTGATATACCCATTGGCACCGTAAGATCGAGGTTACACCGGGCACGCAACCTCCTGAAGGAAAAATTAAGGGAATACGCAATGAAAGAAGGTTATAAAGAAAATCGCTAAATATGAAGCAATCCTTACCTGATCACGATTGCAAAAACTTCATAAAAAAAGTTTTTCTGGTTCTGGATGGAGAGCTGGATGATGAAGAACAACGGAATTTTATCATGGACATCGAAAGATGCCAGGCCTGCCTGCAGCACTTCCGCATTGAAAAAGAATTCAAAGAATTTGTGTCCAAAAGCTTTCAGAAAAAATGCTGTTCCGATAAACTCCGCCTGTCCATTATCTCGCAAATCAGAAATATAGAGCAGTCATAATTATCACATCAGTTTGAACTTAACGGGGAGCGTGTAATACACGTCCACCGGCTCTCCTCTCAGCGTTCCCGGGCTCCAGCGGGGCATTTTCTGTACTACCCGGATTGCTTCTTCATCACATCCCGAACCAATCCCTTTCATCAGAGATACGTCGCTTATTTTCCCCTTTGCATCTACCAGGAACTTCACATAAACAGTGCCTTCCACTCCATTTTCTCTCGCCAGCGCCGGGTATTTGATATTTTTTGCCAAAAATTCGTACAAGGCCTGCTCTCCACCCGGAAATTCTGGCATTTTTTCCACCTCAATGCGAACTTCCGTTGCACCGGCATTCGCGGGTTTGGCCACTTCTGATTTTTGATGGACATCTGATTCCTCGTCCTCTGCTTTGGTTACAATTGTTGCATCTTCCAGCAGTTCTGTATCCCGGGTAACCGTACCCTCTTTCATTTCTTCCTTTTCCGTCAGTCGCAATTCTGAGGCGGCAGTAGTAGCATTTGTGTCCTCCCGGTAATCATCCCGGGTTTCCAAAGCCTCATTTACCGGTTCCTGAGTTATAACTGCCACCTGTTCAGATGGTGGTGCACTGACCTCAGTCAAAGTTTCATGCAGTAAAGAGTCGGACTTTTTGGCGTCTAATGCCGGACGAGGGTATTCTTCTGCCTGTACACCTGCTATTTTTTGCTGCTGCGATTTGTTGAGTTGATTGATGATGAAAAACGAAACGGTTAAAAAGATGATAAACATTGCAGCAACGGCGAGTGTGCGAGTATTCAGATTGAGGATGCGTGGTTTTTTCGCACCTGTGATGATATCGATATCCGATTCAATTTTTTCAAATACCTTATTGTTTTCCCTGATAGATTGCATTTTGAGCCCCGCATATGCATCCCGCAGGAATTCGTCTTCTTCCAGCAGTTTTTCAAATGCCCGCTTTTCAAAATCCGGCAGTTCGTCCCGCATGTATGCGAGCATTTTCTCCCGGGTGTAATAAATATCCTTTGTATGGTAGTACTTATCCAGCATTGTTCTTATCCATAAAAATTTTCAAGTTGCGCTTCCCGTTTTGTATGTAACTCTTCACCTTTGACAATTCGTAGCCGGTTAACTCTGCAATCTCCTGATAGCTTTTGTTCTTAAGGTAAAATAGCTCAACACAAGTCTTTTGCTCTACATTCAACTCCTTTAAACCCAGTTCCAACAACTCCAGGTTCATTTCCTTTTCCTGTGCCTCATCAAGATGCTCTTCGGCAGCAAAATCCATATCATTATTTTCATCTTCGGTATTTTTTCCGGGGTCAAACTCGACGATATTCACGTGTTTACCTTTGCGCAAATGCATGAGGCACTGGTTCTTTGTAACCATGTACAACCAGGATTTAAAATTGCTCACCTGGTGATTTTTCAAGTCCGACATGAGTTTTTCGAAGACGAACATCGTCATGTCCTGCGCCTCGGCTTCGTTCTTCAGGTATTGCATACTGACACCAAACACCAGGTGGACATAGCGTTTGAATAATTCGCCCAAAAGCTTGTTATCGCCGGACTGGCGGTATTCCGCCACCAGGATTTCATCATCTACCAGAATTGTATTTTTTGACCGCAGAAACTTCAAACCCGGAAATTTGATTTATTAACGGCGTTCAATTACCCGTTTATACTTATAAAGATAAGATTTTGAATGCAACAGAGAAAAATCCTCAATGCATACTCCCGGCATCTACCTGTTCCGTCTGCGGTGTATTATCGTAATTTTTATGCGGTGCATGCGGCTGCCATCCCTCTATCAACATGAGGAAAGCGAAACCGATGATATAGCCGACAATGACATGCCAGCCGCCTTTCACCCAGTTGGGAACCGACTTGGCACGGGCGTATAAATTGGAAATGGCAACGCCGGCTGATGAGCCGAACCAAATCATACTGCCGCCATAACCAACCGCATAAGCCAATACACCCCAGTCGTACCCGCCCTGTACCAATGCGAGTTTCGTCAGCGGAATATTGTCGAATACGGAAGAGATGAAACCCATGGCAAAAGCGGTTTGCCAGGAGGCATCCGGCAGGGTGTCCACCGGCATCATACTGGCGCAAAGCACCAATGCAAGGAGAAATACCGTACCGGGCACAGCGGATGGAATTTCTTTCCATGGTGTTTTGGTAAACAAAGCGCCCAGTAAAATGGCTGCCCACACACCCGCAGCGGGAAAATCGAGTAAGATATTCGTTGCTACGGCCCCCACTAAAATCAGGATACACACCAGCAATTTCTTATAGTCAACCGTTTTTTTCTCAGTTAACTGGTCTTTTATGATCGGTTGCAGTTTAAATTGTTGTTTAGAGGCGAAGTATCCAAAAAAGAACAGAGCGGGTACCGAACCGATAAATGCGGGAAGCACCCATGTCAGATCCACACCGTCAATCCACATCATGGTGGTGGTGGTATCACCTACTACCGAACCCGCACCGCCGGCATTACTGGCGGCGACAATGGCTGCCAGGTAACCGATATGCACATTGCCGCGGAATATTACCAGGCCAATGGATCCACCGATTAAAGCGGCTGCGATATTGTCGAGGAACATGGACATGATAAATACGAATACCAGCAATACAAAACAACCCATCCATCCGCCGGGCAATATCTTCGGGAGGTTGTCGGGCACACCGGATTCTTCAAAATGTTTTGCTAATACTGCAAAGCCAAGCAATAAACCGAGCAGGTTAACCAGTATTTGCCATTCGTGGTGCATGAGCTCCACCACGCTGAAATCGGTACTGAAGATGCGCAGTAGCAATACACTGGTCAAACCGATAAGCGCCACCTGCAATGTGCGGTGGTGAAATACGGCTACACCCAGCAGGGTGAGGGCAAAAAATATAAACTCTAATCTGATGCCTAATACGGATATCCCTTCGGAGGCAGATTCGCCGGAAGCGGCAAAGGATACCATTGGGAAGAATACACATATCCCCAGGCTTAGGAGGAGTTTCTTAAAATGCATGGCTTAAATTCTTGATTACTAAACGCCGGCGAAGTTAAGCAGAACTCCTTATATAAAACAAGCCATTCGGTTTATGGATGGCTTTCTGTCGCCTGCGGCGTTTGATTTTCCAGGTGGTGGAAGGGATGCCACCCAAGCGTACCGTACAAAATAAAGAAGCCGATGACATAGGCCACAGCTACGTGCCAACCGTATTTCACCCAATTGGCAACGGATTTACCACTGGGGAACAGGTTGGTAATAGCAACTCCGGCAGATGAACCAAACCAAATCATGGAACCGCCGAAACCGACGGCATAGGCCAACAAGCCCCAATCGTAATTGCTCTGTTCCAAGGCCAGCTTCGTCAACGGGATATTATCGAATACCGAAGAAATAAACCCGAGTACAAAGGCGGTTACCCAGCTCGCCGGCGGTAACGTCTCTACCGGCATTAAAGATGCGCACAAAACGAGGCACATTAAAAAAGCGGAGCCGGGCAAAGCCGTTAACACCTCTTTCCAGGGTGTTGAAACAAATAAACTCCCTAGGATGATGGCTCCCCATACGCCGGCAGCCGGAAAGTCCAAAAGGAGGTTTGTAATAATCGCCCCGGCGAGAATGAGGGCTACCACCACTATTTTCTTTGGCTTTATCGGTTCCATCCTACCTACTTCTTCTTTTATTATGGGTTGCATCGCATATTGCTGCCTGGCGGCAAATATCCCGAAAAACATAAGCGCCGGAACGGCTGCTACATAGGCGTGTACAATCTGCCCGGGTGTAATCCCGTCAATCCACATCATGGTGGTCGTCGTGTCGCCCACCACCGAACCGCTGCCGCCTGCATTACTCGCCGCCACTATGGCTGCGAGATAACCGATATGCACCTTGCCCTTGAAAATTATCAATGCAATCGAACCTCCAATCAAGGCAGCCGCAATATTGTCCAGGAACGAGGAGAGTACAAAGATCATTACCAGCAACAGGAACGGCCCCATCCAGTTGCCGGGCAATAATTTGGGTAAATGATCCGGAACCCCCGATTCTTCGAAATGCTTTGCGAGAACCGCAAAGCCTATCAGCAACCCGAACAGGTTTAACAGTATCTGCCATTCGTGTTCGGCATGCACCACAATATCAAAGTCGGTAAACAGCAGTCGCACCAATAAGACGAGTACCAGCCCGGTGATCGCCACATATAAGGTGTGGTTATGAAAAATGGCTACCCCCACTAAAGTCAGTGCAAACAGTATAAATTCAAGCCGTATTCCCATTATGGAAATACCGTCCGGGCCTGTTGTCTCTGTGCCGGCTGCAAACATTAAAACGGGTGCCGCCATCAGGACTAACAAAGAAAAAATTTTCCTCATATAGTTTCGATTTTAATGATAATTGCCGTTACAAAATTCGAGGAAGGGAATACTTACTTGCGGCAAGAACTACTCGTGGTTTTCAGCAACCGTCCCTGAGAAGCAGAATGGCGTTACAAAAGTATTATTCCATAAAATATATCAAAGGCAAACTAAAAAAATATTTTGCACCATTTGTTACCGGACAAGTGAGTATCCGTTGCTGTGAATAATAGTACTTTTGCACAACCCGATATAGAAACAACATGACAGCGACATCCAATAAATTCCTTCAGGACAGCGAGCGCAAAGCCTTTGACAAGGCGCATAAGAGCAAGCTGCTATTCAATATAAACAAATACGATCAAACAGTAGTTAAAGGCAAATTACAATACCATGACCTGGAATTGGTGAAGCGCAAGGCTAAAATCATCAAGTGGAAGGCAATCGAGAATCTGGATAAGCTGCTGCTGGAATTTGAGACGAATTTTACGGCCAACGGGGGTAAGGTGATTTGGGCCAACGACGACAAAGAGGCGCAAAATGAAATCCTGAAAATCCTGAAAAAGAAAAACGCCAAAACCGTGGTGAAGGCAAAGAGTATGTCCACCGAAGAAATTCACTTCAATACCTTTCTCCAGGAACACGGCATTGAGAGCATTGAAACGGATTTGGGCGAATACATCCAGCAATTGGACGGCGAACCGCCTTATCATATCGTCACGCCGGCCATGCATAAAAGCAAGCAGGATGTGGCCGAGTTATTTGCAAAAAAATTAGGTACGGATATCAATCTCACTGCCCAGGAATTGACCTTGGTGGCAAGGGAGAAATTGCGGGATAAGTACGTAAGAGCCGATGTGGGCATTTCCGGCGGCAATTTTATTCTGCCGGATATCGGCGGTATAGCCGTAACGGAAAATGAGGGCAATGCAAGGCTGAGCACCAGCTTCCCCAAGACGCATATCGCAGTTGTCGGGATTGAAAAGATGCTCAACAGCGTCAACGATTTACATTGGATATGGCCGTTGCTCGCCACTTACGGCACCGGTCAGCAAGTAACGGTGTACAATTCCATTTTCACCGGCCCGCGGAAGGAAATAGAAACAGACGGCCCTGAGGAAATGTACGTGGTGCTGCTGGATAACGGGCGCAGCAAATTGCTGGCACATGCCGACATGCGGGAGGCGTTGTACTGCATTCGCTGCGGTGCGTGTTTAAATGCATGCCCGGTGTACAAAACCATCGGCGGACATACGTATGGCACCACCTACAGCGGCCCGATCGGGTCCATCATAACGCCGCACTACAAGGGAATGGAGGAGTTCAAACACCTCAGCGAAGCATCCACCCTGTGCGGGGCTTGTACCGAAGTCTGCCCCGTGAAAATAAACCTGCATAAACTGTTGTTGTACAACCGCCGCAATGCAGTAAAACAGGGCCTTACCACATTCAGCGAGCGCAGTATGTGGAAGATGTGGCACGGCGCTATGCTCAGCAGAAAAAAAATGGACCGCGGCAATGCGGCGATAAAGAATACCGCCTTCAAAATTCTCTTCAAAAGCTCCTGGGGCAAACGCCGCGAGATGCTCAAATTCGCACCCAAATCATTTAGCAAACTCTGGGAAGAAAAATATGGAAAACAATGATGCGGAAACCTACAAAGCCATTGTATGCTATGTGAAATTTGCCACCGGGATCAATTTCGCAAACTGCCTTTTTATTATGCATGGAACAACAAGGAGTTTCAGTTAGTAAAATGCAGGCATTGCCGGTTAATCACCATTGACCCGAAGCCCAATGCCGCCGAGCTGAAAGAATTGTATTCGGAAGATTATTTTGATCATAGCGCTCATGGCCTCAATACCTTGCAGCAGACGTATGAGGCCAGCAGGGACGTCATACCGCCCGGGGAGTGGCAGCAAAAGGTGCGGCAAACAATTCTCAAGGCAAAACCCGATGCAAAATCGCTGTTTGAAATCGGCGCCGCCATGGGGTATTTTTTAAATGCGGCAAAATCGCTGGGGCTTACCGTTTCGGGATTGGAAATCTCTATGGCCGCTAATCGGCGGGCGAAAGAAAAATTCGACCTCGATCTCTACGACGGCGATTTCGAAACCACGGATCTCTCGGGCGAATACGGCAAATGGGATGTAGTTTACGGCGGCGATGTGTTTGAACATTTCAGCCATCCGTCCATTGTAGTTGAAAAAATCTACCGGATGCTGAAACCGGGAGGCATCGCTTACCTGGTAGTACCTTCCAGCTTCAACTTGTTCTCGGGCATACTGGCCACCGGCATCCTGTCGCTTGCGGGAAAGCGAAAACAGATGGCGGATAATCCCTATCACTTGTTTGAATACACCAGCGCAACCGCAAAAAAAATGTTGCAGACACAATTCGGAAATGTGCGGGTAATCAATGCCATAAAAAAACCTTCGGAATTAAACCTGAAAAATAAATCTTTGGAATACCGTATCAAGCAATGCGTGCATTATATCAATTATCCCTATACCCGATTAACCGGAACGCACGGCGATCGGCTTACGATTATTGCACAGAAATAGCAGATAATTAAATCCTGTGGTATTGATTTTACAATACAATACCGGCGTTGCGGAATAACCGGGCAATTTATCCTTGAAACTGCACAGCGGATTCGGGGTATGCTCCTTAACTTTGTCGCAATTTACATGTAATGGAAAAAATTTCGGAATACCCGCAAACAATAGAATATAAACGCAATGCACTGAGCGACGATCAATTGCTCGATTTATACCGGCATCTTTTAAAACCCCGCATGATTGAAGAGAAAATGTTGAACCTGCTGCGCCAGGGGAAAATCAGCAAATGGTTTAGCGGTATCGGGCAGGAGGCAATTGCAGTGGCCACCGCATGGACATTGGATAAGGAAGAATACATACTTCCCATGCACCGCAATCTCGGCGTATGGACAACACGCAACGTGCCCTTTGCCAAATTGTTTATGCAGTGGCAGGGAAAGGAAAAGGGGTTCTCGAAGGCGAGAGAGCGCAGTTTTCATTTCGGAACCAATGACTATCACATCGTCGGGATGATATCCCATCTCGGCCCCCAGATGGCGCTTGCCGATGGCATTGCACTGGCTTGCAAACTCCGCAATGAAGGAAGAGTAACGGCAGTATTTACCGGAGAAGGCGGTACGAGCGAAGGCGATTTTCACGAGGCATTAAATGTCGCCGCCGTTTGGGACCTGCCCGTAATCTTTGTCATTGAGAATAACGGCTACGGCCTGTCAACGCCAACGAATGAACAATACCGCTGCGAAAAATTAGCGGACCGCGGTATCGGGTACGGCATGAAAGCCTATACGGTAGATGGCAATAATATCTTAGCCATGGTGCAGGCGATTCGGGAAATCCGTGCCCAAATGCTCATCGACTCCAAACCGGTTATCCTGGAATGCGTCACGTTTCGCATGCGTGGTCATGAAGAGGCCAGCGGTGTAAAATACGTGCCGAAAGAGTTGTTGGAACAATGGGCTAAAAAAGACCCCGTTGCAAACTACGAAAACTATTTATACTCCATCGGCTTATTAAACGACGCATTAAAAAGCGAATACAGGTCAGCCATTTCAGCAGAAATTGAATCGGGTATCCGGGAGGGTTTTGACGAACCCGAACCCGTAGCCAATACCGAAGCGGAGCTGAGGGATATCTATGCCCCGCACACCCAGGTTATATCCGTTCCGCGGGTACAGGCCAGTACGCACAAACGCATGGTTGATGCAATCAGCGACGCACTGTGGATGGCGATGAAGAAATACGATAACCTGGTACTGATGGGGCAGGATATCGCCGAATACGGCGGTGTATTTAAAATTACCGAGCGCTTTGTCGAAGAATTTGGAAAGTCGAGAGTGCGCAATACCCCGATTTGCGAATCCGCAATTCTCGGCGCTGCTGTCGGATTAAGCATTAAAGGCATGAAGAGCATGGTAGAAATGCAATTTGCAGACTTCGTCACCAGCGGGTTCAACCAGGTGGTAAACAATATGGCCAAAATGCATTACCGCTGGGGCCAGAATGTTGATGCTGTGATTCGCATGCCTACGGGTGCGGGTGTCGGCGCAGGGCCTTTTCACAGTCAAAGCAATGAGGCCTGGTTTTTTCATACCCCCGGATTAAAAATTGTGTACCCCTCAAATGCGGCAGATGCCAAAGGACTGCTGTTGGCGGCATTTGAAGATCCGAATCCGGTCATGTTCTTTGAGCATAAGGCATTGTATCGCAGCAATGCGGAAGATGTGCCAGACGATTATTACACTATTCCGATTGGCGAGGCGCATTTTGCCAAAACCGGGACGGACATTTCCATTATAACCTATGGAATGGGTGTACACTGGGCTTTGCAGTTTTTAGAACGCAATCGCGATATCAGCGCCGATGTTTTAGATCTGCGCACACTCACACCTTTGGATACGCATGCAATTTTCTCCACAGTAAAGAAAACGGGAAAAGTAATTGTGCTGCACGAAGACACTTTAACCGGAGGCATAGGCGCTGAAATTGCCGCTCTTATTTCCGAAAACATGTTTCAATACCTGGATGCACCCGTAATGCGATGCGCTTCTTTAGATACACCGGTTCCGTTTGCAATACCGCTGGAAAAGAATTTCTTACCCGAAAAGCGATTTGAGGAAATGGTGAAAAGTGTATTGGAATGGTAGAACCTCGTTCGGATAACTTTGGTGAAGTATGGCTGTAATTTCTATTCATAATTTCGAAGCGCTGTTAGACGAAGAAACCCGGCAAAAAGCATATAAATATTATACCGAAGGGCGCATCAAGCACATATTTAATATCAATGGTTTCGAATGGCATGCCGTAGTGGATGCCTATGATGAATACGTGGTAACCATAAAATTAAAAGGAGATGAAATCATCGGTATGGATTGCTTTTGCAATGAGGAAAAAGATATTTGCGTGCATAAGGCCACTGTGGTTTTTCACATAAAAAATGAGGGCGCCAGAATTCAATCGGAGGATAAGGAAGGATTTGAACACATCAAGGAGTCGCTCAGTTTCATGCCGCCACACATGCTGCGTTACCTGGTATTAAAATTTGCGGCGGAAAACAACAGTTTCAGAAAATTCCTGGCAGCGTATTTTAAAAAACAGTAAAACGGTAATAGCGGCAATTCCTCCGGTATCAGTAATTGATAACCTGTTCTTCTATCAGTTCCGGCATAGCCCGCTCCTCGTATTGCTGGTTGCGCAATTGGGGAATAAATCCCGCATCGCGAATTGCCTTCTGAATGCTCTGTGCGGTAAAACGGTGAGGCGCTCCTGCGGCGCTGACTACATTTTCTTCTATCATGATACTGCCGAAATCATTTGCACCCCCATGCAGGCACACCTGTGCGGCCTGTTTGCCCACAGTTAACCAACTTGCCTGGATATTGATGATATTGGGAAGAAAGATTCTGCTCATTGCAATCATGCGGATATACTCATCAGCCGTCGTATCATTTTTCGCACGGCGTATCCGCTTCAGCGTTGTGCCTTCATCCTGAAATGTCCAGGGTATAAACGCCAGGAATCCCTTCGCACCGGCAGGCTTTTCACTTTGTACCTGGCGCAGTTTTTCCAAATGGACAAACCGCTCTTCAATTGTTTCAATATGCCCCATCATCATTGTGGCGCTGGTGGTCAATCCCAGCCTGTGGGCAGTGCGCATTACATTTAACCACTCGGTACTGTTGCATTTCCCGGTTGAAATAATACTCCGCACCCGGTCCACCAATATCTCGGCGCCGGCGCCCGGCAGTGAATCCAGCCCGGCCTTAACCAACTCCTTCAACACGTATTCATACGTATAATTGCCCAAGGTGGCGATATGATGTATCTCGGGCGGGCCCAAGGCGTGCAATTTTATCTGCGGAAACATTTCCTTGATCTCCCTGAATATCCCGACATAAAAATCCAATCCCAAATCCGGGTGATGGCCGCCCTGTAATAAAATTTGTTCGCCGCCGTAGCGAATCGTCTCTTCAATTTTTACCCTGTATGTTTCCCGGTCGGTAATGTACCCTTCCTTATGCCCGGGGATGCGGTAAAAATTACAGAACTTGCAATTGGCCACGCAAATATTGGTGGTATTCATATTGCGGTCGATAATCCAGGTGACTTTATTTCCGGGAACTTTTTCGCTGCGCAGCGTATGTGCAATGTCCATCAATACGGCCGTCGGCGCATTCTCAAAGAGATACACCCCTTCGTCCACCGAAAGAAATTCGGAATGCAGCGCTTTATCGTATAAGGTGTGCAATTGCATGATGCAATATCCGGCAAAGTTACAACATGGATGTCGGGTTATTGGTTTTCGATACATCCCCAACCTGTATGGTAAACGGCATATCGGAATGCCTTATCAGCGTTTGCCTTTAAAAAAGTTTTTTAACAAGGCGGCACATGCATCCGATTCAATACCCGAAGTAATTTCCGTTTTGGGGTGCAGGATATTGTCATATCTGGTAAAGCCCAATTTAGTATCGGAGGCGCCGTACACCAATCTTCCGATTTGCGCCCAGAAAATAGCGGTAGCGCACATAGTACAAGGTTCAAGTGTAACGTAGATGGTACAATCGGGCAGGTATTTGCTGCCGAAATAATTACAGGCGGCGGTAATTGCCTGCATTTCGGCATGGGCTGTCGGGTCGCAAAACCGCTCGACAAAGTTATGGGACTGAGCGATAATTTTTGTATCGGATACTATCAGCGCACCTACCGGCACTTCATCTTCTTCCAGGGCTTGCCGGGCCAGGACAATTGCCCGCTGCATAAAATACTGATCCTGGTTTTGAATGAGGCCCATGCGGCGAAGATACGGGTGGAAATCAAAAACCCCGCTTGCGCAGGGTTTTATAAAAGTTAAAGCGTATGCTCCAACGGAGCCGTCAGCTTACTGTAATCCAGCACCTGGTCAACGATTACCTGCCTGGGCGACAGGGCGGCAGCCTCCAAATCCTTTTTGCTTTCAACAATGGATTCAAAACAGGAGCGCAATTCCGCATTCATTGACAGCTCTTCCTCAAACGAGAGACGTTCCGTTGTTTCCATCTCATCGTAAGAGTATCTGATTACATCATCCAGGGTAAAGTTTTTTATCATGCACAGCATTTAATAGTGAAAAAATAGCGGTATTCACTTGTGAAAACCGCCATTTAAACGCAATTTAAAATGCCCGTATTGTATCAGATGCCAATATTTTTTTCGGCTATCATCTTCCGCATATTGATTAATGCATAGCGCATGCGGCCCAATGCGGTATTTATGCTCACGCCGGTCATTTCGGCGATTTCTTTAAAGCTTAAGTCGCTGTAGTGCCTGAGAATCAGCACTTGCCGCTGCTCTTCCGGCAGGTTGCTTACCAGCGCCCGCACTTTGTGTACCGTCTGATCGTTGACCAGGCTGTCTTCAATATTCTTGTCTTCCAGGCCCAGCACATCAAAAATATCGAAGTCCTCGCCCGTATTAACCACCGGCATGCGCTTCCCTCTCCTGAAATGGTCGATGCACAGGTTATAGCTGATGCGCATTACCCAGGGGAGAAATTTATCCTGCTCGCGGTAGCGGCCGCTGCGCAGCGTATCTATCACTTTGACAAAGGTATCCTGGAAGATATCTTCAGCTAAGAAACTATCCTTCACCATAAAGTGAATGGAGGTGTAAATCTTATCTTTGTGGCGGTTGATTAAAACTTCAAGGGCCTCTTCGCTTCCTGACAAATACAGCTTCACAAGCTTCTTGTCAGTCATGGAATGAATATGCATAACTTTATAAGGTTGAGGGGTCATTAAAAAATACTTCTCAATTGTTTCGAGTAGAAGTAAACCTTATAAGCTGTTATTTTTTGAAGTTTTAAATTAATTAATTGAACAAAAATATAATTGTTTTGGTATTTTCCAAACAATAAGTCAATGGATACGAATAAAATTTCTTAAAGTTTCAAAGAATTGACAAAAAAGCATGAGATTGTCAATTTAATATCGAAAGGGAGGCAGAAATTGGAAAAAATCAAAGTGCCCCGCAGGGCGAAGAAAACGGCGCCATCAGAAGTAGAAGGCGCAGGGAATGGCATTTACATAAAAGGCGCCCGCGAACACAATCTGAACAATATCGATGTGTTTATCCCCCGCAACACGCTGGTAGTAGTAACGGGCGTGAGCGGTTCGGGCAAATCGTCGCTCACCATTGACACGCTGTACGCCGAAGGGCAGCGCAGGTATGTCGAGAGCCTGTCGAGCTATGCCAGGCAATTTCTCACCCGGCTCAATAAGCCCGATGTAGATTATATCAAGGGGATCTGTCCCGCAATTGCCCTTGACCAGAAAATTACCACACGGACCACCCGCAGCACGGTGGGTACCCTCACTGAAATTTACGACTACATGCGCCTGCTCTATGCCCGCATTGGCCGTACCTTTTCGCCGCTTTCGGGTGCAGAGGTGCAAAAACACCAGGTGAGCGATGTAGTGGATTATTGCGATACACTGCCGGAGGGCAGCCGGGTCTATATTACCGTACCCTTGGCGACAGGCCGCGGTAAAACAATTGCCGATTATGCAAACATATACCTGCAAAAGGGGTTTATGCGATTTCTCATCGGCGATGAAATAATAAAAATTGAAGATATACCCGAAAAAGCGCCCGCTGTCAAAAACAAGAAAATCAGGCTTGCCCTGCTCATTGACAGAATTGTCATTAAACCCGGCGATACGGACAATCAGCAGCGCATCGCCGATTCGGCTGCCTCAGCATTTTACGAGGGCAACGGCGCATTGACTCTGCGGCTGGAAAACGGAGAAGAAACGCATTTTTCAAACCGCTTCCAGGCCGACGGCATCGAATTCGAACAGCCTTCACCCAATTTCTTTAACCAGAACAATCCCTATGGCGCCTGTAAGCGCTGCGAGGGATTTGGAACGATAATCGGCATTGACCCGGACCTCGTTATTCCCGACGACTCACTGAGCGTTTACCAGGGCGCTATTGCGTGCTGGCGCAGCGAAAAAATGAGCAGTTGGCAGGATCAATTAATCCGCTCGGCTACAAAATTTGATTTCCCTATCCATAAGCCTTACAATCAATTGAGCCGCGAACAGCAAGAGTTGTTGTGGACGGGCAATGCGCATTTCAAAGGATTAAACGATTTTTTCAGCATGCTGGAAGAGAACGCCTATAAAATTCAATACCGGGTTTTATTTGCGAGATACCGCGGGCGCACCATCTGCCCCGAATGCCGGGGTTCCCGCATCCGCAGCGATGCCAATTACGTCAAAATCAATGGCAGGTCTATCGGCGAATTATTGGTCATGCCGGTGGCAGACCTGGCGCTGTTTATGCGAACTATCACGCTGAGCGATTTCGAACAGAAAGTAGCACACCGTATCTTAATCGAGATTAATAACCGCTTGCAATACATGAACGACCTGGGCCTGGGATATTTAAACCTGAACCGGCGCAGCAATACGCTTTCGGGCGGCGAAACCCAGCGCATAAATCTGACGAGAACGCTGGGCAGCAATCTCACCTCTTCGCTGTACATTCTCGATGAGCCCAGCGTGGGATTGCATCCGCGGGATACGGGCCGGCTCGTCCAGGTATTAAAAACATTGCGTGATCTCGGAAATACGGTGGTGGTGGTAGAACACGAGGAGGAGGTAATACGCAATGCCGATCATTTGATTGACATCGGACCGGAAGCCGGCATACATGGAGGCAATGTCGTATTTGCAGGCAATTACCGGGATATGCATGCGCATACCGCGGGATTAACTGCAGCGTATTTACACGGTCGCATGCGGATAGACACTCCCAAAAAGCGGCGCAAACCGGTGAATTCAATGCAACTGCTGCATGCGAAGATGCATAACCTGAAAGATATTTCAGCCACTATTCCGCTGCACTGCCTCACCGTGGTTACCGGAGTAAGCGGATCGGGAAAGACAACGCTGATCAAACACGTATTGTATCCCGCATTGATCAAGGCAATGGATTTCGACAGGGATCCGGCCTCGTCTTCTACAATACTCGATGGCGACTGGAAAAAAATATCGCAGGTGGAACTGATCGATCAAAACCCAATAGGCAAATCGAGCCGCTCCAACCCGGTAACTTATGTAAAGGCTTACGATTCAATCCGCGAACTCTTTGCCTCCCAGCCCGGGTCGAAAGTTTACGGGTTCAAACCCAGTTTTTTTTCGTTTAACGTCGATGGCGGCCGCTGTGAACATTGCAAAGGCGAGGGTGAAATAATCGTTGAAATGCAATTCTTAGCCGATGTACACCTGCAATGTGAAGATTGTAAAGGCAGGAGGTTTAAGCCGGAAATCCTCGAAGTAAAATACAGGGAGAAGACCATTGCCGATGTTTTGGAACTGAGTATTGACGAGGCCATTGATTTCTTTGGCGATCATCCGGAAATTGTCCACAAACTGCAGCCGCTTGCCGATGTGGGACTCGGATATGTGCAATTAGGTCAGAGCAGCAGCACGCTGAGCGGCGGTGAAGCGCAGCGGGTGAAGCTCGCCTCCTTCCTCGGCAAAGGCCACAACAGGGGCCACATACTTTTCATCTTTGACGAGCCTACCACCGGGTTGCATTTTCACGATATCCGCAAATTGCTGGACGCCTTTAATGCCCTGATCGAAAGCGGGCATACCATCCTCGTCATCGAGCACAATATGGAAGTGATTAAGTGCGCAGATTGGGTGATAGACCTCGGCCCGGAGGGCGGTGACTCGGGAGGTTACCTGGTCTATGAAGGAACGCCGGAGGGTTTAACGGCTGTCGGGGAGAGTTTTACGGGTAGGTACCTGAAAGAAAAATTGCAATAATCCGATCCAGGGTATGACTGCTACCATTCTCATCATCATTTCCATCGCATGTATCATTCTGCTGGTAGCGGGTATTTTTCTACCATCGACTATCACCTTTGAAAGAAACCTGAGTATAAGTGCCGAGAGCAAAAAAGTATTTGCCTGCATCGATCGCCTGAAACACTGGGAAGTCTGGAGCGCCTGGAGCAAACAGAATGACGCAACCATCGTTTGTACCTACCCCGGTAAGCATTCAGGGCTGGGAGCCGTCATGCAATGGAAAGGTAAAAAATTAGGCTCCGGGAGAATGGAGATTATCGAACATCAGCCGAACCGGCATTTGGAAATACAATTGATATTCAACAACAGCGGATTTCGCATTCTATATATTTTCAATCTGGCGGAAACCGGGAGCGATACGCATGTACAATGGAAAGCTACTTGTAAAATGCGGCGGATCGGCATTGCAAAATTTATTGCCCTGATGTTGCCGCGATGGATGGGGCGGGATATGCAAATCGGGCTGACGTTGTTAAAGCAATATGCAGAGCAACAGTAATCTCATCGTGCACGATTCACCGAAAGGCGCAGGCGCAACTGCTCGCCGATTTGTTTAAAACTCTGGAAATTCAGCGGGAATTCCAGTACGACATGCAGGAAACTCAAGAAATACAAAGCCATTAAACCGGTGTAATAATCCGTTGCGTATAAAACGACGCTGATTATCCAGATGACAGCGATAACCGACAACTGTGTTTTTGGAATTTTGTGCCATTTTATTACCGATGTCTTACTGAACCAATTCAAATAGTGATAGGTATAGGCATAAGCGATAAAGCGGGTTATTAAAATACCGGTATTGCTGTAATACACCGCTTCGCCATCGGCGTGGGGCACATGCAGAAACGACTGGAATATCTGTTGATTTAAAGTGAACAGCGAGACATCGTAACTGCGTTTTGCATATTCCGATATTTTATACCCGGCGCCGTCGGGAAACAGGAAAAAGAAACTTAACGCACAGGCGGAAAACACGAGCAGCGAGAGGTATCCCGAAACGCTTTTGCTTTTAAGAGCGCCAACCAAAATGAAGGCGCCGGTAAACAGGAACACGTGAATGAGCGTCGGCAAAAACATGGAAAAAACGACACGGGAAAATTCGAACTTGCGAATTAACAACCCCACCGTCAATAACAATCCAAAGCTCAGCCAGCGATAGCCTCTGTTCTTCACCAGTATCATAATCAGCGATGCGGAGAAGGCAAAGAAAATTATGCCCGGGTTTATATCGCTGAAAAAGCGCATCATCCCGCTCACCTCTTCCGTAACAATCAGCTTGCCGTCAATCCCCTTCGGGCCGAAAGTGGTGTATGCATAGTCGAACAGCCCCGGGAAAACGATGAGCAGTGTGAGCAGCACTAACAGTATATAATCGTATTTTCCCGGTGAAAAATACTGCCGCTTGTGCAGCCATGAGATTTCGGTGAGGTAGTGTAAAGGGCCTAAGATGGCATACGAGAATAAAAATAACTCGAAGGGGATAATGAATGCAATTACACAAGAAACCAACATAAGTACAATATTCAGGTAATTGACTTGTGTTGTATTCATAATTAATAAAATAAAAAACAGGGCATACGGGACCGCCTTTCAGCCCTGCGGCAGCCCCGTCCCGTTTTTAGATTTTTCCCTTCGCTTGTATAGCCGCATTGACGGACTCAATTTCCTTATCTATCCAGTAAGAGCCTCTCGGATCGTCACCTATCAGGTTAATCTTGTCTAAGATATTGCGGAACAATGTTTCCTCCTCGTGTTGTTCGGCAACATACCACTGCAGAAACTGATTGGTGGAATGATCTCTTTCCGCCAGGCATAAATCCACGAGCTTATTAATGGAGTCGGTAACAGAAATTTCGTGTTTTAAAACAGACTGAAACAGGTCGAGCAGCGATTTGAATTTGGAAGGCGGTTGTTTTATCGCCGGGGCAATCGCATGGCCTCCGGTATCGTTGATGTAATTAAAAATTTTCATCATGTGCATGCGCTCTTCCTCGGCGTGGCGGTTCATAAAGTTTGCACAGCCCTGCAGCCCTTTGGTATCGCACCAGGATGCCGCCGCCAGGTAATAATTGGATGCATAGGCTTCCAATTCGATTTGCTTGTTTAAAGCAGCTTCAATTTTCTTATTTATCATAATGCCTTATTGTGGGTTAAAACTTTCTTTGTATTGTACTGTATGCCCCGTATGCGTTTCCGTACTCGTATGCCTGCCCTTTTACATCGCATCTGCCAGATACTGCCCATGGGGCGTTGCCTGGCCAAATTTCGGGCAATCGCAGTTTCCACCACCTTTAAAAATATTGCACCCGCTACAGTAAATCAAAGCCGTAGCGAGGATGGCATACAACAATAACCCTCTAATTTTCATAGCTTAGCACGCATTTTTATAAAACGAAGTTACGCAATTACTATTTTGGAAGCCCTCAATTCAAAAAAAAATAGGCGAAAAAAAATAATTGTCGCCCCGCTCGACTGGGGGTTGGGGCACGCCACCCGCTGTATTCCCATTATCCGGTATTTAATTCAATGCGATTGCGATGTGGTGATCATCTCTTCGGGCCGCTCGCTGTCGCTGCTGCAAAATGAGTTTCCCCAACTCAACACCTACCATGTGCCCGCTTATAATATTGAATATCAGCGCAGCGGTAATTTCATATTAAAAATCGGCCTACAGCTCTTTAAAATTTTTAGCGGTATCGGCAGGGAACACCGGGAGTTGAGGCGCATTGCCCGTATCGAACAGCCCGATTTCATCATTTCGGACAACAGGTACGGCATGTACCACCGGCATATCCCCTGTGCGATCATTTCACATCAGTTGATGATAAAAATTCCCGGCTTCGGATTTATGGAGCCGGTGGTGAAACGATGGCTGTACTACAGGCATTCAAAATTTAATGCGCTGTGGGTACCTGATATGGAAAACGAACCAAGTCTTGCCGGCGATTTGAGCCATAAGGGCATTCAACATACCAATACAAAATACCTCGGCTTACTGACACGTTTTAATAAAGTACGGCAACACGCCGTGTCGGCAGGTAATGTGCTCGTAATAATCTCGGGACCCGAACCCCAGAGAACGCTATTTGAAGATATGATTCTGCAACAGGCGGCTGTTCTCCCCCATCAATTTATCGTGGTGTCAGGTAAATCCGAAATACGTGAGCAGCAGCAAATAGCGCCGCATATTGCACTGCTTTCGCATTGTACGGGCGATGCATTATTTGCATTGGCGGAAGAGGCCGAAATTATAATTTCACGGGGCGGTTACAGCACGCTCATGGACTTGTCTCAACTCAACAAGAAATGTATATTCATTCCAACTCCCGGTCAAACGGAACAGGAATACCTGGTGCGGCAACTCGCCGCACAAAAGCAGGTGCTTTACGCCGACCAGGCGGATTGCGATATCGGCGCACTGATAACCACACTGCGGGAATCGGAAATCCGGTTTTATATCCCCGGCGATACAAATTTCTTTAAAGCGGTAGTGCATGATGCCATCGCAACTGCCGGTTAAACAGGCAGCGCTTTACTGTGTACGGGACTGCCGTAAAACAGCTTTGCATGTGTATCAAAATTCTCGGTATCATCCGTTGTATAAAACACACGGGAACCGCCTTTGCTGCAGACAGCTTCAATTTCGGGATGGCGATGCAAATAATCGGCAAGGCTGTGGGCAACAATACTGTCCTGGCTGATTAAGCGGATATGTGCGGGCAAGTGGGTTTTTATCTTCGCCTGCAACAAGGGATAATGGGTACAGCCCAAAACAATGGCATCGATAGCATCCGATTGCGCCAATAATTTCTTAATACAATCTCCAATGTAATAATCGGCGCCTTCGTTTTCGATTTCGTTATTTTCAACGATGGGTACCCACATGGGGCAAGCCTGTTGAAATACCTGCAGATCGGGAAAAAAGTGTTGTATCTCCGCAATATATGTTCCCGACCGCACTGTTCCTTCGGTGGCAAACACACCTACGCTTCGAGACCGGGTAAATTCACCCGCCACTTCGGCGGTAGGGCGGATTACGCCGAGTACCCGCCGATCCGGATCGGTCAGCGGCAAATTATTTTGCTGAATATTGCGAAGCGCTTTTGCCGATGCGGTATTGCATGCGAGCAATACCAAATGACAGCCCATGCCAAACAGGTTTTGCACATGCTGCCATGTGTATTCGTACACCGTTTCAAAGGAGCGGCTGCCATAGGGCGCCCTCGCATTATCGCCGAGATATATATAATCGTATTGCGGCAACAATTGCACGATTTCCTTCAACACGGTTAATCCGCCATAGCCTGAATCAAACACGCCTATCGGCCCCGGAATGCGATCGCTCATCGTTTAAAACTGTAAATTAACATTCTATAAAAAAAGCGTACATCCGTACGCCTTTTTCATTTATCAAAAGCAATTACTGCAAATTGAGTTTTGTTTTGACCAGGGGCGTAACATCCACCAGTTCTTCTCCCACATACACCAAAGCGCCGACACTGCTGTCGAGTATATAGGTGAATTTATTTTCCTTACCCACCGCCTGGATGGCGTCATTCGCCTTTTTCAGAACGGGTTCGTACAATTCCTGTTTTTTCTTATCTACTTTTTCCTGGGACGATTGTTCGAAATCGCCGATGCGCTGTTGCAGGCTCACCAGGTCTTGTTCGGTGGCTTCGCGTTTTACATCCGTCCAGGTAGCGGCATTTTTATTGTAATCATCCAGTTTTTGCTGGTATTCCATTACATACAAATTGTATTGCTTCTGCAAATCATTGGCGAGTGTCTGTAACACGGAATCCGCTTTTTTAATTTCGGGCATTTGCCCGAGCAGTTCGAGTGAATTCACGTAACCGATTTTTGTCTGCGCCTGTGTCATTCCGACGCAAAACAGCAACATTGCAACTGTTGTAATAACTCTAGATTTCATTGATGTTTGTATTTAAATTATTATTTATTCGTATTCTGTCCGGGAGTGATGCCCAAATTGCGCAGCACATCATCGCTCCGGTCGTTTTTTGTGTCGGCAAATAACACGGTAGTGCTGTTCGCCTTGTCAAAGATAAAATCATATCCCCGTTCTTTTGCTAATTTTTCAATGGCGGCATAGACTTTATCCTGAATCGGCTTAATCAGTTCCTCCCGTTTTTGAAACAACTCTCCTTCGTAACCGAATTTTGCTTTTTGGTAATCCTTCAGTGCCCGTTCCTTGTTTTCGATTTCCTGGATACGGGCTTTCTTAGCTTCTTCTGTCAGCAGGTACTGTTCATTCTGAAAGGCACGATAGGTGTCGTCAATATCCTTTTGCTGTTTGGCAATTTCTGCTCTCCACTCCTCGGAGAGTTTGTCAATTTTACTTTGTGCATCTGCGTATTCCGGCATATTGCTGAGAATATACTCTGTATTCACATAGGCAAAGCGCTGGCTGAAAGCGGTAAAAACTGTAAATAAAACGATGGTTGTTAACACTGTTTTTCTCATGATATTCTTTTTATTCAGGTTCAAAGCCAAGAATTATGCTAAACTTTCCATTTTTGCCGATGTAATCGAAAAATCCGTTTGCCGGCTGCAATTCTCCGGGCCACAATTCGTCGAAGCGCACGCCGTAGTCAATCCCCAGCAAGCCGAACATCGGCAGCCAGGCTCTCATTCCGATACCGGCAGACCGCTTCATATTAAAGGGGTTAAACGATCCGAAATCGGGAAACAGGTTGCCCGCTTCGAGAAAGGCCATTCCGTAAATTGTCGCCGACGGGTTTAAAGATATGGGATAGCGCAATTCGATGGAGTATTTTGTAAATATCGGTTCCTGGCGGGCTACGGAGGTTAAGGAAGACACGGTAAACACTTCATATCCCCGCAGGGCGATAATATCCGTTCCGTAAAAATTAAAGTTGGAAAGTCCATCGCCGCCCAACTGGAATCTCTCAAACGGCGAAGTGCCGATATCTTCATTGTAATACCCCAACATACCCCATTTGACTCCGGTGCGCAGAATGAATTTGCCAAAGGTCGGCGTAAACCAGTCGGCGGTAAATCTCCACTTGTGATACTCTATCCAATTGTATTTTTCTTCATTCGGCAAATCGGCATAGTCTTTTTGGTTAAACAGCGAGTAGGGCGGTGTGAGTTGCAGCGAGAAGCTAATATTGGAACCCGTTCTCGGGAATTGCGGGTTATCGGTTGAATTTCTCGATAAGGTCTCTTTCAGGCTGATGTTATTGGAAACCCCGTCTTCGATGATAAACCCTTCGTAGTCGGTTAACGAATACACCTGGTAACTCACGGTGCTCAATAAGGTGAAGTAGTCGTCCGGCCATTTCAGACGTATGCCATAACCCAGTGATACGCCGGTGGTAACAAAACTTCCCTCGATGGTCGTATAAATGCCGTCGTCGTCATCCGCAAAATAGCTCCGGTAAAAACTTGTGGACAGCGAATTGGGCTTTTTGCCGCCAAACCAGGGTTCGACAAATGCAATGTTATAGGATTGATACCGCTTGCCGTTGGTATTGATGCGCAGCGAAAATGTCTGACCGTCGCCCGATGGCACCGGTTTCCAGGCGTCTTTTTTAAACATCTGGTTCAGGCTCCAGTTATTAAAGACAATACCGGCCTGCAGTACCACGCCGCCATAGATTCCGCCGGCATAACCGGCCGAAAGCTCCAATTGATCCGAAGGCCTTTCCACGACGGTATATTCGATATCCACGGTTCCGGTAGCGGGATCGGGGATGGGTTTGATACCGATCTGCTCGGGGTCAAAATACCCCAGCCGGGCAATTTCACTCTGCGAGCGGATGAGGTTCGTCCGGCTGAATTTCTGGCCGGGTAGCGTTCTCAACTCCCTGCGGATTACATGTTCATTTGTCTTTGTATTTCCTTTGATAATCACCTGGTCAATTGTCGCCTGCGGGCCTTCCTGGATGCGTATTTCCAGATCGATGGAATCGCCGACGACGGCGACTTCCACCGGGGTGAGCTGGAAGAACAAATAACCGTCGTCCATATACAGCGAGGTGACATCACCGCTTACGGGGTCAAACTGCAACTTGCGCTCCAGCAGGCTCTGGTTGTAGATATCGCCCTTTTGAATGCCGACAATAGAATCCAGTCTCGCATTATTATATTTTGTATTGCCCCGCCAGGTGATATTGCGGAAATAATATTGGTTGCCCTCGTCGATATAGAGGTCTATGCGCAAGTCGCTGTTGCTGATGTAGTAAACGGTATCCCGCACAATTTTGGCATCGCGGTAACCTCGGGAATTGTAGAGTGCGATAACCGCATTTTCATCTTTGTATAAATCGTCTTCTTTATACTTTGAGGAGTTGAAAATGCGCAACTGCATGCGATTGCCGGCAAAGTCCCGCAAATTGTTGATTGAAATATTTGAAAGCGCATAGTAAAACGTGCCCAAAGGCGAGCGATTTGCCAACAGGCTGTCCTCCGGGTCGCGGTAAAAGAGGTTTACGTAGGTCTTTGTCTTTGTATCCTTCATTGCTCCCCGCAATTGCCGGTCGCTGAAGACAGTATTGTTGTAAAAGGTAATATTTCCGATTTTTGTTTTCGGCCCTTTGTCGATGTCGAGAAACAGGATTACCCATCCCTTTTGGGAGGTATCGGGTTTTTCATAAATATCTATACTCACTGCCAGGAACCCCTTATCGGCGAAATAGTCTCTGATTTTAGATTCGATATCCCGCTTGACGAATTCGGTGTAGGGCGTACCACGCACGATATCGATTTTTTCGACGATATCTTCCTCTTCGCCTTTCGTGAGGCCTCCCGGGGAATACCTGCTTATCCGAGGCAGCTCGTCTAATCTAATGATGAGGAATGCGTCATCGCCGCTAATTTTTTCCACTTCGATACGGATATCGCTGAACAATCGCAGTTTCCAGAGATTTTCAATCGCACGGCTGATTTCATCGCCCGGGATATTAATCGTAGCGCCAACTACCAACCCGCTGCGAGCGATCAGGCTCGGCTCGTCCAGTGTTTTTATTCCCTCGATTCGGATACCGGCGATATCGTATTGCTTTTGCGCTCCGAAATCCATTTGGTTGGGATCTTTACCATAGTTCTGCGCAAAACTGCCCGAACAAATACAAAGGCCGATAAGTAAAAAAACTCGCTGTAGGTGCCGCATCATTTCATTTGAATTTGCTCGCTGATTTTCCCGAAGCGGCGCTCACGGCCCTGGTATTCCAGCAATGCCTTTACGAAAGCATCGCGGTCGAAATCAGGCCATAATGTTTCGGTAAAATAGAATTCGGCATAAGCGGATTGCCACAATAAATAATTGCTGATGCGGTATTCTCCGCTGGTGCGGATAATGAGTTCGGGGTCGGGGATTTCCGAAGTGGCCAGGTGCGCCGCTATCAGTTGTTCGTCGATTTCTGCCGGATTGAGTACGCCCGCCTGTACTTTGGCGGCAATGGATTGCAATGCATTTTTAATTTCCCATCTGCCGCTGTAACTCAGGGCAAGCACCAGTTGCAAGGCTTCGTTTTGCGCAGTGAGCGCCATGGCGTCATTGAGCTGAACCCGGCAGTCCTGCGGCAGTGAAGACATATCCCCGATCATGCGAATGCGCACATTCTTACTGTTGAGTTCGGGAGTTTCTTTGCCGATAGTGCGAATCAGCAATTCCATCAGTGCATTCACTTCCTGCAGCGGCCTGTTCCAATTTTCGGTTGAAAATGCGTAGATGGTAAGATACTTTACACCGAACTCCCTGCATGCTTCGACAATAGTCCGCACGCTTTCCACCCCTTGTTGGTGCCCGTAAATGCGAGGTTTGCCATGTCGTTTTGCCCACCTGCCATTGCCGTCCATAATAATAGCGATATGCCCGGGGATTCGATTCGGATCAAGTAGGTTTGTCTCTGACATCGCACAAAGTTACGGAATAGGTTACGGTTAATTATACCGGCGTTTATTGCCTCCCGGTTCAGGGCATTTTAATCTGACAAAGGTGTACGAAATAAACAGGCCGGCATGCATATAGGAATCGTCGTGATTCGGATCACCCCGCTGTTTACCGTTGACGCCCAGGGGTTGGACATCCAATAATTCAACCGATCTGTCGGCGAGTGCAACGACCGTTTCGCCTTCAGCCCCTGATGCCAGAATGGCCGGATCTACATAGGTATTGCTGACGTCGTCCAGGTAATCGGTAAATAATTTATTCCAACTGGCTTCCAATCCGATGGTCAGATTTTTACCGATAGCAAATTTAAAGCCGCCACCTACGGGAATAATTACCTGGAGCCGGTGGTAAGGGTCATTGCCGGTTAATTCCGCAAATTGTTGCCCTTCGGTGCCAAGTGGTTGTAATTCAATCCAACTGCCGTCATAGTACGCCTTGGGATTAAAATACAGCGCCCCCACCCCGATAAACAGGAAGGGTGAAAACCAATCTTCCCGCCGCAGCCTGTTCAATTCTAAAAAATTCAATTCAATCCGGGTACTTGCTTCAAACAAATTGGTCTTAAAACTCAGATTGCGGGTAAGCCTGAACGTATCGGCAGCGATGGCATCCTCACCGGCCGTACTGCCGTAGGCGATGCCGAAGTAGTAGGCAATGCGGGAGTCTTTATTATGCCGGTAAAAGAGGCCGGCTGCGGGCTTTGCAAATTGCACACTGTTCATATTGTAATTGATATCGCCAAAGGAATGCGACATACCTCCCCAAAACCCATATTCCCGTACCTGGGCTATCGAAGTAACAGCACTGATTAAGAAAACGAGTAAGACGAAAGTTTTATTCAAGTAACACAATTGCATAATCGGGCCGGCAAAGCTACAAAACTGCTTTCTGAACGCATGTTTAACGGGTAAAGTATAATCAGCGGCTGCTAAAATGCCCCAATAAAAAAGGGCGGCAGGTGCCGCCCTTTTTTTCTGTGCTTCCGTTTACTTGCCGATCACCAGGGGATGTTGATTCATCGCTCCGTCGGGATAGCGGATCGCAATTTCGTACAAGCCGCTCGCCAACTCCGGTAAACTGATGTGTATCTGTTCGCCTGCGTAAGTCTGTGTATAGGTTATACTATACACTGCTCTGCCGCTCATGTCGTATATCTGTATCTGCAGTGGCGTTTCACCTTCTGCCGTCGTGGTGATTGTTATCGCTTCGCTCGCCGGGTTCGGCCACAACTCAGATTCTACCGCTGTTTGCCCCGCAAGCCTGCAATCTACGATTACCCAGGCATTGTTGGATATGCGGCTGCAACCGTCTTTTGTCGATACTACCTTGTACTTGCCGGTAGTCGTCGCCTCGTAGGTGTTCGATGTGGCGCCGGTTATCGGCGTATTATACTTGTACCACTGATAGCTCACTGTGGGCACATAGGGTACCGAGAGCGTTACTGACGAACCGTCGCAGATATAGCTCGGGCCGGCAGGGCTTATTGCCATCTGCTTGTAATAGCTCAGCTTCACTTCATTGGATACCACCGGGTCGCAACTGCCGTTCGTAACCGTACAGGTATATTTACCCGATTCTGTCACCAATAGCGTGGCGCCTGTTTCACCCGGTAAATCCACACCATTTTTCTGCCATTGCAAATCGCCGGCAGATGCGGTGGCTGTCAACAGGATACTGCCTTCAAAACATATCTTTTCAGGGCCTGCGGGCGTAACGCTTACACTCGCTGCGTCAACCGTTACCGCTACCGCCGCCGAGGCGCCCATACAGCCGTTGGCGTCGGTTACCGTTACGCTGTAGGAACCGCTCGCGGTTACATTGATGGTTTCAGTGGTCTCGCCGGTGCTCCACAGATAGCCGGAATACGCTCCTGCTGACAGGTTCACGCTCTCGCCCTCGCAGAACGTCGTCGGGCCGTCGGCCGTAATCACCGGTTCCGGGTTCGGATTTACCGTTACCGTAATCGTATTGGAGGTATTGCCGTCATTTGTACAGGAATAATCTCCACTTGCAGTTACTGTAATTGACTGGGTGGTTTCCCCCGTACTCCACAGGTTACCGGTTTCTTCACTGGAGGTTAATATTACCGAGCCCCCTTCGCAGAACGTCGTCGGGCCGTCGGCCGTAATCACAAGCTCTTCGCATTCTTCGGCCGTTACCGCTACCGCCGCCGAGGTACCCATACAGCCGTTGGCGTCGGTTACCGTTACGCTGTAGGAACCGCTCGCAGTTACATTGATGGTTTCAGTGGTCTCGCCGGTGCTCCACAGATAGCCGGAATACGCTCCTGCTGACAGGTTCACGCTCTCGCCCTCGCAGAACGTCGTCGGGCCGTCGGCCGTAATCACCGGTTCCGGGTTCGGATTTACCGTTACCGTAATCGTATTGGAGGTATTGCCGTCATTTGTACAGGAATAATCTCCACTTGCAGTTACTGTAATTGACTGGGTGGTTTCCCCCGTACTCCACAGGTTACCGGCTTCTTCGCTGGAGGTCAATATTACCGAGCCCCCTTCGCAGAACGTCGTCGGGCCGTCGGCCGTAATCACCAGTTCTCCGCATTCTTCGGCCGTTACCGCTACCGCTGCCGAGGTACCCATACAGCCGTTGGCGTCGGTTACCGTTACGCTGTAGTAACCGCTCGCGGTTACATTGATGGTTTCAGTGGTCTCGCCGGTGCTCCACAGATAGCCGGAATACGCTCCTGCTGACAGGTTCACGCTCTCGCCCTCGCAGAACGTCGTCGGGCCGTCGGCCGTAATCACCGGTTCCGGGTTCGGATTTACCGTCACTTCGGTAGCTGCCGATGTGCTGCTGCATCCGTTTTCGGTTACCGTTACACTGTAGCTGCCACTGCTCATTACTGTGATCGATGCGGTGGTCTCGCCGGTGCTCCACAGATAGCTGTCGCCCGCAGAAGCTGTCAGTATTACATCGCCGCCTTCGCAGAATTCCGTCGCTCCATCGGCGGTGATTGTCGCTTCGGGATGCGGATTTGCCGATACTGCTACTGCATCGGATACGTCGCTACAACCGTTGGCATCGGTTACCGTTACGCTGTAGCTGCCGCTGCCCGTTACGGTAATTGACTCGCTTGTTTCTCCTGTACTCCACAGATAGCTGTCGCCACCGGAAGCAGTCAGTATTACGTCCTCGCCTTCGCAGAATTCCGTCGCTCCATCGGCCGTGATTGTCGCTTCGGGAAGCGGATTGACAGTGATGGCTATCGGATCCGATATGGCCGAACAGTCATTCTTATATACGGTTACCGAATAATCTCCGCTCTCCGTTACTGTAATCGATGCTGTCGTCTCGCCGGTATTCCACAGGTATGCATCCGGCGTGCCGGGCACATTGGCGGTAATCGTTACTGAACCGCCTTCGCAGAATTCCGTCGGACCGTCGGCTTCCAAAATGGCTACCGGGTTTGGAGTGATATCTATCGAGATGGTATTCGAAGTGCGCACACAACCCCCACCGTTATCTACGGTCAGCGAAAAGTCACCGGTTAGGGTAGCCGTATTGGTCTCGGTGGTCGATCCGTCGTTCCACAGGTAACTCCAGTGGTGGTCAGGTGTACTCAATACCACTGATTCGCCTTCGCATAAGGTGGTTTCGCCTTCGGCTACTATCGCAATCGTATCCGGACAATACGTGTTCGTCATCGTATAGCCCGCATGGCTACCACCATAACCGCGAACTCTTATGAAATAAGTACCCGCCGGGAGATCTGTAGCTGCAACCGAGAGTATGTCACCTTCATAACCCGCATCTTCCGAACCGATTGGGGTAGTTCCATCCGTGTCAAATAACCGTAAATAGGCATAATAACCATCATGGTCGAGAGTAACCGATAAATCGCCGGGGCTGCTCAAGGTAACTGCATAATAGTCATAAGTATCCCGGGTGCCGCCGTTATACCTGAAGTTAATATGGCCTTCTACAGTTGAATTGGTTGGAATTGTCAAGGCAATAGCTGAACTGTCATTGGGTTCGGTATCGTTGGCAAATGCATTTGGTATCAATTCGTTTGAAAGCGTATAGCCCGCATGATAACTGCTATGTCCTCTTACCCGAATATAGTAAGTGCCGGCTGCAAGACCCGCTACACTCACCACTATGGAATCACCTGCATAGCCTGCTTCTTCAGAACCTAAAATAGTAGTTCCATCGCTGTCATAAAGCGCAACATAGGCGTAATATCCATTTTGAACCATCGTCAGGTTGATGGTACCATCATTATCGGTCGTTAACTCATAAAAATCATAGGTATCCCGGGTGCCGCCATTATACCTGAAGTTAATATGGCCTTCTACAGTTGAATTGGTTGGAATTGTCAAGGCAATAGCTGAACTGTCATTGGGTTCGGTATCGTTGGCAAATGCATTTGGTATCAATTCGTTTGAAAGCGTATAGCCCGCATGATAACTGCTATGTCCTCTTACCCGAATATAGTAAGTGCCGGCTGCAAGACCCGCTACACTCACCACTATGGAATCACCTGCATAGCCTGCTTCTTCAGAACCTAAAATAGTAGTTCCATCGCTGTCATAAAGCGCAACATAGGCGTAATATCCATTTTGAACCATCGTCAGGTTGATGGTACCATCATTATCGGTCGTTAACTCATAAAAATCATAGGTATCCCGGGTGCCGCCATTATACCTGAAGTTAATATGGCCTTCTACAGTTGAATTGGTTGGAATTGTCAAGGCAATAGCTGAACTGTCATTGGGTTCGGTATCGTTGGCAAATGCATTTGGTATCAATTCGTTTGAAAGCGTATAGCCCGCATGATAACTGCTATGTCCTCTTACCCGAATATAGTAAGTGCCGGCTGCAAGACCCGCTACACTCACCACTATGGAATCACCTGCATAGCCTGCTTCTTCAGAACCTAAAATAGTAGTTCCATCGCTGTCATAAAGCGCAACATAGGCGTAATATCCATTTTGAACCATCGTCAGGTTGATGGTACCATCATTATCGGTCGTTAACTCATAAAAATCATAGGTATCCCGGGTGCCGCCATTATACCTGAAGTTAATATGGCCTTCTACAGTTGAATTGGTTGGAATTGTCAAGGCAATAGCTGAACTGTCATTGGGTTCGGTATCGTTGGCAAATGCATTTGGTATCAATTCGTTTGAAAGCGTATAGCCCGCATGATAACTGCTATGTCCTCTTACCCGAATATAGTAAGTGCCGGCTGCAAGACCCGCTACACTCACCACTATGGAATCACCTGCATAGCCTGCTTCTTCAGAACCTAAAATAGTAGTTCCATCGCTGTCATAAAGCGCAACATAGGCGTAATATCCATTTTGAACCATCGTCAGGTTGATGGTACCATCATTATCGGTCGTTAACTCATAAAAATCATAGGTATCCCGGGTGCCGCCGTTTGCCCTGAAATTAATATGCCCCTCCACGGAGTCATCCAGGTTCATGAGCTGGGCATTTGCCGCATCATCGTTCGGCTCGCTATCATTTGCATGAACTTCGGCAGCAAGCGCAGTAAATAATGTATAATTACCGGGATGTGTAAGGTACCGCGTCACTTTTGCATAATAGGTACCCGCCTGCAGGCCGGCTTGGGTAATTCTTATGCTATCGCCTGCATATCCGTCTGCAGTACTGCCAATCTGGGTAGTTCCGTCGCTGTCGAACAATGCCAGATACATATAATATCCATCCTGTACGAGGGTGATGATAATAGTACCGTCGTTGTCGGTAGTAAACTGGTACCAGTCGGTAGCATCTTCGGCATCATTAATTGAGCCGGTCAGGGTATCGTTTTGGGCGGCGATGTCAGCGCCCGTATATGTATCGTTATCCGGTTCGGTATCGGCAAGAAGTGAGAATCCCGAACACAGGCAAATACATACAATAAGTAATTTGAATAAGTGTTTCATAAAATAGGTTTTAGATGATCAAAACAAGTTGGTTTCAAAATTATTCTAAATATTCAAACACATATACCTACTAAAATTAGCAGGTATCAGCATCCGAAGGTAATGCTGCACAAAAGCCGGTTATACTATTTTTTCTTTCAGCGCTTTGGCCAGGGCTTCGCCGATGCTGTGTACATGCAGTTTTTTATAGATATTGCGGATATGGAAATTTACGGTATGGTAGCTGCAATTCAATTGGGAGGCTATCATTTTATAACTCAAACCATCGAGCAGCGCCTGCAAAATTTCCTTTTCTTTTTCGGTCAGTTGAAAATCCCCGGGTTGTTTGACGATGGCGGGGCTTTTAAAAAATTTCAGCACTTTACTGGCAATTTCCGGCGTCATGGGCGCACCGCCCTCATAAATTTCCTTAATGGCTTCCAGCAACTTATCGGGGGATGCCTTTTTCAGTAAATATCCCGTCGCTCCGGCAAGAATGCTTTGGAATACTTTTTCATCGTGGTCAAAAACGGTTTGCATCATAACCGGAATGTCCGGGTAATGCTGCTTGATAATGGCAACGGCATCAATACCGTTTATTCCCGGCATATCGATATCCATGATGATAACCTGGGGTTTTGACTGCTCTATATCCTGCAACACACGGGAACAATCTTCAAATGCGCCGACACATTGAAAGCCGGGAGAATTATTCAACAATAATTTAACGCCATCCCTCCGGGTAGCATTATCGTCAAAAATTGCTATTCTGATTCTACTGCCCACTTTACAAAATTAAACAGATTACATATTTTCCTACCTACTATTATTAGCAGGTAGCCGTTAAAGGCCATTAAAGCGCAACCATACTTCTGTGCCTTCACCGGCTTTTGAGGTGATGTGTATTTCGCCATTTAATGCCTTTGCACGTTGTTGTATGGAATACAGTCCATTGCCGGCGCTCGGTATCGAGGTGTCGAACCCTATGCCATTATCTGTTATCCGCATCAATATCCAATGTTTATTTTTCGTAAATCTGATGGACACCCGGCTGCATTGTGCGTATTTAACAATATTGTTTAAAACCTCTTTGTATAACAGGAATAACTCCTTGCGCTGAGCAGGAGAAATTTTCTGTTCCCGGAATGTTTCATCTATTTGAAAATCAATGCGGATATTTTTAGGTTCTAAGATTTCAGTGGCGATATACTTTAATTTTAATACAGCCTGATCAAAAAAGTCATTTCTCGGTTGGAGGCTCCAGACTATATGGCTCATGTTTTCCTGCATCTCCTGGCTGGATGCCGATATTTTATCCAGAATTTCAATCAATTCTTCGCTTGTTCCGCCGCTTTTAATTTTCGCCACTTCGCTGTACAAATTAATTGTGCTCAGCGTGCTCCCGACTTCATCGTGTAAGTCGTTTGCAATTTTGTTTCTCACCGCCAGTATTTTTAATAATTGCTTCTCCCGGTAGCGCACCCATCCAAAGATGAAGCCTGCCGCAATAACCGCCAATACCAAAAAGAACCACCATTGCAGCCAGAAAGGTTTAAGGATACGAAAGCTGGAAACCACCACAGGCGGGCTCCATTGCCCGAAGCGGTTAGTCACCCGCAATTCAAGAGTATAAGTGCCATGCGGCAAACTGTTAAACGTCAAAATGTTTGGCGTTTTCACCGGCAGCCATTCCGATGTTAATCCCGATAATTTATACTGGAATTCGCACGCCGCAATAGAAGTGAGATCCAGGGCGGAAAATAAAAAGGTGATGAAATTCTGGTTGTAAGAGAAGCGGATTGTTTCAGTGGTAATTGGCACATTGATACTTTTGTTAAACAACAGTACATCTTTCAAATACACTTGGGGAAAATCGGACTTAAAGTTCCAATCATCGGGATTGAACACCATTAGCGCATTGGGAGATGCGTATATAAAATTACCGTCTGCATCAATCGTTAAATTTGAATTTTCCCGCATGGTAAAATCTTCCGAGGGCAATTTCACCCTATAAAATGCGGATTCACCCGGATCAAACACCTCAAAACCAAACTGAACCGGGCACCAAAGCCGTCCGTTGTTATCGGGATAGACTCCAAACATCTTATTCCCGATTGGCGATCCGGTATAATACCGTTCAAATACGCCGTTTCTCAATGCATTCAAGCCGCCATCCAGCGTGCTAATCCACAAGGTATTGTGCGCATCCGCATAAATCCCCGAAACTGCATTTCCGGAAAGTGAGTGAATATCCAGTGCATTGTAAAAATACGCAGTGAACCTGTTTTGCGGAGGTACACCTTTATGCCAGCGATATAACCCCTCCGAAGTACCTATCCAAATTTGGCCGGTTCTATCTTTATAAATTACCCGTGTCAGATTATTCTTAATACTGAATGAATCCGTGGGATTGCTGTAAACAAAATACCGTTCATTCGCCTCTAAATCCACAATACCCATACCGTAGCCGAGTATCTCCATCAGTAACACATTTTCCCCGTCGATGGTATCCGCCATTATCGCCCTGACCTGAATATTTTGAGGCTGCGAAATTTTTCTTTTTTGATTACCCGATCCATCATGAATATCCCATACCGGAGCCCACCGCACCGTCTCATTTTCCAAATCATAAAAAAACACATCGGTTTCGGTGGCTAAAAATACCTTGCCTGCGTAATCGAAAATAAAATTGGGCGACAAATTCATCGTTTGATAAGTCAGTGAAATACGGCTGAATTTTTCATCGTTCTTTTGTTTTTTAAAAATGCCGTTCGCAGTACAAACCCGAATGGTCTTGTCACCGGCAATATGCACACTGAAAGCGTTGGCTACATCCGTAATGTTTTCGGTGAATGGATATCTCCTGATGTTAAAAAGCAGGGAATTATGCTTAGCCAGGCCATTGCTGGTCCCAACCCAAATGTTGTTATGACTGTCTTTATACAAGCAATTGATATTATTGGACGGCAGGTCGTAACTATTGTATTTTGAAGAGGACAACTGCCGGTATTTATACGTCGCAACATCTACCATATACAACCCGGATGTTCTGGATCCGGCGAGGATAGTATTTTCATCCAATTGAAGGATACATTGAATATTATCGCTGAGATCGAGCACTTTCTCATTGCTAATCAAGATAGAATCTCCGCGGTATTGCAATTTCTTAATATATAGTCCCTGATACCAGGAGGCAAGCCACAGCGCATTGTTTACCAGAATAAAGTCGGTTACGGAGGAGGAGGAGGAATTATTCAGATCCCTGCTGATTGAAATTCCTTCCGCATTGTAGATATGAACAATGCCATTGTAAAGGTTGGAGATAAAATAATTATTATTTATCCTTTTCATTTTATGCATCCAGTCGGGATGGCTGTTTAGTACTTCGCTTTTTGGATTTGGAAAATAGGGGGCATCAAAATTTATTGTATTCTGAACCGTAAGACTAAAATTTTTCTTATGGACAAAAATATAAGGGTACACCTCTGCACCCGCCAGTATATAATTGCTGTCGTAGTCGAATAACGATATCAAACGGTTTGTGGGAATAGACGATGCGTCATTGATACTGTGCTTAAATTGTAAAAATTGATTTTTCTTGTCGGCTTTGGGATTGTAACGTGTCAGGCCGCCGTCCTTTGTCGCAATCCAGAAAATACCGTCTGCATCCTGGAGAATATCCACAATATGATTTCCGCTTAATGCATTGGGATTATTTACCTCTGCAAAGAAGTTTTCAAAAATATTTCCATCGAATTTATTCAGGCCGAAATCGGTACCCACCCATAAAAACCCCTGCCGATCCTGGTAAATACAAGTTATGTTGTTACTCGAAAGGCCATTTGAGGTACTCAACACCTCAAACGACAGTTGAGGGAACTGGCAATACGCCCTGTTGCAAAGTCCAAACGCTGCCATCAACAGCAGGCAGCTAAACCATATGCAGCGTTCCTTCTTCATGGCAGAGCAAGTTACATAATTTAGTTTCAAATCGCATAAGGCAATTCGGTTTGCCGGTAATGGATATTTCTATCGCTTAAATATTGCAGGATATATCGAAAATGGGTTTCTTCTTCACCGAGGAATTCGGGAGAAAATACACCTCTGGAGGTAAAAGTATTGTTGAGTACCAACTGCGCCGCAGCCGTACAGGTATATCCGGTGGTGCGGGCCATACTGGACGTTTTGGTTGCCACATCATATCTGTCTAACAAATTATAAGTATAGGTTTTAGCGCTGCCGTTCTCCCATCCCTGTACCACAATGCGCATGACGGTAAACTCGCGATCATCTTCTTGCAGTTTCCATTGGGGGAATAACAATTGAGCCGTCATATCCAATGGGGCAATGCGCTTTCCGTTAACTTCGATTTCCCGTTTACTGAAAAAGCCGGTTGAGCGCAAGATGCGCATTAATTCGATATGCCCCGGGTATCGCAGTGTGCGCTCAATTAAATTGGGTATATGGGACATCGTTTGCACGAGGCTGCGCAGGCCGTCGCTGTTAAATGCCTCCAGGGTACCCACGCCATCAAAATACATCAATGCGGGGTCGGAAAGCGCCTCCCGGGTAACTAATTTCCCATCTTTTATAAATCTGGCCGGCCGTGTGTATTCCTCGAGTACATCAATCGGCGAGAACGGGGCTTTGTATTCGTAGGGCCAAATGCGCTCGGCGGGTAATCCGCCGACATAGCATTCGAAATTTTGCACCTGCATGCGCTTGTTGTGATACCCGAGAATGATATTATCCATTCCGGGGGCTACGCCCACATCCATAATGGCAGTAACATTATTCTGCTTAGCCAGGTCGTTGAGTACAAAGGGGTCTTCGTCGAAGAAAGAAATATCGCAAATATGCTTCCCGGCACCGATTACGGTCTTGAATAAATTAAAACCCATAAAACCCGGAACGGCGCCGATCACGAGGTCGGCATCCCGGATTACATCCTTCACCTGCACACTGTCTGACAAATCGCATGGAATGGTATGGATGCCAAACGGGGCGAGGCGGGCGAGATTTTCCGGATTGATATCGGCAGAGCTCACCCGGTAGGTTTTTGCGAGGTCTATTGCCATTGCACGGCCCACCATACCGGCGCCAAGTACTGTAATTTTTTTCATAATGTAAATATATCTGCTTTAAAACTAATATGAATCCGGATATACATGGATTACAAAATGCGGATGGTAATCCCCGCCGCCGGGATACATCATTACCGGTCAAAACAATTCAAAATCCGCTTTGTTGTTCTCGTATGTGTTTGAAATAATTGCGGTATTTTATACCCTTGTTTCAAAAAAGATTATTATGCGACAGGAAGTGTAAAGTCGTTTTCTTTGTGATTTAAATTATGTGCTATGGAAATTTTTCAAGGGGGAATAGAACAGTATATCGCCGATCACACGAGTTCCGAATCGGAGGCATTGGCGGCGCTCAACCGCCACACGCAACTGAAAGTATTAATGCCGCAAATGCTGAGCGGCAAGGTACAAGGCAAAGTACTGGAATTTATTTCGATAATGATGCGGCCGCAAAACATTTTAGAAATCGGCACATTTACGGGATACAGCGGGATATGCCTCGCACGGGGATTACAACCGGGAGGAAAAATTTACACCATAGATATTAACGACGAGCTGACGCCGACAGTTAAAGAATACGTAACAAGAGAAAATCTGAATGCGGCGTTTGAAATTATTACGGGCGATGCCTTACAGATAATTCCGACATTGCAACCGGTATTCGACCTGGTGTTTATTGATGCGGATAAAAAAAATTATTCCAATTACTACGACCTGGTGTTCGACAAGGTGGCTGCAGGCGGTTGGATTATTGCCGACAACGTGTTGTGGAGCGGCAAGGTGCTGCATGCCGGTAAGGATAAGGATACCGTTGCCATCGATGCTTTTAATAAAAAAGTGCAGGCGGATCCGCGAGTGGAGAATGTAATTCTGAGCGTGAGAGACGGCCTGATGATTGTTCGCAAAATTGGATAAGCCACAGCATTTGTGTATAATAAGCAACCGGGCTTACCCGTTTGCCAGAGTAGCTTTACGGCAACAGGTTCCGGTATAAAGCCATGAAGAACATGACAGCGCTATTTATCATTCTGCAAGCGGGCATGGCCGCTTTCGCAACGGGCAATAATGCGGATGTAAACAATTATATCATGCAATACCGCAGTATTGCAGTGCGGGAGATGATTCAATACGGTATCCCGGCGAGTATCACGCTGGCGCAGGGCATCCTGGAGTCGGGATCGGGAAAGAGCGAACTCGCCGTAAAGGCAAATAATCACTTCGGTATTAAATGCCAGAATGATTGGCAGGGGAGAACAGTGTATTACGATGACGATGCCGCCAACGAGTGTTTCCGCAGTTACAACAGTGCGCAGGAATCGTTTCACGACCACAGCGTTTTTCTCACCACCCGCAACCGCTATGCGGCATTATTTGAGCTGGACCCCTCCGACTACAAGGGTTGGGCAAAGGGATTGAAAAAAGCGGGTTACGCCACTAATCCGAAATATGCGGAACTGCTGATTCAATTAATCGAAGACTACGACCTGCACGAGTACGATAAAATGACATTAGCCGATTTGCATACAATGGAACAATCCGATGGCGAATTTCAGACAAATGCAAAAGAGGCGACACAGGATGCGGCGGATGCCGTTTTTTATTTCAACAGGATTCCGACGGTGCTGGTAAAAGCCGGCGATACCCCCGAATCCATCGCACTTGCGCACAACCTGTTTGTAAAGAGAATTTTAGTGTATAACGATATACAAATAGATACAAAGCTGGAACCGGGTACGCATATTTACCTGCAGCCAAAACGCAAGAAGGGAAAGGAGAAATACCATACCGTCCAGGCCAACGAAACCATGTGGAGCATCAGCCGGGATGCAGGTGTTGACCTCGAACGGCTGTACAAGTACAATTTAATGCAGATGGGCGAAGAGCCGGCCGCAGGAGAAATACTGTATCTGCGCAAACAGCGCAAAACGAAAGTCCAATTGCAAAAATCGCCATCTGTCGCACCGGCTGCTACCGGGGAAAACCAGGAGGAGCTACCGCTGCATGCGCCGGCATCCGATGAAATGGAATTTGAAATATTTATTTCACCGCCGGCGGTTAAGGATTCAATTGAAGGTAACGGCGCCGCCGGATCAGAACAACCTGTACCCGCTGAGGAAATCATTCATACCGTACAACCCAAAGAGACGTTGTACTCCATCTCCAAAACATATGGAGTAACCATAGAGGACATCGCTACATGGAATGCACTGCAAGGCGATGTAATTTCGGTCGGTCAACAATTGATTGTCGGTTATAAATAATTCCGCTACGTGATTGCATTTACCATTAATGATTCTCGGGGATAAAATTTTTAAAAAATATATTGCAAGCGAGCAGATTCAACCGGCTGCCAGGAAGCTGGGCGCTGCAATTGCCGGCGAATATGCAGATAAAAATCCGGTCTGTATTGTCGTAATGCAAGGGGCATTTATGTTTGCTACCGACTTGCTGCAACAGTTTCAATATCCGGTTGAGACCGCCTTTGTCCGGGTTTCCTCTTATACGGGAACGGCAAGCGGAAAAATTGCCCCCGTCACTTCGTTGCCGGATGTGGCAAACCGGCATGTAATTATCATAGAGGACATTATCGATACCGGCAACACCTTACAATATCTTACTCGTGCATTGCAAGCGCTGTCGCCCCTGTCGGTGGTTACAGTTGCACTACTTCAGAAACAAATCGACAGGAGCCTGTCCGCCGACCGGTATTGCTTTGAAATTCCCGATGTGTTTGTCGTGGGTTATGGATTGGATTACAATGGCTATGGGCGCAATCTCCGGGATATCTGGCAACTTGCAGAATAATCGCCGGCACCCTTATTTTACGGTAAATGTCCGGATGAATTTCAGCGTAACACCCTGGTTATTGACAAGGGGCAATTCGGGGATTTTACTCAGCGGATCGGTATTCATATCCTGGTTAAATACGATATACAAGTCAGTGCCTTCTACCGGGTTATACCGGAATCGCAAATTGCTGCTCACCCTGTCGGAAATATCGTCGTACTGCGTGAAAATTTTGATGGAAACTTTTGACGAGAAGTAACAAGCGATATTCAACCGGATCAGATGACTCGTGAACAGCGCCTTACCGGGGGTGTCGGCAAAGCCGGATGGGAATTGAATGCGATTGTACTCGTAGTCAAACCCTATCTGCAGGTTTTTCGTCAGGATATAATCCCCGGAGGGATAAATACTCAGGCGGTGTCCGCCGTAGAAGTCGCCAAACTTCACAAACACATTTGCGCTGTAGTCCCCGTCGGCGGGCGCTTCGATATTCAGGTCGGGAGAAAACATGCGATAGGTATTTTGCGGAATGGTTATGTGATCATTCATTGTCCAATCGGAGAACAACCTGTCGCTGTTCAGTTCCAACGGTTTCAGCTGAATAGTAAAACCGTTTTTAAAACTCAGCGAAGATTCGGCAGAAAAGAAGGCAGTTTCATTTTTTCCCAGGGCGGGTTTATACCTGTAGCGTGAGAATGAGTACAGGCTGAAGGCGCTGACAGATGCGCTTTGCGGACGCCACACATAACCGGCTTTCAGTCCGGTGTTCAGCAGGTCATTTTCAGCGATATAGCCCATTTCGGGGATGAAATCCTTGCCGATTACACTCGCATCAAAACCCAAATTCCAACCTTCTCTCGCATTGCGGTTTAATCCCAGGTTGTAATAACTGCGATTGCCAAAAGCGGCGATATTCAGGTTTTCAAAAGTACCCGCAATTGCTGTGACGAGCGATAGTTTGGAATTAAAGATTTTTACGCCGCCGAAGCCGATGCTTTGATACGAGGTTGCTGCCGGGCCGGCGGTAATTTTATTGGTGAGAATACCACCCCAAAAGCTGCCGAGCGCATCGTAAAACATGCGGTTGCGAAAAACGGTGAAATTGGCGGAAGGTACCTGTGCATCACTTGCGGCGGCAGTTTGCATATTCAGAGCGCCGAACTGAAAATTACCCACCTTACCCGTTAATCTCGCCCCGCCGATGATTGGGATAATTTCGCCGTCTTCCCGGCCGATACTGCGGGAAATAAACAACTGATCGCCCAGCGAAGTGCCGAAGCCGAAATAGTTACTCGATTCCAGGAAAAACCCTCGTTTCTCCGGTAAGTTCACTTCGTACTTGCTCAGGTTGATGATGATATTATCGGCTTCTGCCTGGGCGAAGTCGGTATTTACCGTCAAATCGAGCGTGAGATTTTTACTGATGCCGTACTTCATATCGCCGCCGATGTTACTCAGAATTTTGTCCAGCGTCGCATTACCGGCATACCCGTTGCGCTTCATAAAGCTCGTTTGTTTTTCATAGCCGGAAGCGCTGCTGTTCAGTTGTTGCACTTCGATGTAGTCCGCAGCCAGGTAGGGAATAATGTAAAACGGTTTTGTTGCCCTAAGGTCGGTTAATTGCATCTCCCGTGCGAGCGACACTTTCCACCAGGCATCCTCAATATCGGGAGAGCAGGGCGGGTATATGCTGAATTCATTTAATCTTTTAATGAGCCGGATTGCCCGGAAGCCCATGGTTATGACGGAATCCGACTGGAAGCGCAACGACGAGAACGGGATTCTGAATTCGCTGTAAAACCCCGTGGAGTCCGCATGGGAAGTCACATCCCAAAAGGTGTTGTACGCCTCGTTTTCCGACAATCCGTCTGCCGAGAATTCCATGTCCCAGCGGGCGCTTAAAATATTGGTAATAAAGGCGAGGCCGGTGCTCTTGTCGTTATAGGTGTCTATTATAAATGCGAAACCGTCGTCACGGGTAGGTTCAAAATCACGTTCCAGGCTCAGTGCAATCATTTTTTCGGGTTCGGGATCGAAACAAGAGGCGGCGATGTACATATACGCATCATCGTACAGGATGCGCATTTCGGTGCGAGCAGAGGGCTGTTGCCCGGGGAAGGGATCGTATTGCATGAATTCGCTGATGACTGCTGCCTGTTGCCAGGCCGGTTCTGCGAGGATGCCGTCTAGGGTAATTTTTTCGCTGATGCGCATGGGGTAGTACGGCGGCAGTTGTTGCGCAACCATCACCTCGGAAAAACAGAACACGACACATAGAAGTATTGCTCTTGGCATGAGTAAACGGTTTATCAGGTATATCTTAAAAGAACTGTTCTGCAGCTACCGCGATTCTTCTTCCTTCTGTTTTAATAAAAACCCGGTCAGCAACTGCCTGCGGGAAGTCTGCAGCTTGTAAGCCAGTATGTCTGTTATGGTTTTTACAACGACAAAAAGGGAGGCAAAGGCAATAGTACCCGCCCTGGGATTTTGTGGAAACAAATTTTCACTCACCCATTGCGAAAGAAATACGCCGAGCACAATAACGACATGCAATACGATGGTTCTGGCATCGAAAATATTTGCCAGCTCCTGTAAACTCGTATTTAGATATTGCGCATCCCGCAGGTAAAAGATAAAGTCAACCAGTTGCGCCAGGAAATAACTGAGCAGGGTAATCTGCATCCATCTGTCGCTGAAAGTGATGGCACTAAGGAATTCCATTCTGGTATCGTCATCATGCGCATTCCACAATCCCACGAAGACAATGATAAAGACGAGATAAAAAATCATTATGAAGCTGCGCCAGAAAAAGTACATACCCATCATAAATACCCTGCTGTTTACATTCTTATACGATAGCGGTTTCCCATTAATGGTCATATTCGGATTGGGCTGAGATTGCTTATTTGCCTTAATCATTTTCAACCAACGGAAAATGCCTATCAGTACGGTTTCGGTCCAATACAGGTAAAAGAACGCAAAGAAAGAGAGATCGTAAAAAGCCACGCCTATCAAAGGAAACAGATTCGTTACCATCAACAGAGCAACTACTGGGACGGGTTGTTCTCTCGGATCGAAAACCGGCATGTGTCTTTATTCTTTCAATTGTTTTAAGTATGCAATACCCTCATCGCTGATTTTGAATGTCTTAATAGCGCCGGCATAATCATAAACCACATGGTTGCAGTCGTCCTGTAAATTAAAATTCATTCTCACCGATCCCACCGAAGTAAAAAAAATCATGTGGCCATCGTAACCGCATTTATAAAAGGGAGTCTCTTCATCGGTAATAAAATTGGCAATCTTGCGGATCTCCCGCTTCTCCGTTATGTCCGTATAATTGACCTGCTCACCGTTGAAGACGATCTGGATGCGGTCGGTCTGTTTTGCAAGCTCATCCACCTCGGACACCTGCGAACAGCGCATCAGCATTATTGCCATAAACGTCAGGTATATTCCCAATATTAATCTCATACGGCGACTAAATTACTACTTAACCGAGATATTAACGACGGGTTAAACCGTTTAAATGCACAATGGAAATATTCCGGCCTTTAGTTTTTAATAAAACTAAAAGTAACGGATTTGTCCGCTGCGGTTATTTTCAACAGATACACCGCTTCGGGCAGACTGTGCAAATCAAATGTAAACCGGCTGCCGTTGAGATTGCCCGAAGCAACTGACTGCCCCTGCATATTGAAAATTGAATATTGCGCATTTTCCAGTACGCCGTATTCCAGGTCGAGGTTTAAGACAGTATTGGCCGGATTGGGATACAGGTTTATCCCGGATAGAATAGTTTCAATATCATACTCCTTGAAATCCTGGTGGATTGTAAATGTATGTGCGCCGTAGTAGAATGTAAAGTCGCGGGCTGCATTATCCGTATTTTCACTTAGAGAGTAAACAAACGATCCATTGCCGGTGCCCGCATTGTTGACAATAGTAATCCATGATGGCGGTGCAGGTGTAACTTCCCAACTACAGCCGGAGGTGGTGGAAATCATTAACGAATCGGTAATTGCCTCTTTGTCGTATGCAGCTTCGCCGCTTTCCGGTAACAGTATGCATGCGATATATATGGAACGGCATGCCACGTTATTAAATTCGCCGGCTTCGGCAATCTCGTCGTCGCTGTCTGCAAACAGCATTATCTCGCTGTCGCCTTCCGCACTGTTCTCGGGTATGCTTACTTCTGCATTCAAAAACAGGGTATCGCCTGTCGCCAAAGAAGCAATGGGAAAATTACCGACTTGAACTGCGTCTTCGAGATCGCAATCACCGGAAACAAAAATGCCGTTTTCAAAGCCGAGGCTCCCTTCAAATCCGGAGTTCACCACAAACATGTCAACGGAGAGACTCTCGCCGGGGTGCACCGTATCAGTGGCGAAGGGCCCGATACCGGGCAGCAGATCGGGCGCCGTAGCTGCTGCCAGCGCCATGCACGCATTTACTCTGCCGTATCCCATTTGATTTGTCCAGGTACCATTTGGGTGTGCCGCACTTTCGCCGTACGAATAACCGCCCACTTTCTCGCAGGTGCTCTCTAACAGAAACCGCACTTCTTCAAAAGTGAGATCGGGATTGTAAGCGAGTATCAATGCCAGAACAGCCGCCGCCGCAGGGGTTGCGCTGCTGGTGCCGTTAAACTCCATATTGTAATCGGATGCCGTGTAACCGCTGCCGCCGGAAATATCGGTAGAAGGCATTTTCACACCGGGCGCCGCTATATCTAATGCGCTGCCGTAGTTGCTTCCCCACCAGTATTCCTCATCGCAGGAAGAATACGATTTCCTTTCATCGCACATACTGGATGCGGCAACGGCAATTGCATTATCATCTGCTGCCGGATTATATACATACGAGCTGTTTTCATTTCCGGCAGCGGCGATAAACACCGCTCCCCGACCGTCCCGTCCCTCTGTAACTGCATATTCAATGGCATTGCTGAATGCAGTGGAGTATGAACCGCCGCCCCAGCTATTGCTCAGGATATCTACATGCGCATTATCGATACACCATTCCACCGCATCCACGCCCCAACTCGTTTCGTACACCCAGTATCCAAAAGCGTCGGAATAGGCTATGCGCACGGGGACAATCTTACTCTCGGGCGCAATTCCCGCCACGCCGATGCCATTATCGGCCACTGCCGCCACTATGCCGGCACAGTTGGTGCCGTGTGCATCATCCGACCCCGCCTTGAAGCCGCCCTGTGTATTTGAACCCGAGCCGCCGCCCCAATAAACAGCGTCGTACCCCTCCAGTAAATTAGGTGTCAGGTCGTCGTGTGTCAGATCCACTCCCTCATCAATTATGGCCACTTTAATACCGCCGCCTTTAGTGTAATCCCAGGCGCACAACACATCCAGATCAGCTCCCGGCGTACCGCTGTACTGCAGCGCAGATCCGGTATTTTCAATAGACCATTGGCGGTTGTAGTACGTATCTTCCGTAAATGGACGAATCAGCGATACTAAATTTATTTCGCAGTATGTAAAGTAACCGCTTGCATACAATGTCTCTGCCATTGCAAACATCGACTCAGTAAGTTTTGCATCGAATGTGAGCAGGTAAGTTTGAGGTGCAAACCGCTTTTGTATAACGGTTACATGTATGTCCGGGAAAGTGGTTTTCAATAATTGCATCATCCTCTCCAGGTAATTGGCAGATTTCAGTTGTACAAATAATGTATTGGTGGGCGCACACAATACTTCATCGCCGGTTTTGTACATGATTGATGTATATGCAACACCCGGATTTTCCGACAACTCATCAACCGCACGGCGCAATGTTCCATTGTCCAGTCCGGTTTTCACAGGCACGAATGCGTAGTAATAATCCGTATCGCTTTCAGAAAAATTTACCGATTCAAAGTACTGCGGATTCAGAGCTTCCAGGCGATCATGCAACGATGTGTGCGCATTGAATTTCACCATTACCGTTGCGGGAGCGGGCGTAAATACCTGGTTATTATTGTACATATTGCCGAATTGCGACTGACCGTAAATCGAAAGTACAGGCAACAGCAACAGGGACAAGAATAAGGCTCGCATAATTCAAAATTTTGGCAAAATTACACCTTACCCCTCTTAAAAATAGATTTAACCGATTAAATCAAAAATTGTAACTTCATCCTGACAGTCATCAGACAACCCATGAAGAAAATGAGCTATATATCGCTATTGCTGATTGCGCTGCCGTATGTGTTGCTCAGTGAAAGCTGTATGCAATCTGACGGCAGACATGCAAATAATGCGCACCCATCCAAGGGATATGTGATTGATGTGGTTGCCGAAAACCTGGATGTACCCTGGGGTATGGACTTTTTACCCGATGGCAGGCTGCTATTTAACGAGCGCCCCGGCGAAATCAATATACTGGATCTCAAAACGGGAGACGTTGAAGCGCTGATGCGAAGAAACGAGATGGCAGGCGCAGAAGGCGGTTTGCTGGGCCTGGCGGTTGATCCGGATTTTGAGAAAACACACCGGGTATTTATTTACGAAACTACTCAAACCGAAAATCGCATCGTGCGATTGCTGTTTATCGACAACGTGCTTACAGAAGATTCGGTAATCGTAAAAAATATTCCCAAGGCGATGTTTCACGACGGCGGTATTTTGCGCTTTGGCCCCGACGGATTCTTATATGCCGGAACGGGCGATGCCACGAATCCGCACAATGCACAGGACCTGCAGACCCTGGCAGGAAAAATTCTCCGCATGGATACTGAAGGCAATGCCGCTGCGGGCAATCCCTTCGGCAATTTAATATACAGTTACGGGCACAGGAATGTACAGGGTATTGCCTGGGACGACGAGGGAAATATGTATGCTACCGAACACGGCCCATCGAGAGAAATCAGCAATTGGTGTTGCCACGATGAAATCAATAAAATTATTCCGGGCGGAAACTACGGATGGCCACATGTGATTGGAAGCGATACCGGCGCCCGATGGATCGCCCCGGCATTGCACAGCGGCGATGCCACCTGGGCACCCGGCGGGCTGGCGTTTGTGAAGGCTTCAAATGAAGAGGGGTTGGAAACAACTTTTATTGCGGCATGTCTGCGGGGAAGTAAATTAATCGCTTTCAACACTTCGGGTGATACCGCCTCCATAACGGAAATATTATTTGACGGCACATACAAGCGATTGCGAAATATCATCGCCGCACCCGATGGCAGCTTCTTATTCTGTTCTTCGAATATGGACGGCAGAGAAGCCTCGCCCCTGGCAAATGACGATAAAATTTACCGCCTGCAATTTAAATAGTATATGCCGGCCATAGATTACCGCCTTGCGTAAATACATAAGTATCAGCCGTTATCTTGTTACCTTTACCCGGTAACTAAGACATTAATTTATGTTGAACATCATTTTATTCGGCCCTCCCGGAAGCGGAAAAGGTACGCAGGCAGCAATGTTGAAAGACCATTTCAACCTGTTGCACATATCTACGGGCGATTTGCTTCGCGATGAGATACGCAGAGATACAGAACTCGGCAGAGAGGCAAAGCATTACATGGATAACGGCAAACTCGTACCCGATGCGGTGGTAATCGGGATGATAGGCAATACACTGGACGAGGCCGGCCGCCAGGGCAAGCGGGGAATTATCTTCGACGGGTTCCCCCGCACGGTTGCACAGGCAGAAGCCCTGGACGGATTATTAAGGGAAAAGCACAGTAAGATTGACGGCGTACTCAGCCTGGTTGTTGACGAAGAGGAGCTCACCCAACGGATATTGCAGCGAGGACTCACCAGCGGGCGCAGCGATGATACCGATGCAGCAACCATTCGCAAACGGGTGATGGAATACCGCGAAAAAACCGAACCGGTAGCGGCGTATTACAAAAATCAAGACCTCGTTAAAGAAGTGAATGGTGTCGGCAGCATAGAATCCATTTTCAATCAACTGGTAGTTGCGACAGAAATGCTTTAAACGGCAATGGAAAAGCAAAACTTTGTCGATTACGTAAAAATTTTATTTCGCAGCGGTAAGGGAGGCGCCGGCTCGGTGCATTTCCACCGCGATAAGAAAACGGCAAAGGGCGGTCCCGACGGCGGCGACGGCGGGCGTGGAGGTCATATCATCCTGAAAGGAAACAGCCAGTTGTGGACACTGCTGCACTTAAAATACCAGAAGCACACATTTGCCGGCAACGGACAAAACGGCGCCGGCGTTTTGCGCACAGGCAAACAGGGAGAAGACAAAATAATTGAAGTGCCGCTGGGTACCGTTGCAAAAAATGCCGAAACCGGCGAAGTGCTGGCAGAAATATTGGATCATGATCAGGAGATTATTCTGTTTGCGGGGGGAAGAGGCGGATTGGGAAATAATCATTTTAAAACGGCAACGAAACAAGCGCCCCGCTATGCACAGCCCGGTGAATCCGGACAGGAAGTATGGACAATCCTGGAATTGAAAGTGCTGGCAGATGTCGGGTTGGTCGGATTTCCCAATGCGGGAAAATCCACTTTGCTGTCAAAACTCAGCGCCGCCAAACCCGAGATTGCCGATTTCCCGTTTACTACCCTCGTTCCCAACCTGGGCATCGTGTCATACCGCGACAACAAGAGTTTTATCATGGCCGATATCCCGGGAATTATCGAAGGTGCGAGTAAGGGAAAGGGACTGGGCGACCGCTTCTTAAAACACATAGAACGCAATTCGGTATTGCTGTTTATGATTCCCGTCGATGCACATGATATTCACAAAGAATATAAGATTTTACTCAACGAGTTAAAACAGTATAACCCGGAATTACTGTTAAAAGGCAGGGTACTCGCCATTACCAAAGCTGACCTCGCAGATGCGGAACTTGAAAAACTGCTCAGTAAGGACCTGCCGAAAAATATTCCGCATATTTTCATTTCTTCTCACACCGGGAAAAATCTCGTACAGTTAAAAGATCTGTTGTGGCAGGCGATGCATGCACAGTGATGGCATGCCCATGCCGAATTATCCGACAAACAATACCTTTATTAATTTCTTTTGTCGTATCCCAGGCCGAGTTTTCCCCTGAGGGTATCCAGGAAGTTCTGTTCGTTTAAGCGCAATAAGGTTATGGTAAATTTTTCCTTGCGCACGGCCAGTTGAATGGAGCTGTCAACGCTGCGAAAACGGGAATCGAGCGTCACCAGGAAGTTTTCCGAGCGGCCTTCAATTTCAAAACTGATTACGCTTTCATCGCTCACCACCAGCGGCCTGATGTTGAGGTTGTGGGGTGCAACGGGTGTGAGAACAAAATTTGCGGAGCTCGGAAAGATAATCGGCCCACCGCAACTCAAAGAGTAGCCCGTGGAACCGGTGGGTGTAGCGACGATTAAACCATCGGCCCAGTAACTCATCATAAACTCACCATTGATATAGGTGTGAATGGTGATCATGGCGGAAGAGTCTTTTTTGTGAATTGTAAAATCGTTCAGGCCGTAGGGATGGGCTCCGAAAATTTCCTTATTGCAATCCACGTGAATAAGCCGCCGTTTATCGCGGGTGTAAGTACCTCTTTCCAACGAATCGATGCAATGGTCAATTTCGTTTTTACCAATGCCGGCTAAAAAACCGAGCCGCCCGATATTGATACCGAGAATGGGCACATCCGAATCCTGAACGATGGTAACTGTGTCCAATAAGGTGCCATCGCCGCCGAGGCTGATAAGGTAATCTATTTCGCGGATCACATCCGGATTGCTGCGGTTGAAGGTCACCGGAGTTCTTTTAAACTTAATATTATTGACCAGGTGCGGATAGTAATCCTCATATATCAGAAATTGAATATTGCGGGCCTCCAATATATCGAACAGGTGTTGCACCGAAGGAATTGCTTCCTTATTAATTAATCTACCATAAACTGCAAGTTTCATAAGTACTCAGATCTAATCCTAAATGTAAAAATACACCTAATTCACCCATTGCATTTACCGCACCCTCCACACGGAATACCCAATTGTAATAAGTCGTAATATCCACGCCCATTCCCACAGAGTACAACAAGGAATTGGCAAGCGGATTTTCTGCGCTGTAGTAGTTGTCAACCACATACCCCGCATCGGCGAAGAGCTTTAAGTAGGCCTGTACCGGTATGTGTTGAAATTTTTCAATCAGCAGTAACGGCATAAAAAACTTTTTGTCGAGGAATTTCCATTTCAAATTATTTCGCATCAGGAAAGTGTGCTGTCCATCCACCACATAATACTCGTAACCGCGGACAAAAGATTCACAGTAACCCAGGCTCTCCAACAGGTAATAGGGATATTCCTTTGAAAAGTTCAGCTTTGTGGCAAGCATGGAGGCTAAGAAAAAATTTTTGTAAAGAGGTACATACCTGTTGTACTGCAAAGCCAGGGAGACCTGGTTCAGGGCAGGGCTAAAACCGATCTTATTGATTTCCGCCTCAAAGTAATGACCTTCCAGCGGGTACTGATGGCTATCGGTATGATTATCGGCGAAGAGCAGGGACACGACGGGAAAATCCAGTACCTTCCTGCCGTTGCCCAGATATTGCGGATTCAAAATTGCAATTGAGTCGGAAATTTCCACGTGATTAAACTGCAATTTTACGCCGGTGGTGTAATAAATATTATTTCTGGTATGCAGTTGTACATCCGCTTTTAACTTTCGGCGCACCAGGTCATCCGATTCAAAAAACACCTGTGTATTTTGTTGCGTCGTATAATAAATCTGCCGGTTTGCCTGGTAGGTAAAAGAAGCGCCGGCGCCCCAGTTGGTATGCGCATTAAAAAAGGGGAGATTATAACTCACCGCATATTTATTGGAATACCCAAATGTGTAATCCAACAGCAGGCGGTCATTATTGCCGGTGAGGTTATAAGCCACCATGCCGATACCCGCTTCCAGCCGGTTGAGCGCATGATTTTTTTCATACCACCACACGTTGAAATTCCGGTCGGCGAGGTCTAACGAGAGCTGGGGGAAAACATACCATCGCTCCGATACATCTACTTCCACCACAATAGCGCTGCGGTTCAGCGGGCGGAAAGTCACATATACTTCGAGAAATAAATGCGTGTTCTCCAGGTTATTTTTCGACGAATCCAATAAACCCGGCATACGGATTACTGCCACTGAATCGCCGGTAGAAAACAGCAGCTCCCGCAAAATAATGTGATTATTCGTCTTTGTATTGCCGGTAATGCGTATTGAATCGACGGAGACCATCACTTGCTGCGCCTGAACAGAGTTGCTTAACGTGAAGAGACAAACACATGCAGCAAAAAACAGGAATGCACGCATCAGATATTCAGATAATTCATCAGCGAATCGAAACGGTCTTTATAGATATCGCTCATATCCGATTCGTCGAAATACGCTTTCACGGTATATTCATACCGGTTGAACGTAGCGATGATGGCACGGATATCTGTAACATCCACTTTGAGCCAGACGCTCAGAGTGTCATTCTCCGCATTGCGGTTGAGGAACAAACTTAAAATATGCGCATCATTGCTTTCGACAATCCGGGCTATATCGCTCATCACATAATCATTTTTGCTCTCGAGATCCAGTACGATTACGCCGCCCACATCGCTGATTGAACTCATTTTGGCAAAACTGTATAACAGGCTTTGCATGGTGATGACGCCGAGGTAATGCATATCGGCATCCACCACCGGAATAATGGTGGATTTCAAATTGGTAGCCACACGCAGCACTTCGAAAATATGTTCGGTTTGCAATACGAATGGTTTATATAAATTGCGCAGGTAGGCGCCGAGCTTCTCACCGGTATTATTAAAATCGAGAATATCGTCTTCGGATACCAGGCCGATATATTTTTTGTTTTCCACCAGCGGCAGATGGGATAATTTAAATTCCATCATCCACTCAATGGCCTTATCGCCGGTGTCGCTTCCTTTCAGCGGCGGTATATTATCCGATATGATATCTGCTGCTAACAACTCAGGGCAATTTATTTAAAAATTCCTCCAGGTATTGATTGAAAATTTGCGGTTGTTCCATCATCGGCGCATGTCCGCATTTATCAATAAACAACAGGGTGGAATTTGCAATCAATTTATGAAACTCTTCACCTACAAACGGCGGGGTAATCGTATCATTGTTTCCCCATATCAGCAAAGTAGGCGCTTTGATTTTGTGCAGTTCCTCGCCCAGGTTTTGGCGGATGGCGCTTTTTGCGGTGGCCAGTACCCGGATTACTTTATTGCGGTCGTTGACGATTTCAAATAATTCGTCGACGAGTTCCTTGGTAGCCATCGCCGGATCGTAAAAGGTGAGCTCTGCTTTTTTCTTTATGTATTCGTAGTCGCCACGCTTGGGATAGGTGTCTCCCATGGCGCTCTCAAATAATCCGCTGCTGCCGGTAAGCACCACCGAGCGGATTTTCGACGGGTTTTTCAGTGCGAACATCAATGCGATATGCCCGCCCAGCGAATTGCCGAGCACAACAATATTTCCGTATTGTTTGTAATCGGTAAACCGCTCCACATAATCGACATACCCCGATACGGAAGTCTCTTCGATGGGCAGGTCGTATAAGGGCAATATGGGAATAACCACCTTGTACTTGTCCCGGAAATATTCAATTAAGTCGCCGAAATTACTCAGTGCGCCAAACAATCCGTGCAGCAGCATAATAACTTCTCCTTCACCTACTTCCACGAATTTAAATCCCTGCTCTTCAATTATCTTATATTCCATACTTTGTTGTGTCTGATACAAATATAAATAAATTACCATCCGACCACCGACTTCACTTCACACGGGGCAGGCTGTCGATCCAGTTGTGCAGTAACAATTTACCGCAAGGGGTGAGCACCGACTCGGGGTGAAACAGGAAGCCGTGGAGGTGCAACTGCCGGTGCCTGATGGCCATCGGCTCTCCCTTTCCGGTTTGGGCTATCACCTCCAGTTGCATGTGCGGAATGTCGGCGATATTCAGCGAGTGGTAGCGCATGACCTCTGTCGGCGAAGGTATTCCGGTAAAAAGGCCATCGCCATTGTGCCAGACCGGCGATGTTTTGCCGTGCATCGGCGCTGCGGATTTTACGAGGGTTGCCCCAAAATAAACGCCCAGCGCCTGGTAGCCGAGACAAATTCCCAATATCGGTATATGGCGGTGCAAGGCATCTATCACCCCGAGGGAAATGCCCGCATCGGCCGGCGTTTTCGGCCCCGGCGAGATGACGATTGCCTCAGGAGCGGCATCCACAACCTGCTGAACCGTATGGGTATCATTGCGCCATACCTCTATGTTTGGTTCCTTTTGAGCGAGGTAGTCGTACAGATTCCAGGTGAATGAATCGTAGTTGTCCAATATTAAAATCATATGGCGATATGGGTATCTTCTCCGGTATCATCCCGGGTATCCAGGCCGTCGAACCAATCGTTTAAATCGTTAAATATGTCCTTAACCGGCGGAACGATAAAACTGATTACCTCATTCGTCAGCGGTGCGAATTCGATGAGGGTGGCATAGGTTTTTGAGTTTGCCTTTACCTGTTCTCCGGGCAGGCCGATTCTGCCGGCATACCACAGCAAGGTGGAAAACAACAGCGTAATTGCCGCAGCCCAAAAGACCGCACCGGCCAGTTTGTTGAGGAGTGTAAGCTGAACCAGTGAAAAAATGCGCTCGATAGCGACGGCGAGTAAACGAAATAGCAACAGTACCCCGAAACAAATTACGATAAACGCTATCAGCGGTAAATAGGGAGATTTCCAATTGAGCCAACTACCGATAAATTCGGCGGCCAGGCGACTTAAATGAACTGCCGCAAGAACCGAAATTATCACGGCGATAAGCGTGAACAAACTGGATATCAAACCCCGTGTAAATCCGAGTACGAGGGCTAAAATCAATAATGCGGCATATATGATATCGACGGCCATCGTTTTACGGGGCCAGCAACTCTTTTACCATGGCGGAGATAGTTTTGCCATCGGCTTTGCCGGCCAGTTGCTTTGTGGCCACACCCATCACTTTCCCCAGGTCGGCAATTGAGTTGGCGCCGGTTTGTTGGATGATTTGCTTTAAAAGTGCACGCAGGTCATCCGCACTCATCTGCGCAGGCAAATATTTTTCAATTACCGCAATTTCTTCTTCTTCGACCTTCGCCAGGTCTGTGCGGTTTTGCGCTGTATAAATCTCGAGGCTTTCCCTGCGCTGTTTAACTAACTTCTGCAATATCTGCATTTCCCGCTCGGGCGAGAGGGTATCGCCGGCGCCCTTTTCCGTCTTTGCGAGCAACAGCGCTGATTTTATACCACGCAATGCACGCAATGCCGCTTCTTCCTTGTTGCGCATCGCCTGCTTGATGTCTTCATTGATTTTATCGGCTAATTGCATATCTGCCATAAAAGTAATCAGGAATTTATTAATTGGTCTTGCTGCGTATTTTTCAATACCCGGTTATAAAATGCCTCGTAACGAGGCACAATGGTATCAATCGAGAATTGTTGTGCCTGCTTAAAGGCATTGGACTTAAATGTCGCCAGGCGTTCCGGGTCTGAGAGTATGTACAGCGCTTTCTGCGACATGGCAGAGACATCTCCGACATCGCATAGAAAGCCCGTTTCACCTTCGATGTTGATTTCAGATAACCCGCCGGCGTTGCTGGAGATGACCGGCACTTCGCAAGCCATAGCCTCCAATGCCGCCAGCCCAAAGCTCTCTGATGCCGAAGGCAGGATAAATAAATCGGCGATGGCCAATAACTCTTCCACGGCTTCCTGTTTTCCGAGGAAATGCACATCCTCCTGGTGGCATACCCGGCGCACCAGTTTTTCGATATTTTGCCGCTCAGGCCCGTCGCCTATCAACAGTAATTTGGCGGGAATAGCCTTGCGGACTTCACAGAACACCTGCACCACATCTTCCACCCGTTTTACTTTCCTGAAATTGGATGTATGGATTATTATCTTCTCGCCGTGGCGGGCAATTACTTTCCTGAAATGCTCTTTATTTAATTTTTTAAATCTGTCGAAGTCGATAAAGTTGGGAATAACTTCTATGGATTTTGTAATATCAAAATACTGATATGTCTCGCGGCGCAGGCTATCGGAAACTGCTGTAATACCATCGGATTTTTCAATGCTGAACTGCACCACCGGAATAAATGTCGCATCCTTACCCACCAGGGTGATATCCGTTCCGTGGAGCGTGGTGATGAAAGGCAGCGCATAGCCCTTTTCAGCGAGAATTTGCTTGGCGATATACGCAGCCGACGCATGCGGTATTGCGTAATGCACGTGGAGTAAATCCAGTTTCTCATACAGCGCCACATCCACAATCTTACTCGCCAGTGCGGTTTCATACGGCGGATATTCGAAGAGGGGATAGTTGCTGAAATTCACCTCGTGAAAGAAAATATTTTCATGGAAAGAATCCAGGCGAAAGGGTTGTTTATAGGTGATAAAATGTACTTTATATCCTTTTGCGGCCAGCGCTTTACCGAGTTCCGTTGCCACAACACCACTGCCGCCGTAAGTGGGATAACATACAATTCCGATATTCATACTGTGAAGTTAATGGTTAGTTAATGTAATTGAGCGGTAAAATGTTCAGAAAGAATAAAATACTACCCGTTTCGGCACGGTGCATTTTCTTCGTGTGCAACCGGGAAGAATGGATATTAACAGTTTTGTTACCGCATGGTCGTATCCTCACCGGTATCGAGAAAACTCCGGTAAACGACATCCATAATTTTAATGCGGGTACCTTCACTGCTCAACGTGTTGGGACTGGAGCTGGGATACACCCTGTTGGAGAGGAAAATATAAATGAGATCGTATTCGGGATCCGCCCAGACGCTGATACCCGTAAACCCGAGATGCCCAAACGCTTTACCACTGGCGTAGTCGCTGGCGGGCGATACCTTGCCGGGTACTTTCTCGGGCTTGTCGAACCCGAGTCCGCGGCGTGAATTACCGCTGAACTTCGCCGTAAATCTATCTACCGTCTCACTACTGAAATACGTCTGTCCGCCATAGCTTCCGCCATTCAGCAGCATCTGTAAAATAACGGCGATGTCTTCGGCATTGCCGAACAGCCCTGCATGGCCCTCCACACCGCCCATCATAGCTGCTCCCATATCGTGCACATATCCCCGTATCAACTGATAGCGAAAGTAATTATCGTCCTCGGTAGGAACGATGTATTTTCGCTCTGCAAACTGCAGCGGATTAAATCCTGTATGCTTCAATCCGAGGGGAGCGTAGAAATGTGAGTTCACGTATTTATCCAGAGGCTGCCCCGTAATTTTTTCGACGATTCGTCGGCAGATAAACATCGTAAGGTCGCTGTACACGTATTTTCCCGGTTGTTTCAACGGGGTGTCTTTGATGATTTGCCAGATGGTGTCGCGGTAATCGTTGCGCATGTAAATATTATCTGCTACCTGCACTTCAAAGCCCGGAATTTTATTCTGGTTATAATACGCTGCATTTAATGTCTGATCCGTATTTAATGTCTTTTTATAAAAGGGAATCCACGCTACCAGGCCGGCCTGATGTGTCAGCACATCCGTCAGTTTCAGTTTGCCTATTGCGCTTTCTTTGGTGTCGGCGAGGTAATCGTCCACTGTTTTTGTTATGTCGAAATCGCCGGTGTCGTAGAGCTGCATCATCGCCAAGGTGGTGGCGCAAATTTTTGTTACCGAAGCGAGATCGTAAATGTAATCACCCGTAATTTTTTCTTTCTTATCGTATTTGGTATATCCGTAGGATTTGTCCCAGATTACTTTTCCGTCCTTGGCGACCAACACCTGGCAACCGGGAGCAGCCTTTACCGCGATACACGCATTTGCCAGCGAATCAATTTCCTCCAACCGCCCGGTTTCAATGCCTACCTCTTCGGGAATGCCGTATTGCAACCTGCCGAGCCACGCCGTGCTAATTCCGCTGTTCACTTTGTATTGACCTGCTCCTACCGGCAGCCTGCCTTTGAAGGGGATGGCGCCAAACAATGCCATTGCCGTACATTGCCCGGTATAATCGTCGTCGTCATAACTCACCACCAGGTGTTGTACATTTTTAAAATATGAAGCCGCATAGGGCGTACCGAAAATAACGAGCGTAACATCGGTAACATCGGCCAGTTTCTCCACCAGGTCAATCGTATTTTGATTAATACCGAAATTCTTTGATTTGCTGCGGGATGTTCCGTGAATACCGATAATAACCGATTCATAGGCTTTCAGCTTTTCATAGGCGGCATTATAATTTGCGACAGCCGCATCCTTATCCAATACCAATGCATTGACGGATGCGTATTTGTCGATGTAATCCTGGAATTCGGTGCGGTTGCCATTGCCGATGCTCAGGGAGGCAATACTGAGTGTATCCAACCTGGTGTAGGGCAGCAATTTGTTTTTTGATGTAACCAGCGTTATGCTTTGCTCTGTAATTTTTCGCTTTTGCAGTTTTGCTTCGACAGAATTTAAATCGGCGATAACATTTTTGTTTGAAATCGGCGTAAACGCATTCAGCCCTGCAAATGCCTTGGCTTTCAGAATACGGGTAACGCTGGCATCTAACTGATCAAGGGTAATCACTCCGGAAGCGACGGCTTTGCGGATAGCTTCAAAAGCCACCGGGATATCCGATGAAAACAATAACACATCATTGCCGGCGAGAAATGCCTGCACTTCCAGTTCGCCGGGAGCGTAATACATACTTACGCCCTTCATATTCAGCGCATCGCTGAAGGTGAGGCCGCGGAAGCCGAGTGAATCCCGCAGTAAACTTCTGCCCACGAGCGGCGATAGCGACGATGCCCGGTTTTTGGTCGCATCCAGTGCGGGTACAAACAGGTGAGCGAGCATTACCGAACCGACACCTTCATTCATCAAAATTTTAAAGGGATACAATTCCAGGGAGTCGAGCCTCTCCCTGGAGGCCTGAATCACCGGCAGGCTCAGGTGGCTGTCGGCATCGGTGTCGCCATGTCCGGGAAAGTGTTTTGCACAGGCGATAATGCCGTTTTCCTGTAAGCCGTTGGCATAAGCCACTCCCTTGAGCGCTACGTTGAGTTTATCCGCACCAAACGACCTGTCGCCAATTACGGGATTGGCGGGGTTATTATTGATGTCCACCACCGGCGAAAAACTGACGTGTACGCCCAATCGCTTTAATTGCATGGCGATGATCTTCCCGGTATTGTAAATCACCGAATCATCCCGTACGGCGCCCCATGTCAACTGCCGCTGGAAGGCCATAACGGAATCCAGCCGCATGGCAGGCCCCCACTCGGCATCCATCCCGATCAGCAGCGGTATTTCGCTGATGCTTTGATAGCGGTTGATGAGATTGATTTGCCGTACCGGCCCGCCCTGCATGAATATCAATCCGCCGATACCGTATTTTTTAATCAGCGTTTCGATCTCAATCTGGTGAGCCGCCGGTTTATTCGAATACGCCGCCACCATAAACAACTGACCGATCTTCTGTTCGGTTGTCATGGACTGCAGCATGGAGTCCACCCAAGCGTAATGCCTGTCGTAAAACGGGATGACCCTGTCGGCGGTAACCGGGCTATTTGTATCCGCCACATACGTTGCACCAAATCCGGTGGAGAAAAATAAAATCCAGATCAATCGCTTCAAAATCATGTCCTATGTGTGTTTACAAAAGTAAATATTGATGCATAACAACCGTTATTTTATTCACGCAATGACAACTTATTTGTACCATTTACTAAACCTTGCAGGGCAGTTCGTTAACTTTGTGGAGACAGACAACGCAAACGAAAGGATAAGTTGACGTTATATAAAAGAAATATTCAGTAAGATGTTGTTCGGAAAACATTCTTTTTTTGGAGGGCATAAACCGCGGGAGTTCAATTATAAACCGATTTATTGGGATCCAAAGAAGGAGGAAGCGCAGTTGAAAGCCCAATCGCGGGCAAAATCACCCGAAGGTGAAAAGTTTTCCCAATTGCTGGATTTTAAGAGAGAACTGCGCCGCAGCAAGCGAAAGACTTACAATTTGCGCATCCTTATAATCGTCATTTTACTTTTGTTATTCTTTATTTTTTTTATTTGATATTTACCGATGGCCGATTTGATTCATTTATTGCCCGATACCATAGCAAATCAAATTGCCGCCGGTGAAGTCATTCAGCGCCCGGCGTCAGCCGTCAAGGAATTGCTGGAGAATGCGGTGGATGCCGGCGCCGATGAAATCAGGCTGATTGTAAAAGATGCAGGCAAAACGCTGATCCAGGTAATCGACAACGGCAGCGGAATGAGTCATACGGATGCCCGCATGTGTTTTGAGAAACACGCAACATCGAAAATTAAAAGTGCAGACGACTTGTTCAACATCCGCACGATGGGATTTCGCGGCGAAGCCCTGGCTTCCATTGCCGCCATTGCCCAGGTGGAACTCAAGACCAGGCTGCACACCGAGGAACTGGGTACGCAAATCATCCTGGAAGGCTTCGAGCTGAAAAGCCAGGAGCCCTGCCAAACTGCCGCAGGCACTTCCGTCGCAGTGAAAAATTTATTCTTTAACGTACCGGCTCGCCGCAATTTTCTGAAATCCAATACCGTGGAATTGCGCCACATCATGGATGAGTTTGAAAGAATTGCGCTTGCCAATCCGCAGATATTTTTCAGCATGTTTCACAACGGCGTGGAAATATTTCATCTGAAAAAAGCCAACCTGCGACAGCGCATTATCCACTTGTTCGGCAATAATTACAACGAAAAACTGGTACCCGTGGAGGAGAAGACCTCGGTAACTAACGTGCATGGGTTTATCGGGAAACCCGAGAATGCAAAACGCACGAAAGGCGAGCAGTTCTTCTTCGTCAACAACCGGTTTATCAAGAGCCATTACCTGCATCACGCCATTAAAACGGCTTATGATGCACTACTGCCCGAAAACAGTTATCCCCTGTACGTCATTTTTATCGATATCGATCCGCGGCGTATCGATGTGAATGTGCATCCCACCAAACAGGAAATTAAATTTGAAGACGAACGCATTATCTATACATTTATGCATGCAGCCGTAAAGCATGCCCTGGCGCAATACAGCATCACACCGACCCTGGATTTCGAGCTGGATGCCAACTTTGCCCACCTGCCCGCATTTACACGGCCCATGAAATCACAGGGAGCTGAGCCTGTATTTAAAACCATGCAGAGCAAAATAAATGACCATACCGGCGCCGGCCAGTTTACAGATGCGATAAGTACAACTGCTTTTGATGAAAAATTTGAAACACGGGAGCAGGATGACCTGCAAACCGGTCAATCATTGCCCTTCGACACCGGAGAATATAAATTGCAGGCTTTCCAGGTACACAATCATTTCATCATCGCACAGATTAAGTCGGGTTTTGTAGTGGTTGATCAACAGGCCGCTCATGAGAGAATCTTATTTGAGAAATACCTCGCTCAGCTAAGCGATAAAAAACACAGCACGCAGCAGCAGTTGTTCCCTACTACCATTCACACTTCATCCTCGGATGCCGCAATACTCAATGCGTTGTTAAGCGATATCAATTACCTCGGATTCGATGTGCAGCCCTTTGGTAAAGACACCTTCGTCATACACGGCATACCACCCGAACTATCGGGCGTCGATGAGAAGCAGCTCATCGAAAGTTTGCTGGAACAGTTCAGGCTAAATGCCGGAGAACTGAAGCTGGACAAACACCTGGCGCTCGCAAGATGTATGGCGAAAAACAATTGCATTAAATCCGGAAAAGCGCTCACGCCTATCGAAATTAAATCATTAATAGATGAATTGTTCGCCTGTAAGGAGCCGCACCTGTCTGCCGATGGTAACCACACATTTATTACCTTTGGTTTAGATTACCTGGTGAAACAATTTCTCAAAAAAAATTAAGGCATATACACATGACCCAATTCGGAATGCAGAGATTTAATTTTCTGCCACCAGTAATAAAAAATTTATTAATCATCAATGGTTTGGTCTTTCTCGCAACTATCACCTTCCCCGGCATAGTTGAAAAACTGGCGTTGTATTATCCCACGGCGCCTGAATTCCGACCTTACCAGATAGTTACACATCTGTTTACCCATGCCAGTTTCGGCCATGTGTTCTTCAATATGTTTGCACTGTGGATGTTTGGCGCCGTATTGGAAAACGTGTGGGGGCCCAAACGCTTTCTCATTTATTATTTTGTCACCGGGTTGGGAGCGGCGCTGTTATATACGGGAGTGCATGCGTTGCAATTGCACCAGATAACGGGTTCATTTGCACCCGATATCATTAAAGACGGTTACTTTATCGGCAATTTTTCCGAGCGCAATATCGGTACGCTGCGTGCGATATTCTCACCCACCATCGGCGCCTCCGGCGCCGTGTACGGCGTATTGCTCGCCTTCGGCATGTTGTTTCCCAACACACTCATCTATATTTATTTCCTGTTGCCATTAAAAGCAAAATACTTAGTCATAATTTTAACGGCTATCGAATTGTATATGGGCTTTATCAATAAGCCCAATGATAACGTAGCCCATTTTGCGCATTTGGGAGGGATGCTGGTAGGGTTTGTCTTAATTAAGTATTGGCAAAAATCTAAAACTCATTTTTATTAATTCCCATGCTCAACGAAATAAAACATAAGTTTCACTTTGGCAATATTATTACAAAACTGCTGATTGTCAATATCGGTTTGTTTGTACTGCAAAGTCTCATTATGTTGCTGTTCACCGTTTTCGGTAAACAAGATGTGTTTATGCAAGTGATGGACAAGCTGTATTTCCCAAACCGGCCATCCACGTACATCAGGCAACCCTGGAGCATTCTTACCTACCAGTTCCTGCATACGCCATTCGGCATTTTTCACGTGCTGTTTAATATGATTTTCCTGTTTTTCTTCGGCAGAATATTTACCCAGTTTATGAATATGCGCTACATCCTGCCCCTCTATATTACAGGCGGGATATTGGGCGCCTTGCTGTTCATGGTAACCTTTAACATCTCCCCGGCATTTCAGACAAACGCCATGTTGGTGGGCGCCTCGGCCTCCATTCTCGCTATCGTCGTCGCCGCCGCTACTTTAGTACCCGACTACACGGTGTATCTGCTTTTAATCGGTCCGGTTAAATTAAAATGGATAGCGCTGGTTGCACTGCTCATCGATATCATTAATATTTCCTCAGGCAGCAATGCCGGCGGCCATATCGCCCATCTCGGCGGCGCATTGGCGGGTTTCTTTTTTATCTATTCCTACCGCCGGGGTTTCAATTGGTTCGGTTGGGCATTTCGGCTGATGGATACATATGAAAAGCCGAAATACAACAAGCCGCGGGTAGCCTATGTGAGGAAGAAGGCCCCAGAGAACAACGAAAAAAAAACAGCCGCTACCAATCAAAAACGGGTAGATGAAATCCTGGATAAAATATCGAGATCGGGATATGACAGCCTTACCAAAGAAGAAAAGGAATTTCTTTTTAAAGTGAGCAATGAGAAGAAATGAACTGGATTCATAAAATTCTGCTCGCTATAACAATTTTCGTTTCCGCATTGCTGTTGTCGTCGTATGCTTCCATGTATATCAGCCCGGCAACAGTATGGTTCAGCCCCTTCTTCGGCCTGGCGTATATCCCCATTCTCATTGTAAACCTGCTGTTCCTGGTACTTTGGTTTTTCCTGAATAAAAAAGTGAGTATGTATATTCTGGTAGTATTACTCATCGGGTTCCCGGCACACCGTAACAGCTATGCGCTGAATTTCGGCGGACATCACGACGAGGATACTGACGCCATACGGCTGCTCACGTTTAATATCCGGGGTTTTACCGAGTTTAGCTCAGCCACTTCCCGGGAGCATCAGCAAAGTGTAGTTGACCAGATCGGCGAGGTGCAGGCGGATATCATTTGCCTGCAGGAATTCAGCAGCTATCACAATTCCAAAAAAGCACAGGACAATTACCTCGCAATAAAAAAGGCGAGCGGTTTGAAATACGAATATTATTTTAAAGTCTATGAAAACGATAAACACACACGCAGCTTCGGCATATTAATTCTGAGCAGATACCCGGTGGTGAACACCGGTAAAATCAGGTACAAGGCATTGAGCGAAATCAATGCAACCATATTTGCCGATTTAGATATGAACGGAAAAACAGTGCGGCTGATAACGGCCCATTTACAATCCAATCAACTTACCCCGCAGGATTTGGACATGGTGGAATCTCCCGATATGGAATCGCTGAATGAAGAGCGGGCGAAGCGCATTGTCGGAAAGTTGCGCACCAGTTACAGCCTGAGGGCGGGGCAGGCGCAGGCGATAGATTCGGTAAAGGAGAATTCGCCTTACCCGGTAATCATCTGCGGCGATTTCAATGACACCCCGGTATCCTATGCCTATCGCATCATTTCCGGAGATATGCAGGATGCATTTTTACAAAAAGGCGCCGGCTTAGGAGCCACCTTTAAACCCTTTCCGCTGATTCGCATCGATTATATCCTTTTACAACAGGAAGTATTTAAAGTGCTGGACTACCGGCGCATCGCCAATAGCGGGTCGGATCATTACATGGTGACCGCATCATTTGCTTTCAGATAATAATTTTTCACACACCGGCTTCATAAAATCCCGGGGTGTAAAAATTTGAAATTACCTTCCTTAACTTTACTCCATGCCCAAAGAATTATTTCATCAGAACGAATTATACGTTTACAATACGCTGAGCAGGCAACGGGAATTGTTCGCCCCGTTGCATCCGCCCTTTGTGGGGATGTATGTGTGCGGGCCGACCGTGTATTCCGAACCGCATCTCGGCAACTGCCGCACCTTTGTTTCTTTCGATGTGATCTACCGCTACCTGTACCACCTGGGTTATGCGGTGCGCTATGTCAGGAATATTACCGATGCCGGCCATATCGAAAATTCAGCCGGAATTTCCGACGACCGTATCAGCCGGCAGGCAACATTAGAGCGGGTGGAGCCCATGGAAATTGTGCAGAAATACAGTGTGGCATTCCGGCGGATAATGGAAATCCTCAATACTCTGCCGCCGAATATCGAACCTACGGCCACCGGTCATATCATCGAACAGATCGAAATGACAAAAGAAATTCTTGACAGCGGGTTTGCTTATGAAACGGAGGGCAGTATTTATTTTGATGTGGAAAAATTTGCCGCCGCATTTCCCTACACCAAACTGTCCGGTCGCAACCTGGACGATTTATTAAATAATACACGGGCGCTGAGCGGCCAGGAACAGAAAAAAGGACGCCTGGATTTTGCACTTTGGATAAAAGCAAAACCCGAACACGCCATGCAATGGCCTTCGCCCTGGGGAATGGGTTATCCGGGATGGCATATTGAATGCTCGGCAATGAGCACTAAATATTTGGGTAAGACTTTTGACATTCACGGCGGCGGTATGGATTTAATCCCGACACACCACACCAACGAAATTGCACAAAGCATAGCGTGTAATCACACCGACCCGGTTAAGTACTGGCTGCATACCAATATGCTGACGGTAAACGGGCAGAAGATGAGCAAAAGTCTCGGCAATTCGTTTTTGCCACACGAATTATTTACGGGTACGCATCCTTTGTTAGACCGCGGGTATTCGCCGATGACCGTTAGATTTTTTATGTTGCAGGCGCATTACAGCAGCACTCTGGACTTTACCAATGAAGCGCTGGCGGCAGCGGAAAAGGGATACAAGCGACTGATGTATACGGCAAAAAATTTACAGGCGATACAGGCGGGACCGGCGGTAGATACCGACAGCGAACTGGCTTGCAATAAATTTTTAAGGGATGTGTACGATGGTATGAATAACGATTTTAATACCGCACAGGCAATCGCATCGCTCAATGAAATTTCCACTTATATTAATTCGTGGTTTCATACTGCCGAAAAATCGGCCCCGGTATTACCCTATACTCTTAGGCGTGTACAGGAAACCGTGCACGCATTTATTTTTGATATACTCGGATTGAAATTCGAAGAAGAAGGAAATAATGCGCTGATGCAAAGCGTCATGGAACTCATTATCGATTTGCGCAAAGACGCCCGTTCGAGAAAAGACTTTGCCGCTTCGGATAAAATCCGGGATACGTTGAAACAAATTGGCATACAACTGAAAGATGGCAAAGACGGCACCACCTGGAGTTTGGATTAAAGGGATACTGCCATCCGCCGTGATGCCGCACACCCGATGGTATGACTGAAACTTTGCACGAACAACAGGCGGCAAATGCATTCGACCGGCAGGCGGGTGTGTTCGACGCCTTGTATGCGGGCGACGTAATCGTTCAGTACAAACGCCAACGCATAAGAGATCACGTCAACCGGTTCTTAAAACCCAACGCCACCATCCTGGAATTAAATGCAGGCACCGGTGAGGATGCGCTGTATTTTGCAACAGCAGGTCACCGCATTCACGCCACCGATATTTCGGAATCGATGCAATATCAACTGCGCCAAAAGGCAATAGCGGCAAATCTGCAAGGCGCAATTACCACCGAAATTTGTTCTTTCAATCACCTGGAAACATTAAAACATACCGGGCCCTTCGATATGGTGTTTTCCAATCTTGCCGGATTGAACTGTACTCCCGATATCCAAAAGGTGGTACTCGATTGTATCCCGCTTATTAAACCGGGCGGTCTATTGACAGCGGTTATCATGCCGCCATTTTGTCTTTGGGAGAGCATGCTTATGTTCAAGGGAAATTTTAAAACTGCTTTCCGCCGGTTTGCCGGCGCCAAAGGAGCCGAAGCGCATATTGAAGGTGTTTATTTCCGCTGTTGGTATTACCGGCCTGCACGTATCAGACAAATCGCTTCGGGTAAATTAAAATGCGTTGGACTGGAAGGGCTTTGTACCACTGTTCCACCCTCATATTTAGTCCACTTTCCCGCAAAGCACAAAACAATATACTCCCGGTTACAACGGCTGGAGAACAGGATTAAAACATGGCCGCTGTTTCGTGCTATTGGAGATTATTATATTCTAACATTACAGAAACTATGAGCCGGGAAAACGTTCTGATTCTCACGCCCGGATTTCCAAAAGATAACTTCGACGATCAGTGCATCCCGTTTTTACAGGATTACGTATTAGCGCTCGCCGAAACCATCGGGAAAGACAATATTGCGGTCATCAGTTTTCAATATCCATTTACCGCCGGCGTATATCGATGGAATGAAATCCGGGTTTACTCGGCCGGCGGGAAAAACCGTTCGGGCATATTTAAATGGCTGACGTGGCAGCGGGTAATTTCCAAAGCAAAAGAATGGATTGAGCCGGGGAAAACCATACTGCATGCATTCTGGTTAAATGAAGCCGCCCTGGTGGGCGAACGGCTCGGCATAAAATACAATTGCCGCCTCATAGCAACTATCATGGGGCAGGATATTCTACCCAAAAACAAATACCTGAAAAAGATTGCATTCAAAACTGTAACGGTAGTAGCTCCCAATGCCAAAGCTGCGGGTGTATTTCAACGGCTTACCGGTAACGACGCCTTCGCCGTTATACGCCCGGGGGTGTGCCTTTTCCCGCTTGCCCGGCGTGAAAGGACAATCGACCTGTTGTTTACCGGTTCCTTCATAGCGCTCAAACAGCCGCACATTTTTATCGAGATCGTCAGTCGGTTAAATGCCAAATACCCCCGGTTACAATGTGTAATGATTGGCGACGGGCCATTGAAAATCGGGTGCATACAAACCGCCCGCCAACTGCAGATAGCCAATATCCGGTTTACCGGTTCCATCCCCCGCAAGCAGGTAATCGCCTATATGCAGCAGTCAAAAATTTTAGTGCACCCTGCGCTGTACGAAGGTCATGCAACGGTATTCGAAGAGGCGATTGCCGCCGGTATGCAGGTGGTGTGCTTCGACGTTGGCCGGCCGGAACACACCGCAGTGCATCCATGTACAAGCCCCGGCGACATGTGCAGTAACATTTTCGCCTTGCTGGATGACTATACACCCTCGGAATCATCCTACGGAATTGAACAAACGGTAAACCTCTACCGCCGGGCATATCGCCAATTGACCACCTGTGAAAAATAATTTTTTTGCAGTTATTAAAAAACCCCGTAACTTTTCTTTGACATTTAGATTTTTTAACCTGAAATCCAATATTTATGAAAAAATTTCTCAAATGGACCGGTATTGTCCTACTGGTTCTCGTGATTGCCGTAGTAGCTTTTGCTTTTATTATGCAGGGCAAATACAAGAAGATGGCGAGCAAAACTTATGAAGTCAACGTACCCGACATTCCCATACTCACAGACTCGGCTTCACTGGTGCGGGGCGCCTCACTTGCCGCATCTATTTGTACGGGCTGTCACGGAGGTGATTTGGCGGGCAAAGATTTTTTTAACGATGATAAAATCGGAAGATTTTATTCAGCCAATCTCACCCCGGGGGGCATTACAAAAAATTACACCGATGCAGACTGGATCCGGGCATTGCGCTATGGCGTGAAACCCGATGGCAAGGGTATGTTTGTGATGCCGGCGGAATTTCTCAATTATCTCAGCGACCGCGACCTGGGTGCGTTAATCGGATATTTGAAAACACTGCCGCCATCCGATAAGCCGCAGCCCGAAAATTATTTTACATTTATGAGCCAGGTATTGGCGGGCGCCGGCGTGTTTGGCACCCTCTACAACTGCGAACTTCTCGATTTGCAGGACGCCTCCGTGCGCACCGCTCCCGAGTTCAGCGAAAACCCGGATTTTGGAAAATACACCATGCGCATTCACGGTTGTTTCAGTTGCCACGGTGAAAAACTGAATGGCTTCAAATCTCCCGATCCCGTTTCTCCTCCCGGTTCCAATATTACCCTGGGCGGCAATTTTGGCAAATGGACATTTGAACAATTCACCGAGGTAATGCGCAGCGGTAAAACACCCGAGGGAAAAGTCCTGGACATGAAATTCATGCCCTGGCAGGAATTAGGCCTGATGACCGATACCGAACTGCGATCCATTTATAACTATATTCACAGCCTGCCGGCCGAAGCAGATGCGGAAGTTTTGGTGAAATACAATGAAAAAAACTCTTAATGTTGCTCATTCAATAAAAAAAATGCACCTGTCCCGGGGTGCATTTTTTTTTACATTGCAATTACCCCCCGCAGCATGCATAACAAGTAAATTCGCTGATGCATACTCAGAAAGTTTTACTCTTTAATCCGCGGGCAGCAAACTATAAACCGCGAATTCCCAACTCCATTCTGTCAGTTGCCGCCAGTATTGAAGGAATATTCGAATATACCATTGTGGATGGCAATCTGGAATCCGCCCCTTTAGAAACCATTATGGATGCATTGCAAACCGGGCAGTATTTCTGTTTTGCATGCACGGTTATGCCCGGGCCCCAGTTGAAACAGGCCATACCATTTACGAAGTGTATTAAGGAGACATTTCCCAATATCGCCGTTGTGTGGGGCGGGTATTTTGCGAGCAACCAAAACCGGGTATGTATGGAGTCCGGATATATCGATTATATAATTTACGGTCCGGGAGACAAGGCATTTCCGCTGTTGTTGCATGCACTAACAAATAACACATCGCCGGAAGCAATTCCCAACCTGGTTTGGAAAAATAACGGCAGTATTCAAAAAAATCACAGGGATGCATTGTACGATCAGGATAGCTTATCACCGCTGCCTTATCAAAAACTCAATACATTTTACCCGATTCACAGGTATTTGGGGAAAACCTGCCTGGGAAAAAAAACCATCGCCTATCACAGTAGTGTCGGTTGCCCTTTTAAATGTGCATTTTGCGGTATCGTTCCCATTTACAATGCGAGGTGGCAAGGTAAATCTGCTCCATTAATCTACCGGGATATCATCTATTTAAAAAATAAATTCGGAGGCGATGCCATTGAATTCCACGACAATAATTTCTTTGTAAGCGAAAAGCGGACGGTTGAATTTTCGCAATTAATAGCCAAAGAAAATATGGTGTGGTGGGGCGAGGGCCGTATTGATACAATTGATAAGTACAGCGATGCGAGCCTGGAAACAATGCGCAGTGCCGGATGTAAAATGATCTTCTTCGGCGCTGAAACGGGCAGCGACACGGTGTTAAAGCAACTGGATAAAGGCGGTACCCAAACAGCCGCTCAGATTAAAGCTTTCGCACTGCGCATGCGGCAGTTCGACATAATCCCCGAATATTCTTTTGTATTGGGCTTTCCGGCCGACACCGAAGCAGAGGTGAATAAACGCATCGATGATGACATCGCCTTTATCCGCAGGATTAAAGAAATAAATCCCGATACCGAAATAATTATCTATGTGTACAGCCCTGTGCCGACGGAGGGTTCTGCGCTCTATAAAACAGTGGAACAATCGGGATTTCAATTCCCCAAAACGCTGGAGGAGTGGATAAGCCCCCACTGGGAGCATTTTGATTTGCGCAAGAATCCGTTAACTCCCTGGCTGAAACCGTATATGATTGATAAAATAAAAAATTTTGAAACCGTCCTCAACGGGTACTATCCCACCGTATCCGATTATAAACTGCAAAAGGTGCAGCGGCGGTTAATGAGAAGTATCAGCGCATGGCGTTACAGGATGAAAATGTACGCATGGCCTTATGAAATTAAAGCTGTTCAAAAATGGATGCATTACCGTCAACCGGAATTAGAAGGTTTTTAACATGCAATACTATCTGCGGAAAATAGGTGCGTACATTTATAAACCGTATGTACGCCGGCGAATTGCAAAACCCTCTCAATTTAAATACCGCGATATCACCCTGTCTGTTCCGCCGGGTGTATTTCATCCCAAATACTTTCACAGTTCATTGTTGCTGGCCGAGTTTATACGCAGGATGGAATTACAAGGTAAAACCCTGCTGGAATTAGGCTGTGGCAGCGGTTTGTTGAGTTGTGCGGCAGCAGGACTAAAGGCTCGTGTAACCGCAAGTGATATCAACCCGCTTGCCGTAACTACGGCATCGGAAAATGCAAAAGCCAATGCGCTCGATATAGAAACCATACAGAGCGATTTATTTGAGAAATTGCAACCGCGGCGCTTCGATTATATATGTATTAATCCGCCATACTATCCCAAAGATCCCATGACCGATGCTGACAGCGCCTGGTATTGCGGCGCACATTTTGAATACTTCGAAAAACTGTTTTTTCAATTGCCGGAGTATATCCGATCGGGCAGCGCCGTGTTTATTGTTCTGTCCGACCAATGCGCAATGGAAGCCATCCGGGCAATAGCTGCAAAATATGCATTGCAATTCAACTCATTGAAAAAACAGAGATACTGGAATGGTGCAGAGGAAATCTTCAGTTTATCGCTATCTCAATGATTAAATGTCAAAATACCCGGGAACATACATTGCAGCGCCTGTCGCCCAAAACCCTGGCAGCAGGAAGCATGATGAAACATCCAATAATTTAAGAATATTTTACATCATCTTACATAAGACTGACGTTTAAAAATGGAACTGTGCAGTAATTTCGTTCAGGCATGCTTATTCCTTCCTTACAGCAATCTGAACCTAAGGTAATGGGAGAGGTACATTCGGCTATTCTCAGGACGCTGATGTATTTCGACCTGTTTGACTACCCTTTAACTCCGGATGAAATACTCCGTTTTGCACCCATACCCCTGAGTTCGCTCCGCATTGTCGAAGAAGCCCTGCAGGCATTAGAAGACGACCGCATGGTGTTTCGCTTTGGCGAATTCCGGTCGCTGCATAACGACTACACCCATATCGAGCGGCGTAAGCATGGCAATCGCTCCGCTTTGGAAATATGGGATAAGGCGGTAAAGCGCTCGAAGTTCATCCAACAATTTCCTTTCGTGCGCAGTGTGAATATTTCGGGCTCACTGTCAAAAAATTATTTCGATGCAGGCGCTGACTTTGATTTCTTTATCATAACGGCGCCTGGCAGGTTATGGCTATGCCGCACGCTGTTGACCTTGTACAAAAAAATATGCCTGCTTAATTCGAGAAAATACTTTTGCATTAATTATTTTATCGATACCAATGCGCTGGAAATTCCCGATAAAAATATTTTTGCGGCAACGGAAATCATTACGCTCAAAAATATGACGGGTGTACAAGTGTACAATCAATTTATGGAATACAATAAATGGATACGGGAATTTTTTCCAAACTACCTGCCCGTGAATCAATTATCATCTGCCGGTGAAAAACAAAACAAGTTAAAATCCATAGTAGAACACCTCTTGCACAATGCCGTTGGCAACCGGCTCGATACCTGGTGCCGCCGGGTTATAGTCCACTTCTGGAAACGAAAATATAAGGCGATGGCGCCGGCAGAATTTGAAAATAATTTCCGCAGCCGTAAGCATGTTTCCAAACACCATCCACATGGTTTTCAATTAAAAGTCCTCGAGGGATACAAACGGCGCATTCACACTTTCGAAGAGCGATACGGCGTAACTTTATTTCATGGCTGACATATTAATTGCCAATACCTATTTTCTCGCCTTAGACCCCAAACAGGAGCGGGCTATGCAGCCTTATCCGCCTTTGGGAACTCTGTATGTTTCCTCCGTATTAAAGCAATGCGGATTCTCCGTTTCTTTACGGGATACTGTTTTTGCGAAGTCGGCGGCAGACATTTTTCCGGCAATACAAACACATAAGGGTGGAATTTTTATTGTTTGCGATGACGGGTTCAACTACCTCACCAAAATGTGCCTGGTAAATATGCGCAACGCCTGTTTTGAAATGATCCGCTTTGCAAAACAACACAATTGTACTGTGATCGTATCGAGCTCAGATGCCACCGACCATTGGAAAGAATACCTCGAAGCGGGAGCGGACTACATTGTTATCGGCGAGGCGGAACAGACAATCCGCGAACTGACCTTATATATAAGCGGCAAGCGGGCAACGGACAATTTACATACGATCTGCGGAATTGCCTACAGATCGCAGAACGGATTTGAAAAGACACAAGCACGAGCGGTAATGCATGCATTGGATTCGCTGCCATTCCCCGACTGGGAGCAGACAAACATCGCAATGTACAAGTCCAAATGGATGAAGGCACACGGGTATTTCAGTATGAATATAACCACCACCCGCGGCTGCCCGTTTAAATGCAACTGGTGTGCTAAGCCCATCTACGGCAATAAGTACAATATCCGCTCACCTGAAAATGTCGTGGATGAAATTGCGGTTCTCATTGAAAAATACGGTGCGACACATATTTGGTTTTGCGATGATATCTTCGGGTTGAAACCGGGATGGATAGTGCAATTCAGCGAACTGGTGCTGCGGCGAAAACTGTATTTCCGATTTAAAATTCAATGCCGTGCCGACTTGCTCTTAAATGAGAAGAACATAGAACACCTGGCCAAAGCCGGCTGTGATGAGGTATGGATAGGCGCCGAATCGGGCGCACAAAAAATCCTGGATGCAATGGATAAAGGTATCACCGTCGAACAGATTTACAAATGCACCGCACTGATGAAAAAGCATCGTGTTAAACCGTGTTTCTTCCTGCAATTTGGTTACTCGGGCGAAGACAAGCGGGATATCGATGCAACCCTAAAAATGGTGTTTGAGCTCATGCCCCATGATATCGGGGTTTCAGTTTCGTATCCGTTACCCGGTACAAAATTTTATGAAAGAGTAAAAGCGGAAATGCAGCAAAAGCAAAACTGGAACCACAGCGACGAACTGGCGCTTATGTTCCGCAGCACCTTTTCACCTGCTTATTATAAGGTCTTACACAGGTACCTGCATAAGAAATTCAGAATGACACAAGGCGTAATGGACTTAAAAAAATTGGCGCAATTTCAATGGCCGCAACGCCGGCAGTTAATACGCATAGCCGCTATACCCTACTATCTTACTTCTGCATTTTTCCACAAGCGGAAGTTGGATTTGCTGGCAAAATAATTATTTGGATAACAGGGTAACATTACTCGCAAATTTCTTAATCTCCCCGTCCTCAAACTCGGCGATGACGATATAAGCATATACTCCTACACTGACGGCTTCGCCGTTGAATGTGCCATCCCATCCGCTCGTTACTGCATCCGGAATTAAATCCTCACCGTAAAAAACTCTATTGCCCCAGCGATCGAATATTTCCATAGACTTAATATTTACGAGCAGTGGGCTGTAAGCAAATACATAATCATTAACGCCATCGCCGTTTGGCGTGAAGGCATTTGGAATAAACACGGTATTTTCCGGGAGCGGAATGACCTGAACATAAACTGCATCCGAAGCTTCACACCCGTTTTCATTTACGGAAGTAAGCGTAATATATCCGGACTCCACGGGAAATGCACTACTGCTTTCACAAGTAGGGCAGGAGACAATACCGGCGGGTTCCCATGAAAAGTCGCCGCCGCTGACGCCGGAAATCGTAATGGGATTGCCTTCCAGGACGGTCGTATCGCCAAAGGCAATTGCGTAGTTTTGATCCACGCTGATAAATTGGAATGCTGTATCCTTACAGCCGTGAATATCCGGATAGACGTAAATAATTTCATAAGGACCGCCAACACCTGCATCCTGCGGATCGAATTGATTGCCACTGACGGAGATACCGGAGAACACTCCGCCTTCCGGTATTGCCTCCAATAGTACCGGGCCATCTTCCAAGCATACCAACGGATCAACAGAAAAGGTAATTACCGGATTTGGATGTATGGTGAGATGGGTGGTAATCACAGAATCACAGCCGTTAACAGAAATAAAGCCGGTTGTATAAATACCGCCTTCGTCCACATCGGTTCCGTCGGGTAAAGTGTAAACTTCTCCCGTACAAATTTCCCGGTACAACTCAATAGCGTAAGAAGGATAGTATTCCAGGATTGTATTAATTACAGAATCACAGCCGTAGATTGTGTTTAGTAGCGTTGAATACACACCTGCCTCGAAAACAGGAGTACCGTCGGGCAAAACGTACACATCGCCTTCACAAATTGAGTCATTAACGGCAATGATATAGGAAGTATAGATACTAAGTGTTGTATATATTATTGAATCACAACCCGTATAGGACGTCAGTAAAGTTGTATAGGTTCCTGCAGCAGAAGTGATAGTTCCATCGGGAAGAGTATATGTTTCACCGGGGCAAATGGAAGCCGACATTGTTGTGGTTGGTATAGGGTTAACGTATAAGTTGGTCGTAATTACCGAATCACAACCTGTAATGCCTGACAATGTGGTTGTATAAATACCCGCCGTCAGTACCGCAGTGCCGTCAGGTAAATAATACAATTCACCCTCACAGATTGTTGCGCTTTGCAAAATATTATAAACAGGATATACTGTAAGATTGGTTGTAATAATTGAATCACATCCGCTAACGGAACTCAGAACAGTGGAATAAGTGCCGGGTTCATTCACCTCCGTACTATCGGGCAATAGGTACACTTCATCCGCACAAATACTTGCACTCACCAGAGTGGAATAAACCGGGTGTACGGTAAGTGTCAGGTAAACTATAGAATCACAACCCATGAAGGAAGTAAATACAAAGGAATAGGTTCCGGCAGTGTCTGTTAATGTGCCATCTGGTAATACATAAGTTTCTCCATTACAAATTTCTGCTGCAATAATTGTAGGTAGCACTGATTCAATTGTCAGCGCCGTTGTTATCGCCGAATCACATCCCGCAATTGTGAGAAGTGTTGTTTCATACTCGCCCGCTGTTGTTACCGCTGTGCCGTCGGGTAAATAAAACGTGTCGCCCTCGCAGATCGTCGCACTTTGGTCAATTGCATACACCGGGTTTACGCTGAGCTCGGTGATGACCACTGAATCGCATCCGCTGTAAGAGGTGAATTCAGAGGTGTAAGTGCCGGCTGCATCGGTTACCATTCCGTCGGGGAGAATGTAAGTTTCCCCCGCACATATCTCTGCTTCAACTGTCGATGTATAAACCGGTGAGACCGTCAGCGTCGTCGTTATCACCGAATCACATCCCGCAATTGTGAGAAGTGTTGTTTCATACTCGCCCGCTGCTGCTACTGCCGTGCCGTCGGGTAAATAAAATGTGTCGCCCTCGCAGATCGTCGCACTTTGGTCAATTGCAT
>CAZBHH010000004.1:0-147564 GCA_964492065.1 uncultured Chitinophagales bacterium | reverse complement strand
TCCATACATAACTGTAACCCGCAGGCGCTGTCAATGTAGTGCACTCGCCGGTACAGATTTCAAGATCGCCGTCTATTGAACATACCGGATTCTCGTGTTCAATTACCTCAACTTCACAAGTACTTGAGCAACCGTACTCGTTAGTAATTGTTACGGAGTAAACACCGCCTGCACACACTTCAATGGATTGAGTGGTGGCGCCGGTGCTCCAGGAATAGCTGTATCCTGCAGGTGCTGTCAGTGTTGTACACTCGCCGGTACATATTTCAAGGTCGCCCTCTATTGAACATACCGGTATATCGCTCTCAATAATATTGATGTACTCTGTATCCGCAGCACATCCGGATATAGTGGTAACAACCACGCCATAAGTACCTCCGTCGCATACTGTGATGGATTCGGTAGTTTCACCGGTAGTCCATACATAAGTAAACGGTCCGTCTCCTACAGCAGTAGCAGTTAATGTTGCGCATTCGCCTTCACAAATAATGGTGTCTCCATCAATGGTGATTTCAACATCTTCAGGTATCGGGTGGAATATGGTAACGTCTTCATCTGTTGATGCGCTACATCCATATTCATTAGTTACGGTAACGTCATAGGTGCCGCCAATGGACACTTCTATACATTGTGTGGTTTCACCTGTACTCCACAAATAGGTCAACCCGTCGGGTTCCGCACAAAGCGTAACTATTTGTCCTTCACAATAAGGGATCGGCGCATCGGCTGTTACCAGCGGGTCAGGTGTATCGTAAACGATTACTTCAACTTCACATGAACTGGTACAACCGTATTCGTTGGTAACGGTAACGCTGTACACACCTGCGGTGCTCACCTCAATGGATGCGGTGGTTTCGCCGGTGTTCCACAGATATGTACCGCCGCCGCTGGCTGTCAGTGTAGTGGTTTCACCTTCACATATTTCCAGATCGCCGGTTATTGCACATACCGGGTTCTCATGAACGATAATCTCGATCGGTTCACACTCGGACTCGCAACCGTATTCGCTGGTTACACGCACGTGGTATAAACCGGGTTCGGTAGCTGTGATCCAGTAGTCGTAACCAATGGTCACCCAGCCGCTGCCGTCGTCAAATCTCCACTCATAAGTATAGCCCGGTCCGTTCGGATGCGCAGTCAATACTACGGATCCGCCTTCGCAGAATTCTGTCGGGCCGTCAGCTTCGATATGTACATCGGGTATTTCATGCTCGATTACTTCAACCTCGCATGTGCTTGAGCAACCGTACTCGTTAGTAATTGTTACGGAGTAAACACCGCCTGCACACACTTCAATGGATTGAGTGGTGGCGCCGGTGCTCCAGGAATAGGTATATCCTTCAGGTGCAGTTAAAGTAGTGCACTCACCGGTACAAATTTCCAAAATACCTTCAATTGAACATACGGGATTCGGGTATTCGGTTACACAAATCGTATCAGAACCCTCACAGCCATCTTCACTGGTTACGGTAACGGAATAACAACCGGTTCCGTCCACTGTTATGGATTGGGTAGTTTCACCTGTACTCCACAAATAGGAAGCAGCAGCAGAAGAAGTCAAAGTAACAGAACCACCATCACAAAATTCTGTCGGACCATCTGCGCTAATAACAGGTTCGGGATTTTCATAAACCGTTACAGTAACTGAATTGGAAGTCTTAGAGCAGCCATACGCATTTGTTACGGTTACTTCATAGGAACCACTTGTAGTTACTTCAATGGATTGGGTTGTTTCCCCTGTATTCCACAAATAGGAGCTACCGGGGGAAGAGGTCAGTGTCACCGATCCGCCTTCACAGAAGTTACAATCACCTGCTGTGATATAGGCTAACGGTTTGGGATTAACCGTAACTTCAACCGGGCCGAGCGTTACGCTACAACCAAATTCATTGGTTATTTCCACGTAATAAGAGCCGGTTTTGTCAACGGTAATAGAGGATGTGGTAGCGCCATTGCTCCATACGTAAGAAACGCCGCCACTGGCTGTTAATTCAGTGGTTTCGCCCTTACAAAGGGTAATGGGCCCAGCGGGGCTAATGCTACCTACGGGCAGCGGATTTACAGTAACGGTAACGGCCGGCGAAGTGCTGGTATTACCGTCTGCATCTGTTACAGTAACAGTATAATCACCCGAATCATACACGACTATAGAAGGGGTGGTCGCACCGTTACTCCACAGATATCCGTACCCAGGGCTTGACGTGAGTATTACGGAGTCTCCTTCGCAAATCGTCGTTGAACAGCAAGTGCTTATCGACGCCTGGCTGAACCCAATAATACTCATGAGGATGAATGCAGTCAACATAAGACACATTCTCCAAATGGGTAAAGTCTGTTTCATAGATAAATGTTTTAAAAGTTAAATAATGGTGATGATGTGCCAAATGTAAATTGGCTTTTTTAGCTTTCAATATGCAGCGGGATTAAAAATTTCAAAGCAGAATAATTTGCATAAATTTGTGAATTGTGACTTGTTGCAGGTTAGGGAAAAATTCCCCATTTTAGTCTAAACTTACCCCATAAAATCTAATTTTAGGGGTTTAAACGGGTATTATCATCAAATTTTGAACATCATTTTTAAGCATTTGTTACATAAAATAATTTTCTTATTTGTAACATTGTAATCTCAAAAATTTTGCTCCTTATCCACCCTCTATTGATAAATCAGCACAGCATCCTCCCACCCGTATTGTAATTTTATTCGGAATTATAAATCCAAATCCAAAATTTACCTTTGCACCGTGATGAATGACCTGTCAAAAATTATAGAGGCGATGATTTTCAGTTCGGAGTCCCCGATTTCACTGGTGGAACTGCAAACCATTTTATTTACATACAGCGGCGAGGAAATAAGTCTGGAAGCGTTGCAGGAGTATGTAGATGCCCTTGAACTTAAATACGAAGACGACTCCTATATATTTAAGATCGTACAAAGCGGGGGCGGATACCAGTTTCTTACAAAACCCGCCTTTCACAAGCCCATTTCCGCCTTGTTACAGCATCGGGCAAAGCGCAAACTGAGCACGGCTGCATTGGAATGCCTGTCCATTATCGCCTATTCCCAACCGGTAACAAAAAATGATATTGAGCAAATCCGCGGGGTGAATTGCGACTATACGATTCAAAAATTAATGGAACGGGATCTCGTGAAAATTACCGGCCGGGCAGCCCAACCGGGCAAACCGCTGCTTTACGGAACTTCCCAGTATTTTATGGATTATTTCGGTATTAATTCGATGGACGAATTGCCCAAACTTAAAGAATTTGAAAAAGACATTTCGATAGGCAGTCCGGGAGACATCATGGTGAATGTCGAAGATGCTGAGGATATTTCTTTTTCTATACGAGTGAACAATGAAGAGCGTCGTGAAGATGCACAAAATGAAACCGATGAAAAAACCGACGAAGAAAACAACAGCGGAACCGCAGACGCCCAAACCCCGGCCCCCGAAGACAACGACTAAGCGACAGGAAAAATTAGAGCGGGCTATTCGGTTTTCCAGATTAAAAAAAGAACAGGGCCAAACGCCTGAAACTCCCAAAACCGGAACCAACCGGGAGCGCAAACGGGAGTACTACGCCCGCAAAGTGGAACAGGAACAACTCAAGTTACAAAAGAAAAAGAAGGGAGCTGTTACGAGCGAAACTGGGGGGAAAAAACAGCAGCCACGCCAAAATGAAACAGCTTTTCAAAAGAGGCCCCTCAAAACGACCACTGCAAGTACCCGGTTAAATAAGTACCTGGCAAATGCGGGCATAACCGCCCGCCGTAAAGCAGATGACCTGATTGCAACGGGCCTGGTACGGGTTAATGGCAAAGTGGTAACGGAAATGGGTTACCGGGTAAGTGCAACAGACGAAGTGACTTATAGAAACAAAATAATCCGGCCTGCGGGTTCTGTGTATATTCTTTTAAATAAACCCAAAAATTACGTCACCACCCTGGACGATGAACGCGGCAGAAAAACGGTGATGGATTTAATTACACATGCCACTGCTGAACGGGTGTATCCCGTCGGTCGCCTCGACAGAAATACGACCGGTTTATTGCTGTTGACGAATGACGGCGACCTGGCGCAAATGCTCTCACATCCGAAACACAGAACCGAGAAAATATATGAAGTAGAACTGGACAAAACCGTATCCTTAAAACATATGCAACAAATTGCCGGCGGCGTAGAATTGGAAGACGGCATTGCGGAAATTGACGAGGTGGCTTATACAGATCCGCAGAAAAAGAATATTGTCGGCATCACACTGCACGTGGGCAAAAACAGGATTGTCCGCCGCATTTTTGAACACCTGGGATATGAAATAAAGAAATTAGACCGCACTGTTTACGCAGGACTTACGAAAAAAAATTTACCCCGCGGGCGTTGGCGGCATCTGCAGCCGAGAGAAGTGGCTTTTTTAAAATCGGGAAACAGACGATAGCCCACAATAAAAAATCCCGGTTTCCCGGGATTTGCAGTTATTTCTTTTTATCATCCGTAATTAATTTCATCTTCTCCTTTATCTTCTTCTCCAGTTCGGCGCATAATTCGGGGTTGTCCTTCAATAATTCCTTCACCGCTTCCCTGCCCTGGCCCAATTTTGTTTCGCCGTAGCTATACCAGGAGCCGCTTTTTGTGATTACGCCGGTTTCGGAACCGAGATCTACAACCTCTCCCAGTTTAGAAATCCCCTCGCCGTACATAATATCGAATTCGGCTTGTTTGAACGGTGGCGCCACTTTATTCTTCACCACTTTTACCCTCGCCCGGTTGCCGATAAAATCATCCTTCTCTTTTATTTGGCCGATGCGGCGGATATCCAAACGAATCGAGGCATAAAATTTCAGCGCATTTCCACCGGTAGTGGTTTCCGGATTGCCAAACATCACTCCTATTTTTTCACGCAACTGGTTGATGAAAATACAACAACAGCCCGTTTTATTAATAGTACCGGTAAGTTTTCTCAACGCCTGGCTCATTAATCTCGCCTGCAATCCCATTTTGCTCTCGCCCATTTCGCCCTCCAGTTCACTTTTCGGCACCAGGGCGGCAACCGAATCAATGACTACGATATCCAATGCACCTGAACGAATCAAATGTTCGGCAATTTCGAGGGCTTGTTCTCCATTATCCGGCTGTGAAATCAGCAAATTCCCGGTATCCACACCCAGCTTCTCGGCATATACCTTATCGAATGCGTGTTCAGCATCTATCATAGCAGCAATGCCGCCCTTCTTCTGCACTTCGGCAATTGCGTGAATGGCCAGTGTTGTTTTACCGGAAGATTCCGGGCCGTAGATTTCAATGACTCTGCCGCGGGGATATCCGCCGATGCCCAGTGCGACATCCAGGCTGATCGAACCCGAAGGTATCACATCACCCGATACCACGGGAGAGTCTCCCAGTTTCATAATTGTGCCTTTGCCGTAAGTTTTATTGAGTTGGTCAACCGCCAGACCTAATGCCTTTAGTTTATCAGATGTCTCAGCCATAAAAGAGGATTTAGCAAGAAAAATACAATTTAGTTTTGCGAAAGTAGGTATTTTTGAACAACATTTTTTCTATTTACGGTATTGCATTTGGCAATTGCATTCCACCGGGTTGCGGTGAATGTTAAATTCTTCGATAAAAAGAACATGCATGGTAAATTCGCAGACTTAAATTCATACACATGTTAAAATTTTATTTTGTATTACCCCTGATAGCACTCTGCATTGGCGCTTGCAGCCCGAAAGAAAAAGCGGTGGACAACAGCAAAACACAAGCCGATGCACAGAAGTATTTGGACAGCTACAATGCGGAATATCAAAAATTGTATTACGCTTCCGCCGAAGGCCAATGGGTATTAAATACAAAAATTATCGAAGGCGACACCACCGCATCTCACAATGCAGCTATTGCGGATGAAGCATACGCCAAATTTACCGGCAGCACCGCAAATATCGACAGCGCAAAAAAATATCTCGCCTTAAAAGACAAACTCACCCCCTTGCAGGTAAAACAATTCGAAACCATATTGTTTATGGCGGGGAATAACCCTGAGACAGCCGGCGATGCCGTTAAGCGCAGAATTGACGCCACCAATAAACAGGTGGAGTTACTGTACGGCTTTAAATATATGCTGAACGGCAAACAGGTAAGTACAAACGACCTCGATAAGATTTTGCGGGATGCCACCAATGTCAATGAGCGATTGGCTGCCTGGACGGCGAGCAAGGAGGTGGGCACCACGTTGAAAGACGGGCTGGCCGAATTGCAAAAAGAGAGGAATGCCTGTGTGCAACCGTTGGGGTTTTCGGATTTCTTCGCCTACCAGGTATCTGAATACGGCATGACCACCCAGGAAATGCGTGACCTCACCCATAGCCTGATCCGCGATGTATGGCCATTATACCGCGAGCTGCACACCTGGGCACGCTATGAACTGGCAGCGAAATACAAGCAACCCGTTCCCGACTACATCCCGGCGCATTGGCTGCCCAACCGATGGGGTCAGGACTGGACCGCCATGGTAACTGTGGAAGGTTTAAATATCGATCCGGTACTCGCCGAAAAAGGACCGGAATGGATTATGCATACCGGCGAAGACTTCTGGGTGAGCATGGGCTTCCCCAAGTTACCGCAGAGTTTTTGGGATAAATCCTCCCTGTACCCGCTCCCGAAAGACGTGGGTTACAGTAAAAATAATCACGCTTCCGCCTGGCATATGGACCTGGACAAGGATGTGCGCTCGCTGATGAGCGTGGAAGCCAATACCGAGTGGTGGAGTACGGTATTACACGAGTTGGGACACATATATTATTACATTGAATATTCGAATCCCGATGTGCCGATGGTGCTCAGAGGTGGTGCAAACCGTGGATTTCATGAGGCTTTCGGCAGTATGATCGGGCTTGCCTCCCTGCAAAAGCCTCTCCTGGAGAGCCAGGGATTAATACCGGCCGGAGTACAATCCAATGACACATTAAAGATGCTGAGCGAAGCTCTCGATTTTATCGTTCACATCCCCTGGGGCAGCGGCGTAATGACCGAATTTGAATACGAGTTGTATGCCAACAACCTGCCTAAGGATCAGTACAATGCCAAGTGGTGGGAACTGGTAAAGAAATACCAGGGAATAGTGCCTCCGACCGAGCGTGGCGAAATGTATTGCGATGCGGCTACCAAGACTCATATCAATGACGATGCAGCACAGTACTACGATTACAGTATCAGCAATGTGTTGTTATTTCAGTTTCACGTCTATATCGCCAATACTATACTGAAACAACCGCCGACGGCTACCAACTATTGGGGCAGTACTGCAACCGGCGATTTTTTACGTGGCGTTATGAAGACCGGCGCCACCGTAGATTGGAGAGAGGCGATGCAGAATAGTATCGGCAGCCCGATGAGCGCCAAACCGATGGTAGATTATTTTGCACCGCTGATGGAATATTTGAAAAAGGTGAATGCCGGCAGAACTTATACTCTGCCTGAGAGCATTTAATACCATTTCAATCTTATAATTGCAGAAAGGCTTAAACCCGCATTGCTAAACACAATCACTGCGATTTACCTGTCGCCTGTTATCAATTACAGTTTGACAAACTGAAACCCTGCACCCGACTCCATACGCAGAAAAAAAACACCCGGAGGCAGGTGGCGTATATCAATGACTGAAGAGTTGCAGACGCCCTGCATACAGCACTTGCCGTAAACGTCGAAGATTTCAAAAGTGAAGGGACCAAAGGCAGGTAACACTTGCAAATATTCCGATGCGGGATTGGGGTACAATACACAATTTTCAATAGGACCGGCAGTATTCTCCACATCGACAGTGAAGCAATTAATCTGCGTATCCACCGCATTGCGCCGGGATTGTACAAAAGAGCGCAATCCATACAGTATCTGCGTACCGCCTGGGTTTTCTATGGCAATATCGCTGTCGAGATTTTCTTCAAATTGCGCATTTGAATACATCTTATTGTTATCCGCATACACATAAGGTTGAATAAGCGTATATAAACTATCGATACGGGCATCGATGGATTCCACCGTAAATGCGGATTGATATATTTCGCATAATGCAACCTGGTATTGCAAAGAGAGGGATGGAATATTAAAAATCCTTTTAGCCAGCGGGCGGCTCATCGCGGTGAATTGAATGGGCAGTTGTGTCAAATCTTCATCTCCCAGGCCGGCTTTATAAGCGCCAAACATCTCATTGCAGTCCCACTTGATATACTGCCACAGGTTATCATCCGACTTGTGATACAGATAGTAATTTCTGCCGGAATATATATAGGCATCCAGGTTGGCAAATAAATTATCTATTGCCAGTGACGACAACAGAGACGGCAGGTTTACATTGCCGGACAAAGCGTCTGCAAACTCGGCATCGCTGGAATTATTAATAAAATCGATCAGGCTGATCAGATCGCTCCAGTCGTTTTCCGCTTCATTTGTCTTCAACTCATACCTGTTGTAATACAATTCGGGATCATAGCCATACCATACTAAATTGGCTACGCCGCTGCTGCCGCCAAATGCATCACCCGCTTTGAATAAATTGCCGCTATCCTCATTAAACTGCCGTCCGAGAAACAAGTCGTCCACCTGCTCCACTACAATGTAAAACCCCCAATGTATTCCATTCATATATACATCGGCATAATTAGCCCTCGGCGCAGGGATATGCATTTCATCGCAGATATCCAACACAATTTTTTCATGCATGAAAGTGGGATCGTGAAATGCGTTGTTAAAGTTTAATTTTTTCAGGCCGTGATAGTTGCCTTCGTCCACATACTTATTAAAATCAATTTTAAATGATTTTTTTGTTCCCGGATATGTAAAAGAAGAATTTCCCTTTAAACGAATACCTATGCTGTCAATAGCAATCACTTCCGCATTGTCGCTAATGACGACGTCGGCTAACATATACGTATCGGTGTAATAATTCAGGAGCAGACTGTCCCAAAATCCCGGCTGGTCAAAAAAGAGTTGAACGGTAAAAACCTTATCCTCGCCAAACACCGCTTCGCCTGTTTCTTGTGCACTTACACTGCAAGTGAAACACACAAACAACCCGATAGCTCCTATTTGACGCATTCGTACCGACAACTGACTATACCTGCATTTTGAAATATAAAATTACGGTATAGTTCAATGGCTGCCAACAGAATTTACTTCCTGTTCCAGGGTGGATTAGCTTTTAATACCTTTGTATAGACCGGGCAGTTTGGCGTATGTGCTCCGGGTAAATAACCTGTACTCATTAAAAATTCATTGACGATTTCACCTCCGGTAAAGCGGAAGGTCTTCTTAAATATTTTAGTCCAAGCATCCCTGTCGGCGGGGTGATGAAGATCCAGCCAGTTTTTAAATGATCCGTATTCACGTTGCAATCGCAGGATGGTTCGGGCATTTTCAATTGCGGCGTTTATCTTTAAACGATTGCGGATTATACCGGCATCGAGCAGCAGGCGGTCAATATCCGCTTGCGTATAGGAGGCCACTTTTTGAATATTAAATCCGTGAAATGCCCGGCGAAAATTTTCCTGTTTGTTTAATATTGTCGTCCAGCTCAAACCCGCCTGGTTAATTTCCAAAATCAGCCTGCAAAACAATTCGTCATCCGAGCTCAATGGAAAGCCGTATTGCGTATCGTGGTACAGTTTATGAACGGACGTTTCGCCATTCGGCAATCCGGCAATATACTCGCAGTAAGTCATTTGAATATGGTAATATGCGTTTTAATTTTTTTTAAACAGGAGGCCAACAGGCAGAATACATTTCGCAACCTCATATAAAATACGGCAGCAATCATTTCGACATAGAAGGAACCATCTACTTCTCTAATTTCAATTTTTAACAACAACAGATACCATAACAAACGTCATTACCTGATAAACCACAACACTTCGATTCTTTTTCTTCCACTTATTGAATTACCTTCAATGACTTACCCACTTTAATAAATGCAGCGATTGCCTTATCCAGGTGGGCACGGGTATGTGCAGCAGAAATCTGCACACGTATCCTCGCCTGGCCTTTGGGAACTACCGGGAAGTAAAATCCGATGACGTAAATGCCTTCCGCCAAAAGCGCTTCCGCCATTTTCTGACTCAGGACAGCATCGTACAACATGATGGGAACGATGGGATGCTCACCGGGCTTGATATCGAAACCGGCTTCGGTCATTTTACCTCTGAAATATTTGGTATTCTCTTCCAACTGATCACGCAAGGCAGTTGTCTGACTCAACAAATCGAAAACGGCAATAGATGCTCCGGTAATTGCCGGTGCCAATGTGTTTGAAAATAAATACGGCCGTGAGCGCTGGCGCAGGATTTCAACGATTTCCTTCCTGCCGGAGGTAAATCCACCCGATGCGCCTCCCAGCGCCTTACCCAACGTTCCGGTGATGATGTCTATTTTGCCCATTACGTTCCGGTACTCATGCGTTCCCCTGCCGGTCTTTCCCATAAACCCGGAAGCATGACACTCATCCACCATGATTAATGCATCATACTTTTCCGCCAACTCCACGATCACATCCAGTTGCGCAATGGTGCCGTCCATACTAAACACGCCATCGGTAACAATGATGCGGCTGCGCAATCCGGTAGTCGCCTGCAATTGTTTTTCCAGGTCGGCCATATCATTGTGGGCATAGCGAAAGCGTTGCGCTTTACACAAACGCACGCCGTCAATAATGGAAGCGTGGTTTAACGTATCGCTGATAATCGCATCTTCTTCATTAAACAAGGGTTCAAAGACGCCGCCGTTGGCATCAAAGGCGGCAGCGTATAGAATTGTATCTTCTGTTCCTAAAAAATCTGCAATCTTTTTTTCCAATTGTTTATGAATATCCTGGGTGCCGCAAATAAACCGCACCGAACTCATTCCAAAACCATGCGAGTCGATATAGTTTTTTGCCGCTTCAATTACTTTCGGATGGCTTGACAGTCCAAGGTAATTGTTCGCACAAAAATTAATCACCTGTGAGCCGTCTTCCAGTATAATATCGGCACCCTGAGGCGAGGCGATTATCCGCTCGTTTTTATACAGGCCGGCATCCCGTATTTCTTTTAATTCGCTTTGCAAGCGACTTTGCATACTTGTAAACATAACCGTAAATTTATGTGGTGAAATTAAGTAATTGAAATAGTTAATCTCAATTTATTGAATCAATTTTATACGGTGAAGAACATCACATCGACTTAAGTAAAAGGTATTTTACCGCACTGACTATTCATTTAACCTCTATAATTGCACAGTATGCGGCGTTCAATGTTTTTGTTTGTGTTAATCATGTATTGCGCATTTGCCCGTGGTCAGGAGACTTTGGGCGGCATTATCAATGACTATGCGGCTGTCAACGGATATTCCTGTTCCAATGCACTCCTGGTTGACGATGCATCTGCATTCTCGGCCGGCGATAAAATATTGATCGTTCAAATGAAAGGCGCCCTTATCGATGAAACTAATTCTTCCGCTTTTGGAAGCATAACGGATTACGGCTCAGCGGGTAAATACGAATTAAACGAAGTGGCCTATGTGGAGTCCGGCGCATTGTATTTAACGTACTTTCTTTCGAATGCCTACGATTTTTCGGAATTTGTCCAGGTAGTGCGTGTACCCGTGTTCGACGATGCCATCGTCGACAGTACGCTAACCTGTAAACCATGGGACGGGAGTACGGGAGGTATTCTCGCACTGGTAGCAGAGGGTACACTCACCTTGCTGGCGGATGTGGACGTCAGCGGAAAGGGGTTCCGCGGAGGAGAGTACGAAAACTATCCGGACTCCTGTCCGCTGGGTCTCGAATGGACGGGTTACAGAACCGGCATTGACACCGGAAACGGAGCCGTGAAGGGCGAGGGCATTGCAACGGTCGCCGATGGGAAAAGAGCTGGGAGGGGTAAACTCGCCAACGGCGGTGGCGGCGGCAACGACCACAATGCCGGCGGCGGCGGTGGCAGCATGGGAGGCAGTGGAGGCGGCGGTGGCGAACGAATAGCAACGCTGTTTTCGTGCCCGGGGTCCGGAGTAGGCATCAGCGGCGTGGTACCCGATAATTCCAATAGCGAAAACCGCATTTACCCCGGCGGCGGCAGCGGAGCAGGCCACGGCAACAACGGGTATTCCACTGCGGGCGGCAATGGCGGCGGCATTGTTTTTATCACAGCCGCAAGTGTAGATGGCAACGGCTGGGCTATTAAGTCCAATGGCACAAGTCCGGAAACTGTATTGGGCGATGGCGGCAGCGGCGGGGGGGCAGCAGGATCCCTTTACCTGGATATTGCCGAAATTGAGTCGGATATACTACTCGAAGCAAAAGGCGGAGACGGCAGTGATATTACCGGTGATGGATGTACCGGACCCGGCGGCGGCGGCGGGGGCGGATTGCTGAAATTCACGGGAAGTGACCTGCCCATAGGGATGATTACTGACCTGTCCGGCGGAATTGCAGGTACTACTCTTACCGAAGAGAGCGATTGTTACGGCGACAGCAATGGCGCTACCGACGGCGCCTACGGGGAAATAATTTACGACTGGATACCGGTTGAAAGCAATGCATTATTTACGAGTGATTTTGCGGGGGAAGATTTTGATACAGCCGTTTGTTTTGGCAATTCAGTTGTGCTGGAAGCCGGTGGCGGCGTCACCTATCATTGGAGTCCGGATATATGGTTGAGCAATCCTGACATTTCCAACCCGCTTTGCAGCCCGGAAGATTCCATTGCTTATTCCGTGGCCGTTACAAACCTGGCAGGTTGCAACGACACTGCCGTATTCTCCGTAAATATTTTACCCCAGGTGATTGCAAGCGCCGGACCCGATACCTCGGTGTGCGGACCAAACTTTATTCAGTGCTATGCCAGCGGCGGTACAACCTATCAGTGGAGCCCGTCAACTGGAGTGAGCGATACGACTATTCCCAATCCCGTCATTTTTGCAACTGCAACCGGGAATTACATCGTTACTGTCGGCAATGCGGGATGCATCGACGCCGATACGGTAAGTATAGAAGTTAAACCCTTGCCGGAAGTTACTGCCAGTAATGATACGACCATCTGCTACGGGACGAGCGTGGTATTGAGCGCTGACGGCGCCTTGTCTTATACCTGGACTCCGGCTCCTTCCATTCCCTGCGATATTTGCAGCAGTATTGAAGTAATGCCACTGATAACAACGTCGTTTACGGTTACAGGTACCAACGCCGAAGGTTGCAGCGACACAGCAAGTGTTTTGGTAACCGTAGAAATTTGCGACGCCATCGACGATGCCAAAGCGAATCAGGCCGTTATTTTTCCGAATCCGGTGAGCAGTACCCTTATTATCCAATTTCAGTATAGCCTGGCAATACCGGTAGTGTTTAATATCTATTCGATGGATTACAGGTTAGTGCGGCAAGTGGAGTTAAGCGCAGGTAATAGTGAATTTATCATTTCGCTGGCCGATCTGCCGGCGGGTGCGTATGTGTATTCTTTGCGCAATTTCGCACCGGATACGGGAGGGGTATTGATTAAAAAATAATGCACCGGCCGGTGAAAATCCGGGTAAATTTCTCGCAATTGCGATATCATTAAAGTGTTTCCATTGTGGTGAGAATCGATTGCAGCTCGCGGATAATCGGCCGTTTCTTCAAGTCGGGGGCATAGGTGTATCCGTCCAGGTAGATCACCCGGTTATTCTTTTCATCGTATATCCAGTAGTTAATAAATGATCCGCCCATAAAGTCATTTACCAATCGCCACAAGCCCCTGGTCTCGATACAAAAACTGCCGTTGTAATTTATGGTATCAACTATAAAGGGAAGGCGGTGTTCGCTAATCATATAGGATTCAGGCACCTTGCTGCTTTCATACAGGGTGCCGAGGCTGTCCCGTTTTTTAATGGCGTATTCGGGTGTCAGTTGAGCGGCGCTGCGATATGGCTCATACCAAATCATGATAGCAGTACTCTGGTCGATAGTGGATTTGCGCAGGAAAATAAAATTGCCGTTGGAGGATTGCAGCATTTTAAAATCAGAGGGGATGCGCATTTGAATTTTATGCTTATCCCGCAGCAGCGCTTCCACTTCTTTATTATCGCCCGGCAGATACTGATTGTTGCGGATTTTTAATAGTTCCCGCTCGGATGTTCTGTCAATTAACGAGTTAAGTGTATTGTCAATACCCGAAATCAACAAAGAATCATTTGCAGCGACAATAATTTCCACGTATTGAGGCCGGCTCCACAGGTTTTCCCTTGTCAAAAAGAAAGTGGAGTTCGCATTTAAAACCTTACCCTTATTTTGTTCGCCGATTAAATTGGAAATAAAAGTCGTGTATTCGGACTGTCTGCTAAAGGAGCCAATAAATACAATATTGCGATGGCGCACAAATGTTGCATTCAATCCCTGCAGGTCGGTGTATAAAATATTAAACCGGTGTTCGGGTTGTGGCGTACCTCCGTAAGTACGTCCGAGGGTTGAATCCAATGTGAGAAACAGGGCAGAGGCAGAGTCCACTTTTTCCAATACCACTACCATTTCATCTACACCGCCGACAGAATACGGCAAGGTTGGATTTTCCGAAGGTTTACAGGTGATAAAAAAAACTAATACACTGAACAACCCGATGAACGGAACTGCTGGTCGCATTATTTGACAAGCTTTATTTTATCTCCCACTTTCAGTGTTTCGTTTTGGCTGAGGTCATTCATTTCCCGAATTTTATCGATACTGTTTTCAGGGTATTTTTTTGAGATGCCCCATAAGGTGTCTCCGGATTTTACGGTATAGAAAACAAATTGCGGTTCGCTTTTGGGTGCATCGGTTCCCACGATTTGCACGTCGGTTAACTTTTGTTTTTCAGCCATCGTCATTCCGTTGATTTCAGCATAATACTGTTGTTTATTGCCCGGAACTTCCACTTTTAGTTTTTGACCCGGGACAATGCGGGTGCTCTTTAAATGATTCCACCTCTTCAGGTCGGCAACCGTACAATCAAACCAATCCGAAATATATCCGAGATTATCGCCTTTTTTCACGGAGTAATAAATCTTTACCGGTTCGGATGACCCAACGGTTTCCGCTGTTTCTTCTGCAGCAGTGTTGTTGTTTGCGGCAATATTTTCCTGAACCGGTTTTTCAAGACTTGCATACAATTCGGTTGCATTCGCATAATACATGGCAATAGCCTCCATCGGCAGGCGTACCGGATAGGCGATGGGGTATCCCGGGATGGTTTTTGTTTTTAATGCGGGATTGTATAACTGAATTTCGTCGGCGCTCATATTGACAAAGCCCGCTAACTGTTCCACCGTCATTTTTTTCGTGATAAACACCGTGTCCACCATTTGATAAGTGTACCCGAATGATTCCGGGACGATATTGTGTTCTTTATGGTATTCGAACGTATAGGTAGCCGCAATAAAAATCGGCACATAGCTTCTCGTTTCCCTGGGCAGGTAATCCCAAAGGTCCCAAAATGTGAGGTCATCACCGCCACCGGCTCTGCGGATAGCCTTATTCATATTTCCCGGCCCGCAATTATAAGCGCCGATTGCCAACAGCCAGTCGCCATAAATATCATAGAGGTATTTGAGGTAAGCTACACCCGCCTTGGTGGCGAGTAAAGGATCCCGGCGTTCATCCACATAGGTATCAATTTTTAACCCCATCAATTTGCCGGTACCGTACATCATTTGCCAAAGGCCAGTAGCTCCGGCTTTTGAAACTGCATGCGTATTCAATGCAGATTCGATAACGGGCACATACTTCAACTCTATAGGCATGCCATTGCGGTCGAGTTCTTCCTCAAACATCGGGAAATACTGTTGGCTCAGGGTGAGCATCTGGGAAACTTTACCGCGTTTTTTAACCGTGTAGAGGTCAATAAATGCCTGTACCTGGGAATTGTAAACCAGCGGTATATTGGTGGAAATTTTTGCCAGCCGCTCTTTATACACATCGGGACTAAAACGCACGGTATCATAGGGGTTCATACTTTCCGCACTGTATTCTGCGGCATCGAACTCCCATGCGGGGTTGGTGGAAAAAAGCGCTTCAATCAGGCTGTCCATCTGCGACACTTCCGGATCGGGTGTATTCAATACATAGGCTTTTTGAATTGTCGTATCGGTGATGGAAGCATCTGCCCGGGAAAATCCAATCGCACTGCAAAGTATCGCTAAGGCAAAAATTTTTCTGTTCATCGGCATGCAAATCAGTTAAAGAAATGTTTATTATGTGTGAATTGTTAAAACTATAAATTTATGGCAATATTTTATCTATCCCACATTTTTACATTTTCAACAACAGAATTTTAATAATTGCGCATCAACTGGTCTGTCACGTTGAGCAGGGTATCTTCCCCAAAGAGTTTACCGATGATCTGGGCGCCAAAGGGCATGCCGTTACTATGTCTAAATAATGGTACAGACACGGCGGGCAGCCCGGCAATATTGGCCTGGACGGTAAATCTGTCGGCCAGATACATTTCAATCGGGTCGGCAATTTCATTGAGCCCGAAGGCAGTAGTCGGCGTGGTCGGCAGCAAAATACAATCGAAGGATTTGAGTATGGCTTCCGTTTCTTCCTTTATTTTGCGCCTCACTTTTTGTGCATGAGCGTAGTAGGCATCGTAATACCCGGCGCTTAACACAAACGTCCCTAACATGATCCGGCGCTTCACTTCACGTCCGAAGCCTTCCGTCCTGGATTTGCGCAGTACCTCCTCCAGCGTGGCTGCATCCCGGTTGCGATACCCAAAATGTAAACCGCTGTATCGGGAAAGGTTACTGCTGGCCTCGGCCGTCGTGAGTACGTAATACGTGGGAACAGCGTAATCGAGGAAATCAAAATCAACGGGCGTTACCGTATGCCCGTCATCGGCTAAACGTGCGATAAGAGCCTCCATGGCATTGCGTATTTCGGCATCTACTTTTTCGTGCTGCAAGGCCTGCGGGTAATAGGCAATTTTTAATTTACGGTCATCCTGCAATCCGGAACGCATCGCCGGCACCGGTATATTGACGGTGGTGCTGTCGAAGTTATCCTGGCCGGCAATTACCTCCAAAATAACAGCGGCATCATAGGCATTGGTGGTGAAAGTGCCGCATTGGTCGAAAGAAGAGGCATAGGCAATCATTCCATAACGGGAAACCCGGCCATAGGTCGGTTTAAAGCCAACGGTACCGGTAAACGATGCCGGCTGGCGAATGGAGCCGCCGGTGTCTGTCCCGAGAGCTGCCATACATAAGCCGGCCTGCACGGCTACTGCCGACCCGCCCGAAGAGCCGCCGGGCACTTTACTCTCATCCAGAAAATTCTTTACCGGCCCGAAACAGGAGTTTTCATTGCTGGAACCCATGGCAAATTCATCGCAATTGGTGCGGCCGATAAAAATGGCGTCCGCCTGGGCTAATCGCTCGATCACCGTAGCATCGTACAGCGATGTAAAATTGTCGAGAATATGCGATGAAGCCGTAACTTTTTTGCCTTTTATACAAAAGACATCCTTCACAGCAATCACCAATCCGAAGAGCTTCCCCAAAGGCTCGCCCGCTTTTATTTTTTTGTCAATTGCCTCTGCCCGGGCGAGCGCATCGGTTTCAAAGACTTCGAGAAAGGCGTTGAGATGTGTGTATGCATGACATTGTGCAATATAGTGCTGTACCAATTGGACACAAGTAACCTCACCGGCACGCAAGGCATTCTGCACCTGTTGTAGATTCTGAAATGGCAACATAGGGAAGCGCTTACTTCTCTTCCGTTTTTTTGGGTTCTTCTTTCATGCCCTCCTGGATTTCTTTGGAGACATTTTTCTTGGCATCGTTGAATTCGCGGATACCCTTACCTAAACCCTTCATGAGCTCGGGGATTTTGCGGCCACCGAATAACAATAGTATTGCAAAGAGTATAATAACCCACTCCATACCGCTAGGCATACTTAGCAAAAGGACTGTATTCATTTGCAGTTTATTTGTAGCAAAGATAGCGGTTTGAAAAGGGAAATACCGGAAAAAATGAGGTGAGCGCCTGAGCCCACAACATGCCGGGCTTTTGCAACCGCGGATAGTTAAAAGGCGGGATGGGCATCCTGAGCGCTTTGCAACAAGGAGAAATCGCCGTGTAATACCTCAAAACCAATGGAGCGTATAGACAGAAAAATGCACCGTTTAATAATCGTCCCACTTACAGTGGTATTTAACTTCAATGCTGTTATAATAGTTTTTTCACAACGCCAAAACTCCAGGTTTATTAAACGCAAAGCTCGAACAATAATAAATACCGGTTTCGTGTTTTAGGGGCGACACATTGCGCCAACCACTTAATTTACAGGCCTATGATACCACTGTTGTGCAATAGATTTTCCACCTTAGGTGCATGCATATTGTTAAGTGCCTTACTCCTACAAACGGGAACAACCACGGCACAACCCACTACGGGTATATTGCAGGGAAAAGTAACCGACGCTTTTACGGGTGAAGCTATCGGAGGCGTAAATGTCATATTGATGCAAAATGGCAACATACTAACCGCCCAAAGCACGAATGCGAGCGGCAAGTATATGTACGACAATATGAAGCCAACTACGTTTGATGTCCTGTTTTCAAAAAAAGGCGGGAAGCTCACCAACAATGAAATAAAAAATGTGCAGATACAGGCGGGAATGGTTACGCAGTTAAATATCGCCATCGGCGACGGCGAAGTTTTTGCCGAGCCCATTCATCTCTGGGCAGACCCGGTAACCAATCCCTATGCCTATGCGCAGATCATCGAAGTGCCACAGGAAAGCGAAACGCCCAAGGAGGAATTTCAGGGGCAGTATTATCCGTTTATCCCAGAGCGGGATTTTGTGCTGGTGCAGGACAAACCAAACTCCACGTTTTCGGCCGATGTGGACCAGGCTTTTTATACGATTATCCGCCGGATGATCATGCATGGGATTACGCCGCCTGCCGGAGCGGTGCGCATCGAAGAAATGTTGAATTATTTCGATTACGGATATCCGCAGCCTGTCAATACCGATGCCTTTGGCGTGTATAGCGAAACGGCTGCCTGCCCGTGGAATCCCGGGCATTTGCTGGTGCATATCGGATTGCAGGGTCGTGAGATTATCAACGAAGGTTTGCCCGCCTCCAATCTCGTGTTTTTAATAGATGTGAGCGGCAGCATGGGAAGCAGCGATAAATTGCCTTTGGTGAAACAGAGCTTTCGCACACTGGTGCGGCAACTGCGGTCAAAAGATAAAGTTTCCATTGTCATTTATCGCGATGAGGCAAGCGTATTGCTCGAAAACATACCGGGCGACGACGGCATGACGATAATGAAAACAATCGGCTCCCTGCAGGCAGAAGGCTCTACAGCAGGCGCTGCCGGGTTGAAAATGGCCTACGATATCGCAAATAAGTATTTTATTAAAGATGGCAACAACCGGGTTATTATGGCAACGGATGGCGATTTCAATGTGGGTTTTTCCTCCGATGCCGAACTGTTGTCGTTTATTGCCGCCAGGCGCAAAACAGGTATTTATTTAACCGCTCTCGGCTATGGTATGGATAATTTGCAGGATGGTAAACTGGAGATACTCGCCGACAAGGGCAACGGGAATTACGCTTATGTGGGCTCGCCGAATGATGCGGAAAAAGTGTTGGTACAGGAAATGGGCGCCACGCTGTTCGCCATCGCCAGAGATGTGAAAATCGAAGCGGTCTTTAATCCGCAATACGCCAAAGCGTATCGCCTGATAGGTTATGAAAACCGCATGCTGACTGATGCGGAGTTCGATAAAAATAAAACCGATGCAGGTGAGTTAGGTGCGGGCCATACGGTAACCGCATTGTACGAAGTAATACCCGCAGGCGAAATCGTGAATTCGGACAATAAAGAATTATTACAGCTTCACATTAAATACAAAGAGCCACAATCCGCAAAGCAATCGGTCAACAAGGAAATTTACGTTTCTATACCGTATAGTCACGGCAATTATACAAAGGCGAGCGAGTCGTTCAGATGGGCGGCAGCGGTAGCGGAATTTGGGTTAGTCCTCCGCAATTCTCAATTTAAGGGTAATGCGGACCTGATACAGGTAAAACAATTGGCTGAAAGCGCCACCGGTACGGATAAAAACGGGTTCAGGGCGGACTTTCTGGAAATGCTGGAACAATACAAAAAAATCAGCGGCAAAAAATTATAAGGGATTCCGGAAGCACAAATGCACCTCTTTATTTTTCAGGAGCTCATCAATGCAAGCGCAGTGTACCAGGTGCAACAAATAGTTTCTGTCAGAATTTAGATCGATTAAAAAAACGGAATACCGCCGGAAATAGCGCAAACCAATACTTTAACGCACCAGGGTGATATCGCCCTGTAACACTGCTTCAGACCCCGCTGTATCAGAATACACGACAACATAGGCATACACACCCATCGCCGCTACTTCATTGTTATACATGCCATTCCACTGATAGGCGCCCGGGCCTCCGTCGAAAACCAATGCGCCCCAGCGATTATATACGACAAAGGATTGGATGCGTGATGGATCAACAATGATAATTTCGAAAACATCATTTATTCCATCGCCATTAGGTGAGAACGCATTGGGAATATAAATTTCATTGCACAACGTAACAACCACCTCATCCGAAATAGTGCTGCAGGGCAAGGTGCTCGTAACCGAATAAATCCCCGGTTCGGTAACGGCAATGCTGCTCGCAGTATCACCCGTATTCCAAATATAATTCGGCAGGCCTTCCGCCGCAATCAAATTAAAACTTGTGATACCCGCCGGCGGACATAACTCCAGGTCTTCACCTAAGAAAATAGCGGCTCCAAAATCGGGATCGATCGTTACCGAGATAATATCATAAAATACTTCGCATTCCGTATATACATAAACCGCATAATTGCCGGGTGCAGAAACTGTAATACTGGTGGACGTATCGCCGGTATTCCAGGCATACGCATCATATCCCGGGGGTGCAGCCAGGGTTAGCGACCAGGTACCGGCACACAATAAGGTATCAGGTCCCAGGTCGAGGCCGATGTCGAGTGGTTCAGTGACATCCAACACAAATGAATCGACAAAATGGGCACATTCGGTATATGCTGAGAGGTAATAGGTACCCGCCTCGTTTACAACTATGGAAGTAGAGGTATCGCCGGTACTCCAGAAATAAGTATCGTAACCGCCAAAAGCTTCAATTGTATAAGGCAATTCAGTAAAACAAATATGTATATCCGTTGAGGAAGAAATTACGGAGTCCTCCACAAAAATCACTTCGGCGGTATCGGTCAAGGGGCCACAACTGGTTTCCACCTGCACCCAATAAGTTCCGGATTCGTACACTTCAATACTTTGGGTTGTCTCACCCGTACTCCACAAATACGAATCGGCACAACTCAAAACCGAAAGCGTAAACGGAGCGCATACCGTTGTATCGTGTAAAAATTCTGCAGCCATGGAATCCGCCGAAATCACGAGTACATCATCGACGAATAAATACACCAAAGGCGAAGCGTCCAGGCTCCCTCCTTCATAGGCTACCACTTCGGTTTCATCGTCATTGTGAAAATTGCCGATACAAATCCATTCTTCCCCGCCTTCTGCCTCGAAAAAGCCACAAACCTTTGTCCATTCCCCCGGGGTACTGATATAATTCCCGGTACCGTTGTTGTCAATTTGAGGGATATAATCCAGCACACCGGATATTCCCGAACTACCGATTTTTTCATCGTCGAAATAGGCGCCGATTGCATCCGTGGTGGCATGTGTTACGCCGTAAAAATCGGACTGATTAGCAGGAGCGCTCCAGAACTCCACGTAATAACACTCACCGGCTACCAGCGGCTCAATGAGCTGCACCTGTACATATTCGCGGTAATCGTATGAATTATTATCGTAAATATCTGTCCAGAATCCGCCATAAGCGTCGCCGGTATGTGCCGGCTGACCCGTTGAAAATAAATTTTCGGGAACACTCACCCATGTAGCGTCATCTGCACAGGCGTTGAAATAGTCGGATGTACCGGCGCTGCCGGCATACCATACATCTACCGTATAATCTGATGAATAGCTGAATCCCGAAATCCCTGTGGGACACGAATTGTAGTCTTCAAAACCCGGATTGGGCACTAAGTTAATTTGAGCTAAGAGGGAGATACAATTACAGATGAAAAAAATAAATGGTCCAACTCGTTTCATGTATGTGCTTTAAAATTTAAAAATACAAATTTTACTGAACCTTTAAACTAATAGTCAAGTCGGATATATACGGTCTCACTCGCAATTATTTATTCTGACATTGCAGCAGGAAAAATTCACCCGGTTACAACATCAACAATCTGTCTGTTTAACCTGATATAACTGCGCATTGAGTAGCATAAACGGCAGCGCTATCTCAATAATGTCACCGTACCTTTGAGCAGTGTTTCACTATTGTTGTCGTCAAATTTCCGGTAATGAATCACCCAGATATAGGTGCCCACCTCCTGTGTCTTTCCTAAATACATCCCATCCCACGCCGCCGTTAAATCAGTTGTACTGAATACTAATTCGCCCCAGCGGTTATATACCTGTAAGGAATAATCGGGAAAGATAATTTCACTGTAGGGTTTAAACACATCATTTAACCCATCGCCGTTTGGAGTAAACGCATTCGGTACGGTCAATCCGCTGCTGGTATTAATCACCACTACGGTGTCGGGCGGTGAGGTACAGCCGAACTCCGCACCGGTAACATAAAACACTTCCTGGGCTGTATATACAATTCCCAACGGGTCGGGACAACTGATACAAGTGACATTTTCGGCCGGCCACCAGGTATAGGTAACATCGCCGGTGCTGGTTGTACTCACATTCAACTGCGCTAATTCGCCGTCGCTGACAAAAACGGTATCGGGGTAGGCATCTATTTCCGGATAGGTATGGATGATTACCTCAATGGGATCCGAAACACCGGTACATCCGTTGGCATCAGTTACGGTTACGTAATAAATTCCGGATGAGTCGATGGTAATAGTACTTCCTGTTTCGCCGGTGCTCCAATAGTAACTCTCATACCCCGTTCCCACATTGGCAGTCACCTGGTAACATCCCTCGAATGGCCCCGGCGACAGCGACGGCGAAGGCAAAACACTTACCAGTTGAGTAACCGTATCTTTCATATCACAGGCATCGTGAATAATACTCGTGTACCAGGTATCTGAAGTTGGGGCAACCGTCAGGGTATCGGTAGTAATTCCGGGCGGCAACCATTCGTAGCTGTAATCGGGTACGCCATAGATTCCGGTTGCGAACAAATCAATGCTGTCGCCCTCACAAATGGTAAAGTCGGGATGGGTGGGCGAAACGATGGGATTTTCCTCAACGGTTCTTCCCTCTATGGTAATTACCCAACTGTCCACCGGCATGTAATGACAGGTAATATCACATGGCGGTTTCGTACAGGAACAGTGATAGGTGCGCATTTCGAAAGTAAACTCGTAATCCTCGCATTGCGGCGGTATGCATTCAACGGTATTGAACATATCGAGATCAATGCCATAACAGGTGCCGGCCGTATCGCCGGCCGGCGGCAGGCAGGTCCAGAACCCGGAAGGCGAAGGCGAGTCGTCGCAAATACCCAAAATGCGAAATGCAGCTTCTTTCATCAGGCAATCGGTGGTATAAAAACAACCGTAGTTCTGGGAGTAATACGTACCGTCGAAATAGGCTGCGGTCAATGTGGTTTTTCCCGGCACAACAATATCCATGGTATAGGAGCAGTATTCGGTTTCTTCAAAACAGGTGTTGTCGAACTGGAACCCGATATCCCCGGCCGTATATGTCGCTTCACCTGTAAGCAGCGGGTCAATTATCACCGGGTATTTTCTTTCGGGTTGCAGCAGCCATCCTGTTTTTATTTGAATGCGCAGAAAATATCCGCCATCCGCTTTTTCAAGATCGTAGGCAATTGCCTCCACTTGTTCACGGTCGTGCGACTTGGTATGTGCCTGGTCGATGATCAATGGGGTATGTATCGTCAATAATGTTAGCCCCGCTGCATCTTTTAGCAGGATGTCGCCCTTCCAAAAATTATCCGCTACGAGTCTTCCGTTATTTGGATCCCGCTCCAAAGTGTACTTCGACGGCAATGACAGAAATTCTTCAATTACGAAGTAATCGGAGTTGGCATCTACGATCTCTTTGTCTTTTAAAATAAAATTTGTCTTGACCCTGCCTTTTTCAAATACCATTTCCGCATCAATTCCCTTCCATCCATCGGTTATCCAAACGCCATCGCTGCCGACTGAGTGTTCCGAATAATTGAAATCCCTTCTCGCAGACTGGGCATTATTACTTGTAAAATAGCACTGCAGGTTATTGTTAAAGCGGAAAATAAAATTGTCTTTCAGCACAATAGCCGCATACCCTTCCGCTGTATTTAACACGGTGGGCAGCTCCTGTTGTGATGCTGTGTATTCCCCTGAATTTTCAGTTGGATATATATGCGGATCCACCGCACGGATAAAGCCGTTTGCATCTCTGTAATTATAAGCGCCATAGGCCTTTTCATTGACAAAACTGCCGTCTGACTTTATATAGAACCGCTCGTTGAGCGTGCGTTTATCCAATAATTCATAGCAATCGGTGCAGGGGCTGTTATACGGCAAAATGCCAAATTCGGGGTGGTGTTGCATTGCCGGAGAAGTATGCGCCGTCAGCGCTGCGGTTATGTTTTTATGCAATTGGCGGAAGCTGCTGTAATTGTTTTTTTTTACCTGCATATTCTGTGCGCATATGCCTTGTGCCATGTATATGGCAATCAACAAACAACAGAATATTTTACCGCTCGTCCGCACTTAAAAAAATTATCTCACTAAGGTTATACTTCCATTCAATTGTATTGTCTTGCCGCTGCCGCCTTTCACAATCAGTACATAGACATAGCTGCCCATTTCCTGCGGTTCGCCGTTAAACGTGCCGTCCCATCCCATATCCTGGTTATTGAGCACAGATACATCGTCGCTTGAATACAACAATTCGCCCCAGCGGTTATATATATAAACATTCAACTGCTGCACTGCTGCGCCGAAGAGTACGAGGTGATCGTTCACCCCATCGCCATTTGGTGAAAATGCATTGGGGATATTTATAATCGGGTCACACACGTCAATTAACTGATTGGCAAGGATTGTCTTGGTGATGTCGCACACCATATCCGGTGGATTAATAATTACGGTGTACACGCCCGGAGTATTTACCTGAATTAACTGAGAGGTAGCGCCGGTGTTCCAGGCGTACGCCGATCCGGGATAGCCCGCATCAAGCGTTGTCTGTGTGCCAATACAAAACTCCGCAGTGTCCGATTCGGCCGTTGGGTACTCTACAAATACCGTAACAGTGTCATAGCTCATACATCCCTCTTCATCAGTTGCAACGACCACCAGCGTCGCAGTTGTATCGGCGGTGAAGCTGTAATAGAAATCATTCCAGACAACCAGGGTATCCAAATACCAGGTGTATGTAGTTATCCCGGTAGTATTTGCACTCAATGCGACCGATGTACCCGTGCACACCGTTTGGTCGGCGACAGGATTGACGGGTATCGTTTCAATTACCTGGACTGTTTTCATCCCGTCGCCGCTGCCACATTCATTCAGCGCAAAAATGTCGAGTGTATAAAATCCCGGAGTATTCCACACAATGCTGATTTCGTTATTGGATGTATCTACTATACTTCCGCCGCTAATACCCCAATCGTAATAGGTACTAATAAAATACGGGACGGAATAGGTAACTGTATCGCCCGTACACACCTTAGCAGGCCCGGTAATCGCAACAATCGGCACATCGATGACATGGAAGGTGAGGTAATCGCTCCAGGGTCCGGGACAACCGAAATTTATTTCACGCACACGTATGGTTACATCACCTGATGTGCCCGCAAAATTTATATAGATCGGGTTATAAGGCCATACGAAGGGCGTACCCACACCAAACTGAAACTGATACTGCGATTTAGGATTATACGGTGAAACGGTTGCGGACTCCACGGCGCCTTCGCAAAACAGCGTATCGCTCGGGATCAACACCGGCGGATCGTCTTTGGGTGCGCCTATTGTCAGATGAATCAATGTGCCGAGGGAGTTTTCATAAGGGTTGGCACAAGTGGCAATCACACGTAAATACCAAACTCCGGCATCCAGCCCCATAGCCACCAGATCCCAATAGCCCGGAATCTCCAACGAGATGGTTCCTGAAGTGACGTCTGTTGTAAAGCCCAAATCGCCAAGACTCGCCTGCATAAAGTAGGTGGCGTCCAACACTTCCACCAAAAAGGTATTCGTATCGCAATAAGTAACTGTGTCGGTAAATACATTGACATCGTAGGTCATCGTCACCGTATCGCCGACATATTCGCTGATACAAACAAAAATATCGGTGATATTATTTGTTTCCATATCACATTCCTGGATACAAATAGGCCCATAGACAGACCCGATAGTTTCGGGGCTGCTCGAAACAATACGTATGTAGTAATCACATCCCGGCGGCACGGTGGGGATTATCCCCGAAACAGTGCCGGGCATGGAGCCTAAAGCCGGATCGTAGGTGGCGCTGCTGGTAAAGGTGCCGATGACTGAATAATCGTCGAAATTGCCGGTAGAATCGCTGAGCTGGGCGGTATATACATTCGTTGCGCCAAATACACCCGTCGAATAAAACGGCACATCAATAACGCTGTTAATACAGACGGCATTCGTATCGAAAGTAACGGGAGCAGCAAGGGTAGTAATGGTATTCGGACATTCTTCCACCGCAAAACAAATACTGGCCACACCGGTGATGGCGGGTAAGGGAGAGACTCTGTTTATCCGCACTTTATAGCAATCGCCTTCCGGTGTTGCACCGGGAATAATGACGGCCACAGCCCCGGTGGTATCGCCGGTGGGTATTCCAAATACGCCCAGGCTGACCGGCGATGCAAAACTCCCGGTAGCGTCTGACAATTCGACTTGATAGGTCCCATCGCAGAGCATCCCGTCTAAACTCCATCCGACTACCAAAGTGCTGAGTGCGCACACCGGATCGGGAGAAATAAAATCTATGTTGATATTAACGGGACTCGCTGCGGCATCATAGGTGCCGACGGCGATTATATCGTCAATGGCAAATGCAATTTTCTTATCGCCGCCGGAATCATCATTGACCCAGCGAAATCCAAACCGCAAATCGGCGACATCCTCAAAGGCTTCCTCTGTAATGACTTCGTATTTCCACAGCGTCTGATCATTGTAGAGTGCATCGCCCACGGCTGTCCAGGGGCCGCCATCGGCACTGTAATACACCTGCCCGTAGGCGCCCGGGCTTCCCTCACACAAATAGAAAAAGGTAAATTCTATATCCGTCAGCCCGAGAGTGCAAAATCCCGATGCCATCTGCGCAAAATAATCGCTGGCATCCGATGGATCGTAACTCGCACAGGTAATCGCAGGTGCGCCTTCCGTATCGTAGATGTGCAAATACGTGCTGTACGGCGCACCGCCAATGGTACCGCTTTCGGTTTCGCTCTGCGACGTGGTATTCGGATAGCCGAAACCGCCGGTATAACTGTTGTTAATGATCCATTGATTGGTTCCGGCCGAATCGCCCGGGCCGGCAGTGTTAAGAATAAAACTGCCGGTATAATCCACATCAAAATCTTCGGAAAACAATTGAAACGTCTGCGCATGTAATGCCTCGGTAAGAATACAAACACATGTACAAACCAGGTAAAAATATCGCATAGGCCCGTGTTTGATACCAAGTTACAAAGAATGTGGTAAATACATCCAAACTCAGTTGTATATTGACATTAGTATGCACGAATATGCCGAGGTGTTTTCCCTGCCGTATGATAATAATACTGTTAAAGCAGATGACACAATCGCCAGTTTTCATTATGCCGCCGGGATAAGTGAATATCCTGAAACGAATTCCATTTAATTTTACCCCGTGTCACTGAAACGCCTGGCCTCGCAAACCGCCATTTACGGATTGAGCACTATTATGGTGCGCATGTTGAACTACGCCTTGGCGCCATTGCAGACGAGAGTATTTACGGATCAGGCAGACTATGGTATCATTTCGGAAATGTATGCGTATGTAACATTTCTGAGCGTGTTGTTTATGTATGGTATGGAGACGGCGTTTTTTCGCTTTGCCGCAAAAGAGCCCTCCCCACTGATGCGGGAAAAAGTCTTCGGCACCGCACAGCTCTCATTGTTTTCCACGACCATCGTATTTGTAATGGCATTGTTGTTCGCCGCAAAGCCCATTGCCGCCATGCTGGGATATCCCGATCACAGTGCCTATATTTTTTATTTTGCACTTATTATCGGGCTGGACGCATTGGTAAATATTCCTTTTGCGAGATTGCGGCTCGAAAATAAGCCCTGGAAATACTTTACCGTGAAACTCACCAACGTATTAATAAACATTGCGCTCAATTTCTTCTTCCTGTGGCCGGCGCTCATGGGAAATAATTCCATGTTCAGTGCATTCGGATATACTTACAATCCCGCAATGGGTATCAGCTATGTGTTTCATGCTAACCTGGTGGCAAGCGCTGTTACGTTTCTGATTTTTACCCCGGCTTTCTTTAAGCTGCACTTCAGCGTTTCACTATGGAAACACATGATACGCTACGGACTGCCTTTGATTATAATCGGCCTTGCAGGCATGGTAAATGAAACACTGGATCGCATACTTTTGAAGTACTGGCTCACCGGAACTATGGAAGAAAACCTGCAACAGGTAGGCATTTACAGCGCCGTTTACAAGCTGGCGATTTTTATGACGCTGGCCGTGCAGGCATTCCGTCTCGGCGCAGAACCGTTTTTCTTTACCTCTTCTACCGAAAAAAATGCACCTCGCACATACGCTGCCGTCATGTTGTACTTTACAATTATTTGTTGTTTCATTTTCCTTGCCGTCGGTATGTTCCCCGATGTGTTTAAAATAATTATCGGTAAAAATTATCACTCGGGCCTATTCATTGTCCCCATTCTGCTGCTGGCAAATTTATTTTTGGGTATGTATTACAATATGAGTGTATGGTATAAACTTACCGACAAAACGGCCTTCGCCACTGTCATACCTCTGGCCGGCGCCGCAATAACCATCACGCTGAATTACTTCTTAATCCCGGCAATGGGCTACGCCGGCGCCGCATGGGCTACACTGGGTTGTTACTTCAGCATGGTGGCATTGAGTTGGATAATCGGTCAGAAACATTACTATGTGCCGTATAACCTGAGAAAACTGGCGGTGTATATCTTCACCTCCGTATTGCTGTGTATGCTCGGTTTACGGTTTCTGCACTGGTTCGATCAACAGGTGGTCCTGGCGGTTTTGTTCCGCATAATTCTTTTTGCTGTATTCTTTGGTTTTGCCTGGTGGCTGGACCTTCATAAATTAAAGAGTAACAAAATTTAAAATCAAGTAGATGTATGCGCATAAAAATCATCAACCGCTCCGGTAATCCCGATCCCGCCTATGCCACGGATCATGCGGCCGGAATGGATTTAAGGGCAAATATTGAAACACCCGTAACGCTGCAGCCCATGCAGCGCATGCTAATTCCCACCGGCATTTTTATCGAATTACCGGTAGGATATGAAGCCCAGGTAAGGCCGCGAAGCGGTTTGGCCATTCATTCGGGTATCACCATGCTCAACTCGCCCGGAACTATCGATGCCGACTACCGCGGCGAAATAAAAGTAATCGCCATCAACCTGTCGGCTGAGCCTTTCGTGATTTATAACGGCGATAAAATTGCTCAACTCGTTGTGGCAAAATGTGAAAGGGTGGAATGGATTCCCGTGGACATACTCAATGAAACGACCAGAAATGCAGGGGGGTTTGGACACACGGGTACATGAGCCTAATTGGTACAGGCAAGCAAAAAAGAACAGCTCAACCCTTATTGACACGACTAGTTTCCTAATTTTTTTCGTATCTATTTATCCGCCCTGCGCCAGACAGCCGACCGGTACCCCTGGCAAACTACCGCAACCCGACCCGGCAGGCGGTAACCCTTCACCACTGAATTCCTATCTTTGCGGCTAAACAGCATAGCGCAATATGAAGATTATAATACCAATGGCGGGTATGGGTAAAAGGATGCGCCCCCATACATTGACGGTTCCCAAACCCTTGATCCCGGTGGCAGGTAAACCTATTGTACAGCGATTAGTGGAAGACATAGCGCAGACCACCGAGGAACCCATTGAAGAAATTGCCTTCGTAGTCGGTCATTTTGGACCTGCGGTAGAACAAATGCTCCTCGACATTGCGGCTAAAGTGGGCGCCAAAGGAAAAATCTGCTACCAGGAAGAGCCCCTGGGCACGGCGCATGCCATTTTATGCGCCGGCGATACGGTGAGCGGCCATATTATCATCGCATTTGCCGACACCCTGTTCAAGACAAATTTTAAAATAGATAAAGAGAAAGACGGCGTTATTTGGGTAAACCAGGTGGATGCCTGGCAAAACTTCGGCGTCGTTCAATTAGGTGAAGAAGGCCATATCATCAATTTTGTGGAAAAACCGAAAGAATTTGTCTCCGATCTCGCAATTATCGGTGTGTATTACATCAAGGACGGCGATACGCTGCGCCGGGAAATGCAGTATCTCATCGATAATGATATTAAAGACAAAGGCGAATATCAACTGACAAATGCATTGGACGCCATGCGCAAAAAAGGCCATAAATTACTGCCGGGCAAAGTGGACGAATGGCTGGATTGCGGCAATAAAGATGCTACGGTATATACGAATCAGCGGGTGCTGGAGTTAAGTAAACAATCAGAACAATTAATCAGTAATTCATTGCGCAGCATCAACAGCCATATTATTGAACCCTGCTTTATCGGCAACAATGTCATCATCGAAAATTCCGTTATAGGCCCGCACGTTTCTATTGGCGACAGTACGACGATAAAAAATGCTGTAATCTCCAATTCAATTATTCAGCAATCTACGGATATTCAAAATAAAATAATCACCAACTCCATGATTGGCAGCCATGTTTCGCTGAAGGCAAGCGCTGAAGATTTGAGCATCGGTGATTACACCACTCAAATATGCTGACAAAAATTTCCTCATCCATCCTGATTTTTCTGTGCCTGGCATTTACGGCCTGCAACCTGTCGAAACAAGCAAACGGCAATACCGGAAAACAAAGGGAGGACACCAGCGCAATGGAAGGCATTGGCGAGGAGACGGAGGAAATTACCATTGAGCGCCTCTTTATCGATGCCTGTAAGGCTAAAGCACTGGGAGATTATGACGGTGCAATACTTCTGTTCAAGGAAATATTACAGACCGATCCGGATAATGATGCTACCTTGTACGAGCTGGCAAAAATATATTTTGAATATTCCCGCCTCGATGATGCACGTGAACTTGCAAAGAAAGCCGTCGCATTAAATCCGGCAAACGAATACTACCTGGTGCTTTACGGTGAAACGCTGTTGTACCAGGGTTTATTTGTTGAAGCGGCAGAGGTGTTTGAAAAACAGGTAGCCCGATTTCCCCAAAACATCGATGGATATCTCGAATTGTCTTATGCATACGAACGCAGCGGCAATGTGAAAGAAAGTATGCGTGTACTGCTGGAGGCGGAGAAACAATTCGGACCTGACATGAGCCTGTTGATGGAACAGTACCGCTTTTATATGCGCAACGGCTTTATCGACCAGGCTATTGATGTGCTGCAAAAACTGATTGCCGCCAATCCCGACGAACCTACATTTTTAAGTATGCTCACCGAAGTCTATGAGAGCGCTGAAAAAATGGATCTCGCCGAGGAAACCTACAACAAGCTGTTGGCAATGGACCCGGACAACACTGATTTGCTGTTTAAAAAAGCGCAGTACGACCGACGCTCCGGCGATATGGAAGCTTACAGGCAAGATCTGCGCACTGCATTTTCCAATCCCGACGGCAATATTGACCGCAAGGTATTTTTCCTGGTGCCGTACATTGACTCCGTGGATTTACCCGCATTCCCCGAGAAAGACTTTATTCTGGAACTCGCAACACTGATGGTTGAGGCACATCCCGGAGAGGCAAAATCCTATGCCATGCGTGCCGATTTGCTGTACTATACCGGCAATAAGGCGGAAGCCCGCAAAGATTATCGCTCATCGGCAAATCTGAGGCCCGATGTGTTTGACGTTTGGATAAAACTGTTCTATATCGATGCGGAAACCAATGCGAATGATTCCTTATTAGCAGTTACCGGACAGGCTTTGGAATTATTTCCCAACCAGGCTACGGCGCATTTCTTTAACGGCGTGGCAAATCAAAATCTGAAAAATTACGACGCCGCATTAAAAGCGTACAAAAACGCCATTCCGCTTACTTCGGGAAATATGAAACTCCGCGGCGAAACCTATCTGCGGATGGGCGATATCTACAATACGCTGAAAGAATATGCCGCATCTGATGACGCCTACGACAAAAGCCTGGAAGCAGATCCCGACAACCCCTACACGCTCAACAATTATGCGTACTACCTGTCTCTGCGCAATGAAAAACTGGAGAAGGCCGCGGCAATGGCCGCAAAAGCCAATCAGCTGATTCCCAACAATGCATCGCTGCAGGACACCTACGCCTGGGTGTTGTACAAGCAAAAAAAATACAATGAGGCGAAGGCCTGGCTGGAGAAGGCGTTGCAAAACGGCGGCACGACGAGCGCCGTAATCAACGAACACTACGGCGATGTGCTGTATCAAACGGGCAATGCCGAGGCAGCAGTTGAATATTGGGAGAAATCCAAATCATTGGGAAGCAATTCGCCGCATATCGACAATAAAATCAGAGACCGCAAATTGTATGAGTAAATGGCTGCTCATCCTGTCGCTGTGCTTTACACTCAGCGCCTGTCGTTTTGCGCAAATCACCGGCGGGAAAATCAAGGAAGTTACCCTGGAGGAAATAGAGCAGCAACTGCTGCAAACCCAACTGCAATACAACACCTTTTCGGCAAAAACAAAAGTGGAAGTACAAACGGATGCAGAGGTGCGCACCGTCAATGCATCCATCGATATGCAGAAAGATGTTTTCATCGGCATATCCCTGCGCATGATGGGCATTGAAGGCGCCAGGGTACTTATTACACCTGATTCGGTTAAAATCATCGACCGCCTCAATCAAAAATACTATCCTTACACTTTCAGTTATATCGAAGAAATTGTCGGTATGTCGCTGGACTTCGCCACGTTGCAGGACCTCATTGCCGGCAACCTGGTCTTATACAACGGCACTATTTACCCCGGCACCCCGGATGATGAAAAATATGTGTTGTGGTCGAACAACGGCATAATAAAAAATACGATTTGGCTTTACCCTTCGTTTCATGTGATGCGTATGCAAATTGACGATTTGTTGCATCCACGTTCTATGATATTGGAGAATAGCGGGTATCGGAAAGTAGCTGGGCAGGCATTTGCATATTTAAGACAACTGCAGGTAAGCACTGTGGATAATATGGAGATAGACCTGGAGTTTACCAGCCTAACTTTGAACGAGCCCATTGATTTTCCATTTACGGTAAATCCAAAGTATGAAGTGGTACATTAATTTCTTTCTCTGTTTTATGTTATTGGTTTGCGGTACTGTGTTTTCTCAAAATACGGATAAAAAGTCGCTGGAAAAAAAATACGCCAAATTGCAATCTGAAATTGAAGATACCGAACAATTGTTGCAACAGACAAAAAAGAAAAAACAAAATTCTCTCAACGAAGTAAAGCTGTTGAACAGCCAGATAAATTCCCGCCAGGAGATAATCGGCAATATCACATTACAGGTGAATGCAGTGAGTAAGGAAATGCGGGAGACCGCTTTAGTAATACAATCCATGGAGGCTGACATACAGAACATGCGCAACCAATACGCTAAAATGATAACCTATGCGTATGTAAATGACAATACCTACGAGCCGCTGCACTTCCTGTTCGCATCCGGCAGTGTGAATGATGCGATAAACCAGATTCAATATGTCAAAGAATTCTCCGCATTCCGCAAACAGCAGGCCGCGGCAATCAAAGCCGTGCAGGCCGCTTTAAAGACCCGCATCGGCCAATTGGAATCCGATAAGTCAAAAAAGGAAGATTTACTTGCGAATGAAAAACAACAGAAACAAAAATTAGACAATGAAAAAAAAGCAAAAGACAATTCCGTTAAGTCATTGCAAAAAGAAGAGAAAAAAATCTCCGATCAACTGAAACAAAAGAAGAAAGATGCGGATGCATTAAACAAAAAAATACAAAGTATCATCGCCGAAGAAATCAGAAAAGAAAAAGAGCGGGCTGCAACAGAGGCAGCCAAAAAAGCGGCAGCCGAAAAAAAGACGGACAAAAAAACTACCACCACTGCCGCCGAATCGGGCGGCCTTACTCCCGAAATGACATTGGTGTCCAAGAATTTCGAAGGCAATAAAGGCAGGCTGCCCTGGCCTGTTGAGCGGGGCACCATCACCGAGCGGTTCGGGACACATGCACACCCGGTACTCAAAAACGTATCGGTTGAAAACAACGGTATTAATATCAGTACCACTGAAGGTGCATCCGTCAGGGCATTGTTCGAGGGCGAAGTATTAAATGTAATTTTCAGTCCCTCCTTTCAAAAAGGCGTAATCATAAAACACGGTGAGTATTACACGGTCTATACCAACCTGGCTTCAGTGAATGTGGAACCGGGAGTTAAAGTGAGCGCCAAACAAAAGATCGGAACGGCATATACCAATGCCGACGAAGGTAAGACGGAAGTGCATCTCGAAATCTGGAAAGGGACAACTTTACTGGATCCCGCCCTTTGGATCAGCAAATAAGCACAGGCAATTGCGGAATTCCGAAAACCGGTTATCAATTCACCGCACCGGTACAGGAAACCCGATATCACATAAACCGCGGACAGTCTATGGTGTACTTCTTGGTATGCACCAAACAACCGGTGTAGATGAGCGATAGTTCGAGGCCGCCTTTATAGGAACTCACTGCGCTGAGGTCGCTGATATTAATATCGTAGCTTATCCCAAACTGCACATTGTTGTAATCAAATCCCAGGCTCGGAATGATGGCATCGTCAAAGCGGTAATGCGTGCCCAAATAAATAAAGGAAGAGCCCTTCTCCATCGGGATGCCGAAAGTCGCCCCAGCCACAATTGCCTGGTTGCTTTGCTCTGCCTGCTGCATCCATACGGCAGAGGGAATGATAACCAACTTATCAAATCCGAATTTCAGGCTGCCATAGGCAGTATATCTCGCATTAATCTTATTGTCCAGTTGGTTATAAAAACTCTCGGAAGGCTCGCCGAGATGGTGGTAGGCGGCGCCAAGCTGCAATGAGAACGCATTGGTAAACCGGGAGCGCCAGTTTACACCGGTATTCATGTCGAAATAACTCAATTTATCATCGCCGTATTCACCGCTGGGTAAATTCGGGTCCACGCCGTTTTGCCCAATCATACTTTCGAAGACGAGATTGTTAAAATCTACCCGCTTCTGCACTAAACCGCCCTGCATACCAAAACTGATATAATGGTTTCCCCGGCCCCCCATATTCTGATGGTATGCCAGCGACCCCATCACAGTTAAGTTGGTCAATGCGCCATCGCCCGAAACATCGTTAAAAACCATTAAACCCAAACCGAGCATACTGTAATTGAATGCTTCCCTGAATAAGCCGATATCGAAAGCCCCTGCATATGTCTGGTAAGAGGATGGCCCCACAATGCTCGCCCATTGATTGCGGTAGTTCAGCGATCCGCGATAGGTACAATTGGAAAGACCGGTAAGTGCCGGGTTCAGCAATAAGGGCGCTGAGCCAAACTGGGAAAAATGCACGTCCTGTGCACGCCCCTGTACCAAGGTGAACGCAATTATGATGGCTAGTAGAGTTCTCTTCATAAACAATTCAGCTATAGCTTTCAAAATTAGTACAAATACCGTAATCCACACAAAATTCACAGAACGGGCAGTCAGTTCATTGTAAAATCAACGCAAAAGCAGGCGGCTTGTTTTGTACACATACCCCGCAACGCACTGCCGGCCGCCGGGTGATATGCGGGAAAAAGCCCCGTGGCATTGGCGGTAGCCCGGCGCTTTCACAGGCAATTTATTGTTTCAGGAATGGCCGTGTGATTACATTGAACTCATTTTCCATCCTTACAAAATACAGGCCTTTAGCAAAGGCCGAGATATCGAAATAGTACTCGCCGGCAAACTGCTGCCTGTATTTGTAGCCCATAATATACTTTCCGGTGGCATCGTAAAAGTCCAACCGGCCGTTAGTGGCTTCCGAGAAAATGGTAATATGTAAACCCTCTGAGGCCGGATTGGGGAATACTATCATCGTATTATTTAAATCGGAGTAATCCGCGGTAGTAAATTCGGTTTGCTTCAATACGACACAATCATTGCCGTAAATCAGGGATGATGTGATAAGATAAGTGCCCGGCGCAGCATACCTATGAACAGGAGGTTCTATACCCGTATAAATATACCCGTCTCCAAAATCCCAAATGATATGATTAAAACTGCCGCTGAATTCAATATTCGAAATCTGCACGCCGTTGTTATAGGTGGGTTCTACCGAATACGACAACTCCGGCTGTTCGCCCGTACCAACATAGAGATCAATGGCGGATAATGCAATCAGCGCATTCGAACTGCTGTCCCAAATACCCGCATATAAAATATCTTTTTCGGTATCCGTGAAAATGGTATCATTGATATCGCCCAAAGACAACATGCAGTCCTGCCCATAAATCGTATCGTCCATCCATGTGGCGAACCAAATAATCTGCTGACCGGGGGCAAGTGTGCCTACCGGCAATCCTCCCGCATCGTTAAAAGTACAACTGAGGTTAACCGTATCGAGCAGGCTATAGTAACAAACAGAATCCGCAAATTGCGGAAAAATCTTCATAGTTGGCGTCAGATAAAACATACTGTCGGGAACCCACTGCGACAGGAAGTGAATCATGGGCGCATATTGTTTGTCGGAAGCCAGGTTATTCCATTCGTTGGGATCCGTTTCTCTCCTCAGACCCACATCATAAAATTCCAATTCGAAAAACCGGGAGTCGGGGTCGCAATTCAGCGGGCTGGCGTAGTCATCGTTATTTTGGTAACGTATCAAATGAAAGCGTTCGTTGCGCACGGAGTACATGGGATAGCACGAACCATTGCCATTGGTTCTTTTATAGGAAGTGAGTTGTGGCAACTCGTAATCCAGTGCATTGTTGAATAACAGGTCAGAGATATCTTCGCCGTCGGGGTAAAGGCCGCCGCTTGCCGAGTTGGGAATTTCCGTTTCCGTTAATGACAAAATAGTCGGAAAGAGGTCGAGGTAAGAAACGGCTTTTTTTACAATGCGGTTGCCGCTCACTCCCGGATAAACGATTATCATCGGCGAGCGGATATCCGTTTCCCAAAGCGCCCATTTGGACCAGTGTTTTTTTTCTCCCAGGCTAAACCCGTGATCGCTGATGAAAATAATAATAGTGTTATTCATAATTTCCGGATAGGCAATCAGCGTATCTAGAAATCGGCCGATTTGTGCATCGACAAACTGAACACCGGCTATATAGGATGCCACATACGATGCCCGGAAATTCTCTTCTGCCTGATTGCGTATTTCCTCCGAATCAAACAATTTGTTCGACAGGTACTCCTCGATAAAATCATCCAGGTTGCCGAAATCGGCCATCATGGTTCCGATGGGGCCCAAATGGTAATAATCATCCCAAACAGGGTTTGGCTGAGGCGGCATCACCACGCCATTATATGGGAAGGCATCGGGAGGATTATTATAAAGGATGGGCGCAACGGAATCGGTGTTAAAATAGAATTCATTTTGGAAGAATGCGGGATAATACTTCCGCGGCACATACAATTCGCTATGCGGTTTTGTGTATCCAAGCCCCAGGTAAAATGGCCTGCCGCATATATCGGCCGTACCGTCTGCAACGGACTTAATAAATGCAATGGCTGTGTCCGTCGCCTTGTAATCCTGCATATGCGGTTCCTCTTCATTGGGTAAGGCGCCCCAATTAAAATAGTTGTTCTCAAAACTGTAATACTCCTGAATATTTAACAGTGAGGAATCATCGATAAAATTAGACATGCGATTCCATGACCATATTTTTTCACAGGGATCATGGGTAAATTTATCGTAGTCATTTTTATCGGGATGATGGAAGTTTTTATTGATGGCGTAAGTGTAATACCCGCCGCTGTCTTTCAATATTTCCGGAAAAGAAAACACCTCCGCATTATTTTTTTCTTCGGTAAAATTTGCACGGAACGCATTATTGTAGTCGGCATTATTATATACCTGGGTATAGGCCAGGTCTTTCCCCGAAAACATACTGCACCTGCTGGGGCCACAACCGGGAGCGGAAGCATACGTATTGATAAACGTGGTACCCATTTGGGCGAGCCTGTCGATATTGGGTGTCAATACCTGCGGATGTCCACCCAGCACTTCGATATAATCGTTGAGGTCATCGCTGATAATCATAATGACATTGGGCTTATCTGCCTGCGCTATGATTAACCCGCTTGCAGAGAGAAAAATCAGTAGTATTGTACTTCTCAGAAATTTGAGCCAGAGCATTCTCAAAGTTACTATGTAATTAAATAATAAAGATATCAAAATGAAAATTGCCACCTATAATGTAAACGGAATCCGCAGCGCCTTAGATAAAGGCTGGATACAGTGGTTAGAAACAACGGGGCTGGATGTAGTATGTGTTCAGGAGCTCAAGGCACATGCCGACCAATTGGATTTAACAATTTTTAACGACCTGGGCTACTATGCATTTCTGCACTGTGCCGAAAAAAAGGGGTACAGCGGAGTAGCTATTTTCTGTAAACAGCAACCCGATCACGTCGAATACGGATGTGGCAACCCCGACTTCGATAAGGAGGGGCGGGTAATTCGTGCCGACTTTGGGGATATTTCGGTCTTCAGTATTTATTTCCCCTCCGGGACAACAGGCGATGTGCGTCAATCGATCAAGTATGCGTTTCTCGACTTTATTTTAGATTATCTGAAACTGATTCAAAAGAAGCGCAAAAAATTAATTATCTGCGGCGATTATAATATTGCCAATAAACCGATTGATATCCACGACCCGGTGGGCAATAAAAACTCATCGGGGTTTCTTCCCGAAGAGCGAGCGTGGTTGGATACATTTTGGGAATCGGGGTTTGTGGATACATTGCGCCTTGTAAACAAAGAACCCCACCAATACACCTGGTGGAGCTTCCGTGCGAATGCCCGGGCAAATAATAAGGGATGGCGCATTGACTACATCGGCATTAGTGAAAATCTAAAATCCCGGTTAAAAAATGCAGTCATCATGCCTGAGGCAATGCACAGCGACCACTGCCCGATGGTTATCGAACTTGAAACGTAATTCTCCTGTGTCTGATTGTCGCCACCTGAGAAGGCAATAGTTGTAATGCGAATACATGTTCAACATGCAGGTCGTTGCAATTATTCCACGCCGAACTTTTCGATCCTGACCCCGACATCCATAATTTCAGTAACGGGGTTAACTCGCATGTCCTGTGTAAGAATAAACGTGTAAGTACCCGATTGGGGAAACGTGAATGCCGGGCGGATTAACACGGAATTATAGCACACGTTGTCAACGCAACTTCCCGTCCACCTGCCGCTGTTTTCGGAGAGGACTACATTGAGATTGTCATTCTGTTGAGTGCTATCGGGGAATATGGTGCGCAACTGCATTAACAGGTTATTATATGCGTACATGTCTGTATGCCGCACATTGATAAACAGGTTATACGATTCAGTGGTATCCTGTATGCTAACGGTAAACGTCAGGGGCTCATCGTAATGCCAGCCTTTCTCGGCTATTTGCAAATTCTTATCGTACACCCGCGAAGTATCGCAGGAAAATAACCACAGGGTTAAACAGGCGATGAGATAGATACGCATAAATGCTACTCCGGCTTTTGGTTGGGGTTATTGTTGTTATTCCGCTTATTCCGCCGTTTGTTTTTATTGAAATTGGGCTTATTTTTATTCGGCTTCTCGGGCGATTGCACGTGTCTTGTATTTGCCTGCTGCTGATTTTGGAGGTTTCGGTTCTGCTGATTTTTATTTTTTCTCTTTTTATCGTGTCGTTTCTTTTCCGATTTTTCAATGGTCTTCAACGAGATCTCACCGATTACTTTATCAAATTCCACTTCTGTTTCCGCCTCGCGGAACTCCTTAAACGGTTCGAGGCTTTCGGGGATCTTCCCGCTTTTTATTTCGGCGAGCAGTTCGGCGACTTTCTGTGGCGCCAACGCATACTGGAGGCCGGAACCTTGCAATTCGTACACCATCCGCTGTTTGAAAATATCCGTTTTCACCAAATAATATCTGCCGGCTTTTGAATCGAGGTAATCCGCATTATCGGGATAATCTTTCAATGCATCCATATACGTATCCAACTCGTAGTTCAGGCAACATTTCAACCTGCCGCATTGCCCGGACAGCTTAGCCTGGTTGATCGCTAAATTCTGGTACCTGGCTGCGCCGGTAGATACCGACTTAAAATCGGTGAGCCACGTAGAGCAACACAATTCCCTGCCGCAGGAACCTATGCCGCCAATTTTTCCCGCCTCCTGCCTGGCGCCGATCTGGCGCATATCAATCTTCACCTTAAACTCCTGGGCAAATAGTTTTATCAACTCCCGGAAATCCACCCGTTCATCCGCCGTGTAATAAAACGTTGCCTTCCGGTTATCCGCCTGGAATTCCACTTCGCCAATTTTCATCTCCAACTTCAGTTCGCGGGCAATTACTCTCGCACGCAACATGACGGCGCCTTCTTTTGAACGCACTTCCTGCAGTTTCTCCAGGTCTTTCCCCGTGGCTATGCGCAGTATCGGCAGAAATTCATCGGTGATTTTCATTTTGCGCTTTTTGATTTGCAGTTTCACCAGCTCGCCGCTGAGGCTCACCTTGCCGACATCATTGCCGTTGTCGGTACTCACCACCACCATATCGCCCGTCATCAGGTCGATGTGATTGATATTTTTAAAAAAACCCTTGCGCAAACCGTTTTTAAAACTGACCTCGTGTACCCAAAACCGCTGTTCGACAGGCACGGGCAAATCTGCCAGCCAATCGAACGTATTCAGGCGGTTACAACCGCCGGTCATACAATTTCCCTTACTGCCACATCCCTTGGGCGCCCCATTACCAATCGCTACCGAACATCCTGTACAACTCATAATTCTGCAAATTTACACCGCCCAGCCCGCAAAGAAAGGCTTTGCTTCGCCGGCTTGTTTTGTTTTAACAATTTTCACAATACTTACGGAAAGATAGGTAAACAAAATTTTGGGATTTGCATTGCGCTCTACGAAATAAATTGCCTTGTCCAGCAGGTTTGCAATATAGGTAATTTGTGTTTGGGTATAATGTTCTGCAAGTATTTGAACGAGTGCAACTTCCTCCTCCGGCAACCGGCGGATTGCGCCGGCTCCTGCCTGCAATACTACTACTTCACGCAGTATATGCAACCCGTAATGAAAAAAACTCTTTTGCCGCTCTCTTCCCCATTTGGCAAATACATCTTCAAACAACAGTATATCATGCATCGCATTATTGGAACAATGCACCAGCCAATTGCGAAACTGTTGTGTGCGGTCGCCTTCGTGCAGCGCCATCAATTCCATCGCCTCGTTGTAATCCCCATCGCTCATGGCGGCAATGCGCAGCGCACTGTCGTATGCAATGTCGAATTGACGGGCGAGTGCATGTGCAATGGCCTCATGCTGCAAGCGGGGAAATTTCACTATCTGCAGCCGGGAAAGGATGGTATTGATAATCAAATCCTGGTCATTTGCCACAAACAGAAACACGGTGTTACCGGGAGGTTCTTCAATGAGCTTCAGCAACCTGTTGCCCTCCTTTTCCAAAAATTCCGGCAGCCAGAGTATCAGAATTTTAAACGTGGATTCAAAACTTTTAAAAGAGAGTTTGTGCAAAATATCCATACATTCCTTTGCATTGATATTTCCCTGTTTATTTTCCGCATCCAGTTGTTGAATCCAGCGGATATAATTTCCGTACACCGCATTTTTCAAAAACAACCGCCATTCGGGCAGCCAGTCCGAACAGATTTCTTTTTTGTCTTTAATAATAAACGGAAAAGAAAAATGAATATCGGGATGAATAAATTTTTCCGACTTACGGCACGAGTTGCATACGCCGCAGGAATCTCCCGATGTCCTGTCTTCGCAATTTAAATATTGGGCAAATGCAAGCGCCATAGCCAGGTTACCGCAACCCTGCGGCCCCAGAAACAACTGCGCATGGCTCACACGGTTTTCCGCAACCGCCCGCCGCAGTTCACTTATTATTTGTTCCTGTCCTATTATATCTGCAAAGCGCATGTTCCTGTTTTCATACTACAATACCAATCCCGCACGGGTTCCACCCCGCACAGCCCGTTGGAATATCCATTGTAAATTTTGTTTTACCTTTTAATTCCGAAGTTGACAAATTTAGCCGAATTTTAAACAACATTTCATCAATTACCTTTGTTACCCGGTTATGAAAACAGCAGTTTACAGGAGAGCGACGTTTAATGCGGCACACCGCCTGCACAATCCCGCCTGGGACGCAGAGCGAAACAAGGCGGTGTTCGGCGTGTGCAACAACCCGAATTACCACGGCCATAATTACACGCTCGTAGTGAAAGTAACCGGGGAGGTAGATCCCGACACCGGTTACGTTATAAACCTGAAGACATTGAGCGACATCATAAAACGGCAGATCGTCAGCCGTTTTGATCACCGCAACCTGAACATGGATATCCCCGAATTCAGCGCATTAAATCCGACGGCAGAAAATATTGCAATGGTTATCTACAACATTTTAAAGGGCGAACTGCCCCCGGATTTGGAATTGCAAATCCGCCTGTTCGAAACGGAGAATAACTTTGTTGAGTATCCCGCATGATGTGTGTTGTCCCAACATATACACAATTGCCCGCTACTACTTTCCCCGCATCTCATTGATAATGTACCGCGGAGGCAAGAGTGGAGCAAAAGGCAAATACCTTTGTTATTCCCAGCGGCTGATGTGGTGGGAATTTATCTCGATGGCATTGCTGAGCGTCTTATGAACCGGGCATTTGTCGGCGATCTGCATCAGCCGTTTCACCGCTTCTTCTCCCGGATCTTTCCCGAATCGAATCTCCTTCAGGAAAACGGTCTTATCATCCACTTTCTCCATGGTGACATTTACGTGTACGGCTCCGATATCCCACTGTTTGCGCTGCGCATACATCGTCAGGGTAATACTGGTACACGCCGCCAGGCTCATGCACAACAATTCGGAAGGCGCAGGACCTAAGTCCCCGCCGTCTTTGTCCAACGGCTCATCTGCAATAATCGAATGCGAGCGGCTGGTGCAGCTCGTTTTATATCTGGTTCCAGCAGTGACTGCCGATGCTCTTACGATTTCTTCCATACGGTTTTAAATATTTTGTAAGGCTTCAAGTTAACAATATTTAACTTGTAATGTTTAATTCCTTTGCTCCGGCCGCTAAACTTTATAATAGCCAGTGTCGTTAACTTTGCACCTCTAATTGTTCATTCAAATACTATTTTTAAATGGAAACAACCGCATCATTGGATATTCACGAATTGAATGAGCGCATACACCGGGAAAGCGCTTTTATCGATTTGCTCAGAATGGAGATTTCAAAGGCCATAATAGGTCAGAAGTACATGACCGACCGATTGCTGCTCGGCCTGCTCGCACAAGGCCATATCCTGCTGGAAGGTGTGCCGGGGCTGGCGAAAACACTGGCCATAAAAACACTGGCAAGCGCTATCCATGCAAAATTTGCCCGCCTGCAATTCACACCTGACTTATTGCCCGCCGACCTGATCGGTACATTGATATTTAATCAAAAGGAAAATAATTTCACCGTGCGCAAGGGCCCCATCTTTGCCAACTTTATCCTGGCAGATGAAATTAACCGGGCCCCCGCCAAAGTGCAGAGCGCTCTATTGGAGGCGATGCAGGAGCGGCAGGTTACCATCGGTGAAACTACCTATAAACTGGAAGAACCCTTCCTCGTATTGGCGACGCAAAACCCGATTGAACAAGAGGGCACCTATCCGTTACCCGAAGCGCAGGTGGACAGATTTATGCTGAAAATTGTAATTACGTATCCGAATAAAGAGGATGAAAAAGCCATTATCCGCCAACAGGTGAGTAATGACAGTTCCGCTATTCAACAAGTGGTGAGCCCCGAAGAAATTCTGAAGGCAAGGCACCTGGTGCGTGAAGTGTATATGGATGAAAAAATCGAGAATTACATTCTCGATATCGTGTTTGCAAGCCGTAAACCCGAGGATTATAAATTGTCAAAACTGAAACACCTGGTTGCCTATGGCGGGTCGCCGCGGGCATCCATCAACCTGGCTTTGGCGAGCAAGGCCTTTGCCTTTATCAAACGCCGGGGTTATGTGATACCCGAAGATGTGCGTGCGGTATGCCACGATGTAATGCGGCACCGCATTGGCCTCACCTATGAAGCGGAAGCTGAAAACCTGACATCTGAAGAGATAATTTCTGAAATATTGAACGTGGTGGAAGTGCCGTAATATTTTCACTGTTTTGACTGGATAAACCAAAATCATGGATAAGGCGACATTGCTGAAGAAAGTGCGATTGGTTGAGATCAAGACAAAAGGTTTATCTCAACACATTTTTTCAGGTGAATACCACAGCGCATTCAAAGGGCGTGGTATGTCGTTCAGCGAGGTGCGCTCTTATACCTATGGCGACGATGTGCGCAATATTGACTGGAACGTAACGGCCCGCATGCAGCAACCCTATGTCAAAGTGTTTGAAGAAGAACGGGAACTGACGGTGATGTTGCTGATAGATCTCAGCCCTTCGGCTTACTTTGGAACCATCAAACAGAGTAAAAATGAATTGATAACCGAAATTGCCGCCGTCCTCGCTTTCTCTGCCATAAATAATAACGATAAAGTGGGAGTACTTTTATTTACCGACAAAATTGAAAAGTTTATCCCTCCCAAAAAAGGCAAACCGCATATCTTGCGCATCATCAGCGAACTGCTGGACTACAAGCCGCAGGGGAAAGGCACCGATATCGCCAGGGCATTGGAGTTCTTTTCGGGAATCATTAAAAAGCGCAGCACTACTTTCCTCTTTAGCGATTTCATGTGCGCTGATTACGAAAAACCACTGCGTATCGCTGCCCGCCGACACGATATGATAGGCGTTCAGATATGGGATCGCAGGGAAAAAGAATTGCCGGATGTAGGTATCGTCTATATGCGGGATGCGGAAACAGGTGAAAAATTCCGGGTGGATACCGGAAGCAAACGGGTGCGCAATAATTACCGCGACTATTTTGAAAAAAACACCCAATACTTTGAAACCACTTTTATGAAATCGGGTGCCGACACAATGCAAATCAACAGCGAGAAATCCTATATCACCGAACTCCATAATTTTTTCAGCAGGAGGATGTACAGAAGATAGATATATGTTGAAGAGGTTTTCATATACCGCAATTTGGATGTTGCTCTGCTGCTCATTTGCCGTGCAGGCTCAGCAGGTAAAGCTGAGCGCCTCCGTGGACAGCAGCAATTACCTGATCGGCGACTACATCCGCTATAACTTGCATGTTCAATCTCCGGTAACCAATACGTTCAACTGGCCCGTTACCGATACAATCGGCGGCAAACTGGAAGTAATTTCCGTTTCGGGTATCGACACGCTCATAGAAAACGATATCTATACTCTCCATCAGCAGATTGTGTTTTCCGCTTACGACTCGGGTCTATTTATAATTCGGCCCGTGTATGTAACGTATAAAATGCAGGGCGACACAACTCAATACACAGCACACACCGATAGCATCCGGCTGACAGTTCAGACCATACCGGTTGACACTACCAAGGCGATTATGCCCATTAAGGATAATTTGACGGTAAGTGTGCCCAATTACACTTTGTATTACATTTTGGGAGGAATCGTTATCCTCGCTTTACTGGTATATCTCATTTACTTCTATATTAAAAAACGGAAACAGAAAAAACCGGAAACAGAAAAGCCGACTTTAGTTACTTTGTACGCCTACTCGATACAGAAGTTAAAAGAATTGGAAAATAAAAAACTCTGGCAACAGGATGCGACCAAAGCTTATTACTCTGAATTAACGGAAATACTCCGCGAATACCTGGATTTGCGTTTTGACCTGCAAACGATGGAATCCACTACCGATGCCATTCTCGAACAGGCAGCACAGGCAGGCCTCAGCGAGAGTTTAATGCGACAGTTGCAAGTGATACTCACTACCGGAGATCTCGCAAAATTTGCAAAGTCAAAGCCGCTGGCAAACGAAAATATGCAGTGTATGGAATACGCTTACCGCATTGTGGAAGCGACAAAAGTGGAGAATGAAAAAGTAATGGAACAAGTGCAATGAATTTAGATTTGGCACATATCACTTTTGCTGACCCCTGGTTTCTACTGCTGCTGGCACTGGTACCCGTTTTCATTGTAACACAGTACAAATGGAAAAGGAAATATGTTGCATTTACTGCTTCTACCATTCACAATGTAAAAACAAACCTGGCAACACCCCGCACCAGGTGGATGGCAGTACTGCCCGTATTGCGCATCCTCTGTTTTGTATTTGCAGTAATTGCCCTGGCGAGACCGCAATCGGAATTCAGCAACAAGAAAATTACTACCGAAGGCATTGATATCGTAATGGCTATGGATATTTCGAGCAGTATGTACGCAGTGGATTTCAAACCCAACCGCATGACCGCCGCCAAAGAGGCCGCCAAAGAGTTCGTCAGGGCACGTAAGAATGACCGCATCGGCCTGGTGGTTTTTGCCGGAGAATCATTCACGCAATGCCCGATAACTCTCGATCACCTCATGCTGGAAAATCAAATCGACCAGGTTGACAACTGGCAACTCGAAGACGGCACGGCTATCGGCGACGGTCTGTTCATGGCTGTAAACCGCCTTGCGGACACCTCACAATTGAGCACCAAAGTGATTATCCTGCTCACCGATGGCGTGCGCACCGCCGGCGAATTTTCACAACAGGATGCCGCCTATGCGGCAAAACAATTAAATATCCGCGTATATACAATCGGCGTGGGTTCTGAAACTAACCGGCCCATTCCTGTTGTCGATAAATCGGGCAGGGTAATGTTTGAATTGGACCCCCGCATTTCATTTGACGAAGCCTCATTAAAAGAAATTGCCGATATTACCGGTGGATTGTATTTCCGTGCGACGAGCAAAGAAAAACTCTCCGAGATTTATAAAGAAATCGATCAAATAGAGCGGCAGAAAACCGAGGTGAATATTACACAGCGCTACGAAGAACAATTCTACCTGTTCGCACTGCTTGCCATTGCCTGTTTATTTATTGAAATATTGTTAAGACAAACACTGTTCCGCACACTGACATGATGGAATTCGAAGACATACGCTATTTATACCTGCTGGCCATAATTCCATTGCTGTGGATAATGCATTATCTCCTGATGCGATGGCGCAGGAAATCTTTGCAAGCATTGGGCGACAAACCTCTGGTCATGGAAATGATGAGCGGATATTCCGCAAAGCGCAAGACATGGAAGTTTTTCTTTCTCTGCCTGGCGTTAATCTCTTTCATCATCGCCCTCGCAAATATCCGCATGGGCAGCAAGCGTGAGAAAGTAAAGGCCGAGAGCAGCAATATCGTCATTTGTTTCGATGTATCCCGCAGTATGCTCGCCGAAGATGTGAAGCCCGACCGCTTGACACGTGCTAAAATTCTCGCTTCACAAATAATTGAAAAACTGGCCGGCAATAAAATTGCCCTCGTGGTATTTGCCGGTAAATCATTTGTACAAATGCCGTTGACAGTGGACAGCCGTGCAGCGTTGATGTACCTGAATACGGTATCAACCGATATGATACAGGTGCAGGGAACCGATATTGTCGCAGCCCTGGAAAATGCACAAGCCACATTCGAAAACGGTTCTGATTCGGGCGATACCGAAAAAAAGAACAAGGCGGTTATCGTCATCAGCGATGGAGAAAATCACGATACGGATGCATTGCAAATGGCCGCTAAGCTGGCCTCTGAAAATATAAAAATTATCACCGTAGGCGTGGGTTCTACCGCCGGCGCACCAATTCCGGTACTTGCGGGAAACCCCGCTTCCGGATTTAAGAAAGATGCCCAAGGCAATATTATTCTCTCGAAGTTGAATGAGGACATGCTCCGTGAAATGGCCACCAAGGGCAACGGTATTTATGTAAACCTGGAAGAGGGAAAAACCGCATTGAATGCAATTGAAAAAGAAATTGCCTCCCTGGAAAAAGAGGAGGCCAACCAATTCGAATATACGGATTATGCATATCACTTCCAGTTATTTCTCGCTATCGGCATTGCGTTTTTAGTATTGGAATTTTTTATCAGCGACCGCGGTTCAAAATGGATTTCACATTTTTATATTTTTGAAAAAGGAGAGCACCATGCGTAATATTTGTTTCATATTTGCCGTTGCCCTGAGTAGTGCATGTATGGCACAACAGGAAAACAGTTATATAGAAAAAGGCAATAAAGCCTTTGAGAATAACAATTACACCGGGGCGGAACAGGAATATAAATCGGCATTGTCGGAAAATCCCGAATCCGTTGCGGGTAACTACAACCTGGGCAATGCGTATTACGAGCAACAAAAGTATAAGGAAAGCCTGGACCAATACGAGGCAATTGCCAAGGCAAGTCTCGACCCGGGAATACGTGCTAAAGCATATCACAATATGGGCAATGCATATATGCAGATGAAGGATTATGAAAAAAGCGTGGAAGCGTATAAGAATGCATTGAAAAGCAATCCCGACGATATGGAAACAAAGTACAACCTGGCATACGCACTCTCCAAACTAAAACAGGAACAACAACAACAACAGCAAAATCAACAAAACCAGGATAAGAAGGACCAGGAGCAACAAGATAAAAATCAGCAGCAGCAACAAAACCAACAAGAAAAGGAAAACCAAGACAAGGAGCAACAGGATAAGAATCAACAGGAACAGCAACAGGATCAGCAAAACAAAGACCGTGAACAGCAAAAACCGCAACCCAAAAAGTATTCACCCGAAGAACTGGACCGGATTATGCAAACGCTGAATAATCAGGATAAAAAAACACAGGATAAAGTAAATCAACAAAAGGCACAATCTGCGCCTATTCAGGTAGAAAAGGACTGGTAATGAAACATCTGAGCACAATAATCGCATGTATCTGCATCAGCGTGCTTTCCGCAGCGCAAAGCACTTTTGAAATAAATGTAAGCAGAACCGAGGTAAATACTTCTGATCGCTTTACAGTGACATTTACACTGCACAACGGAAGCAATGTCTCAAACTTCAAAGCGCCTGCATTCAGCGATTTCTATGTACTCGGCGGCCCTAACCAAAGCAGCTCATTCAGCTCCATTAACGGTAAAACATCGCAGAGTATAAGTTACGGATATGTGCTTCAGGCAAAAGCCGCCGGTACATTTACAATAGGCCCGGCAAGTATTCAATCGGGGAAAGATACGTACACCACCCAACCGGTTACCATCCAGGTTAGCGAGCGCCCCATCACCAATAATAATTCAAACGGCGATAACGACGCAGACGATTTAAGCAGCTATTTGCAAAAGAACATGTTTATCAAGGCAAGCGCAGATGCCACTTCCGTGTATAAAGGCGAAGAGATTACGGTTACCTATAAATTATATGTCAACCGCAACTCGCAGATCTACGATTATGGTATCACGGGTGCAACGTTGGTGCCTAAATTCAATGGATTTCATGCCGTAGAGGTAACTGTGCAGAACAACCAGGGCAGCTATGAAAACATCAATGGCCAATCCTACCTGGTGCAGGTAGTTAAAATAACAAAGCTCACACCCCAAATCGGCGGTACACTGGAAATAGATCCGCTCGGCGTGGATGCGGTTGTGGCATTGCGCACAAAGCGGAAGAGTAACAGCAATGACCCCTGGGATCAGTTTTTCAATAACCCGTTCTCCTCTACCTATGATCGCCAAAATTTTGAAATCATCTCCAATGCAATTAAAATAAATGTAAAGGAATTGCCCCCAAATGCCCCTGTTAGCTTTAACGGTGCCGTCGGCAATTTCAATATGCAAACCGAAATCAATACCACCAAAACAAAAACCGACGAACCCATCACCTACCGCATTAAAATAACCGGCAACGGTAATCTCGCATTATTCCAGACACCGGAACTAAATCTCCCGCCGGGTTGGGAAACCTACGATCCCAAAATTTCGGAAACGGCTACATCTAAGACTTATGAATATCTGTTGATACCCCGTTCACCCGGATCGTTTACCCTGCCCTCGCATACATGGAGTTATTTCGACCCCGGCAAACGCCAATACCGGACAATTGCCTCCGATGCCTATACCGTTGATGTAGAGGCAGGCCCGCAATATACCGGCGGCAACACAAGCACCGGAGTCAGCAAAGAAGAAGTGGAAATGCTGGCGCAGGATATCCGCTATCTAAAAACCGGAACACCGGAATTTGTCTCCGGTGATACCCTATTGAAATCGCCTGTTACGTATATCGGTTTATCCGCACCCCTACTCCTTGGCATTTTTATTTTCTTCTTTACGGCAAAGCGCAATGAAATGGAAAAAGATGTTGTGGGCATGCGCAAGCGTAAAGCCACCTCCGTCGCAGTGAAGCGGTTGAAAGCGGCAAATCAATTTATCGCACAAGACAACCGCAAAGCGTTCTACGATGAAACTATCAGGGCGGTGTGGGGCTATCTTTCCGATAAATTTAATATCCCAACGAGCGACCTGTCCAGGGAGAACATCGGCGGAATTTTACGGGAAAAGAAAATATCGGAAACTGCAGTCAACGAACTATTCGGACTGATGAACCGATGTGAAATTGCACTATTCGCACCGGTACAATCCACTGCTGTCATGCAGGAAGAATACGATAAGGCGGTAGCTTTAATCACTGAAATAGAAAATGAATTACCGGCATGAGAATTCTAACCGCTATAACCTGTCTGTTTTTTATTCTCAGTGCACATGCACAGGACTCATTGGATGTTAATCTCGCCAAAACACAATACGACAACAAAAACTATTATAAGGCAATTGAAATCTATGAAAGCCTGATTGCTGAGAAAGGCGCTTCACCCGATTTGTATTACAACCTGGGCAATGCGTATTATAAATCAAACCAGATAGGCCTGGCAATCCTGAATTACGAGCGCTGCCTGCAACTCACCCCTCATGACAAAGACGCAATTTACAATTTAGAACTCGCCAATCTCCGCATTAAAGATAAACTGATTCCAGTCAACCGGTTGTTCATCATTCGCTGGTGGCACGGTTGGATAAACGTGTTGCAAACACATCAATGGATATATATTTCCATTATCAGCATCTGGCTGTCGGTAGCGGGATTTGCCCTGTTCAGGATAAGCAAAAAAATAACGCTCCGCAAAGCCGGATTTTTCATGTTTGGAATCTGCTTATTGCTCTTCATTATTTCCATCAGCAGTACATTTTCAAAGGCGATGTACGACCGGAATTATCATTACGGCATAATCGTACAACCGAGCCTGGTTATCAAAAGCGAACCCAGTGAAAACAGCACCAACCTGGTGATGTTACACGAAGGTCTGAAACTGCGCCTTCTCGGGATGCAAAACGGCTGGTATAAAATTGAAATGCCCGATGGCAACCAGGGCTGGGCATTGGCCTCCGGCGTAACCGGTATTTAACTAATCTGCGGCGGTAAAATCCGCTGCCTCCCCTCGTTGCATTATAAATACGCAAATGGCAGGATTTCCATTTATGGAATAAAAGGGTTTACGCATCACTCCAATATAAAATTCTAAAGCCATGCAAACGAAGACCGCATTCAATCCGTTTAAACACACTACAATATTCTTCATGTTTGGAATACTGTGCGCCCTGTTACTCGCATTATATGCTCTCAACTGGAAAATTGCAGCCGGGCCATATGCAAGACCGGAAATTCAATCTGCAGACTTCGCCGATTTTTTCCAGGTGGAAATTCATACCGAAGAAATAAAATCCATTGCGCCCACACCAAAACCGCAGGTGCAAACTTCCTCTACAGAGAGGGCAGAAATAAATTCGCAGGTAATTGAAGTTGCAAATACAAAAATGACGCTGGATAAATTTAATATCCAGGCCACAGATATCAAGCCGGTACAAAATCCCGTCATATTAAATAATACTGAAGAAAATCCCAACAAGGAATTCTACGAAGTAGTAGAAATAGCCCCCGAGTTTCCCGGTGGATTTTCGGCGCTGTACGTATGGTTGGCCAATGCGATTGTATATCCCGCATTTGCCCGTGAGGCGGGAATAGAGGGTACCGTTTACGTGCGCTTTATAATAAATGAGGACGGAACGATCAGCGATGCGACAATTATCAGGGGTATCGGCGGCGGATGCAATGAGGAGGTGCTGCGGGTAATCGGATTAATGCCCACCTGGAAAGCCGGCATTCAGGGTAATAGCAAGGTGAAAGTGCGCTATACTCTTCCGATACATTTCAAACTGGATTAAACCCGCATTAATAAAATTGAACTCGGGAGGTGGGCGATGCAGTTTTTTGAGATTGCGGCACGCATTTGTAATTAACGTGAAAGGTCCATACATAAAACAATGGGTTGATATGCAGACGCACCTGCAATAAATTTGCAGCGTGCGTTTGTATTATAATATACTTCGTATCCCTCCATCACGCATTCAGCCCAAAATGTGAAATATAAAACCCGGGAGTTTCACATTTTAAATACGAGATTGGTCAGCATAAAGCTGAAAAACCCGATGAGATATCCGAAATAAATTTCGCGGGGGGTATGCGCATTCAGCGCTAGGCGGGCAGAACCGACCAGGCCGGCGATCACAATGACTATTAAAAACGGGTACAGCGCATTGAAGTTCGTATAGGGCAACAACAGCAGAAAAAAGGCTATCATGCCGCCCACTCCCGTCGTATGCATACTGATTTTCATCACCAGCAGGTTCATTAAAAAAGCGAGTACGATGGAGATGGTGGAGCCCAATAACATAAACGTGATGATGCCGTTGAAGCCCTCTTTATAGAACACGTAAAAAGCCCAGATATACAGTGCGAGCGTGGCAATATAGGGAATGATGCGGTCCTGCCGGTTGCGGAGATTTATACCCTGCACAAATTTCAGTGCGCTCATCAGAAGCACTACCAGTGCCGGGAAAAAAAAAGTGAGCAACGCCACACGCAGTATCAACATATAATTTTCATAGGGGTCGGGGAAGGTGAAAGGATTCGACCGAATGATATAGACAGTGCCGAGTAAGGGAAGTAACAGTGGCTGAAAGACGATGGAGAAACTGTGGCCGAAAATATGCTTTAAACTCATGTACTGCAAAGGTACGCATAAGCGCCAAGCCCGCAGTCGGAATTATACAACCGCCCGTGTTAACTACAATTCCCGCCTTAACCGGGCAACGGGGATATCCAGTTGCTCCCGGTATTTTGCAACCGTGCGCCGGGCAATATTATATCCCTTTTCATGCAGCTTCTCGGTTAATTCCTGGTCGCTCAACGGATTCTTTTTATCCTCCAGGTTGATCAGGTCATCCAGGATTTTTTTCACCTCCCGGGTGGAGACTTCTTCACCCGCTTCATTGGTAAGCGATTCGCTGAAAAAGAATTTCAATGCATATGTCCCAAATTCGGTACTCACATACTTGCTGTTGGCCACCCTGCTGACAGTGGAAATATCCAGGCCGGTAACCTCTGCAATATCTTTTAAAATCATGGGTTTCAAGCGGGTTTCATCACCCGTTAAAAAGAAATCGTACTGGTGTTCCATTATCTGGTACATCGTGTTGTACAGGGTGTTCTGCCTCTGGCGAATGGCATCGATAAACCACTTGGCCGAATCCAGTTTTTGTTTGATAAACTGCACCGCTTCCCTTTGCTTTTTATCCTTCTTGTCGCCCGCCTTATAATCCTGCATCATCTCTTTAAAGTCCTGGCTGATGCGCAGGTCGGGTGCATTGCGTGCATTCAGCCGCAGTTCGAGAGTACCGGTATTGTTAATAATCGTAAAATCGGGAATGATAAACTGGTTGAACGACGTATTGTTGTCCTTCACCGATCCGCCGGGTTTGGGATTCAGTTTTAAAATTTCATCCAAAACCACTTTCAATTCGCTCTCCTCTAATTTCATCTGGCGGGCTAACTTGTCGTAGTGTTTCTTAGTAAACTCATCGAAGTACTCTTCGATTATGGTAATCGCATACTTCACGTTCTTCGTATGAATTTTACGCTCCAGTTGCAATAATAAACACTCACGCAAATCCCTTGCGCCGACACCGGCGGGGTCAAAGCCCTGGACTACATCCAATAATTCCAGTATCTCTTCTTCAGTGGTAATTATATTTTGTGAGAAAGCGAGGTCATCCACTATAGCGCTGATCTCCCTGCGCAAATATCCATCATCATCGATAGAGCCGATTATTTGTTTCGCTATCGCCTGTTGCCGTTCGTCGCAATCTACCATTCCGACTTGTCGTATCAGATTTTCATGAAAAGTCTCATACACCGGTATCGGCACGGTGCGGTTGTTCTCCTCATCGTCGTCATAACTGTCGCCGCGGGTTTTATAATCGGCGTAATCGTCATCTTCCAGATAGTCTGTCAGATCAATTTCTTCGTTGTTCTCCGATTCGTCTTTTTCGTATTCCGATTCTTCATCCTTGCTGCTGAAAATATCCTCCTGTTGCTCATCGCTCTCGGCAGTGGAAATTTCCAATGCGGGATTAATTTCCAGCTCCTCCTTTATGCGCTGCTCCAGTTGATCCGTCGGCACCTGCAACAGCTTCATCAACTGTATCTGTTGCGGCGATAATTTCTGGAGTAGTTTCTGGCTGAGCTTTTGTCGTAACATAATATTAACCGCTTCAAAATTAGGATAACTTCTCAAGTCCGGCAATAATGAAACGCATACCTGTTTTCAAATATTTTTTGTATTACAATGCATATTAGTAAAATCTCTAACATGTATTGAGCGTATGGAATTGTCAATACATCGTACACAGAGGGGAGAAGCTGAAAGCAGAAAAGTTATGATACTCAAACCCGTAAATCACAGCGCTTTTTAAAAATGCAACTGACATAACGGTTGGCAGTGATGTGTGATGTTGCTTAATTTTGCGGCTCAAATTTTAATGTAAGCGTATGCAAACAGAACCATTTCAATATATTGGCAAAATCGGCACTTTAGAGGGAAAAGCAGTGGAGTTGCGGGGTTGGGTGAGCAACAAACGTGATAGCAAAGGCCTGGTATTTATTATTCTGCGAGACGGCAGCGGATATATGCAATGTGTGGTAGATGAACAAACCGTAGATGCCGCAATGTTTGAGGCGGCAAAAAAACTCACCCTGGAAAGCGCCGTAATAGTAAAGGGCACCGTTGTAAAAGATGAAAAACAACTGGGCGGTTTTGAGCTGAGTGTTTCCTGGTTACAGGTATTGCAATACGCCACTGACTATCCGATAGCCAAGAAGGAACACGGCCCTGAGTTCCTGGGTGAAAACCGGCATTTGTGGCTGCGCTCCAAAAAGCAATGGGCAATAATGCGGGTGCGCAATCGCATTATTTGGGCGATACACAGCTTTTTCCAGCAGCACGATTTTTTGCAGTTGGACGCCCCAATATTTACCGGCAATGCCGTTGAAGGCACTACGACATTATTTGAAACCGATTTTTTCGGCCAGCCCGCCTATCTTTCCCAATCCGGCCAGTTATACGGCGAAGCGCTGGCAATGGCTCACGGCAAAATCTATACGTTCGGGCCCACTTTCCGTGCCGAGAAATCAAAGACACGCCGGCACCTCTCCGAGTTCTGGATGATTGAACCGGAAATGGCCTTTTACGACCTGGACATGAATATGGATCTGATAGAGGCCTTCTTAAAATATGTGGTAAACGATGTTATAACGCATTGCAAAGCTGAACTGGAAATCCTGGAACGGGATACAACGATGCTGCAAAATGCAGTGAATATGACCTTCCCGAGAATTCACTACGACGATGCTATTCAAATTATTCGCGGTGAAAAAGATGTGGATGGCCGCAACAGCATTAAGACGCTGGAAGCGGATATGACAAAATTGCAAGGGGAGAAATCGGAAATGGAAGCCGAAATTGCAATGCGGGAACAAAAAATCGCAGCGGGTAATATGAAAAAAGGCGAGATCAATTTTAACCAGAATAAAATTGATACGATGAAAAATGCGATTAAAGATATAGACGAAAAACTCGGCAACATTCCGCAATGGCTGGAGAGCGCCAGGAATTTTAAATGGGGTGGCGATCTCGGCGGCAGCGATGAAACAGTGCTGACAAGGCTGTTCGACTGCCCGGTTATGGTGTACAACTGGCCTGCCCAGGTGAAGGCATTTTATATGAAGCGAGATCCGAAAGACGAAAAATACGTGCGAGGTGTGGACGTTTTAGCGCCGGAAGGCTACGGTGAAATCGTCGGCGGCGCAGAGCGTGAGGACAACCTGCAGTTCTTAAAAGAGCGCATCGTACACGAAGGGCTGCCGATGGAGGTGTTCGAATGGTATCTCGACCTGCGCAGATTCGGCTCGGTGCCGCACTCCGGATTTGGATTGGGATTAGAACGCATGGTGATGTGGTTAACCGGTATTCAACACATCAGGGAAAGTATTCCCTTCCCCAGGTATTACGGACGTCTGAAACCCTAATTCGACAGGCGCTTTCAGTAAATCTTGTTCTGAATTCCGCATTGCCTCAGCCGGCATGCTCCACAAAGAAAAAAGCCGCAACGAGGAGTGATGCGGCTTATTAACTAACAAAAAAAAATGGTTATTCTATCACGATGGACTGATTTACCACGTGGTCTGCAGTGGCAATTTTCAAAATATACTGACCGGGGCTAAGGGCAGAAATATCCAAGCTATTTGTCCCTTTCGACAAATCGTACAATTGTATTACTACCTTGCCGGTAATATCTGTCAGTTCGGCTAATATTATCCTGGCAGATGCATCAACGTAAAGGGTATTATGAGCGGCGGGATTTGGATACACCCGTATTCCCGCAGCCTGCATCTCTGTAACCTGTGTGGATTCTGCTACAGGAAAAGTGATGCCCGTTGCAGTGACGTTCACTGCATCCCTGTTTAATTTTATCGCCTGTACATCGCTGAACTGAAAGTCCACCTCATCGGTCATTGCCCCTCCCGAAATATTATCAATGACTACGACATCCAATGTGGCGATCTGTCCGTTGCCACCGGTATTATTTCTGTCCTTGCGCACGATACCCGAGATGACAATTTTTTCGCCCGCAACGGTTTTGCTGATCGCCAAACGCTCGGCAGAGGAAGCGAGCCATGAATCGTCAAACACAACTTTTAAGCTTTCGCCCAATACCGATTCGCCGGTAGCGGTAATGGTGAACCGGATGCCGTAAATTTCATCTACCGTATTTACGGGATCACCCAGGAAAATCGGAATGTGATTTACCCCCACGGCGAGTTCTTCAAAATCGGGATCAAAGTAGAGCTCCACCTCTCCGGCGGCCGTGCGCAGTGGATTTAAAGGATGATCTAAACCCAGATTATTGACAACAGCCGTCGTATCATCATCGTCGATAACACCATCGCCATTGCAATCGGTGTATTTCAAATCGTTGAGCACATACCAGTACAGCGTGTCTTCCTCCATCCATGCCCGGCTGAGCTTGCCGCTCCAGTCAATTGCGGTATCTTCCCTGGTGAAACCTTCGGCTCCGTAGTTAATCCCAATCTCAAATAAATCGGAAGCATCCGCATACCCGTCGTTATTGGCATCGCCCGGCCATACACAATTGAACAGGCAATCCGGGAACGTACCGTCGGCATTGGATTTAATTACGGTATAGCGCTGATCACAGTCCTCCAGGTATTGACGGCCGGCCAGGATATACCCGCCATCGATTGACTTTTCTACATCCCAAATCTCCAATCCTGTTTCACTAAATCCCCAGGTACAGCTTATAATAGGTATGAAAATGGAATCTACCTGATTGCCGTCGGCATCCAGCACCCAGCCATACGTACTGCTTTCACCCGCATCCTGAGTCCACACCACATAAGTATCTGCATCTAATTGTACTACATGCGCTCCTTCCTCCCAATCGGCTCCATGATTGTAAAATTGCAGCCATTCCAGATTGCCGTCAGCATCTGTCTTTCTCAGGCTGCCAGAGTATATACCCGTCAAATTGGATAAGCCTGAACCGGAAAGTAAGTAACCGCCATCCTCGGCTATCCGCAACTCGTTTTTATAGGGGCCATACTCCCAGAAATCCGCCGCATGCGGATAATTCTGAGTCCATTCCAGGTTCATCTCGCTGTCAAATTTGTGTATCGTCCTGTATCCCTCCTTGCCGCAGGAAAAGGCGAATCCACCATCCGCTGTTGCCGCCAAACCGGTCTCCTTATAATCCCAATACGAAAATCCCCATCCCCCGGAAGTATCTGCCGCAATTGAATAGGTATCCAGGTAGGTACCATCCGAATTTACCACTGTAATGTAATACATCAGGTCTTCAGCTAACCCGACGGATACAAATCGGCCGTCGCTGAGCTGCACCGCTGTGCCGTAATACAAATAGGTGAAGCCGGTGGTAAAATCGGACTGCCATTCTATATTGCCCATCGAATCTAATTTGTAATAACCGGGTTGGCCAAGATCAACACTGCAATAGACAATACAACCGCCATCATCGGAGGGAAGCACCTTTTCGCCGGAAAAATAATCGTATAGAAGGCCTTCGCCGTTGTTTCCCCAAATGAGTGTGCCGTCGCTGCCGAGTTTTACCACATAACTATCGTAATATACCAAATCGGCTGAATCATGACTGAGCCCAACGGCAAATACACTTCCATCGGATGCTTCCGCCACATCTGCCGCCCAATTACCGTAGCGGGCATAGCCCCAGCCTTGTGCACTCACATCCGTGGCAACAACTGCCGCTGTGAGTAACAGGAGTGAGTAAATAACATTTTTCATAGTAATATTTTTAAAGCGTTACAGAGAGAACTATTCAGGTACAAAGCTGAAACTTCCTTTGCTCTAAAAAAAGTACAATAATTTGCTTTTATATGGATAATGTTAGTTATCTAAAATTATTAAAATATTGATTTATAAATATTTATATTGATATTTTTATTTAAGAAATAGATAATTGCATGTTTTGGATGGTTTGAGTGATACTAAGAGCAATGTCGCATTTTACTGCATGGACGCCATTTTCCCCAAATAGCCCAGGCTAGTATTCCGGGGCAAGATAAAAAAGGCCATGTGTTACCATGACCTTTCTCTCTGTAACCACCGGAATATTATTGGCGGATTAATTTTTGGCTAATACTGTTGCGATTGCTTATTATTTCAACTAAATAGGCGCCCGCTGGCAGGTCGGTTATGGGTATAATGCCGTTTTCGATTTCCGCAGCCTTCAATTGCAAAATCGTTTTACCCGAAATATCTGTTATGGCGATGTATTCCAAATTGTGCAAATCGCCCTGCAGTGAAACCACATTGCCCGCAGCGGGGTTTGGAAACAGGCGAAAACCTTTTGAGGTAATGGTTTCCAGCGATGTTGTCTCTTCTGTTTCAACAACTGCATTGCTGCCCTCTACTGCAATCTCATTCCAATTTGCATCGATAGCACGCACATCGGAGATGGTAAATGTCGCACTGCCGGACTGAACAATACCGGCTATATTGTCGATTACCACAAAATTTAAAGTGCCTATCGTGCCGCTTCCCGATACATTGGTTTGGTCGTTGCGCACAATGGCTACATCCAGTTTCTTTTCGCCCGCATTATTTTTCCTGAATTGAATTAATTCGTCGGCGCTTCCCAGCCAGGAGTCGGTAAATCCGAAACTCACACTCGCCGGTTCAATATTTTCACTTGCGTAGGTAATGGTAAAACGCAGTCCGTAAATCGCTTCCGGGAAACTGGCGGCATCGCCCAAAACTACCGGCAGGCTGTTTGGCCCCAGGGGCAATTCGGTTTCTGGCACTTCGATAAATAAGGGAATTTCGCCTTCCGAGGTCTTCAACACAAACACGGGGTGTTCCAGGCTGTAATTGACACTGACAGCAGTTGTGTCGTCGTTACTGACAATGCCATCGCCGTTACAGTCTGCATATTTATGCTCATCCCCGCCGGCCATGGGATCTACCCATGTATCACATGCATGTGCGTACCAACCGATGGAAGAGTCTTCCCTGGCGGCTCCGGAAATACCGTATAGTACGCCGAGTGTAAGAATGTCGTCGGTATTGGCAATTCCGTCGGTATTGGCATCGCCGGGCCAAACACAGTTGTAAATGCAGTCAGGCAAGTCGCCGGCGGCGCTCGATTTCTGTACAAAAAAATGTTGATCGTACTCGGGCGCCATCACATCTGTTGTCCTGAATTTACCGCAAAATGCAAAGCCGCCATCTGCGGTGCCGATAATACTGTAAATCCAGTTACTCACGGATGCTGCCACTTCTTTGCGATCGGTCTCATTGCCATCGCCGTCGATAAAAACGATCTCGGCAGTACCTGAATATATGAAATACGTATCCAGGTTTACATGGGCCATCACGAAAGTGCCGTCGGTGCGTTGGGCAATATCATAGGCATATGCTACGTAGTCGGGCGAGGTGACGCTGTAAGTATTCGACCATTCTTCCGCACCGCCGGAGCCGGTCTTCACCACACCGGTCAGCCCTCCAAAGAAGTCGTAACAGGAAATGGCAAAGCCGCCATCGGCCGTATTGCAAATGCCATAGGCTTCCATTACCGTTAATGAGGGGTATAGTTCCAGCCATTGTTGTGAGGCGTCGGCATCGAATTTCCATATATAGGGCATCCAGGTGGCGCCGTCCTGTAAGGCGCCGCCACATACGGCAAAGCCGTCGTCCGCAGCCGATTCCACGAGGTCGTATCCCGAGATTACCATATTCGAATCCACAACGAGTGCATGATTTACCTGGCTGATCAGCGTGCCATCCGGGTTGACTAAGAACACGACAAACTGGGTGGGCACCGATGAGTCAAAACTCGCCAATACAATAGTGCCGTCAGACTGGACATAACCCGTTGGTTGCGGGCAAACGCCGAGGGTTACCCCGGCGCTCCAGCTCTCGCTGGTCCAAATAATATTGCCGTCAAAATCCAGTTTTACGATTAAAGGCCTTTCGAACCCGCCGCAAAAGACGACATATCCGTCTTCGGTACCGTCGATTCCGCCCGCAGTTATTTCGCCGATTTCTGCTCCCGGGCTTTCAATCTCCGCTTCCCAAATCAAATTCCCAGAAGCGTCGTGCTTGGTAACCCGCACCGGGCCGGAGCCCGACAGCGGCCAATCAAAATTACCGCCGGCAGTAAGGATGTTGCCCGATGCGTCTTCATATATCTCGTTGGCGGTGGTGTTGATGCCCGGCAATGTATTGACATATGACCACTGGGACATAGCTGTGGAGTAAACCATCACCCCACATGCCGTTAAAATTGAGTAGAATGCCTGTCGCATATTCAAATGTAATTAATGCAGACAAATTTCGGCCTTATCACTATCAAATTCCACTACTTATTAGTATAATTGTAAACTATTTTTTTTACCTTATTTTAGTTAGATAATTCATAGTCAATTTTTTACATTCATTTCATTTTAAAATTTATAGATTGGCAATTCCAAAAGTCATTAGCGCCATACACTCCCTATCCCCGTCCGGGCGCCGGCGGTTTGACAAATTCGTGCGCAGCCCATACTTCAATACCCGAACCAAGCTGTTGGCTGTACACAAGTATATCGACGGCTTGCAAAACGAAGACGACTGGGATCCGGCGAAGGCGTATACGGCTGTATTCCACAAGGCCGGCTATGCGCCGCTGCCATTAAATAATGTGCTGAGCGATTTGTATAAGCTGCTCGAGCGGTTTCTGCGCATCGAAGCAATTGAACAGGCCGAAGATTTAAAACACGCCGCAGAAGTAAACGGCATCCTCAATATCAGTGCGCCTTCCGTTACCAAAGCCTACCTGCGCAAAAAAGAAAAACAGCAAATACAAGATGCCTTCGGCAAATACCAATTGTATAAACTGTACGATCAGTATCACTTCCAGCAAACCCGCAAAAACAATAACGCCGATTTGGTGGCGAGCCAGAAAAATTTTACGGCACATTTTTTACAACAGCAATTGCGCACCTGGTGCGAGCTGCTCAACCGAAACAATATTCTTTCGCTCGACTTTGACAACCGCGAACTGGTGAAGTTTAAAACGGTACTTCGTCAATTTGAGGAAGACCTTCAAAGCAATCCAACCGTCTTTTTGTATTACTCCATTTTTCGATGGCTCAACAATCCGACTGATGACAATTGGTACATTGGATTTCCCGAAAAATTAATTGCACATATGGATGATTTGTCCGGCAATAATGCCCGGGAGATATGCGCCTATGTACAGAACTACTGCGTTAAACGCATCAACGAAGGCAGGGAAGAATTTCTGCGTGAGTTATTTAATTTATTCCGGTTGATGATTGGAAAAAACCTGATTACCGACAACAACACGCTTTCGCAGTGGACTTATAAAAACATAGTTACAACCGGCCTGCGATTAAGGGAATTTGCAGAAACGGAACAATTTATTCACGACTGGTATATCAAGCTGCCCGAAGCCGTAAGAGATAACGCTTATCAGTACAACCTGGCCGTATTGCATTACGAAAGCGGCCAGTACAAACGTGCCATGCAATTGCTTACCAAAGTGCATTTCACCGATCCCAACTACTACCTGGACGCCAAATGTATCCTGTTAAAAATTTATTTTGAACAGGAGGCTTACGAGGCGATTCACTCACTGAAGGATACGGTAAAAATTTATTTGATCCGCGAGAAATTGCTGAGCAAAAGCCAAAAACAATTATATAAAAACTTGTTCAACTACACCTTAAAACTATACCGCTTAAAATACGAGAGCGCCTATCTGCCGGAAGAAAAAGTGCAGGGCGCATTGCAGAAACTCAGCTCCGAGATACAGAAGAATGCGCTTATTGCAAATAAGGCATGGTTGCTCCGCGAACTGGACACAATATAAAACCCCTCCCAACGGTACACCCGTTTCATCACAGCCGAGCAGCGGTTATAAGTCCCGGCGTTTCGTTACAAACCAGTTGAGTATAAAAAATAACAGGATGTAACACAGTCCAACCGCTATTGGCAATACGGCGGGGGCAACCTGCGCATCTTCTCCCATGCTTCGAATGAGCACGTAAGGCGATTGAATCAACTTCACAAACATATTGCTCACCGGCAAATATGCATTACAGCAGTCTCTTAAAATCGCTTTGTTGAGAATGACATCCAGGGGAAAAATAAATACCAGGAATAACAGCGTCGCCACACCGGAGCGTTTAAACAGGGTGCCGAACAAAAACGCCAGCGACAGCAGGCACACGCACTGTACGAAGTAGGCAATTATCAAACTGCTGCGCTCAAAGGCGTCCTGCAGACCGGCATTGTCGGTGTAATTTAAACCTGCAACCACAGCGCCGGTAAACACTAAAAGCGTAGAGAAAACGGCGAACACCAGGATCAACAGTATCTTTCCCGCCACCACTTCATTGCGGCTCAACCCGTCGATTACATTTTGTCGAATGGTCTTATACGCATATTCGTTGGTGGTAATAAAAATTACCAGGATACCGAGAATAATATTAAATATTCCGGCGAAGTATAAGTAGTAATTCCAGATATTGGGAAATGCCAGCACATTAAAAACGGAATCCACTTCGCTATCGTCCACATTTATTACACTGCGCCCTGTCATTAGGAAGCCCAACTGCAGTAAAATGTACACGATAAACAAAACCCTGAACGACCTGTAAGGCCATAATTTCATAAACTCAATCTGAAGTAAACGCATCATAATTTATCGGCTGTTAATTCTAAAAACTGTTCTTCGAGGCGCTTTTTGCGCTGCGCAAAATGATGCACGGCAATACCCGCATTCACCAGGTGCGTATTTATAGTAGCGGGGGCACATTCTTCGCTGAGCGTCGCCAGCCACAGTTCGCCCTGGCGTGTAACATCCTGTACGCCGGCAAATCCCTTGAGCAGGGAGGCGATGCGTTCCATATCGCTGCCGGCGATTTCAATTTGAGCGGCATTGTGCACTATTTCACTTACGCTACCCTCGGCGAGCAGTACGCCATTTTTTACAACGGCTACATGGCTGCACACTTTTTCTACTTCGTCAAGCAAATGGCTGGCGAGGATAATGGTCTTGCCCGATGCGGCAATTTTTTGTATCAGCGAGCGCATCTCCGCAATGCCCTGGGGGTCCAGTCCGTTGGTAGGCTCATCCAGCACCAAAACCTCCGGGTCGCCCAGCATGGCGCTTGCGATAGCGAGGCGCTGCTTCATGCCGAGTGAATAGGTCTTCGCCGAACTGCGTTTCCGGGTTTCGAGCTCCACCAGGTTCAATACCCGTGCAATATCCGCTTCCGGCGCTCCCTTTATTCTTGCCGCCAGTTTTAAATTTTGTTCCCCGGATAAATACGGGTAAAAAATAGGTTGTTCCAGCAATGCGCCGATGCGCTTGCGGTTGTCGTCGTCATCGCCCTGCCCAAACCAGTTATAACTGCCGTTGGTGGCATGCACTATGCCTAATACAATGCCGAGTGTAGTGGTTTTACCACTGCCGTTGGGTCCCAATATGCCATAAACGGCCCCCTTGGGTACGCTGAGCGATAAGGCATTTACCGCATGAATCCGCCCGTAATATTTATTTAAACTGTCAATGGTGAGTACACTTAACACGCTGTAAATATTTTCAGTAAAAATATCAGATTAAACTGAAGTATAATTGTGAGCAATTGTTAGCACATGTTAAAATTAACCTTTCAGGATACATGGGTGGAAGCCGGCTGTGATGAGGCGGGAAGAGGTTGCCTCGCCGGCCCGGTGGTGGCTGCCGCCGTTATTTTACCGGAAAACTTTAACAACCCTGTTTTAAATGATTCAAAACAACTATCTGAGGCAAATCGCAATCTATTGGAGGGGGTTATTAAGCAGGAGTCCGTTGCCTGGGCAATCGGCAGTTGCGATCCCCGTGAAATAGATCGCTACAATATTTTAAAAGCAAGTTTTATGGCCATGCACAGAGCAATAGCCAAACTTTCCATTCGACCGGAATTACTGCTGATTGACGGCAATCGCTTTACCGCCTATCCCGGAATACGGCATACGTGTATCGTTAAGGGAGATGCTACCTACATGTCTATAGCCGCTGCATCCGTACTTGCAAAAACCTGCCGCGACCGGATGATGGAAAAACTGCACGCCGACCTGCCGATGTACGGGTGGAATAAGAACAAGGGATATCCCACTGTCATGCACCGCAAGGCGATAGAAAAATTCGGCATTACGGAATTTCACCGCAAATCATTTCGTTTACTTCAGGGAGACACAACATTGTTTCAAACCGATTGTCAATCCAAACTCAACAAATTATGAGAGGTATTTTGTATGTATGTTTTTCCGCCCTCCTGTTGATTACGTGCACTACCAAACCCAAACTGCCACAGGAATTATACCTACCCGCCATTTATTACGGCATGTTGCCCTGCGCCGATTGCGTGGAAATTGAGTACGAATTAACACTTCAGGAAAATTTCCTGTACCACGAGCGGCGCATGTATGCCGGAAAAAGCGACAGCATCTATCTGGAATCCGGACGATGGTACATCAAAAATGATTCGGTCATCGTCATTGAACAAAAGCATGGCGAGAGCACCGAATTCCTGGTGGACAGCGCCAAACTTATCATGCTCAATTCCAATGGCAACCGCATTGAAGGCAACACCGCAGAAATGTATCACCTGAAACTCGGCTCCCGGAAAAATCTGGTTAATGAAACCCCCGGTGTAAAAGCCGATCCCTATGCTTCCAAACGGGTGGCGGGAATCGATGCAATCGCCACCGGCAACGCACCTTCCTGGAATCTCGAAATTGACTTTGAAAATAAAATGCATTTTATTGTCGCAGGCGGCGCCGACCTGTTCATCGAAGTGCCTCCGGCAGTACAGCGGGAAAACCAAATGGTTTACATATCGGAATCCGGCGGGAAGAAATTCGAAGTCGCACTCATTGCTGAATCCTGTACCGATATGTCGGGCGAGGTAAAAGAGTACCGTGCCATTTGCAATTACGACGGCGTCATCTATGAGGGGTGCGGGGTGTATCTTTCCCCAAAATACAGGCTGAACGGCCCATGGCAATTGCAAAAGTTATTGAGCTCAGATTTAAATATAGAGCAATCGAAATACCCCATTCTGATTTTTGATGTAGCGCATAATGCGGTGATGGGTAACAATGGCTGCAATACCTATAACGGGCCGGCAACCATAACCGATTCCGAAATTGTCATTGACAGTACGCTCGCCACAACCCTGATGGCCTGCGAGGGCACCGTAGAACAAGCGTATATGCAACAGCTCAACGGCGGCAAATTCCGGTACATCTTTGAAAGCGGCAAATTGCGTTTGATACGTGACGATTTGGTAATTATGGATCTCATCAGGCCGGGCGCTCAATAATGCACCATCGCCTCGGCTTCTATCTCCACCAGCAGGTCGGGATGAATCAGCGCATTGACGCCCACCATCGTCAAAACGGGTTTTATTTCAGCAAATACTTCGCGGTGTGCCCTGCCGGCCGACTCCCATTGATGCATATCGGTCATGAATATGCGTATGCTGACTACCATGTCCATCCCACATCCCGCCTCCTCCAGAATCTTTTGAATCTTGTAAAAGACGTACATACATTGCAAATACACATCATTTTTACCCACCACATTTCCCGATGTATCTGTGGCAGTTGTACCGGCAACTTTAATGATATTGCCAACCCGGACGGCTCGTGAATACGATATCGCCTGTTCCCAGGCTGTTCCGGAAGAGAAATTTTGTCGCATGTGCTTACCGTTTTGTGGATATAAAATAAACCCTTAACCGCACATTAAAAAAGAACTTTAATCACTTGCGGGATACAATAATCAATTAGTGAATAATCATTACCTTTTCTACGCTCCCGTCGCTGTATATTTTAAGTAAAACTCTGTTTGGCTCCGGTTGCGTTTCCCGACCCAAAACATCTACTATTTTAATCAGTTTCTTAGCGCTTGCTGCGGGATACAATCCGTCGCTTATCAAAGTAGTAATACATCCGGGTGTAACTCCGGAAGAGGCATCCAGCGTTAATGCGTAATTGTAAAGTGCATCGCAAATTTGCAGTCCGCTGCCCTCGCCATTGGCTAAAACACATATCCCGATTTTATTTTCAGGATCCAAATACATATCCGTTGTTACGCCCTCCGAACCGCCGCTGTGTCCCCACACCCAGGAAATGCCGCCGTCGTGCACGAGGTACTCCCGGTACCAGTTCAAACCCTGTTGGGGATTGAGTTCGGGAATTTGCGGTGTCCACATTTGATTGATAGAAGCTGGAGTTAAGAGGACATTGAATCCAAATGTGCCTCCATTCAGGTAAGCGATCATGAAGTTTGCCAAATCGGTGACATTGCTTCTCAGTTGTCCATCCGGATAATCCGCAAAGCCGTAATGCGCATATGGAATATATGTACCTCCCGCATAGCGATACGGCCGGGCGACGTCATTTGAATCGAAGTCGGCAAAAAACCACGATGTATTGCCCATGCACAACACATTGAAAATATGTGTTTCGCAGTATTGGTCAAATGGCATATCGCCGATGCGTTCGACTAAATACCCGTTTAATGCAGTTGCCATATTGCTATACGCATATACACTTCCGGGTGAGTTGGGGAAAAAATTGGCAGTGGCGTCGTAATCGCTTCCGCTTGCGGAAAAATAGCGCTCCATACAGTCTGCCAACGATATGTCAGGATCGGGGTAACCGTAATACCCATTCATTGCAATCCAGTTATCCCGGATGGATGATGTATGCGTCATGAGCTGCCGGAAGGTAACCGGATCTGTTGGAAATCCGGGTATTTGCAATGTCCATGGGAGGTATTGATTTACTGAATCATCCAGGTCAATGCCGCCGCCCTCCGCCATCTGCATTGCAGCAGTGCCCGTAAACACTTTGGATACCGAAGCGAGCATAAACGCCGTCGTATCCGTCACCGGTATTGCATTGGCGATATCGGCATAGCCATACGAATTCATCCATACAATCCTATCGCCCTTTACAATAACCGTCGATAACCCCGGGAAATGCTCTGCGCTCATCTCATCAGTCAGGAGCCCATCAATAACATCGCTGGGGTTGGGATTCGATTGGCTTTGCACAGGCACATAATTCAATAAACCAATGACCAACAGAAAAATATACATTGCCCCGGATTTCATTGTTTCATTTGCTGCTGTATTAAATGGGAAATTATGGCCGGAGTCTTCTGTAAAAACAACAGGCCCCCCTTTTAAAGTTATTACCCAAATGTAAAGAAATTACCTGGGATGGAAAGGTTGGTGTAAATGCTTTAGAAATCAAATGTTAAGTACACATTGATCGCAATTATCAACCCAACGTTTGCCTACCGGACATCCGTGAAGGAAATGGAAATACTGTTTCTACAATATCTTTCAAAATCTTAAAAGCCGCTATCCAATCTCCTTTATATCACCGATATACCTGATCGAGTGGCTTACTTTTTAAAAAAGCGAAGTAATCCTGTTTTAACTTTTTAAATATGCTTAAGAGCCTTGACTTTATGCAATATTGTCCGTGTGTTGGCTTGTTCTCATGCTGTTAAATTGTCCGCCAATAATTCTTCTTATTCTAATACTGTGTCAATTGCCTTATATGCTGAAATTGAATTTCTCAATGCGAGAAATGATTCTCACCTTATTAATAGGTACATCTGTACTATTTTATGTTAAAGCAAACATATTCAGTTTAGCAACCAATTAATAATTACAATTATGATGAGAAATTACATTAAACCTTTCCTGGTTGTTTCAATTATTACGGCAAGCACATTTGCTTCACACTCTCAAGTGACAATAGAAGAATCAAATAAATATATTTCAATTTTTTATACACAACAATACGATCCATCTACACCGGAAAAAGCTATTAGGGAAAAGGGTGAAAAAATTGGCGTCTTTCTACCTTACATAGCCCTTAAATTCAGCACCGGCATTTCAGATTACAAATATCAATTATCAGGTTTAACCTCAAATTCTGCGTTTGTTATGCTGGACGTTGATACTTCCGTATTTCAAGAAATTACGGATGAATTTTATGCGCTGTTTACCGAAAAATTATCCGGACTTGGAATACGTGTTTTAAGTTATGAAGACATAGTCAATTCAAAAATGTATGCTGAATTTAGTGCACAACCTATAACTGAGCGAAATTTCAGTGATGTATGGACAGGTGAATCAAAAATTTATACTCAAAAAAATGCACCGATTATTTCACTTCCCAAAAATCCATCACCCAAAATGAGCAAATGGATGAACCCGTTAAAAGCGGCGCCTTCAGTTTTGCGATTGACCATTGACTTCATGGAATTTGAGCAGGTTTTAGAAAATGGGTCGGGTTTTACAAGCCAATCAATTGCAAACAATTCAATTATTTCAGTTATTAAGATTGCAGGCTCTTCTGACCATGACAATAACTTAATTAATTTTTACGAAGGAGGAAAAACAATATTGAATTCTGATGAAGCTAAAGTATATGATGTTTCGCCGGGATTAATGATGGGCGGATATATGAACGCAAATCTCTATTTCTTTAATGAATCTATTTACCAGGAATATAAAAATACCGGTATAGTAAGTTTAAAGGACAATAATTTGCCTGATTGGGCAGTGCGTTTGAAAAATAAATATCAAACAACATATAAAAATGATTCGTTTGAAATAATAGCAATAAAAGTTGATCGTGAAGAGTATAAAAAATCGGCTTTATTAGCATTGGATAAATACACCGATTACCTATTGACAGTAATTAAATCTTATCAAAAATAACCGAGAAAGTAAATTAGGAAATTGTCCGGCCAGTTAATCATTTCAACTAAATTCTAATCACATGAATTGTTCGCTGTACAGAAGTTTTTTATTTCTATTATTCAAGCACAGGTTGAAGTTGATGAGCGGGGCGGATTTATCGGGTGTTGAGAAAAGTACATGGGAAATCACGTATTAGCAACCATCCGGGTATTACGTGTTTACATAATACATTGAAAATTTTGGAGAAATCAACGCATGCACTCCGCCTCCTATCCGATAAACAACCCCTGGGGATACAAGTTAAATTGTCTCCACCGCCGTGTTAATGCTCCCGGTTTGATGTTTTGATAATATCTGGCAGCATGCGGATAGCGGCGAGTTCTTTCCATTTTTTACGTGCCTCGTCCACCGGGGCGCCCCAGTAGGTCTTTCCTCCTTCCAATGATTTATCTATGCCGCTTTGTGCGAGTAATACGGCGCCGTTGCCGATGGTCAGGTCTTTGGATATGCCCACCTGTCCCCAGATAATTACGTCATCGCCGATTATCGTCTTGCCGCCGATGCCCACCTGCGCCGCTATCAGGCATCGCTTGCCCAATACCACGCCGTGTCCCACGTGAATATGGTTGTCCAACTTGCTGCCCTCGCCGATAATCGTATCGCCGCTAACGCCTTTGTCGATGGTACAAGAGGCGCCGATTTCCACGTGGTCTTCGATAATTACCTGCCCGCAACTCTCCAGTTTATCGTAATGGGGAGCCGGTGTATTGCGCTTCTTGTAATAAAATGCATCGGCGCCGATTACCGTATTTGCATGAATAATTACATCGTCGCCGATAATTGTCCGGTCGTAGATGACCACATTGGGATGGAGGATACAGTTATTGCCTATTTTCACATCCCTGCCAATATACACACCGGGATACAACAGGGTTTGTTCGCCAATTACCGCATTGTCGCTTACATTTTTTAATGAAGGCCGGAAAGGTGCAAATCGCTTCACCAGCTTCACATAATCGCTGAACGGATCGTCCGAAAAAATCAGGCCTTTTCCTTCGGGGCAGCTCACCTGTTTATTGATAATTATAAACGTTGCAGCGCTGTGCAGCGCCTTATCGTAATATTTATGAAAATCGACAAACGTCAAATCACCGGCAACCACTTTGTGAATTTCATTTATCCCGGTAATCGGCAATTGGCCGTCGCCGGCATAGGTTGCACCCAGCCATCCGGCAGCTTCGGCAAGTGTGATAGTTTGTGTTAGCTTCATCGCCGCAAAGTTACAGCGTGGTACCGGTACCGTTGTTATGGCGCCGTGCCGGCAGGATATTTTAACTTATATCCACCTGGTACACATCGCTGTGGTTACGGCGAATGCCGGGTATATAAAACCCTCTTGGCTCGGGTATTTCCTCGAGCATATCGAAGGCTGTACAGGACTCGGGCAACCCTTCAAATACCAGTGTGAAATAATGGGCTTTTCCCTCAGGTACATTTGTCCACTCCGGAAATATTTCTATGCGCTCCGCATGCAGCAATGCACTGCGATGGTCGCTGTCATGCGCTATCAAATACGTACTTCTCCAAATCCGTATTTTCGTTGAAAATCCAAATGGTATAAACCGGCAATGCAGTATAACGACGTGTTGTTCCTGCGCCTGCTGCTGAAATTTCCTGAGTAGCGCCGCATCTATATCTGGTTTGACAATTTCTGTCGTTCCGGGTTGTATAAGTGTCATAGAGTTATTTTTTCTGTTCTACGATTCGCCCTTTTCCTTCTTATCAGCCATCGCTCTGAGCATGGATTCTATGGAGTTCAATTTGCCAAGTATTTGTTCCCGGTCATTCCCCGAGCGGATTTGCAATATACTCAACCATATTTCCCGGATATCGGCGACAGGACATTCCATACCGTTTATTTTCAGACTGCTTGCCGTAACTGTATCTACCTGGCCGTAAACCAGGGTATTGCGCAATACCAACACGATATGCTTCGACGCTTCTACTTCAGACAACCGGTGTATCCTCCGGCATACAACTGTCATAGGTTGGTCTGACAACTCCTCCTGCAGCGCAAACGCCATCAAAGCGCCGGTTTGATGTATGGGCAACCTGATTTTTTTAATCTTACCTCTTATATAACTTTCATAACCCTGGTAAACATAGCCCCGCATTTCGGCATACGGCATAAAGGGAATATCATTAAATATGTCCCGAAATGTATCTATAACTTTGTGACTAACAGGGCGTGCTGACAGATTATATTTTGATTTCGACTCTTTTAACAAAAAAACTTCATCCTTATCCTCCGGAAAGGGTGTCAACCATGTATTAACTATCTTTTCACGCAAGCGGTTTTTATTCAAATTCACGTCGTTCCCGGCAGCCATACTATCTCCGACGTCTTTCTCATCCCGCATCAGATAGTTTAAACTGATATCGTACACGGCGGCCATTTTCTTAATGGTTTCAATTGTCGGATTGATCTTATCAATCTCGATTTGGCTGAGGACCGACCTGCTGATACCCAGTTTTTTGGCAAATTCTTCCTGGCTTAATAAATGGGCCCGGCGCACCTCCTTAAACTTTCTTCCATAACTCATACATATTTTTTTACCTGAATGCCAAATTTATTTGCAAAATTGCAAAATTATTTAACATATTTGCAAAATTTTTTAGCAACGCCTTTCAAATCAAGGATTGAGAAGGCAATTTTTAACCATTAAAGACTACAATTATGAAAAATGAAACAAAAAAATCGACCGTTCATCACCTCATTATCCTGGATGAAAGCGGTTCCATGGGTTCAATTTGCAAACAAACAATTGACATGTTTAACAAATTAATGCGGAAAAATGCGCAACTCATCGCCGAATTTCCCGACCAGGACCATCGGTTGAGTTTTATCACATTTAACGGGAACGGAATTAATACCGTGCATTTTAATGTTCCTATGAGTTCGGAACGGCCTTTAAAACTCACCCGGTATTTTCCGGATAGTTCTACCCCGCTTTGGGACGCCATGGGTTCGGCAATTACAAGGTTAGAATTGAAAACTGCCGGCAATACCAATTTCAGTGTCCTGGTTTCCATATTTACTGATGGAATGGAAAATGCCTCACGTGAATTTTCGGGCAGTGAAATAAAAGCACTGGTGGAGAAATGCAAAGAGAGCGGATGGGTATTTACCTATTTTGGTGCCGAGCACAATATTCACGAAGCGGCAGAATCTTTAAGCATTAGCCCCAGAATGTGTATGGAATATTCTAAGCATAATTTAGAGGAAGTCTCCAATGTATTATATCAAACCAAAAAATTACATAGTCTTATAATGCAGAAAAACAAAATTTTCGATGACAACCTGGTATCGGAAGCGCAGAAAATAATCAACAAGGAAGAGGATTCATCGGCGTGAGTGTGGCTGTTCAAAATGCGCAGGCCATAAATTGAATCCTAAACAGTGAAATGCGGATTACCTTGATAGCCGCCTTCAACACACGGTTTGATTAGTAAGGCTCACTGTTGTATTTGATGTAAAGGTCAAAGGTTTCCCCGATGGCAGGATATTGTTGTAGTCCAATTCAACCTGCCGGTTCGCCGGGCGGCTGACAGCTCGACTGCTGTCCCTGCAATCGGGGAACCGCCTTTAATAACTGCCCGTGTAAAATTTACCTCTGCTCTCCCATGTCCCCATGAAACTTTTTAGACAGTAGTAAATACAGACCGGCAGCAAATAGCGCAATCATATTATCGGGACATTACCACAGCAACACCTCAAACTAAGGAATTATTTAAATACAAGTACCACTAAACAGATTTGAACATTTACAATCTTAAAGTTTTCAATTAGGGTATTCCGTCCGCTGTGTTTATTAATGCCGGAATGGCAGGCGCCATGCACTAAAAAATTTGTCCCTATATCCTCCACTAACCGGCTACCAACCCATCGTGGCGGGGTGCGGTTTTAAGTGATAATGTACCGCTGTGTGGAGTACTCCGTCGTTCCACTCAATAATTCTCCAGGCGGGCACCTGGTGGTCCGCTTTAAACACTTTGGCGTACTGATCCAACTGGACGAAGCAGGACGGTGTGATACACTGGGTAATATTTTTGCTTATGGTCATTTTTTCAATGTGGTAGTGGCCGCAAAACACAAACACCTGTTTGCCGAAGTCGTGCAGAACCCGTTCCAGTGCAGCGCCGTTTACCAGTGGCCATTCCGTATCCATAAACGGTATATGAGCTTGCAGCGGCGGGTGATGGATAAAGACAAAAACCGGCGGCTCGCAATCCTCAAGTTCCTTTTGCAGCCATTCCAACTGGTTCTGCGGCAATTCCGCCGACGAAGAATCCAGGAAGAACATCGCAGTCTCTCCCATGCGTGTTTGACGCACCAGTTGCCCGTTCCAGGTCGTATAGCCGAACACTTCGGCTATTGCGGCGGCGCTATCGTGATTGCCCGCCAGTATGAGATAAGGGATTTCTGCCGCATCCAAGCGCTGCTTGATAAACCGGTACACCACCGCATCGGGCTCTTGAAAACACAAGTCGCCCCCTACGACCAACAAATCCGGCCGGTGGTCAGCAATGTCTGCCAGCACCAGTTCAAAGTGCCTGCGCACATCAATGTCGAGGGTATTCACCCCTTCCGGGGCAATATGCAGATCGGTGATAAAGGCTATTTGCATGTCTCAAATATAGTGCGCATCTAAAAATGCTTAGCTTTGCCGGACTTAAAAAACAGGTTATGAAGCAGACAGCACTAACATCTACACATGAAAAATTAGGCGCTAAGATGGGCGAATTCGCCGGTTATAACATGCCAATCGTTTATACCAGCCAGGTGGAAGAACACCATACGGTGCGCAATGGCGTGGGTGTATTTGACGTGAGCCATATGGGTGAATTCATTGTGAAGGGTAAAGGCGCTGCTGATCTCGTTCAAAGGCTTACCACTAACGATGTGTATGCAATCGGTCCCGGCCAGGCGCAATATAGTTGTATGCCCAACGATACCGGTGGCATAGTGGATGATTTACTGATTTATCATCTGGAAGACGGCAATTACATGCTGGTAGTAAATGCCGGCAATATAGATAAAGACTGGAATTGGATACAGAAACACAACACTGCCGGAGTGGAAATGGTCAATATCAGCGACGCCACTTCCCTGTTTGCCATCCAGGGGCCGAAAGCGCTGGATGCAATGCAAATGCTCACCGAGCTCGATTTATCGGGCATAAGTTACTATACCTATACCAGACATCGGTTTGCAGATATAGATGACGTACTCATCTCAGCTACGGGATATACCGGCGCCGGCGGATTTGAAATTTATTTTCCCAAAGAGCATTCGGCCCATATCTGGGAAGCCGTTTTTAAGGCTGGCGAAAAATTCGGCATGAAGCCCATCGGGCTTGCTGCCCGCGATACGCTGCGCCTGGAGAAGGGCTTCTGCCTTTACGGCAACGATATTGATGATACCACTTCCCCTTTGGAAGCGGGGCTGGGATGGATTACCAAACTGAAAGCTGCCAACAATGATTTTATTAATAAACAGTATTTCATCGACCAGAAAGCCGCCGGATTGCGGCGCAAATTAGTCGGTTTCGAATTGCAGGAAAAAGGCATTCCACGCCACGGATACCCGGTAGTGGATGCCGGCGGAAATTCAATCGGCATTGTCACCAGCGGCACTATGTCGCCCACACTCTCAAAGCCTATCGGCCTCGCCTATGTACCCGCTGATATGGCAGCGGCAGGAACCGAATTGTTTATCGAGATTCGCCAAAAGCCCGTAAAGGCCGTCGTGGTGAAAATACCCTTTCTCTAAGAAACAAGAATGACCGACACACCCACATCAGATACCCGGCCGGTTATAGAGGTATGCCTGACTCCCGCTCTGTGGTACCAGCACGATTTTATCGGTAAAAATGTCGTTGTCATTGATATAATCCGGGCTACAAGTACCATTGCGGCAGCCCTGTTTCACGGCGTCCACAAAATGATACCGGTGGAGACGGTGGAGGAAGCCGAACAATTCCTGGCCAAAGGATACCTGGTGGCCGGGGAACGCAACGGCTATAAAATTCCGCATTTTAATTACGGCAACTCTCCCTTTGAATTCATGGGCGAAGAGGTAAAGGGAAAAGACATTATTCACACCACCACCAACGGCACCCGCTGTGTGCTCATGGCCAAGGGTGCGCACAATATCGTGGCGGGTTCATTCCTCAACCTGGAAAGCGTATTAAATTGGATCAAAGGCGAAAACCGGGACACTATTTTATTCTGTGCCGGCTGGCGGGATCATTACAATATGGAAGATGCGCTGTTCGCCGGCGCCGTCGTGCGCATGCTCGCCGATGATTTCAGGGTAATTGACGACGCCACATTGTCGGTGAAAGTTCAATACCGCTACGTGCGTATGAATATGTTGCGCACCGTAAAACAGGCACAACACTTTAAGCGATTGATAAAACTCGGCATCGAAAAAGATATCAAATTCTGTATGGGGCACCATCGCTTCGATGTGATTCCGATCTTTGACGGCGAAGGATTTATTGCCCTGCATTAATCCATTGCCCATCGGTTTTACTTAATGCCCCTTATGATTACACCTGAAACCGCATAGGCTCGCCCGTTAAAATTGCCGTGTATTGGACTTTCGCATTGCACAAGACGCTTTGCATTACACCTGTTATTACAATGCGATCAGAAAATCAATCGCCGGCATCAATAGCGAAATGTTTTCAGCGTTTTTCCTTTCATGGAGGTAATGGCAACGATAAGCAGCGTAATGGTTCCGCCGAAGACTACACTGGACACTGTACCCAAAATCCTGGCAGCGAGTCCACTTTCAAACGCACCCAGTTCATTGCTGGAACCGATAAACATGGTATTTACGGCGCTCACTCGGCCACGCATCTCGTCGGGGGTAAGCAATTGGACAATATTGGCCCGAATTATTACGCTGACGCTGTCAAAGGCGCCATTTAAAAACAACAGGATTAACGACAGGTAAAAATTGGTTGACAGACCGAATAAAATAATCGTAGAGCCGAAGCCAGCCACTGCCCACAACAGGGTAGTTCCCGCCTTCGACGGGATATTGGAGAAAGGCAGCCATGCCATGGTAATTGCCGCACCGACAGAAGGCGCCGCTCTTAGCATGCCGAGCCCTTGGGGGCCTACATGTAATATTTCATCCGCAAAAACGGGCAGCAACGCCACAGCGCCTCCAAATAAAACGGAGAACATATCCAGCGACAGGGCATGCAGCATCACTTTATTGTGATACACAAATCGCAATCCTTCTTTCAGCCGGGTAAAAATGGGCTCTTTGTTATTGCGTTGAATTATCGGTTTTGAGCTGATGTGCACCATGAAATACAACCCGCCCAATTGCAGTATGAGTACAGCAATCAATGCGCCGCTCACCGAAAACCACGCATACAAAAAACCACCGGCTGCGGGACCAATTATGGATGCCATTTGCCAGAAAGTGCTGTTCAGGGTTGCCGCCCGCGAGAGGATTTTCCTCTCTACAATCTGGGAAATAAATGCCGTACCCGTCGGCGAATAAAAACCGCGAGCGAGGCCGGTGATGAAAATGAAAAAATACATCAGGTTAACCGTTACCTCATCCGTGTTGTACTGGCGCATCCAGTCGGATGTTGTGATGAGTAGTCCGAATGAAGAGACAAACATGGCGGCAATGGCAAATATTAAAATATTGCGCTTATTGCCGATATCCGCGAGATGACCGGCGTAGAGTGCAATGCTGATGGCGGGTATCGCTTCGGCTAAACCGATTAACCCCAACGATAACGGATTCCTGGTGATGCTGTAAATCTCCCAGCCGAGGACAACTGCCTGTATCATGAATGCCATTGTCACCACGCTGCGCATGGAAAGAAAATACCGGAATTCGATATTGTACAACGGCTGAAATTGTTCCCTGCGTTTCAAGGTTGCAAAAGTAAGTCAGTTTGTATTGTTGTATGCCGGGATTGTATTTGTACTATTTGTCGATTTATCACCTGCAACACCGCCCACCGGTAGGTTAACGGGGTTTGAGTTTTTCGTTGTTGCGGTGCCTGTCGGTGTCGCGGCTGGTTTTCTTCTGCAGGTTTTTTTCCAGCGCTTCCGCCAGATCTACTCCGGTTTGATTGGCAATGCAAATCAATACAAATAAAACATCCGCCAGCTCGTCGTCCAACTTGTTATTTGATTCAGATGGCTTAAACGATTGTTCGCCGTATTTCCGGGCAATTATCCTGGCTACTTCGCCCACTTCTTCGGTAAGTATGGCCATATTTGTCAGTTCATTAAAATAGCGGACACCCGTTGTCTGTATCCACTCGTCAATGCGTTGTTGTGCTTCCCGAATTGTCATAAGTCTGTTTATTTTATTTGCCGGATTCCGGTTTCGGTTTTGGTGTGTTGCGCATAACTGAATCCATGCGTTTGAATGCATTCACTCTGGCTGTGTCTTGCGGATGGTTATAGGCATCTACTATGGCATTTACGTAATCTTCCTTATTTCGGTAGGTGCCGAAACTGCGGTAGATGGTATAGCTGTCGGTGAATAAAAAACCCGCACCGATTATTAATGCCAGTATGCTGCGAATTACCAGCGGCTGCATCTGCCATGCAAATGTTTTTCTGCCGGAGGCATCTTCTATACTGTTGTAGTTAAACCATGCGATGCCTCCCATACCCAACAATGAAAACAATGCCACCGTGAGCAATGCCTTATCGCCCTGCAACAAAATGATCCTGCACATGATGCCGATTACAATTACCGAAACACCCCATAACCCGATAAGGTAAATCAACCGCATATTGCGGGCAATTCTCTTTTTATCCAAGAAGGTGAGCACCCCCGAAGCGAGATAAAAAAATGCCAGCGTTCCGAATAACAATATACTGAGCCTGTCGCCGCCGGCGCCAAACATCGGTTTTATAAACACAACTGCAGCCGTCAGGCATACCAGGATGATTTCTCCAAACTTTGTAAAAAATTTTTTCACTCCCTGTTTTTTGTATCAATAATAATCGTTACCGGACCCGAGTTCAACAGCGATACCTGCATCATGGCGCCAAACTCGCCGGTGTAAATTTTCTTTTGCAATAACATTTCAGTTGCAGCAATAAATTTTTCATACAGCGGAATGGCAATGGACGGTTTTGCCGAGCGGATAAACGATGGGCGATTCCCCTTTTTGGTGGATGCGTATAATGTGAACTGACTGACGATTAACACATCGCCCTGCACGTCCTGTACGCATAGATTCATCAGGTCATTCGCATCCGGGAATATGCGCAGATTGATAATTTTTTTCGACAGCCATTCTATGTCTTCCGCATTATCATTTTCCTCTATACCCAGGAATACGAGCAGACCCTTGCCGATACTCACATCATTTGCATTTTCTATCGCCACCCGTGCATGAGCTACTCTTTGAATTACTACCCGCATATCACCATTTCTTTTTTGATTTCACCTCTTCATATACAGAAAGGTAATTAATATATCTTGAAGGTGCTATTTCCAGGTTTTCCAATGCCTGTTTTACAGCGCAGCCTTCCTCGTTGTAATGCACACAATTATTAAAACGGCATTCCGGCAAATACTTTCTGAACTCGCGAAAATAATGGCTGATTTCACCGGGTTCCATATCGACTGTGCCAAACTCCTTTATCCCCGGTGTATCAATAATAAATCCACCGGTTGACAGCGGCATCATGCGTGCAAACGTAGTGGTATGTGTCCCCTTGCCATGCGCTTTTGAAATGGCATCCACCCGCAATTGCAACGACGGCTCCACGGCGTTGATCAGCGATGATTTCCCGACTCCCGAATGCCCTGCAATTAACGTCGTCTTATCTGTCAATACCTCTGTTAACTGTTGAATATTTGTATTGCCGGGTACGGAAGTGTGCAATACGCTGTAACCGGCTTGCCGGTAAGTGTATTCCAATTCAGCGAGCAGATCCCTGTCCTTTGCATTATATAAATCGCATTTATTAAAAACGACCAATGCCGTTATTCCATACACCTCTGCAGTGAGCAGTAACCTGTCGATAAATCCGGTGGAAGTGCGTGGCAATTTTAAAGTGGCGACTACCAGAACCTGATCAATATTGGAAGCGATAATGTGTTTGTGATCCGTTTTATGTGTTGCCTCCCGGATGATATAATTTTTCCGGGGCAGAATTTCCATGATATTGTTTGAACCGTCTTCATCCCTGCCGATTATCACTGCATCACCGACGGCAACCGGGTTGGTAAATTTCGATTCCCGCAATCTGAATTTACCCTTTAAACGGCATCGGAGTACGGAGCCGTTTTCCAATATTACCTCGTACCAGCTACCAGTGGATTGTATAATTCTGCCTGCGAGCATGATGCAAAAGTAGTCAGCAGGTTAGGAACCCGGAATTGACCAATGCGGATTAACGGGCATTGGAAACTGAAACCGAATGTATGGCAAACGAAATTTCGCGGATGAGTTGTAAATCTTTTTCAATTGCATTGCCCACCACGATGATATCCGCACCGGCATTGCTCAATTCGTAGGCGGCTTCCGGAGTCCGGATACCGCCGCCAACGATGATAGGCAGTGCAATATTTTTTCGCACATCGCTGATCATGGAAGCGGAGATATGATTCCTGGCACCGCTGCCGGCATCCATAAATATGAGTTGTAAGCCGAGCAATTCACCGGCCATGGCCGTACATACTGCAATATTGTTTTTATCGTGCGGTATCGGGATTGTATTCGATATGTAACTGACGGTAGTCGGAGCGCCGCCGTCCACCAGCATATATCCCGTCGGAATGGCTTCCATCCCCGATTTTTTAATATACGGCGCCGCAAGCACGTGGTTGCCTATCAGCAATTCGGGATTGCGGCCGCTGATTAAACTGAGAAAAAACAGCGCATCGGCATTGGGATTTACTTGCTGAATGCTCCCGGGAAAAATGATTACCGGAATGTCGGAATGCTTTTTTATGTATTGAATGGTGCTCTCCAATCGCCCGCTGACAACCAGGCTGCCGCCAATAAAAAAATAATCAACGCCGCTTTCCTTTGCCGATGTGACAACATTGGATAACACCGCATTGTTTATCTCATCCGGATCAATCAGTACGGCAAATTGCCTGCGACCCTGATTGCAGTTGTTTTTTAGTTGTTGGGCAATTGTCGTGCGCATATAAATACTTATTAGCAAAAATAAGCTAATAAATCTTCTATTGCTATTAATCTGCAGGAAGTTTTACGCCGGAGTAAAACATATAAATCCCGATTTGCCGGCATATTAAAGCCATCCCGGCTGTAAAGGCCTGAAAATACAGCGGTCCGCCCGTTCAATACAAGGCACAAAGGCTGTCCTATTGCCTGTTCTCCTTGTAAAACTGCCAGGTGCATCCAGGTCTCAATATCCCGGGTTGCACCTTAATTGCCATATCCGCAAACTCCAAATTTTTAGTCGTCAAATTTTCCCCAATTCTTCTCTTTATTTCCACAAAAAAACTGGTGGTAATTTTGTTATCAAATAAAAATTATTTATATGTGTACCAATTAAAATTAAGCCTGCAATGCATTTATCTCTTTATAAACAGGGCTGTGTAAAAATGATACTTGTTTGAATACAGCGCAATGAAGTATTTTCGAAAAACCTTTCGGGGAAACCGAAAGGTTTTATCTTTTTTAAGCGTTACACAAATAAGAAACCATAATTCATTAAATATCATTAAAGCGATATGGCAAAAAAAGAAACAAAACACAGGGGCATGGAAATCAATCGCCACTTTACCCGCGAGGGTGTCAGCCCGTTTGATATGTTTGATTACGAAATGCGACCTTCGGTAATTCGCAACACTACCGGTGATATTGTTTTTGAAATGAATAATGTGGAGGTGCCGAAGCAATGGAGCCAGGTTGCCACCGATATACTTGCTCAGAAATATTTCCGCAAGGCAGGTGTTCCGCAGGCCGACGGCAGTACGGGATCCGAAAACTCCATAAAACAAGTAGCGCACCGCATGGCGGACTGCTGGAGAAAATGGGGTGAAGACAACGGGTATTTCGCCTCTTCACGGGATGCACAGATATTTTATGAAGAAATGGCGTATATGATAATCGGCCAGTACGCAGCGCCAAACTCCCCACAGTGGTTCAATACCGGTTTATATACTTCCTATGGAATTAAGGGAAAACCGCAAGGACATTATTACGTCGACCAGCATACGGGAGAAGTAAAGAAGTCCACCTCGGCCTACGAACGGCCGCAGCCCCACGCCTGCTTCATATTATCTGTCGAGGACGACCTGGTGAATCCGGGCGGCATCATGGACTTATGGACCCGCGAAGCCCGCATATTCAAATACGGCTCAGGAGTGGGAACCAACTACTCAAAAATCAGGGGTGAATCCGAAAAGCTTTCGGGAGGAGGTACCTCTTCCGGGCTGATGTCGTTTTTAAAAATCGGCGATGCTGCCGCCGGAGCAATTAAAAGCGGCGGCACTACCCGGCGTGCTGCCAAAATGGTATGCCTCGATCTCGATCACCCGGAAATTGAAGCATTTATCGACTGGAAAGTAAAAGAAGAAGATAAAGTAGCTGCCTTAATTGCGGCGGGATACTCCAACGATTACGAAGGAGAAGCTTATCGCACGGTTTCGGGTCAGAACTCCAATAACTCGCTGCGCATCCCAAACAGCTTCTTCAAGGCATTAAAGGAGAATGGCAGTTGGAAGTTAATCGCCCGTAGCACCGGCAAGGCAATGAAGGAAGTGAGCGCCAATGACCTATGGGAAAAAATAGCCTACGCCGCCTGGCGCTGTGCTGATCCCGGTGTCCAATTCGATACCACAATCAACGATTGGCATACTTGTCCGCAGGATGGCCGCATTAACGCCTCCAACCCCTGCAGCGAATACATGTTTTTAGATAATACCGCCTGCAACCTGGCCTCTCTCAACCTGGGAAAATTCTTTGACAGCGATAAACTGATATTCGACGTGGCATCACTGGAACATACCTGCAGGCTGTGGACCATCGTTTTGGAAATCTCCGTTCTCATGGCCCAATTCCCGAGCAAGGAGGTGGCTAAGCTGAGTTACGAATTCCGCACTCTCGGATTGGGTTTTGCCAATCTCGGATCTGTACTGATGATCTCGGGTATCCCTTATGACAGCGACAAGGGAAGGGCGATTGCCGGCGCCATCGCAGCTATTATGACCGGAACGGCCTATAAAACATCGGCCGAAATGGCGAGCGCCCTCGGCCCATTCCCGGGCTATGAGCGCAACAAAAAGGATATGATGCGTGTGATGCGCAATCACAGGTATGCCGCCTACAATGCCGCCGAAAATTATGAAGACCTGGAAATCAAACCCATCGGTATAGATCAAAAGCTCTGCCCGGATTACCTGCTCAAAGCCGCTTGCAATGCCTGGGATGGCGCCTTGAAGCTGGGAGAGGAATTCGGTTACCGCAATGCCCAGACAACGGTGATCGCCCCTACGGGAACCATCGGATTGGTAATGGATTGCGATACTACCGGTGTGGAACCCGACTTTTCTCTGGTGAAGTTTAAAAAATTATCCGGCGGCGGTTATTTTAAAATTATCAATCAATCCATTCCCTTAGCGCTGAAAAACCTCGGCTACAAAGAAGAGTCCATTAAGGAAATCGTTAATTACGCCAAAGGTATCAGCACGCTGAAAGGTGCACCCTATATCAATTTTGAAAGCCTTGCCAATAAAGGGTTTACGAATGCTGAAATTTTACACCTCGACAAGATTGTACAATATGTCTTTGAAATAGGATTCGCATTTAACATTTACACCATTGGCGAAGCCACATTGCAACGGCTCGGATTTAAGCCCGAACAATATAATGACCCCGGATTTAACGTGTTGAAAGCTCTTGGATTCACTCAGGAGCAAATCGATATTGCCAACGATACTATTTGCGGCAGAATGACCATTGAAGGAGCGCCGGCACTCCAGGAAAAGCACTATCCGGTATTCGATTGCGCCAATAAATGCGGGAAAACAGGCGTGCGCTTTATTTCGGCACAAGGGCATATCCGCATGATGGCCGCCGTTCAGCCGTTTATTTCCGGTGCCATTTCCAAAACAATTAATCTGCCCAACGAAACCAGCGTGGATGCCATCAAGGATTGTTATAAACTCAGTTGGGAATTGGGATTAAAAGCCAACGCACTCTATCGCGATGGCAGCAAACTCTCCCAACCGCTATCCACCAAAAGCGATAAGAAAACAGAAGACGGCGATGCCGGTGCCCGCAACTGGACGGCCGACGAAGTGCTGGAAGCCGCTAAATCTATTATTTCCAGTTCAACGGACACCATTTTCAAACGCCAGCTCTCCCGGGTGGTGGAACGCAAAAAACTGCCGGCAAAGCGCAGTGGTTTTACCCAAAAGGCAAAAGTCGGCGGACAGACATTATTCGTGCGTACCGGCGAATACGACGACGGCACACTGGGTGAAATATTCATCGATATGCACAAGGAAGGTGCTGCCTTCCGCTCGCTGGTAAACTGCTTTGCAATAGCAATTTCCATCGGCTTGCAATACGGAGTGCCGCTGGAGGAATTCGTCGATAAATTTACGTTCACCCGCTTTGAACCGAGCGGCCCGGTTGACCACCCCAATATTAAGTTCAGTACATCTATTGTCGATTACGTTTTCCGCCTGTTGGCTTTTGAATATTTAGACCGTACCGATTTGGTGCATGTGGCGCCCGAGGAATTGGCGCAACATGAAAAAACCACACATGAAATCTCTACCGAAACCATTGGCGATTTCCCGGTACACGAGCGGTCGGCAACAAAAAATCCGGAAAAAGTTAGCCGTGAGTCGCAAAAAAAATCAAACTACAAAATGAGCGCCCAAAGCACTTCTAATGACAGTTTGATGGGTGACGCACCGCCATGTCCGAATTGTGGTCATACAACAATTCGCAACGGAACGTGTTATAAATGCCTGAACTGCGGCGAAAGCCTTGGATGTAGTTGATGTCATCACCATCATAATGAAAAAACCGTTGGGATTTCCAATGGTTTTTTTTGATTTGACAATTGGTGAATGATTACATTTGTCGAGATAAAAACGACCTATGCATAAAAATGCCCTCTTATTCGTTGTTATGTTCTTCCTGTTTACGGGTTGCACCGGATACGGCTCCCGCCTGGAATTCAACGGCGACGAATTATTTTATACCAAGGCAATCAGTAAGGAAGAAGCGAATAAACTGGGCAATTTTTTAATGGAACAACATTTCTTTACCGGGAATAAAATCTCCGTACAAATTGATAAGATCGAAGGTGCGTATCATTTCAAAATGGTGTCGAAGGAAGGCTCCGAAAACAGCCCTGAAAATGTGGCCAATGCACAGTCCTTCGCCACCAGTTTGTCCGACCAGGTCTTTAATGGCGCACCCGTAAATTTTCATTTTTGCGACGCCTATTTCAAGACAAAACTGGAAGTCCCCTTTTCGGCACAATAAAGATACCTCAGCGGCATTGCATTAAAAGTATTACAATTAAATTCACAATAAAATCAATTACAAAATCAAATGAAAAAAATAACTCTGCCGGTTATCATTATCGGTACAATCTTACTGATTGGCGCCTGTACAAAATCCAATAGCCCTGAAAAAACCGTTACCGGCTTTATTGAGGCGATAAACAACAGAAATTGGGAAGCTGCCAAAAGCCATGCGACTAAAGAGAGCGAAAGCATGATCGATATGGTGAAAGGTTTTGCGGATATGGTCCCCGATTCGGCTTATACACCTTTAAAATTTGAAATTGTCAAGGACAAAACACTCATTGAGGGCGACAAGGCAACGGTGGTTTCCAAGGACGAAAACGGCAACGAGATGTCCTACCAGGTGTTGCTGGTGGACGGAACCTGGAAAGTGAATTTCACGATGGAAGCCATCATGGGCGATATGAAAACCGACGAAATCCTCGACGAAGCGATGGATTCAATGTCTGAAACCATGGAGTCCATTGAAATTGAAGGCGATACGGCAAAATAGGACAATGACATTACAGGTGATTCAAAAACCTGCCTCCCGGGGCGGGTTTTTTTATTTAAAAATATCAGCCCATTTTTATGGAATGGTTGTCAAAAGACAATCCAATCCAAAATAATTGCGGAAACATGTATGCGTTAAATTGCGTTACCCCTGCACCTTTAATCTCATTATTGCGTTAAGTTTGTCTGATCGCTATGGTAGAAAACAACTATACACTGCTCTTATCCCGGCTCGATGCATTTATTCGAAAGTACTACATCAATAAACTGCTGCGAGGCAGCCTGTATCTGGTAGCCGTAGGATTGAGTGTGTACCTGCTTCTGAGTTACACGGAATACCATCTGTTTCTGCCCCCGCTAATGCGGAAAATTTTCTTCTATGGCTTTTTGATAGCCTTCGCCAGCTTGTTATACATATGGGTAATTGATCCCCTGCGCAAATACTATGGTCTTGGTAAGACCATTAATTACAAAACCGCTTCCCGGATTATCGGCCGGCATTTCAGCGAAGTGGAAGACCGCCTGATGAATATCCTGGAACTGCACGACCAGCAGGCAGACGCTTCCGGCAGGGAGCTAATCGAAGCGAGTATCAATCAGAAAATTGAGAAAATAAAACCTGTCCCGTTCACCAGAGCCATTGATTTGAAAAAAAACAAGCGGTATTTGCGCTATGCCTTGCCGCCGCTCGCCATCTTCCTGTTTCTTTTATTTGCTGCGCCAGATATTCTCCGCGACAGCAATTATCGCTTCCTGAAAAACAACATCACCTTCGAAAGACAGGCGCCCTTTCAGTTTAATATTACAAATCAGAAACTGGAGGTTGTGCAATACGATGACTATACCGTCGAGGTTAAAATTACGGGTACTGCACTGCCGGCCGCTGTACATCTCATATCCGGCAACGGCAGTTACGGTATGGTCAAAAAAGCGCCCAACCTGTACAGTTATACATTTAATAAGGTACCCGGCGATATACAATTCAAATTTGAAGCCGCGGGGTTCGACAGTAAGCCCTATTTACTTTCCGCAATTCCAAAACCCATGCTCGTCAATTTCGATGTCGCACTCACCTATCCCTCCTATACACGGAAAAAACCAGAGGTAATCAAAAATACGGGAGACCTCGTTGTACCGGAAGGCACCCAATTGCAATGGACATTTTACACCGATAATACCAAACGTGTGGAAATGCTGTTTCCCGAAACAAAAACCGATGCCGGCCCAAGGGATAACCATACCTTTGGATACACTTATACCGCAAATGAAAATGTATTTTATAAAATTGGACTGGCTAATGACAAACTGTACAGTTCCGATACACTGCAATATCAAATCACCGTAATTCCAGATGCGTACCCGCAAATTGCAGTGCAACAGTTTAAGGATTCTCTCGACGATAAATACTTTTACTTTTTAGGCGAGATACACGACGATTACGGATTCTCCGGATTAAACTTTTATTACAAGGTTGAATCACAGGATCAAAATAATGCCCGGGCTTTGCGCAGCGAAAAAACAGAAAAGGTACATTTCGCCAATACAGGTCTCCGCAACCCCTTTACCTATGCTTTCGACATGCGTCAATTCAATCTGCAACCCGGCGACAGGGTTACGTACTACTTCGAAGTCTGGGATAATGACGGACTGCACGGTGCAAAATCTGCCCGCTCTTTGCCGATGCAATTCGTTGTGCCCACAATTGAGGAGTTGCGGGAACTCAAAGACGAACAAAATGCAGACATGAAGAATGCCATGCAGAACGTGATGAGCGAGATTGAAGCTATCCGCAATCGCACAAAGGAACTTCAAAATAAATTTCTCGAGAAAAAGGAGCTGAATTGGGAATTCAGGAAGCAAGTGGAGGATCTGCTGAAACAACAACAGGACTTGCAGAAAAGAGTGGAGGATATGCAGAACAAAAACGAGGAAAATCTGTCCAAGCAACAAGAGTATCTGCAACCGGATGAAAAGATTCTGGAGAAACAACAACAACTGAATGAATTAATGCAGAATTTGCTCACTGAAGAGATGAAGCAGTTACTTGAAGAAATTCAAAAATTGATGGATGAGTTGAATAAAGAACAGTCGCTTGAAGAACTGGAAAAAATGGATTTGTCCAATCAGCAGTTAGAGCAGGAGTTGGATCGCATGATGGAATTATTCAAGCAGATGGAAATGGATCAAAAGCTCCAGGAAACCATTGACAAACTCAACGAGCTGAGCAAAGAACAGGAACAACTGAGTGAAGAAACCCTGGATAAACGAACAGATCAAATTCAAAATATTGAAAATCAAGAAGATATAAATAATAAATTTAAAGATATCCAAAAGGACCTGGATCAATTACAGGAAATGAACCAGGAACTCGAATCGCCCCGGAATCTGGAAGATTCAAAACAATCGGAGGAACAGATACAAAACGACCTGCAGAACAGCTCCGAGCAATTGAATCAAAATAAAAACAAACAGGCGAGCCAGAGCCAAAAGAGTGCCGCCGAAGGTATGCAGAAAATGGCAGAAAATATGCAGGCTCAAATGAACCAAAGCGCCATGCAACAACAGCAGGAAGATTTAAATTCGCTGATGCGGCTATTGGACAATTTAATCAAGTTATCCATTGACCAGGAAGCATTGATCTACGAGGCAGAAAACGTTAAAGTTTCAAACCCCCGATATGTAGAGTTAATGACCAGGCAACAAAAGATAAAGGAAGACACCAAAATAGTAGAGGACAGCCTGATTGCGCTGAGCAAGCGGGTGTATGAAATCAGCAGTTTTATCACCCGCGAGATGGGCGAGGTAAATAAGAATCTCGAAAGTACGCTCAGCGCAATGAGCGACCGCCAGGCGCCAAAGGCGGCGATGTATCAGCAATACACGATGACGGGCTATAATAACCTGGCGCTGATGCTCGACGAGGTGATGCAACAGATGCAACAACAAATGGCACAATCGATGCCCGGATCGCAGATGTGCCAGAAACCGGGCGGCAATTCGCAATTGCCCACGATGGGTGAAATGCAAAAACAGCTCAACGAGCAACTGAAAAAACTGCAGGGTCAGAATCCAGACGGACAGGTGCCCGACAAACAGGGTATGAGCAAGCAATTAGCGGAAATGGCGGCAAAACAGGCCGCAATCCGGGAGGCTTTGCAAAAAATGGCTGAAGAATTAGGCGGTGGTAATACCGAAGACGGAAAATTGGCGAAGCAACTGCAAGACCTTGCCAATAAAATGGACCAGACCGAAGAAGATATCGTCAATAAACACATTACCGAAGAAACCCTCAAGAGACAGGAAGACATACTGACACGGCTCCTGGAGGCATCAGATGCCGAAAGGGAGCGACAGACAGATAACGAGCGCCAAAGCAATACCGCAGTTGAGATAAACCGGCAGACACCCCCGGCCATAGAAGAATATTTAAAGAAAAGAAAAGCCGAATTAGATTTGTATAAAACTATTTCACCGGAATTGAAACCTTTTTACAAAAATCTGGTAGAAGTTTACTTCAGTAGAATCAGCTTTGATTAACATATGCAAATAGGCGAAGAACTAATAGAAAAAGAGATATTGATAGAATCTTGCTCAAATGCAGTTTTGGAAGTAGAGTCCTTTATTGATGAATTCCGGCAGAAGAACCATATTGACGATGAAATATTCGGCAATATTCTCGTCGCTGTTACCGAAGCGGTGAATAACGCCATTATTCACGGCAACAAGTTAGACAAGAGCAAGACCGTGCGGCTGATCATCCGAAAGCGGAAAAATATCGTTACCTGTAATATCAAAGACGAGGGAAAGGGTTTTGATTACAATAATTTACCCGACCCGACATCTCCGGAAAATCGCGAAAACATTGGCGGCAGAGGCGTTTTCCTGATGAAACACCTGGCTGATCTCGTGGTGTTTTCCAATGACGGCAGCAATGTGGAAATACAATTCAGAGTGTAATGCCCCGGTTGACGTTCCATGAAGTGCATCCCGCATTCCATTTGAAGCATAAGATCAAAATCAGAACCTGGATTCTGGATGTGGTTACTCTTCATAACCGGCGCTGTGAAGACCTGCAATTTATTTTTTGTACCGATGACTACCTGTTGGAGCTCAACCGGAAGTATTTAAAACACGATACCTATACCGATGTAATTACCTTTAACTACAATCGGGAGGAAATAATTGCGGGGGAAATCTATATCAGTATTGACCGCATTGCCGAAAATGCGGAACGCTATAACAAACCGTTTTACGACGAACTGTGCCGGGTAATGATACACGGCGTACTTCACTTGTTGGGTTTTAACGATAAAACGCAGGCGCAGCGCACTCTAATCCGCAGCCGGGAAGACCGGATGCTGGAGAAACTGGAATTGTAAGGTTTCATGTGAAACAATGCGCCGTAACTGTATTTGAAGTGCATTGTTTCATGTGAAACCACATGCCAAACCGCTTTAAATTATCTTTGTACGGTGTTTAAGAATTATGATATAATCGTTGTTGGCGCCGGACATGCCGGCTGTGAAGCGGCGGCGGCGGCAGCGAATCTCGGCTCTTCGGTTCTGCTCATTACCATGAATATGCAGACAATTGCCCAGATGTCGTGCAATCCGGCAATGGGAGGTGTTGCCAAAGGTCAAATCGTGCGGGAAATAGATGCCTTAGGCGGATATTCCGGTATTGTAACCGATAAAACCGCCATCCAATTTCGCATGCTGAACAGGTCAAAAGGCCCGGCTATGTGGAGCCCAAGGGCGCAAAGCGACCGGCTGCTATTTGCCAAAGAGTGGCGGGAAATGCTGGAGCAGACGCCATTCGTTGACTTTTGGCAGGATACCGTCCGCGGTTTGATAATCAAATCGGGCAGGGTTGCAGGTGTAACTACCTCTATGGGATTATCCATCTACTGTAAGGCAGTGGTGTTGACCAACGGCACCTTTCTCAATGGCCTGATCCATATAGGAACTAAACAGTTCGGCGGCGGCAGGGTAGCGGAAAAAGCAGTTACCGGCATTACCGAACAACTACAGGAACTGGGCTTTGAAAGTGGCAGGATGAAAACCGGAACACCGCCGAGAATCGACGGCAGAAGCCTGGATTACAGCGCCATGGAAGAACAATTTGGCGATGCTGATCCCGGAAAGTTCTCGTTTTCGGATACCCGGCCGCTCCAAAAGCAAAAAAATTGCTTTATCACCTACACGTCCAAAGAGGTACACGACACCCTGCGCAAAGGATTCGATGAGTCGCCCATGTTTTCGGGCAGAATCAAAGGTCCCGGCCCGAGGTATTGCCCTTCAATCGAAGATAAAATCGACAGATTTTCATCAAAAGAAAGACACCAGATTTTTGTAGAGCCGGAAGGGTGGAATACCGTTGAGGTATATGTCAACGGGTTTTCCACTTCACTGCCGGAACACATTCAATACGCAGCGCTGCGAAAGATTCGGGGTTTCGAAAATGCCAAAATGTTTCGACCGGGCTACGCCATAGAATACGACTACTTTCCACCCGTTCAATTGGAGAGTACGCTGCAAACCCGGATAATCGGCAACCTGTTCTTTGCCGGCCAGATTAACGGGACCACCGGCTATGAAGAAGCGGCCTGCCAGGGCATTATTGCCGGCATCAACGCCCACCAGTCAATCAACGGTAAGGCGCCTTTCCTCATTAAGAGATCCGAAGGCTATATCGGCGTATTAATCGACGACCTGATTACAAAAGGTACCCAGGAACCCTACCGCATGTTTACATCCCGGGCTGAATTCAGGGTATTGCTCCGCCAGGATAATGCGGATATCCGGCTGACTGAAAAGTCTTATGACATCGGGCTTGCCGGTGAAGACCGGATGCAAAAGGTCAGAGAAAAAATAGCGCAAACAGCCATGCTCGAACAATTTCTGAGAAATACCTCAGTCGATCCGGACCAGGTGAACGGCATTTTAGCAGCTAAAAATTCCAACCCGATTACCCAAAAGACAAAACTTGCATCACTCCTCTCTCGCCCCCACATACATATCGAGGACCTGCGAGATGCGAATGAGCAGATTTTTAAAACTATTAAAGCGTTCGCCAAAGAATATATCGAACAGGCAGAAATCAATATCAAATATGAGGGTTACATTCAAAAGGAAAAGGAGCAGGTAGAAAAAATGCTGCGATTGGAAAATGTCATCATTCACCAGACACTGGATTATTCCTTGCTCACATCGCTTTCCAACGAAGCGAGAGAGAAATTATCCGCTATAAAACCAAAAACACTTGGTCAGGCAAGCCGAATCAGCGGGGTTTCCCCTTCTGATATTTCAGTACTCATGGTTTATATGGGCAGATGACACCAGGACAAAACTATAGGCGTCTCCTGCTTTTACCATTGCTCTTTTTGTATGCCTGCGCCAATATTGTGGCGCCACAGGGCGGACAAAAGGACGTAACTCCCCCACAGGTAATCCATTACGAACCGGCAAACGGCACACTCGAATTTAAAGAGTCCGAAATACAAATCGTCTTCGACGAATACATCCAGACCGCCGATTTGTTTAACCAGGTGGTAATTTCCCCGCCCATGACCGTCCTTCCCGAATTTAAAGTTAAAGGCAAGAGGCTGATTATCAAATTTTTAGAGGATCTTAGGGACTCCACTACCTATACTATCAATTTCGGATCGGCCATAAAGGATATTACCGAGTCCAATGCGCTTGACAACTTTACTTATGTATTTTCTACAGGAAATCAACTGGATTCACTGCGTGTTGGAGGCAGCCTCGTCAATATACTAACCGGTAAACCGGAGAAGAATGCCGTTGCAGTGCTTTATCCGGCCTTTGTCGATTCCACCTTCCGGTATTCCAAGCCCTGGTATTTTGCAAAGGCAGATGCTCAAGGCAACTTTTTAATACAGAATATCAAATCGGGTACGTACTACCTGTACGGTCTGACGGATCAAAACTTTAACTATTTCTACGATTTGCCGAATGAACTCATCGCATTTACAGACAGTGCAGTTATTCCCGACACTCTGCCTCACCACTATCGCCTGCAACTTTTTTCAGAATTCAAAATACCGCAACAATTGCTGGAAGCGAGGTCGCTCACCTATGCATCGAGCCGGCTGGTGTTCTCCGAAAGCGTTGACAGCACTGCAATTCAATATTCTCCTAACCTGATCAGACAGGTAAATCATACGGGAGATACTCTCCTGTTTTGGTCAACCGATACGTTGGTTAAACAACACGATTTTCAAATTCACTACGACTCCACAGATACAGTCCTGCATGTTCAGTTAAAAGATTATTCCCCGGAAACAGCCGCATTGAAAAACACCATAACCACCAACTATTTCACCGTGTCTAAATCGGCTAATAGCCCGGAAAACCCATACCTGTTTGATTTTAGCACGCCCTTGGAGATTATCACCTCCCTGCCGGTTCTACGGATTGCACCGGAATTAATTCAAATATTTGAAGACAGCCTGACCAACCCGATCGCCGCCGGGTTTGAACCGGATACGCTTTCGAAGAATAAAATCAAAACGGTCGTCAACTTCTCGCCTAACAAGCGATACCGACTTGAAATCCGTGCCGGCGCAGTTACGGATATTTTTAATTCACAGAATGATTCGTTGACCTTTTACTTTAAGACACGCAGTGCCGAAGATTACGGCAAACTGAAAATCATATTACAGACCGGCGATTCTTCACCGGTAATCCTGGAATTGCTAAAAGATGCAAACAGCGTAGTCAGAAAAGAATATATTTTGACACCTTCCGGTTACGAAGTTTCACTGCCGTTTTTATTGCCCGGCACCTATTTGCTCCGCATACGAATCGACAAAAATCAAAATCGTACCTGGGATACGGGCGACCTCGATGCATTGCGTCAACCCGAGCCGGTAATCTTTTACACTGAACCTCTTTTAATCAGGTCAAATTGGGATCAGACAATTGAGTGGAAGCTATCAGATTGATTACCTGTAAATTATATTTAATAAATTCAATAAAATTAAATATTTAAATACGGGCGTTTTAACGCATGAAAACGCATAGAATAACCCAAGCGTCCATAGAGCGCCAAAATGCGTTAAATCAAATAAAAAGGTGTTGTACGGGATTGTGCCGAATTACATACTAAAAGAAGGATCTACCTTAAGACAATACGATAGGCCGAAGGTCTCAATGCACCATTTCTTTAATTCCGCGATTTCTTCATCCACTAATTTCCTGACGGCCTTTTTAAATTCCATCCTGAAAAGGGCAGGATCAAAACTTACCTTGACCAAGATAAGCTTGAAATATTCTAACATTGTCATTGGTAAATTATTTAATTGAAGTGTGTATTTGCTTACATAACGATTGCCTGTTTGCGAATGTTGCATCTTCATTGAAACTTAACATTACAAAAATGTAACAGAAATTTACCCGATTGTCTTTATTCAAAGCAAATCAATTTTTAACTTTAAAGCCCAATTAAGTATTTGTAATGAAGAGACTTTATACCTATTTGCTGACAGCTATCTTAAGTTCCATGTCATTTTTTCACACTGCTGTCAACGCTCAAATAACAGCGTACCCGGATACCACGATTTGTGGGGGTAATACCATTACTCTGTATTCCGATGTAACAGAATTTTGCGGAGATTGCTTTACCTACGAAGAAATACCGTATGCGCCGGAAACCATAGGTGGAGTTGCCACATCCATGGTGGATGACACCTATATCGGCCCGTTTGATATTGGGTTTACTTTTTGTTTTTTTGGTACGGACTTCACCGAATTTTATATCTGTTCCAATGGATGGATAAGCTTTTCAACCCCGGGCGGCACATGGGCTACAAACTGGACGCCTGACGGCCCGATACCGGATAACGGTTCCAGTGTTCCGAAAAACGCAATCTTTGGTCCGTGGACAGACTGGTACACCGGTTTATGCGATGATTGTATTCACTACGAAACGATTGGCACTTCCCCGAATCAAAAAACGGTGATTACCTGGGAAGATGTACCCTTGTATGATTGCACCTCCGATGTCGGCACTTTTCAAATTGTATTATATGAATCTTCGAACTATATAGATAATCACTTTGTGGATGTAATGGTTTGCCCTTCCTGGGATTTGGGAGTTGCCACGCAGGGCGTTCAAAATTCTGATGGCACCATAGCCTTCGCAGTCGATGGCAGGAATGCCACCGCCTGGGAAGCAAGCGAAGAATCGTGGAGATGGTACACCAGCGACTTAACCTGGTATGATGAAGGCGGCACTGTGGTGGGGGTTGGCCCGACAGTAGATGTTACCCCGGAAACCACCACCACTTATACCTTAGTGCAATCCCTTTGCGACGGAACTACTCTCGAAGACGATGTGACGGTGACCGTTGCAGAAAATTTCGATGGCACCATGGATATTACAAATGTTTCCTGTGGCGGCGACTCCGATGGTTCGGCAACATTGAATTTAACGGGCGCCGGCCCCTATACCTATGAATGGTCAACAGGCGCCTCCGGGTCGAATACATTGTCGGGATTGCCCGCCGGCGATTACAGTGTTTTGGTAACCGCTTCTGATGGCTGCCAGAAATTATTTGAATTCACAATAACAGAACCCGAACCTCTCGTCGTGGAAATTGAAGATATTGAAAATAACCAGTGTTATGGATTTAACGACGGCTCGGCCACTGTCAGCGTAAGTGGCGGAGCTAGTCCATATACCATTGAAGTTAATGGCGACAGCGGCGCCGGAAGTATTTTAACCGGCCTTACGGCAGGTGATTACGACGTAGTGGTAACCGATGCAAACGGTTGTGAAACCACCACTACATTTACAATTAATCAACCCGATTCCATATATATAAATGCCGGGCCCGACCTTTCGATAATTTTTGGCGCTTCCGTTACCATTGAAGCGGAATCTTCCACAACTTCATTAATCGGTATTTCCTGGAGCCCGGGTGGCGGGACTTTAAATTGCGAAGATGACCCCTGTTTTTCTTACACGGTTACCCCGGCCAGTTCCGGGAATATCATCGTCGCAATCACGGATTCCAACGGATGCTATGCGGCGGATTCCGTTTATGTCACCGTAATCTATACCAATGAGGTCTTAATGCCGACTGCATTTTCGCCGAATGGTGACAATATCAATGATAATTACCAGGGCATTGCTTTTGATCTTGCGACCTACAACCTGCAAATTTTTAATCGCTGGGGTCAGTTGATGTGGGAGACACAATCCATTGATTACAACTCCGGTTGGGATGGAAAATTCGAGGGCGAGGACCAGGAAGTCGGGTCCTATGTATATGTCGTCAACGCATTATTTAATACCGGAATTTCGTTCAGTAAAAACGGAACCTTTACCTTAGTGCGTTAGGGCTGTGTTTTCTTATTTGTTTATTTCAAGCGCCATTTGATAGGCCTTCTCATAGTGCACCACCAGTGTGTTCCAACTGAAGTTTTCCGCATAGCTCTCAACGGTATTGCGCAAAATAATTCTGTCACGGCGTTTCAGCTGAACAAAGTTGAACATGATATCGCAGAGGTGTTCGGCGCTTTCATCAAAGGTTTTGTTGCGCCGTTTAACGAGATAAATTCCCTGTTCATCCGTATTGCGGAATTTATTGTACACATAATCGCCAAAGCCGCTTAAGTCGCTGGACACGGAAGGCACTCCCCGGGCAACGCATTCGAGTGGTGTGTAGCCCCAGGGCTCGTAATAACTCGGGAAAATTCCCAAATGACATCCCCGCACAAACTGCGGATAATCCATACCGAACAAGGGATTCGTGGGAGTGATAAAATCCGGGTGGTATATTATTTTCACCTTGTCAGTCGGTTTATTTATCAGATCTGCATTGCGCACAAACTTGATAATCTCGTCCTCGTTGTCATTTGTCAAGTTATGCGTTACCACAATCGGCCAATAATCGCTCCTCCAGGACTGAATCATCTTGCGGTAGCGGTACTTCCAATAATCATCCACGAGGTCATTCAATTCAGGCAAATTGGGATCCGGGTTAACGGCGGCCTCCTTAAACAGCTTTTCTCTTATTTGTTTGAGTATTTCTTCACAGGTAGAGCGTATCTCTTCCATAACCGCCCGCGAGTTCAGCACTTTGGGGTTAATGGATTCATACGGTTGCTTGGTTATAAAAAACATCACCACGGTTTTATCCACCTTTTCTTTTTTCATGCGCTCGTTTAACCGGCGCAGCGCTTCCAGTGTGAGGTCATAACCCTTGTTGTGGTATTCATATCTTCCCGAGGTAAAGAAATAGAGCGTTTGATCCAGGTCAAAGGTATAGGAGTGGAAGAAATGGCTCATCGTAAATTCGTGAATCTTCTCCATGAATTGCAAGTGCAGGTTCTGCAATTCATGTGTTGCCAGAAAGCGCAACAAATTGAGTCCGTTGGGCACAATCTGATCCGGTTTTCTGCCCAGTAAGAACTCGCATTCTTTCCCGGTAACTTCGCTGACCGTCGTAAATACATCGCAGTCGTTGGCCGCCATCCGCTCTAACCTTACCTGCGATTCAATATAGAATCGCTGTGCAGCCGGCAGCCATTCTATGGATGATAAATTCCTGTAAAAATTCGTATCATTCATCGCCACATACCGGCCCAGGAGAGTAGCATGGGTAGTAAAGACAGTACGGATTTTTAATTTTTCCTTTTTCATTAATCCAATCGGCATACCCGTCATCCACTCGTGAAAATGCGCTATCAGTTCTTTGCCTTCAATTTCCTTCGCCATTTCCTTAAAGAACAAGAAAACCAGATGGCCGAAAAACAGCACTTCCTGAAGCAGTTCATCCGGGTTTACGATGTTGATTTTATGATCGTGTAGTAAATATTGCCGGATTTCTTTGAATTTTCCGGCGGCTTGTTTTGGATTCAGCAGTATTACTCTCGGCGTGCCCTGTGTCAACCACTTGCCGTAAAAAACTTCGTAGCCCTGTTGTCGCATAGCTTCCACAGCTAAACCCACCGCATCGTTACCAACTGCCATTTCTTCGAACTCCGCCGGTAGCTTGTTGCTCAAAACAGGTCCTATCAGACAATACTGATCGCCCCACTTCTCCACGATGGAGGGTACCTTACTGCGCACGACTGTATAAATACCGCCGATCTGGTTACACACTTCCCAGGCTACCTCAATCAGCAAGGGTTCATATAAGCTTTTCTTTGCCATATTTCCGGTCGAAAATTAATAAATATTAATCAGCAACTTCTTTGCGGTTCATTATTTTTTCAGTACGGTAATTATCCCGAATAAACTGACAATACGCACAATCGGGACTATCGCATCCGGTGGTAAATTCCATACGCATAATTCTCTCATAGCATTCCGTCAGTTGGGCAGTAACAAAATCTATATCCGCATCAGTAATTTCCACCCGTATTTTTTCAAACTCATCTTTTTTGTTCATCTCAATAAAATCGATTTCGCCGCTGACCATATTCCAGGGTTTCAGTTTCTGAGCATCCATTAAAATTTTATAAAATACCAATTGCCGCCAATAATTTCCACCGAGAGGATCTTTATCATTAGGCCGCTTTAATTTTATCTTACCCCTTTCGACATTGCCCGTTTTATAATCCACCACATTGGCATTGTGGCCGTCGAATTCGATTTTATCAAACACGCCGGTTATCGGTATGCCGTTATACTCTACCCCACGTACCATGAATTCCGTTACCACTACTTTATTCCAGGTATTTACATAATGATCGTAGTAAGCAGGCAGGATAAGCCTTCCCTGGTCCAATTTATTTTTGAACTGCTTGTCGGTAAAAGCTTCCCGGTTGCGAAACATGTTTATCTCGAAATACTTTACTAACTCATTGGACTCCGGAAACACCTGTTTTGAACTGCTTTTCATCTTTTCAAACAGTGTGTGCAGCGCATTGTGTACCGCAGAACCAAACGCCATCGCATCATTTTTTGCCTGCGGAATGCGGAGTATTCTCTCAAAATAAAACTGAATGGGGCATTCCAGATACAGGTTTAATGACGAGGCGCTCATTTCAAAATTATGAAGGCGCTTTGCGATGAATTCGGTGTCAAACAAATCGATTTGTACAACCGGTAATGCAGAGAGCTCGCTTATTTTATATTCCATTAACAGCGCTTCAGGCATCACCTTTTCTTCACTTTTTACTGTGGCTTTTCCAGCGAGTTCTATAGTAAACTGCGAAGGCTCCAGGTCTTTTTCTTCATTGGTCTTTTTTGAGCTGGAAATATACAGGTACTTCCTGGCCCTTGTTATGGCAACATAAAATAATCTCCTCAGGCTTTCCAGTGTATTATCATCGGCTGTGAGCGTCAGGGTATCGGGCAGTTTATATTGAGCATTGCCCCGCCTTGCCTTTTCCCATTTTTCATTCTCTGCTCCGATGAGAAACACGTAATCGAATTCCAATCCTTTGGCGCTGTGCGTTGTTATAAACTGCACGCCGTCCCGGTGGGTAATTGTCTTATACAGTGGCAAGCTCAATGCGTGCATTTCCATTCTCTCTATCAGTTCCAAAAATCCGGCTATGGAAATTTTTGGATTCTTCGCCGATTCCTGTTTAATGACATCGAAGAATGCAGTAAACACTTCCAACAGCCAGGAGCGTTCATTGTGCAATAATATGTACCGGAGCAGCCCGCTGTCGTTTAATATTTTTTCTACCAGTATGGGCAATGTCAACACGGTAGATTCCGACAGCCAATACTGCATTGCCTTATCAAATTGCAACAGGGCATCCGGATTTTTTAATTTGATGGCCGCAAGCATTTTTGCATCAGAAAGCAAGGTTCTCCAGGCGATATAATCCCGTTTGCCTGAAATATAAGCGGCAATAGAAGCTATATCGTGCGGCATGATATCAAAATAGGGAAAATGCAAAATGCGAAATAACAGATGTTCGCCGGAATTGGGCTTATTCGTCTCGGTATCAATATATTCGAGAATCTGCAACACATTTTGTATCAGCGTTTCATCCAGGATATTTGTCTTTCTTTTTACTTCGTAGGGAATACCGCGTTTTTCAAAAAGTTGAATCAGGTTTTCCGCCTGTGCGTGCCGGTGGTACAGTATTGCTATTTCCCGTAAAGGAATACCCCGGTCACGCAATTGTTCTATCTGCATTAAAATACCCGCTTCCTCTTGTGCCGTATTTGCATACAGGTGTACTTCCGGCGTATGGGCAATGCTTTTTCTCTCGTCGTTGCTCGCTGTTAATGTCTTGGATAATTCGGGTAATTTATTGATGAGGCGTTCCGCATTATTGTCGATCAGGCTCTTGGCAGCGTCCAGAATGGATTGTGTGCTGCGGTAGTTTTCCTCCATCACGATGAGGCGTATGTGCGCTTCATAGTGATTGTAGAAATCGAGGATATTTTTTACCCTGGCGCCCTGAAATCCGTAAATACTCTGGTCGTCATCGCCAACGGCAAACACATTCGGAACTTCCCAGTAAGTGGTGAGCAATTGCAATATTTTATTTTGAATACCATTTGTATCCTGGAATTCATCTATCAAAAAATACAAGTATCTCTCCTGGTAGCTGAGCAATAAGTCCTCGTTATTTTCAAAGGCATTTTTCACCCAAAGCAGCATATCGTTATAGTCGTACCTGCCTGCATCCTGCATTGCCTGCTGATAGGTGTCATAGAGGGCGACGGCCGCTTTTAACTGCTCCATGCTCTGTTCTTCCTTCTCAATATCTGCCTTCTTTAAATCCCCTTTGGAAATACCTCTTGACTTTATGTTTATTTTGTATCTGTACTCCTCCCGGTTTGGCAAATCATTTAAATAGGCGTCAATCGCATTGTGAATATCCGCAGGCATCCAATTTTCCTTTTTCATGATGTCAAACAGACCGAGCAGCCGCCTCGTTTCGTAGGACTGATCGTCTTTGAATTTTTTTAATGGATGGGATGGCGGCAGATCTAACAGGATCGTTTCGATGATGGTTACCTGTTCCAGCTCGGAAACCGGTTCCAATGCCCGGCTGCCAAAGTAATCCTGGTTGGAGCGGATGACTTCATTGCAAAAGGCGTGAAACGTATAAATGCCTACCCGGTAAGCGGCAGCGCCGATAAACGATGTCAACCGCTTCCGCATTGCAACCGAACCCGCATCGGTATATGTCAGACAGAGAATATTTTCGGGGAGCGCATCCGTCTCCTGCAGGATCTTCCCGATGCGCACGGCTAAAATCTGCGTCTTTCCCGTACCCGGACCGGCCACAACCAGCACCGGGCCTTCAATGCAATTAACTGCTTCTCTCTGGCGTTCATTCAATGTCTGAACTGCTGTTTCAAAATTTGTCGTATCGAATTGCTCTATGCTCATAGGATCATTTATATTACGAATTTCGGGTAATTTTGCGCCCTTACATAATCAACGCTATTATTAAATTTAAGTTAATGGTCAAATACGCTTATTCTTCTTTGCTGATAATTCTTTTTTCACTGGCTGTCGCTTGTAAAACTGAAAAAAATAATACGGATATCCATACGCCAACCGGGGAAGACTCCCTAAACCATACCGGTGGAGATACTATTGTGTTTTTTGGCGATGCCGATTCGATGGATATCCCGGCGGAAGTGGGCCCGGGAGAACTGTTTCTCTCGTTTAACCCCATTACAGGTAAAACTTATGCGACCCTAATGCAGACAACGTCGAAGATTTCCCAGACCATCAACGGAACCGTTTCATCTAATATCATGCAGTTATCGGCTTCCAACAATTTAAAAGTGGAAGCGCCGAACAGCAGCGGAAATTTTGTCATCACCAGTTCGGTTAAAAGTTTTAAATCATCCGTCACCCAGGGCACCCTGGAAGTCGCTTTTGAATCCGGCAAGCCTTCCACCGATAAGGATGCCGAAATGTTGCGCAAGATAATGGACTGCTATATCGATATGCCGGTAACCATTGAAATGGACAAAAATGCCCGCATATTATCGATGAAAGGTACGGATGCCATAGAGAAAAAAATACGGGATCAATTGGGAGATCAGGCAGTGATGATATCGCAACAAATGAGCGATTTAAACCAGGAGGTACTCAACAGCTTTGTCGCTTTTCCCCGCAAAGTCATTAAAGCCGGCGACACCTGGATCACCATTGACTCCGTGGATTTGGGAGGAATACCCACCATCATGAAAAATGTGTTCACACTGAATAATTTTGATAGTACACTGGCTAATATCTCTGTAAATTCAACCTTTTCGGTAGATAAGGATTACATCCGCAATATGGGCGGCACCGGCAATGAGGTGACGATGACCGGCGGTCAAAAGGGTACGATGCAGGTGGACTCCCATTCCGGTTGGACCCTCAGCGCCGAACTCAAACAGGATGTGAAAATGCATATTGAAGATCAGAGCCAGGTGATCGATGTGTCAATTACCGGAAATACCACATTTAAAATGTTGTAATACCAGTGCCCTTTTTGACATTCTTCCCGTAAAATTCCGTCTTGCAATACAGATTATGGAATAAGTTGTATTGAATCATCTTTTATATGTTTCAAGCTATCTTTACATTATGCAACTTAAAAGAATTATTTTCTTATCGGCTATTGTTTGTATTGTAGCAACCATAGCTGCAAAAAATTTTATTTATACCACCGTGAACACCTTCGAAGGATATGACAAGGCCTGGGCTGTTGTCGAAAAACTGGATGAAAAGGGGTTACCCGAATCCGCCTATGAAAAAGTAAAGGAGATTCTCACATATGCAAAGGGCGAGAATAACCCCGTGCAGATAATAAAGGCCACCGTATATTCCTGCAAGTACATTTCGATACTGGAGGAAGAGGGCAATGTAAAAGCCATTGAATTCCTGGAAGGAGAAACAGGAACTGTGTCTTTTCCGGTAAAGAACATCTTTCAATCCATGTTGGCCGAAATGTATATGAATTACTATCAGCAGAACGAATGGCAGTTTTACAGCAGGTCGGCAATGCAGGTAACCCCGGAAGATATCCGCACCTGGGACCTGCGGGCGCTGGTGGATAAAACAAAGGCATTGTATTTACAATCTCTTGCAAACAAAGACTCTCTGCAAACCGCATTGCTCCAACCCTATGAAGATATATTAATCAAAGGCGATGCGGAAAGCCGTATCCTGCGCCCGACACTTTACGACCTGCTCGCTCACCGTGCGTTTGATTATTTTGCCAACAGCTCAACTTATTTAACAAAACCCGCCTATTCATTTACCATTGACAATCCCGATTTTCTGGCAGATAATAAATACTTTGCCTCTCTCGATATTGCGTCAGTGGATTCCACCGCAGACAAGTTGCACGCATTGCAGTTAATGCAGCAGCTCATCGCTTTCCACCTTAAAGACCCTGAGCCTTCGGCATTGATACAGGCGGATTTAAAGCGGTTGCAATTTGTAAAAGACCATGCAGTATTTCCATTTAAAGACAGTTTATACCTGGAGGCGCTGTTATCGGCTGAAGCAAAATACCGCCGGCATCCCGCATCCGCCGAATACAGTTATGCGATAGCCCAGGTTTATTACACCCGCAGTACTGCGTATCACCCCTTTCACAATCCCGATGTACAAATGGATGCTGCCAGGGCTATGGCAATCTGCGACAGCACTATTGCACGCTATCCCAAGACAACAGGCGGACATAATTGCGCAACACTCAAACAAACCATACTCGAGAAAAATTTACAGGTTACCGCCGAAAAATACAATATCCCCGACCAGCCATTCCGGGCTTTGGTGGAATGGAAAAATATACCCGTTGTCCATCTCACACTTATCAAAATATCGGCTGATGCCCTGGAAGCGTTAAATGCAACCGACTATGATTCAAAGGCGAAGTTTCTCTCAAAAATAAAACCCGTAAAAACCTGGCGACAGGAGCTCCCCAAAACGGGAGACTACCAGCCGCATTCTGCTGAAATAAAGGTAGATGCCCTGCCCGGTGGTCTGTATGTGCTCGCAGCAAGTTCCGAGGCTGGCCTGAACGACGAGAATGCCCGCTTGTCGTTTGCAGTCATTAATGTTACCGGTATCAGTTACATCGATCATCCGGTTCCCGAAGGCGGTAATATATTTTACATTCTCAATCGCAGCAACGGTGCGCCGCTGGAAAATGCGGAGGTTTTTACATTTTCGCAGATATACGACTCTAAAAAGAAAAAATACGTTTTAACACAGGGTACGACGTATTATTCGGATGCCGATGGCGCACTGCATATACCGGCAGGCAATGCTTCTGACAACTACCTGCAGTTGGAAGTACATTATAAAGGCGATACGCTGTATAACGATCAATACTTCTATCTGCGCCGGGCGGAAACACCATCGGAGAACAAAACTACACGCACCTATTTCTTCACCGACAGATCAATTTACCGGCCGGGGCAAACTGTGTACTTCAAGGGAATAATACTGGAATCTTCTGCAGATGGCACAACAAAAAAAATACTTTCAAATCATTCGACAGAAGTCGGTTTTTACGATGTAAACTACCAGTTAATCAGTAAAGTAACTTTGGTAACAAATGCGTACGGTTCGTTCAGCGGCACGTTCACCGCACCGTTGGGAGGCATTACCGGAACCATGTATTTGCAGAATGAAAACGGTTCGCAGCCCATACAGGTAGAAGAATACAAACGCCCCACGTTTTATGCCAGCATCCAACAATTGGCCGGCTCCTATATTTTAGGCGACACGATAACGGTCGAGGGATTGGCGCAGAGCTATTCCGGCGCTATGGTGGATAATGCTACCGTGCGTTACCGCGTGGTGCGCAAAGTTAGCTTCCCTTACATGCCTTTCTATTACAAATCGATTTACCCCCGGCAGTCGGAAATGGAGATCACAAATGGTTTCACAACAACAGATAGTAATGGCAGTTTTAAAATTGCATTTGCAGCCATTCCTGACAAGGAAGCAGATAAATCATTGCACCCCGAATTTCTGTATGAAATTATTGCAGATGTAACCGATATTTCGGGCGAAACCCGGACGACAACCAGTGCTGTCGTAGTGGGTTATACGGCAATGAAAGCGGATATGCAATTGCCGGAATCAGCCATGAATGACACTTCCATTACCGTGCACATTAAAACGACAAATCTAAACGATGCGGCAGTGCCTGCAAGCGGAACCATTACCATTTACCCATTAACCGCTCCTGATAAATTATTCAGAGACCGCCTGTGGAATCAGCCAGATTTGTTTACGATGACCCGCAAGGAGTATTACGCATTGTTTCCAAATGATCTATATGCAGATGAAAACAATATGCAGAAATGGCCATTTGGCAAAAGTGTACAACGCACGGATTTTAATACGGGCGAAAGTGCACAAGTGGTTTTACATCCACAACAATGGGCGGCGGGAGCATACAAGATCGTATTGGTTACAAAAGATGATTTTGGCAACGAGATAAAAGTGGAAAAGTATATGCGCATTACCGATAAAAAGAATAAAGAGGTAATTCAACAGTACTTGCGCAGTACGGATTCCGAATTTACGACTCATCCCGGAGAAAAAGTCTTTGTTCACCTGAACAGCGATGTGCCCGATGCAAAAATTTTATTTGTCGTTGGAAGACAAGGCATGCCTGTATCTTACAACTGGTTCACTCTGAAGAGCAAGGTAAATGAATTTACAATACCCGTTTATCCGAAAGATTGCGGCGGAATGCAGGTAATGGCCTATATGGTGCGGGACAATCGCCTGCACAATATCGGCTGGCAGATACATGTCCCCTGGGATGAAAAACAATTAGACGTAACGCTCGAAACACACCGTAATTTGCTGGAGCCGGGAGCCAATGAAACCTGGAAAATAAAAGTAGCCGGCCCGAAAGGCGAGGCAGTGGCTGCTGAAATTCTGGCTTCCATGTACGACAAATCGCTTGATGCTTTTCTGGAACATAACTGGGAATTTATCAACTGGCCGACAAATTATTACTCGTCTTTCATATCAGCGTATGGAATGTTTTCGCCTGTGGACGGTATGCAATGGAACAATAACGATGGCGATTATTACTATTACAAATATTATCAATACGATGCGCTCAACTGGTTTGGACTTACCATGTACTACGGCAGAAATTACGAAGGCGCTTATCTAGAAGAAGTGACGATTAATACCGGCAACGACAAACGACATAAACGTTCGGAAAAAAATAAAAGTACGATTTACGCTCAACCACCGGCCGAAGACTCAGATATGGTTGACTCGGATGACACCAACGCCGATGTCCACGATAATGTTAACCAGTTGAAGAATGTGCCGCTGCGCAAAAATTTTAATGAAACCGTTTTCTTCTATCCCCACCTGGAAACCGACTCCAATGGTGTGGCCATTTTCAGTTTTACCATGCCGGAAGCGCTGACGGAGTGGAAATTTTCTGCCTTGGCACATACCAAAGACCTGTTGAGCGGATTCACCTACAGCAGCGTCATCACCCAAAAGGAATTGATGATAACGCCGAACATGCCCCGTTTCTTCCGCAGCGGGGACACGATAATCATTACAGCTAAAATTCAAAATGTATCAGACACCATTCAAACGGGCTATGCGCAACTGGAATTATTCAATGCATTGAATAACCGCCCTGTGGATGCTGCATTTGAGCATGCTAAAACAACCGTACCCTTTAGCGCTTTGCCCAAACAGAGTACCGCCGTAAGCTGGCGCTTAGTGATTCCCGCCGATATACAAGCGGTGATGTATCAAATAAAAGCAAGCGCCGGCAGGTTTACCGACGGCGAACAAAATGTATTGCCGGTATTGTCGAATACCATGCTGGTTACCGAGTCGATGCCATTATGGGTGCGTGCAGGCCAGACCAAAGATTTTGTATTCAGCAAGCTATTACATGCCGGGCAATCCACAACGCTGCGGCACGAGAGCCTTACCCTGGAATACACCTCCAACCCCGTTTGGTCGGCAGTGCAATCATTGCCCTACCTGATGGAGTATCCCTACGAATGTGCCGAGCAGATATTCAGCCGGTATTATGCCAACAGCATTGCAAAACACATCACCGATTCCAGGCCGGAAATCAAACGGGTATTCGACCAGTGGAATACCGCCACCGATGGCCTGGTTTCCAATCTCGAAAAAAACAGCGCATTAAAGTCGTTGCTATTGGAGGAGACCCCCTGGGTGTTGCAGGCAAAAGATGAAACAGAGCGCAAAAAGAGAATTGCACTGTTGTTCGATGCCAATACTATGCAAGCGGAACTGCAGGCCGCCTTGATAAAACTCCAGCGACTTCAATCTCCAAGTGGTGCTTGGCCCTGGTTTAAAGGTATGCCCGACAGCAGGTATATCACCCAGCATATCGTAAACGGCATCGGCCACATGAAACACCTGCAAATTATTGATGCATCGCAATACCCGTTAAATGCGATGACCACATCTGCCATCAGCTACCTGGATGATGCAATGGTTAAGGAATTCACAGATCTCGCAAAGTATAAAATCGATAAACAATCATTTAGACCGTCCACACTGTTGATCCATTACCTCTATGGCCGCAGTTTTTATGAGGATATACCCATGCCGGGAAAAAGCTACAAAGAAGCTGCAGCCTACTTTACCGGCCAAATAAAAAAATACTGGCTGGATTACGATTTGTACTCCAAAGGATTAATTGCCCTCATCCTCTACCGGAACGGAGATGTGAAAGCAGCGGAGGAGATTGTCGCTTCACTAAAAGAATACGCAATCAAAAAAGAGGACATGGGCATGTACTGGAAGGGCAATGAACGGGGATATTTCTGGTATCAGTCGCCGATAGAAACTCAAGCGCTGATGATTGAAGTATTCAATGAAATTTCTGTCGATACGCCTTCGGTGGAAGAATTAAAAATCTGGCTACTGCGCAATAAGCAAACGAACGACTGGAAGACTACCAAAGCCACGGCAGAGGCGTGTTATGCCCTGTTACTCACCGGAAACGACCTGCTTGCCAGCACAGAATTGGCGGAAATTACCATCGGGGGACTGAAGATACATCCCGAAAGTATTGAAGCGGGAACCGGATACTTTAATTATACCTGGAACAGCGGTGACATCGCCGAACAAATGGCCGAAGTAACCGTAACCGGCCCCAAATCGGGATTTTCATACGGAGCCTTGTATTGGCAATATTTCGAGCAACTGGATAAGATTACGCAGGCTGAAACATTTGTCACCCTGAAAAAGGAGCTGTTTAAACAGGTGAATACCGCTGCCGGCATTCAAATGCAGCCAATCACCGGGGAAACACCTTTGCAAATCGGCGATATCGTCCGGGTGAGAATTGAATTGCAATCCGACAGGGATATGGAATACATCCACCTGAAAGATATGCGTGCCGCTTGTTTTGAACCGGTGAATGTGCTGAGTCGCTACAAATGGCAGGACGGTTTGGGCTATTACGAAAGCACGAGAGACGCCTCCACTAATTTCTTTATAGAGCAACTGCCGGGAGGTACCTATGTCTTTGAATACAGCCTGCGTGTTTCACAACAGGGCAATTTCAGCAATGGAATTACAAGTATTCAGTGTATGTATGCACCGGAATTCAGCGCACATTCGGAAGGAATCCGCGTAACGGTAAGGTAAAAAAACCGCCTTCTCCGCTTGAATTCGTTAAATAATTTGAAGCGCCATACGGTTAAAGACCGGGTTGTGGTGTATTTTTGAATTAAACAAATTCGTAATTTTACAATTCTCAACAGAAACTCGCAATGATAAAGACAAAATTAACGGCAGTCATAGCAATATGTATCCTGTTTGCAATTGCCTGCTCACCCGAAATAAAGCTTCAGAATATCCTTACAAAAGACGGCGGGCGGTGGAATATTGACGAAGTTAGGATAAATTCAACTACACAGGTGGATCCGCCGATTTATACTGAAACGGTAGCCGATAACATGGGAGAAATAATATTCTTTGAATCGGGTACGGGTGTCTGGATAGGACTGGATACCGCACTGGACGTAGAAGTTGCCCGTTATTTTGAATATGAAAATACCGGTAATACCATACTGATTAATTTTGATAACACGCTGGAACAGGAGTATAGTATAGAGCAAAAGAGTAAAGATGAACAAATCTGGACCAGGGAAGAAACCCTGGTGGATCCCATTACCTCTGCCAATGTAATTGTTAATACGCAAATAACGATATCCCGAGTTAATGAAGTAAAAAATAAATAAAATTCAATGTATGAAACCGCTTATTAAATTTTCCATATTTCCGGTGCTCCTGCTCATACTTGCATCCTGTTCCAAACAATCGCAATTAGAGAATAACCTGACTCGTCAATGCGGCAGATGGAATATCGATAATTATAAAATAACTACCGTTGCCACCGGGATGCCTACCGAAACCCAGGAATACGGCGACTGCGGCTATATGTATTTTTTCGACAATTTCGACGGGCAATGGATTGATTTAAAAGACCCGGATGTTACCTATTTTATCGAGTTCACCTGGAGTATTACCGATGAGAATAAACTGTTGATTGAATACAACAACGAAGACTTCTTGTTCGACTTCAATGTAAATGAAAAAGACCGGCAGGTATTAGTCAACCAGGTGGTAGTACAATTAACCGATACGACATCGATGACTACAACCATAGAATACGAGTTACTGCGCATAGAATAAGGTGAAAAGCTATTTCAAAAGCCCGGCAGGCCGGGCTTTTTTTATTTTATCTCAATCGTACTTTCTAATAAGTGTAAACTTCTTTCTCTGTTTGGCAACCACCCCATCCATATTGAAAAATTCTGCATACAAAAAATAAATGCCCATTGGCGCCCGCCTACCATCATCCAACACTCCATCCCATGTAATAAATCCCTCCCTTGCGAGTGTGGCATTATTTAAGATCGTTGCCAAGGGTCGTCCCGCATCGTCGAATATCCTGATATTGGCAATAAAACCCGCTGCCTCCGTCTTGTAGGTAATCATCAACAGGTCGCGGTAGCCGTCGCCATCGGGACTGAATACCGTATAGGGCAATTGCAACAAATTATCCGCAATAACGGCTGCGTTGTAATTTGAATTTTGATAACCGGGTGTACCATAACCCACCAGTTCGGCAGCGGAGTGCCAGTTGGCAGCTTCGTCGGTCGGTGCGTTGAAGGCAATGCGCTCCAGCGCAACGCCATCATCCGCTTCCAACAATGGGTAATGCCAATCTGCGTCGTACATCAGCATATCAATGCGCAGCATCTCCGTCGTCTGTATCAGCGCCACTCCCGCATCGTCCGGGTAATTGGGCATACCCGAAACGGCGACAAAATTTGAAAGATCAATTCTGTTGTACTGTTGAGCCACTTGTGCGACATCCTGTGTGAGCAACACATAATCTCCCGGAAAAAACAGGCGGTCGGAAGTACTTATTGCGGCATATTCTGAAATCTGTGTGGTATCGTCCCGGTTTAATTCGATAATAAATAAATCCGCCAGGTTGAGAATCTTACTACTCATATTGTATAGTTCCACATAATCATAACCATCTGTAACCGGGTTAAATAATATTTCATTAATTACAATATCTCCCCGAAGTATATCTTCTGTGATGCCGAACTGCGCCGTATTGTTCAACATCATTGCATTGCCCGAACAGTCGCTGATACCGCTTGCAGTCAAGGTGTAAACAACACCTGGCGAAACGGCGGTTGGCAATTGCAACAGAACGGAATTGACAACGCTGCCATCGCTTATAACCGATATCGGATTCCCGATATCATTGTCAATGAAAAAGGAAGTGGTTTGAACGGTGGTACTTAAAACGCCCTCATCAAAATAAACGAGTAATGAATCGGTTGACTGCAGATATACATTCAGAAGAGCAGGAGAAACAACATCGGGATTGGATGCCGCCACAGAATTTATCTCTCCGGGAGTACCTCCGTTTGTATCCTCACTCGCTTTCCAGTTTTCTATTCCCTGGCAGGTATTGGAAACATCAATCATTTCCAGTGAATAGCCGCCGTCGTCTTTCAGTACATCCCGATACCAGGTATTCGCATATTGCACACGGTGAACGGCCATACCATCGGGGCTGAACAGCGTCAGGTCATCGCCTTCATTATTTAAAGCCGGGAAATTGTTGACAGCCGCTACGATGCCGTGAGCCGAGAATAGGTCCGCATTCTCCACATCGGTAACAATAATGAAACTATCGGCGGGAAGTACAATAATGGGAAACACACCGGAAGTTCCGGATGCATCCGTGAGATACCATCCCTGCAATGGGATATCAAAGGGCGTCGTATTATACAGTTCAATAAACTCTGCTTCAGGCAGGCCGATTACCGGTTCAGGGTCTGCAAAAATTTCATCGATAACTACATCGAATATACCAATAGTAATGTAAGTGAATTCCATGGATTGCAGTTCGATGCTGTTACCCAAAGTATCGGCAATATCCGCTACACTTAAAACCAATGGTATGCCCATGGGAAACTCCCCGGCAAACATGATAAAAACTTTTGTAGGATCGGAAACATCCGGTACTGCATCCAGTGGGCTGCCGACACCGCCGTCAACAAAATAATTCGAAGGTGTTTCGGCGCTCAACGGATCTACTGCTTCATTAAAAGTAAGTTCCAGCATATCGGATGCAATAGCGGAAACACTTTGCAGAACCGGCGCATCGGTGTCGGTAAACAGCGGCCCGATACTAAAGTCGTCAAAGTAGAACGACTGACAACGTGTACTTGAATACGTACAGACTACTCCCATATAAGCGCCGCCATGAACTGCATCATCCACCGCCGAGCCTTCGAAAACATAGCCGGTTCCGCCGCCGGTATCGACAAATAATTTCCACTCCGCAACGGCTGTGCGCACCACTTTAACACCCAGGTGCGGTGAAAGCGCTGCATTACCATCCACACCTCTGAATACCAGCGTGTGCGCCGTTCCTTCCTGCCGGTACAATTCCACGGCATCCGCCGAACCGCTCTCGCCACCGATGCGCACGTAGTAGCCGTTGAGCGGAGCCTGTAAATCTGCGTTGTTGCTCTGCAAATAGATACACGCATAATTGGAAGCAGAGGGGTCGAAATCGCATTGTACATTAAAAGCCCAGGTAACCGAATCCATTGTGTTACACGCCGCCGATAAGTGATCAGTACCGCCATCGTCACAGTCGCCGTTTAATTGCAGTCTCAAAGCGGGTTCAACGGTAAAATGATCCGTTTCGCCGGACCACACCGGAGCGCTGCTAAAATCGCCATCTGAAAAATCATCCACAAAATCTTGCGCCTCCGCAATATCTTGCCTGAGAATAAACAGGGCGGCCAGGAAGAAAATATTTTTCATAGGAAACAGAAAATTACAAATTGCCACTTGAAATAAATAGGATTTTTCTTCCTTTTATAGGAGTTCGCTGTATAACTTAACTTTGAAAAAACAAAACGTATGAAAGTTGCGGTAGTCGGCGCCACCGGCCTGGTCGGTCAAATGATGTGCAGGGTATTGGAAGAGAGGCGGTTTCCAATAACACAATTCATTCCCGTTGCATCCGGGCGTTCGGTGGGTAAGACCATAATATTTCACAATGCGCCCGTCGAGGTGGCCGGTATTGAACAAGCCTTGCGTATGGCGCCCGATGTGGCCTTATTCTCCGCAGGCAGTGCAGTATCCCTGCAATGGGCTCCCGAGTTTGAGAAGATCGGCTGTTGGGTGATAGACAACTCCTCGGCATGGCGCATGCATCCCGATTGCGCATTGGTGGTACCCGAAATCAATCCGCATCATCTGGAACATGCGGGTAGGATTATTGCCAACCCCAACTGCTCCACGATTCAAATGGTATTGGCATTATCCAAAGTGCATACTGCTTTTAAAATCAAGCGCATTGTCGTTTCGACATATCAATCTGTCTCCGGTTCGGGCGCAAAGGGCATTCAACAGTTACAGGCGGAACGATCGGCCGGTGGATATGCACCCGGAAATGCGGCTTACCCCTACCGCATTGATATGAATGTAATTCCGCAGGTGGATATATTCCTCGAAAACGGTTACTCAAAGGAAGAGATGAAAATGCATAATGAAACCCGGAAGATATACGGAGATGATACGTTAATGGTATCCGCAACAACGGTGCGTGTTCCGGTTTCAGGCGGGCATAGTGAAAGCGTGAATGTGGAATGTGAGCAGCCATTTACCAGGGAAGAAATCGTGCGCTTAATGCAAGCCACCGAAGGCGTAAGCATTGAAGATGATTTGCAGCAGCCGCTGTACCCCATGCCGATTCATGCGGAGGGAAAAGACACTGTTTTTGTTGGAAGAATTCGCATGGATTACTCGCAACCCAATACATTTAATTGCTGGATAGTTGCCGACAACCTGCGGAAAGGCGCTGCGACAAATGCAGTGCAAATTGCGGAATTATTAATAAATACAAAAAGGCTCTCCCTGTAACACACCGGGCAAATAAGAACTAACAATTATTTTCGTTGTATCGGAAGACCAAGCAATTGCCGTTTCATTTGAAATCATTCATTAAAATAGGTATTGGATTAATCGCCTTGTTAACGGCTTTGGTCATTTCATTGAGTGTATGGATCAATTACTCGGTGCGCAATCAATTGTTTTCTGAAACCAGTGCATTGCCGCACACCCATGCGGCGCTGGTATTGGGCACATCCCATAAAGTGGCGGGCGGCAATGAAAATTTATATTTTAAATATCGCATTGAAGCAGCGGCGCAATTATATCATTCGGGAACGGTTACCAAAATTATTTTAAGCGGCGACAACGGAACTATGCAGTATAACGAGCCGCGGGAGATGCGCAAAGCGCTGATGAAACTGGACGTTCCGGATTCCTGTATCGTTCTCGACTTTGCGGGATTCAGGACATTTGACAGCGTAGTGCGGTCAAACAAAGTTTTCGGTCAGGATTCAATCATCATTGTAAGTCAATTGTTTCATTTGCAGAGGGCGTTGTTTATCGCCAACAACAAGAATCTCGCAGCCTTTGGCTATATCGCCGTTGATCCGGGGCAAAGTTTTAAAACGCATTTGCGTGAATATCCCGCAAGAGTCAGCGCATTTATCGATTGCTTTATTCTCCATACGAAACCCAGATATCTGGGCGAACAAATTCAAATTTAATTTCTGCCGGGCAACACGCAGTCAAAACTGATTCAATTCTTTTATAATCCGGCGGCGGTAAAGCCATCCCTCTCTTCTCCGGGTTATTTAAATTATCACTTTAAAACGTCTATTCGCATTTGGAATATTTGCTGTATAATAACTGAATATTACTCCGGGTAATGATTGCACAGGTGTTGTCGTATTTATAAGTGTTTTTACGCCCTGCAAACAAATCAGAAATAGAAAGCAGCGCCATTTTATAATTCAGGCTACCTATTAAAGCGCTGATTGGAATAGGGCAAATTTCAACCACCCCTTCCGATAGTGTTTTACAATAACTATCCGCTGTTACCCAATCCGGTCGAACCCGGTAAATGGAATCAGCGCTTTGGGAATTTGAATACCGCGATCATCCTGGTTGTTTTCCAAAATGGCTGCGAGGATTCTCGGCAAAGCCAGTGCGCTTCCGTTCAGAGTATGCACCAACACATTTTTTCCCGATTTGGAATCTTTATACCTGCACCGCATCCGGTTGGCCTGGAAGGATTCAAAATTGGAAACGGAGCTCACTTCCAGCCATCGCTGTTGCGCTGCGGAATACACTTCGAAATCGTAGGTGAGCGCAGATGCAAATCCCATATCGCCGCCGCACAACCGCAAGATGCGGTAAGGCAATTGCAGCAATTGCACCAACGATTCCACATACTCCACCATCCTGTCCAGGGTAGCGGCAGACTCTGAAGGGCGTTCTATATGCACAATCTCCACCTTGTCAAACTGGTGCAGCCGGTTGAGGCCTTTTACCTCTTTGCCATAGGAGCCCGCCTCGCGGCGGAAACAGGGCGTATATGCCGTGAGTTTTACGGGCAATTCTTCTTCTTTTAAAACGACATCCCGGTATATGTTTGTCAGCGGTACTTCGGCTGTCGGAATCATATAATATTTGTCGGCAGGCATGTAATACATCTGTCCTTCCTTATCGGGCAACTGTCCTGTTCCGTAACCCGAATCTTCATTTACCATCAGCGGTGGCATTACCTCGATATAACCTGCCGCTTCTCCCTTACTCAGAAACAATGCGATGAGCGCCCGCTGCAATTTGGCGCCCTTGCCGATATACACCGGAAAACCGGCGCCGGTCAGTTTATTTCCCAATTCAAAATCGATAATTCCATATTTGGACGCCAGCTCCCAATGTGGTAAAGCATTGACACCCAGAATAGGGACATCACCGCCTTGCTTTACTACGATATTGTCTTCCGCATCTTTTCCGGCAGGGACAATTTCCTGTGGCAGGTTGGGGATTCCGAGCAATACATCCTGTACGGCATCGGCCAAAGCCGTATGCTGTGTTTGCAAGTCGGAAATGGTCTTTTTTAATTCTGCCGTTTTGGATTTTGCTTTTTCCGCATCTTCTTTTTTACCCTGGGCTAACAATTGCCCGATCGTTTTCGACGTGCTGTTCATTTCAGCCTGGGCATTGTCCATCAGCACCTGGGTCTTTCTGCGGTCCTCATCCAGCGCCAATACTGTATCAATAATTCCGGTTTCCCGGTTGCGTTTTTTGAGCCTGCGCTTTGCTTCCTCCGTATGATTGCGCAGGTAATTCAATTCAAGCATGTTTCGTGTTTACCGGCAAAGATACGAGCTTCGCTTTTCTTGCCGATTGCCGCTTATTGGCGGGAATCCCGGTTTAAATAAATTTTTTTTTTTCACAAATCCTTTTTATTCTTGCACCAGAATCAAACTCTCAAGAGGGGCTTTCTTCATTTATTGCGCTTCTCCTGTTGTAAAACCGACACTTACTTATATTCATAATTTCTTATTCTAACGTGTAATACCTTTACTTATGTACGACATCTTGCAGTTGAACGACATGCTCCTACCCGAACTTAAAGAAATAGCAGAGTCGCTTGCAATAAAAGACATTAAAAAACTTCACAAACAAGATATTATTTACAAAATTCTGGACGCACAGGCGATGACACCTAAAACCGAAAAAACTGAATCCCCTGTTCGCAAGGAGGATAAAAAAATTCTCCGCCCCCGAAAGAAAAGAGAGGCGCCAATTGCCGTGGAGAAAACCGAGGAACCGGTTACGGAGGAATTACCTGAAACCCTTGCGACAGAAGAAACGACCTCGTCCTTCGAAATACAAGAAGAGTACAGGCCCGAAGGGCTGCCGGATAATGAACCTGTTGAAGAGCAGGTACAGCAGAAATATCCCAACAGGGAAAACATACAACAGAAGCGCCGCGAGCGATTTAATATCGATTTGGAAGGCGCCGTACCGGGCGAGGGTGTGCTGGAGATGATGTCCGACGGCTACGGTTTTTTGCGGAGCGCCGATTACAATTACCTCACTTCGCCCGACGATATCTATGTCAGCCCGTCGCAAATAAAACTCTTCGGATTAAAAACCGGCGACTGGGTGCAGGGAACCATACGGCCGCCAAAAGAAGGTGAAAAATATTTTGCGCTGCTCAAGGTGGAAACCATTAACGGCCGCGACCCGCAGGCGGTACGGGACCGGGTGCCTTTTGACTACCTCACTCCTTTATTTCCCAATGAAAAACTCAATTTAGTTTACGATACCGGCGATTACAGTACCCGTATTGTCGATTTATTTTCACCTATCGGCAAAGGACAGCGGGGAATGATCGTGGCGCAGCCGAAAACCGGTAAAACCATGCTGTTAAAATCCATTGCCAACGCCATCGCCAAAAACCATCCGGAAGTGTACCTGATCGTATTGTTGATAGATGAGCGACCTGAAGAGGTTACGGATATGGAGAGAAGCGTCAATGCCGAGGTAATCGCATCGACTTTTGACGAGCCCGCCGATAAGCATGTGCGGGTTTCTGCCATCGTATTGCAAAAAGCGAAGCGATTGGTGGAATGCGGCCAGGATGTGGTTATACTCCTGGATTCAATTACCCGCCTCGCCCGGGCACACAATACCGTTTCACCCGCCTCCGGTAAGGTATTGTCCGGCGGCGTGGAGGCAAACGCCCTGCATAAACCCAAGCAGTTCTTCGGCGCAGCCAGGAACATTGAAAATGGCGGCTCGCTTACCATCATTGCCACCGCCTTAATCGATACCGGCTCTAAAATGGACGAAGTGATTTTTGAAGAATTTAAAGGTACGGGTAATATGGAGCTTCAATTAGACCGCAAACTGTCCAACCGCCGTATATTCCCGGCGATAGACCTGGTGGCATCGGGTACCCGCCGCGAGGACTTGCTGCACGAAAGAGAGGTGTTGCAGCGGTTGTGGATATTGCGCAAACACCTTGCCGATATGACTACGGAAGAGGCGATGAACTTCCTGTTGCAGAATATGAAAGGAACCAAGAGTAATGAGGAGTTCCTGATTTCAATGAACAGCTAATTTTTACGGCCTACCCGGCATTTGCCCGCACATGGCAAAACCTCGAGCCGGCAACTCTTTACCGCACATCTACCTGACCTCGGCCGGGAGTGGGAAAGACCGCGACATAAAATGGGGAGAAAAGAAGGCATTTAAAGTGTGAATATTTTGTTCATAGGTGTTAATTACCTATCTTTGCCATCCCAAATTTTAAGTAGAAATGAAACCTACATTTAATCCATCTAAAAGGAAAAGAGTAAATAAACACGGATTTCGTGCACGTATGCGCACTAAAAACGGCCGGGCGGTATTGTCCCGTCGCCGTCGCAAAGGGCGCAAGAAACTCACCGTTTCTGACGAGCGCACATTGAAACGCTTCCATATTTAATTGCCGGGGTGAAATGGCCCCCGACAAAAAATATACATTGCGCAGAGCCGAACGGCTCACAAGCAAAAAAGAAATTGCCCTGCTGTTTAATGCAGGGCAACATTTTTTTATGGCGCCCTTTTATATTCTGTATTTATCTAACCATAGAACGGCGGGTAGTCATTTGCAGGCGGCGTTTACAGTGAGCAAGCGCAAATTTCCCCTTGCCGCACACCGAAACCGCATCAGGCGCCTGATGCGGGAAGCTTACCGGCAAAACAACACGGAATTAAAATTGTTACTACAGGATAAACACACATATTTATCCGTGGTGTTTAGCTTTACCGGAACTTCCCATATTACCTTTGACGAGATGGAAGAAAAAATCAAACCGGTATTAAAGCGTTTATATGCAATTATTAACGGCGATCAATAAGGCAATTAGTTTTGTATTAATTTTAATTGTGCGATTTTATCAATACGCAATTTCTCCGTTATTGCCGATGAGTTGCAGATATACGCCCACATGTTCTCAATATATGATTGAAGCAGTAAAAAAATACGGTATTTTAAAAGGCGGCTGGCTCGGGCTGAAGCGCTTGAGTTCCTGCCACCCCTGGGGCGGCCATGGCCACGATCCGGTACCTTAATTCATTTTAAAAAAGCAAAAATGATTACACAACTGAAAAAGAAAATTGCAATAACTGTCACTGCGCTATCCACCGTGCTTCTATTAAGCGCTGCCGCAGTTAAAGTGGACTTGTTTGAAATTTCTAAAAACATAGACATATTTACCACGATCTACAAGGAATTAAATACGTACTATGTAGATGAAATTGATCCCAATACGTTGATGCGCACCGGCATTGACGCAATGCTTGAATCGCTCGATCCTTATACCAATTACATTTCGGAAGCGGAGTTGGAGGGATATAAGTTTCAGGTAACGGGAAACTATGGCGGCATCGGCGCCACCATACGCCTGGTTGACAGTAAAATAACGGTTATTGATACACATGAGGGGTTTCCGGCCTTTAAGGCCGGGCTGTATCCGGGTTGCGTCATTACAGCGATTGACGGAAAATCAACACAAGGGAAAAATAATGATGAAATCAGCGAGATCCTGCGAGGTTCGCCGGGCACCTCTGTAACAATTCATTACAAAAAGCCTTATGACGCCTCAGAATATGAAACCACGATTGTGCGTGAAGAAATAAAAATCGACAATGTGCCCTATTACGGTATGGTGACGAATGATATCGGCTATATTGTCCTCACCCAGTTTACCGAAAACGCCGGCAGGAATGTGGAGAACGCCCTGCGCACCCTGAAGCAGGACAACCCGGGCATGCGTGGCGTTATCCTGGATTTGCGCAGCAACCCCGGCGGTTTGTTGCGTGAAGCTGTCAATGTCTCCAATGTGTTTGTAGGTAAAGGTGTCGAAATCGTGAGCACCAAGGGAAAGGTAACGGAATGGGATAAGGTATTTAACACCTTAAATGCGCCTTTGGATACTGAAATCCCGCTGGTTATTCTCACCAACCGGTCATCGGCTTCGGCCTCCGAAATTGTCGCAGGCGTCATCCAGGATTACGACCGCGGATTAATAATCGGCCAGAAATCCTATGGCAAAGGTTTGGTACAGACCACCCGCGATATTTCATATAAGACTAAATTAAAACTGACAACAGCGAAATATTACATACCCTCAGGGCGCTGTATCCAGGCTATTGATTATACCCATCACAATGAAGACGGCAGTGTCGGCAAAATTCCGGACTCATTGAAAACCGCTTTTAAAACAGCTTCCGGAAGAGTTGTTTACGACGGCGGCGGTATCGACCCCGACATATCCGTTACCGCCCGTAATTATAAAGATATTACCATCAGCCTGCTGACAAAAGATCTCATTTTTAATTACGCTACACTGTTTAAATACGAACATCCGGAAATAGACTCTGCAAAGGATTTTACTTTGACGGATGCCCAGTACGATGCCTTTGTACAATACCTCTCGGATAAAGATTACGATTATACCACCGAAACAGAATTGCAATTACAGGAGTTTGAAGCCAGCGCTGTGGAAGATCAATATTACGATGCGATAAAAGCCGATATCGATAATTTAAAATCACAGATACATCACAATAAAGAAACCGACCTGTATAAGTTCAAAGATGAAATTATGTATGAACTGAACAAAGAAATTGTCGGCAGATATTACCAGGATACCGGCCGCATCGAGTTTTCTTTTAATTACGATCCCGATATCCAGGAAGCAATCCGTGTTCTCAATGCGCCGGAGAGATATCAGGCATTATTAAAACCTTCCAAATAATATAGCAACTGCGCAATACCATAAACTGTTTATTAATTAGATGCAATGAGAAAATTTTCAGTTATCGCACTATCCCTTTTACTATTCTTTACGGATATATCCGCACAGGACAATACCCTGACGGAGTTAAAACAACATATTACCTTTCTCGCCGACGACAAGCTGGAAGGGCGGCTCACCGGAAGCAAGGGCGAAATGCTGGCCGCGGAATATATCGCTAAAGAGTTTGGCGCACTGGGCCTGATTCCTTATGGCGATAATAATACGTATCTGCAACCCTTTACTTTTTCCGCAGGTAAAGAGGTGACAAAAAATAATTATATCGCAATAGGCCAACATCAAATAAGGTATCCGGAAATATATCCGCTGCAATTATCCGGAAACGGCACCGTAACAGCCGAAGTAATTGACCTGGATTACGGCATTGCAGCCGATTCAATTCAATACAACGATTATACGGGCAAACAAATCGCAGGAAAAATAGTACTGGTAAAGTTGTCTTCACCGGAAGGATATCATCCGCACACCAGGTTTTATCCCTATGCCGATCCGAGGAGCAAAGCCAATGCCGCCATTGCATACGGCGCCGCAGGAATTATTTTTTACAACACTGACAGTAATTATACGGCACCTCAAATGGACTACACCATGAAGACAACAGCCGTTTCAATTCCCGCGGTATTTGTACCGGCAGCAGTAGCCAAAAGCATTCTCACCGAAAAGCAGCCGGTTACGATGCGCTGTGAATTATTGGAAATCGAAAAGACCGGGCATAATGTCTTGGGATACATCGATAATCATGCGCCGGAAACCATTGTCATCGGTGCGCATTACGACCATTTGGGTTACGATGAAATGGGCGGCTCGCTCTATCGCGGCAAACCCGCCATTCACAATGGCGCCGATGATAACGCCAGTGGCACCGCTTTGATAATCGAACTGGCGGAAGCCTTGCAAAAGTCTGATGCAAAAAACAACAATTATTTGTTCATTGCATTCTCCGGTGAAGAACTGGGTTTATACGGCTCAAAATTTTCAGCGACGAGTAAATCGCTGGAACGCCTGGAAATAAACTACATGCTCAATTTCGATATGGTAGGTCGGCTGGATACCGCTAATAATCTCATAATTAACGGGGTTGGAACATCGCCTGCATTTGACGACCTGGATTCAATAAACAATAACCGCTTTACATTAAAGACTTCCGAATCCGGAGTTGGTCCTTCTGATCATACATCCTTTTATTTGCAGGATATTCCCGTGCTGCATTTCTTTACCGGTACGCATGGCGATTATCACAAACCCTCCGATGATGAAGACAAAATCAATTACGCGGGAATTGTATCGATAAAGAAGTATGTGATGGATATTATCGCCACCTATAATTCAATGGGGAAAATAGAATTTACTAAAACAAAAGAGGATACCAATGAAAATGCACCGCGGTTTACGGTGACATTAGGCGTGATACCCGATTACATTTACGACGGTAAAGGCATGCGCATTGATGCGGTTACCGAGGAAAAACCCGCCGCAAAAGCCGGTCTGCTCGCCGGCGATGTGGTCGTTAAACTGGGTCCGGTGGAAGTAGTCGATATGATGAGTTATATGAAAGCGCTGAGTATGTTTAAACCCGGCGACACCACAACAGTCCACGTACTGCGCAATAATGAGATTAAAGAGTTTAAAGTCCAATTCTGATTGTCTGTAATCCTGCATATTGAAACGAGTACTCCCGTTTGCTCGGTAGCTCTTTCCCAGGATGGGATTCCCATTGACCAGATTATAAGTGCCGAATCCAATGACCATGCATCACAGCTGGCCGTAATAACAAAAAATATCCTGGATAAGAACGATGTTTCGGTCCGTGCATTAGCGGCGGTTTCCGTAAGTGCCGGGCCGGGTTCTTATACCGGTTTGCGCATCGGCGCATCCTTTGCTAAGGGCATCTGCCATGCGCTCGGCATTCCGCTTATTCCCGTAAACTCCCTGGAGGCTATGGCTTACGGCGCACATGAAATTTTCACGGATGATGTTCAATTGTTCGCCCCGCTTATCGATGCCCGGCGCATGGAAGTTTATACGGCGCTGTATAATTCCGGTATGGAATGTATCCGCAAACCGGAGGCAGTGATTATGCGTAGCAACGATTTCTTAGACTACCTTCAAACATACAAAATACTCTTTTTTGGAAGCGGCCTTGACAAAATACGACAGGCGCTGTTACATCCCCGCAGTCTGTTTTTAGACAAATTTCAATTAGTGGCTTATCACCAGGTACGGCGTGCATCCCAGTTTCTCGCTATCGACCAAATTGGCGATATCAGTGCATTTGAACCCGAATACATCAAGACTTTTTCCGGAAAAGCAAGATATTCGCCGGACATTTAATTTTTTAATTTTTGTTTTAATTATTTTAGTTGTATTTTGGAATTGATTTTCTATGCCTGTCTATCCGATAGTAAAATTAAATAATGCCCCTGGTAACTCTGAGGTAAAGCTGGATTACAATTTATATCGCCGCTCGGTCATTACTTTGCGATCTGTAAATCACAAAATGCGCCAGCAAATTATCCGCCTGCTCGATGAACAAAAGGAAATGACCGTAACCGAGATTTATGTAAAACTGCGCCTAGAACAATCCATTGCATCGCAACATCTCGCATTTTTACGCAGAGTGGGTGTAGTTTCCACCAACAGGAAAGGTAAGTTTATTTTCTACAGTTTAGATTATGGCCGCATCAAGGAAATTGCCCATATGGCTGAAGAATTGATTACCTGATGGCTAAAAATACAGATTATATTATTCAGGGTGTTTTGCAACAGAGCAAATTAGATCAGGCGGCTTTGCTGATGCGTGCCCTTGCCCATCCCTTGCGCATTAAAATACTTTCTTTACTGGATAAAAATAAGACAATCAACGTCACTAAGATTTATAAATCACTGAACACAGAACAATCTATAGTTTCGCAGCATTTAAAAATATTGCGACAGTCAAATCTTGTTTCAACCAAACGGGAAGGAAAATTTATTTTTTATTCCGTTAATTACACCAATATTCAGCACATTAATTCCGTATTGGATCAATACAAGCACAAATAATTTACAGGCCGTATTTAGCGGAAATTTCCAGCATTTTCTCAATTGGTTTTCTCGCTTTATCAATAATATCGGCCGGGATTATAATCTCGGGTTGTTCATAGCGCATGGCCACATACAATTTTTCCAGTGTATTGCGCTTCATGTGCGGACAATTGTTACAAGCGCAGTTATTCTCCGGCGGTGCGGGTATAAATGTTTTATGCGGTGACGCTTTTTCCATCTGGTGAATTATTCCCGGCTCCGTTGCAACGATATACGCCATAGCAGAATCTGTCTGCGTGTATTTTAACAAGCCGGTGGTGCTTCCTATAAAATCCGCCTGGTTCAGAATAATTTCCTCGCATTCGGGGTGTGCAATCAGTTTAGCTGTTGGATTTTCCTTTCGCAACGCATTTATCCGTTCCAGTGAAAATATCTCATGCACCATACAGGTTCCGCTCCACAACAACATCTCCCTGCCTGTTTTTTTCTGAATATATGCGCCCAGGTTTTTATCCGGTGCAAAGATGATTGGCGTCTCTTTAGGTACGCTCTCCACTATTTTAACCGCATTGGTGCTGGTGCAAATAATATCACATAGCGCTTTAACTCCGGCGGTGCAGTTGATATAGCTGATTACTACGTGTCCCGGATGGGCATCGATAAATCTCTTAAACAATTGAGGCGGACAACTGTCAGCGAGTGAGCATCCCGCATTGGAGTCGGGCATTAACACTTTTTTGTTGGGATTCAGAATCTTAGCCGTTTCCGCCATAAAATGCACTCCGGCAAACATGATGATATCGGCATCAGTCTTGGCTGCCTGTTGCGCAAGCCCCAAACTGTCGCCGATATAATCGGCTACATCCTGGATATCGTTTTCCTGGTAATAATGCGCCAATACCACTGCATTTTTCTCTTTTTTTAAAGTATTTATTTCGGCGACCAGGTCTAAAGTGGGATCCGGCTCAAAATCGACATACCCCCTGCGGTGTAACTTTTGTAAATCCACAGTTAAGTTATCCTCAATCTTCATTATGATTATTTTTTTTAATTAAATATAAGGTCATCATCAGCGCTGTGTATTTGTGAGAAAAAATAAAATGGTTTTCTTGCTCTTTTCCAAATCCCCATTTTTCCTGCCGTTACTCACAGTTAATTCACATATATTTCTCAAGTAAATCGCCTTTATATAGCCTTGTCAACACACTGTGCATTCCCAATTCACAGCATAACTTTTTAATATATTTATTTTTTTTAAAGTTAATGAACGGTGTATCCAACCCGTTTTAATAACACCCGGCCTGCTAAAATTATATAATTGAAAAATTCTGTACATCTTATCCATTTAATATCTACACCCCAATCCTACTTATACACCTTCCAACACGGTTTAATAACATAAAGTGCATATACTATCGTTCTTTTTCAGGTGTAAAAATGCATGTCTTCAATATGGATCCGCACCACCTCCGGCACCAGGTATCGGATGGATTTACCCTCTTTCAGCGCCCGGCGGATATAGGAGCTCGAAAGATAAATCTGTGGTACATCAAAAAACTGAATATCCCCTGGGTAGGTAATGGTTTGTATTTCGTATTCCGGCCGATTATAGATGTAAAAGCTGTAATTTTTAAGGAGCAATTCGTAGTTTTTCCATTTGGTAAGGCTCGCCAGGTTGTCGGAGCCCATGATCAGCACAAAGCGGTAGTCGGGGTATTTTTCCTGCAGATACGTCAGAGTATCAATAGTATAGGAAGGGCGAGGCAGGTGAAATTCGATATTGGAGGCCTGCAATCTGTAATTATCTTCCACTGCGAGATTACACATATAGAGCCGGTGTTTTTCATCCAGCAGCGATGTTTTTTCCTTTAAGGGGTTTTGAGGTGAGACGATGAGCCATACTTTGTCCAGGCCGCAGTTGCAGGCGAAATAATCGGCGATAATGAGGTGGCCGGTATGAATGGGGTTAAAAGAGCCGAAGAACAGACCGATTGTCATATTAGGTTTACAATTGGCAATTATTGGAAGTTCAGAACCCAAACACACCTTACTTTCAAAAAAGTACAAATGCCGAGACAGTCAAATGTAATGAAGAATTCCGAAGGTACCGTACCGGTAGCTTAAAAATCTTAACAAATACTTAACTAAAGGAACCGGCCGATATCAAACTATTCATCCTCCGTTTTGTTTTGGTGGTTAGATAGATAGATTTTTAGTAGTGATTGTTTTAATAGGTGCCGGGGGTATTTAGAAAATGCCTCCGGTTTTTATTTTAATACCACCAGTTTTTTTACTGCAGCCACCCGGTTGTCCAACACGATACTGACAAGGTACAACCCGCTTTGCAGCGTTTGTACCGGGTAGGAGAAATTATTTATACCGGCATGCAAGACCTCGGGCGATGTTTTCATAACAGTTGCCCCGCTGCCGTCCCTTATTTCCAGGTACATCGGGTATGCTTCTTTGCTTTGAACGGCTATCTGCAGGGTATGCGTTACCGGGTTTTGCAATTTAACGGCAGCCGGCAGCACGGACTCATCTACGGATACAGGTGCAGCTATCAGGGTATCCTGGTAGATTACCTGAGTAACGGTCTCAAATCCCAGGAGCGATTGGGTATTAATCTGCAAAACGGGAATACCCATTTCCGGCGACAACCACCGGTACTCGTTGGTAACATAGGAAATTGGTATTTCCATGCCAGAGTATTCAAAGACGTCGTTTACCTCCAGTTCGCAGTGCAGGCGCACGGTTTCAAATTCGCCAAACGGCGTGATAACGGTTCCCCAGCCGTCTGCTTCACAAGAGCGGTCTTTTTCTTCCTCCCATGAGCCGAAGCCGGGCACGCTGAACGTAAAACCGGAACTGCCGGAGTATGTGCTGCCGTAGGTCAACGGAAAACTGTACACCTTGTCGGGCGAGTCATAAGCCGCCGGTAAGGGAATGTCCTCTACCGTACCCGCAAAGCCCTTGAGTTCAATTTCAGAGCTGCCGCGATCGTAAAAGTTATAAATATCCTCTATGCTGATAAAATCGGTGGAAATAGATTGTCCGGTCTCTTCGGCAATATTGGAAACAAACCACAATAAAAAGTAAGCGGCATTCGTCTCGGTAGGGTCCATCCACTGCATGGAATCCTGGGTAACCGGCGTGAGAAAACTGTAATCCCACACAATATTTTCACCCGTGTAATCCAGCGAATACTCCTCCAGCAAATTGCCATTGCTCACCACAAAGACATCACCCTCATCGGCAAAATCATCGACGGTTAAGGTGACGGGAGTTTGGGCATATAAATTGGTAATCAGGAGAAAACAGCAAATCAAGGACAAGGACACTCTATTCATAATCAAATATTAAGGATCTCAAAATTCGGTTAAATTTACGTATGCAGATGCAAAGCGCATTTTTTTTTACATTATGGGTGCTGATATTACAAACGGGCCGGTCACAAATTCCCGCCGAATACGACAGTTACCTGCAAAACAGCCTGCAAGCGATTGTGGTGACTGCAAAACGAGGCGACACAAGAGGTTTCCTGGTTTTTTATGAAAGAAATTCTGCCGAAGCGAATTGGGAAGAGCGGTTGCATTGCACGGTTCAGGTCGGCCGCAATGGTTTTGCTGCAGATGGCGCTTTTCACCCGGGGGCGCCTGTAACAAAATACGAGGGCGACGGCTGTTCGCCGGCAGGCGTGTATTCTTTGGGGCCCGTATTCAGTTACCACCCTTTGCAAGGATTAAAGATGCCTTTTCAACAGGTTGACAGCAGCGATTTATGTGTTGATGATGTGCAATCGAACTACTACAACCGGTTAATTGATTCCGATACGATTGCACTGCGAGACTGGAAGAGTTATGAAAACATGCGGCGCCGGGATGGGCAATACGAATACGGTATATGGGTGAATTACAATACCGATGCAACTATCCCGGGCAGAGGCTCCTGTATATTTCTTCATGTATGGTTAAACAGCGATACGCCCACATCCGGATGTACGGCCATGGAAAAGGAAAACCTGCTGCAATTGATTTACTTGCTGGACGCAAAACGCAATCCGTTGTTAATTCAATATATATCAGAGTAGTTTCACCGGGGTTACATCCCGTTGTTCAGGCCGAAACCCGCAAGCAATAGTGCCGACACTCAGTTTTGTACCACCAGTTTTGCAGTAAATATTTTTCCCTTCGCAATGACTTTTGCCAGGTAAATGCCGCTTCGCAAGCCTGATTGTTGAATATCGAGAGAAAAAGCAGTTACGCCGTTTTCAAGAGTTATTTCTTTCGACGTATAAAGCAAATGACCGCTGAGGTCGTATATTTCTAAAATGGCATCAGCGGAATACATGGATTTAATTTCGATATGCACGAATTCCGAGGCGGGGTTGGGAAATATCGAAACGCCATTTTCCTCGGTGGCGAATATATCAAACGCCGCTGCCGGAATATCGGGCGTTGCCAGCCGCACGTCGGTATAGAGCCGGTATTCGCCGGGAGCCATTGCGATGCCGGCGGTGGTTGTAGCGACATAGATTGAGTCGCCGGTAAAATACTCATACCACCAGCCGGTGTGTTGAAAGTTGGGCAGTACGTCGTCTGCCGTCACCTGGAAATTTCCCAATACGGTAGCCGACATGTCGCCATCATTCAGGTTAATGCGCTTTAATGGCCCGGTGACGGAAAGGGTAAAGTCGTCGGTACTAAAGACATCATAAGAGGTTTTCAAATGTGCCAGTGCCGCATAGACAGAGTAAAGCCGGTAGCGGTTAGGGTCTGTAAAGTAGTCCCAGCGCACAGGTTTTGCGCAGACCCGGCATCCGTAGTCGATACTGTAGTCGTAACCCAATTCGCCAAACATCCAGAGCATTTTAGGCCCGGGAATGGCGAATAAAAATGTGGCGGCCTGCTCCATCCTCGCCAATGCAATACCTTCTGCTTTACAGTCGTATCCGGGTTCTGTACTGTTGCCGTAGGTTTCATTTTTGTACATCAACCGCTCTTCATCGTGGCTTTCCATATACACCACTGCATGAGGATCGTCCCACCCGCGGGAGATATAACTCGCCCAATACAGGCTGGAGTTGCCGCCGGCATTGCCCCAACCCATGGCAGCCTCGCTGTAGTTGTAATTCATATTGCCCCAAAGCAGAAAGCCGTAGTTTGCCAGTTCTTTTTCTTCTGAATTCTCAGCAAAATGTTCCAGAATCAATACGGCGTCCGGTTCTGTGGTAACCAGTGTATCGTAGATGTCTTTCCAGATGGCGATACGACTCGCATCATAGGCACCCCAGGCGCCCACATCTCCCAGTGTATTATTTTGAGTGTACCCTTTCGACAAGTCAAAGCGATAACCGTCCACATTGTATTCTCTCAGCCAATACGAAAACACAATATCCCTGAAATTGCGTGTCGCTTCACTTTCGTGATTGAAATCGTAGCCCACATTATAATCGTGTTTTGGTACGGTATTGAAATAAGGAGAATCTGCTGACGGGGCGTTTAATGCGGCGTCCCACCACATGCGCACCAGCGGGCATTGGCCGAAGGCATGATTCATGGCGATATCCAGGAAAACGGCAATGCCATTTTGATGACAGAGGTCTATAAATTCCCGGAATTTTGTGCGGGTGCCATAGTATTTATCGAGGGCAATAAAAAAGCTCGGATTATATCCCCAGCTGTCGTTTCCTTCAAATTCCATAACCGGCATTAATTCAATCGCATTCACACCCAGTGTTTTTAAGTAGTTAATCGTATCGATTAAAGTCTGGTAGCTGCGTACCGATGCAAAATCGCGGATGAGCAGTTCGTAAATGACGAGGTCCTCTACGGCGGGCGGGGTGAATTCCGGAACCAGCCAATCGTACCCGGGTTGTGCAGTTTGAAAAACGGAGACGATTCCCGTGGTAACACCTGCGGGGTAATTCAGATTTTCCGGGTAAACCGCAGTGGATATGTAGCTGTCGTTAAAGGGATCCAATACTTTTTCGGCGAGCGGATCGGCCACCCACAGGCTGCCGTCAATAAAATACTGATAGGGATATTCCTCTCCGGGTGTTAAACCGGTCAGGGTAATCCAGAAGGTGGACATATCGGGGTCCAGCCGCATATAATTTTCCTCCCGCAACTGCCAGTTGTGAAATGTGCTCACGGCGAAAATGTATTCTTTCAACGGGGCGTATAATACGAGGGTAACGGTGGTGTCGTCAATATAATTAATTCCCTGGTGCATCCCGGGCGGCACTGCCTCGATACTAACGGGCGGCCGCACGAAAAAATAGGCGGTATCTTCTCGTATTGCGGCACCCGATTTTGCTTTCACCCGGATGGTGCCCTGTCCGTATGTCGTCGTCAGAAAGTTGTAGTCTAAAATTGAGTCCTGAACCGAAGCGACCAATACGTCATCAACATATAAAAACATGCTATCGACATAAGTGGCAGCGGCCGTGATGGGTATTGTTTCACCGAGTTCTACAAGAAAAGGACTAAAAGCAGGTGTTACAATAGCGACATTTAATCCGGTATCATACACATTTATAAAAATATCAGATCCGTCCTCTGCTCTTCCCACGATACTGCCGTCTGTATTGCGGAAGACAAAAGCCATTTTGTAAATGGTATCCTCCTCTGCGACACCATAAAAGTCGCGGATATTGTATTGTATTTGATAGAGGTTCTCGCCGATTTCTGTCATCAGCACTTCTTCATCATAGGTCCCCCAAACGCCTTGTACATTTACCCAGCTGGTAGGAGTGGCGCTATAATTGGTTACGACACCGGTATGTGCGAATATAGGCGGCTCAACTCCGGCGAGCGCTGCATTGCCCTGGGTGGCGTCAAAGATGATAGTTACGGAATCATCGGCATGGGGAAAAACCGGAAGGGTGGTAACTACCTGTGCGGGCGCTGTTGCCGCAAGAGAGAGGAATCCGAGGACTAAAAAAAATCTCATATTTAAATGCGTTAACTACAAATATGTATTGTAGCGTATGATGTTTAGGTCTGCGGTTTGTAAATATTAAGTGTTGGAACCAATTCCTTAATAACAAGAAAGCCCACCAGGATATATCGGCGGGCTTTCTCAGTGATGTAAAAAATATTACAGTTTAACAATGCTGCCGGAAGTGGCTTCTTCTCCCGCTTGCAGGCGATACAAATAATTACCTGCGGGCAGGTTAGATGCATTCCAGTTGGCCACATGGTGACCTGCACTTAAGTTGCCGTTAATCAGCGTGGCTACCTGCTGTCCCATCATGTTGTAAATATTCAAAGTTACCTCTTCGTTATTCACCAGGTTAAAGGCGATTTCGACATTATTGTTGAACGGATTGGGTCCAATAGCGATATTGGATACCGCATCGATGGCGTTGATGCTTTGCGTCGCGACCATGGTAATGGTTACACAGGAACAATCAACGGTGTAGGAATCTGTGCCGGCATCGTATGTGGCAAAGATATCAGCGCCTTCATTTTTACCTTCCAGAGATCCATCCTCATTTCTGAACACCATTCCGATATAGTTAACAGGGTCTCCACCGGCATAACCGGCAGTTGCATAGTAGGTATCCAATTGCAGTTCAATTTCCCAAATGTCATCGCTCGTTTCGGTCATCAAGCCGATTCCGTCGTCCATGCCCCAGTTGCCTACAACGGCTTCCCAGGGTCCGGAAACGCCGCCGCCGCTGTGGATATACACTTTATTGGCAGCGCCGGCGCCTAATGCGCCACCGCCGAGGTTGGCATTGTAGGAAATGTTAACAAGCTGGGAAAAGCCCGTTCCGCCGAGTATCAGAACCAGGCTTAATGTTGTAAGTAATTTTCTTTTCATAATGTTTTTTTTAGATTTTAAAATTGAAGATTAAAGGTAGAGAAACTTTTTTTGCATTATGTCAAATATAACTGATTTTTTTAAACGGGGACAGCGCAAAAGCGTCATTTTACAGACAGTTGAATTATTTTTATGTATGCGCACATTTTGTGGCGGGCAACTATTAAACAAAACGGTATTGCGGGAAAACGGGTAGCGGCGATTTCAAAATAGTTAGTGTCAGGCAATCTGCATTCAGACCGGCAGAGGAATGTGTATCAAATTGATGATTGATGAATGGTTTACTGTTCTCGTCATTAAAACATAATCGAAGCGGCGCAGGCCTGAAAATTTTTCATTTAAAAAATTCAGGGCGTAGATTGCGGAATTAATAATCCATACCATATATGCAGGTAAATCACTAAACTTGCAGGTGGAACCGGGGCTTATGCCACGATAAGTTTCACGGCAAAACAATTTGTTCAAATTAAAACCAAAATTCATGAGAAAAGTCTATACCAACTTTCAAAGACTTCTCCTGGTTTGCATGCTATCCATTCCGCTGATTTCTGCAGCACAAACAGCCACATTAAAAGGGACGCTTACGGATACCAACGGAGAGTCTTTAATCGGAGCCACCATTGTCCTTGAAGGAACGACAACGGGTACGGTTACCGATTTAGACGGCAACTATATTTTGAGCGGCATCAAGCCAGGCACCTACAATGTCGTATTTTCCTATGTGGGATATCAAACCACCACAGAGAGCATTGCATTTGCCGCGGGACAAACGGTAACACGTTCATTTGCGATGGCAGAAGACGTAAATATTTTAGATGAAGCGGTAATCGTCGGCTACGGAACTACCCAGACCAGGGACTTAACCGGCTCTGTAGTTGCGGTGAGTACCAAGGATTTTGCACAGGGAAATATTTCCACTCCCGAGCAGTTGGTGCAGGGGAAAATTGCCGGGGTAAAAATCACTACCAACAGCGGTATGCCGGGTGCGGGCAGCCAGATTCGCATTCGCGGCGGGTCCTCTTTAAATGCCAGCAATGACCCGCTGATCGTCATTGACGGCGTACCGGTTGATAATGGCTCGATCAACGGCGCCTCCAACCCGCTGAGTTTAATAAACCCCAACGATATTGAGAGTATTACGGTGCTGAAAGACGCCTCCGCTGCCGCCATCTATGGCTCACGTGCCGCAAACGGCGTTATGATCATCACTACAAAAAAAGGTAAAGCTTCCGATAAATTACATTTGAATTTCAGCACGAATACCGGTATTGCACAGGTGACTGGTTATGTCGATGTGCCCTCCGGCGATGCGTTCAGGGCGCTGATAAACGAAAAGGGAAGCGCCACTCAAAAAGAAAAACTGGGAACGGCAAATACGGACTGGCAAAAGGAAATTTATCATCTCGGTTTTAACAGCGATAACAACTTATCATTGACAGGAGGCATCAAAAATTTGCCATATCGCTTTGGTATGGAATATTATCATGAAGACGGTATCTTGCGCACATCGCGGTTGGACAGGATGGGTATTACACTCAATTTGAGCCCGACACTGCTCAACGACAATCTAAAGGTGGATGCCAACGCAAAATTTTACAATAACAACAACACCTTTGCCGACCAGGGCGCCATCGGTTCTGCGGTAACTTTTGACCCCTCCCAACCGGTGTACTCGGGCGATGCGGCCTTTGGCGGATACTTTGAATGGGCAGATACCACCACCGGCATCCCCAACCAGTTAGCGCCCCGCAACCCTCTGGGATTATTAAACATGCGTGAAGATAAAAGCAAGGTCAACCGGTTTATCGGCAATGTATTATTGGATTATTCATTACCGGTTTTGCCCGGCCTGCATGCATTTTTAAACCTGGGAACCGATATCTCCAACAGCAACGGAACCGTGTTTGTCTCAGAAGATGCGGCTTCTGCATTTTTAAGAGGCGGAGTGGACAATGTGTATGAACAAAGCAAAAAAAATAATTTGCTGGAATTGTATTTTAATTACGCCAGGGAACTCAAGGCGATAAAAAGCCGCTTCGATTTTACCGGTGGTTATTCATACCAATACTGGTTAACCGAAAGCCCGGCACAACCGGATATGAATGTCGCCGGCGATACGATAACGCCGCCGGGTATCCCCTTTAAAACCGACAATGCCTTGATTTCTTTTTACGGCAGATTAAACTATGTGATTAACGAGAAGTATCTGTTGACAGCGACATTGCGTGATGACGGTTCTTCGCGGTTCAGCCCCGAAAACCGCTGGGGCCTGTTCCCCTCTGTGGCGGCGGCATGGCGCATTAGCGAAGAAAAATTTATGCAGAACGCCGGTGCATTATCCTTCCTGAAGTTGCGCCTGGGATGGGGAGTTACCGGTCAACAGGATATTCTGGGAAATGATTATCCCTATATCGCCAACTATGCAGAAGGTACTTCCACTGCGCAATATCAGTTCGGCGATTTATTTTATTACTTGTTGCGCCCCGACGGCTATGATCCCAATATTAAATGGGAAGAGACAACTACCATGAATGCCGGTTTGGATTTCGGTTTCAACAATAACCGCATCAACGGGTCCATTGAGTTTTATAAGAAAATGACCGACGATTTATTGTCGGTGATACCGGTGCCTGCAGGTACCAACTTCACAAATCAGTTGTTGACCAATGTGGGCAATATGGAAAATAAAGGAATGGAGCTTACGCTGGGATATATTGTGCTCGACAATGAAAATACGTATTTGGAATTCGGATTCAACGGCACCTATAATAAGAATGAAATAACAAAACTTACCGTGCTGCCCGATTCCACAAATGAAGGCATCCTGGTCGGCGGTATTTCAGGTGGTGTGGGCAGCACCATCCAGATTCATTCCGTTGGTTTTCCCACATATACGTTCTATACCTATGAGCAGGAGTATGAAAATGGCAAACCGGTGGAAGGCGGTTACGTAGATCAGAATAACGACGGCAAAATCAATGCGGACGATCTGGTGCGGTTCAATGGCAATCCGGCGCCGGACTTTTATCTCGGGTTTTATGGAAATTTCAATTATAAGCAGTGGAGCGTAGGCTTTAGTTTGCGTGGAGAGTTTGGCGGTTATGTGTACAACAACATAAACTCCAACTTAGGCAATTTCTTTAACGTCGGTTCTTCAAAGGGATATCTCGCCAATGTAGTGGACAATTATTTTGAAACCGAATTTAAAAACCCGCAGTACTTCTCTGATTATTACATCGAGAAGGCAAATTTTATCCGTCTGGATAATGTAAATGTGGGATATGACTTCGGGAAAATATTTGGCGGCAATATCGGGTTTACGGCAATGGTGATAGTACAGAACGTATTTGTTGCCAGTTCATACAGCGGCCTCGATCCGGAAATTGCATCTGGAATTGATAATAATTTTTATCCCAGGCCGAGAACTTACTCACTCAACTTAAGACTTAACTTATAAATCAGTGAAGCATGAAAAAGAATATTATCTATATAAGCGCTGTTATCTGCCTGGTAAGCCTTACGCTCACCGGGTGTTTTAAAAAGCTCGACCTTTCGCCCGAATACGGACTCAATACGGCGGTGGTGTATTCCGATCCCGATTTATATATTCACGTACTTGCAAAGCTCTACGCCGGACTTGCAGTAACCGGAAATACCGGCCCGGCGGGCGATCCGGATATCAGCGGTATTGATGAAGGATTTTCGGCGTACATACGTGTATTGTGGAACTTACAGGAATTGCCGACAGATGAAGTGATGTGCGCATGGAATGACGCCGGTATTCCCGAATTAAATTACTGTACGTGGAACTCGTCCAACTCATTTGTGCAGGCAATGTACTACAGGATATTTTACCAGATTCCGCTGTGTAATGAATTTATCCGCGAATCCTCCGATGCAAAAATGAGCGAGAGGGGTTTTACCGATGCGCAACAGGCCACCATTCGCACCTATCGGGCAGAGGCGAGATTCCTGCGTGCATTGAGTTATTACCATGCGTTAGACTTGTTTGGCAATGTGCCGTTTGTTACCGAAGAAGACCTGGTGGGCGCTTTCTTCCCCGAGCAAATTAAGCGGGCTGATTTATTCGATTATATCGAATCTGAATTGCTCGATATCGAATCATCGATGGTAGATGCCAATTCAAATGAATACGGCAGGGCAGATAAGGCGGCTGTCTGGACGCTGCTTGCCAAATTGTATCTCAATGCAGAAGTGTACAATGGCACAAACCGCTATGCGGACTGCGCAGCGTATTGTCAAAAAGTAATCGATGCGGGATATGCACTGGAACCGGAATACAAACATTTGTTTTATGCCGACAATCAAATGAGCAATGAAGTAATCTTCCCGGTTACATTTGATGGAATCAATACCAAGACGTATGGCGGTACTACATTTCTGGTACATGCGGCAGTTGGCGGTGCAATGTCTCCTGCTGATTTTGGTATAGCATCGGGATGGGCAGGGAACAGGACCACTTCGGCGTTTGTAGATCAGTTTCCCGATACGATAGATTCCCGCTACATGTTTTTTACCGATGGCCAGAGCCTGGAAATTGAAGATGTAGGCAGTTTCCAACAGGGATATGCCGTAGCCAAATGGAAAAACATCACACAAAGCGGTGATGCAGGTGCTGATCCCGAAGGCACTTTTGTGGATATAGATTTCCCGTTATTCCGATTGGCGGATGTGTATCTGATGTATGCGGAAGCAGCTGTTCGCGGCGGTGGAGATGTGGGTTTGGGATTGAACTATCTGAATATGGTGCGGGAACGTGCCTATGGCGATGCGCTGCACAATGCCGGTTCACTTACACTGGAGTTAATACTCAATGAGAGAGCGAGGGAATTGCAGTGGGAAGGACAGCGGCGCACCGACCTGATTCGGTTCGGCTTGTTTACGGGCGGCGCCTATATCTGGCCGTTTAAAGGCGGTATTCCCGAAGGGACAGCAACAGAATCCTATTTAAATTTGTATCCATTGCCCAATGCGGATATCGTAGCCAATCCGAATCTGGTTCAAAATCCGGGCTACTGATCGGGGAAAATGTTTTTTTCAATGTTATTTTTTAAGGGCTTCTTCAACGGAGCCCTTTTTAATAAAATTATTATGACGAGAATTTTTTTGCTGGTATTATTTCTTCAAATCCATTTTGCGGGAATCGCCCAACAGGTGCTGCATATTGCACCGCCCAACTGGTGGATAGGCATGCACAACCCCAATTTGCAAATACTCATTCATAGCGAGAATATTGCGGGAAGTACAGTCAGGGTAAATTACCCCGGCGTCACTCTGCTTTCAACAGAATACGTTCAAAATCCCAATTACGCATTTGTCAATCTGCACATAAATCCCGATACAAAACCCGGAACAGTTTACATCGAATTTTCCCAAGCCGGCAAGGAGTGGAATGTGCCGTATGCGTTGCAGCAACGCCTTTCGAGAAATTTTGATTACGGCCTGGATGGCGGAGATTTTATTTACCTGCTCATGCCCGATCGATTTGCAAACGGCGATACAGGCAATGACAGCATTGCGGGAATGCGTGAGACGACTATTGACAGAAGTTCTGTTTTGAAAAGGCACGGTGGTGATTTACAGGGAATCTTAAATCACCTGGATTACATTCGGTCATTGGGAGTTACAGCAATCTGGACGACGCCGATGATAGAAAACGATCAGCCCCTGTACAGCTATCACGGCTATGCAACAACCGACCATTACAGGATTGATCCCCGCATCGGGACGAATGCGCTATATAAAGAATATGTCGGTGCCTGTCATCGCCGCGATATAAAAGTAGTAATGGATATAGTGCACAATCATGTCGGCGACCGGCATTGGTTTATCCGCGACTTGCCCATGCCGGATTGGGTGCATTCCTGGCCTGGATTTACCAGAACCAATTACCGCATACCGGCATTACACGACATCTATGCGAGCGAAGCCGACAAACGGCAGATGAGCGACGGCTGGTTTGATACGCACATGCCCGATTTAAATCAAAGCAATCCGCTCCTGGCTAATTATTTAATTCAGAATAATATCTGGTGGGTGGAATACGCTCAGGTGGACGCCTTTCGCTTGGATACGTATCCGTATTCCGATCTGGAGTTTTTAGCCGAATGGAAACGGGCAATTGACCTGGAATATCCGGGTTTTGGCGTATTTGCCGAAGTATGGGTGGATGGCGCTGCTGTGCAGGGTTATTTTGCAGGCAACAACAATTTGAAAACACCTTTTAATTCGCTGCTGCCGGGTGTTACGGATTTCACCTTATACGAAGCCATGCATAAGGGGTTGAATGAATCGTTTGGCTGGTACGAAGGTGTGCGGCGGATATATTACACACTTACTCAGGATTATATTTACGGCAACGCTTATAATAATGTGGTGTTTTTAGGCAACCACGATGTGAGCCGGATGTATTCGGTATTGGGTAACAATTTGGACAAAGCAAAAATGGCTGCCGTGTTTTTAATGACAACACGGGGAATCCCGCAATGGTACTACGGCGACGAGTTGTTAATGGAGGGCATCGCAGATCCGCTGGATGCGCTGCGTCCCGATTTTCCGGGCGGTTGGAGCAGTGATTCAATTAATAAATTCGATATCGATGCGCTTTCCGGCGAGGAAAAAGAATATTTTACATGGATACAAACATTGGCGCAGTGGCGAAAACACAACCCCGTTTTTGCCGCCGGCAAATTAATGCAATTTATTCCCGAAGACGGTATCTATGTGTATTTCCGCTACACCGACAGCGCTTGTGTTATGGTAGTACTAAATGCCAATGCAGAGGAAAGGCGGGTGGATACAAACCGATTTGCAGAGCGCTTACATACCTATACACGTGGTAAAAACGTTATGAGCGGTGAAATGCTTTCAGACATAAAATCAATAACGGTTCCGGGATACGGTTCACTGGTAATAGAATTATTGCAATGAGAGTTTTTACAATCATCTGGATCGTTTTATGCATTGCAGTAACCGCCTCCTGCACTTACCTTCCCGACTTACCTGCTGTAGAGGGGGTGGTTGTAACAGAGGAGAGAGATTACATATTAATAGAACCCGAAGCGGGCATTCCGGGAAATACCGGGTTGCTGTTTTACCCGGGCGGGCTCGTCGATCCGCATGCGTATATCAACCAAATGGCGGGGTTTGCAAAGAGCGGCTACGGGCATGCAGTGGTAATCGTAAAGGAGCCGGGCAACCTCGCAGTACTCAATCCGGGTAAAGGGATGCAGGTGCTTCGGGAAATAAGCAGTGTCGAAAACTGGGTAATTGCAGGCCATTCACTGGGAGGCGCAATGGCTTGTACAGTTGTGGCAAAGGAACAAAATACATTTATGGGTTTAATCTTACTGGCGGCTTACCCGGCAGAAAATACAAATATTTCTGCGCTGTTTTTACCGGTGCTTTCCATATATGGCAGCCTCGACGGAATTGTAGCACCCGGCGATATTGACAAAGCGGCGCCACGGCTGCCGCCCGGTATTCCCATTGCAGATGCAGACAGTATGTTGATGTATCCCGGTGCGACGTATTACCATAGTATTGAAGGCGGTATCCACTCTTTTTTCGGGGACTACGGCGATCAGAAAGGCGATGGGAAAGCGACAATTACCCGAGCGCAGCAACAGGAAGAAACCATCTTGTTTATCGAACGATTTTTTGAAGTAAACAATCTCAATTGAAATATTTTTTTGCAGGCATATTATTAAGTATTACTACGTGCATCAGCGCCCAGCAATATACCATTCAGTTGGGAAATACCACCGGCATATTGTACAACAGCACCTTCGATTTTGACATCTCAAGCGGCCTGATGTTCGATGCTACTTATACATCGGCAATCAGAAAAACGGGATTACTGTATAATCTCGGCGCAGAATACGCAATTGCCGGCTGGGGGAGTATGATTCTGTTGCAAACGGGAATTTCAAAAGTATGGATGCGGCCGACGGGATTTATACGTGCTGCGGATAAGGAAAGCGTCACCTATATTAAAAATAATTGGCTGCTGACAACCGACTTAAATATTTATAACGGACTTGCACTGTTCAGGCCTTCGCCTCTCTACGTACTGGCTGTTGAGCCTGCCTGTGCGATTTCCTATAAAACCGGAGATTATTTTTTTATCAGCGGTTCCATTGCCCCTCGCTTTACATGGTGTCCGGAGTATAAATCATTTGGAGAGATTAGCAGCTATACGGATATAGTTTTGAAGCTCGGAGTTTCATGGTTTGTAAATCGGCAAAAGTTCAGGCGGTAGGGAATATTTGAAGATGCAATGCATCACCAGGGCCAGTCATGTTCGGAAAAAGGTAAGGCGGCTTGCCGAAAGTGCTGATTTAAGCCTCAAACTTTATAGCGCATCCGACATTTCAATTTTAATAAAAAACTTCATATTGAAGATGTTTACCCCGCTGTTTTGGCAAACCGCTTATTGTGCGTTCGAACATCAGGTATTTAGAGTATTAGGCTAAAGACCATACTCAATTGTTAATTTGCTTATCTGATTATTATTCTGTTCGGCAAAGCTTAAACGTGTTTTGCTCTATATAACAGGTTATTTTTTGCGATAATCTACAGGCTTCAAACTACCATCTTCGGTTGTGATGTATGTCTCCACTCCATTTACAATATCCGTATTTTGTGCAGAAACAGCCCACCAAATACCTTCGCCATCCTTTCTGACAATAAATGAGAAAACCGTTCTTCTTGTCCCTCCTTTTTCTCCGGCTATTGGTGTCTGCCCTTCCAACTTCATTTGCGCATGAACTACTGCCGCATTTTCGGAAAGTATCTTTGTTTTCATTTTAATAATAGACAAAACAGAATCTTTAAAAATCACTTTTAAACCGTAATCGTGGGCTTTATAAATGTCTTGCCTATTGTTCCACCACAAACCAACTACATTGATAAAATCAGCATTATCTTCAAAAAGCCCTGCTATCAAATCAGGTCTGCGTTGGTTCCAATATGTTACAAATAATTTTGGAACATCTTCGGGTTGTTTAGCTATATTCATAATGCGCATTTACTACACCAAATCAAACAAATTCTTTACACCCGGCGTTCTTTCCACCGTAAAGCCTTCGGCTTTTTCAAATCCTGCTTCTCTTCCGTAATGCCCGGAACGACCGGCAACCATATCTAATAATCCTTTTTGTGCCAGTGGGCTTGGAGGCATTTCATTTTCTTTTTCAGGATTATAAAACTGCGAGGAAAAAGCCATTATCGCTTCCATCTTTTTTTCAAAATAGGGTGTAATGTCTATTAAAAAATCAGGACTGATATCTCTGTCCTGTATATAATGATAAACCGCTTTGGGTCGCCATGCTTCCTGTTGTTCACCATCAATCGCAGTTTCAATTCTAATCAATCCCGAATAAAAACAGGCATCGTACAGCAATTGTGCTGCTCTGCCATGGTCGGGATGGCGATCCCGTACGGCATTGGCCAAAACGATTTCGGGCCGGTATTTTCGGATCATCTTAATTACTTCCAAAACGTGCTCTTTGTCATTCGTAAAAAAGCCATCATCAAACCCTAAATTTTCCCGCACTGCCACGCCTAATATTTCTGCAGCTTTGGCTGCTTCTTTTAACCGGAGCGGGCCGCTGCCACGGGTACCCAACTCACCTTGGGTGAGGTCAATGATACCTGTTTTTTTACCTAATGCCTGATGATGTAAAAGTGTACCGGCACAACTAAAATCCACATCATCCGGATGCACGCCAAAAGCCAATATGTCTAATTTCATGTTTGTTATTTCTTTCTATTACTGCTATTCAGATCAGATCAACCTTATACTTGTCGTTTCGCAATTTGGAGAATGATGAGCACCAACACCGCTGCCACCGCCATCAATGCAAACATGAAAAAAGGAGAGTGAGCACCTAATGCCCCGACAACGGCCGTTATCAACGCACTCATGCCCATCATAAATGAACCATTCATCGCAGAAGCCGATCCGGCTAAGGCTTTAAAAGGTGATAGTGCTGAGGTAACGGTGTTTGGATAAATCAATCCTACACTCAATAAGATTAAAAACAAAGCGACAATCACCGCCTGGTATGGAAAATCTTTTATAATAAATGCTGCAGTTGCAAAGGAAATCGTTAATACCAACAAAATAACCGAGCCGATGATCATCATTTTTTTGAAATGAATCTTTTTTACCAATACGCCATTCAAATAATTGCCTGCCATTGCGCCTGTAGCGCTAATGCCATATAAGAGTGCAAACTGTTTAGGCGGAATTTTGTAAAACCCCATGAATACCGCAGGCGAAGCTGCAACAAAAGCAAAGATGACTGAATTGACTAAGCTTCCTCCAAGTGCATGCCAGGTAAAGATTTTATTTTTTACTACGGTTCTATAATTTGTCAAAACCTGCTTTACCTGTAATTTATCTGAAGATTTATATAAGATAGTTTCAGGCAGGAAGAGAAAAATAAGCAAAGCTACAATTGCTCCATATCCGGTAATGGCATAAAAAACAGATTCCCAGTTATAGGTTGCCACAAAGAAGCTTCCCAATGTGGGCGATACAATTGGGGCTACTCCCAAAACCGTCATCACCAATGAAAATGCTTTGGGGCGGTCTTTGGGTTCAAACACATCGGTGATGATAGCGAGCGCAGAAACCATACCTGCGCTGGCGCCTAAAGCCTGTAAGAAGCGCAATGCAATCATCATATCTAAGGAACTTGCAAGGGCACATCCCAAAGAAGTAATGATGAAAATGATTAATGATATAATTAACGGTTTCCTTCTTCCGAACCGGTCAATAACAGGACCATAGATCAATTGTCCAATGGTAATACCGATGAAATAAGATGTAAGGGTAAAAGCAATTCTACTTTCCTCTACGCCAAATTCAACAGCCATCTGATGAAATCCCGGAATGTACATCGCAATGGTAAGCGTGCTTAATGCCGCTAATAAACCAAGTAGTACGATTAAAAAGGATTTGTTGATATGTGCTGTTTGCGTTTTCCTGTTCATATAATTATTTGATTTATCCAATAAAATATTCACGATAATCACTTGCAAATTGCTCTACAGAATAAGGTGGACGGTTTAGAATTTCCTGAACGCTGTCTGAAGTTCTTTCTGTTGCTCCTCCGGCTTTTTGATAAGCTGCCAGAGCTAAAAGAGAATCTATTGATTTGGTGGGAATGCCTTGTTTTTCCATTCGTGTACGCATTTCTTCCATGGATAAAGATTTGTAAACAACCGGTTTGCCAATCGCTTTTGAAATAGCATCTGCCAACTGTTGGAAACCGATGGCTTCAGCTCCTGTTAAAACATAGCGTTGTCCCAAATGTTTTTCCGGATACAATAAAGATTCGGCAGCCACGGCTGCAATATCGCGGGCATCAATAAACGGAACTTTTCCATCGCCTATAGCCGCATAAATAGCGCCTTCTTCCTTAACGGTTTTTGCTTCTTCGCCCAACCAGTTTTGCATAAATGCGTGTGGTCTTAAAATCGTCCAGGTCATGTTGGTGTTTTCCAATGCCTGTTCTGCTTCCCAATGCTCCAATGCCAAACCCGATTTGGTTTTGGGACTGGCCCCCAATACGGAAAGTTTTACAACGTGTTTTACACCTAATTTTTCAGCGGTTTTAATAATTTCAATTTGAGTTTTTCCAAATCCTGCACGATTTCCTGTTAATATAAACAAGCGATCGGTTCCGGCTAAAGTAGCTTCCAATGTTGAGGGATCACTCACATCAGCCTGAACCCACACTACTCCGGGTATTTTGCGAACTTTACTGAAATCACGCATTACAGCACGAATGCTTGCTCCTGATTTTGATAATAAATCAACCAATTCACTGCCGATGGTGCCGGTACTTCCTATGACGGTTATAATTTGTTGTTCCATATCATTCAATAAATTATTTACTAAAAAAGTAAAACTCCTAAAAAAAGTCCGTAATTGTTTTCTTTGATTTTTTTTGGTCCTAAAGAATAAAAATTGCCTCCAACACCAAAACGATAATTCTTGTAAGAAACTCCGAGCTTACCCCACACATAACTTACACTGTGGATGTCATTTTTCAAATCTTGGTTATACAAACATTGAACAAGAGAGTACAATCGCCAATTGTTTTTTATTTTTGGCGTGTATTCAACAATTCCCAGTATTTCTCCATTATAAGTTTGACTCAAATCAATTCTTGGAGCCAACAACAAATGAAAATCACCCGCAAAAAGATTGTATTGTAACCCGGCAGTTGGTCGGAAGCCTGAATGTGTTTCAAAAAATGCACCGGCACTAACATTCAATCCTTTTACTATTCGATAGGTCAACTGGGTTTGTGCCATTTGTTGATTGCGCATTACCTGTTCATCGGTTTTATAAACACCGTACATATCCGCCAACCCAAATATCCCAAAACGATTTGAAGGATTGAAAGTTTTTAAAAAAATAGTTTGCAAATGCACACCATTATTTCCAATAATAGAACCTATAATAACCGGACTTGGGGGCGATAGTATCTTAATTGTATCTGTATTTTTATTTTGCGCCGAAACAGGAGCATTCAATCCAAAAGTGAGAATTATTAGTAATGCTTTAAATATAAGCGAATTCTTGTGGTACTGTGGTAATGATAAATAAGTTTTACCTGTCATTTTAGTTCTCAATATATTTGATTTAATCGTTAGTGTAAAATCAGACTGTCTTAAATCTCCGTCCACTGACCTGGATCACAATAAGAAAATTTCCATCTGCAAGTTTTTATATAATGCCGGTGAGGAAATAATTTTTCGGAATAAAGAGGTTTACCGGACTTTTTTCTTCATCATCAAAGCGTCTATACTTGCTTTGCCCCCGCCCAAAACCAGGCTTACTACAAGCAGCCCATAGAGTAGAATAAAATATTCCAATCCTTCTCCCTGGCCTTCTATTTTATACCAATTCATAAAAAAGCGGTCGAAGCCTATATCAACGAGCAAAACACCTAAGAAATCAAAACCAATCGCCACTGCGGCAAAACGTGTAAAACTTCCCAGTGCCAACATTAAAGACGCAAATACTTCCACAAGAATGACAAGCAAACCAAGTATCCAGGGAATCCCTACCATTTCAGTAAAGTAATACATAGAGCCCGTAAAACCACTTCCGCCAAACCACCCAAAGAGTTTCTGAGCGCCATGGGGAAATATGGTAATAGCAATGGCTATCCTCGCTACAAGGGCAGCAGTACTGTTGTCATTTGTTTTAATCAATCTATTCATTTTTTCCATTTATTATTGAATGCAAAATTAGATGGAGCAAATCCGCTTACCATTGATATAGGTCACAAAAAGGAAACGGGTTCTGTGATTATTTTGATTGTATGAGATGCTTTCTCTTACGGCCGAGTGTTTCCCGGCACATTGAAAGATAAGATGCAATCATATATTGGCGTATTCGCAGTAAAATATCCGGGATGGAATCTATTACCCGGTGATAATTTTTTGAGTATCCGTAGAATGGGCTGCGATTATCCTGTTTTGTACAGCAACCATTCCTGATTCAAGGAGTTTGCGATGATAATTCGAATAGAAAGTTCAGGGTATTGCAATTTAATTTCGATAAGCTGGTTAATCAGATTTTGAATGCCGCAGGTCCACAATCTTTTTTTTCCCGAAACGCTTATCGTCATTGTCCTTTACATAAAACATGGATATGGCTGCGCAGAACATAAAAATGCCACTCATGACAATTGCGTAAATGGCATTGTTATTATAAATACCCGCTACGATAGGTCCGCCGAAAATACCGTTGATTATTTGGGGGAATGTGATAAAGAAATTGAAAAGCCCCATATAGATTCCCATTTTACCGGCGGGGATACTTCCCGCAACGATGGCATAGGGCATTGCCAGTATGCTTGCCCATGCAATACCTACACCTACCATGGAAAAAATAAGCGCCTCGGGACTTTTGACGAAGTACATGGAGAGCAGCCCGATACCGCCGCAGATTAAAGAAACCACATGTGTGAGTTTCCGTCCGATCGTCTTTGCTATCGAAGGGAGAAAGAGCGCATAGATGGCGCTGACGCCGTTGTACACGCCGAAGATTATGCCCACCCAGTTCCCGGCTTTGCGAAATGTATCACTCGAAGTGTCTTCCACAGGTAAGCCGTAAATATGATGGGCAACAGCCGGCGTAGTAAAAACCCACATGCCGAAGAGCGCAAACCAACTGAAGAATTGCACTATGCCCAGTTGACGCATCGCAGCGGGCATATTTTTAAAGTCGGAAAAAATTTGCCGCAATCCCGAATGGGTTACTGTTATTTTGCCGTGATATTTTTCGTATTCGTCGGGCGGATATTCCCTTGTAAACAGCACGGTGATGAGGATGGCGGCAAAAAATACAACAGCTCCGATATAAAACGACCAGATCACATTATCGGCGACTTTACCCTCGGGTGCCGATGCGGAGACGCCCGCATAATTTGCCAGCACATACGGCAGCCAACTGCCGGCGACGGCTCCCAAGCCAATCAGGAAAGTCTGTATCGAAAAACCGAGTGTGCGCTGTGAGTCCGGCAAATTATCGGCCACCAATGCACGAAACGGCTCCATTGCCACATTGATACTTGCATCCATTATCATCAGAAAACCGGCACCAACCAATAGCGCCGCTTTGCCGGTGAGGAACACACCGGAATTGGGCAGCAGTATTAATGCCAAACAACACAGAATGGTGCCGGCAAGGAAATAGGGTTTTCTCCGGCCCAGGCGTGTCCAGGTGCGATCGCTGTAATGGCCGATAATGGGCTGTACAATCATACCGGTTAACGGAGCTACCAGCCAGAACCAACTGAGGTGGTGAATGTCGGCGCCAAAGTTTTGCAATATGGCGGAGGCATTGCCATTTTGCAGCGCAAAACCGAACTGGATTCCCAGGAAGCCAAAGCTCATATTCCAGATTTGCCAAAAACGCAGACGAGGTTTCTCCATTTTGATTTCTATTATTAAAGGAGTGCAATTTAGGAAAATTTGATATACGCAACCAGCCGGTTATCTGTCGGTGTGATTTTAAACAAAGTTATTAGCGGTTTGATATTAGTCAAACATTTTCAATTGATGATACTTTAACGTATTGTGCTATTGAAATTGGCAAATAAATGCGTGCAAAAAAGGTTGTGCATTGTTCTGAAATTCAGCAATTTGGTTTTTGGAACAAAACTAAATTCAATGCACAACTTAAAATCAAATTTCGACAAGAATTACCGGATCTGCAATAGAATTTTTTTCTGTCAGACGGATAAAAATTTTAACTTCAGAACCTATCCTGTGAAACCTAATATGAACGACTTGGAAATCCTGGCTTTATCCTGCTGTATGGAGGCGCTGGGTTTCGATTCTGAGAATTTGCTTTGGAGTAAATTAAAGACAGACTATACAAAGGATTTTCCAAATTTAATTGACTGAACACGGTTCAATCGCCGCAGCCTACAGCCACAGATCGCTCAAATACAGGAATACGTAGGGTCGCGGCTTGCCGCAGAGAGTTCCCTTATGATTATCGACAGTGTGCCAGTGCCTGTGGTAAAACTGGCACGTGAATCATCTTACAAAATCTGCAAAGACAATTTTCAAACAGCGCCTGCGAAAGGATACAGTTCGGTTAATAAAGGATGGTTTATTGGATATAAACTGCATGTGATCATCTTCGGGAAAGGAGTTGTTCAGCAGAGTGGGATCACAAAAGGGAATGTTCATGATATCAACTATTTAAAATCTGTCGAGTCATTACCAGGTGAAAAGCAGTTACCCGGTAATCGGGCATTTATATCAAGGGTTGTGCAGCTCGGTTTATTTGAGAAATTTGAAGTTCGCCTCAAGGTGCCATTCAGGTCAAATCAATACGATTACAAGAAATATCCCAAAAAGTTAAAGGGCAAGCGTCAAATGATAGAGACCTTTTTCGCACAGCTATGTGATCAATTTAATCTGAAAAGAAACTATGCAAAAACCTACAAAGGCCTGCTGACAAGGATTACAAGTAAAATATCCGCAGTTTCGTTACTCAATTTGATTAACTTTATGAATGATATAAAACCATCTCTTCTAAAACATGCACTCAGTTTTTAATAGCACAACACGTTAGTTATTACAACATATAGGATGCATGTTTAAATACACATTAACGTTTCAGGCGCTTAATCAAAATTTCCTG
>CAZBHH010000003.1:0-199778 GCA_964492065.1 uncultured Chitinophagales bacterium | reverse complement strand
CCGCCCGTATTACACGATCCGGAAAAACAATTTCTGCCGGTGTGATGATATTTGCAATTAAGGGATATTGAGTGTCTTAACAAGGAAAAATACATTCCAATTCCGTATTCATCTGTTCTCAAGGTTGCCTGGATACATTAACGGGAGGAGGTCACCCTAAACTTATTATTGATTTTGACAATTCTATTAAATTTTTTTGATTAAAAATTTGGATTTTATTATTATTCCAAATTTTATAAAATGAAACCAAAAAGAACAAACTTGAGGGTATTCATAGCATTTGTTATACTTTCCATATTAATTACACAGAGTAATTCTACTTTTGGCCAAACCAACAGTTATAGCAGCAGACAGGTAATTAATGGGCAGTGCAATAACAATACATCGGTAATTACAATTGAATATCTTTCTGATGGAAGTGTAAAGGCAACAAGAACTGTTCGCAGTTCTATTCAAACAGACTCAATCTCGCTATATAACCTAACGAGCGATTCTTTAATAAAAGTTGGAAATAAAGCGAAGTTAAAGTTAACACAAAACCGTTGGTTCATTCCTTTTGAAGGCGCTATGGCATTAAGAACAACAACCTCCGGAGATTCCGAAGCGCATTGTAATTGTATGGGTGAAGGTAAATGTAACCTCACTGTTAAACCAGGTATCATGAGTTGTGATGAGGATGGATTAGATCCTTGCGATGGGTGTTGTGAAATGACAATAACATGGTCAGGTGTTGTGGTAACAGGGAGTGGAATATTCGTAGATGCAAAATCCGTAAACTATATCAGATAAAATAGATAGACGGGTATCAATTGGGAACGACCGTAAATCATCAGGCTACATAGCGACATTTGTTTTACAGAAGAGAATGCAGTGTATATGATATTGCCCGGCTGAAAACGTTTTACAAAATACGCATCATTTGCCACCACAAAAAGAAAGGAAAAAAATCCTGATAAGATAAGTGAGGCAGGAGCGTATTATTTTTGAAATTACACTGTGTCTTTTTGAAAAAAGGAAAGAGTGAAACCGCAGCCCATGTTCCTTCAAGCGTTACAAAAGGATAAAACAGGATGAAAATTGATGAGATCCATGCGAATGTAGCGCCTGTAAAATTTAATAACAAATACGTTTTACTTTCCTTCCGAATGATGTTTTTCAACTGCAAAAAAACACAAGTAATAATAAAACAACGCCGGAGGAGCCGATGATGCCAGATAATTGCATAAAAGATATTTTATGAATTAAAGATATTCAAAATGCAGTACGACAATTCGGCTGTTTACTCCTTCACAAAAAAGTTTTCTTTAAACACTCCCGCACTCAACTCTGTTTTTAATAAATATATTCCCGGGCTGAATTCCTTCAGATCAATACCGTTTTCTTCCTGCGTATTATCAGAAGCATACAACAACTTCCCCTGTACATCATATATTTTTATTGATTGGATTTTTTCATCACTCTTCACAGATATAAAATCTGTTGCGGGATTTGGAAATACAGAAACAGTTTGAATTTGCTGTGGTGTTTCTATCACATCAACTAGGGGTTCATTTGTTGTTATTCTTGCTATCCAGAAATCATCATTGCCTGAAAGCCCGTCTGTATTTCCCAATACTACCAATTTTCCATCCGGCTGCATGATCATATCCTGCCCTTCTCTGTCGTTATATTCATCGGTACCGGCCACTTCAATTTTAAAGAATCCCGGTTCTCCGTTTGTAAATGTTGTATCTAAAGTGCCATCAGGCAAAACCTTATAAATATGTGAAATGAGTGTTGCATCTGTTTCGCCATGCCCTACAGTCAAGCCGTAAATATCACCGGCAGGTGAAATAAGCAATCCTTTACATTCAGGAAATTCATTCGTATCAAAATAAGTATAGCCTCCTGTTCCAAAACCGGTATCAATATTTCCGTTGCTATCAAATTTTACCACTACCTCCCTAAAACCACCGTCCGCCGGATCAAGGCGTACATTTCCTGCAGCAAAAATATTTCCATCATTGTCCACGGCAATTTGATGCAACCAAAAGGAAAGGTGTCCTTCGCCTATTTCCATTTGCACAACACCATCACTGCCAAACGATGGATCGAGACCTCCCTCGGGGAGAAAACATGCGATAATGGGAAAATATGCTTCGAGATAATCATGTGTTTCACCTACTACTAAAATTCTTCCATCAGGCATTTCAGTTATATCAGAAAAATTTGTGAGTTCATTTAATTCAAGACTAAAAAAACCAAATTCAGAATTAAAACTTCCGTCTGCATTAAAAGACATGATTGGCGCACCTGCAGTTCCTAGTAAATTGAGATTACCTGCAAGAAAATATTTACCTTCTGATGTTTGGCATGCAGCATGAATAAAGGCTCTCTCAATTGAATACTCGCCAATAATACCATCAGTTCCAAATCCGGTATTAATACTTCCATCTGCATTGATGTCTTCATTAAACGGGCTCCATGTATCAGGTTCCGTGTATTTGTATCCGGTTAAACGATATCCGTTATCATCTGTAAACACATTGGAGAAGTCCTCAGATGATAAAATTGGAATTTCCTGCACTCCGTCTGTACCAAAATCCGTATCATAGCTTCCATCACTGTTCAGCCTCATTAATAATGCGCCATCTCCATTGAATTGATCGAGCATCACTAATTTATTGATTCCCTCATCATAAATAATATCGGTTGGAATTTCGATCATGTTGATACCGTCATAAATACCCTGCCCGGTTACAAAACCATTTCCATTAAAAGTGCTGTCATAAATCTGGGAGAAAATCGCAGATGAATTGCATAGAAATAAAAATAAGTATGCCTGCTTCATGTTTTTTAAACCAAAGGTATTGGTATTCCAAAATGCAGAAATACCGAAAATGGGGGATAAGAGTGTATGCTTACAATTGAGGCCCGGAATTTTGCGAATTGATCTGATTGCGTTGATTTACTCTGAATGAATCCATTACCCGATTTCACTCTTAAACAACGGAATTGTCTTCTCTACTTCGAGTGGCGGGGGTTGCTTTTTGAGAATTCAAACACACCTGGGAATAATTACCGGGAAGGTGATGATTTTAAAATAACAGGGAACCCATCCATGCCTCACATCGGGTGCCGTTGCACAACTTCTTAAATTTTCAAAGAATCCCATTATATTAGCAGTCCGCAGTAAGAGAAAACCCTTAGCTATATGAAGCAGATGAGCCCCCTGATAATGATTAAAGTGGCGCACACCGTAATCTGGGTATTTTTTAACGTGGTTATCTTTTATATTGTCTATGCCGTTATTACCAATGCATTTGATCTTTGGTTATGGATTTGCTACGGGTTTATTATCCTGGAGGTGGTTACACTTGCCATTTTTAAACTGTATTGTCCGTTAACCGTTTGGGCAAGAAAATATTCGGATTCGGTTGATGCTAATTTTGACATCTACCTTCCGGAGTGGTTAGCGAGATATAACAAGCAAATTTATGCTTCCATCGTAGGGATTGCAACAGTCGTTTTAATTATTAAACTGTTAACCAGGTAGCCATTTCCCATTGTATTTACCCTGCTATACTTCTAATGTTTAATCCCTTTAACCGGCGATATCGGCGGCCTGCCGGTTGGATTGGCGTTCAGATTAAAATCCTAAAATGAGTATATACCCGGAACTGTTAGCCAATTCGAGTCAAAATCTGTTTTTAATCCACAGGAAGTTATTACATTCAGTGCGGTTTACAATGCACAAGGCAATGCAACAATTACCCAATCGATGCGATTTGGCGTTGCGCAGGATAAACAAAAAAAATTGCTCCTTTGAACCACAAAGTGAATGGACGGTTTCTGTTACTCAACGACAATTAAATCCGGCCCTTTATACTTATTCAACAATATACAAATACCGGATAATTCTCATTGATAATTATTCATAGCTCGCATTGCCGGGAACTCTGACTACCTTAACATCCACTTGCACTTCTAATGGTGAGGCGACTTGTGATGTTTCAACAATTATCGATAATGATGGCGCATGTTCAACCTGTATTCCAGGCGTCAATTGCATGGCTTGCAGAATGGATATTTCAAATGCATCCTTTGTAAATACCGTTGGTGTTTTAATTATTAAAGCTATAAGTATCACTTCATTGTAATTGTCAATAAGGTGTAATATAGTATTGATTACCCCAGGCATTTTACCTTGTTTATGCGGATGTAACCTGTTTGCGGATTGCAAAGAAATGCAGAAGAGAATGTCTTTTGATAGGCTTGAATCATATCTTTCCATGTTAAGCGCAGGGATAAACGGGTGATTTATCCGGGATTGACCGGAGATGGCGTCTGTGGTGTCCGTCGCAGGGCGTGTTGGCGCTGATCGTTCGGGAGTGCGTATTGCGCATTTCCGATAAGCATCCTGCCTCAAAGGCTGAACAATCGGCGCAGTTTTTTATTTTATTTACCTTTGCGGCACGAAGTTGTATTACGATGACATCACTATCCGATCCGTATCCCGAATCCCCGGCATGGGCGAGCATGCATGATTGTTTTACGCATTATCTTCACCTTAAAATAGCTTAGTCGGAGCGCTATGGTAACTGAGTTATTGATAATATTGGCGCTTGTGGTAATCAACGGGTTATTCGCCATGGCGGAAATTGCGATGGTTTCGGTGCGCAAGTCGAAGTTGGAAGCCGCCATAAAGCGTGGCGATATCAAGGCAAAATTAGCCCTGGCCATTCACAATGACCCGCCGAAGTTTTTATCTACCGTCCAGGTGGGCATCACGCTGATCAGCATTTTATTGGGTGTTTTCTCGGGAGAAAAGATCAAGGCTTCCATCACGGGATTGTTTGTGCAAATACCGGTACTGGAGCCCTACGCCGCTCATATCAGCTTAATTATTGTGATCATTCTGATTACGGCGCTGACGATTATTGTGGGCGAGCTGATTCCCAAGCGCATCGGCATGGCAAATCCCGAACCCATCGCCATTTACCTGGCAGCGCCCATGACGTTTCTGTCGGCGGTCAGCAAACCGTTTATCTGGTTCCTGACGGGTGCATCCAATGCCATTATCAAATTGTTCGGCATCAAAGCGGTAAACGACGATAAAGTAACCGAGGAGGAAATCAAGGCAATCATCCAGGAGGGGACCGAGACGGGGGCCATTGAAGAGATTGAGCAGGATATCGTCGAGCGGGTGTTTCATTTGAGCGACAGGAAAATTTCTTCGCTGATGACTCATCACAGCGACATCGTATGGCTGGATCTCAATGTGACGCCCGAGAAAATTATGGAGACCATACGATCGGAGGTGCACAGCGTTTATCCCGTCTGTGATGGCGACCTCGACCAGGCGAAGGGGATCGTGTATATCAAGCATTTGTTTCTCGCCGGCACTTCCATCCGCATAGAAGACCTGGAACAGTATGTCAGGCCGGTACTGTTTCTGCCTGAAAACAATACGGCCTATTCCGCTTTGGAAAAATTTCGTGAGTCGCAGATTCATTATGCATTGATTGTCGATGAGTACGGCTCGGTACAGGGCCTCGTAACGATTAATGATATCCTCGAGGCAATTGTCGGCGAATTCGACGAATTGAACCTGCCCGCCACCACAATCTTAGACAGGGGCGACGGCACTTATCTGGTGGATGCCGGCATGCCCTTTTACGATTTCCTGCACTATTTCGAAATAGAAGAATTTGAGGACCTGGATGACCAGGAATTTAATACCGTTGCCGGATTTATTATCCATGCGCTCGATCGCTTGCCGGAGGAGGGAGAAATAATTCACTGGAAAGATTTTGAATTTGAAGTGGTGGATATGGATGCCACCCGCATTGATAAAGTTATTTTTAAAACTAAAACTGAAGCAAATGATATTGATAGCTGATAGCGGCAGTACCCGAACGCAATGGGCTGTAATTGATAAGAACGGAAGAAGGCTGGACGATTTTCTCACACAGGGATTCAATCCCAACCTGGTAACCACCAGCCAGATAGTTCACGAACTGAACCAGGTGGATGCAATCCAGGAAATAAAAGACCAGGTGCACGCCGTATATTTTTACGGTACGGGTTGCGCCGATACGACACTCAACGAAATAATCAGTACGGCTATCACCCGGATATTTCCCGAAGCGGGCGTTGAGGTAAATAACGACCTGGTGGGTGCGGCATATGCAACCACTCCCTTTCAGCCGGGCATTGTCTGCATTATCGGCACCGGCTCCAACTCCTGTTACTTCGATGGTGAAAAAATTCTGTACGACGATTTCAGCCTGGGATTTATCTTAGGCGACGAGGGCAGCGGTTCCTACCTGGGAAAAAAGCTGGTGCGTGATTTCTTTTACAATAAATTGCCCGATGATCTGCATGAGGCTTTTGAAAATGAATACCAGCCCATAAAGAGACAGGTGATTGCACAGGTGTATCGCCTGCCGCGGCCTAATTTATACCTCGCTTCGTATTCCGAATTTATTTTAAAGCAGGTGGATCATCCCTATATCCGCAAAATGATAGCAGACGGTTTTGATGCATTTGTAGAATGTTTTATTTTGAGGTTCGACAACTATAAAACAACGCCGGTGCATTTTGTGGGTTCGGTGGCGTATTACTTTTCGGATATACTGATCGAGTCTATTGAAAAATACGATATCCAGGCGACCCAGATAGTGAAGACGCCGATTGATGAACTGGTAAATTATCATCTCAAAAAACTTAAATAGCCGGAGGATGTTACCAAAAACTGCTTTTATAAATACGGAGTCCTATCGCAAATTGCAATTGCATTTTACCGATATAAACCGGCATAGTATCCGCCAATTATTTGATGCCGACCCGCAGCGGGCAGCCGCATTTTCGCTGCATTTTAAATCGCTGTATTTCGATTACTCCAAGAACCGTATCAATAGGGAAATAATGGAATTGCTTTGCCGCATGGCCCTGGAATGCGGCTTGCCGCAAGCAATTGACATGATGTTTAGCGGCGACCTGATCAATGAAAAAGAAAACCGTGCGGTGTTGCACACCGCCTTGCGCAATATGAGTGATACGCCGGTCATTACGGGAGGCAAAGACGTGATGGCCGATGTGCGACGGGTGCGGGCGCAGATGAAAGAATTTTGTCGTAGAATTCATTCCGGCGAGTGGAAGGGCTATACCGGTAAACGCATTACCGATGTGGTAAATATCGGAATAGGCGGCTCAGACCTGGGCCCGGCAATGGTGGTGGATGCCCTTGCGCACTACCGGGTGCCGGACTTGCGGTTGCACTTTGTTTCCAATGTCGATGCGACGCAATTGACGGAGACATTAAAACAGGTAAATGCAGAAACTACATTATTTCTCATTGCGTCTAAGACCTTTACCACCCAGGAGACGATGACTAATGCGGCGTCGGCAAGGGCGTGGTTCCTCCAATCGGCACAACAGGAAAAATGTATCGCACAGCATTTTGTCGCCTTATCTACAGCTAAAAATGAAGTGTTGCAGTTTGGTATCGATGCCGAAAATATGTTTGAGTTCTGGGATTGGGTTGGCGGCAGATATTCGCTGTGGAGCGCCATCGGGCTGAGTATAGCGCTTTCCATCGGCTACGATAATTTTGAAGAGTTGCTTTGGGGCGCCTATGAAAGCGATTTGCATTTCCGCAATGAGCCGGTTCAGAAAAATATCCCCGCCATCATGGCCTTAATAGGCCTGTGGTACAATAATTTTTACAATGCCCATACGCATGCCATTTTGCCATATGATCAGTATTTACACCGCTTCCCCGCATATATGCAACAGACGGATATGGAGAGCAACGGCAAGTCGTGCGACCGCAACGGCGATAAGGTGCACTACGCCACCGGCCCGGTGGTGTGGGGCGAAGCGGGTACCAACGGGCAACATGCGTTTTACCAGTTAATTCACCAGGGAACGGTTCTCATACCTTGTGATTTTATAATTCCGGCGCAGTCGTTAAATGAAATGGGTGACCATCATCTGAAATTGATATCCCATTGCTTTGCGCAAAGTGAAGCGTTGATGCATGGCAAAAGCAGGGAGGAAGTGATGCGGGAATTACAACAGAAGGGTAAAACCCCGCAGGAAATCGAAAGCCTGTTACCCTTTATGGTGTTTGACGGAAACCGCCCATCCAATACCTTCCTCATCGAAAAGATCACACCACGCTCACTCGGGAACCTCATTGCGCTGTATGAACACAAAGTATTTGTCCAGGGGGTATTATGGAATATCTACAGCTTTGATCAGTGGGGTGTCGAATTGGGTAAAAAACTGGCGTTGAGAATATTGCCGGAGCTCCTGTCGGGGGAAACTGCACATGCACACGACGCTTCGACCAATGCGCTCATACATACCGCACTGGCAATGCGCAGGAAAAATTAAATCGCCATCAGGTTACAGCCACGCACCGCAGCAGTGTCCATGCGCCCGGTGACGCCAAAGGAGTCATGGGTATATAAAATGCCGCTGTCCTGTGTCGCTATAAAACTGCACGCATATTGATTGGCGAGGTCAATGACGTTCAACAAGCCGTTCTTATTAATTCCGAGCATTGAAAACGGATCGGTAGTATCCCGCACCAGGATGCGCATCCAGGGCGGACATAAAAAAATGCCGTCGCCCCGGCTGTACCCCTGCGACAATAATTCCGTCATGCCGTATTCCGAATGTATGGTGGACAATTGAAACGCCTGTTTTAATACATCGTGTAATGCATTGCGTGTTATTTCTTTACGGCGCCCCTTCATGCCGCCGGTCTCCATTATAGTCGTGTGCCTTAGCGGCATTGGATAGCGCTCTGCAAAATCGAGAAGTGCAAAGCTGACCCCGATTAACAACGTTTGTATTTGTTTTAATTCGTTATGTCGGAGCGTCTTTGCCAGTTTCTCGTGGTCGTATAAATAAAATCCGTTATCGGGATGCCCGCTGCTTTCCATCAGGTAGTTGCACATGTACAACAGCGATGCGTTACTCCGCTCCAGGTAGGAGGGCAGCAATGCCAGGATACAATAATCTTTCGGATCGCCGTAAAACTTGTAGAAACCATTCAGGATGCTCTGCCTGTATATTGACGGTTGTGCCACCGGCAGCCTGGAGGGAACGCTGCCCGTGGTACCGCTGCTTTCGAATACCAAAGCAGGAGTGAAGCCCTCGGCAATTACGCTGTGGGTTTTGAATATTTCTACAGGCAAAAAGGGAATGTTCTCCCAGGAGGAAATCTCCTCCGGGCGAATGTCGAGCAATTGTAAGAATTTGCGGTAAACCGGAACTGCTTTTGCCTGGTAGTAAAATACTTTCAGCGCTGCGGCGGCAAAAGTATCCGGCGTAACGGCTGTAAAATCTCCAAGAGGCGGCCCTGCCATTTCCATGCGCTAAAGTTATAATAATACAGTATTTTTGATGTTATCCATTTATGCTGAAGCTTTTTACAACCGTTGTCGTAATCGCATTTCTTGCACTGTCGTGTATCAAACCGCCGGAATATCCCGACGAGCCGTTTATCCGCCTGGAATCCGTGAACAAGGTCCATTTTGTCAAGTTCGACCCCGACAGTTTGAGAGTGGATATTTATTTTGAAGACGGCGACGGCGATATCGGCGGCCTGGAGGTGGATTCGCTCAATTTATTCTGGGAAGACAGCCGTGTGCCGGGGTATCGCATCGGCAATAAAATCCCCTATGTGGATTTGGAGGGCAATCACAAGGCCATTTCCGGAGTGATTCACGCCACGAGAGGTATTTCTACCTGTATTTCATCCGCTGATGTAGATACCTTTCATTATTCGATTCAAATCAGGGACAGGGCTGGGCACTGGAGCAATATCATCAAGACGCCGGACCTGTTTATCACGTGTGATTAGGATTTTATAAACGCTTTTTGGAAGTTGTCGTCTCTGTCAAACCGAATCTCCATTCAAATATCTCTTATTGCACGTAATAGCTGCATATTTTAATTAAAAAATTTTACCGTCCGGTTGTAATCTGTATTATCAGAAACCTGTAGAAAATACATGCCTCCGCTCATTGAGGGCAATTGTATTTCCGCATTTTGAAATACCTGTTTTTTTTGCGAAGTCTTCATCGCTTACATAAATATTTTTCAGCATTACTTCTCTGTTGCCGTCATCTAAATGCATATCCATTACCAAATACTTTAAACCAACGGCTTGCATTTGCAATACATAATATACATGATTACATCCGGGGAATGGAGCGATAATGAAACCGTTTGTAAGCGTACATCCGTTGTGAGTACTTCAATCCCGGTGGCTGTAAATTAAGCCTTAAGCTGTCTCCAAACACCCGGTTAGCTATTTGATTTTGGGAAAATGCATTGCTATGCAAATGAGCAACAGCACATCAAAGAATAAACATCCTCATAAGCCGGTTCCGTTTAAATTATGAAAGGTATTGATATATAAGTTTTACCTGAAAATGTTTTTACTTTCGGTTGCGCCGTTTAATGCTTTAACCGCAATTTTTGCATATGCTGTCAGCAAATTATTTTTTATTATCAGTGTGGCGCCATTCTCCACCTCCATTCTGTCCCGCGTAATAACTGATGCAGTCAGGCGGTTTGTATCAATGGTGCGCTGATTGTTTGAAATCGCCTCAATAATTTTATCAGGCGATAAATAAATCTCAGTATTTGTATGACGAAGTTTGAATTAACCGTATGATTTGCGTTTTAGCATATTTTCTGACTCGTCCGGCCAACTCCAATTGTAGCGGTGGAAACATCCGTAAATTAACTTATTGTATAACTTTCCATAACTTCTTCGCATAGTAATAATACTGTTTCGTGTGTGCTCAGAAGAAAAATTATTAAAAAATGCTAAAGCATTTTGGCAAATTTAGTTTTTTAATGATCTTTTCATTGTAAATTTTTTTCGTAACAGATAATTCTTTGCATACAATATTATGAACAATGAAAAACAGTAAAGCGCTTTTCTTTTTCAACATTGAGCACCCAAATTCAATTGAACTATCCTCTAAGTGTAAGAATAATTATTTACAGTGCAGGAAAATATATTTTGTACTTCTTTTATTTTATGAAATATTATTTAACTAATCCAAACCGCATGATAAATGATGTAAGTCCGTTACCTCAAAAACACCGGTGTAATCAAATCAGGATTTACCTCATGATGCATTTGCTGCGGTGTTATTGACATTTGATGCCGAGAGAGGTATTCGCGGTTTTATGCGGCGAGGACTTCTTTCATTTGAAATGAAAGATGATTGGGAAAACAAAGGTTACAATCATCGTCCACACAACGTAAACGGGAAGGAATCCCGCAATGCTATTAACGACATTTTCAATTTTGGTTTTCTCTCTTATCGCCTTGAACAGCCTGATTGTTACCAATAATAAGTTTACCAGGAAGAGCAAATTGCCGCCTAACACAGCAAGTCTGTTTGGTGTAATACCCCATTCCGAAATCCTGAATAGGATAGCCGATATGGCAATCCCGTTTACTATTATCGTGACAATTGATAGACATAGTAAAAGGAATATCCAGGTTTTGGTGCCAGAGTGCTGCGAAGTTTCAGTAATGGAAAAAAGAATAATAGCCATTACACCGACAAGCAGAAAGTTGAATACAATGAGAAACTCCCGGTCGTTGTATGGATCTTTTCCGGTTGCAATGACGGCAATAAGATAAACAACAAGTGTCGCCAGCACCAATGGCGTAAATACTTTTGCCATCACCGGAGAGACTCTGTTCACTAAATGGGGATTTGACTGAACGAGATATGTTCCGACGATGGGCGTTGCTGCGAGCCCCCAGATAACGATATTATTCAAGTAGAATTCTTCAATATCTATGTTAATAAGAGAGAACAAACCGATAGTAATTCCGGTCAGTATTACCCCGGCAATGAGAATGATGGTTGACATCACAACCAGGTCGCCATTATACCTGAGGAAGTCCAGCCGTTTGTGATAGCTGCTCAAATCGCCTCCGACAAATGTATAACCCAAAACCGACCATAAAAATAATGGCAGATGAATACATGCAAGTATAAGCGTATTGCTTTCGGAATTACCGGGGAGTAAATTGATGTATATTACAGGTAATAAAAAGGCTGTTATTATAATGATTAATGATTTTGTTTGAAAATTATGTTTGCGGTAGAAAAAGGCGGCCAATAGCGGGAATACGATAAAGGCCAGGTGTCTTTGGTAAAAGTATTCGGCAGATATTGCTGTTAAATCTGGTATTTTAACTATGAGCCCAGCTATGACAGTAGCGAAAATTGCAAAAGTTAAGTCATTGTCTTTTTCCCCGGAAACCGCTGCATCTCCAAAATTTAATCGTTCATTCCATACCCGTGCGGTTGCATTTTCATGTATGTCGGGGTACAGCCGGTTGAACTCTGTTCTGAACGCTGATTTATTTTCCCGGTACAATTTTTCAAGTTGATACGGGTTGTCTAAGTTGGCAATAATTTCTTCTTTCATGGCGCTGTATAAATTTTTATTTTAGCATTGCACCGCAGCCCTTCAAAAATTCCATCGTAATTCAAATGTATTACAAAATCATTGGAATGGTTTATTTTCGGTTAACCGGTTGTTGTTATTGTTAGTTAAAAATGCGAAAGGGTTTTAATGATGTCTGCCTGTTTAATACAGTTGTTCATCATCACTTGAACTTATATTCGTAGCTCACTCCGAAGACCAAATCTAATTTGGGATTGGCTTCATTGATTTCCTGATCGGTAATGATGTAAATTTCAACGGCATTGCGCTTGTTCAATTCCCAGTCAACACCTGCGGATGCCCTGTAGGATGAGAGGTTGACTTCCGTGTGCTTTTTGCTCAGGAAAATTTCGTAGGAGCAATAAGGCTTCACATCCTTGAAAAAGTCGAAACGCATTTTGAAGCGATTGCGCCAGGTGGTTTCCGGCATATCGTATGGCGCTAATTCATATTGCAATTTCGATCGCATGTATAAATCGAATGTGCCCATGCCTTCGCGAAAGCTGAGGGCGGCGGAAATGCGGTTTACGTAATCCGACGGCTCGTGCTTAAAGCGGTATTCGCCGGCAACCGACCATTTTTTTGAGAGGTCGTATTTTAAACCCAGTTCCGTAATCACCGCCCTGTCCAGAGGTGTCTGCAAATCCTGGCGATACATTTCGGAAACCGATCCTTTCAAATCTTTGGCAACGTCAAAAGATACCGCCACCTGTGTCCATATTCCGTAATTGATGTCCTGGGCAATTGCCGCTGCGGGCATTGCCAGGACCAACCACAGGATATGCATGTGCCGGTTCAAGGTCATCGCGATTTATAATAAATGCGCACCCGGGCGATATCCTGCACGAAATCTGTTTCCACGATATCGAATTCACGGATGTCTAAACCCGTTCGGTTACACAGGTCGTCGAGCATGACCTGGTGATTCGCGGGTTTGATATTTTCAATCTTTTCATAGAGAATAACCCGTTCACTCAGCCCCTCGTGGTACCAGAGCCGTTCCAGGATAAGCGTAATGCTCACGATGGCGATATTGGTAAATACGAGTTCTACGAACGATACCTTTTTTGTCGTCAATGCATTGATAACCGAAATGCCGATAACCAAAAACAGGTAGGTCATTTCTTTCATCGGGATGCTGATTGTTCGATAGCGCAGAATAGAGAATACGGCGAATAGTCCGAAGGCAAAACCCAGGCTGAGTTTTACGGAATTCATCATATAGCAGAGAAAGAAAATCAACGTGCTGAACACGTAGAATGTAAATACGTAATTCTTGTTCTTTTTGTCGCTGCGGTAGATATAGCGCAGCAACAGGAAAGTAACCAGCATATTAAACAGAAACCGCACCAGCAAATCCGGGAAGTCGTCGTCGTAAAACTCGATATCCATGATCTCAAACGTGTCAGCAGCCGTTTCCTCCGTACCAATAGCGTTAAGTGAATCCAATTCAGCCATAAACGAAATACTTTTTATCAATTTTATGAATAGCGAGATGCTTGGGTTTAAACCGGTTTTGTTTCAGGTCGGGATGCAGCCCGGACAGTGCAATGCAGTATTTGCTGATGCGCATTTCGCGGGAATAGTGATTGCGCATCACTTCGCGGAATACCGAGCCCGACGATGTTCTGTTTTGTTTTAATTCGGCAATGGCAATGTTTTCAAACTCTTTAGTCTGTCCGGTATTTTTTACGATAAGCCCGGTGTCTATCGTCGCTCTTTCCCTTAATTTTTTATCTACCAGTGTAATACGCCGAAAGGCGATTTCCACATTCGGCAGAAGCAGTTGCGGGTCAATGGGTGTTTCCCTGCGGATAAATGCCGCCATTTCGGAGGTGATTTCGGGTGTAAACACCGCAATGCGCATGCGCTTCTTCACCGTGCGGCGGGTATTGGTCTTCAATTTTATTTCAAAGTAACACAAGCCCGTATCGGAGTATTGGCGTATCCGCATCTTATGGCGGTTCATGCGCTTGTTGTGATGCTTAAAGTAAAACTGGTAATCGGCAGTGTCAAAGTATAAATTCCTGTAACCGATCAGGCGAACGCCGTTCACCTCCAATACGCAATAGTGCTCCCTGAGATCGCTGAGTATATCGTACAGGCTATGCACATCGAACAGGAATTTGGTGTCCTTTCTGTCCAATAATTCCACTGCATTCATTTCGGGAAGTGCAATGGGTTGGAACTGATTTAATATGGCCCGGAAATCTTTCAATCAGTGTTTTTCAATAATCATTTCTGGCGCCGTTACTTCCCTGCCATTTTTAGTAATGCTGACATCGACAAATACAGCCTGCATTTCGCCGTCGCATGCCGGGCAATCCGAGTAAACGAAAAGGGTGTAATCGCCCTTGCGCAAAAATTCAAACCGGTAGGAACCGTCGTAGCTTGTCCGCACCTCATCGCTCTGGTACGCTTCATCGCCGTAGATAATAAATACCCGCTCATTGGCTGCATAGTATTCCTTTATGAAAAGCCCGGAACTGTTGTATTCCATCGCCTTCACCTTGCCGACAATGGTTGCCGTACCGCCTTCTCCCGGCCCCAGGTTACAGCCGGCAATCAGCGCTGCGAAGCAAAGCAAAAGACAGGAAGGCAGTAATATTTTCAAATTCATATCGCTGGTTGATTAACCTTCAAAGTTAATAATACAATTGAATGTAAAAAGAGCGCTGGCGACGTGAAATACCTGTTCATGCAACCGCTTCATACCTGTAACCGGCAAGCGCATTAAGGATGTGTGGAATCATATTTTCAGTTATATCGCGGTGCGTTACAAACCGGACTTTATTATCGCCGATGGCAAATGCCTTTATTTTCTTCTCGTCCAAATATTCTATAAAATCCAAATCACGGGCAGCATCCTTTAGGCTGAAAATAATAATATTTGTCTCTACTGGCAGCACATCTTTTACATAGGGCGCTTTCAGAAGTGCATCGGCAATTATGCCGGCGTGAATATGGTCTGTCTGCAACGCTGCGATATGATGGTTTAGGGCATATATCCCCGCCGCTGCAAATATCCCGGCCTGCCGCATACCGCCACCGAATACTTTGCGTATGCGACGGGCTCTCTGTATCAGTTCCGCATCGCCGAGCAGCAATGCGCCGGCGGGGCAGCCGAGTCCTTTCGACAGGCATAACGTTATCGAGTGGAAATATTTTCCGTAACCGCCCGGCGTATCTCCCGTAGCTGTGAGGGCGTTAAACAGCCGGGATCCGTCGAGGTGCAGCGCTAACTGTTCCTCCCGGCATAATGCGCTGATGGCTTGTATCTGATGCAGTGCATAGGCAGCGCCGCCGCCTTTATTGCAGGTGTTTTCCAGGCAGACCAACCGGCTGACGGGTTTGTGAATATCGGTGGGGTTTATCGCTGCACGAATCTGTTGCGGTGTAAGAATGCCCCGCTCGCTGTGGATGGTTTTTATGCTGCATCCCGAAAGAAATGCATATCCGCCGACTTCGTATTGGTAAATATGCGACAACCGGTCGCAGATGATTTCATCCATCGGTTGCGTCTGTGCCTTGATGGCAATTTGATTGCACATGGTGGCTGTCGGGCAAAACATTGCGGCTCCCATTCCAAACATGTCGGCAGCAGTGGCCTCCAGTCGATTAATCGAAGGGTCCTCGCCAAATACATCATCGCCCACCGTTGCATTGCGCATTGCATCCCGCATTGCTTCCGTCGGTTGTGTAACGGTATCGCTTCGCAGATCAACAATCATAACCTGGTAAATATTTGATCGATAAAAGCAATATAAATAGCCGGCTTAATGATCCCCGGCAGTAAAAAACCGAATAACGCCCCGAAGAGATGGGCGTCGTGGTTAATATTGTCCATCTGGCGGCGGGCCATATACGCCGTGTACAGCAGGTACAAACCGCCGAAAACGACCGGCGGCAGCATGATGCCCGGCAGGAATAACAACCCGATGCCGCCTTCCCAGGGATTGATGAGAATGCCCGCAAACACGATGGCAGAAACGGCTCCCGAGGCGCCGAGCGACCGAAACGACGGATCGTTCCGGTGTTTCAGGAAAGAGGGAATGTCTGCGACAATTATCCCGCCGAGATAGATGATGATATACACCAGTTTCGACTTTTGCATAAAATACACGGGTAGCAGGTATTTCTCCAGGATATTGCCAAACATGTACAAGACATACATATTTACGGCGAGATGTAACCAATCGGCATGAATGAACCCGCCCGTGAAAAAGCGGTGCCATTCCCCCTGTTTTTTTACGAGGTAGGGATAGAATAATGCAGCGCCTTTCATCGCCGCATTGCTAAACGCCATAATAGAGGTGATACAGGTGAGAATAATGATTACCAGGGTGATGGAAGTGTAGTTCATCGTCGGTTATGCGTGGTGGTAAGGTTCATTGTGAATAATGGTAAACGCCCGGTACAATTGTTCGCAAAAAATCAGCCGTACCAACTGATGGGTAAAAGTGAGCGGGGCGAGGCTGCATTGCTCGGAAAACAGGGTGTACAGGGAAGAGTGGAATCCATAGGCGCCGCCCACGGTAAATACGAGGTGTTGCGTGTTGGCCACCTGTTTCTGTGCGATGAATTTTGCAAAGGCCTCCGAATTGTACTGCCTGCCGCCGGAGTCGAGGAGAACAACGCTGTCATTGGGGCCGATATGTTTCAGCAACAGCTCCGCCTCTTTTTTTAGGAGGGACTCTGCATCCATCGAGGCGGCATTTTTTATATCGGGCAATTCCACAATCATAAATTTGCTGTACCTGTTAATGCGCCGGGCATAACCGGTTATTAAGGCGATGAGATGTTGATTTTTAGTTTTTCCAATTGCCAAAAGTGTCATTTGCATAGCGCTGTTCTGTCTGCGGTCGTGGATCGATGTAAATATACGCAGATTCGGCATGGCGCCTATCCGGAGCGGGTATCACATGGATTGGGGGCAGCGCAGCAATTACATCGGCCGTTCGTATCGGCAGCACTCGTCTAATCGCATGTATGCTTCGTCGGTAGCACGGGTAGTTTCGGTATCATAACCCGCTTCTGAAATCAAAGTGTAAATCTGGTCGAGCACATATCGGGTGGAATCAAACTTCACTCGTATCATCTTGGTATCTTTATTCCAACTGGCGCTGTAAATCCCGTCTCTGTCCAATGCGGTCTCGATATTTTCCTCGCACATTTCGCAATTGCCATACACTTTAAACGTGCTGGTCTTTTCGCCGTGTGCGGTTCGGCATGCCATAAAACTCATTGCGGTAAATGTACAGGCAATAACTGGTACAACGAATCTGCATTCCATGATTTTCCGGTTAGCGGATTATAAGAAACGAAATACACGATCCCAGCGTATGGTGCCAAATCGCTGAAACAGCGGTTTTTTGCTATCCCAACTCCACCAAACCATGGCCGCCTTGCCCACCACGTGGTCTTCGGGTACAAAACCCCAGAAGCGGGAGTCGAGAGAGCGGTGGCGATTATCGCCCATCATGAAATAATAGTTCTGCTTAAAGGTATAGGACGTCAGCGGTTGCCCGTTCAACATCGGGTTCCCCGCTGTATCAAACGTTACCTTGTTGCGCTCGTAAAATTCAATTATACGCTTAAAGTAAGGGTAGTTTTCTTTTGAAATTTGCACAGTGGCGCCTCGTTTCGGAACGTATATTGGGCCGAAATCGTCGATGCTGTTTTTCTGCAGCCCGGGATCGTGTGGATAATACCTCGCCGGGGTATAATCCCTTTGGCTTTCTACATTAAACCTGGTCTTGGTTATCTCTTCAATAATGTCCACCGATGGATTCTTTTTGAAGCGGTCTAAAGTTTCCTTGTCGATGTTTACAATGACGAACATCTGGTTGTCGGCGTATAATCCGTTGCGCTCGTAGTCCATCAGGTTCACGCCCTGTTCTTCCAGGAAATCCGGCGGCACAGTGACATTCGGTTTAAAGACAATGCGATAAGATTTTTGTAAGTGTTCGGGTTGAAATGCTATTTCGCCGTTGATATACAGTGTGCCGTTTTTCACTTCCAGCGAATCGCCCGGAATGCCCACGCAGCGCTTGATATAGTTTTCCCGCTTGTCGATGGGCCGGGTGCCTATCTGGTCGGGGCGGGGCCTGAAGCCATCCGGGTCGGCACGTTTCATATCGTAGTAATCCTGGTCGCCGATAGGCTTAAAAATGGTATCGCCTTCCGGGAAGTTGAAAACCACGATATCGTTGCGGTGAATGGATTGAATACCCGGCAGCCGCAAATAGGGGAGCTGAATGAGTGTGGAATATGCCTTGCCGCCGATTACCGGCATGGTGTGATGCGCAAAGGGAAATGCCAGCGGCGTAATCGGGAACCGCGGGCCGTAGTGCATCTTGCTCACAAACAGGAAATCGCCGGCCAATAAGGTGCCCTCCATCGAAGTGGTGGGAATGGTGTACGCTTCAAAAATAAACGTGCGTATAAAAGTGGCGGCTACCACGGCAAAGGCAATCGCATCTGCCCATTCCCTCCAGAAACCCTTCTTGCGGTTCTTATATATTTCAGCGGGAATGCCTTCGTATTTCGTCTTTGTATCGAAGCCCAGCACGGCAAAATAAAACTGCGGGAACATCATGGCTGCGACGCCCTGCCAAAAGCCGTCCTTGCCGAAGGCTTTTACCCACTCGGTTACAAGTAAGAAAAAGATTACTGCATTGACAATCGGAACCAGTAATAGCCACAACCAGTAAGAGGGCTTTCCGGAGAGTTTAATGATGTAGTAGGCATTGTAAAACGGTATCAGTCCCTTCCATCCCGGTAAGCCGGCTTTTTCAAACATCTTGTACAATCCCACTTCAAACAACAGAAAGGAAATGCTAAAGAAAACTATATAGCCGGCGCCCATTGAATAATCCATCTGCAAAAAAATTTAAGCATTAACAACTCGGAATAGCGGCCAAAAGTATGGCTTTTTTGAGAATTAACCCGAATTAACTACCCGGCGGCAACTGCCTGCCGTAAATGCGGATATATATCCGTCCCGATTGAAAATTGCCCAGCAACTGCCATTCTTTTTCCAATGTGGTCTTCTGTTCCCAGGTGACCTGGTTCATCGTATTGGACTCGACGAAATACCCTTCGGCCGGTAAACTGTTTTCTTCCCACGCAGTCGTCGGATTTGTGTTTTTGGGTTCCAGTCGGGTGTAAACACTGGATTGATAAAACGGCATGCCGGCATAAACGAGTGAATTAGTATCTTTATTTAATTCGTTATCAATAAAATGTAAAGCTTTTTTTTCGAGTAAGTTGAAATAGATAAGCGACATGGGAGTGCAGTCCCAACTGTAACCGGCGGCTTTAATAAACCTGTCGGGATAGATGTACAATACATTGCCGGCCATTGCGGCAAAGCAGAACAGCAATACACCTGTGCGGAGCTGCATCGATAAGGCGGCAATGCAGGGAGTTACCAATAGCAAGCCTGTTAAAAACAAAGGGAGCAGATACCGTGTGGAAATCGGGTTGGCAAAGGGCAGCAATGCCAGGCCATTGTAAAGGAGGGCAAAAACGCCTATTCGGAACAGGGGTTTCAGAGCTGCGGCTGCCGGCGCTCGCTTGCGCAGCAAGATAGCGATCGGCCAGATGCATAGCCCGCCAAATTCCAGCAGCCGGAACCCCAGCGCTCCCGTATGGATTGGGAGTTGTCCGATGGAAATAAACTCCCGGTGTGCCGACCAGATTGTCTCGTGCCCGCCGAGAATCCAACCCGTTGTTATGTAGTGGTAGTTATTCCAAAGTACACAGGGCAATGCGGCCGCCGCATAACCGGCGATTCGCAGGTAAAGCGTTTTCCTGTTATCCTCTCGGGCGGCATGCAGCAAATCGTTTGAAATGAAAGCGGCAAACAGCAACAACCCTCTGACCGAGGTGAGCAGCAGCAGTGCGAGCGAGATGTTGTAGAGCCATGACTTCCCCTTTAGATTGTAGTACAAGGCGCCCAGAAAGAAGGCGCTTACGGCTAAATCAGGGCTCATATAAATCGCCTGGGCAAGGGTAATGGGAAAAAATAAAAACAGTAAGGCGGCTGTGAGTAATTGTGTAGCAGTTAGCCATAAGCTACTAATATTCAAAAAGTAATAATAGGTTAAGCAAACCAAAATAAAGGAAATGCCATGGGAAATAAGCAGCGATTTGCCAAACAGTATCCATCCGGTAGCGTGCAACAGCGGTATCAGCGGCGGGTGTCCGGTATCCACCGTGGCATCTGCAATCCAGGTTTGAAAACCCGAATCGTAAATGCGTTGTGCCACATAACTTACCAGGTACACGTAATCGAACGAAAATGGAATTGCCGAATTCAGGAAAATCCAGATTCCGTAGTAAATGCAGCCGCCTGCAAACAGGAGGCGCCGCATGTGCATTTGTGTCATGGCCGTATGCATAGATGAAAACCTGTCATTCTGACTGTGCAATTTCGTAACTTTGTTCGCATTATTAAAATGGAAATGTACGACAGCAATCCGACATTAGAGCGGTTAACTATAAACAAGGTGCTATCGGAAGATAGACAGGGCGAGGTTTACAGCAACCCCAAAATCAGTCAAAAAGGCAAAACATTTTATATCGAGAGTTATGGTTGTCAAATGAATTTCAGCGACAGCGAGATCGTTGCTTCCATACTCAGCGAGGCGGGCTACGGCGTCACCGGCAATTACATGGAGGCCGACCTGATCTTGATAAACACCTGTGCTGTCCGCGACAATGCGGAACAGCGGGTGCGCAATCGCCTACAGGAATTCGGCCAGGTGAAGCGCAAAAACCCCTCAGCTTTGATAGGCATGTTGGGATGCATGGCCGAACGGTTGAAGTCCAACCTGTTGGAAGAGGAAAAACTGGTGGACATCATCTGCGGGCCGGATGCCTACCGCGATTTGCCCAAACTTTTGGTGTCGGCCAATGAAGGTCAGAAGGCCGTGAATGTGCTGTTGTCGCGGGAGGAGACCTATAGCGATATCAGCCCCCTGCGATTAGATTCCAACGGGATATCCGCCTTTATTTCCATTATGCGGGGCTGCGACAATATGTGTTCGTTCTGCGTGGTGCCGTTCACCCGCGGCAGAGAGAGGAGCAGGGCGTTACACACGATTGTTGCGGAGGCGAGGGAATTGTTCGACCGGGGATACCGGGAAGTGACGCTGTTAGGCCAGAATGTGGATTCATATAAATGGGAAAACCCCGAAACGGGTAAGGTGGTGACTTTTGCCGAATTGCTGGCAGCGGTAGCCGCTGTGGATCCGCTGTTGCGGGTGCGTTTTTCCACCAGCCATCCAAAAGATATGACCGATGATGTGCTCCATACCATGGCAGCGTTTGAAAATATTTGCAACTATATCCATTTGCCGGTGCAGTCGGGCAGTTCTGAGATATTGGAGCGCATGAACCGCACTTACGACCGGACGTGGTACGAGCAGCGCATCGAAGCCATCCGGAGCATCGTTCCGGACTGCGGAATTTCCACCGATATAATAGCGGGCTTTTGCGGTGAAACGGAAAATCATCACCAGGAGACACTCAGCCTGATGCAATGGGTGAAGTACGATATGAGCTACATGTTTTACTACAGCGAGCGCCCCGGCACCCTTGCCGCCCGAAAATACGCAGACGATGTGCCCGAAGAAGTGAAAAAGCGCAGGCTGAATGAAATTATTGCGCTGCAAAACCGGCATTCCGCCGAGCGGAATACAGCCGATATCGGTAAAGTGTTTAAGGTATTGGTAGAGAAACCATCACGCCGCTCCCTGGACGATAACTGCGGAAGGAATGATCAGAACAAAATGATTGTTTTCCCCAGGGAGCATAGTAAGCCGGGAGATTATGTATTCGTTGAGGTGACAGGGGCCACCTCTGCAACGTTAATAGGAAAAATTGTGGCAAGACCGTAATATGTCAACGGAAATACAAAGCATAAAACAGCGATTTGGGATTATCGGCAATAACCCGGGGCTCAATTACGCCATCAGCATAGCGGCACGGGTGGCGCCCACCAACCTGAATGTTCTCATCACCGGTGAAAGCGGCGTCGGCAAAGAGATATTTTCACAGATAATCCACCAGTATTCGGTGAGAAAACACGGGCCGTTTATTGCCGTAAACTGCGGCGCAATCCCCGAAGGCACCATTGACTCCGAGTTGTTTGGCCATGTGAAGGGCTCGTTTACCAATGCATTGGATGACCGGAAAGGGTATTTTGAGACCGTGAATGGCGGAACCATATTCTTAGACGAAGTGGGCGAATTGCCATTGGGTACGCAATCGAGATTATTGCGAGTTCTGGAAGCCGGCGAATTTATCCGGGTGGGATCCTCAAAAGTCCAGAAAACGGATGTGCGGGTGGTTGCCGCAACCAATGTGGACCTGCATCATTTAATCGCCGCCGGCAAATTCCGCGAAGACCTGTTCTACCGCTTAAACACCGTACCCATCCAGGTGCCCGCATTGCGTGACCGCAAGGAAGATATTTATTTATTATTCAGAAAATTCAGTTCGGATTTCGCCGAGAAATACCGCACGGCTTCCATCCAGTTGGACGAATCGGCAATCCATGCCCTGCAGGAATACCACTGGCCGGGAAATATACGGGAGTTGAAGAATGTGGCAGAACAGATTTCTGTCCTCGCCAAGGACACCAAATTAAATGCAGACGCCATTCACAGCTTTTTACCCGAGCAGAGAAAGTCGCATCTGCCGGTGCTTTCGGGGCACGCTTCGGTGCACACCGCAGGCTCCGATTTTTCGGAGCGGGATATTTTGTATAAGGTGTTGTTCGATATGAAAAAGGATATTACCGACCTGAAACAATTTGTGCTGACAATGGCCGAAGCAAATCAACTCAAGACGGAATTTCACCAGGGAAATAATTTGTTTAGCGATGCCATTCAACCGAATATACATCCGGCATTCGAAACCGAGGCTTCTGAGAGCCGGCCGATAATTATCGACCAGGCCAAGCATTATACCGAAAATACAGTGGAGGAAAATCTATCGCTTTCCGACAATGAAAAGGAATTGATTGTAAAGGCGCTGCAGAAGCATAAGGGAAAGCGCAAAGACGCCTCGTTGGACCTCGGCATATCCGAACGCACCCTGTATCGGAAAATTAAAGAATACAACCTGCCCGGATGAAGGTAATTGTAAGACTTTGGCTCGCAATAGGGTTAGGCATCGCAGTGCCGCTTTCGGGTTGTTATACCTTTCAGGGCAACCGTATTGATCCCCAGATTCAGACCGTCACTGTAAATTACTTCGCCAACCAGTCGAATTTTGTGGCCACCTCGCTCAGCCAGACCTTTACCGAAACACTGAAAGATAAATTCACTTCGGAGACCAGGTTGTATCTAAAGGACAACGGCGGCGATTGGGAGTTCAGCGGCGCCATTACGCAGTATGCCAGTACGCCCATTGCGCCAACGGGTAATGAGACGACGGCATTGAACCGCTTGACAATCGGCGTGAAAGTGGATTTCGTAAACCACAAAAACGAAAAGGAGAACTGGAGCCAGACATTCTCGCGGTTCGAGGATTATCCGAGCACCCAATCGCTGAGCGCCGTGGAAAATGAATTGATTCAAAAGATTTCCCTGCAACTGGCAGATGATATATATTTGAAAACGGCTTCAGACTGGTGATTATGCAGAAGGAAACATTTAATAGATTACTGAACAATGTCAATGTCCTGGCGGATATTTCTGTGGAGGAGTTAGAGGCATTTGCACACCGGTACGCCTATTTCACTTTGTCGCATGTGTTGTATGCCAAAAAAATGCACTGCGATTCGGATCCCGGGTTTGAAAATGCGCTGGCATTGGCGGCAATACATACATACGACCGGGAGCGCCTGTTCCAGTTTATTGAGAGGACTCCGTTGACTGCGCCGGCGGCAGAAACCGCGATAGCCGGGAGCGGAGATACCCGGACAGAACAGTTGCCGCCTGAAGAGAAACAGGAGACGCCGATATTCGAGACCATCCCTTATGAAATGGAGTTGATGGGCGCCCTATCCGGGATGGATGAGGAAGTCATTGCGGTGCGGCCGGAAGAAACGGATAGCGATACCCGAACCGAAATGCATACCTTTTCGGGATGGGTGACCGCCATTACCGGCACTTACAATGTGCGTACTGTGGAGCCCGGGGAAAGAAACCGCCCCATTCAAATCGATGTGGATGGCGAAGGGGCGGAAAACCACATATTTAATGAAGCAGATGCCAGGCAGATGGCTGCCAAAAGCATTGCCATGGACAACAATATCATTACCGAGACATTCGCTCTCGTGCTGGCAATTCAGGGAAATACCAAAAAGGCAATCGAAGTATATGAAAAGCTGTGTTTGAAATACCCGGAAAAAAAGAGTTACTTTGCAGCCAAAATTGAAGAACTCAGAAAGAGCTGATATATGTTTACGTTTATCCTGATTTTAATACTCATCATTTGTGTGATTCTGTCGCTGGTAGTGTTGATTCAAAACCCCAAAGGCGGTGGGCTGAGTGGCACTTTCGGCGGCGCCGCTACACAGATGTTCGGCTATAAGCGCACCTCCGATGATGTGGAGAAAATTACCTGGGGGCTGGCAATTGCCGTTATCGTGCTGAGCCTGGGTACTGCGGCGTTCACGCCGGGTTCTTCCTCCGTGCAGAACAATGTGCTGACTCCCCAGGCCGAGCAGCCTATGTTCCAGGCGCCCGCTTCCGACACCGCGGGTAGTTTGGGAACCGAACCGGTTAATACCACCCCGGACAAGGAGACCCAGGAACCGTTGCCTACCGAATAATGCGCATGTGAAAATTATAATAAAAGTATCGGCGACGATACTTTTTTTATTTTACAATCTGCCTCTTTACCTCGTATTCGTGTATGATAATTTCCAGCATCGGGTTGGCCGCGGGGTCGTAGCCCTCTTTTAAATTGTAACCGTACAACTTGCCCAATCCCTGCCACCACATCGCCGTACCCCGGTTTTTCATTGAATCCAAAATGTCGTACATGGTGCGGCCTGTGTTTCTCTCAATTATTTTAATCAGGACGGTGCCTTCCGTGCGTGACAGATTTTTTAAGCGGTCTTCAAATTGTTCCTTTAATTCCTTTTCCAGTTGCCGGCGGTATTTTTTTTTCTCTCTTTTTTTCATGTCCGCCGTTGTTGCCTCCACCTGGTGCATCAGCGTTATCGCCGTATCGGCAATGGGATACATCTTCGCCACGATATAGGCATAGCGATTGAAATTGTAATTCCGCAATGACCTCGCTTCGATATTTACGGTGTCCAGGTTGACGTGGTACTGCGTATCCGAAGCCTCGCTCTTTTTAAACAGGCCGATTTGCGCCCGGCTATGCAGCGCTGCAATACACAATAAACCGATGAATAATAAACGAGTTTGCATATTTCCCCTTCAACGAATTCAATGCCAGAATTATTTTTCAACCGGTTGCAGCCTGTCGGTATAGGTGTTTAAAATTGCCGCCGTATTTTTTTTTGCCTGCAGTATTTCCAGTTTGTCTTTGAGCTTCAGGTAATCCGCTTGGGGTTGAATGGTGTCGGTTGCGGGAAATACGACGTGCAGTTTTTTTTCGGGGTTGGTTCCGCGGTACACCCAGGTCGGGACATAATCCACTGTTTGCAATTTCAGTTTGTTTGTGCGCAGGTTCTTTTCGAAGTGCAGGTTGATGATGACCCCTTCGTAGGTAAACGGGTCTCTTTGATTGGAAATGAAATTGCCCATACTGTAAATGACAAATCCCGTATCGATAGAGGCGTTGACCGTTGGAAAAAATGCGGCGGGTTCTATCACATGTGGGTGACTGCCCAAAATAATATCGGCGCCGGCGTTTATCGCTATGCGGTTATATTTCTTTTGATAGTCGGAAGGCATGCGCCGGTATTCTTCGCCGTAGTGGTAATATACAATGACGAGTTCCGCCTGCCGGTCTTTTGCCTGTTGAATATCGTTTACTATGGTTGCCGAGTCAATACTGTTCACCAAATACGATTTATCCGGCGGCAGGTCTATGCCATTGGTGGAGTAGGTGTAGTTTAAAATGGCGACATCAGTTCCGGCGATTTGGATAACCTGTACAGAATCCCGTTCGGCTTGCGACTTGAAAGTGCCGGTATGCAATAAGCCCACACTGTCGAGTACATCTATCGTGCGCAAGATTCCGTTTGTTCCCATATCGTTAGAATGGTTGTTGCCGGTAGTTACAAAATCAAAACCCGCGGTTTTTAATGCAGTTGCAAAAGCATCGGGTGTATTGAATAAAGGGAAGCCGCTATAGGGAATGCCGTCGCCGGCAAAGGTAGTCTCCAAATTACCTACGGCAAAATCCGCACCTGCAATATAGGGTTTGATAAATTCAAAACAGGGCTGGAAATCGTACGAGCCATCTGCCAGAGCCACATTGCGGAACTGCGAACCATGACACATTAAATCACCTACCGCAGCAATCACAAAGGTGCGAATGCTATCGCCGGTTTGCGCTTCGGCATGCAGTGGTTGCGACGCCATGTCCCGCTGCAAATCCCGTGTGTGCAATACATAATCGCCCAACACCAGGCAGAATGTAATAGAGACTATTAAGAGTTTCACTTGAATCATTAATCGTCAAAAATAAATATCTCTGTCCTATTTAACGTTGTATAATCCTAAATATCCAGCAACTGCATGCATCTGTTAACCGGCTTGGCGCAGAGGCGAAACGAAACCCGTGACTTCAAGTAATAAGGATTGCGTTTTATTTAAGACAGGTGAGAGCCGAGCGTGTTTTGCAGGAGGCGGAAAACCTTCCCTCATGGAACATGCACAGCGTTTGTGATCGCACAACACGTAAACAAAAATGAAAATAAAATTACCGAAGCTTATATGGATTGTAAGTTTCTATAATTCGAGATGTATGTTTGATGCGATTCCTTTTTACTTAATCAATGGTTACTGGTCAATAATAAATTGATATCGGTGTACTTCAAATCAAACCGGTTGGCGAGATAGGCGTTGGTCATATGGCCTTTATAGATATACACACCATGACGGATACCCGCATTCATTTGAATTAAATTTTCCATGCCGCCAAACTCGTGGAATTTCATTAATGTGCCGGCTACTATATTGCTGATGGCATAGGAGGCGGTGCGTGGTACTCGCGACGGGATATTGGGTACGCAATAGTGGATGACATCGTGTTTAATAAATGTGGGCTTGGCATGGGTGGTTACTTCGCTGGTTTCTATACATCCGCCCTGGTCAATACTCACATCGATAATTACACTGCCCGGTTTCATTTCCATCACCATGCTTTCGGTGACGATTACCGGTGTCCTTCCCGTTTCGCTGTGGATTGCGCCGACTACGACATCGGTAGTGCGAATGTCTTTCAACAGCGTTTTCGGATTAATGGTAGAAGTATAAATCCTCGAACCGATATTGTTCTGCAGACGGCTGAGTTTATACACATTGTAATCGAAAATTTTGATGGATGCACCCAGACCCAGCGCAGCACGGGCGGCAAATTCGCCCACCACGCCGGCGCCTAAAATTAAAATTTGTGTCGGTGGAATTCCCGAAAGCCCCCCCAAAAGATTTCCGCGGCCATGGGTATTATCCGCAAGCAATTCCGATGCGATAAGTATAGAAGAGCTGCCGGCAATTTCACTCATGCAGCGCACAAATGCGTAGGTGTTGGATTCGTCTTTTAAATATTCAAATGCAAATGCGGTAACTTTTTTGTTTACGAGGGTATTGATGATTTCCTTTTTAATAGTTGGCAAATGCAGCGGCGTAATCACAATCTGATTCATCTGAAACAAATCCATATCTGCCAGGGTGGGAGGGGCTACTTTCAACAGGATGTCGGCTTTGTACACTTCTTTTTTGTCGTACACGATGCGTGCGCCCGCTTCGCTGAAGTCCTTATCGCTGAACCGGCTCGCTTCTCCCGCCCGGCTCTCGATCAGGATATGCATGCCGTTATTTGTCAGCATCTCCACGCTTTCGGGTGAAAGTGGTACCCGGTTTTCGTAAAATGCATTTTCTTTTGGAATACCGATAAATAGAGATTGTTTCTTGCGGGTTTGCTCCAGCCGTTGTTCCATCACCTGGATGCCCGCCTGCGAGGCGAGTTCCGAAGCTATCGATTTGTGTGGTGTATCGCTCATATCTCTAAATTAATCATTCTTTTGTTTTCAGGGGTCAATTGGATATCTATATTTTTAAAACCGCTTTGTTTCAGGTATTCCATTACCATTTCAGGCCACTCGATGAATATATAGGAATCCGCATGGAGGTAGTCCTCGAACCCCAGGTCTTCCAACTCGTGGTTGTTCCGTACCCGGTACAGGTCGAAGTGAAACACGGGCGTGTCCGTACCATAGGTATGCACGATGGCAAATGTGGGGCTGTTGACCGGGTCGGTGATTTGAAGTGCCCGGCAAATTGCCGCTATCAATGTCGTTTTACCGGCTCCCATAACACCGGTAACCGTAAATTTTTTGTTGTGCCCGGCAACGGCAATTATTTCTGCGGCGATGGACGCTGTCGCCTCCGCATTTTCCGATAGCCATTTGTATTGCATTGAACAAAGCTAATTGAAAGCGGCGGTGCGACAAACGAGTCTTTAATAATTCGTGTAAACGGCAAAGGGAATGATCATTTCTTCCAGTGAAATGCCGCCGTGTTGAAATGTATTTTTAAAATAATTTACGTAGTAATTGTAGTTATTGGGATAGGCAAGGAAAATATCGCCTTTGCCAAAAATGAAGGAACTGCTCAGGTACATTTTCGGTAATCCCGCCTCAGCGGGATTTTTTATTTCCATCACTTCCTTTTTATTGTATTGCAGATTCTTTCCGCTTTTATACCGCAGGTTGGTTGTGGTATTGCGGTCGGCAATCACCTTCGAGGGCGTATTGACACGAATCGTCCCGTGATCGGTAGTGATGATGATCTGTACTTTTTTACCCGCCAGTTTCCGCAAGGCGTCGTAGAGTGGCGAATGGTCAAACCAACTGCGAGTAAGGGAGCGGTAAGCGGTTTCGTCGCTTGCCAGTTCCTTGAGCACTTCCATTTCGGTGCGGGCATGCGAGAGCATATCCACAAAATTATAGACCACCACATTCAGGTCGTTATGCATCAGGTTCAGGATATTCTCTTCAAAATCTTTCCCTTCGGCGTGATTCAGTATTTTGCGATAGCTGAACTTCAGGTTTTTGCGGTTGCGGGTGATATTGTCTTTCAGAAATTCTTCTTCATACATGTTTTTACTGCCTTCTTCATCGTCGTTTAACCACATGTTGGGCATGCGCTTCTCGATTTCGCTGGGCAACAGCCCTGCAAAAATTGCATTGCGGCTGTATTGTGTCGCAGTAGGTAATATGCTGAAAAAATAATCCTCCTGCACCAGCCGGAACGATTCGCTGATCAGCGGCTCAATAGTCTTAAACTGGTCGAGGCGCAGGTTGTCAATCAAAATAAAAAATGTGGGAATGCCCTCTTTTAATGCGGGGAATACTTTTTCGTCAAACAGTGTATGCGACATCACCGGTTTGTTTTTTTCCTTACCCGAAATCCAACCGAGGTATTTTTTATCGATGAATTTCCCAAACTCCACATTCGCCTCTGTCTTTTGGGCGTTGAAGACATCTTTCATTCCCGATGCGCCGCTTTGATCTAATTGCAACTCCCAATACAACAGTTTTTTGTATATCTCGTACCACTGTTGAAAATCCGGGTTTTCCTGAAGTGAAAAAAATATGTTTTGAAACTCCTTCTGGTAAATAGAATCGGTTTTCTCGGAAACCAGACGTTTGTTGTCGGTCAGCTTTTTTATGGTGAGCAAAATCTGTTGCGGTTTTACCGGCTTAATCAGGTAATCGCTGATCTGTGAGCCAATGGCGTCTTCCATCAGGTTTTCGGTTTCGTTTTTGGTGATCATCACCACCGGAACCGTAGGGCGTTTTTGTTTTATCTGCTGCAGTGTCTCCAATCCCGATATGCCCGGCATCATCTCGTCGAGAAAGATGAGGTTGACATCCGGATCGTTACACATGTCTATTGCATCCTGCCCGTTGCTGACGGGAAGCACGCCATAGCCTTTTTCTTCCAGGAACAGGATCTGGGGTTTTAGCAATTCGATTTCATCATCGGCCCAAAGTATCTTTATATTACTCATTATCTGGTTTATTTTTGCTGCCAGTGGCAAAAGAAAATTATCAAAATTCCCGGTTTGAATAAGAGAAAAATTCTTAACGATCCAATTTACGGCTTTATTACCATTCCGCATGAGATTATTTACGATATCATCGAACATCCGTGGTTTCAGAGGTTGCGCCGCATTCAACAACTGGGGTTGAGCAACCTGGTTTATCCGGGGGCAAATCACACCCGGTTCCAACACGCCATCGGCGCTATGCACCTGTTGGGGAAAGCGGTGCACGTCTTGCGCAGTAAGGGCAATGAAATCACCGAAACAGAAGCGGAAGCAGCAGCTATTGCCGTTTTGTTGCACGATATCGGCCATGGGCCATTTTCCCACGCCCTGGAAAATACCATCGTCTCCTCCGTAAATCACGAACAGCTTTCAAATATCTTTTTTGAAAAACTCAATGTGCAATTTCAGGGCCGCCTCGGCCTGGCTCAAAAAATATTTACCGGCAGCTATCACAAAAAGTTTTTACACCAATTGGTTTCCAGCCAGTTGGATGTGGACCGGCTGGACTACCTGATCCGCGACAGCTATTTTACCGGCGTGCATGAAGGAGTAATCGGTTACGACCGCCTCATCGAAATGATGGATGTTGCCGACGACAGCCTGGTGATTGAACAGAAGGGTATCTACTCGGTTGAGAAGTTTATCATTGCCCGCCGTATCATGTACTGGCAGGTATATTTGCACAAAACGGTGATATGTGCCGAGCAGATGCTTATCAAGGCGTTGAAACGGGCTAAATACCTGTCAAAAAACTACGAAAGTACGCCGACCACCCCGGCTCTGGATATGTTTTTATACGGGGATTTTACGGAACAAAATTTTGCGGAAAACGCAACTCTGATTGACAATTTTGCGCTGTTGGACGATTCGGACATTTACGTCGCATTAAAGAGGTGGCAGTTTTCGGCAGACAAAGTACTGGCTTTTTTATGCGGAGCGCTTATCAACCGGCGTCTGTTTCGCATTGAGCTGGAAAACGAAATTATCGCAAAGGAGCGCATAGCAAAGATTACCCGGGAGGCACAACAGAAATATGAGATTTCAGACCCTTTTGATTTACAGTATTTTGTCTTCAATGATTCAACTTCAAATGCAGCGTACCAGTTGGAAGAGCAGAATATCGGTATAAAATATCGCAATGGCGTTGTCCGCGATATATTGCACGCTTCGGATAATGTGAACCTGGCTTCATTGACCGATCCTGTGGTAAAATACTATCTTTGTTACCCGAAAGACTTATAGGCATGGAGTTTTCTGCATTAGAATTGAGTAAATTCCTTCAGGGTACCTTGGAGGGTAACCCCGATGTTATGGTGCGTAAACCCGCCAAAATTGAAGAAGGTCAGGATGGGGATGTCTGCTTTCTGGCAAATCCCAAATATATTAAATACGCCTATACGACTCAGGCTTCCGTGCTGATTATCAGTGAATCGCTGAACTTCGATCAACCGGTACAGCCCACGTTGATCCGGGTGAAAGATGCCTATACCGGTTTTTCAAAAATTTTAGCCCAATACAAGGCGATGGGAGCGCTGGCAGCCAATGGCGTGGAAAAATTCAGCCATATAGCGCCGACGGCTACCTTGGGAAAAGACGTGCACGTAGGTGTGTTTTCGGTAATCGGCCAGAATTCTTCCATCGGCGACAACACGCAGATCATGGCGCAGGTGTATATCGGCAATAATGTGCACATCGGCAAGAATGTTATTATCTGCCCGGGTGTGTGTATTCTCGATGACTGTAAGGTTGGCGACAACTGCCTGATAAACGGTGGCGCCGTAATCGGCAGCGAGGGGTTTGGTTTTGCACCCCAGGAAGACGGCACCTATAAAAAAGTGCCGCAAACCGGAAATGTGGTCATAGAAGACAATGTGGAGATAGGCGCAAATACGACCATCGACAGGGCAACACTGGGTTCGACGATTATCCGCAAGGGTGCCAAACTGGATAACCTGATTCAAATAGCCCACAATGTGGACATCGGCGAAAACACCGTGATCGCTGCGCAAACCGGGATTTCAGGCAGCACCAAAATCGGCCGCAATTGTATCGTGGGCGGGCAGGTAGGCATCGTGGGGCATCTCGTCATCGCCGATGGCACCCGCATCAATGCGCAAAGCGGAGTGGCAAAGAGTATTAAGCAACCCGGACTGGCTTTTACCGGCTCGCCGGCTTTTGACTACAATCTGGCGATGCGTTCGCAGGTGATATTTAAAAAATTACCGGAGATGATGCAAAGAATTGCCGACTTGGAACAACGCTTAAAGGAATTGGAGAAATAAGGGCATGAAGAAGGATTTACAACATACGATAAAGAGTAAGGTGACTGTGGCTGGGGTGGGTTTGCATACCGGTCAGGACGTCATCATGACGTTTAAACCGGCACCCGTCAATCACGGCATCAAGTTTAAGCGCATCGATGTGGAAGGCCAGCCGGTAATAGAGGCAGACGTGGACAATGTCGTGGATACAGCCCGGGGTACTACTATTGCAAAGAACGGCATTCGCATCAGTACCGTGGAACACACGCTCGCCGCACTGGCCGGCCTGGGAATCGACAATGTGCTCATCGAACTGAACGGCGATGAGACGCCCATTATGGATGGCAGCTCCAAGGTGTTTGTCGAAGCGCTCGACGGTGTAGGCAGGGAAGAGCAGGACGCCGAAAGAGAGTACATCATCGTTACCGAAAACCTCGTGTTAAAAGACGATTCACGAAATACCGAAATGACCTTGATGCCCGCCGATAACTACCAGGTTACGGTGATGATAGATTTTAATTCCAAGGTTCTCGGACAGCAACACGCTACGCTGCATGAAATGGACGAGTTTAAAAACGAATTTGCCAACAGCCGTACGTTTTGCTTCCTGCACGAGTTGGAAACGCTGTATGAAAATAACCTGATTCGCGGCGGAGATTTGAATAATGCCATTGTCATTGTCGATAAAGAAGTCAGCGAACCCGAGATGGCCAAGCTCAAGAAGATGTTCAACAAAGAACACGTGATGGTTAAAAAGGAAGGGATATTAAACAATCTCGAATTACACCATATCAATGAACCTGCCCGGCATAAATTATTGGATGTAATCGGCGACCTGTCGCTGGCCGGCAAACCGATTAAGGGGAAAGTATTTGCCAGCCGGCCGGGGCATCCTGCCAATGTAGCCTTTGCCAAAATGATTAAATCCTATCACAAGAACAGGAAAAATATTTCGGTGCCGCGATACAATCCCAATAGCGAGCCGGTTTATGATATTAACACTATCAATAAGATGTTGCCACACCGCTACCCGATGTTGTTAGTGGATAAAATTATCGAGATGACCGACAAGTACATCGTTGGCTTGAAGAACGTTACTTTTAATGAAGGATTCTTTGCCGGCCATTTCCCGAACAACCCGGTGATGCCCGGCGTATTGCAGGTGGAAGCGCTTGCGCAAACCGGGGGCATTTTTGTTTTAAGCCAGGTGCCGGATCCCGAAAACTACGACACGTATTTCCTGAAAATAGACAGGGTGAAATTTAAACGCAAGGTATTGCCCGGCGACACGCTGTTATTAAAAATGGAATTGATGCACCCCATACGCAGGGGCATTTGCGAAATGAAAGCAACTGCCTATGTTGGGAATTATCTGGTTACCGAAGGCGAACTCACCGCCCAGGTAGTAAAACGATCTGAAAGCTGATGAATCAACCTTTGGCGTATGTACATCCCCAGGCGCAGGTGGCGGATAATGTGGTTATAGAACCGTATTCATTTATTTCGAAAAATGTAGTGATCGGCGAGGGCACGTGGATAGGCCCGAACGTTACGATTATGTCGGGTGCACGCATCGGAAAAAACTGCAGGATATTTCCCGGCGCCGTGATTTCCGCCATTCCCCAGGATTTGAAATACAACGGCGAAGATACTGAAGTGATAATTGGCGATAACACGACGATACGGGAATGTGTAACTATAAACCGGGGAACTAAATATCTGGAAAAGACAGTGATTGGCAGTAATTGTTTGTTGATGGCTTATGTGCATGTTGCGCACGACTGCATTGTCGGCAACCACGTCATTCTCGCCAACAGCGTAAACCTCGCCGGTCATATCGAAATCGAAGAGTGGGTAATCCTGGAGGGAACGGTAGCCGTACAGCAGTTTATTAAAATCGGCGCCCACGCATTCATTGCCGGCGGTTCGCTGGTGCGCAAAGATGTTCCCCCATTCGTCAAGGCGGCACGAGAGCCTCTGTCCTATGCCGGTGTGAATTCCATCGGCTTGCGCCGCCGCGGATTCAGCCCCGATTCCATCAACCAAATTCAGGAAATTTACCGCATACTGTTTGTAAGGGGTTTTAATGTCTCTAAAGCGCTGAGTATAATTGAAGCCGAATTACCTGCAACCAACGAACGGGATCAGATACTGACATTTATCCGCTCTTCGAAAGGCGGTGTAATGAAAGGGTTTCGCCACATGACTGAATGATGATTCAACTACAGGCCGTTTCCAAAAGATTTAATTACGACTGGATATTCCGCAATGTGGACTATACATTTTCCGCAGGTGATAAAATTGCAATAACCGGCGCCAACGGCTCGGGCAAATCCACGCTGATGCGCATCTTAAGCGGACAGCTGTCACCGTCGGAAGGCAGCGTCGCCTTTACTTTTAACGGCGGAAAACTGGCGCCCGACATGGTGTATTCAAAAATTTCCTACGCCGCACCGTATATCGATCTTATCGAAGAGTTTTCTTTTGCGGAATTGTTGCACTTTCAAAAACAATTTAAACCCACCGTTCAAAATTTGCCGGTACGGGAATGCATAGCGATTTCCGGATTGGAGCGCCATAGAAATAAACTGATAAAGAATTATTCCTCCGGGATGAAACAGCGGGTAAAGCTCTGCCTGGCCATTCTCGCAGATGTTCCGGTAGTATTACTTGACGAACCGACCACTAATCTCGATGCGGCCGGGGTAGCATGGTATCAGGAGTTGATCGGCCGGTATGCGGGCGACCGCTGTATAGTCGTCAGTTCCAACATCACACGGGAATACGAATTCTGCGAAGCCGTTATTCAAATAGAAAAATACAAGCGCTGATCAGAAGGAATCCACTGTCTTGCGGATGATTTCTATGCACTCCCACATTTGCTCTTCGGTTATAACGAGCGGCGGTGCAAACCGGATTTTATCGCCGTGAGTCGGCTTGGCGAGCAGGCCGTTTGATTTTAATTTAAGGCAGAAATCCCAGGCGTCTTTTCCTTCTCTTTCAGGAACGACAATCGCATTCAACAGTCCTTTTCCCCTAACGGTCTTCACCACATCCGGGTTCATTTTGGCGAGTTCGCTGCGCAGCAATACGCCCATCTTCTCTGCATTCTCCGCTAAGTTTTCGTCTTGTAATACCTGCAATGCTTCCATGCCGACACGGCAAGCCAGCGGGTTGCCGCCAAAGGTGGAACCGTGTTCGCCCGGCTGGATACACAACATGACCTCATCGTCGGCAAGCACCGCCGAAACGGGCAATACGCCGCCGGACAACGCCTTGCCGAGAATCAGCACATCGGGACGCACATTCTCGTGGTCGCAGGCCAGCATTTTGCCTGTACGACACAAACCGGTTTGTATTTCATCGGCCATAAACAGGACGTTGTGTTTTTTACACAAGTCATACACGCCTGCCAGGTACCCCGCATCGGGAACCACGACGCCGGCTTCGCCCTGAATGGGCTCTATCAATAACCCGGCGATATTGGGTTTTTGCAATTCTCTTTCCAGCGCCTCCAGGTTATTATAGGGCGCTACGATATAACCGGGCATATACGGGCCGAAATTGTATGTTGAAGTGGGGTCGGTGGAAAATGATATCACACCGCTGGTACGCCCGTGAAAGTTTTGTTCGAACACGATGATCTGCGCCTTATTAGGCTCAACGCCTTTTACCGAATACCCCCATTTTCTGCATAGTTTGATGGCAGTCTCTACAGCCTCCACACCCGTATTCATCGGCAATAATTTATCGTAGCCGAATAAAGCGGTAACGTATTTTTCGTATTCGCCTAATGCGTCGTTGTAAAAAGCACGGCTGCTCAGTGTCAGTTTCTGCGCCTGTTCGGTGAGTGCATTGATGATTCTCGGATTGCAATGGCCCTGGTTAACTGCGCTGTACGCAGACAGAAAATCAAAGTATTTTTTCTCCTCCACATCCCACACGAAAACGCCTTCACCACGTGAGAGCACCACCGGCAACGGGTGATAGTTGTGCGCTCCGTATTTATCTTCCAGTTCAATAAAATAATTTGATGTCAATACTTCCATAGCCATTTAATTTATTGCAAAGTTACTTAATAACGGGCATTGTATCGTCGCTGCCACGTGTATTACACGGTAACCGTTTTCCATGTACCCCTTTTGAAAATAATAAAGCCCGCAATTGCAATCGCCGATTCAGCCACCGGTATTGCAATAAATACTCCCATAGCTTCCAGCTTGAATGTATGCGAGAGCAAATACGCCAACGGGATTTGAAACAGCCAGAATCCGAATAAGTTTACCAGGGTTGGAGTACGGGTGTCGCCGGCCCCATTGAAAGCCATGGTAATGACCATGCCGATGCCGTAGAATAAAAAACCGGAACAGATAATTTGCAGCGATAATACGGCAAACTGCACCTGTTCGGTTTGGTGTGCGGGAATAAACAACAGGGCGAGGGGCTTGCTGAAAAATAAAAACAGCAACGAGACACTGCCCATAAATACCGCATTGTATTTGGCGGTTCTGAATACGCTTTCCTCGGCCCGCCCGATTTGCTGCGCACCCAAATTCTGCCCCACCAGTGTGGCGGCGGCATTGCTCATACCCCATGCCGGCAGGATGAAAAACAGCACCAGCCGGATACTGGTCTGATAACCCGCCGAAGCATCGCTGCCGCTTTGTGCCACAAATGCGGCGAGGACAACCCAACTCGCCGAAGCGATGATAAACTGTAGGGTAGCCGGTGATGCCACATTGATTAATGCATGTATTATGTTGCCGTTGAAGGTCAGATGTCGTTTCGCGATATGGACAATACCCGTTGCGCCGGTGAGATGGTAGAGTTGATAGATCACGCCGATACCCCGGCCGGTTGCCGTAGCGATTGCCGCACCCTGTATGCCCAGTTCGGGGAAAGGCCCGATACCAAAAATCAGCAGGTAATCGAGGACAATATTGCAAATATTGGCAATCCACAAACTGCGCATGGCGATGGTGGCATCGCCTGCACCGCGGAAAATGCCGTTGATGACAAACAGGAACATAATCACGGCGCTGGAGCCGAACAGAATCCGGGTATATCCTGCGCCGCCGGCAATCGCTGCGGGTTCAGCGCCCATCAACCGCAGGATATCCTCGGAAAACAGAAATGCGGGGATGCTTATTGCGGCGGATGCCACGCAGGTGAGCGCAATTACCTGTACTGCAGTAGTGGCGGCGGCTTCCCTGTTCTTTTCACCGATTCTCCTGGAAATCAGGGCGGTGGCTGCGGTGCTGATGCCAATTGCCACGGAGTAAATGATTGTATTTACACTCTCGGTGAGGCCTACGATAGAAACGGCATCGGAGCCCAGGCGATTGACAAAGAAAATATCCACTACGGCAAAGACACTTTCCATCATCATCTCAAATATCATCGGCACGCTCAACAGGAATATCGCCTTGCCAATGCTACCTGTAGTGTAGTCCTGCTCTTCACCCGAAAGCGCCTTTTTGAACAGGGAATACCCATGCCGTAATTTGTCGATGTATTTGGAAAGCATATGGGATTGACGTTGTATTATCTTTGATTGCCGTTGTGAAATGCCGGATTTCCGGGTGGGCGAAAATACTGTTTTATTGCCCGCAAACCGCCTGCCGTCGCACGATTTAGTACATCTTAACACTTAGGGTATAAGGTGCTGAACATTTTGAGGTAAATTTGCATTATCAGAAAAAACAGTAACAGTGAAGCGATCACATATAATTTTATTATTGTTTCTCGCGGTCTGCGTTGGTGTTTTGGCATCGCAATTAGGCAACGTAAGCGCCTATTCGGATTTCGACGACGCCATCGGCAAAGCGGGCAAGGAATTGCGTTTAAAGGGCACACTCGACAAAGACAAACCGGTAGATTACGACCCGGTTAAAGATCCGAATACGTTTAGCTTTTATCTCATTGACCAGAATGGCAAATCGGGTAAGATAGTTTGCTTCGATGAAAAGCCGAGAGATTTTGAAATGAGCGATGAAATTGTGCTGACGGGCAGTATGAAGGAGGATGTGTTTTACGCCAGTGATATTCTCGTAAAATGCCCGAGCAAGTACGTAGAGAATGAAGTGGATAAAAGCGAAATTTAAAGAATGAACTGCCTTTTAAGTATCAATGCCATAAACCCGTTCTATGGCCAGGCAGGTCACTTTTTTATAATACTTGCATTTGTCGCTGCACTCGTTGCCGCTTTCTCCTATTTTACTTCGGTAAGAAGTGCAGATGCAACCGGTAAGCAGCAATGGCTGAATCTCGCACGCTACGCATTCTTTACACATGCATTTTCTGTTTTTGCTACCGTAGTTACACTCTTTCTCATGATTTTTAACCACCGGTTTGAGTATCACTACGTCTGGTCGCATTCATCGCTTGATTTACCATTGAAATACATTCTCTCCTGTTTCTGGGAAGGACAGGAGGGGAGTTTTCTGTTATGGACTTTCTGGATGACCTGTCTCGGCGTATTTCTGATACTTACCTCAAAAAAATGGGAAGCGCCGGTATTAACATTCATAAGCCTGCAGCAGGCGTTCCTGGTTTCATTTCTGCTCGGCGTCTATATCGGTAAATTAAAAATTGGCATATCCCCCTTTTTGTTAATGGAAGATGCACTGACGCAGGACCCGGTATTCATGTTTGAAAACTATATGGATTTTATAAAGGATGGAACGGGGTTAAATGCGCTGTTGCAAAATTATTGGATGGTGATTCATCCGCCCGTTTTATTCCTGGGATTTGCATCGGTAACCGTTCCGTTTGCCTTTGCGTTTGCCGGCCTCTGGACAAAAAACTACACCGGGTGGATACGGCCGGCACTGCCCTATAGCCTGTTTGCGGGAATGGTGCTCGGCGCCGGCATTTTATTGGGTGGCGCCTGGGCTTATGAAGCGCTGAGTTTTGGCGGGTTCTGGGCATGGGACCCCGTGGAAAATGCCTCGCTGATTCCCTGGCTGATAACCGTCGCCGGCATTCACTTGCTACTCGTTGCGAAGGCGACAGGGCACGCTCTGCGCAGTGCGTTTATCATGTTATTCCTCGCCTTTTTCTTTGTGTTGTACGCCTCGTTTTTAACCCGCAGCGGTATCCTCGGCGATTCAAGTGTGCACTCGTTTGTCGTGAGCGGCTTGGAAAACCACCTGTTGTTGTTCCTGGGATTTTTCACCTGCCTGGGTATTGTGTTGATTTCCCGCCACTGGAAACATATTCCGGCCAATAAGGAAGAAGAGGCCGGTTCGTCACGTGAGTTTTGGATGTTTATCGGCTCACTGGTGTTTCTGTTTTCCGGATTGCATATCATTTTCTTTACGGGCATCCCGGTTTATAACCAGGTTTTTTTGCGGATAAACGATTGGTTTGACACGCATCTGCGCACCGATTATGCGCCGCCTGCCGACCCGATTCATTACTATACTGCGGTGCAGATATGGGTGGCAATTATCATTGCGGTGTTTTCAGGGTTTGTGCAATTCCTGAAATACCGGAAAACGTATTTGAAGCGATTCATGCGGTCGGTTGCCATCGCTGCCATTCTCGCCCTCGTGGTGATGCTGGTTGCGGCCAATGCGCTCGGCTATCCCATCTTTTCAAAGGCAAACCTGCAATTGTTCGGAAATAATTATTCCGTGTGGACCATCTACCCGTTTTCGCTGCTGCTGTTTGCCGGCGGATTTACCATCATTGCAAACCTGCAATACCTGATTGTAATACTTAAAGGCAAAATAAAAATAGCGGGCGGGTACGTAGCCCATATCGGTTTCGGCATTTTATTGCTGGGCATTTTAATTTCCAATGCCAATCAGCAGGTGCTGTCTGTCAATACACAAGGCATTAATTACGGCGATGAATTCGACCAGAAGTTTAAGCGGGATAATATTTTGCTGTATCAAAATGTGCCGGTAAATATGGGCGATTATATCGTGACGTATGTCAGCGATTCCGTTGTCAACAGGGAGACATTCTATAAGGTGCGCTATGAGAAAATAAACGACAGAACAGGAGCGGTGGAGAAAGTATTTTATTTGTATCCCTACCTGCTGACCGACAAAAAATCGGAACAACTCTCGCCCAATCCCGATACCAAACACTATTTGACACACGATGTGTTTACCCATATCTCTTCCATCCCATCGCGGGATGCAAGAGATAATCAACCCATCACCGAGGAACATACAGTTGGCATTGGCGACACGATATTTTTCTCGAAGGGGTATTTGGTATTAAACGATATTCGCCGGTATAACGAGGGCAACACGGTTTCGGCAGGAGCGTTGTTCATGGCGCATACGGGCGATTCGATTGAAATGGTTGAACCGAAGTTTACCGTTTCGGATAATAAAATTATCAGCGATCCGGTAAGGATGCGGCATGCAGACCTGGAGCTCACATTTGATTTTATCGATACGGAATCTCATACGTTTAAAATTACCACGACGGAGAGGAATGTGCAGAACAACTGGATTATCATGAAAGCGATAGTATTCCCGATGATTAATTTGGTGTGGCTGGGAATGGCAATAATGTCGGCTGGATTTTTTATCAGTATGTTGCGCCGCCGGAAAGAATTGAAGAAAAACTGAACGCTTACCTTTTAACTATGGGTAATGCTCAAATAAGTATCGTTGGAACGGGAAACATCGCATGGCATTTGGTGCAGATGTTCGGCAATGCAGGAATACCCGTTGCCGCCATTTACGGGCGCAATTTTCAAAAGGCGGCTGCGCTTGCTTCGCTGTGCAACAGCGAGGCAAAACCATTGAATGGTATGAATAATGCACCTGCAGATGCATTGGTGTTTTTTGCCGTGGCCGACGATGCAATCCGGTCAGTAGCTGCCACCTTCAATACCCCGGAGGTAATTTCTGTTCACGTGTCAGGCGCCGTAACGAGCGAAGCGCTGCGTTTTGGCAACAACCGGTTTGGCGTGTATTACCCGCTGCAGTCGTTTTCAAAAGAAGTAAAGACGGATTACAGCGTCATTCCCGTATGTATTGTTGCCCAGGATACCGAATTGCAAAAATTGCTGAGTGAAATAGCGCATACAATTACGCCTGCCGTTTACACAATTACCGACGAGCAGAAGAGCCGGTTACACCTGGCAGCAGTGATCGCCAATAATTTCACCAACTTTTTATTCGGACAGGCATTTATGATTTTGAAGGAAGCCGGCCTGCCGAAAGAAATCATCTTACCGCTGATGCTGGAAACTATCGAAAAACTAAAAATAGGAGAGGCGGACGCCATGCAGACCGGCCCGGCACGCAGGGGCGATATCCACACTTTGGAACAACACAGGCGTTTGTTGCAATCGCATCCTGAACTTCTGCAATTATACGATGTTCTCAGTAAAAGCATACGAAATACATTTTTACATATTTAAATTTGCGATAACCGTTATGGGAAATTTTACAGTTACATTTTTATTTGAAGACGGTGCGGAACCGAAGCGGGTAGAAGCGAAAACCGGTAATACAATATTGGAAGTGGCATTGATGAACGATATACATTTAAATCACAACTGCGGAGGCGTTTGCGCATGCAGCACATGTCACGTATATATTGAAAAAGGCATGGACAGCCTTGAGGAAATGTCGGATAAGGAAGAAGATTTTGTGGACAGGGCACGTGATCCCAGGTTGAATTCGCGGTTGAGTTGCCAGTGTGATGTGTTGGAAGACGATGTGGAAATAGAAGTGCTGATTCCCGATCAATCCACTATTATTGCATCGTAAATCAGAGTTATGAAATTAGAGGAACCACCGATTTATTGGTCAGACCACGAGGACATCGCCTTGAAATTGTTCGAAAAGTTCGGCGAGGAGTTCGATGAATCCAAAATTTACCGCATCCGGTTTACGGATCTGATCGAGTGGATTTTGGAGTTGGACGGTTTTTCGGGGAAACGGGAGGAATGCAATGAGGGACACCTGGAAATGATTCAAAGTGCATGGGTCTATGAATGGAGGGACAATATGCGGTAATGCGTAAGTTAATATCCTGGATACAGATAATGCGGCCGGCCAACCTGCTGATACTCGGTCTCACCATGTATTGCATTAACCTGTTCATCCTGGTGCCGGTGTTCAATAAGTACGGCTTGTACTTTACACTCAATGGCTTTGAATTTGGGCTCCTCGTTTTGTCGGTGCTGCTCATCTGTGCCGGCGGCAATATTATCAATGATTATTACGATGTGGAATCCGACGCCATAAACAAGCCGCATCGCCAGTTTATCGGCAAGACAATATCTGCAAAGCAAGCACTTACAGCTTATTTTTTACTTACGGGTATGGGTGTGGCGCTGGGCTTATTGCTGGCATGGAAAGCAGGCAATATCCGCCTGGTTACCATTCACGGCATTGCGGCATTGCTGCTGTATTTTTATTCGGCGTCGTACAAGCGCATGCCGCTGTTGGGAAATATTGTGGTGGCCTTATTGATTGCTATAAGCATTCTGTCGGTTGGCGCATTCGAACCGGCCACTTACAGGTTAGTGCGTGAAGGCGATTATTACGCAGCGAGGATCTGCTGGAATATCATCCTCGGATATGCCTTATTCGCATTTTTAATAAATGTTGCACGGGAGCTGATCAAAGACCTGGAAGATATGGAAGGCGATGGCCGGGCAGATATGCGTACCACGGCGCTGGCATGGGGGCAGCAAACCGTAAAGATAATTGCCGCCTCGGTGTTGTTTGCGCTTATTTTGTTTACGGGGTATCTCTTGTGGATACGTGATGTTGCAGGGTTACACCATTGGTTTTTACTGTACGGCATCGTACTGATGGTCAACCTGCTCGGGCTGATCGGTTTTCTGTTCGGCTCCTTTACGAAGAAGGCATTTCACCGGTTGAGTATCTGGATTAAACTCACCATGGTGTACGGCGTTGCGTTTATGCCACTGTATTATTTCGGTTATTTTTCCGGTGTATGAAAATATTATTAGCCTCCGGATCGCCGCGGCGCAGTGCAATACTGAAAGATGCGGGTTTTAATTTTGAAAAGCTTTCCATTGATGTGGATGAATCCTATCCCGCCAGTATGGCTGCGGCGGAGGTGCCCGCCTACTTAGCTGCAAAGAAGATGGACGCTGCCCGCAGTGCGGCGGTTGCGATTGATGCAATTATCATTACTGCCGATACCATTGTGCTGCTCGGTGATACCATTATCGGGAAGCCCGCCAATGCAGCAGATGCGGCCGCAATCCTGCGCAGCCTTTCCGGTAAAATGCACACGGTTATCAGCGCAGTGTGCATTTGCATTCGCGGTGAAATACATTGTGTGGAATCGAAAACCGATGTGTATTTCGATGCGATGACAGATGCCGAAATCGATTATTATATTTCAAAATATGCGCCCTTCGATAAGGCGGGCGCCTATGCCATTCAGGAATGGATCGGGTTGAATAAAATACTGCGCATCGACGGGGATTACTACAATGTCGTGGGCTTCCCCATGAGCAAGATATACCCGCTGCTGAAACGGTATCAATAGAAGAACCCCACCGAACCGCCCACCCAGGTGCGGTTCTTATTAAAGTTTACGCCAATCATTTCACCCTTGCTCAACCGCACGAGGTTGATTGCCAATTCGGGCCGTTTCGCTTCGGGCTTCCAGATATACATCAGCCGTACTTCAAATTTTGCCGGGACATCCGGCGTCTGAATTACAGGTGCATAATTCACCTTCTCCTGGAGTATAAAATTTTCCGGCGACATCACGTTTTCAATATCCGTTTTCGAGACATGGAATTTAACACCGCTGCCCGCAAAGCTGTACAGTGGTTTTAATACATAATTTTCAAGGTCATCCGGGATGGATGTCAACGTGTGCAGGTAATGCGTTCTTGGAACATATTTACTCCGGATTAACGGCAGTGCGAATTTACTGATGCGAAAAAACCAGTTGGGATGGCTACACCACTCCACATTAGCCTCATCGGTGAGGTTCCATGCGTACTGAAGATCGCTGCGCAATGCCAGTTCATCGAAAATCAAGCGATTGTATATGCGGTAGATGGGTGTGCGTTTTCCGTTGTTGATATAGTATAAATCCCTGCCTTCCTTTGTTATGTCGCTGATGCAGATCGCCTCGATGCCGGCAATTTCTTTCGTGTCGGCAAAGTCCACCCAGGTTTTTTGTTTATCGGGTTGTATGTCTAACAACACCACATTTTCCGGCTTGTGATTTCCGAGTAATGATTCCACAAAAATTTTTTTATAGGAAGCATCTGTATGCCCGTTGAATAGATGCGTCAAGTCGTCCGGCACATTGAGAAATTTCTTATAGGCAAGAGCCATTGCGTGTTGATGCGCATACAGCGAGGGGAAGCCCTGCATCTCGATCAGTTTGGGTATGATATTGCCGTCGCCGTCAGTGCAGATGCCAAAGTCCAGTGCAAGATATACGGTATGCGCATCCTCGCCGGGGACATACAGGTTTTCGGGAATAGAGCGGTCGGTGCGGCTCTTAAAATCATCCTGTACTATGACATCGATGATCTCTTCGCCGGCGGCAATTAAATCCCGCTTTAAAGAATCGGGTATAAATGCGGGCGTTTCGCATACTTTAAATTCAATGCGTTTATTGAATTTTTTCCACAGGCTTTCAAACATGGCGTTGTAATGCTCATCGGTAAAAGCCCGGTTATACATTTTGCGGATATCAGGAATCATGGTCTTTTAAATATAACAGTGCATCATGTGCATCTTTTAAAAATTCGGGAATCAGCGCCTCCCGTGTCAGCGGTAATTTATAGGGATCGCTCAGGCAGCGAATCATCTCATCCAATTTCCATTCGCCGTGATTTTTTATTACGTGTTCTTTTTTCTCTTTAATATTAAAGTAGCGCAACATACCATCGGCATCGGCTTCGGGATGGAATTGCGTCATATACACATACGGATTTATTTTAACTGCCATGACGGCACGTTCCAGGTCCACATGGTCGCGGCGTTTTTCGATGGCGAGAATTTCTGCACCTGAATCGATAAACAAATGTGTATTGGGTTGTATTAATTGCCAATCCCTGGAGTCCACTGCGTAAAACGGATCGGGCAGCACCCTGAAATATTTGTCCTGTTTGCCGTTTTCGGTGTGTTCAATATTGAAAACGCCGAAGGCAGTGGATCTTCTCTCACACACTTTGCCCAGTTGAAGATAGCGTGCCAACAGTTGAAATGAATGGCAAATGGCAAACAGATATTTCTTTTTGGGATTGCCGTTGGCATTGTGCGCCCAGATTTTGTCCATCAGCGTAAAATACTTCGATTCCCACTCGCCGCCTTCGCCGTCATACGGGCTGCCTGGGCCGCCGGATGAAATGAAAATATCATAACTTATGTCGGGAATTTCCGTCTTGGCACGGACATTAAACACCTTCCATTCAAAATTCAATTCTGCAGCACTCACCAGTTCCTTCAGGTTGCGCATTCCTTCGTTTGGGTAATCATTGTACAAATCGAGGATGGCTACCTTTATTTTTGAATCTGACATATTTTAAATGAAACGCCGAAATTATAATAGAAAGTTTAGAATGCATAAACAATTTATGCTTGCAAGCCCTTGAGGGATGGCGTTTATTCGTGGTAAATAATCAGTGGAATATCGCTGTGGGTGCTCATTTTTTTCGTGTAGCTGATATCGAACAAACTGTTCATATACGATTTTTGGCGCAGCATCCCCAACAGGTCTATATTGTTTTCTTTAATAAAGTAGTCGATGCCGTCCAATACATTCAGATTTTCAATCAATTGGAAACTGATTTGGTTTCTGGCCACTTCATTGCTGTATTGCGCAATAAAGTCGCGGATAATGGAGCTCTCGGTATCCAGGTTGCTGTCGTGGACGTGAAAGCAACGCAGTTCTGCCCCGAAGCAATCAGCGAGAAACAACAGTTTATCGATGACCTGGTTATCGGCAAATGTTAAGTCTGTGGCGTAGCCGATGCGGTGGATGTGGCGGAAAGCGAAATCCTTCGGTACGGTAATTACCGGGCACTTGCTCTTTTTGAGAACAGAAGCCACCGTTCCGCCGAACAACAGGCGTTCCACCCCGCCGGTGTGCACCACCGGCATTGCGATGAATGACACATCTTCCGATGCCTCCAGCGCAACGATTTCCTCGGCGACAAAACCCATACGCAGTATTTCGGTGACCGGTATGCGGTCGCCATATCCCTTATTGTAGCGGTTCATCAATGCCTCTTTGAATTGGGCTATTCGTTTGGCGGCAGCCTCTTCGGATATCCGGATCAACTGATCGGGCATGGTTTCAAAACCGCCTTCTTCGATGCTGGTGGTAATTACCGGCATGCTGTAAACATGCAGCAGCAAGATGCCCGCATTCGTCTTTTCGGCCAGGTACAGCGCCATTTCAAACGCATCGGCGCTCTGTTCACTGAAATCGGTAGGAAATAGGATATTCATCAAACGGGTGTTTATGTAAATTTACATGACATTCGCCAAACAGCCATGATTTTGTGGCCCGGCCGGATGAATTTTTAGGCTGCCTGTAACTTTTTGTTAACTCAAACGCCTTAATGACGGATGACAACCTCAGAATACAACAAATGCGTGGATTTGTACGCTGACGGAGTGTTCAGGTTCATCCGCAAGAGCATGCAGAATGCGGAAGATGCACAGGATGTAGTGCAGAATGCGTTTGAAGTTCTTTGGAAAAACAGGGAGGCGATTCAACCCGATAAGGCAAAGTCCTATTTGTTTACGGCGGCCTATCACAATATGATAGACTTTTTCCGCAAACATAAACGCACCGATTACGTGGAGGCAATGGACGAAAACGCCAAAGGCGTTGCCCGGGAAGTGCAGGTGGGCGTGAAGGAGGCCATTGAAGACGCCTTGACCAAATTGCCGGAAGTACAGAAAAATGCCATCCTGTTGCGTGATTACGAAGGTTACAGCTATGAGGAAATCGGCGAAATACTGGAGTTGACGGAAGCCCAGGTGAAAGTGTATATTTTCAGAGCGAGACAAACATTGAAAAAATATTTGGTGAGCATACATCATTTAATATGAAGATTGACAAACATAATTACGAGGAGTGGATGGTGGAGCATCTCGAAGGCAATTTAAGCCCTGAACAAGAGGTGCTCTTTGAACAGTTTATGGAGGAACATCCCGAATTGCGATCCGAGTTGGAGATGTTTGACAATACGTTTCTGTCGCCGGACACCACCGTAACCTACCCCGATAAAAATGCGCTGAAGAAAAGAGACAGTAAAATAATCGGGTTGAACACCTACTTCCGGTACGCCTCGGCCATTGCCGCTGCATTGCTGCTCTTTGCCGCAGTGCGCTTTATCATGCCAAAAGATGCGGTTACCGGTACAAATTACACCTCTGAAATCGAGAAACCGGAAATACACAGAATTGCGACGACCGGCAACCGGGACACCGCAGAACATACGGCTCCCGTCGAGGTCGATTTGCATTACGCAGAAAATACCCGCAACCCCCAACCCAAAAACATCAAAATCGAAGACAACAGGCACAATCTGCCCAATACCCGCATTGCCCCGGAAGAGTTCGTTACTGCCGGGATTCAATTTGCCCAAACAGGGCGAATCGAATCTTCATCGCAGTTGCCGCGGATAAAGACAACGGATTTCTCGGAGCAATACGCCGCCTTGTATAATTATTACTTCGACAAAATGATGGAAAAAACCCAATCACCGGCGCCGGCGAGTATTGTGGATCGCATCAATAACACGCTTGCCCTGGCAAATGATTTTGGCAATTTGGTAACCAGGTCCAAGACTCAAAATACCGGTGATTCGGTTTCTGAACCTCATGTAAAAACAACTTCCATTAAATTTTTTGACATCGAATTTTATAATCGAAGAACAGTAAATCAATAACACAATGAAACACTTAATTTTAATTTGTATCGCTGCGCTCACTACTGTTTTTGTAACAGCACAACAAGACTCGACCACCGTGACTAAGAAGAAGGTGAAGATTACCGTCTATGAAGACGATGGTACTTCTTATACCATTGAGGTGCCCGATATCGACCAATTGGATGATTTGCGCAACCTGGAGAATCTGCGGGAACTGGAGGATATCGACCTCGATGATTACAATATCACTTTAGAACAGGACACGACAATTAAGGATTCTACCTCCGTTCAAATCGGCGACTGGAAGATTGTGATCCGCGAGAAGGAAAACAGCGACGACATAGATATTGATTTCGGCAGAAACCGGAAGGTGGTTTACAGCGACTACCGCGACGTGGACGTGTTTGAAACCAAGCCCCTGCTGTTGTCCATCGGGTATAACACCTTTATGGATGCCGATTATAAAGTGGGAGTGCCTGCCCCGTATGGAGATATGGCGTCATTGAACTTTTGGGGCTCTACGGATTTAAACCTGGATTTATTCCGCTCGCGGGTAAATATGTTTCGCGGGTATTTGAATTTTAACTTCGGAACCGCTTTGGAGTGGCACCATTTCCGGTTTAACAAAGACTTCACACTTTCTAATCCTGCCGATACGCTGGTGCTTGCATCGGAGGAAATCAAGTACGACAAAAATAAATTCAATACCATGCATCTCGCCATACCGATGTACTTCGGCATGGAAACAAAACCATGGGATACCGATAACTCATTTCGCATTATGGTGGGTTATAGCCCGGGGTTGCGCATTAAAACCAAGACAAAACACAAACTGGATAGTAATAAAGAGGTGTATAAAGACGACTTTAATGTGCAGACCTTCCGCCATGAACTGAATGCAATTATCGGATACGGCAGTTTCAACCTGTATGCCAGTTACGACCTGAATCCGTTGTTTATCGACGGCCGCGGCCCGCAGGTACATCCCTTCTCGGTGGGCATCATTGTGCGCCGTGGATTTTAAACGACTGCAATAAATTTTTGGAAAGAGAGAGGGCGCCGCTCTCTCTTTTTTATTGCATCAACCATATAAAATTGAGGGCATTTTGAATATAACCGCCATTGCCCCAGATTACTTCGCCCACGGTATCAAATTTTTTACTGCGCCACATTTCAATGCCTTCCCATTGATCGCCGCAGCGATTTGTTATTACACCGCCGTCCAGTATCAACTTGCCTGTGGGTTTAATGATGATCCTGGCTCCGGACGGCAGAGATACCTGGCAGCGGATGATGAGAGTGGCTCCCTCCTGAATTTCGATATCGCCTAACAGGTCACGCCCCTGGTTGAACTCTACAGTTTCATCGCGGTGAATAATTATTTTCTTATCCCAATGGTATTCGCACCAGTCTTCGATCAACACCTGTCGCTGCAGCGAATTTTCCTTCCAGAAATTGTAATGCACTTTGCCTAACTGACAGGGAGTAAGCGCACAGGAACAGGCGTTATAATCCATGACATTATTGGTGGTAACTCCGTTGCAGGGCGGATCGTATGGCCCGTAACAGCCGGGATTTAATGGCGTATCATCGCATCCGTCGTTGGCCCGCCAGGTATGGCTCAATCCCAGTGAATGACCGATTTCGTGATTCAACAAACTGCCGTACATTCCCGTCCCCTTGTTGAATGCCGTGCCGTCGTCGGCATAAAAGGTGGTATAGTTGTTATAAAAGGCGCCAAACATCTTTACATTATGGCCAAAGGAAATACCGCTCGCCGTAACATTGTAATTCGGGTTTAAGCGTATGCTGTCGGGATGGTGTTCGATGAGATACACGTTGATAATGCTGTCGTCGCCGACGGAATATTTAAATACATCTTTATCGCCCTGTGAATACCGGCCCGAGGTTTTATACTTAATAAAATAACACAGCGTATCGTCGCGGTGTACATAAATCCCATCTTCACCCGTAGCGGGATCGCCTTGCAATACATAGCGATATTGTGTTTGTAAAACCGGTGTATTATTGCCGACGGGTAAGGCCATTTGCTGATTATTGGCCAATTTGAAATTGGCGGTTTCAATTAATTCACGGATGTATTTTTCCGCCTGCGCTTCGCTGAAGTTATCGCCTCCTTCGGAATTTTGCATGATATGAAAATTCACCCGGATATAGCGTATGGCAGTGTATTGATCCGGAGCGTAATTGTCGGAGTTGTTACATTCGGACTGCGCTTTGGCAATTTCGACTTTCTGAACCTCGTCCTCATTGATAAAATACTTTTCATATTTCGGTGCGCAGGCACAGGCAAACAGTCCGATTATACAAGCGGTAAAAATTTTCATTGTGGCAATGGTTAAGTAATTTTGGCGCCTAAAGTAAATCATTCATGGTAAAGTTTAGTAATTACGTTATCGCAGCGCTAATGCTTACAACGCTGCTAATCGCCTGTAAAGACCAGGATACACAGAAGCAGCGCATAACAGAACAACAGAAACAGGTGGATAGTATGCTTGCCACGGCGGATGTGCTCAGCCCGGAGCAGAAAGCGATGATCGACGAACTGATACATTCCTATGAGACCTTTGCGGAAAAATATCCGGACGATTCTTTAGGAGCAGCGTATTTGTTTGAAGCGGCGAGACTGGAGACCAGAAAACCCGATTTTGAGAAAGCCATTGCCATGTTCAGAAAGGTAGCCGAAAAATATCCCAATGACGATTTGGCGCCCAAGAGTTTACTGTCAATCGGCGGCATCTACGACGTTACGCTCCACGATTATAAGAATGCGGAAACTGCCTACCGCGAACTGTTGGAGAAATACCCAAGACAGGCGCAGGAATACGGGATTGACATGGTATTGAAAACATTGGGAAAAAGCCCGGATGAAATTTTAAAGGAGTTGCAATCGGCGAATGGGCAGGCAGCGGATACAAGCGCTGTGCAATCCGAATAACCGAAGGTGTGTCGCTTTATAAACCGGCGCCTGCATTGCGGAATGCCGAGACGATTTGCAGTACTTCAATAGCCTCTTTCACATCGTGTACCCGCAGTATATGGACATCGTTGAGCAGCAGCAAAGCATTTAATGCCGTGGTGCCGTTTAACGCCCTGTCGGGGTTTACCTTCAGCAATTTACATATCATGGATTTGCGGCTGATGCCGGCCATTATCGGTTTTCCCAGCATCTGAAATTGAAAGATATGGGAGGCCAGTGCGTAATTGTCGCCGACGCTTTTTCCGAATCCAAACCCCGGGTCGATAATGACATCGCAGATATCCATTGCCTGCAGCGCCTGTAATTTTTCGAGAAAAAAGGTAAACACCTCTTCGGTAACATTGCGATACTGCGGATTTACCTGCATGTTTTCGGGTAGCCCCTGCATGTGCATCAGAATATAGGGCACCTGTAACTCAGCCACCGTTTGCAACAAACCGTTATCAATGGCTCCGGCGGAAATATCATTAATAATATCCGCTCCGTGGCGCACTGCCTCCAGCGCTACTTTTGAGTGAACGGTATCCACCGAAATCCAGGTTTGGGGAAATGCTTTCCGGATTTTTTCCACTGCCGGAATTACCCGCTGTAATTCCGTTTCTACGTCTATAATTTTTGCGCCGGGCCTCGTACTCATCCCGCCGATATCTATTATGTCTGCACCGGCGGTAATCGATTTTTCCGCCGCTTGTAACAAATCGTCTCCATTTGAGTAGGATGCGCCACCGTAAAAAGAATCGGGTGTAATATTCAAAATGCCCATAATGCGGGGAGTGGATATATTCAACAGCCTTGAACCCGAGCGCATCGCGGTAAGCCGCGGGAAATATGTAGTTTTGGCGTGCATATTTTCGGTGAAAATAAGAAATATCGCTTCAACTGTAATAATAATGCAATACGGGTACTGCGTTGACAAATGCGTTGTGATAAGCGCATAAAAAATATGTAAGTTCGCCTGTCTTAACATGTAAAAGGCTTGTTGAAATGAACAAAATATTATTGCCGGTAAGCAGAATTTTAGTCGGATGCCTGTTTATCTTTTCGGGATTGATAAAGGCAAATGATCCGGTCGGTTTTGCAATCAAACTGGAAGAGTATTACGAACTGTTTGCCGATGCGGGAAATGCATTTTTATTTTTTAAATCCGATATTATTCTCAATACCGTCGTTATTCAGGCTTCGGTGATTTGTATTGTTGAGGTAGCGCTCGGCATCGCCCTGTTGCTGGGATTGTCGGCGAGGCTGGTGGCTTGGCTGTTATTGCTGATGATCTTATTTTTTACCTGGCTGACCGGGTACTCCGCCATTACCGGTAAGGTGACGGATTGCGGTTGCTTTGGCGATGCTATTCCACTCACGCCCTGGCAGTCGTTTTATAAGGATATTGCCTTGACTTTTTTCATCCTGATAATCTTTTTTAACAGGCGCAAAATCCGCCCCCTTATTCCGAAAGTGCCGGCATTTGCGCTGTTTTTGGCGGCGACTATCTTTACCACCTGGGTGGCAGTGACAGCAATCCGCCACGATGTGTTCAAGGATTTTCGGCCCTATGCTGCGGGCAATAATATCCGCGAACTCATGCTCATACCGGAAGGTGCAGCCAAGGGCATCGTTCAGATGACCTATGTGTATCAATCCAGGGAAACCGGTAAGACCGAATCGGTCAAAATACGTTCGGACAATAACGATTTCAGCGCATTGACACCCTATGCCGATACGGTAAAATGGCGTTTTGTGGAGAGAACCGATAAGGTAATCGAAAAGGGGTTTGTACCGAAGATTGTAGATTTTGCCGTTATTGATCTCGAAGAAAATGATGTAACCGGTAAAATTTTAAATGCGGATGATTACATGTTTATGATAGTCAGTTCCGATTTATCTAAAACCCATACCGAGGCCTGGCAATCAGTGAATACACTGCAAAAGGAAGCCGAAGCCGATGGGATTTTTACGTTTGGATTTGTTTCGGCCTCGGCAGATGCCATTGATAAATTCCGCCATGAAAATCAAACGGCATTTCCATTTTACAAGGGCGACTACAAAGTGATACTGACGATTATGCGGGTGAACCCGGGCATTGTGCTTTTGAAAAACGGAACGGTAATAGACAAATGGGCATGGCGTGATTTGCCGTCTTACAGCGCAATTAAGGCGCAGTATTTCAAAGACCGCACACCGGGGCCGGTAACATTTTCTACCGAAGAAACCAGCGAATTATTTGCAGATGGCGAATCGGTGCTCGATAAAATTGATGGCAGCATAGAACCTTATAACGAGTTCTTTTTGATGGACTCGGCGGGGAATGATGTTACGCTGCAACTCATCAGCGATACTGTACCGGTGTATATGTTTATAGTGAATGACCTCACGAAACTCACGGAAGATGTATATGAGAAGATCTTGCCGCTCATGCAGGAATTAGCGGCCAATGGCGAAAAGTTTGTCGTGGTGAGTCAAAGCGACGGCGCCCTTTTGCAACAGATGAAAGAAGTGACAAAACTGGATTACGACTACCTGAACTGCGATGGTGAAGTGCTGTTAAAGGTGGTGCCGGAAAATACCGGATTAGTGATACTGCATTACGGCGAAACAGTGGCAAAATATTCGGAAACTAATTTACCCGAACCGGGCAACTTCAGGATACCTCGGTAAATTGAACCTGCTACACTACATAGGGCAGCGCCTTGCGAGCGGATTATTGGTTCTATTCGGAGTCGTCGTCCTCGTGTTTTTTATTTTTCAGTTGGTGCGTTTCAATCCCGCCTATGCGGTTGCGGGAGAATCTGCCAGCGAAGAAACTATCCGCAATATATCCCGGGAACTGGGGCTCGACAGGCCGGTACTGGTTCAATTTGGCGTGTATTTAAATAATCTCTTACCGCTTTCGGCACATAACCGGAGCGATCCTGAGAGCGCTTTTTATTTTAATGCGTCGAAGTATCAGTACTTAGAGTTGTTTACTGCCGGTAATTATATATTTATAGTTAAACAGCCCTACCTCGGCCGTTCCTTTCAAACCAACAGAAGCGTAGCTGCCCTGCTTTGGGAGCGCATTCCCAGCACCATCATCCTGGCTATCGCCTCCATCCTGTTCGCAACAGTTACGGGTATCTTTCTCGGTGTAATCGCCTCGATTCGGCCGCATTCCGTCACCGATAACCTGTGTACCGCCGGCTCGGTATTGGGCATTGCGCTGCCGTCCTTTTTTGCGGCTATTATTCTGCAACTGGTATTTGCCTATTTGCTCGCCGGCATTACAGGCTTTAAAATGACGGGTAATTTATTTGTCGCCGATCCCTATACGGGGCGGGAGTACCTGTCGCTGCGCAACTTAATTCTGCCTGCTGTGGCCCTGGGCGTCAGGCCGATTGCCGTCATTACCCAGATTACCCGCAGCAGCATGCTGGATGTATTACATGCCGATTACATGCGCACTGCCTATGCAAAGGGCGTTTCGCAACGCATAGTGATTTTTAAACACGGATTGCGCAATGCGCTTATCCCGGTGGTTACTTCTGTTACCGGTTGGTTTGCCTCGCTTTTGACGGGTGCCTTTTTTATCGAAGTGGTGTTTAATTATAACGGCCTGGGATTGGAGACAATTAACGCCATTAAAACAAAGGATATCCCCGTGGCAATGGGCGCCGTTTTATTTACGGCTACTATTTTTGTGGTGATAAACCTGCTGACGGATATCCTGTATAGCCTGGTGGATCCGAGAGTGAAACTACAATCATCAAATTAACACGGCATGCGCATTTACCTGGTTGGCTTTATGGGTAGCGGTAAAACAAAAAACGGCAAACTGTTAGCCGCAAAAGCAGGCATGGAGTTTACAGATCTCGATGAACTGATTATGCGACATACGGGAAAATCAATTCCCGAAATATTTGATGCGTACGGCGAAACTTATTTCAGAGCGCTGGAATCTCAAATGCTCGTTTCCACGCAGGCTCTCGAAAATACAGTGATTTCCTGTGGCGGAGGAACGCCCTGCTTTGGCGATAATATGCAATGGATATTGGAAAACGGCAAGTGCATCTACCTGACGGCGCCCACCGGGATATTGTTCGGCCGCTTAAAAAATAAAAAAGAGAAAAGACCTCTGCTAAAGCATTTTACCGACGACGAACTTTGGCAGTATATTCACGATAAAATCACAGAGCGTGAACCATTTTATAATCGGGCACATGCAGTCATCGATACGTCGCATGCAGATAAAGAAAAACAAATGCTCGAACTGGTGCGCCACTGGCAACTGCATTGACTCCGGTAAAGGCCGTACCCTCGCAGAAGGTGTTTATAGAGATTTATTTCAAGTATATTCCGCCATATAAATTTTGCGATGCCATTATCTTCTCCGTATGCAGCAGTATTCCACCGGGTAGCAATGCAACCGTAAAATACCGGTGTTGAAATTGTGGATTTTGATTTTCTCTTGCCTGTAATTCCCATTCTGAAATTTTATTGCCGGGAATATTTTAATGTGATGTATTACATCCGTATCATTTTTTTGAAAGCTGAATGTTGGCAGAGCGTGAATTGTAATCTGGGATGGTGGCCGGAACATTGAAAAATTGATCAACCGGCGAAATACAATTAACTCAGGTAAATGCCTTCCTCTCCCTCGCGGCTGATGATCACCGTAATGTGTTCCTGGAGGGTAGTACTCAATGACAAGCCGACAAAGTCGGGTTGAATGGGAAATTTCTTATGTGTTCTCTCCACCAATACCGCAATCTGAATTTTATGCGGCGCCAATTCGAGAAAAGGCTTTATCGCATACATTAAGGTCCTTCCCGAATTGGATACATCATCGACCAACACGATTACCTTATTCATCGCTTCTTCCTTGCCCAATGCAATTTTCGCCGGGCTTTCCGAAGGGTTGCCTTTGTTCAGGTCGATATGGCTCAGCGATACCTTGCCGGGAATTATCTGTACCAATGCATCGTAAATTTTACATGCAAGGGCATATCCTTCGGAGTTGCGCCCTATTCCGGCAATGATAATGGCGTCCTCATCGTAATTATCCTCTGCAATCTGGTAAGCGATGCGCTTAATTTTTTGTTGCATTTGTTCCTTCGAAAATATCAGTGTATAACTGTCTTGCATATTTAATGGTTGATTACGACCGGTTTTTGAAATTGCCTGTTGTCGATTTGAATTACAAGTATATAAAATCCCGCAGGAATATCCCGTACCGGGAATTCAAAGTTTGGATTGTCAATAGTTTCGGCGGTACTGAAAATACAATTCCCCAGTGCATCCCATAAGAATAACCGGAGTTCGCCCGGCGGCAGGTTGCCGATAGTGCAAATCGAATGTGCCGGATTAGGAAACAGTTGAATTTCCGCAGAGCTGTTTCTCAATACGGGCATGGTAAAAAATACCGGCGCCGACCATTCGGAAAATCCATACGATGCACAATAGGCACGCACGCTGTATTTATAAGTGGTTCCGGGTTGCAGCGTATGCAAGGTGACCGCATTGGTGTCCACTTGTCTTTTCCGGATACTATTCGTCGAGAGGTCCTTCATTTTCAGTTGGTATCCGAAGGCGTTGGGGATGCAGTCCCATTTTAGGAGTACTTCGGTGGCGCCGGTTATATCGGCAACGGCATTGACAGGAGCAACCGAATAATTATCGTCTTCACAACCCCAACTGCCGGTGAGTGTGCGGAAGGCGTTGGCTTTGCCATAGCCCCATGCATTATCGGGTAATGCAAATCCCGTAATTGAATCCTGCCTTGCGTTTTCGAGCAGCGCATTTTTAAGGTCCAGCCAGTTGGCGTCGGGATATTTTTGGAAGTACAGCGCCGCAATCCCCGCAACGGCCGGGGATGCAAACGAGGTGCCGTTTTGTAAATAATGCATGCCATCCGGCGAAATATTATTGGCAGCGCCGAGGCTGATCAGCCAGTTGGTAAGCACGGTGGAACCCGTTGTCAATACCATAGATCCGGTGGATGTGATATCCGGTTTGGTCCGGTTGTCACGGGTTGGCCCGATGCTGGAGTTTTGGGCTAATGTTCCCGTTGTATAGGGTAGTGTAATGGTTTCACCGTAATAATTAGTCATGGTATCCCGGTTGACATAACTGCCGACAGTTATTACCCGGTCGCTGCACTGCCAGTAACCCACGATATTTTGTGTGAGGTCGGGCTGTCGATACTGCGCTATTTCGGGCATATCCGCTTCGGAGGGTAAACCCGTCACCACATAGTCTGAAAATCCGGTATATCCCTCCGTTGACCAGGTATCGAACCGGCCGGCGCCGCGGGTGGAGAATCGCCAATAGTAGGTGGTAAAAGCAGGTGTAATGACGACTTCCAGGAAATAGACACCGCCGTACGATTGAATATAGGTCTTGATATTACCGATAAAAGTCAGGCTGTCGTACAGGTCGTAACTGGTGGAATCGATAGCGCCGTCGGGGAGAACATAATCGGATAGCACATTGTATTCAGGCGTAGCACCGCGGAAGTGCCAGCCGGCGGGGTCATCGGCGCCGATAGAAAAAAATACATCATTAAAATCCGCCGTATCGGCAAATACCTGAAAATACACGGCATTGGTGTAGCTCAGTTTCTTAAACCAGGTAAATCGGGTAGTGTCAGAGACATCGTAACCGAGGTGAATCTTTGCATCGCCACCATTGCCGGCAGCTGCCACCAATGCCCGTCCCGGCGCCGCTCCAATCATGGTATCAATTGCCTGCGTGACCAGGTCCTGACCATCGTGAGAACCGTCGTAAGCGCCGAGACTGGTATTGATGACACAGGGCTTTCCGAGTTGTTCTGCTTTCTGAAAAATGTAGGCAACGGCATCCACCACATTGGATAAGTAGTCCTCGCTGAAATCGAGCGCTACCAAAATCAGATCGGCATTGGGCGCCACACCGCGGAATGCATTGGCGGCATTTCCACTGGATGCCGCCACGCCGGCAACGCCACTGCCGTGGCTGTACCAGTAATTGTAATCGGTATGGGGGCAGGTGCCATCCGCAATGGAAGCGCTGTCGCATTCCACGCCGTATCCGTAATCGTCAGGGGCAGGGAGAGAATCCGTTAAAGTCTGATCCCATAGAAATTGTATCCGGGTATTGCCCAGGGAATCTGTAAAGTCGGGATGGTCGTAATCGAAAGGCGCATCAATGACGCCGATAATGACGCCGCTGCCGTCGTAACCTTGTTCCAAAGGCCAGTTCCCGTAATACGCCGAGTCTGCATTATTTTGAATAACCATCACGTCATTTAACAGGTGCAGTTTGGCCTTCGGGCAGTCGATGCGGGAAACAACGGGTAAAGAACACAGTTCCTCGATAACGGCTGCGTTGAGTTCTGCGGATATGACGGAACCTGCGGTGAATTTTATGCGCATGTTTTTCGATTTCAGAAATGGAACAACGACATTGACGTCGCCCCCGATTAACACCGGCAACAGGTCGCCGGAATCACGCAATGCGTTGAGTTCCTTCTGTAGCGCCGGGGTAACGGGGCATTGTTGCGCCTGCTGTGCAAATGTTTGGGTCATCAACAGCGCCAATGCCCATAACAGGTGAATTCTTCCTACCGGTTTCATATGCATAACATTGTATATATAGTCTTAAAATTAAGTGTAAATTAGCGACTGTTCAGGTTGCACCATTATGCATATACTACCGCAAATTATTTTTCTGCTGGCATTCGGCGCCTCGTTATTTATTGCATTCAGGCGCTTCAGAGCGATACGGCGCAATATTTTACTGGGAAGAGATGAGGATTTAAGCGACAACCCGAAACGGCGGTTGCGCAATATGTTGTTGTTTGCCCTGGGGCAAAAGAAGATGTTCCGCAATATGATTCCCGCCGTACTGCATTTGTTTATCTATTCCAGCTTTATCATCGTGAATATAGAAGTGTTGGAAATCGCCGTGGACGGCATCGGCGGAACACATCGCTTTTTTGCACCCTATCTCGGCGGCTTTTATACGTTTATGATCAGCGTTATCGAGCTGCTCTCCGCACTCGCCTTTATAGCTACGCTCGTATTCTTATGGCGCAGGAATGTCGTTAAGGTAAAGCGCTTTACACAACCCGAACTCAAGGGATGGCCATTTCAGGATGCAAATCTTATTTTGGTATTTGAATTAATCCTGGTAACGGCAATACTCACCATGAATGCAGCCGATTATCAATTGCAAAGTATGGGGGCGGCACATTATCCCGATACGGGCAAATTACTCATTTCTCAATACACTTCGGCATTGTTTGGCGGGATGCCCGAACCATCGCTGATTTTAATTGAGCGCATTGCGTGGTGGCTCCACATTCTCGGGATTTTGTTTTTCCTGAATTACATACCCTATTCAAAGCATTTACACATCATACTGGCATTCCCCAACAGTTATTACATGCGCTTTGATTCCAGGGGGAAGATTGAAAATATGCCCGTAGTCGCCAACGAAGTGAAAACGATGCTGGACCCGTCGGCAACAGTGCCTGAAATCATTAACCCGCCAAAGACTTTTGGCGCAAAAGATATCGGCGACCTCAGTTGGAAACATTTACTGGATGCGTACAGTTGTACCGAATGTGGGCGTTGCACCGCGGTATGTCCCGCTAACCAGACGGGAAAGAAATTATCGCCGAGAAAGATTATGATGGATACCCGCGACAGGGCAGAAGAAGTAGGGCGGAATATCGATAAACACGGGATGGATTTTGCGGATAACAAATCGCTGTATGGCGATTATATTACAGCCGAGGAAATCAGGGCGTGTACCACCTGCAACGCCTGTGTGGAAGAGTGCCCTGTCAATATTAATCCCATGAGCATTATTATTGAATTGCGCCGATATGCGATAATGGAATTGAGCGATGCGCCTGAACCCTGGACACAGATGTTCAGCAATATGGAAAATAACCAGGCGCCCTGGCAGTTTAACCCTGCCGACAGATTGAACTGGAAAGACGAAATGCAATAGATTCCGGCCGGTGTAAAAAATATTTAAAATGCGTAATAAAGAATTAATAAGTATAGCAGTAATCAACGGCAATAGCCTTTGTAAAATGAGGAGTCGCTTTGCGGGTAAATAAAACAATCGGGAACGCAATCGTAACACTCATGAATTATTAAAATGCGAAACCAGAAATTGCAACACCTTAAAACCCGGGTAAAAGTTTTATATTTAAATTACTAAACATTTGCATAGTGAAGGAAGAATTGAATAATGTGCCGGTACTGGCTGATTTGTTTGCCAGGGGGGAATCTCCGGAAATATTGTTTTGGGTGGGATGTGCCGGCAGTTTTGACCAGCGTGCCCAGCGGGTAACGGGTGCTTTCGTAAAAATATTAAACAGTATCGGCGTGCGATTCGCAGTGCTCGGCACCGAAGAGGGTTGCACCGGCGATCCGGCGAGAAGAGCGGGCAATGAGTTTCTGTATCAAATGCTGGCTCAGAATAATATCGCCGTGCTGAACGGTTATGGCATAAAGAAAATAGTAACAACCTGCCCCCATTGTTTTAATATTATCAAAAATGAATACCCGGACCTGGGCGGACATTACGAAGTAATGCATCACGCCGAATTTTTGCAGCAATTAATCGATGAAGGCAGATTAAAGGTACAGGGTGGAGCGTTTACCGGTAAGCGCATTACCTATCACGACTCCTGTTACCTGGGAAGGGCGAATGGCATTTACAATGCGCCGCGGAAGGTGTTGGAGACACTCGATTCAGAATTAGTCGAAATGCGCAGTTGTAAATCGCGGGGCTTGTGCTGCGGCGCAGGCGGCGCACAGGTGTTCAAAGAGTCGGAACCGGGTAAAAAAGAAGTGAATATAGCACGGACTGAACAGGCCCTTGAAGTGCGTGCAGATATTATTGCTTCGGCTTGCCCCTATTGCAATATCATGCTGACCGACGGTGTGAAAAATTTTAATAAGGAAGATACCGTTAAGGTTTTTGATATTGCCGAACTAATCGCGGAAGGAAACAATTTATTATAAAGATGAATATAGAAAAGTTTGACCCACAGTCCAGGGTGTGGATTTATCAGAGTGACAGACCATTTACCGAAGAAGAGATTACCTGGTTAAACAGAGAATTACAGCGCTTTGCAGATAACTGGACGTCGCATGATTTATTATTAAACGGATTTGCACAAGTATTGGAAGACAGGTTCATCATCCTGATGGTGGACGAAACCCATACGAGAGCCGGCGGTTGTTCCATTGATAATTCGATGATATTTTTGAAGCAACTCGCCAGGGAATTACAGGTGGATTTGTTTAACAGGTTTTTATTTTCGTATAAAACCGATGAGGGCATTGTCACTCGTTCGATATCTGATGTGGCCGCTCTCGTGCACGACGGCCACCTAACGGAAGATACTGAAATATTTAACTGCCTGGTATTTACCAAAGATGAATTCGACCGCAATTTCAGAACTGCGTTTGCCAACAGTTGGCTCCGGCAGTACGTCAATTAATCGCCGATAATTTTTCCGTAAAGACAGCGCCGTCACGTCCGACGATGTGCAGTAGGTACATCCCGTTTGACAGCGTGTTTTTCCAAACGATCAACGGAGAATTCATATCCATGGTGGCAACGGTACGGCCGGTAAGATCGGTAATGTAACATTGCGTGAAATATCCCGGACTGTAACTGCTGAGGTCTATTGACAGGTAATCGGTAAATGGATTGGGATAAACGGCAATTGCTGTAAGCGGCAGCGATTCGGCGTCCAAAGTCGGACATGGATATGTGAACGGAATACCGGGAGAACCCAGCGGGCAACCCGCCTGCCAGTTTGCGGCCAGGTTTGGATTGTCGCTTTCTTCCATAAATTCCAGGGTATAGCCTTCGCCATCGGCATCAAGAGGCCATGGGGATTTATCGTTGTACCTCACCGAATACTGCAAGTCGAATCCGTCATCGTACAGCAAAACGGCATCGCCACTATTGGAGAGCGAAAATGTGAATTCGCCGATAACGTTCTCAAGCCCGGGGAAACCGGAAGTAAGTGCAGTTAATGAATCGGAAACCACCAGTCGCTCACCATCGTTCAGTATGGTGCCCGAAGGAAAAATAAAAATATTGCGCTTTTGGTCGTGGAATTCCCAACCGGACAGGTCAACGGAATTGCCGCTGCGGTTATAGAGTTCAATCCAATCGCCGACTAAGAAGTAGGAGGGGGAGTTGTAATTTATTTCGCTGACGATTACCGGGTAATCACATGGAACGTATGCGCTTCCGGGAGTTCCTTTGATACAGCCGGCAAACCAGTTTGCGGGATCGTCGGAACCGGCATCAAAATCCGCAATTTGCAGCGAAGGCCCCATGCCATCGGCAGCGCCCGGCCAGGGGAGTGAATCAAAGTAATTGATTTCGACAATCGGGTTGTTGGAAGCGTCTAACAGGCGCACTGCATCGGCTTTGTTGTTCAGACCAAAATCCATACTGCCGATTACATTAGTCACGTCGGGATAGATCATCTGGAAGGTATCCAGGCTTTCCGCAATTACCAGGTATGCGCCGGGTTCAATCACCGTACCGCCGGGAATGGTAAATGTGTTGTCGATATTTTCATCCTTTAATTTCCAGCCGGAGATGTTTACGGCTGCATTGCCGTAGTTGTATAATTCAACCCAGTCGTTGGACTGTGCACTGGTATCGGCGTGATACATAAACTCGCTGATACCGATTGATTGTGCATATCCAATCACTGCAGATAATTGGGAAACTAATACGATTAATACCCTGCGCATATTGCTGTTTTATTTATCGTCAAAGGTAGTAAATACATTTCCATGCAAACTGTGCAATAGGCAGCATATCACCTGTTAATCGGCTGCGTAATACAAATCGAAGAACACCTTATAGGTCTTATCGCCGTTTTCGGCAGGCTGGCCGTAATACATGGTCAGCCTGGCAATGAGATTTGGATGAATGCGGAAGGACAGATCGTTGCGCAAACCCAGGGGGCCGGGCTCCGACTGTATTGCCGAATAACAGGAGCGAAACTGCGTTGCCAGCAGATCGTAAACTTCCAATGCCTGTTGTTCCGTAAGCGATTCGCCGAAGAATTGCATTACATTGGAAAGGGTACCGCCTTCCCAATACAGCGCTTCGGAACGTGTGGCGCCCCGAAAGGTGAGTCTGCAGTTGTAGTGTATTAACGGATCGTCGATTACGCCTTCGCCCTGTTTAAAGTCAGATGGTGTTACCACCATTGCAGCGGATTTTTTCAAGTCATTGCACACATCGAAATCCGCTGTTTGCGCTGTTGCAAGCACCGAAGTACAAAGCATAATTACCAGGGCAGTCCACTTGTGCATGATTGTGCTATTTCACATTAAAATTAATGTGAATCTGCCAGGAGAGAGAATTATTTTTTTCTAACCTTGATGAGATCTACATCGAAAATCAAAACGGAGTTTGCGGGAACCGGTCCGCCGCCCATGGCGCCAAAACCGAGTTCAGAGGGTATGAAAAATTTGTAGGATGCACCTTCTTTCATCAGTTTCAACCCTTCCGTCCAGCCGGGGATGACTTCCTCGATACTAAATGTCACCGGGCTGTTGGTTTCGTAAGTACTTTCAAACACGGTTCCGTCTGTCAATGCACCGCGATAGTTGACAGTAACGGAGTCGCCGCTGGCGGGGGTAGCGCCGGTACCTTCTTTCACCACCTGGTATTGCAGCCCGGAAGTCGTCACCTGGATGCCCGGTTGTTTGGCGTTTTCCGCCAGGAAATCCTTACCCTCCTGAAGCTTTTTCTCCATCATCGCCATTTGTTTTTTCTGGAAATAGGTATTCAAAAATGCCACCGCCGCATCGTTGTCCATCAAAACGGTGCTGTCATCGCCAAAAGCCTGGTGAATAGCATTGGAAATGATATCGGTATTCAGGTTTTCAATACCCTGCTTTTGCAGGCTTTCGCCGATATTGATTCCCAGGGCATAGCTCAGTGAGTCTTCAGCCGTAAGGAGTTGGGTGGTTTTCGCCGGTGTAGTATTCTTACAGGCCATCAAGGCTAATGCCGATAATGCGGCAACAAACAGTTTTTTCATTATTATTAAATTTGAGGCGCAAAGATACACGGAAATTCAGGGAAATAACAGTATGCAATTAATAAATCCAAAACCTGAACCTGCCAGGTATGCGGGGTTTGTCGCCCGGGTAGTCGCCTTTGTTATTGATATGTTATGCATCGGGATAGCCCGGTCTTTTCTCGCCTTGCTGTTTGGGTTCCCGGTATTTGCAAAATCACATGATATCATCTGGTTTGGCAGTGTCTTCGGGTTGGTGTATTTCATTGTTATGGAGAGCAGCAAATACCAGGCGACAGTCGGGAAATTAGCCATGCGGCTGCGGGTGGTAAACTTAAATGGCGATCGCATATCACTGTCCGATTCCATTGTGCGCAATCTGTCAAAAATGCTTTCCGCCGTAGTTGTCTTTATCGGGTTTTTGATGGTAGCAATGGACGACCGCAAACGGGCATTGCACGACCGGATAGCGGGAACCTATGTAATTGAAACCCAATAATTATGCTTTCTCACCCCATCGGTAGCCGGCAACCGGCAGGTCGGCCAGGTCAAGCACACGGTGGATGACCGTGGCGGTGAGTTCTTCAAAATTTGCCGGCCGGCTATAATACGAAGGTGAGGCGGGGCAGATAATTCCACCGGCCAAGGTAACCGTTTCCATATTGCGGATATGCACGAGGTTATACGGCGTTTCCCGGATTACCAAAATAAGTTTGCGGCGCTCTTTCAGCATGACATCTGCCGCACGGGTCGTCAAATCATTGGAAATGCCCGAGGCTATGCGGCCGAGTGTTCCCATGGAACAGGGGCAGATAATCATCGTGTCGTATCGGGCTGAACCCGAGGCAAAGGGCGCCATAAAATCAGCGGCGCCGTAAACCGGCAAGGGGTATTTTTCATAATCGCGGTTGCCGAGCTCGTGTTGCCAAACGTCCCTGGCATTATCGCTCATCACCACAGCGGTGGTCTCAATGCGGTTTGACATGGATACCAGCGAATCCAGTAATACTTTAGCATAAATGGAGCCGCTGGCACCTGAAACAGAAACTACGATTCTGCGTTTATTATCGGTCATAATCTCAATATTGATTGCAATTTAATGATTATGGAATTATTTTTGCTAATTCAGTACAAAATCCTTAGCGACGTATATGCGTAAAGCACTTTTGATTTCCGGTTTCATTGTGGTAAGTGGCATTATCGCCTCTTTTGTCATCCTCAATAAATCTGCTGCTGCCGAAGAATCGGCGATTGAAACACCGGCACCCTCAAAAGCGGAAGCCGAAGAAGATTTTAAATGGTACACTGTAGCTGAGGCGATTGAAGAAAATAAACGCAGCAATAAAAAAATCTTTATCGACGTGTACACCACCTGGTGCGGCCCCTGTAAATGGCTGGACGCAAATACATTCAGCAACCCGAGAATACGGCAATTATTGAGTGCGTATTTTATTCCCACAAAATTTAATGCGGAATCCTCAGATACGATTTACTTTAAAGACAAGATCTTTGTGAATCAAAAACCGAATGCGGCGCCGAGAATGAGCACCCATGAATTTACAATGTACATCGCCACCACGGAGAGAGGTATTGCATACCCCACTATGGTTTTTTTAGATGAAAATATGGATATGATACAACCCATTTCGGGGGCATTGTCCGCACAGCAACTCGAACCGATTTTAGACTATATCGGACAGGATTATTATAAAAACACCCCCTGGGAAACCTATAGTCAAAGTTATATTTCAAACATCAAATAAATATTCAATGATTGCAACCCTGCTTTTGACAATGCTGATCGGTTTGATGCCGACAGAAGACCGGGCAAACCTTAACGCCGACAACAAGGAAGCTGCCGAAATACAATGGATTACATTAGAGGAGGCGGTTGAAAAATCAAAGAAAGCGGATAAACTGATTATGATTGATTTTTACACCGATTGGTGTGGCTGGTGTAAGAAACTGGATGCGAGTACCTATGCAGATCCCGAAGTGGTGAAATACGTCAATGAGAATTTTTACGCCGTAAAATTTAATGCCGAACAAAAAGAATCTTTAACCTTCAACGGTAAAACTTATGTCACCAAGAGTTCGGGCAGCAGGGGCACCAATGAGTTTGCCATTGCCTATGCATCCCGCAGCGGCCGCCTGGGATATCCCACTATATCCTTTATTTCCGCACAAGGCGAAAAAATAGGCGTACAGGCCGGTTATAAAGCGCCGAAAGATATGCTGCTGATGCTGAAATACTATGCTGAAGGCTTGTATCAATCGATGGATTTCGAAAGCTATAAGGCGCAGGCTGCCCAGGAAATTATTGCCGAATAATATTGTTGCAAGCCCGGATGCCGGATGTAAAAATTACGGTTGCACCGCACACCGGATATAAGCATATATTTGTGGCGTAATCACAATGAGCACCGAAACCAATAAACTGCACAAACTCTCCGCTGCAGGCGTTTTAATCACACTTGGAATCATTTACGGAGATATCGGCACCTCGCCCGTCTATGTAATGCGTGCCATCGTAGGCGGGCATTTCATCAGTGAGGCAATTGTACTCGGCGGATTGAGTTGTGTCATCTGGACGCTGTTAATTATCACCACTTATAAATATGTATATCTAGCACTCAATGCGGATAACAAAGGAGAAGGAGGCATTTTTGCGCTCTATGCCCTCGTCAGGCGCTATAAGATAAAATGGGCCATACTGCCCGCATTGCTCGGATGTGCGGCATTGATCGCCGATGGATTTATTACACCGCCGATATCCATTTCCTCGGCTATCGAAGGGTTGACAATTCTCAACCCCGATATTCCAACCGTGCCGATTGTCATTTTAATCATCAGCGCATTATTTATTTTCCAGCAATTCGGCACACAGGTAGTCGGCTCTGTGTTTGGACCGGTTATGACTATCTGGTTTCTGATGATTGGCACATTTGGATTTATTCAGACCATTGAAAATCCAAGTGTATTGCGTGCCTTCAACCCGATGTACGCTATCCAATTACTGGTGGAATACCCGGGAGGCTTCTGGTTGCTGGGCGCCGTGTTTCTGTGCACTACCGGTGCGGAGGCCATGTTCTCGGACCTGGGACATTGCGGCAAGAAAAATATCCGGGCGGGCTGGGCTTTCGCATTGTCGATGTTATTGCTTTGCTACTTCGGCCAGGCTTCCTGGCTACTGCAACACGAAGGCGAATATTTTACCGAAGAAACAAGCCCGTTCTATGCATTGATGCCCGAATGGTTCCTGCCCATCGGGATATTAATCGCATCCGCTGCCACGATTATTGCCAGCCAGGCCGTGATTACCGGTTGTTTTACCCTGGTGAATGAAGCAACGAAGTTGAAACTGTGGACTAACTTCAAAGTGGTGTACCTCAGCAATATTAAAGGCCAGATTTATATTCCCGCCATCAATTGGTTTTTATACCTGGGTTGTATTACAGTGGTGTTGGTCTTCCGCGAATCAAAAAATATGGAAGCGGCGTATGGCCTCACCATTACCATTGATATGATCATGACGACACTGCTGTTGACTAAATTGCTGCAGTTGCGCCGCAAACACTGGATATTCATTGTCGTATTTATCGGATTGTTCCTCTCAATAGAACTGAGTTTTCTGGCATCCAATCTGTTGAAGTTGTCTCACGGCGGCTGGTTTACCGTTTTGATTGCATCCGTCATCTTCATGGCGACCTGGCTGTTTTACAAAGGCCGGATTCTGCGCAATAAACATATCGAATTTGTCGAGATGAAGGAGTTTATCCCATTGTTAAAAGAATTGATGCAGGATGAAACCGTTCCGAAAGAAGCGACGAACTTAGTGTACCTCAGTATGGTAAACGATGCCAACCATATTGATTCCAATATTTTGTATTCGGTATTCAGGAAGAAACCCAAGCGGGCGGATGTGTATTGGTTTGTACACGTGGAAATAACCAACGATCCCTATAAAGCGGAATACCAGGTGCAGACGCTGATACCCGAATCCTGTTTTTTTATCCGGCTCCGTTTTGGTTTTAAAGTGGAACACAAGGTGAATTACATGTTCTCGAAAATTGTGGACGATATGGTGGCCAACGGGGAAGTAGATACGTTGAGCCGCTATCCTTCGCTGCGCAAATTTGAATTGCCCGCAGATTTTAAATTCATCGTCGTTCAATCGCGGATTGCCATTGACGATAAGCTCACCCACTGGGAGCAGTTTGTGGTGAAGGGTTACCGGATAATTAAAAAATTAGGTATCTCCACAGCGGAGGATTTTGGACTGGAACAGACAAATATGATCGAAGAAGTAATTCCCATCCGCGTCGGGAAATCGTCGGTAATAGATTTAAAACGCATACCTTAATCTTCGATGTTTTCCTGGCTGATAATTTCGAAGGTGTCCATGTTTAGTGCCGCCAGGTACCCCAATAGTTTTTTACCTTTATAAACGCAGCCGCAATCAATGTCCAGGACGTGTTTTTTGCCGAGCCCGACTTCTGTATATAATGATTCGACAGATCTTGGAGTATGGCCGTGAACAATGGTCTTATTTCCAATCAGATTTGTATTTACATGCTTGTGCCAGTCACGTATCCAGATCATACTCTGATAATCGTCAAAGGGATCGTCTGTTAAAAAATTAAAACCCGCATGTACCAGGTAGTAGTCGTCCAGTTCAAGGTAAAAATTCAGGCTTTTGAAAAACCGCAAATGGTCTTCAGGGATGTAGTTCAGGTAGTCTTCGGCGACAATTGCATAACTTTCCAGGGTGGGAAATCCGCCGTTGTGGCGCAGCCAGTTGGCTTTGGTTCCCATATCGTAGGCGGCGTTCAAAAGAAGCCATTCGTGATTTCCCAGCAGGCATTGCACATCGTATCCCGCAGTTTTTAATTCCAGAATTTTTTCGATTACTTCTCTGCTGTTTTTTCCGCGGTCAATATAATCGCCCAGCAAAAAAAGCGTATCGGCTTTCGCCAGGTGTATTTTATCGAGCAATGCATTCAATGTCTTAATACAACCGTGGATGTCTGAAATTGCAAATCGTGCCATTGGTATTACCTGATCGTGTTGAGTGATTTATATTTAATAGCTTCCGTTTCACCGGAAAAATTCTGTTCAAGTAAAATATATTTTGTTTCGCCGGGGACGAGATCGAAAAAATTGTCGTTTAACTTCAATTCACTGTTGTCGCTATAGAGGTAGATGCCCCGGGTAAAAACATTCGTGTTCACCTTTAACATGTTTTTGTCTCGGTTGAATTCGATATGTACTTCGGGCATTTGAAGTTGAAGGTCTTTTGGCGGGACGAGATACGCAAAGTAAGTGCACATCACACTGTCTTGTTGCATCAGCCGCACCCGGATGACTTTTTCATTTTTTTGTGTGTAGATGCCATTGCGGAAAGTATGGCAAATAAAAACCGAATCGGGCGGAACGTTCAGCCGCAAAGTATCTGTATGTATCAACTCGCCATTTGTCAGCCATTCTTCAACAATTGCAGTAATATTTTCTAAGGCATTGCCGCTGCGAATAACATAGCATTGCAATGTGCCGTTTTGCTCTGCTATCGAAACGGTCAACGGTGCAAAACTTCTTTTAGCTGCGTAGTACAACGCCTTCCGGTTGCCGTAAAAATCAACGGCGCTCCAGGAAGTCACCGGCCAGCAATCGTTCATCTGCCAGAATAATGTACCCATGCAATACGGCATAGACCGGCGGTGGGCTTCAATTGCCGTGGCAATACCTTCCGCCTGGAGCATCTGCGAGAGGTAAATATAGTTTTCCAGTTGCGCACTGTGTGGAAAATCCCGGATTAAATACTTGTGAATTGTCTCATAACCTACCGGGTGTTTTTGATGGGTTTTCAATGTGGGTGAATCAAAAATCATATCGTGAACGGGAGTGAATTGCCTGAAAGAGCGCAGCGAGGGCATACCCTGAAAACCGTATTCGCTCATGAACCGCCCCACTTTGTGATTGTAATAGTCGAAAGGCTGATTGCCCCACCATACACCCCAATAATGTGAATCGCCATTCGCCAGGCTTGCGGCATGTCCCCATCCGATAGAAGGCGATGAGGGCCAGTAGTCACGAGTGCCGTCCTCTGTGTGCAGTACTGTGGGAATAATGGTATCGAACAGCGTATTATACCAACTCCAGATGGTATTGCGCTCTGCGTGCGTGTATTTTTGTTGCCATCCCCAGTTGTGCCAGGCCTCATCCACCTCGTTGTTGCCACACCACAGCGCAATACAGGGGTGGTTGCGCAGCCGTTGTACCTGACAGGTGATTTCACCGGTTACATTCGATAAAAAGGCACTGTCGCCCGGATACATGGCGCAGGCAAACATGAAATCCTGCCACACGAGTATGCCCAGAGAATCGCAGAGCTGATAAAAAATATCCTTTTCGTAAATGCCGCCGCCCCAGATGCGCAACATGTTCATATTGGCCAGTTTTACATCGTTCAGTTGAGAGCGATAGGCGCTGTCGGTGGTGCCGGGCAGAAAACTATTGGTAGGGATAAAATTAGCACCCCGCATAAACACCGGGCGTTGGTTGAGTTTAAAATAAAAGGCGGTACCCGCTGAATCGGGAGTAGTGACTAATTCGATTGTCCTAATCCCGAAGGTCACTGTTTTTTCTGATGCCTGGATTTTATCAAGGTATAAACGGATGGTGTAATTGTACAAATAAGGCTCGCCGAGGTCATGTGTCCACCAAAGCCTGGGCGAGTCGATGTGCAATACACTTTGTATATGGTTGTCGCCCTTATTTACAAGATAGTTTTTGGAGTAGATTACCGCACCGGAAGCATCGGCAATTTCGAGGGCAATGTCGGTAGCGGTATCCGATACAATTTGCGAGTTGAACAGCACAGTAGCGGAAACCGTATTTATTGCTTCGGTGATTACCTGGACGGATTGCAGTGAAACCACGCCTTCGTATTTTAAATATACGGGAAGCCAAATTCCGGATGTGACGAGGCGGGGCCCCCAGTCCCATCCGTAGTGGTATTGCGCTTTGCGAGTGTAAATTCTCTCGTCAACGGGCAGCGCAATGGGCGATACCGCTGCGAGTTGTTTTCCCCTTGCTACCGGGGAAACAAAATCTACAGTTAAAATATTATCACCCGCGAGTAAGATTGAATCTACCGGAATTTCCCACCTGCGAAACATATTATCCGCCTGCAGGATTAATTTTCCGTTTAAAGATACCGACGCATAAGTGTCGAGGCCTTCAAAAACCAGGGTCGCCTTGCCGTGGTGCCTGTTCGAGTCGCTCAGGCTGAATACGCACCTGTATTCCCAGTTTTTTTCTTCCACCCATTGCACCAGTTTTTCGTTGATACCGAAAAAGGGATCGGGAATTTTTCCGGCAGCCATCAGATCGGTATGCACCGTACCGGGAACAGTGGCGGGGAGCCACTCATCGGTGCCGCTTTCCCGGAATTGCCAGTCGGAGATTAGCGGGATTGTGTTCTGCGCCGGAAGCCAATGAGCATTTAACAGCATCATCATTAAAATAACAAACTGCCTCATGATTTATTTTTTTGCAGTTGCATTTGCATTGCCCGAATTTCACCGGTATCGCACCTTTGTATTTCCGCATTGTCGTACATCGCCATTTGCCGGTTAGGGCATTTCTCGATAATAGCGCCCGAGTGATACCACTCCGTTTGCAGAGCTGCGGCAATTGCTGCAATATTTGCGCTGCGAATGCCGCCGCCGGGCATAATTTGAATGGTAGTGCCGAAGTTCCGGAGAAGCGCAGTTAAATGACCCAATCCCTCCAATACGCTGCGCTGCCCGCCACTGGTCAAAACAGCGGTAAAGCCGCAATCAATAATTTGTTCCAGAGCGTATTCAATGTCAGGGGTAGTATCTATTGCCTTGTGAAAGACACAACTGCGCTTGCCTGCGGCTTCCACCAATGCCTTACACCTTGCGACATCCACTTTTCCGGTTGGATCGAGTATGCCAAATACCAACCCCGCTACATTGTATTGCCCACACACTTCAATATCCTTGAGCATGGTTTCAAATTCTGTGGAAGTGTAATTGAAATCTCCTTCGCGGGGCCGGATCAGCACATGCACCGGAATGGAAACCGTTCGGCATACCGTATCCATTGTGCCGGCCGAAGGTGTGATGCCGCCGAAGGCACCGGCGCACAATTCAATGCGATTGGCGCCCGCTTCCGCAGCGGCAATGGCGCTGCCTGCATTGTAACAGCATATCTCAAGAGGCATGGGGTAAAGTTGCATTATTTTTTAAATTAATCGGTGCGGGCTATACACACATACCGCTATTTGCCCACCGGATAATCAAGGCAATTTTGAGAATGCACTTTTATGGTGCGAACTAATGCGGGTGCGGCGTTGTAATTTTACACAGTGAGTAAACATGGAAAAATATTAGTGGCGATGAGCGGAGGCCTGGACAGTACCGTAACCGCCATAATGCTGCACGAACAGGGATATGAAGTCGTGGGAATAACCATGAAAACATGGGATTACGCAACCAGCGGCGGTTCGAAAAAGGAAACGGGCTGTTGCAGCCTGGATTCCATCAACGACGCTCGCCAGGTTTCGGTGGATTTGGGGTTTCATCATTTTATCGTCGATATACGGGAGGAGTTCGGCGATTATGTGATTAACAATTTCGTAGATGAATATCTCTCGGGCCGTACGCCCAATCCTTGTGTGCTCTGCAATACCCATATCAAATGGGAGGCATTGTTGCGCCGTGCCGACCAGATGGATTGCGAATTTATCGCTACCGGGCATTACGCTCAGGTACAACAATTCAAAGACCGCTATTATATTTCCAAAGGTACAGATGCCACTAAAGATCAATCCTATGTGCTGTGGGGGCTAAGCCAGGACTGCCTGCGGCGCACCTGTTTTCCCTTAGGCCGTCTTCAAAAAACCGAGATCAGGCAAATGGCGAAGGATATGGGGCTGGCCGAATTAGCTAACAAAGCGGAGAGCTATGAAATCTGCTTCGTCCCCGACAACGATTACCGCAGTTTCCTGAAGCGCAGAGTGAAAGGACTGGAACAAAGGGTGGACGGCGGCCTGTTTATCGATAAGCACGGAAAGGTGTTGGGCAAGCACAAGGGTTACCCGTTTTTTACCATTGGCCAGCGCAAAGGACTGGGCATTGCTTTAGGCCAACCGTATTTTGTTTCTGAAATCCGGCCGGAAACCAATGAAGTAGTGCTCGGACTGGAGGAAGACCTGCTGCGCAATGGCATGTTTGTGCACAATCTGAACATCCAGAAATACAATGCCATTGATGCGGCAATGCGGGTATCCACTAAAATACGCTACAAGTCCCCGGGGGCCTTATCCACCATTTCACCTGAAGCAGACGGCATACTCAAAGTGGAGTTCGACACTATGGTGAATGCAATCACCCCCGGCCAGTCCGCCGTCTTCTACGAAGGCGACGATGTAGTGGGAGGTGGGAATATTTTAAGTAATTTCATAACAGAACAACCAGATGAGAACCAGTAGATTATTTTCGGCTGTAGCCTTGCTCCTGGCAACCGGATTTTTCAACCTGTCCTGTAATTCTACGGAAAGCGTATTACCGACGAACTTCCCGGAGGCAACGACGTATTATCCCTTAACCATTGGCAAGTATATCACCTATGCAACGGATAGTATTCACTACTACGAAACAATAGCCAACGATACGGTGCACGTGGAAATTAAGGAAGTAATTGCCGATACTTTCCGGGATGGAAGCAATAACCTGACTTACAGGATTGAGCGTTTCAACAGACCGGCCGGTGGCACCGACTGGACCTTGGTCGGGACTTCTACCGTGAATTATGTGAATCAATCTGTTGAAAAGGTTGAAAATAACCTCCGCTACCTAAAACTCGTCTCGCCGGTTGAGAAAAATGTGGAATGGGCTGGCCATATTTACCTGGGAGGACTGGGGTCGCTGCCTGTGGATCAGGAATGTAATAATTTGCAATTTTTGGAAGGGTGGGAGTTTTGCTATACGCAAGTTGCCGCAGCGGAAACTGTAGGCAATTTCAATTTTGACGATGTCATAACTGTTGTACAAAATGGCAGTCAGAACCTGATTGAGTTTAATAAGTCGGAAGAAAAATACGCAAACGGCCTGGGTATGGTGTACCGTTTTTTTCGCCATTACACCACTCAAAATATTTGCCCGGAGTGCGAATGGGAAGAAAATACGCAATGCGGTTATAGTGTCAAGATGACAGTTATAGATTTTAATTGATTGTAAATCAGGTGCATAAATTTATGAATTAATGTTTTACTTTAGAAAAGTTTTTACCCTTCTCTATACATTATGCTCTGCCGGATTTGTATTTGGCCAATCTCCGATTGCCGACCAAACCTATTGGGTGTACCTGACAGATAAGCAGTATTCCGCCTATTCACTGGAGCGCCCTGATGCATTTTTAAGCGAGCGCACCTTAGAAAGAAGAAGGCGTTTGCATATTCCGGTCAGCTATTCCGATTTGCCGGTGAGCGCCGTGTACATTGAACAGGTAGAAGCTGCAGGCGCCCGGGTGATTACTACTTCCCGATGGCTGAACGCCTTGAGCATTCAAGTGGAGGATACGTCTATCCTCAAGGGCATTGCGGCACTCGACTGTGTATTGGGCATCGAAAATGTAAAAAAATTAAAGCGGGAGCCCGAACAGCCTGTTGTGCCGTCAGTTAACCTGCGCACAGCGGATGCGGGGTATTACGGTTTGGCAAATAATCAGTTCAGCATGTTGGGCGGGCCATATATGCACACGGAGGGTTTCACCGGCGAAGATATGGTTATTGCGGTGCTGGATGCCGGATTTATCGGGGTGGATACGGGAGTGGGGTTCACATCTGTATGGGAGAAGGGGCAGGTACTCGGTTACTGGAATTTCCCGGATAACAACGACAGTGTTTTTATCTCCAGTTATCACGGCACTTATGTTTTTTCGATAATGGCTGCGGACATGCCGGGCATTTATGTAGGTGCGGCGCCGGACGCAAAATATTACTTGTTTCGAACTGAAATAGCGGATAGCGAACTGGTGGCCGAAGAGCATTTTTGGCTGGCAGCAGCCGAGCAGGCCGACTTCCTTGGAGCGGATATTATCAATTCCTCATTGAGTTATACCGAGTTTGACAATCCCGGAGAAAATCACACCTATGCCGACCTGGATGGGAATACGACGGTCATCACCAGGGCGGCGGACATGGCGGCGAGTAAGGGAATTATCGTTTGTACAGCCGCCGGCAACTACGCCAATGATCCCTGGCATTACATCGGCGCCCCGGCGGATGGCGACAGTGTATTTACCATCGGCTCAGTGGATGGCGACAGGCGGTATTCGCTGTTCAGTTCTGTCGGGCCCACTGCCGACGGGCGCATCAAACCCGATATTGCTACCCAGGGCGGAAATGCCGCTGTGTTAAGTCCTGACGGCTATCCGGCAATCGGTAGCGGCACGTCGTACGCTTCGCCGCTTGCAGCCGGAGCAACAGCCATTTTATGGCAGGCATTCCCGGGCAAATCCAATATGGAGATCATGTCGGCATTAAAACAAAGTGCATCTCTTGCACTGACACCGGATAACCGCATGGGGTGGGGCATACCCAACTTGTTCCTCGCCCGGTTAATTCTGCAGGGATTTCAGCCGGAAAACAGTGGAATCCTGTTCAGCGCATTTCCCAACCCGGTCAAGTCGGAATTGAAAATTGTCATTTATGATACACTGACTGCGGATGCACGCATCGAAATTTTTGAAGTCGGCGGAAGAAAAGTGTTCTCGATGCAGCCCGGCTATTCGGATGCGCAGATCAATACAGTGCGCATACCGGATTTACCTTTGCTCCTTGCCGCCGGTGTGTATAACATGCGGATAGCGACGAATAAGAGATCAGAAACTGCGGCATTGATCATTGCAGGCCCGTATGCAAAATAGACAAACCAACCCGCCGTTGTTGAAAGGCGCCCACATAAACCACTTAATTTTATACTCGGAGGAATTACATGAAATGTTCTAATCGCAAGCCGGTAATCGTTTTATTGGCAGTTTTGATTTCAGCGCATACCTGTTTTTCACAAGCGGGAAAGCGCCCGGTCATCGTGTATGTAACCGACGCACTTTGCGCCTGGTGCTACGGCGCCAATGCAGAGATGATGGAAGTGCAGAAGTATTTCCAAAACAAAACCGACTTCTCGGTGATTTCTTCAGGCTTTGCTTCCAATGAAAATGCAAATACCATTGATGTGTTATTGCCCTACCTCGTAGCGGATTATACGGCAGTGGAATCAAAAACAGGGGTAGCATTCGGTCCGGATTTTTTAAACGGCCTGTTAAAAGACGACAGTACCCATTTGGATTCGAGGGATTGTGCAGTAGCCTTGTACGTTTTCAGCCTGTATCAACCGGAGAATGCGCTGGAATTTATGCATTGTATGCAACACGCCATTTTTTACGACGGCAATTACCCGCAGTCGGATGCGGTATTCGACTTATGCGCCGGGCAGTTTGACATGGATGTGGAAATTATTCGAAAAAAAATGCGACAGGATTTAAATGTCAAGGTTACTGAGGCGCAATTTATTATTGCCGAAGACCTGCATGTCGAAATGCTGCCTGCCGTTTTTTTGCAGATGGATGGCCAGGTGCTGCCGGTCAGCCAGGGGTTTACCGGCAGGGAGGTACTGATTCAAAAGATTGAAGGGTATTTGAAAAACCGTAAACCCACACAGTTTTACGGCGGCGAAGAAAACTGATTTCCAATCGACCGGATGATATTTCACGTAATGGGGGCATTTCTGCAATTTAATTTACAAACACAGGTAGCTTTTGAGTTCAATGACCGGCAACAGGCGTGCGCTTATCGTGTTGCGGTATTGCAATAGCGGTTCAATCAAAGCGCTTCAAAATTGCCGTGGGAATTAAAACGATATGGAGGTGTATTAAAATTTGTTTAAAGTATGAAAATTGCAGCGTCATTGCCCTATCTTCGCCACGCCGCTGACTGGAAATTCACTATTTATGTTTAATACCTGCAAAAACAGGGCATCAGTGTGCCAGAAAGCAATGTGGCAAACTAAAATTGCCGGATACTTGTTTTGGGCAACAATCCGGAAATCTGAAAACGTGCATTGTGAATGCCTGCGGTGAAATTCTCAACGGTTAGTGAAAATGTGCTTTCCGGAGGTATGATACACTTAAAAGACAGATGTTGAAAAAAATATAGAGTAGAGCCATGCGAACACAATTATCACCACTTCTGTTGGCTTTCGCAATTTTGGCACCGCTCGCACTGGCCGGCCAGAATAAATACACGGTAAGCGGTTATATCAAAGATGCGGCTTCCGGCGAAGACCTCATCGGCGCCAGTGTATTCATACAGGGCGAAAATCCCACCGGAACGGTAACCAATATTTACGGTTTTTATTCTATCACCCTACCCGAAGGAAATTACACACTCAATTATTCGTATGTGGGCTATGAAGTAGTGAGCAGGGAGATTAATTTACAACAGGATGAACGGATAAATATTACCCTTGCATTAAAGAATATTCTCAATGAGGTGGTGATATCGGGCGAAGCAAAGGACGAGAATATTCGCAATACCGATATGGGAACGGTGGATTTGAGTATCGAACAAATTAAAACCATTCCCGCCATCTTCGGCGAGACCGATATTTTAAAGACGCTGCAATTGCTGCCGGGAGTGGGTGGGGCAGGCGAGGGGAACAGCGGCTTTTATGTCAGAGGCGGCGGCCCCGACCAGAATTTAATTTTATTGGACGAGGCAGTCGTTTATAATACCGGCCACCTGTTCGGGTTCTTCAGCGTGTTTAATTCCGATGCCATTAAAAATGTAACGCTCGTGAAAGGAGGAATGCCGGCGCAATATGGCGGCAGGCTCAGCAGCGTGGTAGATGTGCAGATGAAAGACGGCAACAACCAAAAATTCCAGGCAGAGGGCGGCATCGGCCTGATAGCTTCGAGGCTCACCCTGCAGGGGCCCATTGTAAAAGACAAGGCATCCTTTATCGTTTCGGCCCGGCGCACTTATGCGGATGTATTGATTGCGCCGTTTATTAAAAATACAGATTTCGCCGGCAACCGGTATTACTTCTACGATTTAAATACCAAGATAAACTACAAATTCACCGACAAAGACAGGCTGTTTCTGAGCGGTTATTTCGGCAGAGATGTGTTTACCTACCGGTCACCGGACGACGATTTTAATGTGGAAATACCCTGGGGAAATGCAACAGCCACCGTGCGGTGGAACCACCTGTTCTCCAATAAGCTGTTTATGAATGTCTCCGCGATCTACAACGATTACAATTTCCAGGTGGCCAGCGCTTATGACGATTTTAGTTTTACCTTATTCAGCGGTGTGCGTGATTGGAATTTGCGAACGGATTTCGATTATTACCTCAATGCCGACCACATGTTGAAGTACGGCGTCAATTATATTTTTCACCGCTTTTCACCGTATTCTGCACAAGGCAAATCGGGCGATACGGAGTTCAGTACCGATACGCTCAACCAAAAATATGCGCACGAGGCTGCCCTGTATGTACAAGATGAATTTAACCTGGGGCCATTGCTGAAAATTAATGCCGGTGTGCGCATGAGTTACTTTCTTCAGGCAGGGCCTTATAATTTCGTCGAGGTGGATCCCGTAACGCATATCCCGGTGGACACCATTTATTATGCGGCAGGCGAACCCATTAAAGACTATTGGGGATTGGAACCGCGAATCCATGCCCGGTATATTATCAATGAGAATTCCAGTATCAAAGCCGGCCTGGCGCTAACCAGTCAGTACATTCATCTGGTGAGCAGCAGTACTTCTACACTGCCCACCGACTTATGGGTACCGAGTACGGCAATGGTGCAACCGCAACGGGGCGTTCAATACTCGCTGGGATATTTTAAAAACTTTCTCGACAATATGCTTGAATCATCGGTAGAAGTGTATTACAAAGAGATGGAAAACCAGATAGAATTTGCCGATTCATATGTGCCGCAATTGACGGCTGATATCGAAAATGATTTTGTATTTGGCATCGGCAGATCTTATGGTGTGGAATTATTTCTGAAAAAAGCACAAGGTAAATTTACGGGATGGGTGGGTTATACATTGTCGAAAACCGAGCGACAATTTCCCGATTTGAGTACCGGCGATAACTGGTTTCCCACTAAATACGATCGCATCCACGATATAGAAGTCGTTGCCGTGTACGATGTAACGGAGCGCTGGTCGTTTGCATCCACCTTTGTGTATGCCACCGGCCAATCCACCACCATCGCCGAAAGTTTTTATGTTGTGGAAGGGGAATTGCATACCGACTACGGCCCTCGCAACGGGTACAGAATGGAACCCTATCACCGCTTGGATATCTCGGCTACGCTGAAAAATAAGCCGGGTAAAAAGTTTGAATCGAATTGGAATTTTTCTGTTTACAATGTGTATTCAAGAAAAAATCCCTATTTTATTTATACGGATATCGAGGGGGATTTGAGTGAGGGAAATGTGAGCGTGCAGGCCAAGAAAGTGTCTATATTCCCCATCCTGCCATCCATAACCTGGAATTTTAAATTTTAAGCTATGCTGCGCACGGTATATATCGCTTCGGTTGTCTGTCTGTTATTCACAGCATGTGAGACGGATATTACGCTGGAACTGCCGGTGGCCGAACCCAAAATTGTGGTGGAGGGATTTATTGAAAATGACCAGCCACCATTCGTGAGCCTGACACGCACCATACCGTTTTACGGCGAGATAGACCTGGGCGCCTTGGATAATTATTTTGTTAATGATGCTACCGTAATTGTAAGCGATGGCGATGTTTCTGTTACACTCACTGAATATTGCCTGGAGGATTTACCCGAAGCTTTGAAACCTCTGCTTGCGGATGTGCTGGGAATAACCGTCGATTCCATTACGGGTGAATACGCTTACAACGCCTGCCTCTATACAGTGCCCGACATTCTCAGCGGTACTCCGGCGTTTGTCGGCGCTGTTGGCAAGACTTATTCGCTGCTGATAATTGCAGGTGAAGACACGCTGACTGCATCGACCCGGATCCCGGAATTAGTGGCTATTGACAGTATGTATTACAGGCCGGCAAGCGAAGTGGATCCGGCAAACGATTCGCTGGTGCGCTGTTATGGCATGCTCAGCGACCCCGCCGCACCGGGCAACTATTACCGCATGTTTACAAGTAGAAATAACGATGGATATCAACCCGACATCAGCTCGGTGACGGATGATTTGTTCTTCAACGGGCAGACTTTTGAATTTCCCATACCCAGGGTGATAGAACCCGGCGAGAATTATGACCCGGACACCTACGGTTACTACTGGAAAGGCGATACTGTCGGTTTGCGATGGACCACCATTGATTACGCCAGCTTTGATTTTTGGCGCACTCTGGAATCGGATTACGGCTCCGACGGACCCTTTACTTCGGTGACGATTGCAGCGACAAATATCAGGGGCGGACTGGGGATTTGGTGCGGCTATGGCGCCTTGTATTACGAATTGATTGTTCCTTTATAAATTTTTTAAATCAACAGAAATGAAGCGGTTTTTATTTAATGCAAATGCGACGTATTTAAATCTTGGTCTGTTATTATTTCGGGTAGCCGTTGGGGCTTCCTTTATTTATCACCACGGGTTTCGCAAAATCTCCAACCCCGGTATGTGGGAAGATCTCGGGGGTGCAATCGAAATTATCGGAATTCATTTTGCCCCGGTATTTTGGGGGTTTATGGCGGCATTCGCCGAATTTTTTGGCTCCGTATTTCTCATTTTGGGATTGTTTACCCGCCCGGCTGTTATCCTGATGGCATTCGTCATGTTCATTGTCGTATATTCGGATTACCAGGCCGGCGACAGTTTTTCCTATCCGTTGAACCTGATGTTCATTTTTCTCACATTCCTGATAATTGGGCCCGGGAAATACAGCATTGATGCGCAGATCAGCGGATTTAAGAAATAAAATTACCGGCGGATACACACATGTGGCAACAGGTTGGTTACCTCTAATTGTCAATGGATGGTAAACCCTTACTAAACGAATCTTAACTTTGCACAGTTAATCAAAAAAAATCAGAGCATGAAAGAAGTGTATATCGTATCCGTAGCGAGAACGCCCATAGGTGCATTCGGAGGCGGCTTATTGCCATTCACCGCTCCGCAATTGGGAGCCATTGCCATGAAGGCAGCAATTGAGAGAGCCGGAATTAAAAGCAGTGATATCCAGGAAGTGTTAATGGGTAATGTTATCAGTGCAGGCATCGGCCAGGCGCCGGTTACCCAGGCGATGTTGGCAGCAGGAGTGCCGGAGACTACTCCGTCAACTACTATTAATAAAGTTTGCGCTTCGGGAATGAAGGCATTGATGTTCGGCGCACAGGCCATTCAACTGGGTCAATGCGATATTGTTTTGGCCGGCGGAATGGAGAGCATGAGCAATGCGCCGTATTATTTGATGAAAGAGCGCTTTGGCGCCAAACTCGGTCACGGCAAGGTAGAAGACGGCATTATCAAAGACGGATTGTGGGATCCCTATGGCGATAAACATATGGGCAGTTGCGGTGAGACATGTGCCCGACAGTATAATTTCAGTCGTGAAGATCAGGACAATTACGCCATCGAAAGCTATCGCCGCTCTGCTGAGGCATGGAAAAACGGATGGTTTAACCAGGAAGTGGTGCCGGTGGAAATACCGCAGCGGAAAGGCGATCCCATCGTTATCGCCGAGGATGAAGATTATTCAAAAGTGAAGTTCGATAAAGTGCCTACACTCGCACCGGTATTTGAAAAGGAGGGGACAATCACCGCCGCAAATGCATCGAATATCAATGATGGCGCCTCGGCTCTGGTTTTGATGAGCAAGGAAAAAGCGGAGGCACTGGGCATTAAACCGCTTGCAAAAATCATTGGCTATGCCGATGCTCAACAAGCGCCTGAATGGTTTACAACCGCTCCGGCCAAAGCCATGCCTCTGGCCATTGAAAGAGCCGGTTTGAAAATTTCGGATATCGAATACTTCGAAATAAATGAAGCCTTCAGCGTGGTAGCTCTTGCAAATATGAAAGAGCTGGGAATTGCACATGCGCAAACCAATGTGTTTGGCGGCGCCGTATCGCTTGGCCACCCGCTCGGTTCCAGCGGCGCCCGTATTGTGATTACCTTGTTGAGTGTATTGAAGCAGAAAGGCGCACGTTACGGATGTGCCGGTATTTGCAATGGCGGCGGCGGAGCTTCGGCAATGGTAATCGAAGCCATCGGTTAGAAATACCGCCATGCTACACAATAATTGAGCGCATCATTCATTAAATGCAGGGATTACACCATAACGCATGAAGAGAATTACCGTCTCAATTTTGTTTGCATTCAACCTGGCAATCTCACAGGGACAAATTTCAAAAATTGCCCCCGGCGATTTGTTACAAATGCAACTGTACGAGGACACACTGCGCATGCTCGGAGATTCCCTGGCCTTAAGCAAGGATTGGAGTATCCGAGAACACGCTGCGGTGCAAATGGTGCGCACCCTGGTAAAAACGCTTAAGCCAGATAATTCTTTTTATTTCCCGTTAGATTCGCAGACGATGATCAACGTGTTGTATCCGGAAAACAATGCGTTTCGCATTTTCACCTTTCCCTTAAAATTAAAGGACAATACCTACCGGTATTACGGTGCAATTCAGATGCACAATACCAAACTCACTTTGTTTCCGATGATAGATATGAGTTTGTTTGTAAAAAATGCCGAAGCGGCAGCGCTCAATGCAGACAACTGGTACGGCGCTTATTATTACAACATGCATGAAATAAAAAACGGGGTACAAACCTATTACCTGTTGTTCGGCTGGGATGGTGTGGACGATTTTTCAACTCGGAAAATTGCCGATGTGTTATGGTTTGACGAATCCGGTGCGCCGCAGTTTGGATTGCCTGTTTTTTATATGTCTGACACGCTGACTAAGCAGCGGGTGTTAATCGAATATAAAGATGACGCATCGCCCACGATGAATTACGACCCGGAATACGATATGATTATTTTTGATTATCTGCGTCCCGAGAACCCGATGTCGGAAGGGATTTATATGACCTATATTCCCGATGGCACCTACCAGGGATTTAAGTTTGACAAGAAATCAGGGATGTGGATATTCCAGGATAAAGTCTTTGACAGGGTGTTGGACAAGCCCCCGGTGAATAAACCGAAGTATGAAGGCGAAGATCCGAATATCTATATAAAGCCCGACAATTAAATCAGCGGTAAATTGCGGAGAGGATAATGCCACAGGCCACTGCGGCATTCAGCGATTCACCCTTGCCGCGACGGGGAATAGTTACCGTGCAATCGCTGATTTGAAGTAATGACTTCTCAATGCCGTGCGATTCGCTGCCGATTAGCAGGACACCGGATTGCGGCAGGGTTATTTCCTGCAAGGGAGCGCCGTTTAAACTCGCTGCAAAAACGGGCAATTTTAATGCGGTTAATGTTTCCAGGAGCGGGATATATATCACAGGCATGCGCAATATAGCGCCCATACTTGCTTGTACCGCTTTGCTGTTGTAACAGTCGGCGCAATCCTCCGAGCAAAGAATGTGTTGTATGCCAAACCATTCGGCGGTGCGCAGAATGGTTCCCAGGTTACCGGGATCGCGGATGCCGTCGAGCGCTATTATCCAGCCGGCATCCACTTCCTGTGGTACCTCCGGGTCAGGAATTTTCATTACCGCTAATACCGGAGGGGCTGTGCTCATTGCGGATATCCTGGCAATCTGGTGAGGCAGTGCAGTAATCACGGAAACGCCGGCGGGTATTTCCCCCCGGTATTCGGCTTGCCACTCCTCAGTCGCCACAATATGCTGTAAGCCCGCTTTCCCGTTTAGGGCTTCCAACACCAGTTTGTCGCCTTCAATTAAAAATTCACCATACTTTTGACGGTATTTTTTAAGTTTAAGACTCTGAAATTTTTTTAATTGCGCAGCGCTCAGCATCACATACAAAGCTACGTTCTTCGGGCAATATGTACAGGCCTGATGTTAACGGCGTTTGGTTGCAGCAATACCTTTAATCTGGCGGATGGCGAATACTTGTACAAGGAATCTACTGTAACAATTAACGATCCGCAGAATATCGACCCGCCGTTGACTTCGCTGTCGTCTGATCTGGAGGGTTTAAGTAAACTCAAGCCAAATAAAAAAATACTCGGCGTATATCCCACAAAATTGTGGTTGTACAATATGGGCACTTCGGGATTCGACTCGGTACTCAGTTATACCGACGACAAAAGGTGGTTGTTCATTAACCTTGAAAAAGTGGTTGGTGCAATGCAGGTATTTAAAGACAGCAGCAGGTTGAGAAGTACACTTACTCAAAAATGGGGTGAACCTCCGAGTCTGGTAGATAGCGCATTGATTGAGGAAACAATGACGCGGATGGAAAATTATCTGTTTAACCGCGGTTATTTTGACAGCGAGATAAATTATACCGTCGATTACAATGCTAACAACCGCAGGGGCACTGTAAATTATGCCCTCGATCTGAACACATTAAACAGGATACGCAATATCACCTATGTAATACCTGAAAGTGAATTGAATCGCATCGTGATGTCCATTCCGGTTGAAAGCAAACTGGCGAAGGGCAAGCGGTTTGATGTGGATTTTTTAAAGTACGAACGCACCCGGATAAGCGACTATGTCACTTCCAATGGGTATTATCAATTCATCCCGGATTATATCACTTTTAAGGTGGACACTTCATCGGGAGTGGATTCATTTGATATTTATATACATATTGCCAATCCGCCCGGCGATACAATGCATTACCGGTATAAAATCCGGGAGATTTATATTTATCCCAATGCGACAAAAGATTTTAATACGGATATTGCAGTCGATACGGTTCTTTATGCAGACAGGTCACGCAAAAAAGAGGTGAGAACTGAATTCTCTATTATCGAATCCAGGAAGTATTACACCAACAAGAGTATTGTCAACAATATTTTCTTTTATGAGAATGATTATTACTCGCTGAGCGCCACTCGGCAAACCATAGGCGCATTCGCAAATCTCGGCATCTTTAAGTTTGCGACAATTACGCCGGTGGAGGTGGGCGCCGACAGCAATTTCCGGTATCTGGATATTATCCTGAAGTTGGAACCGTTGAAACACCGCGAAGTGTTTTACGAACTCAACGCAAGTACCACCTCGGATTACCTGTTGGGAACCTATCTCGGTCTGACACTTGCGCAGAAGAATACGTTGAAGCGACTCGACCTGCTGCGGTTTAATATTTATACCGGTATTGAAACTGAATTCGCCGAGGATGTCGTCGCATTGAATACCACCGAGTTCAACGCCGATATCAGCCTGACGCTGCCGCGGTTTTTCTGGCCGCTGAATATTTATACGCCTAAATCCTATTATCCCAAAACAATTACTTCGCTCAAGTTCGGCTACCTGGACAGGCGTGAGTTATATACGGGCCTGAACACTTCGTTTCGCTATGGCAGTGAACGGTATGAAGGTACTAAAGAAAAGCAGTTCCTGATTTATCCCATCGATATCAATTTTGTCAGGGTGCCTTATCGCACCGCTGAGTTTGATTCCATTCTGGATGAGAATTTTCTCCTGAAGCAGAGTTACCAGGAGCAGTTGATCATGGCGCCGAATGTTACCTATATTTATAACCAGTTCCAGGCCGAAACAAAAGCATTTACGCAATATTTCAGAGGTACTTTTGAATTGGCGGGAACATTGTTCTTTTTAGGCAATGCGCTGTTCGATCCGCAAACCGACATTTTCGGCGCCACGAGCACACCGGATCCGCCCTATAAAATTGCGGGATTGCCGTTTTCCAATTACGTAAAGCTGGCACTCGATTACCGGCCGCTCTTTAAAATTAACGACAACAATAAAATAGCCATGCGGGCGGATTTTGGCATTGCCGTCCCGTACTGGAACTCGGTGGTAAATCCCTACGTGAAACAATTTTATGTCGGAGGGCCGTATGATATCCGGGCTTTTCCGATACGCAAGATGGGACCGGGCGGGTATTTTCCCTATGATATCGTAAACAATGTGGCTGTTCCGAAACTGGAAGACCAGACATCCGATATCAAGTTTGTTATGAGCCTGGAATACAGGTTTAAAATCATCGCCATTCTGCAGGGCGCCTTGTTTTGCGATATCGGCAATATCTGGTCTATCCGTGAAGATGTGTTCAGGCCGGCGGCACAATTCGACTTCAGCACTTTCTTAAACCAGTTGGCCGTTGGCCCGGGCGCAGGCATCAGGCTCGACCTCACTTATTTTATCTTCAGGTTTGATTGGGCTTACCCGCTCTACGATCCCGGTATGGATGGCCCGCAGGGAAGGGCATTCGCTGAAGAAGGCGTCATTCTTCCCGAGAAAAAACCGGTTTTCAATTTCGCAATCGGCTATCCGTTTTAACCCGTATCTTATTTGTGCAATAATCGGGGGTATTATCCAAAACACATGGAGTGTTTAGTAAATTTACAACGATGTTTCGAAGATTATTAATAGGTTTCGCATGCGGCATTTGTGCTGTCGCTCATTCACAGAATTATGTGCACGACCCGTTTACACAGGTAAAACAAAATGGCGAATTCGCGGTGTTCCCCTTCGCGGGAGGATTGAATAACCCGCAATTCTGGGCACTTGATTTGAACAGGGATGGCATCGATGATCTGCTGGTCTTCGATCGCACCGGCGACAAGGCGCTTACCTTTATAAACAATGGCACGCCCGGCGTAACGGATTACGTATATGCGCCTGTTTTCGAAGGGTTGTTTCCACCGATGCAAAACTTTGTGGTGATGAACGATGTGAACTGCGATGGCGTAGGCGATATTTTTACTTCTTACGACAATGGCATCAAGGTCTATTATTCGGTGTTGTCCGGATCTACATTGAGTTATGTGGAGCAGATTGATAAGATGAAATACAACTCAGCCGGGACAGACTTTGATATCTTCGTCGGAGTGATTGATATTCCTGCAGTGGTGGATGTGAATATGGATGGCGATCCCGATATCCTGAACTTCAGGCCGGCAGGCGGATTTGTCGATTATTTTGAAAACAGGCAAATTGAAACCGGGCAGCCCTGTGGCACCTTTAGCCTGGAACTGATTACATCGTGTTGGGGAAATTTTTACGAAAGCGGGATTGATAAGTCGGTAACGTTGGACACACTTTGCTCTGAATTGCACGGAGAGCGTTCCGGATTACATGCAGGCTCTACATTTCTCGCTTATGATGCCGATTTGGATAATGACATTGATATTGTCTTGGGCGACCTCTCCTTTAATAACCTGAATGCGCTTACCAATGGAGGCGATGCGGAATACGCAATTATTACCGGACAGGATACGACATTTCCGGTGTACGATCTGCCGGTGGACCTCCCCACATTCCCAGCTCCATTTTTAATCGACGTGGATAATGATACAAAGAAAGACATGATTGTAGCGCCCAACAAAAAAGGATATTCGGAAAATTTTAAAAATGTCTGGTTTTACAAAAACGAAGCTGCCGACGGTGCGTATTTGTTTACCTTCCAGTCCGACTCGTTTTTAGTGAGCGATATGATTGATGTTGGCGAAGGCGCCCATCCCGCATTTTTCGATTATAACCAGGATGGATTAATCGATATTGTAATCGGTAATTACGGTTACTTTGCATCGGGTGATTTTACTTCTTCACTTGCCCTGTACGAAAATACCGGTGCGGTGGATACGCCGGCATTTACATTGATCACCAGGGACTTTGCCGGGTTGTCAGCCTATGATTTTATAAACATACAACCCGCATTTTACGACATGGATAACGACGGGAACACGGATATGGTGATCGGTGAGCAAACAGGCGCATTGCACTATTTCAGAAATATAGCGCCGGCGGGCGGCAGTGCGGATTTTGTATTGCAGGAAGCATTTTATAAAGGTATTGATGTGGGCATCGCTTCGGCGCCTTTTGTTATGGATATTACCAATGACAGTTTGCCGGATTTGATTATTGGCGAACAAAACGGCAACCTGAATTACTACGAAAATACCGGCTCGCCGGGAATGCCCGCCTTTACCTTGATAAGTGAATTTTGGGGCAATGTGGATGTGCGCACTCCCGGGTTACTGACCGGCCACAGCACACCGTTTTTATTCCGGGATGGCGCAAGTTGGAAATTGTTGGTGGGCAGCGAATCGGGAACCATATATTATTATCAGCCATCTGCCGATTGGAGCGGTGCATTTACGCTTATCACCGGTAGTTTCTCGGGAATTGATGAAGGTGAATATGCCAATGTGGATTTCCGGGATATCGATAATGACGGTATCCCCGAATTGCTGACCGGCAACTACAGGGGTGGTATATCGCTGTACAAGGAAGAATCCACACTCGATGCTGTTGCGCAGATACATACCCCGCAAGTGATTGTCTATCCAAATCCCGTGAAACACATGTTGGGCATTGCATCGTCGCAAAGCATTGCCGTAGTTTCCGTAATCTCCGTTTCAGGCGCAGTTATTCAAACGATGTTGCCACGCAGTACCCGGGTGGAATTAAATCTCGAATCGGTGAAGCCGGGTTTGTATTTACTGGTGGTGACACTCGATAACGGCGTACGTGAAGTACACAAAATAATGAAATTGTAATGCGCAGTATTATTATACTCTTTATGGGGTTGTCAATCTATGCTTCCGGGCAATACATCCTGAGCCAGGACATAGTATTCAATTCCGAAGACGGAGCGATGCAATTACCTTTATGCGGCGGATTAAATACACCTCAGTTTTCTTCCATCGATATCAACCAGGATGGTAAAGACGACTTATACGTTTACGATGGCAGTTCCTACAAGCACCTGGTATTTATAAATACCGGCGGTGCGGATGCGCCGGCATTTACATATGCACCTGCTTATGAAAATAATTTTCCACCTGCCGATGACTGGGCATTGTTGCACGATTTTAATTGCGATGATATACCCGATTTTTTAGCCTATAAAAACGGAGGCACGGTATTGTATAAAGGTAAAATTGAAAGCGGAACGATTGTTTTCGAACTGTACAAACCCAAGCTCACTTATACATCCACTATTGAGATACCCATTTATACTGCGAGAACCGATATCTGTGCATTCGACGATGTGGATGGCGATGGAGATATGGATATTTTAGCATTTGCCGTTGCGGGTACTTTGATTAGATATTACAAAAACAGCAGTGTGGAACTGGGGTACGGTTGCGATAGCGTGATATATCACATCGAAGATTATTGCTGGGGTAAAATCAATGAAGGCGCTGTTTGTTCAGGAGCGGAACTGGGTATTAGTTGTATCGGCGGCCATACCGAAGAGTACGAACACTCGCGAATGCATGTCGGCTCCAATATCCTCGTGTACGACCAGGATAATGACGGCGACAAGGATATGATACTCGGCGATGTCTCCTGCGACAACCTGGTGTATTATGAAAATGGGGGCAGTGCGGATTACGCAAATATGATATGGAAGGATACTCTGTTTCCCATGTACGATTTCCCCGCGAAATTGGCGACTTTCCCGGCCTCGTATTTAATGGATTTTAATAATGACGCCAAACGGGATTTGCTGATAGCGCCCAACGATTTCGGCAATAGCTGGAATGTGGAGAATATCTGGTATTACGAAAACATCGGCGATGCCGATACATTTAGATTTGAATACCGGACTAATGCACTGCTGAGCGAACACATTGTCGATGCCGGCGCCAATGCAAAACCTGTATTTTTCGATTTTAATGCAGATGGCCTTCAAGATATTTTGATCGGTGTTTCCAATACATTTGACCCCTCCAATATCAAGCGCTATGGCATGTGGCTTTATAAAAATGTCGGAACGGCAACACTGCCGCAATACGAATTTTTCACCGATGATTACGCCGGTCTGGGCGAGTATTTAATCAGCGACCTGACGCCTTTCCCGGCGGATTTGGACAGCGATGGCGATGTGGATTTATTCATCGGCATGTACGACGGCACATTCATATTTCTTGAAAATACCGCCGGGCCGGGAAATGCCGCAACCTTTAATCCACCTGTATTTAATTATCAATCCATCGATGTGGGCGGATTCTCAGTCCCCTGCCTGTTCGATGTAAATGGCGATGGATTATTGGACCTGATTGCCGGTAAATCGCAGGGTATTTTAAATTATTATCAAAATACGGGTACACTGACTGCGCCTTCTTTTAGCTTGTCCAGTGAGAATTGGGGCGGAGTGGATGTGAGAAAACCCGGTAGTTTCGAAGGGTACAGTGCGCCGTTTATGTTCCGCGGAAGCGACGGGCTCATGCGATTGGCCGTGGGGTCATTTTATGGGTTTATTTATTTGTACGACGAAATTGAAGAAAGCCTTTTGGGTGAATTCCACCAGCGGGATACGATGTTTCTCGATAATGTGCCGGGATTCCGTTCCTCCTTGTTTGGTTATGATATTAACGGCGACACATCACTGGAATTTATTACCGGCAATGTAAGAGGCGGCATTCATATTTTTGAAGCGGAAGCGGGGGTATCCATTCCCGGTATCCCAACCCATAGTACGCTTAAGCTGTATCCCAATCCCGCTGGAGATTACCTGGTTGTTTCATATCCGCACTCTGTGCCCGGTGAAATTATCGTATTTAACCTGGAAGGGCGGGCGGTATTTACCACCGTTACTGCCGGTGATTTCACGACTATCAGTCTGCGTGATTTTCCTGCCGGTGTGTATCTGGTACAATTGCGCAATGATGCGGAGACAATTTCGGGGTTGGTTTTAAAAAAATAATAGCAATGCAAAATGCGCATTACCGGCGGCTGAAACACATGTTTCTCTGTGCACCCATTAATCAATTATTTAATGGTGTCCGCATGGAATTGGCGCCGGGCAGTTGCGTTATCCGCTGGCAAGTGACCGGCAATTTTTTTCACGCCGGGAAGAGCCTGCACGGAGCTATTTACACTAAATTCCTGGACGATGCCGCTTATTTTTCCGCAGCCACATTAAACGACCGTCATTTTATCGTAACGAAATCTTTGCATGTGCGTTTTTTGAGACCTGTTGCAGAAGGCCTGCTCACCGCTACCGGAAAATCGGAAACCGGCGCCGACGGAAGCTTGCGTACTACTGCCGTACTCCATGTATCGGAAACCATCCTGGTTGCAACAGCGGAAGCCCGCTTTACCAACAGTAAGTTACTGCTGGCCGATGTGGATGATTATGCCAATGGGGAAATAGGATAATTATATTAATTTAGCGGTACAATTTATCAGTATGAAAAAGATCTTAGCCATTGTGGTATTGACTGCAAGTATGATACAAGTTTCCTCGGCTGCCGCATCCGACCCTGTTGAGGCGAGTATAGGAACGGATTTCGTAATTCAGTTGCCCGTCAATGTGGCATTGAGCGACTCCTATATCGTGGATATTTCCGCATTGCCATTCGACAATGCCGCCGAAGCGGAAACATTCTTCGATATGTTTTCGGAAAATGCAGTTAATTATAAAATTTTACCCGGTGATTCCAGGATGATACTTTCGCTGAACCGGGATATTATGCCTGAATGGGAATTAGCCGACTGGAACAAGTACTTTAAAGACAGGGCAGTGAAAATGCAGGTGGTGTTCAACGAGAATTTTAAGTAATCACATATCCCAAAAGGGAATCTGGTTGCGGATTTTGTCCATTACTTTTAATTCATCTTCTTTGGTATCCATAAGTAAGGCATCTTCGGCATTGATTGCGGTGTCTTTATCGGGTGCTTTTTCATTGATGATGATTTCTACTAATTTCCCTTTTACCTCTGCCGGAACTTTAATAACCACAAAGTCTTCCTGTGGTCGAACAAAGCGAAATAATCGTATCATAATCTTAGGTTTGTTGGTAACAGAATGTGAATGTAGCACATGTTTGACAGAGATGCAAAAAAAAATCCCCGGAATACCGGTTTTGAAAAATAATTTACACTATGCCTGAGATATACCGGAACACGTCATTTAAGGGATTGACCTTTGCGGTATGGCATATTACCGAGGCGGAGAGCTACTTTATCCCCAAATTGCAATTTGGCGCCTGGGAAAAACAATACTTCGAATCCATACGCAGCCCCGTGCGGCGATTATCATGGTTGGCCAGCAGGCATCTGTTAAAACTGTTGCTCGGCACCGATGCATTTGTGGAACTGCTGTTCGATGCCCAGGGCAAGCCGTATCTCGGCAATTACGACGTTAAAATCAGCCTGTCGCATACGGACAACTATGCCGCCGTTATCGTTTCGGGGCAATGCGAAGTGGGCATTGACATCGAAGAACAATCACGGGATATCAGCGGCCTGCGCCATAAATTTTTGTCCCGGGAAGAAAATAATCAACTGACACACGTTGACCTGAAACTTCAACTGATGTTGTACTGGAGCGCAAAAGAGGTGCTGTACAAGATTTACGGGAAGCGCAAACTCGATTTCAAAACCGATATGTTTATTAAGCCCTTCAGTATTTCGGAATCGGGGTCTATGCAGGGGATTTTATTAAAACACGGCAGGGTTGCGCAATACAATCTGCACTATGTGGTGAAACCGGGTTATTGTATCGTAATCGGTACGGACAGTGCCATCGAACTGTTATAGGAAGCCAACCCTCTTGCCGGAATTGGCCGGGCTTTACCACCTCAGGTCCTCGTGATCCTCGTTGTCGGTATTTTTGGAAGGGTTTTCCATTTCGCCGGCATTCTCGATTTTTGATGTGTTGTCGGATGTGGTGTCTGTGTTGCTTTCGGTGGTTTCGTTCAGCCCGGTTTCGGGCTCCGGGTGCTCTGATCGGCGCTCATCCTGTTCGTACACATGGCTGAAAGAATCAAAGTCAAAATCGGGCATTTTAGACTTAATAAAATTCACCGCTTCTGTCATCTCGGCGAGGAACTTATTGAAGTCTTCCTTATAGATAAATACTTTATGGCGTTCGTAGCCATTGTTATCCATGCGCTTCTTGCTTTCGGTAATGGTGAGATAATAGTCTTTGGCTTTCGTCATCCTGACATCAAAAAAATACGTCCTCCTTCTACCTGCACGTATCTTCCTGGAAAATACACTGTCATTCTGGTTTTTATGCTCCTGCTCCACAGTAATTCTTTTTTGGGTTTAAGTTTAAAATCTTCCGAAATATAATAATATTTTAAAAATTGCAAAATCGTCACTGCCTGTCTTCAGTGCGCTGGGTCTCCAGTATTTCGTAATACAGGCCTTTGCGTTTAACCAGGTCTTCATGAGTTCCGGCTTCCCTGATGCGGTGCTCATCAAGGACAATTATCTGGTCGTAATCCATTAAAGACGAAATGCGGTGGGTAATGACAATGGCTGTTTTGGATCGGATAAACTGCTGCATATTCTGCAGAATGGCCTGTTCTGTTTTGGCGTCCACGGCCGAAAGACAATCGTCCAGTATGATTAGCGGTGTGTTATGGATAAATGCCCGGGCAATGGATATCCGCTGTTTCTGCCCGCCCGAAAGAGTGACGCCTCTTTCGCCAATCAGGGTGTCGTATCCCTTAGGGAACCCCGATATCTCCTCGTCGATTGATGCGAACCGGGCGTACTCCCTGATGGTTTCCAGCGGTGCGTCCGCCATACCGAATGCTATATTATTGCGGATGGTGTCGCCGAACAGGAATACATCCTGGGGCACATAACTCACGTTGTTGCGCAAATTGGTGAGGCTGTAGTTCTCAATGGGAATGTCGTCGATAAGTATGCTGCCGGATGTCGGTTTGTAGAGTCGGACCAGTAAATCGGCAATGGTGGTCTTGCCTGCACCTGTTCTGCCGATAATTGCCACCTTCTGGCCGGCGTTCACCGTAAACGAAACATCTTTCAGCGCCTCGATGCCGGTATCGGGATAGGTAAATGACACATTTCTGAACTCCACCTTTCCCTGGACGTTAAAATTAGTTGCCTCTCCCTGCGGTATGGCCGGTTCTATATCCATAAATTCATTGATGCGCCGCTGGGAAACCGCAGCCCGCTGAATAATGGATACCACCCAGCCCAGCGACGTAACAGGCCAGGTGAGCATATTCACGTAAATGACAAATTCGGCGACATTACCGGTGGTAATATTCCCCTGCATCACCTGCCAGCCGCCGATAAAAATCGTGATCAGCGTACTTAAGCCTATTAACAGCACCATTAAGGGTTGAAACATCGCATCCACCCGGGCAAGGTCCAGCGATCTCGCTTTATAAATTTCGCTGTGCTCATCGAAATAGTTTACCTGGTTGTTTTCCTGGGCATAGGCTTTTATGACGCGGATACCTGAAAACGTCTCCTGGGCGATGCTGGTGAGGTGCGATAATTGCGCCTGTATCAGTTCGCTGCGCCTCTCGATGATATGGTTGACGTAATAAATAGAAAACGATAAGACGGGTAGGGGAATCAGTACGTATAAAGTCAACAGAGGGCTCACGTCGATCATTGCCCAAATCACCAGGGTGAACAACACCAACAGGTTGAGGAAATACATAATAGCCGGACCAACGTACTGTCGCACCCTGCCGACATCTTCAGCCACCCGGCTCATCAGGTCGCCCGTATTGTTGACCTTGTAAAAAGCGGGTGTCAACATCTGGTAGTGGGCATACAGTGCGTTTTTCTGGTCGTATTCGATATGCCGGCTCATGATGATCAGCGTCTGGCGCATCAGGAACATAAACAGGCCTTTCAACAGCGAGAGGGCGATATACACCACGGCAAAAACAATCAGCCCCGCATTCAATACTCCGCCAATCTTTTCCTGGAGCGTAAAACCGTCGAAAGATTGATACAACTTAATATTTTCCACTACCAGGTCAATGGCATTGCGGATTACTTGCGGCGACAACACGCTGAAGATATTGGACAAAGTGACAAAGAGCACCCCCAGTAAAAAATGCCATTTGTATTTTATGAAATATTTATTGAGCGAGCGCAGGTGTTTCACCTTGCAAAAGTAAAATGAATAAAAGCAATGCCGCCTATAATTTTTATGGCTGCAATATTGGTTTATCTTTGCGCCGAAATTCAATGTTAAGTTCATTTTATCCGGAAATCAAATGCAGTTAGAAAAAGGAGAAATTTTTGCATCCATGCAGGAAATGCACCACGAACAAGTGGTGTTTTGTTCCGATCCCGCCTCTGGCCTCAAGGCAATTATAGGAATTCACAATACCGTGCTCGGCCCTGCGCTGGGAGGTACCCGATTTTGGAATTACGCTTCCGAGGCGGAGGCGATTGTGGACGTGTTGCGCCTTTCGCGGGGTATGACCTATAAAGCGGCCATCAGCGGTTTGAATTTAGGCGGCGGCAAGGCGGTGATTATCGGCGATTCAAAAAATCTCTCCAACCGGGAGCCCCTGTTTCGCAGGTATGGAAAATTTGTGGACAGCCTGCATGGGAAATACATCACTGCCGAAGATGTCGGCACCAGTACCGGCGATATGGAATACATCGCCATGCACACCGAATTTGTGGCCGGTAAACCGGAGCACCTCGGCGGCGGCGGCGACCCCTCGCCGGTAACAGCCTACGGGACTTTCCTCGGCATGAAGGCTGCGGTAAAACATCAGACCGGCAGCGAAAGCCTGAATAAAAAGAGGGTTTTAGTTCAGGGCGTGGGCCATGTGGGATATAATCTCGTCCGCAACCTCGCTAAAGAGGGCGCCGAAATCATGATTTCGGATATTCACGAAGACAGGGTGCAAGCCATAGCTAAAGAATTTAACGTCACCGTTATCCCGGTTGACCGGGTTTATAATACGCCGATGGATATTTATGCGCCTTGTGCATTGGGCGCCACAATTAATGACGATACGATTGAGGTAATTCAATGCAGCATTATCGCCGGAGCCGCCAATAACCAGTTGAAAAACGAAACAAAGCACGGCCAGCGACTGATAGAACGCAATATTCTCTACGCACCCGATTTCCTGATTAATGCCGGCGGGCTGATTAACTGCGATGTGGAATTGGAAGGCTACAACCGCGAACGGGCGTATCAAAAGGCAGAGGTCATATATGGAAGAACCCTGGATATTTTTAAAGCGGCGGATGCGCAGAAAATTACCACCCAACAGGCGGCAATTCAACTGGCAGAACAGCGCATTGCGGCAGTTGCTGCTTTAAACAGGAATTTGTAATACATTTGACCGGGAGATAACTAAGTTTCATTGAAATGTTGAGCAGAAGAGGCTTGCGCATCAAAACGATGCAGGTGTTGTATATGTGTTTGCAATCGGGAAACACCAATACAACCGATGCCGTGAAGCAACTGGATGCAAGTATTTACAATGCATTCAGGGCTTTGCTGTACAATCTGTATTTCCTGCTGCAACTCGCCGAAAAGGTGGAAGAAGATGCGCATCGCAAGCGCAATAAGTATCTCCCAACTCCCGACGACCTGAACTTCTCAACGGTATTTACCCGCAACTATATTATTGGATTTCTGAAAACAGACAAACATTTCAGCCGGTGCCTGAACAGGGAAAAACTGACTACGCTTCTCGACGAGGAAATTGTTACGCTGATATACGGGCAATTAAAACAGGCGGAATGGTATATGCATTATACCAAAAAGCAAGAACATACCCGTGAGGAGGACTTCTCCGCCGTTCACAATTGCCTGCATAAGTTTTTATACCTGAACGAATATTTTGATCAGCATATGGAGGATATCATTTCCACCTGGAATGATGACGAATTCATAGTGAGCGACCTGATTGTTGAGGTGTTAAAAGCCATACCGCATAACCCGGAAACCGACCGGGATATATTTGACTTTGAAATTACCGATGAAGAAAAAAATTTCGCCCACAGCCTGCTGATTAAAACGATGCAGGAAGACCACCGATTCGACGCAATGGTGGAGGCAAAACTGGAGCATTGGGAACTGGACCGCATTTCGATGATTGACCGCATACTGATGAAAATGGCCATTACAGAATTTATTCATCTGCCTACCATCCCGGTAAAAGTTACCATCAATGAATACCTGGATATTTCCAAAATTTACAGCACGCCCAAAAGCAAAGAATTTATTAATGGCGTACTGGATAAAATAATGACGGAATTGCGGGCGTCGGGGGAAATTATTAAGACCGGCAGGGGGTTAGTCGAATAAATTTTAAATTTGCATGTTATGAATACTAAAATTTTACGCATAATACCGCTGATGGTAACAGTCACACTGTTGCTGTTTTCCTGTAAAAATGATCAAAGTACCGCGGGAGATGACGGCAAATTGAATACAGACCTGATTCAGAATCCGAATACCGCTGATGGAACAGCCGATGCCGCCAATGCACCTGTCATGGTATTTGAAAAAGACTTCCACGACTTCGGCGAAATCATACAGGGCGAAGTTGCAAACACCGAATTTAAATTTACCAATACGGGCAAGAGCGATTTGATTATTTCATCCGCACGTGCCAGTTGCGGATGTACCGTTCCCGATTATCCGAAGGAACCAATCAAACCCGGTGAAAGCGGAATTATCAAAGTGGCCTATAACAGCGAAGGCCGCAAAGATGCCTTCAATAAAACAGTTACCATTACAGCCAATACAATTCCAAACGAAAACCGCATAAAAATTAAGGGCTTTGTAGTGGTACCAAAAGATAAACAATAAATATTATGCAATTAATCAACATGTTATTAATGGCGCCGTCAGGGGAATCTTCCTCCGGTTCGAGCTATACGACCATTATATTTTTCCTGCTGTTCTTCGTAATCCTGTATTTTTTTATGATACGGCCGCAATCCAAAAAGGCGAAGGAGCAGAAAAATTTTGTCAACGAAATCAAACCCGGCGATAAGGTGGTTACTATCGGCGGAGTACACGGTAAGGTGCTGAAAGTGGAAGATGATACTTACCTGATTGAAGTGGATAACAATGTGAAGCTGCGCATTGAAAAAGCTGTCATTTCAATGGAGTACACCAAAAACGCTCTCAGCCGCAAGAGCAGTCAATCCTAAGCGGTTATAAATTAACCCGTACTGCCATTGTCTGCAGAATGTAATTTTTATTGCGCAACTTTACCGTATGGCTTTGCACGTGGGAATTACAGGAGGCATCGGCAGTGGTAAAACCCTGGTGTGTAAGCTGTTTGCCACGCTGGGTATCCCGGTGTATTATGCCGATGACCGGGCTAAAGAAATTCTGCAGAATGATGGCAATATCATTACCGCCGTTAAGGAGTTGCTCGGTGATGAGGCTTACCTGCCCGACGGCACATTGAACCGCAGATTTATTGCATCACAGGTATTTGACGATGCCGGCCTGCTTGCACAATACAATGCCATCATTCATCCGGCCGTCATTCGGGATGCAGATGACTGGATGCGGCGCCACGATTCTGCGACTTATGTGCTGAAAGAAGCCGCACTGCTCTTCGAGAGCGGCTCCTACAAAACTGTAGATAAAATTATTTGCATCACCGCCCCCGAGGCGCTGCGCATCGCAAGAGTCAGGCTGCGGGATAATGTTTCCGAGCAGGAAGTCAGGCAGCGGATGAACAACCAATGGAGCGACGCATCGAGAATTGCATTGTCCGACTTCGTGATTCACAACGACGGTACGGCAATGCTGATTCCGCAGGTAGTAGAAATTCACCGGCAATTGCTGGATATCGGCTCCAAGAAACAATGACCACCATTGCACACCTCAAAATATAAATGCGCATTGCGGTCTTCAACACATACATGTATATGTAATTTTTCGTTATTCCATTCACGGCCTATAGAATTTTAGACAACGGCAGCAGTGCAGTGTGGAAACATACATACCGGGATTTTGAGAAAATAATAATTTAGTCATTATCCTTAATTTTACGAGAAGAGTTGACAGGATGCAGGACAAGTTAAAACAGTATATTCCTATCGGTATCATCATCGCGGTTTTTATCGGCAGCATTGCAATGATACATACATACGACGGTGCGCTGACCGATGCGGGCACTTCGGTAATACATGCCACAACGCCACGGCCGGTTTCAATGATTTACAATATACCCGCCGACAGCGAGGATGTGCATTTTGAAACGGTGAAATCCGGGCAGGTAATTTCCGAAATACTCGAGACTTATGGCGTGTCTCCCGAAAAAGTTTTTCAAATGGCCGCCTTTAAGGAAATTTTGGATGCGGGAAAGATAATCAGCGGAAACACCTATTGCGTTATAACGGATGACAATGGTATTGCCACCCATTTTATTTATGAAAAAAATAAAATTGACTATGCGGTATTCAATTTTACCGGCGACAATGTAACCTGTTATCCCGCTAAAAAACCCGTTGAGATAAGAAATCAAAGCGTAGGCGGCATTATCGAAGGCTCGGTGTATGAAACGCTGGTGGCGCATCATGCCGATCCGGCGCTCGCAAATGCACTCGCCGAAATTTTTGCCTATAACCTGGACTTCTACAATGTGAACCGCGGCGATATCTTCAAATTGTATTACTCGGAGATATACGTCGATGGCGTCTATGTTGGCATAGATTCGGTATTTGCTGCCTATATGCAACACCGCAACCAGGAGTTTTACGCCTTTCAATATACACAGGACGGCATTACCGGTTATTTTGATGAAACGGGAAAAAGCCTGAAGAAGGCATTTTTACAAGCGCCATTGAAATACACCCGCATCAGTTCGAAGTACTCCAAAAGGCGTTTCCATCCCGTACAAAAAACGTTTAAGGCGCATCTCGGAACGGATTATGCCGCACCGACCGGAACGCCTATTTATACCGTCGGCGACGGAACTGTTATCGAAAAGGGGTACACTTCCGGCAATGGCAACTACGTAAAAATTAAACACAATGCCACCTATACGACGCAGTACCTGCACATGAGCAGATTTGCCAATGGATTAAAAAAAGGCGACCGGGTTAAACAGGGACAGGTGATTGGTTATGTCGGCAGTACCGGTCTGGCTACAGGGCCGCATCTGTGTTACCGCTTTTGGAAAAACGGCAAACAGGTAGATCCGTTTAAAGAAAAAATCCCGCCGGCATTTCCGGTTAAGGAATCCATGCTCGACTCTTATCGCCTGATGGCGGGAAAGCAAATGCGCATACTGGAATCTATCCCGGTAGAAATTGATTCCGATACGGAAAAAGTGCACGAGTATATTGTTATGCTCGATTCACTCGGCCTGCTTCCGGTCGTTCAGTTTTTAATACCTTACTCCTCGGGTATATAATTATGCAAAACGATTTTCCCGATCTGATAAAAGACATTGTTTTAATCCTGATCTTTTTGGCCGGGACGTTGTGGATGTGGAATATCGTAAAACTGCCGCCGGCAACTCAGTATAAAATGGAAATGCTGTTTAAGCGCAGCCGTTATCGGTTCAAATGGTTGTTCCTCATCGGATTTCTCATGCTGACGGGCTTATTTATCTGGCAGCAGATACTGAAGCGGTAATTTTAATTCACCTCTATATCAAAATCTATATCGATGGGTTTTAAATCCACCATGTGGCATTTTTGGCAGAAATCGGGCACCTTGTTGTCGTACCACATTTGGCGAAACTCGAGATAACCGGGAGAGTTCAGGCAGTACATCAGGCCATCGTCGAATACATTGCCGAAGTTTAAAATTTTAGGAAAGGGCTTAGCGCAACAAGGCGTTGCATAACCATCCCAACTGATATAAAAATGACTCCAGGGCAGATGGCATTTTCTGAATTCATTTTTGGACTTGATATCCCAGATGGTTAAATGCACCGACTTAAGGCTTTCTGCTTTTTTCTTTGCCCTGCGCAATTCATTCTTAAAGGCATCGGTGTGAAAGAAATCGTAATAATCTATGGAATGCGCCGTTACCGCAGCGACATTAAACGGTGTGATGTTCACATCGCTTACACCTAATTCGGCAGCCACTTCAATCACTTCCGCCATCGTGTGGTAATTTTCTTTAATCGCCACAAAGTTGAACATCACATCCGCCCGTTTGTCTTTACAGTGTTCCACTATTTGCTTTACGTTATTGTAAAACAATTGGTATTCGCTCCGCAATCGCACATTCTCGTAAATCTCGCCCACACCATCCATGGAAATCTGCAATGTGTCCAGCTTATCGGCTATTAATTTCACCAATTCTACGCTGTTGGGTAAATGCGCATTGATGGAGATAGTGGTAATGATGCCCTTATTTTTCGAGCGGATATAATCGAGCGCTTCGGGCAATTGTTTGTACAACAAGGTTTCGCCCAGGCCGGTGAGCCCGATGGAATCCACATAGGGATACGCCTGGTCAATAATTTTTTTTAATTGTTTGATATCCATAAACCCTTTGGACATATCTTCTCCATACAAATATTCCCGGGGGCAGGTAATACATTTCAGATTGCAGTGATTAGTCACTTCCAGCATGATCGAAGAAGGGTGGGCAATGCGTGAACTGCCGATTGCCTTCAGATAAGCGCCGTGAATTTTATTGCCCGTGTATTTAAAAAAATTAATGCCGCCCGGCAGACTTCTCAGTCTGCGCACCGCTTTTTGTATTCTCCTTTTGTTAATCCCAAATGCCATGATATGCCGCAAAGTTACCAAACCGGTAATTGAAAATACCGCAATTCGTTTAGCCTTACAATGCAAAGACAAAGTTGGTTCGCAATAGAAGTGCGTTTTGTTTTTTCCGCCGTCTGTATCTTATGTTATCTTTGCCGCTCAATTTTTGAATATGGGTTTGAAATGTGGTATCGTAGGCTTGCCGAATGTCGGTAAATCGACCTTGTTTAATGCGCTTAGCAGCGCCAAGGCGCAGGCGGCCAATTTTCCGTTTTGTACCATCGAGCCGAATATCGGCGTGGTAACGGTTCCCGACGACCGCCTGATCCGCCTGGCCGACCTGGTGAAACCGCAGAACCTGGTGCCTACGAGTATTGAGTTTGTAGATATTGCCGGATTGGTGAAAGGCGCCAGCAAAGGCGAGGGGCTGGGCAATAAATTTCTCGCAAATATCCGGGAAACGGATGCAATCATCCACGTGGTGCGCTGTTTCGATGATGAGAATATCGTTCATGTGTATGGAAATGTAGATCCCGTCCGAGATAAAGAAATTATTGATTTTGAATTGCAACTGAAAGACCTGGAAGCCATCGAAAACCGGTTGGCGAAATACGTGCGTGCTGCAAATACCGGCGATAAGGAAGCGAAGAAAATCTCCGAGGTGTTAAACGCTTGTAAGGCGCATCTCGAGACAGGCAGGAATGTACGCAGTATGCAAATGGATACAGATGCGGCAAAAATCGTCGAAGATTTGTTCCTGTTGACCATCAAGCCGGTGATTTACGTGTGCAATGTCCACGAGCGGGAAATCCATGCGGGCAATGCATTCGTGGATGCATTGAAAGCCGCCGTAAAGGACGAACAGGCGGAGGTGATTGTCATATCCGCAAATATCGAAGCCGAAATAGCGCAATTGGAAAGCTATGAAGACAAACAGATGTTCCTCGAAGATATCGGTTTGAAAGAAAGTGGCTTAAATCAATTAATACGCTCGGCCTACCGGCTGCTGGATCTGATCACCTATTTCACTGCCGGCGAAAAAGAAGTGCGTGCATGGACTATCCACAAGGGGATGTTGGCGCCGCAGGCCGCCGGCGTTATCCATTCCGATTTTGAGAAGGGGTTTATCCGGGCTGAAGTAATACACTTTGACGACTATATGCATTACGGCAGCGAAGCGGCGTGCAAGGAAGCGGGTAAACTGAATGTGGAAGGAAAGGAATACGTCGTACAGGACGGCGATGTGATGCACTTCAGGTTTAATGTGTAAACTTTCTGTCCGGTATGCCGCAATTAGAAAATCGCACGCAGTTGAAATCTCGCAACGTGCACAATCTCCGCCGTTCCCGATTTTCTGCCGTCGTAACTCAGGGTGAGTTGCAGGATTTGAGAAAGGCGGCGGTCGAAATTCAGATTCCATAAAATATTATTGCCATTGCGCAAGCCCGCCAACATGGTATAACCCACAGTAGATTCGTCATCACCGGTAAATGCGTTTTTTACAAAGGAAAACCGCGAAGAGATTGTACTCTTCGTAACCACGTTGAAGCGAAAGTCGGCAGTTACCTCATGGCCTTCCAGCATTTCTTCACCCGAAGTATTTCTACTCGTATTGTATTTATAATAAACCGAAATTCTGTATTTGCTTCCGCTGATAAAACTCAGTTTGGGCTCTAAATTGAAGAAGGGAATGCGGTAATTTTTATTTTGAAATGCTTCGGACATATAAGTAGATGTTCCGCCGGCAGTCGTCAGGTTAAACAAAAGTGGAATGGCAATTTTATAGCGCAGTGCAATGCGGTTTTCGATGCGGTTTCTGTTCTCGGGCCCGTTGGTCAACACGTATTTTGTCGTATTTTCCTGGTAGGTGTAATCAATGCCGAAGACGGCAGAACTGCGATTAAAATACAAGGTGTTTTGCCAAAAGCTGTTGGTACTCACCATCAGCGAATCCGGCAACCCGGCAAATGGAATATAGCCGTTCAGTTTGCCGTTATCCAAAACTTTTTTTCCTAATTGCAATGAGGAAAGTGCGGAGAACCTGCCGATAAAACCCTTCCATCCCTTTGAGTCGAACCAAACAATTTTGGGGTTGATGCCAACCGAGTAATTAAACTGCGAAATATTGGTCTGGATATAATCATCCGTAGGTATGGAGACCTGGATATAGTTTGCCTGGTCGGAGAATGCCGCCACCTCAAATTCGTTTAATTCGGGGATGCCGTTGCCGTTGTAATCAATCCAGGTATAGCTGCCAAGGCCGGGTTCCACTTCTACGTAGGTGAACTCCAGCCGCGGTTCCCGGCCGGTACCCAATTCGTAAAAAATATCCGAAGTAATAAGGCCGCGATTCACAATCAGGCCGTGCTGCACCCTGCCCAACACAGATGATTCGGGTTCCAGGTTTGACAGGGCGGTATCTGAAATGGTCAGCGTGCGATACGTCACCTGCCAGCTAAAACGGTTGCCGGGGTTTTTATTGAAACCGCCATTCATCTGGTAGGTAATTCCCGTATTGGCATTTTTGAATTTGCCCGCTGTCGGCAGTTTATCGTTGCGCACAATTACCGTTGCGCCAAACGCATTGGCCGCAGTGTCGGCAGTTTTCAAAAAGCCGGTAAACTGGTCGTAATAAAAACTGGATGACGTAAGTGAATCATTGGAGGTTTTAAACCTGTTGTGTTCGCCCTCGTAATACACACCGGTACTCAACCCTTTTGCCTGGGTAAAAATCCGGGTGAGCTCGAAGGCGGGGCGGAAAAAACCGGTAGTGGCGGAGTCTGTCTCCGAAGTCAAATTGCTGCTGTTTGCAACAATAATCCATTTCGGGTAATTGAGACGGAAGGCGCCAGCCTGTTTGAAACCCTTGTACTGTTGTTCGCGGACAAATGCCGATGAGTTGAAATTGATGGCAATGTGTTCATTGAGTTGCAACAAAAAGTCTGCAGCGGCAAAATGTTCATCTGCCGATTCGGGTTCTCCGATATTCCAGTCGCGGTTAAATTCCACCGGGCGATATCGCTCAATTGCGCTAAACTCCTGTTGCACCAGTTCGTACGAAATGTTGGATTGCAGTTTAGTGTTGGATGTGAATGCATGCGTATTGGTATATTGGGTACGCATCGCCACACCGTCGTTGTTGCCGTTATCCTTGTCTCCAAAGGTGTTAATATCCCTGTTGGAGTAAGCCACCTCGGCAGATATTACATTGTTGGAATCCAGGTCGTATTGAAAACCGGTACTAAGCATTTGCATTTTCTTCGGAGTTACGAGTAATATCACGGGTTCGGCAGTTCCCTGCGGGACCCCGCCGATGGGCGCCACCCATTTGTAGGTACGGCCGTTGCCCATAGTGGCGGCTACGATATAATTGCCGTTGTTCGGACCCCGTTCGGTAAACGAAAGCACGTATTGCGCCGAGTCGGGATTGGTGGAATACACAAAAACCGAATCGAAACCCAGCGAGTCGATCATTTTATACATGATGCGGTTTGCATCAAATGGTATCATCTCGATACCGCTGACAAATGCCTGATGAATGGAATCGCCGGCCTGCTCCATTACCTGGCGCCTCGTACTGTCGAGCGGCTGGTTCAACGGCTGATTTTTGGAATCCTGTTCCGAATACAGATTAAAATGCAGTTTCAGTTTTTTGTTTTCGGAAACATAGGTATTGGAATTGGTGATGAGCGAACGGAAATAATACTGATCCGAATATTCAAATTCGATGTAAATGCGAAGGTCTTTTGTGATGAGCCGGTTAGGTGTAAATGTTATCTCGCCCGAGTTATAATCAATCACATAATCATTTTCAGCGCCGCGAACCAGTAGTTCTCCATCGGCATACACACGTTCGGAGCCTGCCAGGATAATGATATACGTTTCACCGTTTACGCCGCTCAATTTATAAGGGCCCTGGTTCCCCTCGATTATGGGAATCGGGTTGCGCACATATATTCCCCTCGCCGCAGTGAAACTGACTCCCGATTGCAAAGTGCCGCCGCCGGCTTGAAATCCGCCCCGGTACAATAACCCCTGCGATTTTTTGTAGTAATTCATAAAATATCCTTCCGGCCTATTCAATTCAAAATCGCCAATCGTCAGCGCATGAGCATCTTTGGAGATATGGATGAATACTTTATCGAACTCCTGTAACTGCTGCGTGTTGCCTTCGGGTTGAATGGGAATATTATTATCCGAAATAGCAGCTGAAATCATGACATCGTTTTGCAGCTTGCCGCTCATCTGCAAATTGAAGCTGGAATTGACCACAACGTCCTGGTTATTGCCAAAGGATATGCCACGTGTCAGGCTGCCGTTGTATTCCAGTCCATCCAAATCGAGATAAGCGCCGTCGCTTTGTACATCGTAAATCAGCGGCTTGAGATTGAGCTCAGCCGAATCCAGTTGGGCAGGGTCCTTATGAAAATATTTTTGCGAGAATAAATATGGAAAAACTCTATAAGTCATTACGATGGAATCGGGAATCAACGGCGAACTTAGGAAGAGCAGGGCTGAAAAATAATCTATCTCAAAGGGATAAACCGTATTTGAAAGCACTTCTCCGTTTAGGAATTGAACGATGTGAACGCTGTGTTGTACTATGCTCAGCGTATCAATTTGAATGGTGTCGCCGGTGGGATACAATACCTTGCTGCGCTCATTGCTCACCTGCGCCATGCCGGACAGAGTCATGATGCCGAATACGATAGGTAATATGCAATTGCGGGTATTGATGCCGTGTATTTAAAGCGAATTTAACTGTACTCCGTTAAACGCTTTCCACCGGGTGTTCTTATTTGCACTTGTATCTCCGGGTTTACATATTCAGGTGTATTAACTTTCGGCCGGAATGCAGGTTACTTTGTCTGCAGTGTGAACAGGGTAATCTCGGGAAGTATCCCGATGCGGCCTCTGTAGCCCAATACGCCGAATCCGCGGTTGACGTAGAGGTATCTGCCGCTGCTTTCGTACAATCCTGCCCATTGCTTATAGAAATACTGTACCGGGCTCCACTTAAAATTTCCCAACTCGATACCGAACTGCATCCCGTGAGTATGACCGGCAAACATCACATCAATTTTTGCGGGGTGTTGCAGCACCTCTGCTTCCCAGTGCGAAGGGTCGTGCGACAATAACAAAATGGTTTGGGATGCGTCGATACCGCTAAGCGCATGCTGCAGTTTTCCGTGTTTCGGAAACCGGCTGCTTGCGCTCCAGTTCTCCACCCCGGCAATGGTTATAGCCGCATTGCCGCTTTCAATCTGCACGTGTTCATTTAATAATAAGCGCCATCCCAGTTGCGAGTGCAATGCCCGGATTTGCATGAAATTCCGCACTTTGTCTTCGGCGCTGTCCCATTGAATATAATCGCCGTAGTCGTGATTTCCCAATACCGAATACACGCCGTACTTCGATTGAATACCACCGAGTACATCTATAAACGGCAGCGCTTCGGCAGCGATATTGTTTACCAGGTCGCCGGTGAAAAAGACGAGGTCGGGATCTAACTTATTTATGGTATCTACCGCTTTTTGTATTGAGGCTTTCCGGGATAAACTCCCCGAATGTATATCGGATATCTGAACCACTTTGAACCCCCGGAATGCAGCGGGTAATTGCGCCAATGCTAATGGTATGTTTCGCAATTGATAATTATACACATTAAACAGTGCGCCGTAGATTAGAGCAAGCGCCATTACAGCGGTGAATGTTATGGCCACCCAACTCCAAACAGCGGAGCGCTCCAACCCGGGATGTAATGTTTCATAGTGCAACATACCGGATGCGATTTTTGTAATTCCGTATTTTATCAATCGGGCGATATCTTCCACCAATAGAAATACCGATAGAATGCATTTGGGAAGAAATATGCCAAATATCAATGAAACGAGGTGACGTCGGGGTATGTTAATTCGCACGGCGAGATTGCCCGAAAAAAAGAGCGTCAATGCGCCGAAGGCGAACAGCGAAATGCCGAAATAGATGATATACAACCATGAGCTGCTGCCTATTGCAGTATGCAATGCCAGGAATGCGTACACATCCATTATTGCAAGAGAGACAAACAGCAACACAAATCGTCCCGGCATGGAATTAAAAATTAGGTTAATTTATATGCCTGACGCCCTGCGACATCCGATATTGTACACCGGTTAAATTTTGCCAAAGCCCGATTTGCCGGTTAGTACGGCGTACAAGTAAATGATAGCCAATACGGAGCCGCCGATCAGCAGATAACCGGTTTGTTTATCGCCTTCCTTAAACGACAGGATGCAACCGGCTATAGATGCGCCGGTCAAAAATACGCCGATTACTATGCGTATCCACCTCGAAATCACAGTTGCATTCATTGCGCTAATGTAGATAATACTGATTAGATATATTTACAACCTATGGTAAACAAATTAAAAGTGGTTGAGTTTGCGGGGATTCTGGCCGGACCCGCCGTCGGGATGTTTTTTGCCGAAATGGGAGCCCGGGTGATAAAAATTGAAAATCCAAAAACCGGTGGCGACGCCACCCGGTTTTGGAAACTGCCGGAGGAGTCAGGCTCGGATAATACACCCGCCTATTTTAACAGCGTCAACTGGAACAAGGAACACGTGTTTCTCGATCTGACACAAGAAAAAGATTACGCTGCCATGCTGGAGTTGATCACAGATGCCGATATCGCCATTTGCAATTGGAAGAAAGGCGATGCCGAAAAACTCAAAGTGGATTATGAGACGCTCAAGGCGATAAATCCCGCCATCATCTACGCCCGGTTGTTTGGGTTTGGCCCCGACTCCGAGCGTGTGGCTTTCGATATGGTAATGCAGGCGGAAACCGGTTGGCTCAGCATGAACGGAATGGATAGCCAAACCTTGTGTAAAATCCCCGTGGCGATAATCGATTTGTTTGCCGCCCACCAGCTAAAGGAGGGCATTTTAATAGCATTATTAAAAAGAGCGGAATGCGGTAGGGGCACACAGGTCACCGTATCGCTGTGGGATGCCGCCATTGCCTCGCTGGCAAACCAGTCGGCCAATTGGTTAAATGCCGGACATTTGCCGCAGCCGCGGGGATTGTTGCACCCGAATATTGCTCCGTATGGCGAGGTGATAACCACCGGTGACGGAAAACAATTCGTGCTCGCCGTGGGGACGGATGCTCAATTTAAAAGGCTGTGTGCGGTATTGCATTCAGAAGCCCTTGCCACCGATTCCGCATTCGCAACCAATGTGCAGCGGGTGATTAACCGGAAAATGCTGTCGGTGAAAATTCAGCAGCAAGCCGTAAAGCTGACAGGCGATGCCTTTATGCGTGAGTGCGAGATTCATGCTATTCCGGTGGGTATAATCCGGAATATAGCCGAGCTGTTTGAACTGCCCGAGGCAAGGGCATTGATTCTGGAAGATGCCGACGGCAAACGGGTGCGCTCGGCGGTATTCACATTGCAATCTTAAATACCGAGCCCGGAGAAACCGCCGCTTAGCGCCATCTGCCTCGCCTCTGCTTCGGAGACCTTTTGCGCCTGCTGCATCGCACGGCCTATTGCCGTCAGCAGTAAGTCCTCTATATGCTCTTTATCGCCACCGGCTATTAATTCCACACTGATGTCGATATTTTTGATGTCCTTATTTGCCGTTGCCGTAACGATGACCTTTTCATTGCCCTCTCCGGCAATGCCATCCACCGAAATGGAATCCAGCCGGGCTTTCATCTCTTCCATTTTCTTCTTGAGTTCCATGGCTTTTCCCAGATCAAACATAGTATTAGTATTTGCTGCAAAGATATTTATCTTTGGCTCACCATATCAATATGAAAAAACGAGAATTAAAAAAACGGGTGCGCTATAGTATTTCGGCGGCTATAGATTACGTACTGATCCACTCTGATTCAAAACAAGTGGAAGCAAAGGCCGAAAGCCTGCTCAATTTGTACGACGAGATGTTAAAAGAAATTAATCGCACCAAGTCTCTGCCGAAGGGCAAGTCGGTAAAAGCGCACTTCAATCAATTGAAGAAGGATTTTAATTCAAAAATCACCGGGGTTTTTGACGGCCTGAAATAAGCAATCGCAATGGAAAAATACAGAACTATTACCCCGCGGTCGCCGGGACATTTATTGGTATCACGCACAGCCGACAGGGGACGGGGAGTCTTCACCACGAAAAAAATCAGGAAAGGCGAAACGATAGAAGTGTGCCCGATGATTGTCTTCAGCGCTAAAGACAGGCTCAATATCAACGACACGTTTTTGTACGAATATTATTTTGAATGGGGTAACAACGGGAAGAAGGGAGCGTTGGCTATGGGTTATGGCTCACTGTATAATCACTCCTATACGCCGAATGCAAAGTATATTCCCGATTTTGATTTTAATGTGTTGGAGTTTGTGAGTATCCGCGATATTGAAGCCGGTGAGGAGATTACCGTGAACTACAACCTGGACCCTGATGACAACACGCCGGTTTGGTGGGAACAACAGGCCATTAAGAAGAAAAAACAACACCCGTAATTACGGCCGGAAGCTGCACTTGTATTTCCGGTGGAATTCCTTTTAATTTTATCTGCCAATGACAGATTACATCAGCACGGGAATTTCAAGTTTGAAGGAATTGATTCAATTCCTGAATACACGTGCCAAATCAAAAGATCTGATTCAGAATAACCTGTTGCGAGAGCTGCGGGATAATCTGCGCCTTTTGGAGCATCGCAATAACGAAGGCGTAAACCGGAAGGAGCTGGTCTATGCATTGAAGACCAAAGCCATTGAAGCGGCATTTGAGAAGAACTTTAACTTTAACCGGGTGGTGCATAATCACACCTTAAGCAATAAACATCTCGTTGATCCGAGCCAGGCCAAATACGTGGGTTGGGATGCCAGGCGTTTTTTCTACAGTATTGAAGGCAAAATACACGAATTGAAAAACCTGTTCACCATCTACCCGGATGTGGCGGTAGCGCCGGTAAACATCACACTGCGCCTCAATAACCTGTTTTTTCAGTTGATGCAGTGCAGCGCCTTTATCTACGGCGTGCGCAAATAAAAATCGGTGCGCACTGTAACTTTTTGCATTGCCGCCCGCCTTACGATTATCAATTTAACAACTAAACATGTAACAATGAAACGTCTTTTAACATTCGCAATTGCCGTGTCGGCTTATGCGCTTTCCATTGCCCAAAATGAACAGGTGAACCAATTCTTTAACAAGTACGAAGGTAAGGAGGGATTTACCAGCATTATGGTTTCCGAAACAATGTTTGATCTCATGGCGAGCGCTGCGCCAGAATCTGAAGCAGACCTGGCGACAATGGCCAAGGGTCTCCAGGGTATTCGTGTACTGGCCTATGAACAAGAGGATGCATTACAACGCTCGGCCGATTTATATGCAGAAGCTGCATCTTCCATCTCATTGGATAGGTTTGAAGAGCTGCTCACCGTCTATGACGAGACAGGCAAGGTAAACCTGCTGGTCAGAAGAGATCCCGGCAATGAAAACATCATCAATGAATTGCTGATTTTAGTTACCGGTGAGGAGTTTGTTCTGGTTGATCTGTTCGGAGATATTGACCTGCGCAATATATCCAAAATAGCAGATAGCATGGAAATAGAAGGCCTGGATAATTTAAAGGAACTGGATAAATAAATCACAATAAAATCGGCGCTATGAAATATTTGTTTTTACTGCTGGCGTGTACAATAGCCGGTTCTGCGGCGCATGCGCATGCGACAATTCCCGGTGGGGATGGTACTAAATTAAACCTGTGGATACCCGGCCTTATCGTGAAGTCTCTAATTCACTTATCCGACGATTATGTGAGCGGGAGCGATATGGAAAATATGGATTTGTCAAATGTAATTTCAAAAATCGGCAATATCAATATCTGTATCAGGGAAGGCAACTGCTACGATGCCAACGATGCGAAAATCAACAGGAAATTAAACAGGATGGAGAAGCGGGATTACAAAGAATTGCTCAGCATTTCCGATAGTGAAGCCGATGTGCAAATGCATATAAGGCAAAATAAGAAAGGCGCAATAAAAAGAGTTGTGATTTTTATTGATGAAACCGGCGAGACATTGGTTTATTTAAAAATACATTGCAGGGTGGATATGCGGGACTTACGGCAAGGACTGCAATACTGCACCCCGTCAATTCTGTAATTACAAACTACACAGAGGTTTGGAATTGGAGCGCTGCACAAGATTTTGTTGCAGCGCTTTTTTTACAGCCATCGTTTGTACCGGTAGTAAATCAGTTGAGCGATTACCACCACCGCCATAATGCTCAGCAAAATATAATAACCGTTTTTGCTCTCCAGTTCAGGCATATTTTTAAAATTCATACCGTATATACCCGCAATAAAGGAGAGCGGAATAAAAATAGTGGATATTATCGTGAGCACCTTTATCGTCTCGTTGAGTTTGGTGCTTTGATTGGTGATGTTGATGTTGATCATGTTCGTCAAAGTCTCCCGGTCGGAATCGATAGTTGCAATTACTTTAATGATGTGATCCTGAACGTCCTTCAGGTACACGTATAGATCTTCGGCAATGATTTCATCTTCAATTTTGAGCATGCCGGCGATAATTTCCTTTACCGGTGCGGCGGCCTTGCGGATGGCTATCATGTTTTTGTTCAGGCGGTGAATGCTGTGCAACTGGTTGACATCGGGGTTGCCGAGGATTTCATCTTCCAGGGCATAGAACTCTTCGTCAAATTTTTCCAGAGTATCCACATAGTTGTCTATCAGCGTATCTATGAGCGAATAACCCAAATACCCCGTTCCCATTTTTCTCAATCTCGAATTGCCCGCCTGCAGCCGTTGAATAACCGGTGCAAACAGCGGGCTTTCCCGTTCCTGGAAGGTGAGCATGATTTGCCTGGAAAGAATGATGCTTACCTGATCGGTTTCAATTTCCCGGGCAGGTTCTGCCAGGTTGATTTCATTGAGTGCGAGGAATAAAATCCCGGTCTTCTGGTGCGCATCGATTTTGGGAAATTGGTACACATTCAAAATGTCTTCCATCACCAGGATATGCAAGTTGAATTTCTTCGCTATGGTCTCCATCAGGGGGATGTCGTGCAACCCGACAATTTTAACCCAGATGTATTTGTCCGGCGGGATTTGCCATTGTTCCAGTTCTCTTTGCCTGAAGGTCTTTTCCTCGAATGAAGTTTCATCGAAAATATAGGCAGTAATGCGCACGTAATCCACTTTCCGGTTGCCGGTGTATATCAGTGAACCCGGTGGAAGGCCAACTTGCTTTTTCTTCGATTTATTGTGCTGGCGTTTTTGACGTGGATTATTTTTCACGTTGTTTTCTGTAATTATTAAAGAAACTGTTCCATTTCATTTTTAATACGCCGATTACCGCTTCTCTCACAATACCCTTACTCATTTTGGACGCACCTTTTTCCCTGTCTTTAAAAGTAATGGGAATTTCCTTGAGTTTAAAACCGCATTGCCAGGCGGCAAATTTCATCTCTATCTGGAAGGCGTACCCGATGAACCGTATTTTATCGAGGTCGATATTGTCGAGTACTTTGCGTTTGTAGCAGACAAAGCCGGCAGTGGTATCGTGAACCGGCATGCCGGTTATCAATCGCACATAGATGGAAGCGCCTTTTGAAATAAAAATTCTGTCAGAAGGCCAGTTTTCCACCTTGCCGCCTTTCACATAGCGGGAGCCGACAACCAGGTCGGCATGGTGCTGGCATGCGTGCAGCAGGCGGGAGAGGTCAGTCGGATTATGCGAGAAGTCGGCATCCATTTCCATGATGAAATCATACCCGTGCTCCAACGCCCATTTAAAACCGAGGATATAAGCTGTGCCCAGCCCCAACTTACCGCTGCGTTGTATTAAAAATAACCTGCCGGGGTATTCCGATTGCAATGTCTCGACGGTTTTGGCAGTGCCATCGGCTGAATTGTCGTCGATAATCATTACATGCAACTGTTCGGGCAGGGACATTACCGCACCAATGATTTCGGTTATATTTTCCTGCTCGTTATAGGTGGGTATTATAACAATTGACTTAGTCAAATTAGTTGTGTGTTTTGGATTGCTTAAAACGGAGGCGCATCATTTTTAACTTCAGCTTTGTGTGCAGCGGAAAATCATTGTTGAGTATCCAATCAAAATACTGGGGTTCCTTGCGGTAAATTTCCTCCACGAGGCGACCGTTGTATTTGCCAAAATTGAAATACTCTTTTCCGTCTTTATATATCATTCTGCGGCCTGTATCCACGAAATCTCCGTCTTTGCAAAACTCGTGTAAAAAGGAGATGTCGTTTTTCAGATCTCCTTTATAACGCTCCATCTGGCCGAGCAGTACTTCATAAGTGGCGTTGACATCGGCCTCGGAACTATGGGCGTTTACCAATTCCTTATTGCAGAAAAATTTATATGCCGTTTCCAGGTTCCGTTTTTCCATAAGGGTGAAGATGCGCATAACATCCACATACCTGCGATTGTCATCAAAGCCGATATCTGCTCTTAAGAACTCTTCAATCAGCAAGGGGATATCGAATTTATTTGAATTATATCCGCCTAAATCCGCATTGCCGATAAAGTCGCGGATTTCCAGCGCCAGTTGTTCAAAGCGGGGTGCATCCTTTACATCTGCATCTGTAATGCCGTGAATCTCGGTGGATTCGGCGGGGATGGGGATGCCGGGATTAATGCGGTAGGTCTTCTGTTCACGGTTGCCGCCGGGCAGTATTTTCAACAGGCTTATTTCGACAATGCGATCGGTAGCGATGTTGATACCGGTGGATTCAATGTCCAGGAAAACAATGGGTTTATCTAAGTGGAGCATATGTGCAAAAATCAAATTAATTGCTCAAAATTCAAATTATTAAAATTGCCCGAACTCATCAATAGCAGGCAGGTGTCGCCGCCCGTTAATCCCCTTAAAGTTTGGAGCAACAATGCCGAATCGTCTATAACCACCAGGTCGGGGTCGTCGAAAAAAATGCGCATTTCGGAAATGCTTAGTGCAGGGAGTCTTTTTTGTTCCAGAGTATGCGGGTTGAAATAGACGATGCGAGTATCTGCTTCCCGCATGGAGCCGGCATAGTTCGGTAAGAACGATTTGTTCAGGCTGCTGAAGGTGTGTAATTCGAGGCAGGCGATTACTTTTCTTTTGCTGAACTGTTCTTTGACGGCGCCGATTGTCGCCATGACTTTGGAAGGCGCATGCGCAAAATCGCGGAAAATGGTGGTTGTTCCCGTTTGTGCAAATATTTCCAGGCGCCGGGCTGCCCCTTCGAAGCTTTCCATATGGGAATAAAAATCCATCTCCTGAATGTGTAAGAGGGCACATGCCCTTGCCGCCGCCGCCATATTTTCCATATTATGCCTGCCGAATACATGCATTTTAAATGCTTTTTTACCGGCATGAATTATTGAATCCGCACCCGAAATGTGGTAATCGGGAGCGGAATAGGGGATACAGGTAAATCGGGGAGTCATCTCCCGCAATAATTGCCTGATATTATCGTCAGCGCTATTGTAAATCAACACGCTGTCGGCGGCCATTCCCTGCAATAATTGCCTGAACTGGTCGAGATAGCTCTCCCATTCGGGAAAAACGTTGAAATGGTCCCAAGCGATACCGCTCAAAACGGCTATGTCGGGTTTATAGTGCAGGAATTTAGGTCGTCGGTCCAGCGGCGAAGCAAAATATTCATCGCCCTCGATGATGATAGAGGGCGCTTCGCTCAACTGTACCATCGTATCAAATCCCTTGAGTTGTGCTCCTACCAAATAGTCGAATTGCTGCCCGGCCTGTTGCAGGCTGTGCATAATCATGGAGGTGATGGTAGTCTTTCCGTGACTGCCACAGACTACCACTCTTTTTTTATTTTGCGATTGATTGAAGATGTATTCAGGAAAACTATAGACTGCCAGCCCTAATTCTCTGGCTCTGAGTAATTCGGGATTGTCTGCCCGGGCGTGCATCCCCAGGATTACCGCATCCAGGTCTGAATGCAGTTTCTCCGCAAACCAACCCGGCGCATCGGGTAACAACCCATAGCGCTCTAACCGCGACCTGGAGGGTTCAAAAATCTCATCATCCGAACCCGTTACCCGGTATCCCTTCTTTGCCAATGCAATTGCCAGGTTGTGCATTACCGCCCCTCCGATGGCTATTAAATGAATTTTCATGGAGCGAATTTTGGCAAACTGCACCTAATAACTCCAACATATCCACAACAATAAGTGGGGAATTGACAAATAATTTTGACAGAATATCGTTACACATTGAAAGATTGCAATTAACTTTGCAGCGGTCGGGTCAAGATACTCAAAATCAAACCAATGAAAATATTATCATCCATTCGCAATGTATTTCTCGCAGTAGCCGTAGTCGGTGCTATAGCAATTTTATTTACCTCATGCCACCGCGAAGGCTGCCCTAACAAAATCACACAGGCTGTGAGCCCCTTGTTGGAGCCTGCCTCCTGAGTATGATACACTGGAATCAAATTGAATCAACAGATGCTTTCGACAGGTTGATCGAAGCTTCTTTTGAAAAACCTATTGCCATTTTCAAGCATAGCCGTTCGTGCGGAGTCAGCGCCCTGGCGCTTAAGCGATTTGAAAAGGAATTTCATTCCGACAAATCCGTAGCCTTCTACATGGTGAATGTGAAAACAGAGAGAAATATATCGAATTACATCGCCCAAATACTGTCGGTAAAACATGAATCTCCCCAACTGCTATTGATAAAAAACGGGGAAGTACATTACAGCGATTCCCACATGCGCATCAAGGCAGAGCAATTGGAAAACTGCCTGTCCCTCATTTCAAATAATTAAAAGTTATGACTTTCTTAATATCGGGGTGCAGGCTGAGGACTACCGGGCATGTGTTGGCAGCATTTTCTAAAATTGCCTTTTGGCGATCCGTCAGATCTTTACCCGGTATATGCAACCGGGTATGAATCTCGGCAATGCGCCGCGGATTATTGGCCATAATTTTTTCAACTTCCACCACAGTGCCCTCAATGGGAATATTGTGGGTTCTCGCAGCAATACCCATAATGGTGAGCATGCAATTGGCTGCCGAAGTAGCCATCAGGTCGGTGGGTGAAAAAGCCTCTCCTTTCCCCTGGTTGTCAGGTGGTGCATCGGTAATGTAGGTTACCCCTGAGCGCAGATGGGTGGCTTCAGTGCGCAAATCCCCCGTGTATATTACTTTTGAAACAATCATGACATGTGGTCGTTTGACGAATACAAAGATTAAACATATCTTCGTAAAACAAGTTGCATGAAACTCAATTTCCTCTGTATTATTTTGGTTTTTGCTGTATCGCTCAGCCGGGGTCAGCAGGATACCACTATTAAAATTTCGCAGACAGGCAATAAGGCAATTGTTATGAACCAGGGGGATGCCACCAAATCCAAGGGCATCATGTACAATACGGAATTCAGCGTAGGGGGCAAGTTAACCACCTCGGGTTGGGGAGTGTTTGGCGATCTTACCAAGCGGGTGAATATGGACAAAAAGCGGTTGTACTATTTCGAAATCATGTTCATGAAGCATCCCAAGGAACTAAAGAAAATTAACGAGTATAATTTCTCGCTGTCGTATAGCTCTCCAAGGCCATTTATCTACGGTAAGCAAAACAGTTTCTTCAACGCCAAGGTAGCCTACGGCAATAAATATTTAATCGGCGAGAAAGCCGAAAAAAGCGGGTTCGAAGTAAACTTTACCTATGCCGTCGGCCCCTCCATTGGTTTTGTAAAACCCTATTACCTGGAAATTCTGAAAAACCAGGACGGAACTTTGTATCTCTCCACCGAAAAATATTCGGATGCCAACGCATCTTATTTCCTCGATGCCACCAGCATTTACGGCTACTCGGGATTTACAACCGGATTTAAAGATATTTCCGTTATTTCCGGCGCCTTTGGTAAAGCCGGGTTAACCTTCGACTGGGCATCGTATGATGATTATGTAAAATCCCTCGAAGCGGGAATCGGCGCCGAATTGTATTTAAAAGAGGTCCCTATGATGATTCTTGAAACCAACAAGCCGTATTTTGTGTATTTGTACCTGAGCTTGCAGCTCGGACGTAAATGGTAATCTATGGAAGAACTTCCCGTAATAAATACGAATTCTGAACCCCAAACTCAAACTGTTAACCGCAAACCGCCCTGGCTGCGGGTAAAACTTCCGACAGGCGAAAACTACAAGAAGGTGCGGGGGCTGGTGGATACGTATAAGCTGCACACCATTTGTGAGAGCGGCAATTGCCCCAATATGGGCGAATGCTGGGGCGCCGGAACAGCGACCTTTATGATCCTCGGCAATATCTGTACACGCTCCTGTTCCTTTTGTGCCGTCGCCACGGGGAAACCCACCGAATTAGATCTCGACGAGCCGAAACGGGTGGCTGAAGCCATTCGCTTAATGGGTGTAAAACACGCTGTTATTACTTCGGTGAACCGCGATGAACTCGCCGATTGCGGCGCTTCGGTCTGGCATGATACAGTCGTCAAAATCAAAGAGACAACGCCGCATGTTACCATAGAGACTTTAATACCCGACGTCAAAGCCAATTGGGATGCGTTAATTACGATGATTAACCCGGGTCAGGAAATTGTTTCCCACAATCTGGAAACCGTTAAGCGCCTCTACCGGCTCGTCAGGCCGCAGGCTAAGTATGATCGCAGCCTGGAACAAATCCGCCGTACACGGGAATTCGGCAAGCGCACCAAGAGTGGTATTATGGTGGGGCTGGGCGAAACAGAAGATGAAGTGTTTGCAACGATGGACGACTTGCTGGCGCATGGTTGTGAAATCCTCACTGTCGGCCAATATTTACAACCGACAAAAATGCACCTCGACGTTAAGGAGTACGTGCATCCCGATACTTTTTTGCGCTATAGAGAAGTCGGCCTCGAAAAGGGATTTAAATACGTGGAGAGCGGCGCTTTGGTGCGGTCTTCCTATCACGCCGAGCGACATTTACTGTAAATGTGAAGTCAAAAGTGAAAAACTGTTAATTTTTGAAAAATAATTTTATTATTTTTCACCCAAAATTTATTCTAAATGAAAAAATGGTACACGATTTCCGCATTATGCATTGCAATTGGAGCTATTGCAGTTTGGTATTTTACCGAATCTTTTAATTATGAAGGTAATGCAAGCGCAGAGGAACAACAAAAGGAACAGGAGGAAAAAGCCGGTAAGAAAGCGTATTACGAATGGCTGTTTGAACTGAGAAAAAACCCGGCCACCGGTACATTAACTCTTGATGACATCCTCGAAGGCCGCCGCCAGGTTGAGGCTTATCATTCAAAACATGGAACACGTGACGGCAGTTTGCTCAGCCTGGATTGGGACTGGATGGGCCCCAACAATCAGGGTGGACGTACCCGGGCTATTGTCATAGACCCGAATAATCCCAACCGCATGTATGCCGGCGGCATCAGCGGCGGTTTATTTATTACGGATAATGCCGGTCAAAGCTGGTACCCGGCAGCGGGCAATAAAGATTTAGGCTCACTGTTGGTAGGCGCAATTGCTTTGGCCGATGACGGTACACTGTACGTCGGAACCGGCGAAGGCAATACCGGTTATTACGACGGATCTACCTCGCCGTTTACCCATGCATTCGTGGGCAACGGTATTTATAAATCTACCGATAGCGGAACCTCATTTACCATTTTATCAGCTACTGAACCTACTCCCGGAGTTATGGGAAGTACATCTTCTTCAAGTTGGGCGTATGTGTACAGAGTCAATGCGAAACCGGGCGAATCAAATACCCTGGTTGCAGCACAAAATAAGGGTCTTTACTACACCACCGATGGCGGTGAAACATGGACGGCCTGTACCTCATTGGTAACCGGCGGAGCGATGAATACATCCGATGCCCAGGAAGCGCTGTTCGATTCCGAAGGATATTTGCACGCTATATACTCCAACCGGTATTATCGCAGTGTGACTAATACCGATCCCTTTACCCTGGATTTATACGGCGAAGGTCTGCCCATCAGCGGCCTGAGCAGGGTTACCATTTGCGTTGCCCCTTCCGATGCGAATTACGTGTACGCCTATGCAGCTAAATCCGATGAAACATTGAAGGGCATTTATCGCTCAACAGATAAAGGTCTGAACTTCGAAGCAATCTCGCCGGAAGCCAGTACCTTGTTCAATCCGCCCGCCGAACAGGGAGGGTATAACCTGGTGATTGCAGTAAACCCTGCTGATAAAGACAGGGTATATATCGGCGGAGCTGTCGAAGCCTATACCTGGAGGGATGGCGGCGCTTGGACTGCAATGAGTAATGGTAATTTTGCAACCTATGATCCCAAATACATTCATGCCGACCAACACGTGATCGTATTTCATCCTACCGACCCCAATATTATGTATTACGGATCAGATGGCGGTATATCAAGAACTACAAATGCATTGGCAGCATATCCCGACTTTGCAACCATGAATAAAGGCTACGGCACCTACCAGGCGAATGGTATTGCAATTGGTTATTATGGTGAGGCAGCGGGCGGTTCTCAGGATAACGGAACCTTTTTCACCAGTTTCTTAGGAAACAGCACCCTGGAAGGCATGGAAATTCTCGGAGGTGACGGCGGTCGTGCGCATATCTCCAAAATCAGGCCTGAATATTTGTTCGGAGCCTATGCCAGCTTCCCATCTACCGGTGTAAATGGCGGTAATTTAAGGCGTTCGGTAAATGGCGGCGCTTCGTCAGCCAGTCTTTTTGATTGTCATATCGATTATACCGGCGGCGGTGGAACAGGTTGTTCACAGGACGGCGCTCCCGATGGCGGCGGCGAGTTCGTCGCCGAATGGAAGATTTGGGAAAACTGGAATCTGTATAATACCTTCAAAGGTATCCTGGAAGAAGGAGGCACTGTAGAATATCCCGCCGGCAGCGGCACATTCTACGCATTAGGCGATGAAGTAAACTTCGAAGGCAGAACCATTGAGCTTACAAAATCCAATATCCAGGAAAGCAGGTTGTATTTCGCCTCCGGAGCAAATGTATGGGTTACCGATGGCGCATTGTACAGTTCAACCGAACCGGCTGTGTGGTATAAAATTCAAACAGGATCCCTGCTCGGTACCCCTTCGGCTTTTGAATACGACAATACCGGCGATATTTTATACGTAGGTACTTCTTCCGGAAGACTGTATCGCTTCGAAGGATTACTCGAAGCAAATTTTGAATACGTGGGCGATGTGTTTGATCCGGCAGCGGCTGGTATCACACAGTTTCTCTATACCAATACCTTCGGTTCCCGCATTACCGGTATCAGCATTAACCGCGATGATCCCAATGAGTTAGCGCTTTCTATCGGCGGTTATGGCGTGGATCAAAATATCTTTTATTCTACAAATGCATTGGCCGACAGTTCAGCGGTATTTACCGGTATTGCCGGCGAATTGCCCAATATTCCCGCTTACGATGTACTGATTGAGTCCTATAACCCCGATGTGATTCTGGCAGCTACCGAATACGGTGTCTGGTCGTATAATGTAACCCTCGGCGGCGAATGGACACAGGAAGCCGAAGAAATTGGCAATGTGCCGGTTATGGAAATACGGGAAGATTGGGTTCGCGATGTTACATGTTCCGCTATTTATATCGGTACCCACGGCCGCGGTTTTTACCGTGCAATAAACCTGGCGCCCGGTACTTGTGATTTTACCAAGCAAAATGATGTGGCTGAAGATGTTGGACCGATACAGGAAGAAATTATTGCAGGAGTAGTAGTTGCACCAAATCCGGCTGATGAATTAACTACACTCAGCTTGTACCTGGCACGGTCAACTTCCCTGAATATTAAAATTTACAATATGAATGGCGAATTGAAGAGCGCTACCGGATTAAATGTGTACCCGGCGGGAACAAATAATATTCCGGTAAATGTGAGCACACTGACTCCCGGCACCTATCTGCTGGTTGTTGAATCAGTGGGTGGATATCCCAAATCAGTCAAACTTACAGTGTATTAATCCGATAAATTTGAAATACTTTAAAAACCCGGCTGAGCCCGGGTTTTTTTATTATTGTTTGCATTGCTGTCTTTCTTTTGCGCCGCCGTATTTATAAAGCTCTCGCTTACCCATCCGGGAGTCAGTCCCCCGAGTGCATGTTGAAGATTGGCCTGCATTTTACACTGTTGAAATGGTGCTGAAACCGGAATGTATTCCCCTTGTAAAAAATCTGCCGGCATGGGGTCGCTGTTTTTTCCCGGTAACGGATTATTTCCCAATCAAATGCATTGCAACGGATAACCCCTTAAAGTGTATTTGATGTGCATGCTATTTTGAACCGTGCAGGATGAGCGCCCAATTTGGCCGTATAGTTTTAGCCGTTAATTAAATACCGCACGGCGGGTCACTCGTATGCATCCGGCGCATACAGGCAAAAAAAAACCCTGCGCTTAGGCAGGGTTTTGATTCAATTATTACAATTATTAACGGGCTATAACAAAATTCTTTGTCGTTACCTTATTGCCATCGGCAATTTGAACCATGTAAACGCCATTTGAAAAACCGCTAACGTCAATAGATTCGGCGTACTCGGTAATATGATCGGCGTTGGTGGAGTAAATCATCTGACCCTGTGCGTTGAAAATGGAAATAACTACATCGCTTTGGGTAGCAAATTCCAGGTTGAGGTTCAGCGCATCGTTTGCAGGGTTGGGGTAAATGGTAAAGTTGCTGAGCGTTTCAAAAGCTTCAACTCCCGTACCTGAACAAAAATCAACAGTTACATTTTTACATTGCTGATAGGAAACAGCGCCCTCTGTTACAACCAGGCATACCTGGTATGTTCCCGGCTCGGGGAAGGTATGCGTGGGGTTTTGTTCAAAGTCGCTACTGCCGTCGTCAAAATCCCAATAATATGTTGCAGAGCCCGGTTCGCTTACAAAGTTGGTAAAGTCCTGGAATTCCTTAGTGAGGTCCACGCAGGGCGAAGGATTGGAGTATTGGAAATTAACGCCTTCCGGTGCCAGGTGCCAGTCAATATAGGCGTGCTCCCATGCAAAGGAGGTGGATAGGAAGGCAAAAGTGTTGATGTAGTATCCATTCCAGCCGGTGGTGGAAATACCGTAGCGCACTTCGCTGGTTGCTGCGCCGGCCTGGTTATAGGCGCCATCGTCCATGGAAGTGGGGAAGCCATCGTAATACTCTTCGTTTGTTGCGAGCCAGAAAGAATTGAGTTGGTTGGTAGTCACCGGTGGATCGTTGAAATCAAGCAGCGTATCACCAAAGGCGTAGTCCTGCCCCGGATGATAGGAGAATGCAATGGAAATTTTGTTGTCATTACCCATAGGCGCCTTTGGTATTATGATATCCAATGGAATTTGCATTGCCCCCGCATTAAAGGAAGCCGTGTCTGCATCATTCAGCAGGATATCGTAATATTCAAATGACCCGTTCGGCCTGTTTTCGTCTTTCCAATACCGGAAATAAACTGCCTGGTAGGAAGGATCGCCCAGGGTGGCAAACTGGTGAACCGTAGAGCCCGGTCCCATGATATACACCCTTAATGTATCTGTTACCGAATGGTCGTGGCGTTCGTATAAGTAATAGAACCTGACGGAATCCACGCGGAATGAATGGTCCTTATTGAACCAGTCGGAAGAATTGCCGATCACTGTATAATTCGCATCCACCCAGTCGGAAATATAGAAAGACGTGGGATCCAGCATGTCGGCGTAAGAATGAATCCACCAGAAAAATTCATAAGGTGTTCCGGCATCATTGCCAATCACCTTAACGGTGGAATCCGGCCATAACGGTAGGAATGAGATATTCTCCAGCGTGCCGCCATTGAATACCATATCGATGGCATCGTTGTAATTAATCCAGTAATATGCCAGGGAGGCATCCCGGGTGGTACCGGTAATATCGCCTTTAATCGCCATTATCTCTTCTTTGGTGGCGGTTTTGGCATCTGATCTTGGGATCAGGGGATGATCTCCCGGAGAACCGGCTGTCGAGATTTGTCCCTGCATGGAATATGCTCCCAGGATACAGGCAAACAGTACATAAATTTTTTTCATATTTATTTTTTTCATTTAAAAACAAATATAGAAAAACATATTGGAAGGCAGGTCATAAATTGGTAACTTAACCTATTTTAAGAAGCAGGTACGACACCTCGGTTCATATTCTTTTTTCTCGCCCAATAAAATTTTCTCAGCACTTGACGAAAGCCGGTACGAGTAATTGGCGATATTGCCGCAACGCACACAAATAGCATGTACTTTGGTTATGTAATCGGCAATGGCCAGCAGTTGAGGCATTGGGCCAAAAGGCTTGCCCCGGAAGTCCATATCCAATCCCGCAACCACAACGCGGATTCCGCCGGTTGCAAGTCGCTCGCAAACATCAATAATGGTATCGTCAAAAAACTGCGCTTCGTCAATGCCTATCACATCAACATCTGAACTGCTTCGCACGATATCATCCGCCTGCATTACCGGCGTGGACTGAATGAAATTTTCATCATGGGAAACGATTTGCTCCCTGTTGTACCGGGTATCCATTGACGGCTTAAAAATTTTCACCTGCATATTGGCTATCCGGGCACGTTTCAGCCGCCGTATCAGCTCTTCGGTTTTCCCAGAAAACATGCTGCCGGTTATCACTTCGATCCAACCTTTTCTTTTGCCTGTGAATTGCGGTTCAATAAACATAATGCGAATGATATAACTTTAAAGCGAAAATACGTTAATGAATAATTAAATGCATACAAAACAATATGTCAAGTTCAATCTCTGAAGCAAAACAACTGCTGTATAAAATTCAATCGCTCATGGATAACCTGGATAGCACGACAACGCCTTCCACACTTGAAACAGACCTGGTTAAGGACTACCTGCGCAGGTTATACGATATCGTGTTATTCCTGCCGGCCGAAAAGGTGCAACTCCAATCAGAAACTCCGAAGGAGGATGACGCTGCGCCGGAACCGGATGTACAACCTCTGCACCAAGAAGCGAAAGCCGAAACGGAAATTTCAATTGAGAGTATTGCGGAGACCGAATCGGCATCGATTCAGGATAGTTTTTATTTTGATGCGCCCGAAGTGTCCGTTAATGATACTACTGCGGAGTCAAAACATTTCCTCAACGAAAAACTGGCCCGGGAAAAGGTGATTTTAGCAGATAAAATTCAAAATAAAAAAGTGGATGATTTGCGCACCTCCATTGACCTTAACGAAAAATTCTTTTTTATTAAGGAGTTGTTCAAGAACGATTCAATGGCCTACGATAAAGCGATTCGCTTCCTGAACGGCTTAACCAATTTCAACGATGTGCAGGTATATGTGGCGAAAGAATTAGCCGTCAATTACAACTGGCAAAATAAAACGGATGCCATGGAGCGGTTCCTGGAAACGGTAAAGGTTAAATTCAAGGAATAATTTATGCGGGCAACAGGCGCTCAATGGCTGCCATTACCTGCCGGGTGCCTCCCAGTTTTTTTTCCACATACTGCTTTGCCGTTTTACAAATGGCTTCGTATGTATCTGCGTCGCCGGAAATTGCAATAAACAAGTGGTTCAGTTGTTCTGCACTGTTGATTGAGAATGCGGCGCCGGCTTGTGTCAGTTCAATGGCTTCATTAAACTTTTGATGGCGGGGTCCGAAAAATACGGGCTTGCCGTAAACGCTTGCCTCTAAAATATTGTGCAGGCCTTTTCCAAAAGCGCCGCCGATATAAACAAAGGTGGCATACCTGTAGATGGATGCAAGTCTGCCGATGGAATCTACGATCAGCACGTTTGCATCACCAAACGCAGCATCCGATAATAGCCGGCATTTGCCTTTAAATACACTCTGCAGCCGTTCGATATTTTTTGCGGATACATCGTGTGGTGCAATCACCAATTTGTAGTGATTGGGTTCTAAGAAAGTATGGTAAACTTCTGCGAGAATAAGTTCATCTTCAGGCCAAGTGCTCCCGCCGATGCAAAGGGGAGATTCCCCTTTAAATTCTGTCAACTTATTATCGGTATCCGGCAATTGCGCAATTGCATACACCCTGTCGAAACGTGTATCGGCAGCCACTTCTGCGGATATATTAACCGATTGCAATAATTCTCTCGACGCCGGTGTCTGTACTATCACTTTGTCAAAATACCCCAGCATTTTCCTGAACAGCAGCCCATACCATTGAAAGAATACCTGCTCCTTTCGGAATATGGCTGAAAATAATACGATGGGTATGCGATGCGTATGTAAAGTATGGAGATAGTGAAACCAGAATTCGTATTTGACGAAAAGCGCCATCTGCGGTTTCACATTTTGGATAAATCTACGGGCATTCACACTCGAGTCGGCCGGTAAGTAGCTGATAATATCGGCTCCGGCATAGTTTTTTCTCAATTCGTATCCGCTGGGAGAAAAAAAAGTGAGCACTATACAATATTCGGGATGCGATTTTTTGAATGCCTCCAGTACCGGGCGGCCTTGTTCAAATTCACCCAGGGAGGCGCAATGCATCCAGAGCCGCTTCGAGGGTTTGTCTTTTAGCCGGGTTTCGAGAATTTCAAAAACGTGTTTTCTGCCATCCACCCATTGCCTGGCCTTATTCCGGAAAGGTGCAGCTATGTGAATGGAGGCTTTATAACAGGTGTGGAACAGATCGTACAAAAGAGTGCTGAGCGATAGCATGTCAGGGAATATAAAATCTGCGCTTTGGTTTTTCAAAAATGCATAGATTCCAACTGAGCTTTAAGGTAGTCATCAAATCAAAATGCAGATCATCATCAATGAACTGGGTGTCAAAGTCAATACCTCTTCTGTTTTTGGTAAATGCCTCCTGGAATTCAATGCCCATGCGAAAGTTTACAAAATTATTGTTATTGAAAACGTAATACCCGATATACTGATTTAACATGAAGCCATTGCTCAGCCGGTCGTAGCCTTTGAGGTATTTTCCCGACAACTGCGGCACAAAGGGCTTGTCGATATAAAAGGAGATGCCGTGTTCCAGGATACCGATTCCGGCGAGCAGCGCAATCCCGGTATTGGGATTGGTGGAAAGCAACTGCGTAATCTTCCCAATTTGCAGGGAGACGTCAAAGCCCTTTTCCCCGGTTATGGGCGTATAGTGCAGGCCGTCATTGCCGATAATATATTTGTCATCGATAAGCATGTTGGACAGCAGCCCTTCCTCGGTGACCGAGTTGCCGAACAGGTAATGGCCGGAAATGCCAAACAGGACATTGTTCTCAAACTTATACTGATAACCGGCGCCGACGATAAAATGCGGACCAAACCGGTCGGCGAGGTCTCCGCCCGGCAGGCCGGCGCCCAGGTCAATATTGACGATATGCGCTTTTACGATGGAATCCTTCAGGCTGATTTGTGCCTCGGCCTGATAGAAGCATACGGAAAGCGACAGCAGTAAAAGAAACGTCCTGAACATTGCTTCAAAACTATGAATATTATTTTGTTCGGGACGGTTTCACACCCTGTTGATTATCTTTGCGCCTGAAAAATACGGTTACATGAAAAAAATCCAAATGGTTGACCTGCACAGTCAGTACCTGAAAATCAAATCTGAGGTGGATTCGGGTATTCAACGGGTGATTGATACTACGGAATTCATTAACGGGTCGGCCACACGCAATTTTGCAAATGCGTTGGGCGCCTATGTGGGTGCGAAACACTGCATCCCCTGTGGAAATGGTACCGATGCTTTACAAATTGCATTAATGGCTTTGGATTGTGCGCCCGGTGACGAGGTGATAACCGTCCCCTTTACATTTGTGGCAACGGTGGAAGTGGTGGCGCTGCTTAAAATGAAGCCCGTATTTGTCGATATTGATCTACATACGTTCAATATGGATGTCAGTCAGATCGAATCGAAGATAAATGAACGCACCAGGGCAATTATTCCGGTGCATCTGTTCGGCCAGGCGGCCAATATGGAAGCTATCATGCGCATTGCCGAAAAGCATCATTTACATGTGATTGAAGATAATGCACAAGCAATCGGTTGTAACTATACTTTCAGCAATGGAACGACGAAGAAACTGGGCAATATCGGCGATATTGGCGTTACTTCGTTTTACCCGACAAAAAATTTAGGGGGATATGGCGATGGCGGCGCTTTGTTTACAAACAGCGATGCGCTGGCTGCACAAATAAAAATTGTCACCGATCACGGTTCGGCGGTAAAGTATTACTATGACACCATCGGCGTAAACTCCCGCCTGGACAGTATGCAGGCGGCGATATTGCAGGCGAAATTGCCTTTGTTAGACAATTATAATGCATTGCGCCAACAAGCGGCTGCCTATTACGATATGCGCCTGAAAGATGTCCCCGGTATCCGCATCCCGCAACGCAATACATATTCCGATCACGTATTTCACCAGTACACAATTTTAGTTGAAAACAACCGCGATGCATTAAAAGAGCATCTTGCCGCAAAGGAAATTCCGACGATGATATATTACCCCGTACCGTTGCACTTAAGTAAAGCCTATAAAAGTTACGGGTACAATTCCGGCGATTTCCCCGTGAGCGAGAAGGCAGCAACACAAGTGTTATCGCTGCCGATGCACACCGAACTGGACGCTGAACAAATGGATTTTATTACGAATGCAATTATTGAGTTTCAAACCAAGTAATCAGTGAAGAAAATTTTAATTACAGGAGGCGCCGGGTTTATTGGCTCGCACGTCGTGAGAAGATTTGTAAATAATTACCCCGGCTATACTATTGTGAACCTGGATAATCTCACGTATGCGGGTAACCTGGACAACCTGCACGATGTTGAAAGTGCATCCAATTATAAATTTATCAAAGGGGATATTGTCGATGCGCAGTTCATTCTCAACTTGTTTGCCGAACACGCTTTTGATGCGGTAATTCATCTCGCCGCCGAATCACATGTGGACAGGAGTATCGCCAACCCGATTGAGTTTGTAATGACGAATGTAGTGGGTACCGTAAACCTGCTAAATGCAGCCCGACACCATTGGAAAGAGCCTCGCAGTGGCAACCTCTTTTACCATATTTCCACCGACGAGGTGTACGGTTCACTGTCACAGGACGGATTGTTTACCGAAACCACACCCTACGACCCGCATAGCCCGTATTCGGCATCGAAAGCCTCCAGCGATCATTTTGTACGGGCATATGCAGACACCTATAAATTACCGGTGGTCATTTCTAATTGCTCCAATAATTACGGATCGCACCAGTTTCCCGAAAAACTAATCCCGCTGGCGATAAACAATATAAAAAATAATCTGAACATCCCGGTGTACGGCAAGGGCGAAAATGTGAGAGACTGGCTGTGGGTGGAAGATCATGCCGCTGCAATCGATGTAATCTTTCACAAGGGCGTACACGGAGAAACTTACAATATCGGGGGATTTAATGAGTGGAAGAATATCGATTTAATCCGCCTGTTGTGCAAAATCATGGATAAGAAATTAAATCGTCCGGACGGCACAAGTGAGAAGTTGATTACCTATGTTACCGACCGGGCAGGACACGATTTGCGCTATGCCATAGATGCGTCCAAATTGCACTCCGAATTGGGCTGGAAACCCAGTTTGCAATTTGAAGAGGGGCTGGAAAAAACAGTGGACTGGTACCTGCAAAATACCGAATGGTTACACAACGTTACCAGTGGCGCTTATAAACAATATTACAACAACCAATACGCAAATCGCTGATTGCGTATTCAAAGTAAAACGGTATGCCGATAATCGATACGCATATCCCCGGATTGTTTGTGTTTGAACCTAAAGTGTTCGAAGATGAAAGGGGGTATTTTTACGAGAGCTATAATGCAAATGTCTTTGCCGAAAAAAATATCGATGTGCATTTTGTGCAGGATAACCAAAGCCGGTCATCCTACGGCGTATTGCGTGGCCTGCACTTTCAGCATCCGCCTATGTCGCAGGCAAAACTGGTGCGGGTTATTTCAGGTGAAGTGTTGGATGTAGCCGTAGATTTACGCATCGGCTCACCGACGTATAAACAACATTACAGTGTCGTGCTGAGCGCTGAAAACCGCAAGCAATTATATATACCCAGAGGATTTGCGCATGGGTTTGTCGTATTGTCGCCCACGGCGGAGTTCTTCTATAAATGCGATAACTTTTATTCGAGAGAGCACGATGGCGGAATTGCCTATAACGACCCCGCTTTGAAGATTGACTGGAAACTGCCGCACGACGTGTTAATTGTTTCTGAAAAAGACAGGAATCTACCCACCTTAGAAGAGGTGACGTTAAATTTCAAATATTAATTATGCTGCAAATATTAATAACCGGCTCCAAAGGTCAATTGGGAAATGAATTGCGTGTATTGTCAAAATATTACGGCAATGCGCATTTCACATTTGTCGATGTAGATGAACTGGATATTACCAATGCCAAAGAGGTGCAGGCGTTTTTTAAATCCTCGCCTTTTGATATATGCATTAACTGCGCAGCCTACACCGCGGTTGACATGGCGGAGAGTAATCCGGAAATTGCCCATGCAGTGAATGTTACCGGTGTTGAAAGTTTAGCGAATGCCTGTTGTGATCGCCGTGCGGTATTCGTGCATATCAGCACGGACTTCGTTTTCAACGGCAACGCCGTGCAACCCTATGAAACCGATATGGCAACCGATCCATTGAGCGTGTATGGCAAGACCAAAGCCGATGGCGAATACCGGGCGCTCTCGCTGAATCCACGTACGTATCTCATCCGCACCTCATGGGTGTACTCAGCATTTGGAAATAATTTCGTCAAGACGATGATTCGTCTGGGAAAAGACCGGGATACCGTAAATGTAGTGAGCGACCAGCGGGGAAGACCGACCTATGCCGCCGACCTGGCGCAGTGTATCTTAAAAATCGTGTTTGCAGAGCACGAAGTTCCTTTTGGCATATATCATTTTGCCAATGACGGTGATGCGAGCTGGTATGAGTTTGCAACAGCAATTATGCAGACCTATGGATTGCCGTGTACGGTGAATCCCATTCCGACACAACAATATCCTACGCCTGCTGCCCGGCCTGCGTATTCCGTATTGAGCCTGCGCTCGGCAGAAGCAATCCCCGGCCTTGAACTCCATCCGTGGAGAAGCAGCCTTGAAAAATGTATTCAGTTAATAAAACAAAATGAGATGTTAGAAAAAATTGATGTAAAAAAGATTATTGAGATTACCCGTTTAGCGGGGGAGAAGATCATGCAGATTTACAATACCGATGACTTTGCAGTAACGGATAAAAGCGATAATTCACCATTGACAAAAGCCGATAAGGCATCCAATGAAATTATCAATCTTCAATTAAAAGAGGCATTCCCGGCTATTCCCATTATCTCGGAAGAAAATAAAACTATTGATTACCAGACGAGAAAAGACTGGAATTGGTTTTGGCTGGTAGATCCTTTAGACGGAACTAAGGAGTTTATAAAAAAGAATGGTGAGTTTACTGTAAATATTGCGTTGATTCACAACGGTAAACCCGTGTTGGGCGTAGTGGGAGTCCCCGCACAGAATATAATTTATTACGCCGTTCAGGGAGCCGGCGCCTTTAAAATAGATGCGCATAATAATGAAACAGCCATGCGCATCCAGGAACCCCGCAAAGATGCCATAGCATTGATCGGCAGCCGCTCGCATCCTTCTCCGGAATTTGATGCCTACCTGAAAGAAATGGAATCAAAATACACTACCGTTGACTTTGTACCCGCCGGAAGCTCACTCAAATTCTGCCTGGTAGCGGAAGGGAAGGCCGACGTATATCCACGCCTGGGACCTACGATGGAATGGGATACAGCCGCAGGACATGCCATTGTGCTGGAAGCAGGCGCCAGGGTAAAAATCTTTAATGAGATGGATGACCTGACTTACAATAAGGAAAATTTATTGAATCCGTTTTTTATCGTAGAAAAAGCCTGATTGCAATTGTAAATTCTATTCATGGTAACGTGATTACTACTGAGGTATAGAGTGGATTACTACGCCATTGCAACTGGTATTACGACGTTGAATTGTCCCGGCGAAATTTAATAATGTTAAGCGGCAACAATCGGATATTGGGAATCTCCAGTCGGACGAATGTGTATATGCGATAGATATTCGCCACAGTAAAACCTATTGGAATACCTTCGCTTTGTTTATTTTCGTGATTAAACACTTTATGTATGAAGGGTATTCTCATATCTGTTACACTGAGCCTGGTAATGTTGGTACAACAAGTAACCGTGGCACAGGTAAAACCAACACCTGCAAAAGACAGGCTCAACAGTCTGCAAACGGTAAAGGAACTCCGGGACAATTCACTGGTAAAAAATCTGGAGTTTGAAAACATAGGACCTGCCATTATGAGCGGCAGGGTGACGGATTTAGATGTGAACCCGGAAAATCCGATGGAATTTTACATTGCCTATGCCTCAGGAGGATTGTGGCATACCCGGAATAACGGCCTGTCATATACACCTGTGTTCGACAATGCCGATGTGATAACAATCGGCGATATCGCCGTGCATTGGAAAACGGGTACTATCTATGTAGGTACGGGTGAAGTGAATTCCAGCCGCTCCTCTTATGCCGGAACCGGTATGTATAAATCGGTGGATGCAGGCGCTACATGGGAGTATTTGGGACTTCCGGAATCGCACCATATCGGTGCAATACTGTGCCATCCAGAAAATCCCGATATCGTTTGGGTGGCGGCATTAGGTCACTTGTATTCTCCCAATGCGGAACGGGGAATTTATAAAACTACGGATGGTGGTAAGCACTGGAAACAGGTGTTGTATGTGGATGAAAATACCGGTGGCGTTGAATTGAGTATGCAATCGGACAACCCCGACATTTTGTATGCCGCAATGTGGCACCGGGAGCGCAGGGCGTGGAACCTGGTGGAGTCGGGAGCAGGTTCGGGAATTTATAAATCTACTGATGGCGGAGATAATTGGAAAAAACTCAATACGGCTGAATCGGGATTTCCTACAGGTGAAGGCGTCGGCAGAATTGGAATTGCTGTGGCCCCTACAGATGGGAATATTGTTTATGCGGTAATCGACAACCAAAAGCATCGTGCTGATAGCGATGGGGAACCTGCAGATACGAGTAAATATACAATCGGCGATTTTAATGAAATAAACAGGGAAAAATTCCTCGCCCTCGACAACGACAAACTCGATAAATTTTTAGCGCTCAATCAATTTCCCAAGGAATATACTGCCGAAATACTGAAACAAAAAGTTGCGGATGGCACATTCCGGCCAACGGTTATCAATGAGTATTTGAACCTGGGCGACTATGTGTTTGAAAGCCCGATTATCGGTTGTGAAGTGTACCGCAGCGATGATGCGGGCATCACCTGGAAAAAGACCTTCGACGGTTATATGGACGACATGTATTACACATATGGATATTATTTTGGTAAAATACACGTATCGCCTCAAAACTCCCAAAAGGTGATTATCTACGGTGTGCCGCTGTTACAAAGTGAAGACGGCGGTAAAACATGGAAAAGTCTCGACGCCGACAACATGCATGCGGATTTTCACGCTTTATGGTTTAACCCCCAAAATGACGAGCACATTATTGTCGGCAATGACGGTGGCATCAATATGACTTACGATGGTGGTAAGAACTGGTTGAAACCCGTCTCACCTCCTGTCGGTCAGTTTTATTCGATAGAAACGGATAATGCTACGCCTTACAACGTGTACGGCGGTTTACAGGACAACGGGGTTTGGTACGGACCTTCCACCTACACGCCCTCCAATAGCTGGCAATCCTATGGCAAGTATCCCTATTCAATAATTAACGGTGGCGATGGTATGCAGGTACAGGTAGATACCAGGGATAACCGCACTGTTTATACGGGATATCAGTTCGGATATTACGCCAGGGTGAACCTGGACACCGACGATGCAATGGAAATCCGGCCGCGGCAAGAGGTAGGAGAGTACCCCCTGCGCTTTAATTGGGAAACACCCATTTGGCTCAGCCGCCACAACCGCGATATTTTATATTACGGATCTAACCGTTTTCATCGCTCGCTGCACAAAGGCGCTGATATGAAAACGCTTAGCCCTGATCTTACCACCAACCCGAAGCAGGGCGATGTGCCATACGGAACACTTACCTCCATTCACGAATCGCCGTTGAAATTCGGATTAATTTATTGCGGCACCGACGATGGAAAAGTACACTGCAGCAATGACGGCGGTTATACTTGGCAGGAAATAGGTAAGGGTTTGCCGCCATCGCTCTGGGTCAGCACGGTGGTTGCTTCTGCGCATAAAGTGGGAAGAGTATATGTCACCCTCAACGGCTATCGCTTCGATAATTTCCAACCTTATGTTTATATGACTGATGACAATGGCGCCACTTGGGTAAATATATCTTCCAATCTGCCGTACGAGCCGGTGAATGTGTTAAAGGAAGGCCCGGCGAATGAAGATCTGCTGTTTATCGGAACCGACAACGGTTTGTATATTTCACTGGACCGGGGCAAGAGCTATATGGCGTGTTCCGGCGGCCTGCCACGGGTGGCAGTGCATGACCTGGCAATTCAGGAAAGGGATAAAGACCTGTTGGTGGCCACTCACGGTCGCAGTATTTATCGTGCTGACGTTGAGGAATTATCCGTTATGCGTGCTGAAGTACTACAATCGGAATTGTACGTGTTCCCGGTGGGCAATTTGCGCTACAATGCGCAACAGGGCAATAAATTCTGGTCTTTTGGCGAGCCCTACACCCAAAAGGTTAGGTTGGCGTACTACGTGCCGCAGGCAACCGAAATACAAGCCGAGATCTACAATGCAGGCGATACGCTCCTGTTGGTTATGCACGATACGGCGGAGGCCGGCTTGAACTACTGGTATTATGCGCTGAATATCGACAGCCGCATTGCCAACTCGTTTAACCTGTCGGCGGTAAAAGACAGAAAGACCTATAAACAGGCGGATGACGGCAATTATTACCTCAAACCGGGAACCTACTACTGCTTATGGCGAAAGCCCGACGGCACGGCTTTGAAACAGCCCTTTACCATCGAAGAATAGGCTGGCGCCACAACGCCCGTAGGCCCGGAAGCGGCAATCCACACCATGCTGTTGGCATAAACCCCCGCCGGTTTGTTTGGTTTGGTAAAAATTGCGATATTTGCAATCCATTTTTAGAAAAATATTTTCATGGCACGTGTTTGCGAATTAACAGGAAAAAAGACGATTACCGGAAACAATGTTTCCAAATCTAACAGAAAGACTAAGCGCAGGTTTTACCCGAATCTGCAGACAAAGCGGTTTTATCTGGCCGAAGAGGATAGGTGGATTACACTGAAAGTAGCGGCAACAACGCTGAAGACAATCAACAAAAAGGGATTGTCCGCTTATCTGAATGAATTGAAAAAAGAAAATAATTAAAAACAAACCCAGCGGTTATGGCCAAGAAGAGCAAAGGCAACAGAGTTCAGGTAATACTGGAGTGCACCGAGCAAAAGAATACCGATGTCCCGGGCATTTCCCGGTATATTACGACCAAAAACAGGCGTAATACTCCTGACAGGATTGAACAGAAAAAGTATAATCCGTATTTAAAGAAAGTAACAGTTCACAAAGAAATTAAGTAATCATGGGAAAAGTATCGAAGAACGCCCGGGTAGGTAAAGGAAAAATTTCCGGCGGCGGAAAAGAGATGGTAAAAGTTATCGTAACGGAGAAGTCCCCGAAAACCGGCGCCTACATCTTTAAAGAAAAAATAGTACACAAAGACCGTGTACAGGATGTATTGAAAGGCAACGCCTGATACGTTTCTCCGCAATGCGTTCTTAGCTTCTATGCATCATAGGGGCTTTTTTTATTTATAAAATATGCATCATTCATGGCATTATTTGGCTGGTTTAATAAAGAAAAGAAGGAAGACCTGGACAAGGGACTGGAGAAAACCCGCACCGGTATTTTATCCCGTATCACAAAGGCAATTGCCGGAAAAACAAAAATTGACGACGATTTCCTGGATGAATTGGAACACGTGCTGGTGAGCAGCGATGTAGGTATCGATACCACATTGAAGATAATTGCCAGAATTGAAGCACGTGCAGCCCGCGATAAATACGTAGGCGAGCAGCAGTTACAAGCCATGCTCCGTGAAGAAATTATCGCTATGCTCACCGAGAACAAGGTGCCCGACAATACCGATTTTGAAATACCGGTAAACACGAGGCCTTATATTATGTTGATCGTCGGCGTCAACGGTGTCGGGAAAACCACCACCATAGGTAAGCTGGCGTACCAGTTTAAAGCAAAAGGGCATAAGGTATTACTGGGAGCCGCAGATACATTTCGGGCGGCAGCAGTTGATCAATTGAGTATATGGGCAAAACGAGTGGAGGTGCCGATTGTTCAGAAAGGCATGGGGGCCGACCCGGCAGCGGTGGCTTTCGATACAGTCAATGCGGCAAAGGCACAACAGGCGGATGTGGTATTGATAGATACGGCCGGCAGATTGCACAATAAGGCCAACCTGATGAACGAACTGAGCAAAATCAAACGGGTGATAGGCAGAGTGTACCCCGAGGCACCGCACGATGTATTGCTGGTGTTGGACGGCTCAACCGGTCAAAATGCATTTGAACAAGCCCGCCAGTTTATAGCTGCTACCGAAGTCACCGCACTGGCCGTTACAAAATTGGATGGCACGGCAAAAGGCGGCGTGGTGCTCGGTATTGCCGACCAGTTTAAAATACCGGTAAAATATATCGGTGTAGGCGAAAAAATGGAGCAACTGCAGGTGTTCAACAAAGAGGCATTTGTGGATGCGTTGTTCAAATAAAACGGCATTGGTTGAAAACAAAAAAATCCAATAAAGACAAAGTAAATATCATAACACTCGGCTGTTCAAAAAATGTCGTGGACAGCGAAGTATTGTTGACGCAACTGAAGGGCAACCAAATCGATGCCTACCACGAAAGGCCGAAAGACGATTGTAATATTGTAATTATCAATACCTGTGGATTTATCGAAAATGCAAAACAGGAAAGTATCAATACGATTTTAAATTACGCAGAGGCAAAGGCAAATGGCGAAATCGAAAAATTATATGTCACCGGTTGTCTGTCGCAACGCTATAGGGAAGAGTTGCAATTGGAAATACCGCAGGTAGATGCATGGTTCGGCACTATGGAATTGCCGGGTTTGTTGCAAAAATTCAAAGCGGATTACAAACACGAATTAATCGGCGAGCGCCGCATTTCCACGCCGAAACATTTTGCCTACTTAAAGATTTCAGAAGGGTGTAACCGCACGTGTTCGTTCTGTGCCATTCCGCTGATGCGTGGTGGACATCGCTCCCGCACGGTGGAATCTATTGTCGAAGAGGCGAGGAATTTAGCTGCCGTCGGCGTGAAAGAAATCATACTGATTGCCCAGGAACTCACATACTACGGCCTGGACATTTATAAGAAAAGGGCCTTAGCGGATTTGTTATATCAGTTAAATGGAGTGGAGGGGATTGAATGGATCAGGCTGCACTACGCATATCCCTCTAAATTCCCGTTGGAAATTATCGATGCAATTGCATCTTGTGATAAGGTGTGCAAATATCTCGATATCCCGTTACAGCACAGCAGTGATAAAATACTGGAAGCCATGCGGCGGCAGATAACCTGTGCGGAAACAAAAGATTTAATCGCAGCTATCCGTAAAAAGATACCGGACATCACCTTGCGCACAACAATGCTCGTGGGCTTTCCCGGTGAGACGGAAGCAGACTTCGAAGCATTGTTGCAGTTTATCCGCGAAATGCAATTCGACAGATTAGGTGTGTTTGCCTACTCCCATGAAGAGGGAACGGGAAGCTATGCCTTAGCCGATGATGTGCCTCAGGAAATTAAACAGAAGCGCATGGACGAAGTAATGGAATTGCAGGCGTCCATATCGCTGGAAAAAAACCAATCCAAAGTCGGAAAGATTTTTACAACGCTTATCGACAGGAAAGAAGGAGGTTATTTTATCGGGAGAACTGAGGCGGACAGCCCCGATGTGGATAATGAAGTCTTGATAGATGCCGCAGCCCATTTTGTGCGCATCGGCGATTTTGCCCAGATACAAATAACAGCATCCGATAATTTTGACCTTTACGGCATACCCGTTTAAATTACAACACATAATGCAAGTAAAAAAAATACCACATACGCAAACGGGATATTTAAACCGGCTGATGCTCGATTATCTGGCCGATGGGGAAAAATCAAAGCCCTTTTACAAAACCAGGGTGTCTGTTTCTAATTTGTTGCGGAGCGCAACGCCGGGCGCATTTCAACATGTAAACCGCAGCGCACTCGTCAATATATTATCCGAACAGTACAAAGGCATTGATATCGGCGATGTGACAAAAACAAATATCGGCCTGTTGCAAAGCGATAATACATACTGCATTGTAACTGCCCATCAACTCAATATCTTTACCGGTCCGCTCTATGTGATTTATAAAGCAGTTTCAACTATAGCTGCCTGCAGGGAATTGCAGTTCAATGCGCCGGATAAAAACTTTGTTCCGGTGTTTTGCCTCGGCTCCGAAGATCACGATTTTGCAGAAATAAATCACTTCAATTTATTTGGCAAAACTTACCGTTGGGAAGCCGATGTCGCAGGTGCCTGCGGTCGTATGCCCACTGCGGGATTAAGCGCCATCATCGAATCGCTGGCAGAACTCTTTAAAGGCAATGCTGCGATGGATGCGTTGCTCCACACATTCCGGGATGCCTACGCTCAGTCACATACCCTGTCGCAGGCGACACGGATTATATTAAATGCACTCTTCGGATCGTACGGACTCGTTATTGTCGATAGCGATGATGCGGGTTTTAAATCGGAAGTAGCCGGCGTAATTGAAGACGAATTGTTGCATCACAACTCGTATAGGCAGGTGGCCGCCACCAACCGCAGGCTACTCGAACATTTTAAAGAGCAGGCGCATGCCCGCGAAATAAATTTGTTTTATGTGGATGACGGCGTCCGTGAGCGCATCGAATACGATGCGGAAACGGAAAGGTATGTGGTGCTGAATACCGATTTGCAATTTTCAAGGGAGGCCATAGTGCACATGCTGCAAGCACATCCGGAGCGCTTTAGCCCGAATGTAATCCTGCGCCCTCTGTTTCAACAAAAAGTACTGCCGGCCCTGGCCTATGTGGGAGGCGGCGGCGAACTGTCATACTGGCTGCAGTTGAAAGGTGTCTTCGACCACTATAGGATTCCCTTCCCCGCTTTGATGCTGCGCAATTCTGTGTTGCTGGTGGACAAGAATACCCAAAAGAAAATCCAGAAACTAAACCTGGAACTCAGCGATTTTTTTGAACCGGTGGATGCCCTGATTAAAAAGTATATTATTGAGCACTCAGGCGGTGACACCACCCTGGAACAGGAAAAAATTGCCGTGGCAAAGTTGTTTGAAACGCTGCGCATTAAAGTGATTGCAACCGATAGCACCCTCGAAAAGGCGGTGATGGCTGAAATGCAGAACACTATTAATGGGCTGCAGAAACTGGAAGCCAAGCTGATCAGGTCGCAAAAACAACAATCGGAAACCGCCGTGAACCAGATTCGGGCAGTTTGCGAAAAATTATTTCCCACCGGAATACCCCAGGAACGGTATGACAACCTGCTTTCACGGTATGCCTCTTCTGGTCAGGATTTTATCCGCATGCTTTGCGATACACTCAATCCCTTTAGTCCCGGGTTGACTGTACTGCTCGAAGATTAATAACATTGCCCTTGTTGTATTCTTCCCGTGCTTATTAGTAGCTTTAACTGAAAATCCCTGTTGTTTTAACACTGCAGGTTGTCACATTTGCAATTGAATTAATTATTAAATTCAATCTTAATCGGGGATTTTTGTTTAAGGACATGGAATCGCCATTAGACTCTAAGATTTTAACGGAAAAATTCAAAGGGCTGGACTATCTCAATATCTCGGTAGCGCTGGTGGATTCCGGTTTTAACGTATTGCATTACAATGCCGCTTTTGTCCGGCTATTTCAATCCGCAAATGACGGCAGCCCACCCAGGGATTTTTACAAATTATTTGAAAATTTTCACGATAAAATTGAGTCACTAAAACAGGTAGGCCTCGAGTCGGGGCATTTATTGAATTTTGTTATACCGGCATTAAAACTATTCAATTTTGAAAGGTTTTTCGATCTGCACGTCAATAAACTTGCACGGGAGACCAATGGCATCGAGGGGTTTTCAATTACCTGTATCGAAGTGAGCGACAGGGTGAAAGAATTGCGGCGGCTGGATGAGATTTCTTCACGCCACCTGAAGTTTCTGCAATTTACGAGCTCGGCTGTTATCATCCACATGAATGGAAAAATCGTGTACGCCAATGAACAGGCGCATACCATGATCGGTGCCGTCGAAGGCGACAGCCTGTTGGGCATGGAGATTATGAATTTTGTTTCCGATGAATATAAGAAACTGGCCTATGAAAGGATAAAGGCTATGTCTGAAGGCAAGAGCCTTGTCGAACCTATCGAAGAACAACTAATCAAATTGGATGGCAATATACTCGATACCGAAATATTTGCTTTTCCGATAGAGTTTGAAGGCAAGCCTGCCATACAGACAATTATCACCGATATTACCGAGAAAAAGAAGGCGGAAAGGGAATTAAAGGCAAGTGAAAACAAATACCAAAACCTGGTTGAAAATTCCAAAGATGTAATTTTTAAAATTGACGATCAGTTCCGGTTTACGTATTTGAATCCGGCGTGGCAATCTATTTCCGGGTTCAGAAATGCCGACTCACTGCAAACATCACTGCTCGATTATTTTGATGATCCCGGACAAAAGGCAAACATTGTGGCCGCACTGAAGAAATTAGATCTCGTGGGAGTAAAAGAAGATGCAGATGAGTACTGTATGCGCACCAGCGCAGGTACGTGCAGGTATGTGCGTTTGCAACTGTTTCCCGTACGGGATGAGTTCACCGATCAGAACCAGTTCGGCGGGTTAATAACGGATATCCACGAAGCGACAACCGCTAAAAAGCAATTGCAGCGTGTTGAAGAGGTTTTGAAAAAGCAACAGACCATTCTGGTTGACCTGGCCAGGAGCAGGGAAGTCGTAGAAGGAGATTTCGACCTGGCATTACAGAAAATTGCAAAGGTCGCCGCCGAATCGTTGGAGGTGAGCCGGGTAAATATCTGGCAGTTGAACCCCGAGGGAAACGGGTTCATCAATCTCGTGAATTACGACAATATACAGAAGCGGTTTGACAGCAGCACCGGCGTAACCATTGAAAATTGTCCGCTTTACCTTAAAGCGCTGTTGGAGGAGAAATTTATTGTAGGCGATGATTGCCGAAATGACGAGCGCTACCGGGAATTTTTAGATGATTATATTCTGCCTAACCAGATTTTCTCAATGATGGATAGCTGTATCATCAGCCAGGATACCGTCTGGGGTGCACTGTGTTTCGACCAGGTAGATACATTGAGAAAGTGGACGGTGGAAGAACAACTGTTCGTTAACTCACTGGCGGGATTTATTGCGTTTGCCTTTGAATCCAGCCAGAAAAAGCAAGCGCAACAGGCACTGAACCACAGCGAGGAATTATATCAATACATCGTCGAGAATGCCAGCGAGGCGATATGCATTATCAGCCCTGCCGATTTAATCATTGAATCCAATCAGCTCACCGAAGAATTGACGGGATACCAGAAATCGGAGATCGCCAGCCTGTCATTAAGCGAAGTGTTTACGCCGCTGGAAAACGGCGAAGAATTGATTGAAAGTATCCGCAGGAACGGCGTGTTCAGCGGTGTGGTAAAATTCGTCCGCAAGAATGGCGAAAAAGGTATTGCCGATATTCATGCCAGTACCTACCCCGATGGCAATATTCAGATGATAGTGCGGGATATCACCGAGCAACACAAACAGGCGATAGCATTAAAAGAGAGCGAAACAAGGCTTGAACTCGCCCTGAAAGGCGCTGATCTCGGCACCTGGGATTACCTGATACGGGAAGATAAAATGATTCACAACAAGCGCTGGGCTGAAATGCTGGGATATAGTTTTGAATTTAATGTGGTGAATGGGCAATTCTGGGAGAAGTTTGTCCACCCCGAAGATATTGGAACTGCGAATGACATCTTTCAAAGACACCTGCGTGGCGAGATTCCCTATTACGAAGCTACCGTGCGCATGCTTGCCAGCAATGGCGAGTGGCGCTGGATACTGGATAAAGGCAGGGTGGTGGAATGGGACGAAAACGGGGAACCCATCCGTGCGTCCGGTATCCACCAGGATATCAATGAATTGAAAATCTACGAAAGAGAGTTGCAGCAACAACGCCTGTTCCTGCAACAGATTTTGAATATTATTCCCTACCCCATTTATGTGAGAAATATCAATAACGAATTTGTTCTGATTAACAAAGCGTTTTCAGAAATGTTGGGATATGCAAAAAACGAAATACTCCAATACCAGTTCTTGAAGAAAATTGATTTGGATAATTCTTTGCGCAAATTACTGGAAATCGATAATGATATTTTCCTGTCCAAATTACCCATTCATTATTCCGAGATAAAATACGAGAGCGGCAAAACGGGTAATACCCACTGGCTGCAAACAATTAAAGTGCCTTTGCGGGATTCGGAGGGCAATCTCACCGAACTGCTTTCGGTATCCACCGACATTACCGAACTGAAAAATAAAGAGAAGGAGCTCGCATCGCTGAATGAAGAACTGGAAGTAAAAGTAAACCGGCGAACCGCCTTGCTGGAAGCGGCAAATAAAGAACTGGAAACATTTAATTACTCGGTTTCACACGATTTGCGCACACCATTGCGCACGATTGATATTTTTGCCTACTTCCTCGAAAAAAATTACGGCAATGTACTCGACGAAGAGGGCAGCGCCAATATAACACAGATACGGCAGAGCATCGTTAAGATGACCGCCCTGATCGACAACTTGTTGATCTATTCGAAAATGGGCCGTATGGACATCCACAATACCCGGTTTAATTTGGGCGAGTTGATTAAAGAAGCGGTTGCAGAGGTGTCAAAGCAAATGGATACCACCAAAGTTGATTTTAAATATGGAGAAATGCCTGAAGTGAATACGGATAGCAATTTGTTGAAACAGGCCATTGTCAACCTGGTTTCCAATGCCGTTAAATTCAGTTCGACATGCACGCTCCCGGTAGTCGAATTTGCCGGCGAGATTCAAGGACGGACGATAACCTTTAGTATTAAGGACAACGGCGTCGGGTTTAGCATGGAATTCAAAGAAAAATTGTTCAAAGCCTTCAAGCGACTGCACAGCGAGGAGCACTTCGAGGGCAGCGGCGTAGGCCTTGCCATCGTTGAAAAAATTGTCAAGCGCCTCCATGGCCGTATTTGGGCCGAAAGTGAAGAGAATACGGGTACGACGTTTTTTATCAGTCTGCCGCAGTAATCAATAATAAAATTTCAATAATTTTGCCACCTCACTTGCCGAGATGGTGGAATTGGTAGACACGCACGTTTCAGGGGCGTGTGGCCGAAAGGCTGTATGGGTTCGACTCCCATTCTCGGCACCCGGAATGCATACCGCCGTAAATGGCGGTATTTTTTTACCCGTTTTGTATGGCAGTATATATGTTGCTTTGGCCTGTAATTATCCCGTTATAACTGTATCGATGTGATTTGTTCCAAACGCATAGGGCAGGTAGGCGATATTTTTCATCGGTTTGGTGATAATCAGGTTGGCACGTTTGCCCACAGCGATGCTGCCGGCTTCTCTTTCCAGTTCCATGGCGGCGGCGCCGTTAATCGTCACGGCGTTTATAGCTTCCTCCGGAGTGAGCCGCATGCGGATACATGCAAGCGATATTACAAAAGGTATATTGCCCGAAGGCGTACTTCCCGGGTTGAAATCGGAAGCCAGTACCAGTGGCAAGCCCGCATCGATCATTTTTCGCCCCGGGGCGTAGGGGATACCTAAAAAGAAACTGCAGGAAGGCAGCGCTACGGGCAGCGTCGTTGCGGTAGATAAATATTCTATTTCCGCATCGCCGATTTCTTCCAGGTGATCGACCGACAGGGCATTATTTTTTACGCCTGCCTGCACCCCTCCGCTGTTGGAGAGCTGATTTACGTGTATCTTGGGTTTTAATCCATAACCCGCTGCCGCCTGTAGTATCCTGTTCGTTTCCTCTATTGTAAAAAATCCCTTCTCACAAAATACATCGCAATAATCCGCTAAACCTTCATCGGAAATCTTCGGCAGCATCTCATCGATGATTAACCGGATATATCCTTCGCGGTTGTGCTTGTATTCAATGGGGATGGCATGAGCCCCCAGGAACGTGGATTTGATGGGTATGGCGTAATTTTCCTTTAACTTGCGTATTACTTGCAGCATTTTAATTTCGGAATCCGTTGTCAGTCCATAGCCGCTTTTGATCTCAATGGCTCCCGTACCATGCGCAATTACTTCTTCGAGACGACGAGCCGCTTTTTCGTACAACAATTGAAAATCCATTGCCTGCAATTTGCGGGCAGAATTTAATATGCCGCCTCCCACTTCGGCAATTTGTTCATAGGTTTTGCCGCGGATGCGCATCACAAACTCCTCCTCCCGGCTGTCGGCAAACACCAGGTGGGTATGACTGTCGCACCACGCCGGCAGTACGTATTTTCCATCTGCGTTTATATAATTGTCGGCTCTTTCAGGTACCGTATCCATTGCGCCGTATGAGTGAATGCGCCCCTTGTCGATCAGCAGCCAGGCGTTGTCTAAAGAGGGGAGAACACCCATTTCTTTTCCCATTGCGCATTTACGGCTTCCGTTATCGGTTTGCAGAAGCGACTTGATATTTGTAATCAACGTGGAACCCATTGCAGCAAAGTAACAGATTTTTTGCGGTTTCCGGCTTGCAGTGCAATTGCGTATTGCCCTTGCGATTGTCCCGCAGCACACGGTGCCGGCACCTCAATTCCATGTCAAATGCATTAACTTAGCGCAATGCCGGGAAGCAGTTTTGGTAAAATATTCAGGGTACACACTTTCGGAGAATCGCATGGCATCGCTATCGGTGCATTGATTGACGGCTGCCCGCCAGGGCTCACCCTGGATCTGCAGTTCATAGAAAAGGAAATGCGGCGCCGCAAACCGGGGCAGTCAAAAATTACGACACAGCGCAGAGAGGAAGATACTGTAGAAATTGTCAGCGGCATCTTTGAAGGAGTGACGACCGGAACGCCGATAGCGCTCATCATTCGCAATGCGGATCAGCGCTCAAAAGATTATGCGCATTTGGCGAATGCCTATCGCCCCTCTCATGCGGACTACACCTATGATGTGAAGTACGGATTCAGGGATTACCGCGGCGGAGGCCGTTCCTCGGCCAGGGAAACTGCAGCCCGGGTGGCAGCGGGAAGTATCGCCAAGCAGCTGTTGCAACTAGCCGGAGTCGAAGTGTATGCCTATGTGCAGTCAGTAGGAGAAATCGCATTGCAGAAGGATTACGACCAACTGGATTTGACAAAGGTCGATGATTCTATAATACGGTGCCCCGATCCGGAAACAGCCGAGAAAATGATTGCATTGGTTTCCGAAGTAAAAAAGCAGGGCGACACCATTGGCGGTGTAATTCGCTGTGTGATTAAAAATTATCCCGCCGGAATGGGCGACCCGGTATTCGACAAATTGCACGCCGACCTCGGTAAGGCCATGTTGAGTATTAATGCGGCAAAAGCGTTTGAGACCGGCAGCGGTTTCGCAGGCACACGCCAGCGGGGAAGTGCGCACAACGACCTGTTTGAAAACAGGGATGGGAAAATCGTTACCCGCACCAATAACTCCGGCGGTATCCAGGGCGGTATCAGCAATGGTATGGATATTTATTTTAACGTGGGATTTAAACCTGTCGCAACGATTTTAAGGCCGCAGGAATCCGTAAACAGGCAAGGTGAAAAGGTGATGGTGGAAGGTAAAGGCCGCCATGATCCCTGCGTATTGCCAAGGGCAGTACCCATTGTCGAAGCAATGGCCGCTCTCGTTTTAATCGATCATCTGCTAATACAAAATGCATTGCAACTTCCAAAAAATAAAACATGAGAAAACTCGCACTTCACTGGAAAATACTTATCGGTTTATTACTCGGCATTGTTTGGGCGGTAATCAGCAGTTTTTTAAAGTGGAGCGATTTTACCAACGACTGGTTGACACCATTCGGGACGATATTTATCAACTTGTTGAAATTAATCGCAGTACCACTCGTATTGTTTTCGATTATAAAAGGCATTTCCGATTTAAAAGATATATCCAAATTGCGCAGGGTGGGCTTAAAGACCATAGGATTGTATATGGTGACTACCGTTATTGCCATTTCCGTAGGATTGTTGATGGCGAACTTCATTCGCCCCGGCGAACGGGTCCCGGATGCGCAGCGCCAGAAAAACCGGGCGAGTTACGAGTTGTTTCTAAATGCGGATAACGGCAGCGCCCAGGCTGCGGAGGCTGCCCCCAACCCGTTAGATGATAAAATTCAAACGGCAAAAAAAATTAAAGATGCCTCCCCTTTACAATTTTTAATTGATATCGTCCCCGCCAATATTTTCTCTGCACTGATGGATATTACGCTGATGTTGCAGGTGATATTTTTTGCGTTGTTGTTCGGCGCCGTGCTGATGATGATACCTCCGGAAAAAGCGGCGCCGATGGTCGCCTTTATCGATTCGGGTAATGAAGTGTTTTTAAAAATGGTGGACGTGATCATGCAGGGAGCGCCCTTCTTTGTGTTCTGTCTGATGGCGGGGAATATGGCGGCATTGGCCGGCGATGACCCGGCGAATATGGTGAATTATTTCCAGGGGCTCGGCATGTATTCACTCACCGTTATTCTCGGGCTGGCGTTTACTTTATTTATCACCTATCCGCTGGTATTGCGCTTGTTTACAAAACAAATTCCGTACAGGGATTTATATCGTGCCATGGGGCCGGCGCAGATACTCGCTTTTTCTTCCAGCAGCAGCGCTGCCACCCTGCCGGTTACTATGGATTGTGTTACCGAAAACCTGGGTGTGTCCAAGCGCATTGCGAGTTTTACTTTGCCGATCGGTGCAACGGTAAACATGGACGGCACCAGCTTGTACCAGGCAGTAGCGGTTATTTTCCTGGCACAGTTTCACATGGTGGACCTCACTCTTGCCAACCAGCTCACCATCGTTGTTATGGCGACATTGATGAGCATCGGCACTGCGCCCGTTCCGGGCGTCGGCATTATTATGCTCATCATCGTCCTGGAATCCGTTGGCCTGGATCCCGCATGGATCGCCATCATTTTGCCTATTGACCGCATTCTCGATATGTGTCGCACCGTCGTTAATATCACCGGTGATGCGGCAGCAACTGCAGCAATCGCATCTACTGAAAATGAATTGCAGTACGTGCCTAAAAAACAGTTTGAAAACTTTGATATTTAATTATGCGCTATTGGTTCATCACGGGGAGCAGCAAAGGGTTGGGAAAAGCATTGACAGAATTCCTGCTGCGTGACAGTGCGCATTTTGTGTACGGCATTGCCAGAACCAATACGCATACACATTCAAACTTTCAATTTATCGAAACCGATCTTGCAGACACAGAAAAATTAGAACAGTTCCGGTTTCCCGATTTGTTGGATCCGCAAACCGCATTTCCCGAATCTATTGCCTTAATCAATAATGCCGCTGTTTTGGGCGACATTCAGTATATGGGCAACCTCGACGCATCTGAAATTATTCGTGCCTATAATATCAACACAATTGCACCGCATGTATTGATGAACGCATTTATCAATAAATACAAAGACAGCAACCGGGTGCCGAAAACAATTTTAAATATTACATCAGGTGCAGCGAGCACGCCATACGACGGGTGGAGCCTGTACGGTTCAGGAAAAGCAGCGCTGGATATGATGACACAGATTGCCGCAAAAGAAATGGAACTGCGCAAACAACACTTTAAAATTGTCGCTATAGCTCCGGGAGTGATGGATACCGATATGCAGGCGCAGATACGTGCCACTGAAAAAAATAATTTCAGCAGGCGGGAGAAGTTTGATGCCTTCTACCTGGAAAAAAAATTAGTATCGCCCGAAATTGCTGCAGGTAAACTGGTTGACCTCGTGCTAAATCCTTATTTACTTACCGAGACAGTTTCGAGATTATGATGCATATGTTTCTGTTATTGCTGACAATGATTCAACCTGTTGAAAAGCAAGCGGTGGATCTGATTTTATACAACGGAATAATCTATACGGTTGACAGCAGTTTTTCAGTGCAGTCCGCGGTGGCAATTCGGGGCGATACCATAGTCGCAACCGGAAGCGATGCGGAAGTGCTGGAAAAATTTACGGCAAGTCAAATGCTGGATTTAAATGGGAAACCTGCTTATCCGGGATTTATCGATGCGCATTGCCATTTTCTCGGCTACGGGAGAAACCTGATGTATGCAGATCTGCGCAATGCCGCCTCATTTGATGCTGTGCTGGAACAGATCAAGTCATTCAATACCACCGCTACGAATGGCTGGGTTATCGGCAGGGGTTGGGATCAGAATTTGTGGCAGACAAAAGAATTTCCCGACTGCAAAGTACTGGACAGTCTGTTCCCCAATAATCCGGTGTATTTAATCCGCATTGACGGCCATGCGGTGCTCGCCAATACATTTGCATTGCAATTGGCGGGTATCAATCCCGGCACTAAAGTGCAGGGAGGCGTTGTGGTAACAGCCGGTGATAAGTGCACGGGATTGTTGATCGACAATGCCATCACACCGCTGCAAAAGCTGCTGCCGGTGAATGACCCCGGATTTATGCGGCAGGCGCTGTTGCGTGCACAGGACAGTTGCTTCCGGGTAGGCTTGACTTCCGTGCAAGATGCAGGACTGGAAAAAGCCGAAATAGAAGCAATTCAGCAATTGCAGGATTCTGGATTATTAAAAATGCGCATCTATGCGATGCTCTCCTCCGATAATGAAAACCTGGATTATTTTTTTGCAAGGCCCCAGGTGCATACGGATTATTTATTTGTCGGAGCGGTAAAATACTATATGGATGGAGCGCTTGGCTCACGGGGCGCCGCACTGCAGGAGCCCTATGCAGATGATCCGGGCAATAAAGGTCTGTTGTTCTATACCTACGACTCGTTAAAGGCAGCCGCCGAACGGTGTTACGCCATGCATTACCAGATGTGTACACATGCCATCGGCGATGCTGCTAATCATTTGACATTGCAGGTGTATGCGGATGTCCTGCCGGAATCCAACGACCGCCGTTGGCGCATTGAACATTGCCAGGTCATTGATCCTGCGGATTTAAAATATTTTAGAGATTACTCCATTATACCATCGGTACAAACCACCCACGCCACCAGCGATATGTACTGGGCTGACGAACGATTGGGCCAGGAGCGGATACACCATGGCTATATGTATCAAAGCCTGTTGCAACAAAACGGCTGGCTGGCCAATGGCAGCGATTTCCCGGTGGAATATATCAATCCGCTGTATGGGTTTTATGCGGCAGTAGCCCGCAAGGATCGACAAGGCTATCCCGAAAACGGATTTCAAAAATCGGAAGCCCTAAGTCGTAAACAGGCATTGCAGGCTACCACCATCTGGGCGGCAAGAGCTGCCGGCGAAGAGCAGGTGAAAGGCAGTATCGAGCCGGGAAAATTTGCCGATATAGTCATTCTCGAAAAGGACATAATGGAGATTCCCGAACCGGAGTTGTTTTCGGTAGATGTGTTGATGACTATTTCGGGAGGTGAAATTGTTTATCAAAAATAAATTTTCTGCCGGCGCTGCTTTCGTTTTCCCGAAACGAGAAAGCCGGATACGCAGCATACCCGGCTTGTGTAGCGGGGAGGGGAATTGAACCCCTGGCCTTAGGGTTATGAATCCTACGCTCTAACCACCTGAGCTACCCCGCCAAAAGAGAGCGCAAATTTAGGTATTTCAGTTTGGGCAAACAACTAAAACAGGTCAGAGATTTTTCCCGGGTTACTGTGCCGGATACCTTTTTCGGTCATCTGCAAAGTACACGCTTCATATTGTGCATCGTGTTCAAAAATCAGATGGTAATTGTTTTCGAGGGCTGTAATTAAGAAGGCTTCCTTCTCCTTCAAGGTCTGCAGCGGCCTCACATCATAGCCCATCACATACGGCAGCGGTATATGCGCATGCGAAGGAATGAGGTCGGCGACATAGACAACCGTTTTACCCCCCGCCTCCAGCTTCGGTAACATCATCGACTCGGTATGACCGTGTACCCACAAGGTGCTGAATCCCGGCAATAGTTCTTCGCCCTCCTTCAGGAATTTTAATACGCCGTGTTCACGCAGCGGAATAAAATTTTCTTTTAGAAACGATGCTTTTTCTCTCGCATTGGGAAATTCCGCCCATTCAAAATGTTTTGCATTGCTCCAGTAGGTCGCATTTGGAAATGCGGGTATCAGATTCCCGTTTGCATCTCGTTCCACAGCGCCTCCGCAATGATCAAAATGTAAATGCGTGAGAAATACATCGGTAATTTCTTCCCTGTTTAAGTGCAGATTGCGCAGTGTGTCGTGTACCGACGTGTTGCCCGCCGGTTCGTAATGGCTGAAAAACTTCGGGTCCTGTTTATTACCCATGCCGCAGTCGATCAAAATTTTTCTGTTATCCGTTTCCACCAGCAAACAGCGCATGCTCCAGGTGCATAAATTATTAGTATCGGCAGGGACGAGTTTATTCCATATCTTCTTTGGCACCACGCCAAACATGGCGCCGCCATCTAATTTAAAAGTGCCGCAATCAAATGAAGTCAGTTTCATCGTACAAATCTAAAAGAAATGATATTAACGGTTAGGATGCATAGCGATTGGCAGTACTATGTCGATTGAAAATACTCTGCTGCATAAAACACAATGAATATCACAAGCATTTGTCCAAAGCATGCGTATTTTGCTGAATACCATTGAGTCAGCCGGTGATATAAATTACAACACTAAAGATCAGTGGATTTATTGTCAGAGCTTAAGGGTAATTCACTGTGCACCGAAAGCGAATGCATGCTCTTGCGGCGATGTTGGGAATTGCATTTATATTAACTTTCTGCGCAATGCGGCCATCTTCAAAGCGGTAACAGCAGCCTCCGTGCCTTTATTGCCATGTCGGCCGCCCGCCCGTTCCAGCGCCTGGTGCTCATTGTCGGTGGTGAGCACGCCAAATATTACCGGCGTGGCATAATCAATATTCAACATCATCAAACCATGGGCAACGGCATTGGCAATATATTGGTCGTGTTGTGTTTCTCCCTTGATAATACAGCCGAGACAGATTACGGCATCCAGTTCCATACCTTCCATCAGCATTTGAGCGGCCGATGGCAATTCGAAACTACCGGGTACATGTATGGTGTAAATATTTTCCTCAAGGGTTTTGTTTTGAATTAATGTATCGACACATCCGTCCAGCAGGAGTTGTGTGATGTCGTTGTTCCATTCGGAGACAATAATGCCGATGCGCATCTCTTCACCCGAAGGCACTTCTTCTCCTTGATAAAAGGACAGGTTTCTATGCCGGGTGGCCATTATTTTCCGCTGAGCTTTGTTTGTGTATATGCGATTTCCTTATCAATGTTCTGTCCTTCTTCAGACAGGGGATAATCTTTTTTAATTATTTCATATACCGCTTTGGCTTCTGCATATTTTTCCTGGACAGAAAGCAGGTCGCCGGCTAATTTATAGTAGTACGGGCTAAAGAAATCGCTGTTGGATTCCACGGCTGCTTTCTTATACAATTCCACAGCTTTGTCCAGATTGCCCTTGTCGGCATAGGCATGGCCTAATTCCATATACGTTACACCGGCGAGTTCTTCGGTTTTGGGTTTATATTTTTCCAAATGCAGTATGGCGCTGTCCAGGTTGTTTTGTTTCAGGTAGATAATGCCGGCGTAGTAATGCGCCAGATTGCCGGTAGCCGTATTGCCGTAATTGTCGATGATGGCCAGAAATCCGGGATTGATACCATCGCCGTTTAACGCCAGCTTCAGCGAATCTTTCTGGAATAACCCCTGGGGTATAGCAATTTTTTCACGGGCATCTGCTTCTTTCGGTCCCAGGATAAATTTCTGATATCCGAAATACCCTAAGATGGCAAGGGCAATTACCACGATACCTCCGACGATACTATTGCGGTATTTCAGGAAAAAATTCTCCACCCTGCGGTATGTATCCTGTTCTTGTACCTGTTCTGTTGTTTTTTTTGTTTCAGCCATATTAAAATGCAGTTATTAATCTGTGATAAATGGATAATCTGTCTGCGTATAAATATTTTCATACACAGCAGTATCATCCGGAAATGGAGACTCTTCTGCGAATTTGACGCAAGCTTCTATTTCCTCTTCTATTTGCCGGTCTATATTTTCAATTTCCTTCTCGGAGGCGTATTTGTAATCCAGAATTTTCCTGCGGGTAGTTTCGATCGGGTCCCGCATTTTGTACTCTTCCACCTCTTCTTTTGAGCGATATTTGGCAGGATCGCTCATTGAATGGCCTTTGTAGCGGTAGGTGCGTATCTCCAGGAATGTAGGCCCCTCGCCAAGGCGTGCTTTTTCCACGGCTTCATAAATGGCATTATGCACCGGTTCGGGGCTCATGCCGTCAACGGGATACGAAGGCATGTCGTAAGCGGCGCCTAATTTGTATAAATCCAGTTGGTTGGATGAGCGTTTTACCGATGTACCCATCGCATAGCCGTTGTTTTCCACGATAAACACCACGGGGAGGTTCCAGAGCATGGCCATATTAAAAGTCTCGTGCAATGCGCCTTGCCGGGCAGCACCGTCGCCGAAGAAAGTGAGACACACATTGTCTGTCCCCTTATACTTCTCTGCAAAAGCAATACCCGCACCCAGTGGAATTTGCGCTCCTACAATGCCATGGCCGCCGTAAAAATTATGCTTCCTGGAAAAGAAGTGCATGGAGCCGCCTTTGCCCTGTGTACACCCGGTTACTTTGCCGTATAATTCGGCCATTGCCGCATTACACGAAACCCCTTTGGCAATAGCGAGCCCGTGGTCGCGGTAAGCGGTAATAACGGGGTCTTCCTGGCGGATCGCAGAGATTGTCCCGGCTGCAATAGCCTCCTGACCGATGTAAAGGTGGCAGAAACCCCTGATTTTCTGCAGGCCGTACAACTGCCCGGATTTCTCTTCGAAACGGCGTATGCGCTGCATCAGCACGTACCAGTCCAGGTAGGTTTCTTTTGTTATTTTTGAGCGATCTGTCAGCAACTCTGTTTGCATAATTTTTACCCTGCAATTACCAGGAGAGGCGCAAAATTAAGAAATCAACCACACAATTAAAATCTGCCTATTGCTGCGAAAAGTTCATATCCGCAACTACAAAAATTACCGGGATGCACAAGCCGAATTCTCCGGTCGATTTGCGCTTATCAACGGCGATAACGGCTCTGGAAAAACCAACCTGCTGGACAGCATATACAATCTGTGTATGTGTAAAAGTTATTTTACCCGTAGCGACTTGTCCACAGTGCGCCGCGGCGAAAGTTACTACCGGCTGGAAGGCGTGTTTGAGGAAGGCGATCAATTACGGGAAATTGTTTGTAAATACACCACGGCCAGGCAAAAAGAATTCAGCGCTGACGGCGTGCCCTATGCCAGGCTCTCAGAACATGTAGGCAGGTTCCCGGTTGTCATCATCGCACCCAACGATATCGATCTGATTTACAGAACAAGCGATGAGCGCAGGCGGTTTTTGGATATTACCCTGGCCCAGCCCGACAAGGACTACCTCACAGCGCTGATCGAATACAACCGGGTATTGCAACAGCGCAATGCATTGCTCAAACAGTATCAGCACACCGCAGATGCCTTTAGTATCCTCGATGTGTTCGACCGGCAACTCAGTAAAAGCGGCGCTATTATCCACCAAAAGCGCAGCGATTTTATTGCGGCGTTTGAATCGCCGTTTTACACCGTTTATAACCGGATATGCGGCCAAAGTGAAACACCCGTCATCACGTATCAAAGTTCTTTGCACGAGGCGGATTTTGCCGCATTGCTGCACACGCACCGCCATCGCGATATCGAAGCCATGCGCAGCACCGTCGGCATTCATAAGGACGACCTCGAATTTGTATTGAACGATTTGCCCGTAAAAGAATCGGCTTCGCAGGGACAGGTAAAATCCGTATTGCTCGCATTGAAATTGGCCCAAAGCCTTTACCTCGCTAAACAAACCGGTAAACAGCCGGTGTTACTATTGGATGATGTATTTGAAAAGCTGGATTTACATCGCCTCGCAGCGTTGTTCCAACTGCTGAAAGGGGAGGAATTCGGGCAAGTGTTGATAACTGATACCGATGCCGAACGCAGCCGGCGTATTCTGACGGAACTGGAGATAGAGTGCGATCATTTCACTGTCAGTAACGGACAAATTGCTTAATTTTAAAGGATGAAAGACCAGGCAGAAGGCGATATTAAAGGTATTATTAAGTCATTTCTCAAAACGTATCATCTGGACGCCAAAATCAATGAAATCCAGGTTAAGGAGTTGTGGATGAAAGTGATGGGAGTGTCAATGGCAAAGTTAACCCGTGATATTACATTGAAAAACGGCAAACTCACCGTGTATATCCTATCGGCTCCGCTGAAGAATGAAATACATTACAATAAGGAAATAATCATACAGAGGTTGAATGAAGAACTCGGTGAAACGGTTATTCTACAACTCGAAGTGCGTTAGCCAATCTAAAAACCGTGCAGTCGGCCTATGACAGAATTACTCAAGACAAGCGCAGTTCAGGATTACAGCCTTTATGAACCTGAGCATTTTAAAGTATGGGAAATACTTTTCGACAGGCAAATGGCAATATTAAAAGACAGGGCTGCCGAGGTATTTATGGAGGGGATACGCCAGATTCATTTTACCGCCGACAGGATTCCGAAATTCGACGAGTTCAATATCAGACTGGATACTATCACCGGTTGGCAGGCGGTAGTGGTTCCGGGATTAATCGACAATAAGGACTTTTTTGAATTGCTGCTGCATCGAAAATTCCCGGCATCGACGTGGTTGCGCAGAATGGAACAATTGGATTATCTCGAAGAGCCCGATATGTTTCACGATGTCTTTGGCCATTTGCCCCTGTTAACAAATAAGACTTATTGCGCTTATCTCTACGGATTGAGCAAGATAGCTCTGGGATTTATCGAAAATGAAATAGCAATTGAGCTCATTGCACGCATCTATTGGTACACAGTGGAGTTTGGCCTCATCCGCGATAACGGCCTGTTGCGCATTTACGGATCGGGCATACTGTCATCTACCGGCGAAAGCGTCTATTGCCTGAAATCGGGAATTCCTTCCAAACGCATTGACTACAATGTGGAAAGAATTCTGGATACCCCGTATATTAAAGATAAATTTCAGGAGCAGTATTTCGTTATTGACAGTTGCCTGGAACTGTTCGAAAGCCTGCCGGATATCGAAGAGGGCATCAGGAAACGCATTGAAGATACCTCGCTGTTTATCGCCGGAGCCGACTGAGGCGTTCTGTTTTCGCCGACTTAACTCTCCTTAATTACAAATGCTATAGGCTCATCGATATGGCGAGCTGAAAGCGATATTAATTTTACATCATAAATTCACTGCATGCAGAAGATTCCATTGGCTGAGAGAATTCGCCCCATACATCTGGACACATTTGCCGGGCAGCGCCATTTGGTAGGAGATGGTAAGGTGTTGCGAAAAATAATTGAATCGGGTAACCCGGTCTCGATGATTTTATGGGGGCCGCCCGGAGTGGGTAAAACCACATTGGCACATATTATTGCCGATGCCGCCTCTATCCCGTTTGTCGCTCTGAGTGCGGTGTCCTCCGGCGTGAAGGAGGTAAAGCAGGTGATTGATACGGCGGGGAAAAGCGGCAAAATACTGCTGTTTATCGATGAGATACACCGTTTCAACAAGGCGCAGCAAGATGCATTGCTACACGCTGTCGAAAAGGGGAAAATCATCCTCATCGGCGCTACGACCGAAAATCCCTCGTTTGAGGTGATTCCCGCTCTGTTGTCCCGCTGTCATGTATATGTGTTGGAAGCGTTCTCCGAATCCGACCTCAGGCAGTTGTTACATACAGCGCTGACAGAGGATGTGGAACTGAAAAAGCGGCAGATTGCCCTGAGAGAGACCGAAGCGCTCATCCGCTTTTCGGGAGGCGATGCGAGGAAACTATTAAATATACTCGAACTCGTATGCGATTCGGATACCGCCGATCCGTTGACGATAACAGATGCACTGGTGATGGAAGTGCTGCAATCGAAAACGGCCCTGTACGACAAGCAGGGCGAAATGCATTACAACCTCATCTCCGCCTTTATTAAGTCCATTCGCGGCAGCGATCCGAACGCAGCCGTGTATTACTTAGTGCGCATGATAGAAGGGGGAGAAGACCCGAAGTTTATCGCCCGCCGCCTGTTAATTCTCGCCAGCGAGGATATTGGCAATGCGAACCCGAATGCACTGCTGCTGGCAACCTCCTGTTTCCAGGCCGTAACCATGCTCGGCTATCCCGAATGCAAGCTCACCCTCTCTCAAACAACTATTTATCTGGCCACCTCTGCGAAAAGCAATTCCGCATACAGCGCATTGCAGACCGCGGGAAAGCTCTATCGCGAAACCGGCGATTTGCCCGTTCCCCTGCACCTGCGCAATGCGCCCACCGCCCTGATGAAAAAACTGGATTACGGCAAGGACTACAAGTATGCACACGATTACGACAATAATTTTACAGACCAGGAATTCCTGCCCGATACCATCCGGTCGAGAACTATATACATGCCGGGCAATAACCCCAGGGAACACGAAATCAGGAAGTTTTTAAAAGACAGATGGCGGGATAAATACGGCTATTAATACCCGAATGGCTTTGACATTAAAAAACAACGCACGCTAATGTGATACAATCCTTATTTTTACCTTAAAAAATAATACAACTATGAGTCGGAATCCCGGTGACGAGAAAATATGGAAAATGGCGGAAAAGCGCATTGCCTTCAAACGCCACCTGTATGCCTATATCGTAATTAATATTTTCCTGATCGGTCTTTGGTATTTTTCCGGTTATAAGCGAGGTGATGCATCGGGCTACTGGTTCATATACCCGTTGTTCGGATGGGGAATAGGCCTCGCATTCAGTTACTGGTCTGCTTACCACGACGATATCAGCGCAGTGGATAAAGAATACAACAAACTCAAAGAAAAGTACGGAGCTGACAAGGCCGGTACCGAGCAAGAGACTAATCAGCCTTGATATTTCCGGGAATACATCCTATTAAGCACTGAACCAATCATGACAGAATTGTCATAGGTTGAAGTCATATGTTTCCATTCGCTGCAATAATGTCCGATAATGCCCGGTGGCATAAAAATCGTACAAGGCAGGCGTCACACTTTTTTATGACTCACAAAAAAATTAAAAACTCAATATGACAAAAAGTAAAGTTAGCATTCGGCCATTGGCTGACCGAGTAGTAATTCTTGCAGCTGCTGCAGAAAGCACCACTAAGAGTGGTTTGGTTATTCCGGATACTGCAAAAGAAAAACCGCAGAAAGGCACGGTGGTTGCCGTTGGCCCCGGAAAGAAAGATGAGCCCATCACCGTTAAAGTGGGCGAAACGGTGTTGTACGGCAAGTATGCCGGTACTGAGATTACCATCGACGGCAAAGAATATCTCATCATGCGTGAAAGCGACATCTTCGCTATCGTTTAATCAATTCAACAAATTTGTAAACAAGTAATTAAAATCAATATTATGGCAAAGATCATCTCCTTCGATACAGAAGCAAGAGAAAAGTTAAAAAGTGGTGTTGACCAGCTGGCCAATGCGGTAAAAGTAACCCTGGGCCCGAAAGGTCGCAACGTAGTTATAGAGAAAAAATATGGCGCTCCTGCCGTTACAAAAGACGGCGTTACAGTGGCAAAGGAAATTGAACTGGAAGATGCCGTTGAAAACATGGGCGCACAAATGGTGAAAGAAGTGGCCTCCAAAACCAGCGACGCCGCGGGCGATGGAACTACCACTGCAACCGTTTTGGCTCAGGCAATCATGACAGCCGGATTGAAGAATGTGGCCGCCGGCGCTAACCCGATGGACCTGAAACGGGGTATTGACAAAGCCGTTGTGGCCGTGGTAGAAGACCTGAAGAAGCAGGCTAAAAATGTGGGCAACGACAACAGTAAGATTGAACAAGTAGCTGCCATCTCCGCAAACAACGATTCCACAATAGGTAAGTTGATTGCAGAAGCGATGGCAAAAGTTTCCAAGGATGGCGTTATCACCGTCGAAGAGGCAAAAGGTACGGATACTTATGTGGACGTTGTAGAGGGTATGCAATTCGACCGCGGCTATATCTCTCCCTACTTCATCACCAACGCCGATCACATGGAAGCCGAAATGGACAGGCCTTACATACTCATCTACGATAAGAAAATCAGCACCATGAAAGACCTGCTGCCGGTGCTGGAGAAAGTAGCGCAGCAAGGCGCACAACTGTTGATCATCGCCGAAGATATCGACGGCGAAGCGCTGGCTACCTTAGTGGTAAACAAAATCCGCGGCACGCTGAAAATTTGCGCCGTGAAAGCGCCCGGCTTCGGCGATCGCAGAAAGGAAATGCTCGAAGATATAGCAGTGCTCACCGGCGGAACCGTTATTAGCGAGGAGAGAGGATATAAGCTGGAGACTACCGAGTTGAGTGCATTAGGCCGTGCCGAAAAAGTTTCCGTGGACAAGGACAATACAACCATCGTAAACGGTTCGGGTAAAAAAGACGGTATCAAGGCCCGCATCTCGCAGATTAAGGCACAGATAGAAAAGACTACCTCCGATTACGACAGGGAAAAACTGCAGGAGCGCCTTGCGAAACTGAGCGGCGGTGTTGCGGTTTTATATGTCGGTGCAGCCACCGAAGTGGAAATGAAAGAGAAAAAAGACAGGGTGGATGATGCGTTACACGCCACACGTGCTGCGGTTGAAGAAGGTATCGTGCCCGGCGGCGGCGTGGTGTATATCCGTGCAATCGAGGCTCTGGATAAAGTAAAAACCACCAATGCCGATGAGAAAACCGGGGTGAATATTGTGCGCAGAGCGCTGGAAGAACCCATGCGCCAGATCGTTGCAAACGCCGGTATCGAAGGCTCCATTATTTTACAAAAAGTAAAAGAGGGCAAAGCCGACTTCGGTTTTAATGCACGCACCGAGAACTTTGAAAACCTGCTGAAAGCCGGTGTGATCGACCCGGTGAAAGTGAGCCGTATCGCATTGGAAAATGCCGCCTCCATTGCAGGTTTGTTGCTGACGACTGAATGTACTATCGTCGATAAACCCGAAAAGAAAGAACCCATGCCCCCGATGGGCGGCGGAATGGACGGAATGATGTAATTCCCTTTTCGGCAGAATATAAAAACCCCGGGGTGAAGCCCGGGGTTTTTTTATGGGAGGTGAGCAGAGCTTTGTGTCGTAATTGATGATTGAATTTAATGCGGTTTAATACCTCTGCACCTTTATGCGCATCTGCATATTAAATTCTGCCTGCTATCCATAATCCGCTGAAGGTCGCAGTTACACAAAGTAGAACGCTACTAAAAATATACACCACCAGGCTCGTAGTATGACCTTGCTGTGCCAGTGTCAGCACTTCACTGCTGAATGTTGAAAATGTGCTAAATCCACCGCAGAATCCAACGGTTAAAAACAGCCTCGTTGTTGGAGAAAAAAACTGCTTGTAGTCAGTAAGCCCGATTGCAAAACCTAATAGGAAACAGGCAATAATATTTACTATAAAGGTACCAAAGGGAAAAGGATGATTATGCAGGCCGTTAATCCATTTACCGAGTGCAAAACGCATTATTCCGCCTAAGCCACTTCCAATAAATATTGTAAATAATTCTTTCATTTTGTGTTACCTGTTTTTGGCGTTATAACCGCTTGTTATTTTAACAAATTTACTCAAACAGGATTAAAAATATTTATATAGCAGCTCATATTCCAAAGTATATCCATTTACTGTATTAGTGGGAAACACGGCTCCTCCTTGCCGGGATAATTTGAAAAAATCCTAAGTGGGAAATGCCGTGATGGCATCGGCATAAACAATGGAACTCCATTTGCCCTGGGAGCTTAAATATGTTATTCGCTGCAGGTTATAGACAGGTACGCCCGGATTTTTTATTGCAGATGTCAAAATCATAAGGCGCTAACAGTTTTGCAGTTCGCAACTGTTATCACCGGATTCTATCTGAACGGTGGGATGTTGTATATTGTGTTTTTTCATCAGGTTGCAAATGGCACTCATCACATCCTGTTCCGATTTTATCGCCGTAGTATTCACTACCGCATGCAGCGAACCGACATTGTAGTTGCCGTCAAGGCTCCACACATGGACATCGTGAATGTCGGAGATGCCTTCAATTTGTTTCAATTCGATCTGCAATTGCTGCAGATTGACATTTTCGGGTACGGACTGCAACATGACCTTTGCGATATGGACCAGGTTTTTCAATGCATTGTATCCCACAAACAGTGCAATTCCTATTGCCAACACGCCGTCAATCCAGTTCCAGCCCGTGAAATGAATTATCACTGCGCCAATTAATACGGCAGCCCAGCCCAATACGTCTTCCAGCAGGTGCAACATGATAGACTTGCTGTTGGAGTTATGGCCACCGTGGGAATGATTATGCTGTGTTTTATTGTGTTTGATATTTAAGAATGCAAAACCGTTTACCGCTATACCCAGCACCGCCAGCCCCAACATGCCGATGCTATGTACTTCCCGCGGCGTGATAAATGTCTTATAAGCAGTGGCAATCATGATGATGGCGCCCGCCAACAGGAACAGCGAAAGGCCCAATGCCGACAGGAGCGAAAACCGCTTGAACCCATACGAGTATCTCGATGTGCGTTTTTTTGCCGAAATCCTTTCTAATAGAATTGCCAGGCCGATGGCGCCGGCATCCATAAAATCGTGCAGGGCATCGGCGATGACAGCGGTAGAATTAATCAATAGGCCGCCCGCGACTTCGACGATAGAAAATACGAGGTTGAGCCAAAAGGCAATCGACAATGCCTTTGTTGCGGATTGTGTTTCAACGGCGTCTGTAGCGCCATGCAACTTGTCCATATGGTCGTGCGCATCTGCCATCCTCTATATATTTTTCATTTCAGTTGTAAGCGACTATTTGTTGAGTTTACATTCACGGTTCCCGGCAAATTGCCATTTGAAATAAGATTAAAATTATTGTTTTTATTCCTCACAAACATTTTATGGATGTGCTCAATTGCAGCACTGAAGAAAAGAGCCGTGCCAGTGAGTTGGAGGCCGTCCCGCCTTCGCCGGGGAAATGTGTACATCGCCACTTGCATGCAATAGATCATACATATTATTTTTTCCATTTCAACCGCAGGCTGTTACTCACCACGCTCACACTGCTCAGCGCCATAGCGCCACCGGCAATCATCGGGTTGAGCAGGAACCCGCTGAAGGGGAACAGGATCCCCGCTGCAATCGGGATACCTATGGTGTTATAGATAAATGCCCAGAACAGATTTTGCTTTATTGTGGCCACCGTTTGCCTGGATATCTGTATCGCCTCCGGGATTTTGGTTAAGTCGGAAGAAATAATTGTCATTTTGGCGACATCCATAGCGATATCCGAACCCTTGCCCATGGCGATGCTCACATCTGCCGTTGCCAGCGCAGTACTGTCGTTGATGCCGTCGCCGACCATTGCCACCGTTTTACCCTGTTGCTGCAGCTCCCGGATAAATTCCGCCTTGTGTTGCGGCAGCATTTCGGCTTTGTAATGGCCGATGCCCGTTTGTTGCGCAATTGCTTTGGCAGTAGCCTCGTTGTCGCCCGTTAACATATACAATGCGAGTCCCATGGACTGCATTTTTTTTATCGCCGCCACCGAAGTTTCCTTAATCGTATCGGCGATGGCGATTACCGCTAAAGCCTGCCGGTTGTCGGCAAACCAAATAACCGTTTTTGATCCGCTGCTCCAATTGTCAGCACTCTTTAAGAGTATATCCGCAATTTCAATATTGTTTTCTACCAACAAGGTTTTGTTGCCGGCAAAATAGGTCTTGTCGGCAAAACTTGCTGTTGCGCCTTTTCCCGTGATGCTGTGAAATGCGTGCACCGCTTCCGCATCCGTATATTCAAAATGCGCAGTCACCGCTTCTGCCAACGGGTGTTCGGAGTGCATTTCGATACCTTTCAGTATGCCGGCGGCGGTAGGGTCATCGTGCAGCCATTGCACGTCGGTTACCTGGGGCTTACCCTCGGTTATGGTTCCTGTTTTATCTAAGATAACCACATCCGTTTTTTTTGCCAATTCCAGGCTTTCGGCGTCTTTAATCAGGATACCTCTTTCAGCGCCTTTGCCAACGCCCACCATTATGGCTGTCGGCGTTGCCAGCCCCAGGGCACAAGGGCAGGCGATTACCAAAACCGTAATAGCTGCCAGCAAGCCGTGGACTACGCCATTTTCAACGCCTGAAACAGACCATACGACGAAGGTGAGTATTGCAATTCCGATGACTACCGGCACAAAGATGCCCGCAATCTTGTCTACCAGTTTTTGTACCGGCGCTTTGCTGCCCTGTGCGTCCTGCACCATTTGAATTATCTGGGCGAGCATTGTCTCTTTGCCAACCTTTACAGCCTTAAACCGGAAGCTGCCTTTTTGATTAATCGTTCCCGCAAATACCTTTGCATGTTCCTGTTTGAATACCGGAACGGGTTCACCGCTCAACATACTTTCGTCCACATAGGAACTGCCTGAAATCAGTACGCCGTCAACTGCAATTTTTTCACCCGGTTTTACCATCAGGATATCGCCGGGTAACACTGCTTCTATTGCCGTCGGTTTCCCGCTGCCGTCTGCCTGGATAACGGTTACGGTTTTTGGTTGTAAACCCATCAGTTTTTTCAACGCTGCGGAAGTGTTGCCCTTTGCGCTTTCTTCCAACAACTTTCCCAGCAGGATAAACGCAATGATTACTGCTGCCGCTTCAAAATACACGTGCGCTTCCAAGCCCCTGGACTGCCAAAATCCGGGGAACAACATATTGAAAACGCTGAACAGGTAGGCGATCCCCGTACTCAATGCGACCAGCGTATCCATATTGGCGGAGCGGTGGCGGGCCTGTTTCCACGCATTGATAAAAAAATCCCTGCCCAGCCACAGTACGACAGGCGTGGAAAATGCCCACATCAATAGGTTCGCATATTGAATATCCATGAAAAACATCCCGATTATCACCACCGGCAGTGATAGAATAATTGCCCAAACCGTTTTGGTTTTTAATGCTTGAAATTTCTGTTTGTGAATTTGCTCTATGGTCTTATCGGGACTGTTGGTTTCCTCGATAAACAAATCGTATCCCAGCGTTTGGACAGCTTTTTGTAGTGCGAGTGGATTTGTCATTTCGGGCAGGTATTCAACGCTGAGATTTCCCGATGCAAAATTCACCGAAGCAGAGATTACGCCCGGTTGGGATTTTACAATGGTCTCTGCGCTGAGTGCACAGGATGCGCAGGTCATTCCCAACACAGGAAAAGTATGCCTGGTGGTTGTTACGCCATAGCCGAGATCTTTCACCGTTTTCACCGCTTCTTTCAAATCTCCTCCTTCGTTTAGGTGTAAAACAGCTCTGCGGTTGTTTAGTTCTACCCGGGTTGTTTCAAATCCCTTAATGCGCTTCAGACCATTTTCGACAATGGTTGCACAATGTGCGCTGTCCACATGTTCCAGAGGGAGATATATAAGTGTGTTATCTTTAGTTGTCATAATGATTGAATTGCGGTACGTTTCAAAGTTCGCAACAAAAGGTGAGGCGTTTATTGCGAAATTGTGGAATTGATTTGTAAAATTTACACTTCGTCAAGCGGCTTGCGCCGGTTTTCACGTATTTTCTTAAAATGCCCCGGTGTTAAACCCGTGACTTTCTTAAACTGATTGCTCAGGTAAGCGACACTTGAATAATTTAGTTGAAAAGCAATTTCGCTCAGCGTGAGTTCATCATAAACCAGCAGTTCCTTTACCCTTTCAATTTTTTGTGCAATCATGTACTGCTCAATGGTAGTGCCTTCAACGGCTGAAAACAGGTTAGACAAATAATTGTAATCGTAGTGCAGTTCCCGGCTGAGCGCCTCCGAAAGATTGGTATGTTCCCGGCCTTTGCCATTGCGGACAAAGGCAATAATATAGTTTTTAATCTGCTCGATGATACGGCTTTTTTTATCGTCAATAATTTCAAAACCGAGAGCGCATAATGCGGTATTCACCGTTGTTCTCTGATGCTTAGTAAGAGCCTTTGCCAACGTGATTTCCCCAAGCGCAATATGCACCACCTCCAGCCCCAGGTTCTCAAAGGTGCTGCGCACGGCCGTGATGCAGCGATTGCATACCATATTTTTAATAAAGAGAGTTGCCTTTGGCATTTGTCGACCCTGTTTCTGCGAAGATAAGGCGCCTGCGTTTCAATATGTACTGCTCGCTGTCGGCATTGGCATTAATCGGGATACACAGTGCGCATTGCGATACTTAATAAAGTGGATTAAATCCGTTAATTTTAACCCTATGGATTTCGAAACAATTCTTTGGATTGTGATTTCAATCATTTGGGTGGCACTTTCAGGCTGGCTGAGTAAGCGCACCCAGGAGAATGCCAAAAAAAAGAAACCTGCCGAAAATAAGGGCGGGCACACTGAACCGGTAACGACAATTGAGGATATTTTGCGGGAGATAAAAAAACAGAGGAAAGCGGTTCGTGAGCGGCGTGATCAACAAAAACCTTTCGGGGATAGACCTGCTCCCGTCGTTCAAAAGCAGGTGTCAAACAAACAGGAAGTAGTGAAGGACAAGGTGTTATTATCTAAAAATGAGCGGCGCAGCAAAAAGGAATACGATGCTTACCTGAAAATGCAGCAACGGAAAGAACACGATGCAATGCCGAGTCAGTTGGAAAAAAAAATACTGCAAACACATGTCGAAGAAGAAGACAATACCGTGGATATCAATATCAGTTTGCGGGATATCGTAATTGCCGATGCAATCCTGAACCGGCCTTACGATTGATTGTACATTAAAATCTGAACTGTTAGCCTCGAGCGCTGTTCCAGCAAAATTTCTTTTTTCCCCGTCAATTCTTTGATGATCTGCGCATTGTAATGGCGGATGGTGAGCAATTCCAGGTCCCCGTTTGTCCGAATTTCGTATTCCTCTCCCAATTGTTGGAATAATGGGTTTAACGCATAGGGATTATTGTCAACTACCGCAGAGAAACTGAGTGCAGCCGTTTGTATCATGTTGACTTTCACTTTATGCTTCGCAAAGAGATTGTAAATATTGCTGAGGTTATTCTCGGCGATAAATGAAAAGTCAATGACTTTGACCGACATGAGCAATTGATTTTTCTTCAGGACGATTATCGGCGGATACTTTTTGTCGGAATCATCGGCGCAAATTTTTGTACCTGCTGCCTTTGGATTTATAAATGAGCGCACATACAGCGGTATCTGTTTGTTTTGCAGCGGCTTAATGGTTTTTGGGTGAATGACCTGTGCGCCGTAGTAGGTCATTTCCACCGCTTCGTAATAGGTGAGTTCCTGCAATTGTTCCGCATGGGGAAATTCCTTGGGATCGGCGGTAAGCACGCCGGGTACATCTTTCCATATCCAAAGGCCTTCCGCATTAAGACAGTTTGAAAATACGGCGCCGGTATAATCGGAGCCTTCACGTCCCAGCGTCGTAATCATGCCATCCCTTGTACTGCCGATAAATCCCTGAGTTACGACATGGCCGGTTTCCAATAAAGGCGGAATCAGTCGATTGCACGAATCCGTAGTTTTTGCCCAATCTACAATTCCTTCCCGCCAGGAGGCATCGGTGTGTATTGCGGTACGCACGTCCAGCCAGGTATTTTGTATTCCGTTTGCATTGAGATAGGTGCTCAGAATACCGGATGAAAGCATTTCGCCGACGCTGACCACCTGATCGTAATAGGCGGGGAAACTGAGCCATTTGAATTGTTTCAGTAGATAAAGTATTACTTTTTGATAGTCGTAGGCATCAAAATCTATCTGCAGTGCATCGATGATTTGGCGATGGTAGTCCAACAGGTTTTGCAATGCCGCATCAAAGTTGCGGTCTGAATAAGCCAGGTCTGCGATATGCTCAAGGGCATTGGTCGTCTTGCCCATTGCGGATACCACAATCACCAGATGTTCGCCATCGAACATCCGCAATATGTTTCCCACATTGCGCACGCCATCGGCATCCTTCACACTGGCGCCGCCGAACTTAAAAACTTTCACGGCTGTAAAAATACACTTGTAATAATTACTCAACGGTTCAGTGCACTGTCGAATTCGCTTTGATTGATCCGATAGGTTTGCCATGCGGCATCGCAGTGTGCATGCGTTTTTTGATAAAATTGAATGGCAGGTGTGTTCCAATCCAGCACTTGCCATTTCAGCAGTGCAGCGCCTTCCGACTTAGCCCTGCGGATTACCTCTTTGAACAACAGGCTGCCCACGCCCGACTGCCTGTGGCTTTCCGTCACCACCAGGTCTTCCAGCCAGATATATTTTCCTTTCCAGGTGGAATACGCCCAGTAATAAAAGGCGATCCCGACTATTGAACTGCCGGGAAGCAGATCCGTGTCTTCGGCGACGATTACCCGGAACCGGTTTTCTTCAAATCCGTCGGCAATATATTGCGACGGGGTAGTAGCCACCTCGGTCTCCGACCGTTCGTATTCCGCTAATTCACGCACCAGCCGGTGTACCTGCGCCATGTCTTTTGCCAGCGCTTGCCTGATCCATATTTGCATCGGATAAAGGTAGTCAGCCGATTCAAAATATTTTTCGGTTAAACCTGCGTGAGGTTTTATTTAACTTTGAGCCAGATAATATTGCATATGAGGCCACAAACTTTAGTTGAATTTATTATTGAGCGCCAGTCGGATTTTCCCTATGCCACCGGCGAGCTGACCCGTTTGCTTAGCGATATCAGTATTGCATCCAAGATTGTAAACCGCGAAGTAAACAAAGCGGGCCTGGTGGATATTCTCGGTGAGGAAGGCAGTGAAAACATCCAGGGCGAACGGCAGCAAAAACTGGATGTATATGCCAACAATCAATTTATCCAGGCGCTGAATGCCGGCGGTGAAGTGTGTGGAATCGCTTCGGAGGAAAACGACGAATTCATCGGTCTGAACGGCGCTATTTCAAAGAACGGAAAGTATGTCGTGCTTATAGATCCGCTGGACGGTTCTTCGAATATCGATGTAAATGTTTCCATAGGCACCATCTTTTCCATATACCGCCGGTTGTCTTTCTCCGGCCCTGCCGTTATTGACGACTTTTTGCAGAAAGGCAGCGAGCAGGTGGCCGCCGGTTATGTGATTTACGGTTCGTCCACCATGTTGGTTTATACTACCGGTAATGGCGTCAACGGATTTACACTCGACCCCTCCATCGGCGAGTTTTGTCTGTCGCATCCGCTCATCCGCATCCCGCAGTCGGGAAAGATATATTCGATTAACGAAGGCAATTACGTGCATTTCCCGGAAGGGGTGAAGAGATATATCAAATTTTGCCAGGAGGAGGATAGTGCAACCAAACGCCCTTACACGTCCCGGTATATCGGTTCACTGGTTGCCGATTTTCATCGCAATACCCTAAAGGGAGGTATCTACATTTATCCGGAAACGGCAAAATCGCCTAAGGGCAAGTTGCGCCTGTTATATGAATGCAACCCGCTGGCATTTATCGCCGAGCAGGCAGGGGGAGCAGCCTCAACGGGTACACAGCGCATTTTGGATGTCGAACCGAAGGAGTTGCATCAGCGGGTGCCGCTGTATATCGGGTCGTCTGAAATGGTAACACAGGCAGAACAATTTCTAAAGCAAAGCCGGGAAGTATCGGCAAAGGTGAATTAGTCGAATAGCGCATCATTGCCGGCTTCATAATACTCGTCAACCAGGAGATTGGAACCCTCGCAGGCATTAACGGCAAGGACGTCGCAGCGCTCGTTTTCAGGGTGACCGTTGTGGCCGCGGATCCAGACAAAACGGATTGAGTGCATGCGGAACAATTTCAGAAACCGCCTCCACAGGTCGGGGTTCTTCTTCTTTTTAAAACCCTGTTTTTCCCAATCGAATACCCAGCCTTTAACCACGGCATCCACCACGTATTTGGAGTCGGAATAGATAGTAACTTCCAGCGGGTGGCGCTTTAGTTTTTCCAGCGCAGTAATTACGGCCAACAGTTCCATGCGGTTATTGGTGGTGAGCCGGTAACCGGCGCTCAATTCCATCTCGTGGTTGCCGTATCGCAAAATAGCCCCATACCCTCCCGGGCCGGGATTCCCTTTGGCAGCGCCATCCGTATAAATTTTAACCATTGAAGTAAATATATGGGTTTCCGGTATTGAAAATTAAAACAAATCTTTAATTTTACTTATACTCAGTGTTACCGTAATGAAAACTATACACATTTTGCTATTGGCATCGGTGATGCTTATTGCCGGATGCTCTACTTCTGAACCCGGCTCCGTTGAGCTGCCCAACCTGTCCAAAAAAGTATTTGACGCCTTGAGAATAGGTGATGATTCAAAATTTGAATTGCTCATCCCGAATAAGAGAGCCTATAATCAATACCGGGTTATTGTCGAAAAAGAAACCGGCCAAACCTTAGTCGGATTAGATACATTTAAAACGGGTTTATTCCTGCAATACGACGCATTCCGCTCTGTCCTGGGCGATATCAGCGAAGCGACGCATTCCAATTCTACCGAAGAACACGTGAAGAGCGATGCAGCGAACAGGGCAGTGGTAACTACTAAGTTTTCAATTGGGGGCGAATTGACAAAATACCAGTTTGACGCCATTAAACTGGATAACCATTGGTTTTGCCTGGGCAATTTCAAGTTGTTGCAAAGGGCGGTTGCCGAATAAACCCGGGCAACAGCGCATCGCCCTCTCATCCAATAAACACATGCGGTCGCACGTTGAATATCAACATTGTATTGTGTATTGAATTTTGCGGGATTTCACCAGTTTTGCAAGTGTTCTTCTTTATTTTAGGCACGATTGAAATATAACAGATAGCCAAAAATACATATTATCGAAACCTTCCTATACCAGCGATACGCATTATTATGATTACTTACTTGAGAATAGCATTGTCAGCTATAGGTATTTGGTGTCTGTACCATCCTGTCCAGGCTCAGGAAACAAAGATTTACACGGATCCTTACCGCAGCTATAAAACGGGCATGGAACTGTTTGAAGCCGGAAAATACAGCACGGCGCAGATGCAGTTTGAGCAGACCATCCAAATGATACCGGATGATGCCGCTGCGGAAATTGTGATGTACAAAGCCAACAGCAGGTATTACAAGGCCATTTGCGCCATCGAATTGTCGAATCCGGATGCCGAACAACTGATGCTTTCATTCATCGAAAATTACCCGGGCCATGCACTGATGGGCTCGGCGTATTTTCACCTGGGAAAAATTTATTTTAAAAACAGGGAATACACCAGGGCATTGCATTGGTTTGAACAGGTGGATGCCTATGATTTGAATTTTGACGACAGGGATACTTACAGATTTCAATACGCCTATACATTGTTTACCAAAAAGAAACTGGACAAGGCGAAAGAACTATTTATACAACTGAAAGAAAAAGAGGGGCCGTATTACTTCGCATCAAATTATTACTACGGTTTTATTTCTTACCTGAACGATGATTACAATGAGGCGATAGCGAGTTTTAACCGGGTGAAGGATGAGGGTGTGTATGCGCTGGTGGTACCGTATTATTTCTGCAATATTTATTACAGCCGCGGCGAATACGAGAAGATGATCGCTTATGCGGAACCGCTAATCGAAAATACACGGCTGCACTACCTCACCGAAATCAACCAATTGCTGGGGCAGGCCTACCTGGCACTGGGAAATTATGAAAAGGCGCTGCCGTACCTGGGTTATTACATGGAAAAGTCCAGGTCTAAAAAACCGGAAGATTATTACCAATTGGGATTTGTGCAGTATCAACTGCATGATTATGCAGGTGCATTGGATAATCTGGCGGATATACGGGACAAGAATGATACGCTGTATCAGCAAGCGGCATTCCTGATGGGCAATTGCTATATCCAACAGGATAAAAAGGAGGAAGCCCGCAATAAATTCCTGGATGCATCGCTGTTTTCCATTGACAAAAATGTGCAACAGACCGCACTGTTTAATTATGCAAAGCTGAGTTATGAGTTGCAGTATTATCCCGCAGCGGTCACTTCATTAAAATCTTACCTGGAGGAGTACCCCAACGGAAAATTCGTCACCGATGCGCAGGAACTGCTGGCGGATGCGTTGGTGAATACCAAAAAATACGATGAGGCGCTTGCCATACTCAACGGCATTCCCGAAAAATCGAAACAACTGAAAATTGCCTATCAGAAGGTGGCCTATTACAGTGGAGTAGATGACTTCAACAACAAGGAATACACCGGTGCAGAAGAGATGTTCAGGAAGTCGCTCATTTACCCGATCGACGGCAAAATACAGGCGGGGTGTTATTTCTGGCTCGGCGAAATCAATTACCAGAACGATGAATACGCAAAGGCAATTTCCAATCATGCGAAATACCAGGATGTGGCCAAGGCAAGCGGCAACCCCACACCGGAAGTGCGGCAGGCATATTCCAATTACACCATCGGCTATGCCTATTTCCGTCAATCCGATTTTGCAAATGCCGTAAAATATTTCAATAAGGTAACCGGCGAACTGAAATTGTCAAAGGCAGCATCACAGGAAGTGGATATTGCACTGGATGCCACATTGAGGTCGGCAGACTGCTACTTCATGACAAAAGAATACAACAAGGCGGAAAAGAATTATGCGAAGATTATCGACAATAACTATAAAGGCTCGGATTACGCATTGTTTCAAAAGGGGATGTTGCATGGACTGGAAGGTGAAAACTCCAAAAAAATTACGACTTTGAAAAAGTTGAGTTCCTCTTTCCCGAATTCATTGTACGTTGATGATGCGATGTACGAAATTGCCAATACGCATTTTTTAATGAAAGACAATAATGCGGCAATAAAGGGTTTTAAGGCGTTGCTCGATGAAAAACCCAACAGCGCCTACGTTATAAAAGCCTACCTGAAGCTCGGATTGATTTATTATAATATGGACGATCTGGCGATGGCGGAAAAATATTACAAGGCCGCTTATGAGTTGTCGCCGACTACTTCCGAAGGTGCCGAAGCTAAAAATGCTTTGAAGGATATTGCCGAAGAAACCGGCGATGTCGGCGGGCTGGAAGGCATTGCCACCGTATCGGAAAAGGACTCCATAAGTTATAATGCCGCTAAATTCAAGTATAATAAAGACGACTTCGAAGGAGCGGCAAAGGCGTTCAGCGACTACCTGAAACAATATCCCAAAGGGTATTTCAGGGTGCAGGCATTGTTCTACCGTGCAGAGAGCTACTTCAAGACGGAGTCTTACAAAAATGCGCTGGCGGATTATGTGATTTTGATCGACGAGAAAAAGCCGGCATTCCTGGAAAGCGCCCTGGTGCGTGCATCATGGATAAGTTATTACATTGATGAAAATTACCCCGATGCGTTGAATTATTACGAGATGCTGTTTGAAAATGCGAGCTATAAGGAAAATGCATTTGTCGCTATGAAGGGCTTGTTGCGTGTGGCTTACCAGTTGAATAATTACGACGATGTGCTTATCAATGCAAACCGCATTTTGGCATCCGACCTGGTCACGAATGAAGAGCGCATCGAAGCAAATTATTACTCGGGTAAAGCCTACCTGGCGAAAAACAATAATGAAAAGGCATTTGAATCGTTTCAGAAAACTGCTCAATTGACGACAAACAGCATCGGTGTGGAGAGTCGTTTTCTCATGGCCGATATTTTATACCAGGATGGCAAACTCGATGAGTCCAAAGCGCTTTGCCTGGAGATAGTCAATGAATTACCGGCATACGAGGAGTGGGTAATTCGCAGTTATATTTTACTCGCGGATATTTCAGCTTCCAAAGGCGAGTACGCACAGGCAAAAGCATCTTTGCGCAGTATTATTGACAACTACCACGGCGACCCGCAATTGGTAGAACTGGCGAAGATAAAATTGCAACAGGTAGAGGAGTTGGAGAAGAGCTCAAGGCGCATTGACGAACAAAATCAAAACGGGGAGGATAATCCCGAAGAACTGGAATTCAACAAATAAAATGGGCGTTGCTATGCAAATAAGAAAATATTTATTCCGCATTACCTGGATGGGATGCATGGTGTGGATGCCGGCGCTGCTCATCGCCCAAACGGGAGTGAGCGGTGAAGAGGTGGATGTTATCCGCGACTATAACCCGATATTGGCCGATGCGCTGAAAATAAATCTCACTGCCAATACGCCGGAGTCGGAAACAAAACCCGAAGCGCTGGTATATAATACCGATGTTAAATATTTTGAGCTGCCGTATCAGCCTGTAAAAATCAAACCAATAGCGCTGACAAAAACACCCGAAGAAGACCTGGAAAACATCTACGTGAAGGTGGGTTTCGGTGCGCCGTTAACTCCTTTGGCACAAGTGTATATCAACTCGGGTCGCTCGGAAAAATGGAATTACGGATTGTTTGCGGATTACATTTCGACCAACGGTACGGATTTTAAAGATTACAGCCATTTGAATGTGGGCGGCACCTCGCAGTTTTACCTGCAGGAAGCCTACGCAATACCTATCAATGCCTCCTATACCCACGATATGGTGTACTACTACGGCTACGATGCGGACAGCCTGGAATTTAAAAAGCAGGATATCCGCCAGCAGTTTAATGCATTTCATTTTGATGTGGCTTTTAAGAACCTCGCCGAAAACGATTTAAAAATTGACTACCTGGTACAAACCGGCCTCAGCGGTAAAATCGATTCTAAAAAATACGGCGTGATAAACCCGTTTTTGCGCCTGGCGGCAGATAAAAAACTGGATAATGACTTTACGGCCGGCGCTGCATTGTTTCTGGATTTTTATAAGCACAAGGCGCCCTTGTTACAGGATAATGCCATAACGCACCTGCAATTGCATTACGGCACAGTAGCGCCGGGTTATTCGCTGTTGCTGCAGTTAGATAATGCAGTGGAAAAACAGGGGCGATATTACGCACTTCCAACAATTGAATTCAGTAAAGACCTTGTTGGCGATAAGTTTGTATTTGTTGCGGGATGGGATACCCGGTTCATTCCCAATAATTTCAAATCCATTACCGACGAAAATCCCTTTATCGGTGACTCCGTGCACTATAAGAGCTCTGTTTCCGATAAAAAATATGCCGGCTTCAGCGGATCGACAAACGGGAACTTCTCCTACCGCCTGCAGGGGTATTACACGATAAATCGCAATATGTTGTTCTACGTCAATAATGCGTTTGACACAAAGCGGTTTGACGTGATCTACGAAGATGCCACCCTGTTTGGTGGTACGGTAGAGGTTGACTATTTCAACGTAAATAAATTCAGGATACTGGCTGCCCTGGATTATTTTTCATTTGCAGAACTGGCGCTGGACAAGCCCTGGTTCACACCCACATTGAACTGGACATTGGCGGGCACGTATTACTTTAACCGCAAACTGTCTGCTACGGCAGATATTTTCGGCGTAAACAGTTCTTACGGTTTGTTGCCCGACGGATCAACCGCAAAGCTGAAAGGCACCGTTGATTTGAATATTTCCGCCAATTATATGTATTCGCGGTATTTTAATATTTTCCTGAATATCAATAACATTACTTCCTATAAATACCAGCGCTACTACAATTATCCGGGGTATGGTATTAATGCAATAGCAGGCATTTCCTTTTCATTTTAACAGGTTATAAACACCTTGTGAATTTATAATGGGAGGGAATTGGGGTAAATTCGGGGAAGAATTGCGAAACTTGCCGAAATGACGGATGTCGCCAATCATATCAGCGATCTGCTACTGACGCATAATTGCGTTATTGTGCCGGGCCTCGGCGGATTTGTTACCAATTACCAGGCGGCGAAAATTCATGCCGCTTCCCATATTTTTAACGGACCTACAAAATCCGTTGCTTTTAATGTAAACTTATCGGCAAACGACGGCCTGCTGGTGAATAAAATTGTCTCGGGCGAATACATGAATTTGTTTGATGCCGAGAAATGCGTTGCGCAGTTTGTACGTGAAATAAAATCGGAGATTAATGGCGGGGGAATTTATAAACTTCCGAAAATCGGCAGGCTTATGCTGGATAAGGAGGGCAATATGCAATTCGTACCCGATCCGTCCAATAATTTCCTGTTGCAGAATTACGGATTGCCCGCCTTTGAGGCAAAGCCGGTTACCCATAGCCGGGAATCGGTGAGACAATCCCTGGAGGCTAAAGAAATTCCCGTTGGCCCCGCTGTGGGAAAACGGCTCGGCCGGCAGTTTAAAATTATTGCATTGAGTGCGGCAGCGGTATTGGCGGTTACATTGGCATTGCAGTTATTTATCCAGGTGAATGTAAAGGGGAACAACTACGCCGATATTCTCGGCCTGGAAGGCCTGTTCCACAGCGAGATAGTGGCGTCGAAACAATACACACCCCGTCCTTTGCGCATGCACGCCTATTTTTTAAAGTATTACCGTCCCACGACAGCGCTTACCGATTCCATACCGCTGTTACAGGCAGATGCATTGGCAAATACTTCGCAGGAAATCGAGCCTCCCGTGGAACAACAATCGGCTACACCCGGAAAGTATTGGGTAATTGCCGGCGCCTTTGACAGGGCAGAGCAGGCAGAAGTGGTGAAAGATAAAATTTATCAGCAGGGGTTTTCATCGGAAATTATTGAAAGGAACGATTATTTTATGGTGGCTGTGAGCATACCGGCAGAAATGCCCTACGCCTCCTTCCGCCTCCAGTTTATCGAAACCACCGGAATAACAGATGCATGGGTATTAAGGAAATAATAATGTGACCCGCCACGGCTGCAGGAAATTTATTGCCCACGGATGCTACCGTCAAACCGTGTCTGTATTTTGTGTCTTATTTACAACCGGAATTTTTTATTGCAATGGTTAATGGCAGGTACCGTATAACCCGATGGAGTGCGCCATGCCGAAACCATTTTAAATATATCGCTGCGCATCCCACTCCGGAAAAAATAAAACCCCGCCTACCGGCAGGGTTTTACTGGATCTGTTTACAATGCAATTACTCCATTGATTTCTCCGCAGACTTGGATTTTCTTTCAGTGTTATCTTCTTTTTCTTTTGATAATTTCTTTTCCAGTTTTGTCATCTGCTCTTCGGAGAGATAAGTCTTAAACTCATCTTTTCTCTCTTTATTCAGATAGTTCCGGTGGTCTTCGGCAGATTCCTTACTGGAATCTTCGGTTTTTTTCGCCTGCATGGCTTCCAGCGCCTTATAGTATTTTAAATTGGTCTGCAGCGCTTTTTGCTGTTGATCTGCAGTTAAATTTAATTCGGAAGTCATCCTGTCGGTTGCCTCTTTGGCTCTTTCTTCAGGTGTGCGGTCGGTGTGCGTGCTGGAGGGTGTGGAGCTTTTACTCATTGTTGTGGTTTGGGTGGCCGGTTTTGAAGAGCTTTCGCCGGACTGGCTGGTCTTGGATTGGGCGAAAGCCGTTCCAAACATGAATAAAGACGCACAAGCGAATACTAATAAATTCTTTTTCATCTTTTAGTTTTTTGGTTAGTGATAAAAACAGCCCTTATAAAACAAAAAACCGTGCCAAAAACATGACACGGTTTTTCTAAAAATCAGGTTTTTTTACTCTGCGCTGTACGCCGTAATCAAATCCGCTTTGTGCGCATTCAAAACCTCCAGCTGGCTTTCACTGAGCACCCTTTCGTAGTTGTTCAGTGTGGAGGAAACGATATCCTTTTTATGCTTTTTAAATTCTTCCCCGGTGATGCCTTTATCCTCCAGTATCTGCATGCGATTGGCAAAGGTGAGGTTAAAGTACACGATTGCATCTTTTTGATCTTCGGTAAGATCCACCAAGGTGTTCACGTCCTCCATCAATTGCACCGACCAGTCGATGTAGTTTTGCCGCAATTGCTGAGCGATATTTTTATTTTTTTCGCTGCGGTTAATATCATAGGATTGAGAAAAAACAACCTGAGTTCCTGCAATAGACAATAAGCAGATTAGAATAAGATGTTTCATACTTGAAATTTTAAGTAATTAAAGGTACGAATTTTCCGGTTATCGGGCGGCGCCACGTTTTAATTTATCATTAATGGCATTGCCGATACCGCCGGCGGGAAATAATTCGGTATAGATAATCTCGCAGGGGCCGTTGTCCAGCCGATGCAAGGCAGCAAAGAGGTTCCGGGCTGCTTCTTTTAAATCCCCCGCAGGGCTCAACACTTCGCATTGTACAATTTCAGGATTGTCAAAAGATTTTTGAAAGGAGAGTATTCCGATTTTTTTACCTGATTTCGACAAAAGCATTTGGGCGATATCGCCAATTGCCATTTTTTTGAGCGGGGCATAATGCAGCGCAAGCATGCCCGGTGCTTCTACGGCGCCAGCCTGTCCGGGGGCAATTATTTCGAGCTGCGTGTGCTTCTGCAAATCGGACACTGTAATATATCCCTGCCGGAGTATTTCAACCTGGTTGGAGGGGTTGATTTTGATAATCGTCGATTCGAGTCCGACTTTACAAGGGCCGCCGTCCAGGATATATTCCACCCGGTTGCCCAGTTGATTTTCCACATGCCTGGCTTCGGTAGGGCTGATATAACCCGATGGATTGGCGCTGGGCGCTGCCAGCGGAAAGTTCAATTGCCGGAGCAGTTCCAGTGTTAGCGGGTGGTCGGGAATGCGCATGGCTACCCAGGGTGAGCCGGCGGTTACGATATCGTGAATTATGGGTTTCTTTTCGAATAGCAGGGTGAGGGGGCCCGGCCAGAATTTACCGGCCAGGTGCAGCATTTCCGGTGATGGCGAAAGCACATATTTATCCAATTGGGCGATATCGCCGATATGCAGAATCATCGGATTAAAACGGGGGCGGTTTTTCACCTCGTAGATGCGCAATACGGCTTCTGTATTCAATGCGTCGCCGGCCAGCCCGTAAACGGTTTCCGTCGGTATGGCCACTAATTTTCCCCGGCGCAGCAACGCCGCGGCTCTATGAATGTCCATGCCGGTCATACGGTGTTTTTTTTGTTCCAATACAAAATACGGTTGCCTTCGGTTTCAATATCGATACTGCCCGGAAACAGGAGTGGTATTTGTTCCTTATGCCGCCTTTCCAGCGGATCGCCTGCTTTTAACCTGCTGAACAGGACGATGCCTTCCGGCGTAAGCAGTTGTGCGAGTTTTTCTAGAAATTCCAGGTTAAAAAATTTTTCAGGCACACTGGTATCGATAAACAAATCTACTGTCACCAGGTCGTATTGTATTTCTGATTTAATCACGTAATCATAGGCGTCGCTATGTATAATTTTCAATTTGCGGTATGCGGTTGCAGAGGGATAATAGATCTCTGCACGGTCAATTATTGCAGTATCCAGTTCCACACAGGTAATATTGACCCCTTCCCCCAGTTTTTTTTGCAACATCAGGGGGATACTTCCCAGCCCCAGGCCGAGCACTAAAACTGAATGGATATTCGTATTGCGTATGGCGTTTAATGCGAACCCATAGGAGGTATATAAATCTTCGAAAGAATACACGGCATTTTTTGTCACCAGTTGATAGCGCCCTTTGAAGAGCAATACTTCGAGTGTGCCGCTGACAGCGCTTTCAAAAATTTCCTGTCGCAATGGGAACAGGTAACTGCAATATTTTTTTAAGAATGAAGGCCGCATTTATTTTGCGGGTTTATAATAGCCCAAAGCCTCGGGCATATACACCGTTTGAATATTTTCAATGCGGGTTTCATCGCTGGGATGTGTACTTAAAAATTCCGGTATTTCAGGCCCGCCGGTACTCATTCTCTGCCAGAATGCAACGGCTTCTTCGGGGTTATATCCCGCGGCGGCCATAAAAATCAAACCCAGCCTGTCGGCTTCCGATTCATGCAGTCTCGAATACGGCAGCAAAATACCTACGGTGGCCCCGGCGCCGACGGCGGTCATCAGTAACGCCCTGGTCTCTGCCGGTTTATTGCTGAGTGCGAGGTCCAGCGCCATGTAACCCGTGGATGCCAATAACTCCTGGCTCATGCGCTCATTGCCGTGTTTGGCTACGGCATGGGCAACTTCATGACCGAGTACAACCGCTAACCCAACTTCGTTTTTTGTGTACTTTAAAATGCCGGTATATACCACAACTTTGCCTCCCGGCATACACCATGCATTGGGTTCGGGGTTGTCAACGAGGTGAAATTCCCATTTGAATCCCTCGATATTTTTTTCGAGTCCTTTGGCCTTCAACACTTGTTTGACACTTTGCGAAAGGCGTGTGCCGACATTTTGTACCATTGCGGCATTCGAACCGGTAGATATTGTTTTGTTGGTTTCCAGAAAATCGCTGTATTGCTGAAAACTCATCGCCATTACTTCTGAATCCGGCAGCAGTTTCATTTGCTTTCTTCCCGTAATGGGCACTCTGGCACAACTGACAATAAATATTGCAATTGCGCTGATATAAAAAATTTTTCGCAGCATTTGGTTTGGAATTTTTTGTGAACGGTTATTGAATCTTAACTTCATAATTTCTGAAAGTTTTAAACGGCATCAGGCTTTTGCCCATACGGGATTTTAAAACAAACATCGTGCAAATGTACAGCGGCTGAACGACGACTGACACAATATTACTCATCCGAATCTTCTTCCAGTTCACCGGTAGATTCGCCGGTCAGCAACATCATCCTGCGTACAAATTTACCGACGGCGGGTTTCGATTCGAGCATATACACCAGTCGCTTGCCATCGGCTTCAATAGTGCGCTTGCTATCGGGAAGAGTAAATATCTTCTCGTTGATGGCGTCGCTTGACGAATACATTTTCATCTGGCCCTTTCTATAGGTGATGTAGAAATAATCCTCGTAAGGCGTTTCAAAATACAATGTAAAATTATCTATTCCCGACTTGCGTGAAAACTCGACATAGGTCTTTATGTTTTGGTTGATGGGCTGGGAACCGATCCAGACGATTTGCCCGGTGGAACCGGTGGAGCGCAGTGCTTTCGACCCTTCATCCCAGGTGAGCGGGATGCCGGTAATCAGGAGCGAATAGGGGTTGTCCTTCGGCTTATTCAGGTAGCCCGTCTGGTTTAAAATTTCCATCAGTTGCCGGCTTTGCTTCGCATCGCCCAGTTCGTTGATGGCCCCTAACAACAGGGGCGAACTGTAATAATCTATAAACTCACTTTCTACGTTGCCATTGTAAACCATTTCGCCGATGGCCTTCATTACCTCTTCATCTATGGGCAGGTTAAAAGCGATGGTGGCATTGATACTGTAAACAGAATCGGCCGCTTTTTTTGTGATGCCTCCATAGGCTTTTATTTCGACAATTTCGGTTTTCATTCCAAAGTACAGAGGGCCTTCGGCGCTCAGGTCGCCGGTTTTGTCGTCGTATATCATCAATGCACCCGGCAGCGAATTGTCGTATGTCTTCTCTATGTTGCCGATAAAAAACTTTGATTCTTTTTCATCGTAATAACCCTGTCCCCTTGCGACAAAAATCATCTGGTCGCTTTTTGTGTAACGCTTGCCCATTAAACTGGTGTACAGCGCCGGTGAGTCGAAGCGTTTAAATATTCCGGCATACACGCTGTCATTATTCTCTGCCCGGGCATTCTGGGTATGAAAAGCCGGTTCCGACGGATCGACGATCTGGTCAATTCTAAACCAGTCTGTTTTTACCTGCGATGTGTCGTTGACTTCGAGTTTTACATAGCCCTTGAAGCGGAGAAATTCCTCGGGGGTATTTACTTCCACCGGACCTTTGAATAATACTTTATGCTCCAGCTCAAATTTCGCAGTGTCCTGCACATAGCCTTTGGCAAATAACTGGTGTACATAGGTGTTAGTCAGCGAATCCTTTAATTTCTTTACGGTAATTTCTTCAATGGGGATCTCTTGTATCTTTCCCTGCGGCGTGGTGTAGGTGTAAATGCCTTTCCCGGTGAGCGCCTTGCTGCCGTATATATCCACCGTTGCCTTCCTGATTGTGTGATACGCATAAATGGTGTCTGCAACGATGGTGGCATTATGCAATGTGCGCATTTTTGCTTCGGATTCTATGAAGACTTTTCCGCTGTCGGGAATGACATGCGCATCGGCAATAGTAATATACGGAACGCCTTCCACGCCTAAAATATAGGTGTTGAGGTCAAATTTGCCGTTGGTGCCTTCAAACCACAATCCGTCTTGTTCGGGATTGGTAGAATAAAAATTTCCAAACTCTTTATTAGTGGATTTAAAATCCAGGATACCCGCCGTCATATCCCAGTCGAATTCGTTAATGGTTGTCTTATATTTATTGAAGGGCATTTCGGTCATAACCGTATCGATATTGGAAATAAAATGCCCATTCATTTTCCCGAAATCGACAAATGCATTTACGTCATTCATCCGCAATGCGAGTTTATTCGGATCTACGGATTTGATAATCATCGAGGCAGTGTCGGCAAACATGGTTTCGGCCCCGAAGCCAAACAGATTGGAATACAATTCGGCGTCCAGCCATTTCATGGTTCCCTCTGCCAGTAAGCCGCCGGAGGTAATTGTCAGGTTACCGGTCAGCGTAGTCAGGCTGTCGAAAAAATGAAAAGGCGTTTCGCCCTGGCGGATAAACATTTCGTCTTTATAGGGCATCCATAATAAATCGACTTTTGTATTTTCCACAGATGGAAACTCTGTACCGGAAGTGGCTTTGACAATATCAAAACTCTCCACTGCCGCAAGAGTGCTGTCGGGGAAAAAACCAATTTGGGTGGAGTGGGAGTGCGAGGTCATAAACTCGATAATACCGGAACCCCTGAGCCCTTCGTTACTCAGGTAAATGCTGTCGTAGTAGGTTCCCAAACCGCCGTATAGGGCATAGCCCTCAGCCGGTGTCTTTGTTTTAAAACCCAGTGATCTGTCCTCCTGCAGTGATAATTTCTCCCTGAAATCGGGGAATATGCCGTCGGATATCATGGTGCCGTCAAATTGTATATGCCGGTAATCAATTGCATCTAATTGTTCGATGTGAAACGGGTCGGCTTTAAAGAAAAATTCATCTTTCTTATATACGCCATTATGCACTTCGGGTTTTTCATAATCGGCTTTCGAGGTGGAGTTGCTCTGGAAAATGGGGTATTCCGGCAGGTTCTTCCTGCTGGATTTATTGTCCGCTCTGTCGATTTGCAGTGTGCCGCTGAGATTGCTGAAATTCGTTTTTACCGGAAGGTATAACGGGTTGCCGTATTTATCCGTTTCGGTGGATTCCACATATAATATCATGGAATCAATTGCATTCATTTTAATATTAAAGGTATCGTAATCGAAATAAAATCCGGTGCCGACAAAATCGGCATTGCCGCCGACTGTTCTGCCATCGTAATACATATCCCTGTTTTTCTTCATCAGCAGTTTGTCGTCCTTGGGATAGATCAATACGAACTGGGAGTCGCTCAGGTAAACCTGCTCCACGCCGTTAATATGCAGATCGTATTTTTTTAAGTCGAGTTCCGCATTGTTGCCTTTCGTTTGCGACATCATTTGAATGATATCGTAATCTCTCTTGCCGATATATGAATCGACGTAATTCACCAATTTGTCTTTAACGGTTACCATATTGGTTGCAGGGTCGTAAAAGATAAATCCCGATTTCATCATTTCGTACAACAAAGTGCGAATGCCGTCCACCGTGAGCGACGGGTTTATTTCTTTTGCAATGGACGAGGCGGATAACAGCCGTGTGCCTGCCCTTTCCGAATAGCGCTTAATCAGCACCAGCGGATTTGCCGGCGATACCGCCTGGATGCTTTGATACAAATTCTGGCTAAACAGATCCTGGCTTTCAAAATACGAGCGTTTTTCACCGCCTCCCGATAAATTGCGCAGTACCAGGGTCGTATCGTTTAAAGCCCAAACGAGTTGATCTATGTCTGCATCTATTTTGTGGAACGAACTGTAATAGGCGGCGCCTGCCGCACCGATTTCGCCTCGTGTCAGTGTGGTGGTTTGATTGTTAGCCTTGTAATTCAGATTCACATCGGGGTGATAAATGGAATCCTGGCCGATATGCAACGTTACGGAAGCGTGTTGCGAAAAAATATCATCCGGTTTTATCAGGAATGATTTTGAGCGTGCAGTCATCACTTTACGGTTCAGGTTATCGCGGAACTCGAGACGTGCATAACTGGAATCTTCCGATGCGCCGATTACCTTGTTGCCCTTCAGGAAAAAGTTGCCGTAGTAATCTACTTTGTCTATGATGTTTTCAATTTTTATTTCGTTGTCATAGGATTTAAACTGGGGGTAATCTATTTTATCGGGATCGGGGTTTACGAACATCTTATCTGTGTAAATGCCTTTCAGCGGTTTGTTCAGGTAGCCGATATAATAAAATGTAATCGAGTCGATGCGCAGATCTGCCTTCTCAAAATTTATGGAATACGCACCCAGGTCACCATACACATTATTACTGTCTAACTGCGCTTTCATCCAGTTCACCCTGCCGCCCTGGCCGACAAACGTATTGTCGAGCGGGTAATAATAACCCGATGTATTGTAAATAAATGATTTGTCGCCGGATGTTTGACCGATGATGTTTAATGCGGGAAAGTAGATTTCAGGCCGACCGCTCTCGACCTTCATCTGGAATTCGTACACATCGTGTCTCCACACTTTGGATGGGGAGTAATATAAGGCTCTCTCTTTGTAAAATGGGCCGGAGAATTTCATGAAGTTTACAAATTGCGAAGTCGTTCCCGTTTTAATTACTTCTGTCGATGCCTTCATCCAGTTGTCGTACTGATCATAAGTCTGCCCCGACAATAAAAAGGATGTTACCGCATTCAGCAATTCAGAGAATGCGGGCGAAGGGCGCATTTTTTTTTCGAGCATGGTATTGCACAGGTCGATGAGCTTATCCGTTTGTTCGGCAGAGATGTTTCCCTTGTTTAACTGAACGGCAAATGCATCCCATGCAATCTGTCCGGCTTCATTATTATTTGCCTTTAAAAATGTACTCAGTTCCTTGTAAAATTCCGTATGGTCGAAAGAAAATGATTTTAACTGTCCGAACGCAGTATGGAAACAGCACAGCAGGATGAGAGGGAGTACAATTTTTTTCATGATGTTAAATTACCATATTATATCGTAAGTAAAACGGGCTTTCAAGTGCATTGCGTAAACGCATGCCGGAAAATAAATCGGAAATTGGGTTTAAAAATTGTCTGAATATTTTGTGAATATTGCTGCCACCCATTCATTGCGTGTCCATGAATTGTTGAGGTGTAAACCCGTTTTTTCGGCTGCCGAGGTAATATCCTGCAAATCGGCAATCAACACTCCGCTGATCAGCAGCAATCCGTCGGCGTTGAGAGCATTGCTCAGAAGTTGGATATTTTCCCGGATTACCGACTTGTTGATATTGGCGAGTATAATATCAAATGATTTGTTTAACAGGATGTCCAATTCTCCCAGTTCCAATTCAATAATATCCACCACATTGTTGAGGCCGATATTATCAGCTGCATTTTGATATGCCCAGGCATTATTATCGACGGCAAAGACAAAATCGGCGCCCCGTTTTGCGGCGAGGATGGCGAGGATACCGGTGCCGCTTCCCGCATCACACACTTGTTTACCCTTAAAATCCATGTCCATCATTTCCTGTACCATCAGGTAGGTGCTGTCGTGGTGTCCCGTGCCGAAAGCCATCCTGGGCTCAATGACAATTTCTTCTTCAAATCCGCTTTGTTCAGGGTGAAATGTGGCCCGAATCAAACACCTGCCTTCCACATTGACGGGATCAAAGTTTTTTTCCCATTCCTCATTCCAGTTTTTTTCTGCTATTGCCTGCATTTTGTAATTGAAAATAAACTGGGATTGCAATGTGTTAATTTCCCGTTTTAGCGCTTCGCTGTGATCCTTCTCGGGGATATAGGCAAATAAGGTATTATTGCCCTGTTCAAATGTATCAAAACCCAGGTCGGCGAGTAGCGCTACCAAAATATCCACGGTAGCCTCATCGGCGGTGGTAAAATGATATTCAATATACTGCATCATGATGTTCGCGAGGCTGCAATTATTTTAAGGAAGTCTTCTGCCTGTAGGGAAGCACCCCCCACCAAAGCGCCGTCAATATCGGGTTGTCCAAACAATTCTGCGGCATTTCCCGGTTTGACACTGCCGCCGTACAGTATTCTCGTTTGAGATGCTACTGTGTCCCCGTACATATTTTGCAGTTGCCTGCGGATAAAGGCGTGCATCTCCTGCGCCTGTTGGGGGGTGGCATTTACGCCGGTGCCGATTGCCCATACCGGTTCATAGGCTATGGTGATCCTTTGAAAGGCGTCATGGCTTAACCCGGTAAAGGCCTCCTGTAATTGCGCTTCTACAATTTTAAAATGGTTGTCAGCCCGTCTCTCCTCTATGGTTTCTCCGCAGCAAAGCACTACCTGCAATTCGTGGCGCAATCCGGCGATTAATTTTTGGTGAATTGTATAATCAGATTCATGGTACAACTGCCGTCTTTCGCTGTGGCCGACGATGACAAAGGATGCAAATACGGACAACAGTTGCGGAGCGGAAATCTCACCCGTATAGGCGCCTTCGTCGTGCTCATTTACATTTTGTGCTCCGAACAGAATACCTGTCTCGCCGAATCTTTGATACAGGTGCCTGATATATACCACCGTGGGCGCTATCCAAATATCGCAGTTAGCGTCCATGCGGCTCAGCCCGTTGGCAATTTCGGCGACAGTGGTTTCCGCTTCGATCAGTGTCTTATGCATTTTCCAGTTGCCTGCTACCAGTTTTTTTCTCATCGCTTATCTTCTGTTTTACTATTTAAGAATTTGTTAATGCTTTGTTTCGTTTGCGGAGATGTTTCTCAGAATGTCTTTATCTGTTTCGGTCAACTCGATTTGCCGCCGGTGCATAACCTGTTCGGCTACTTCCAGGGCACGGTCAATTTTAAATTCCACAAATCCGTTGGCGCCGCCCCAACTGAAGGAAGGGATGAAATTGCGAGGGAACCCGGCGCCGAAGATATTGGCGCTTACCCCTACTACAGTACCGGTATTAAACATGGTATTGATACCGCACTTCGAGTGATCGCCCATGATTAATCCGCAAAACTGCAATCCGGTGGGTACAAAGGTCCGGGTTGCGTAATTCCACAGTTTCACTTCTGCATAATTATTTTTCAGGTTGCTGTTGTTGGTATCTGCGCCGAGATTACACCACTCGCCGATAACTGAATTCCCGAGGAAACCGTCGTGTGCCTTATTGCTGTACCCGAAGAAAACGGAGTTATTCACCTCGCCGCCGACCTTGCAATGCGGTCCCACTGTGGTGGCGCCGTAAATTTTAGCCCCCATTTTTAAGGTACTGTGATCGCATAGTGCAAACGGCCCGCGAATTACAGAGCCTTCCATGATTTCGGCGTGTTTCCCGATGTAAATGGGCCCGGTTTCCGTATTCAGGATTGACGCCTGCACAATCGCACCCTCTTCGATGAACAGGTTGTTGCCGATAACGGTATTCGATTTGGCTATTGCAGCCGTTTCCCTGCCGTCAGTAAGTTGTGCAAAATCGCTGCGCAACACGGCATCATTCAATTGGAAGATATCCCACAGGTTGCTTATTTCGGTGATGGCGCCCTCAAACCCAACGGGGTGCAATGATTTGAAGTGCGCAATGCACGCTTCGGCATTGTGCAACAGGGTGTCAGATTTAAAACCGATGGTAGTGCTGCCTTTAATCAGCATTTCTCCGGGACGCAATTGAATAAGAGCGGTAAGGATGGCAGGATCGGGGAGACAGGCGCTGTTGATGTAAATGTCCGGCAATTGCTGGGGAGGCAAATATTTTTTTTGCAGATAATCCGCCGTGCAATAGGTGAGTTTTGCCCCGGTATTGCGCTGCCACTTTTCGGCAATGGTAGTGATGCCCACCCGGAATTCGGCTATGGGCCGGGTGAACGTGAGCGGCAGCAGTTGCTTTCTGCGATCATCGTCGAAAAGGGCGATTGTTTGGATTGACATCTTACAAAATTAAAAACCCCGCTGTGAAAGCAGGGTTGAGATTAGGACAACTAATATTTTTATTTTTTAGCGTACTTCTTCTGAAATTTCTCAATGCGGCCGGCCGTATCCACAAACTTCATTTTTCCCGTGTAAAACGGGTGCGACATATGGGAAATTTCCAGCTTAATGAGCGGGTATTCTTTCCCGTCTTCCCATTGGATGGTTTCTTTGGTGTGCGCTGTCGAGCGGCTTAAAAACGCATAGTCTGTTGAGAAGTCCTTAAAAACGACATACCTGTAGTTGGAAGGATGAATATCTTTTTTCATTTTATTAAAATATGGGGCGAAGTTAGAAAAAATAGGTGAAATTTCATACTGCCGGTAATTATCCTTTATCAAAGGATTCCTACCTTTATTGCACGATGCAATGGCGCACCCTCAACGGACAGAGAATTACCCAACCCATCAAGGAGGTGGTACAGCACACGATTGAGAGTGAACTCGCCGCCGGCAACAAGCTCAAAATATGTATCGGCTCCGACTCGCAGGTGTATGGCAGGCATATCGAATTCGGTACGGTGGTGGTATTTCTGCGCAAAGGTCACGGCGGATTTATGTTTATCGCCAATGAGAGCACATCCCGGCCGATGACGTTAAAGGAGCGGCTCCTCCACGAGGTGAGCCTGTCCATTGCCATCGCCTATGAGTTATGCGATGTATTGGACAAATACAAGGTGGACCTGGAGGTACATGCGGATATCAACACCAACCCGCAGTTCCAGAGCAATGCCGCCCTCAGCGAGGCGATGGGCTATATCCTGAGCATGGGATTTGTCTTTAAGGCGAAACCCGAATCTTTCGCATCTTCCAGTTGTGCCAATAAGGTGGTTTAATGCGTCACTTCCCTCGTTTAAATGAATAGGTATTCCACCCTGTACATTTTAGTTTTGAGAGCATGGGGAAGAAGAAAGATATTATCACCGTTTTTTTTATTGGTATTTCATTGGGAATATATGCACAGAAGGTGGACATTTCCATGCATTGCGAGCCGGAGACAGCAGCGCTGAATCAACCCGTACAGTTGATTGTAAAAGTGGAGGGCAGGCCGGATGCAGTGGTGCTGCCCGATCTCGAGGATTTTAAAGTCATTGCGCCATTCGGCTCACCGGTAGTGTATTCCGAAATGCGGGGCATCGCTGATGATGTCGAAAAAATAGAAGTCTCTACCTATACGGCATTACTCGACCCTACTGCTGCCGGGAAATTTAAAGTGGATGGCGTTTCGGTATTGAATGGCAATAAGTTGATGAAGACAAATCCCGTGACCATCCATGTGGAGAACAGGAAGATTTCCTGGGAAGACAGCTCGGCGGTTGCACAAAAATTTACGGGCTTTGTCGGCAACAACAAGCCTTATGTGCCTACCAAGTCGGTAGTTAATTACAATAAAACCACACCGGGGACCGGTGTCGGCGGCAATACGACAAATCCCGGTACATTCGGCAGGGGAGTGGATGTAATGGAAGTTATCCCTCAAACGGCAGAAATTCAGGCGAATGCAGGTGAAGAATTCGCCATTGTGTTCGATGTGTACCGCGAAACGACGGCAGGTCAGTTCCAAACACCCGTTGAAATCATTGCTTCCGGTGAATTGGAAGGGCTTATCGTTCTGGAAGGTCCGAATAAGCGATTGCATTCCAAATCCAACGGATTCAGAAAATTTACGGAGGGCACTATCGAATACGTTTGTACGGCTGAAAATGCGGGCGCTTATGAGATTCCTCCCATAAAATTGATGCATAATGGTATTACCTATACATCAGATCCGGTGTCGGTAATCATCCGTTAACCAGGTTTTCAATATTTCGGCAATATACCGCAGCACGTCCCCTTTACCTGTTTTCCGGGTGGCAGATGTGCTGAATACGGGGGGCAATGTCTCCCATGTCTCTAACATTTTTTTTTCAAAATCCGCGGTCTTACCCGTTTTTCTGCGCTTGTCGGTTTTTGTGTAGATAATTGAAAAAGGCAGAGCAGAGGCGCCCAGCCAGTTCGCAAAATCTATATCCGATTGTTGGGGAGGAATGGAGCCGTCCACCAATAGGAAAGTGTTGAGCAGCGTCTCCCTTCCGGTTAGATAGGTGCGGATCATGGCATCCCATTTTTTGCGCTGCGCCTGTGCCACTTTCGCATAGCCATAGCCGGGCAAATCGACGAGGTACATGGCGCTGTTCAGCAAATAAAAATTCAGAGTTTGAGTTTTGCCGGGTACGGAAGATGTCTTTGCCAGGGCGCTGTAGCCGGTTAAATAATTGATGAGAGATGATTTGCCCACATTGGAACGACCGATAAATGCAAATTCCGGCAAGCGGTCGGCCGGGCAATCGGCGAGGTTGACGAAACTGCCGACAAAGGATGCTTCCCGGATAATCATGCGCCAAAGTTAAAGACCGGCAATTAACAATGGCGATATTTCTATTTTTGCAACTGTATGTCGAATACGGTTTCTCCCTATAATTCCGATGCATCCAAAAAAGAACAGGTGGAGGCGATGTTTGACAATATCGCACCGAAGTACGATTTTCTCAACCGCTTGCTCTCGCTGGGCGTCGATGGCTACTGGCGCAAACGTGCCATCCGCGAATTGCGCAATGCAAAACACGCCAGCATTCTCGACATCGCCTGCGGCACCGGCGATTTCAGTTTTGCAGCTATGCGGCTCAATCCCGAAAAAATTACCGGGTTGGATATTTCGGAAGAGATGCTCACCATCGGCAGGCAGAAAATCGCAAAGGCCGGGCTGGCTCAGCGCATGGAATTCGTCTGCGGCGATTCCGAAAATATGCCCTTCGCAGATGCCGGCTTTGATGCGGCTACGGTTGCTTTCGGCGTGCGCAATTTTGAGAACATCGATACGGGACTTGCGGAGATCAACCGGGTGCTCATACCCGGCGGTAAGCTGGTAATACTGGAATTTTCGAAACCGAAACTATTTCCGGTCAAACAGGTTTTCAATTTCTACTTTAAGACAATATGCCCATTTATAGGTCGTTTAGTTTCGAAAGATGCAAAAGCCTATACTTATCTTTACAAATCCGTTCTTGCGTTTCCCGAGGGCAATGCGTTTATAAAACACCTGGAGACGGCAGGATTTAAATCATGTACATGTACAAGACTCACTTTTGGAATCTGCTCACTTTACACCGCAATAAAATAATCCTGCTGTTCATTGTGCTGATGTCAAATGCAGCCGCCTTTGGCCAACTAACCGTGCGTGACTATGAAAACAGGTTCTCGCGGAAGGCTTTTCACTTCGGTATTTCACTCGCCTACAATACGAGTTATTACAAAGCGGTTTACAGCGATGATTTCCTGTACAGCGACTCCATATTGAGCGCCGTTTGCACAAACGGCCCCGGTTTTAATCTGGGCATAATTTCCAACCTGCATTTGGGCGATTTTTTTGATTTGCGTGCCATTCCCTCGTTATCGTTTGCCGAAAAATCCATCGTGTACACACTGGCCGATTACCAGGAGGAAACGCAACTCATCGAGTCTATTTATTTTAATTTTCCCGTCGCATTCAAATTCAAGAGTAAGGCTTACAAGGAAATGAAAGCCTTTGCCATTGTCGGCGCCACCTATTCCTACGACCTGTCATCCAATGCCAAAGCACGCAATGCGGAGGATATCCTGAAAGTGGGTTCACACGATGTGTCCATTGACTACGGCGCCGGTATCGAAATTTATTTTCCGTATTTTATCTTTTCGCCCGAGATAAAAATATCGCACGGTCTGATTAATCTCCACTCGGCCGATGACAACCTGATCTATTCGAGAATGATTGATAAATTATTTGCCCGCACTATTTTGTTTACCATACACCTGGAGGGGTAAATTACAACGGCGCAACTTTTAAGGGAGGAAAATCTCCTGAAAAAAATCTTTTAAAACTTATTTTTAAACATCATACTCTCCACCGGCCGGATGGTGCGGTTGGTGTATTTGGCATCCGATTTCTTGTTGTAATAATTGCGGATTTCACCGGTTACTTCAAAATAGATTAACTGGCCGATTGGCATACCGGCGTAAATGCGCACCGGTTGAGCGCAGGATATTTCAAGAGTCCACGTATTGCAGAAACCCACATCGCCTTTGCCGGCAGTTGCGTGGATGTCAATACCCAGCCGGCCAACGCTGGACTTGCCTTCCAGGAAGGGTACGTGTGCATGTGTTTCCGTGTATTCTTCGGTTACCCCAAGGTAGAGCGTTCCCGGGAAAATGACAAAGCCGTCGTCCGGAATGATTATCTCTTCAATCTGGTTGTGCTTTTTGGCATCGAGGATATGGTCTTTATACACGGCGAGATAGCGCCCCAGATGTACGTCGTAGCTGTTGGTACCCAGGCATTCAGGTCGATAGGGCTCTATCAGTATTGTACCCTTTTCCATCTCGGCTAATATCCGCTTGTCGGTAAGAATCATGTATTATCAATTAAAATTTGCCATTGAATTATCCGGCGATCATCGCCGCACGAAATTAGGTACTTGCCGTCCGCTGTCCAAAATACATTATTCACAGAATTTATATGGCCATCGTATTTGGTATCGAGCACCTTCAGCAAATTGAAACCGTCGGCGTCCCAAAGCCGGATGGATTTGTCCCGCGAGGCGGTGGCCACCAAACCGTTGCCCGGGCAATAGGCGATATGATTAATCGTATGGAGGTGAGCGGGGATGTACCGCTGCTCGTTGAATTCTAAATCCAAAACTCCCAATTGTGCATCTCTCGAACCGGAAATTATTTGCGCATATTCTGGCAGGTATTCCAATGAAAATATGGAGTTTGTATGCCCGGTTCCCAGCTTTTTAAAACTAAAATCATCCAGTGCGATTTTATACAGGTAATTATCGCTGGCGCCTGCAAAGAGCGCCTCATCGACAAGGTGGAGACAGCGAATACTCATGGCGCTCAGCCGGACAACGTGCAATAGCGAAAATGTTTGGATGTCGAAAATATACACGTTGCCGTCGCCGGATGCGGCAAACAGGTAATTGGCGTTAACGGCAATATCAAACAGCATATAAGCGCTTTGGGAAATATCGGCGGTCAGCGCATGGGTGTGGGTGTCGAAAACCTGGAGGGCTCCGGACAATTGGCCGACAGCGATTTGCAGCGTTCCGGGAATTTTACATGCGCAGAAAATGGAAGCAGAGGTATGCGCAAGAGCGTTGCCGTCATCTTCCCCGATATTCCATACGGCTACCAGCCTGTCGCCACCGGCAGAGATAAATGTAGTATCGCTGTAACCCGGCAACAGGCGGTAAATAGCCGCCGAATGCCCTTTGTATTCCCTGATTTTTTTTATGGTAATTTGCGAGGGCGACATGTGCGGTTTTAATCAGTGAAAATTACCCCGGCCATTAAAGCGGAGAGAATAGCGCCTAACAGCGAACAACAAAATGCGATGAAAATGTACAAGGGCATTTTCCCCAGCATGCGATCGTAAAGTTTTTCAGTTACGAGATTCGCCAAGTCACGCACACCTTCCTTAAAATAATATTTCAATTGCTTGGATTCGCTGAAGTTTTTTTTAAGCATTGCGGGCAGGATGTTGTTCATCTCTTTATTAAAAACCAATTTCAGTTCGTCTGTAAGCTTGTCGTCGATAAACATTTTTAACACCGGTAATTCAGTTGGCAGGGTAGTCTGCAAGAACTCATCAAAATGGTTGGATATATCGGCCTGCATCGATGGCAGTATTTTTTCGTGCAATGATAAATCACTCAATTCACTGCTCACATATTTCAATAAATCATTCTGAAAACTCTTTCGAAACCTGAGCCAGAATCGCCGCAGAATCAAAAAAATAAAAAAACTCGCCAGCAGTATTGCCAGGAAGGCTGCGGCGAACCCGGTAGCGACCAGCGGCAACAGATTGCTTATTTCATCCATGATGCGGGATTTTTTCTCCAGGACTTCAACAATTCTTCCGTGGCAGCGGGAATTATTCCCCGCTCCATTGCATATTCAATCGTAACCGGGTAGTCGGTCAATGTAAAGAACGGGCACTGTGCTTCCCGGAATGCCTGTTCACTCTGGGGAAATGCATAGGTGAACAGTGCGGCGAGACCGCAGACACGAGCTCCTGCAGACCGCAATGCCTCCACTGCCTGCAGGCTGCTGCCTCCGGTAGAAATCAGATCTTCGATTACCACGACGGCACTCCCGGCTTCGATTTTACCTTCTATCCGGTTGGTGAGCCCGTGTTTTTTTGATTCCGAACGCACATAGACAAAGGGAAGTCCCAATTGTTCGGCAACCAGCAAACCATGCGGGATCCCCGCCGTAGCAACGCCGGCAATTACTTCCGCATCTTCAAATTTTGAAGTTACTATCTGCGCTAAATTATTTTTTATAAACTTGCGTATTTCAGGATAAGACAGGGTCAGCCGGTTATCGCAATATATGGGCGATTTCCAGCCCGATGCCCAGGTAAACGGAGTTTCAGGGCTGAGTTTAACCGCTTGTATTTCCAGTAATTTTTCGGTGAATTGCTTTGCAATCCTGCTATCGAACAACATGAGCCAAATGTATAAAATATTTATAAACGAGATCCCCGTCATTATCCGCGAGGATATGCCTCCTGCCGATGTGGAATCCACCGAAACAAATCCTGTATTTTTTTTCACCAAACGCAAAGAAATCATGAAGGCGATGCGGCAAATTGAAACGGGTGGTATGCTGCGCAGCCTGAGCGTGTACGGCGATGACGCCAGGGCGATACGCTCTCATTTATTCGCCGGTTATAAAACGGTAAAAGCAGCAGGAGGCCTTGTGATGAACAGCGCAAAAGATGTGTTGATGATTTACCGCAACGGTATGTGGGATTTGCCAAAAGGAAAAATTGAACCCGGGGAAAAAGTGCCGCAAGCCGCTGTTCGGGAAGTCGTGGAGGAAACGGGAATAACGCCGCCCGAAATCGTCAAAAAACTGATGAAGACCTATCATACTTATGTAATTGAAGGACATAAGATATTAAAGATTACACATTGGTTTTTGATGCGCAGCAATGCATTCGCATTTACGCCGCAGATTGCTGAAGGGATTGCATTAGTGCAATGGGTGAATGCGTCCGAACTCGAAGTGAAATACAATCAAACCTATCAGAATATCCGGGATGTGCTGGATGCGGGAATTATTTCTGCATATCTCTTATGATGCAATCGGGTACCAGGTTTTTGATATTGCCCTTATGCTTAACCAGTTCGCGGACAATGCTTGAACTGATATGTGCATAAGCGGGAATACTCAGCAGGAATACCGTTTCGATTTCCGGGACTAAGGTGCGATTAATCAGTGCGATATTTTTTTCGTACTCAAAATCGCCGGCGCTTCTCAATCCCCGCAGCAGAACGCTGGCATTACAACTCTTGCAGAAGTCAATGGTCAACCCCTCATAACTGGCAATTTCGATCTGAGGCATACCGGCAAAAATTTCGGCAATCCACACCATGCGCTGTTCGAGGCTGAACAGGTTTTTTTTCTCGGTATTTTTTCCAATGGCAATGATTATTGTATCGTACAGTGGCAGGCAGCGCTCTACGATGTTTACATGCCCGAGGGTTATCGGGTCAAAGGATCCCGGAAAGACGGCAATATTCTTTTTCACAATTCAAAAATACTGAAAATCGTGGTGCCGTAATTGCGCTTGCGCTTAAAATGCGGATGGGCGTCGAAATTGTGATCGGGATTGTGTTCCAAAATGAAAATGCCGCCCGGGTTGAGTAAGTGCACTTCAAAGATTTCATCCGGTATCTGGTCGAGCAATTCCAGTTTGTAAGGCGGCCCTGCAAATATGATATCAAAAGCAGAACGGGTGCTGCGCATGTATTCAAATACATCCATTTGCATTACGTTCACCGGCAGTGCAAACTCGGAAGCCGTCTTGCGGATAAAGTTGACGCTCGTCAGATCCTTTTCAACGCAAACGATTTCCTTGCAGCCGCGGGATCCCATTTCATAACTGATACTGCCGGTGCCGCCAAATAAATCGAGAAAACTGACGGTTTCAAAATCCACCGTATTTGCCAGGATATTAAATAAACCCTCCTTCGCAAAATCAGTAGTCGGTCGTGCCGGGATTTTTGCGGGCGGGGAGAATCGCCTGCCTTTTAAATTACCTGAAATGATGCGCATGATTGAAGCCCGGTAAGTGTAAAAATCGCATGCGCAGGTATTTCCAATGCTTCGGGGAACCGGAAATTGCCGATGGGTGCACTGAAGCGGATGTTTACAAAGAAACGGTATATCTGTGTATAGATTTGCGATTCGCGGTTCAATGCACCGGAGATATATAACTGCAATTCGTTTCTGTCGAAGCCTTTCTGCTCACAGGCTAATAACAGGTAATACATGAAGTCATCGACATTGCTGAAATTAAACCGGTTAATGAAGAACGGTTGCCCGTTGCGCAATAACACTAACAGGTAATAACCTTCCTTTACGTCCAGGAATACACTATCGGTTGAATTGTTTTCTGCAGCGGAGGTGCCGGCGTACAGAAAAGGCAGTACAGCATGATGCCATGCAATGCGTGGCTGCACCTTCTCAAAGAAATAGCGCAGTTTGTGATGCAAGGTAAAAACGATATACATATCCAGCGCTTCGGCAATTTCGTATCGGGTGGAAGCGTCAATGGCATCACTGCTGACAAAATACAGGTACCTGGCTGTGTTATCCGCATCGAACAGCGGAGCGGGGACGCCAATAAACGGGCTCCATGCGACGGATGCGTGTTGTTCATGAAAAGGGCAATGCAGCGTGTCTTCGTTGTTTACCGCAATTTGAAATTTCTCAAAATCGAATTGCATTTCCGGTTGTGCATTAAACACCACTTGTTTAATGATGGAAACATCACCGGTAGCGGCATTGTAAACGCAATAATTGAAATACCCGTAATCAATTTCAATTAACAGCGAAAGGTGTTTTGTAAATGCGTTGTTAAATTCGGGATGAATATACGATTGCATAGCAGCCTTAAAATTAAAGATTAATGCGCAATGCGCATCAAAGGCAAAATACCTGCCGGAGAGGCGGCGCCTGCCGGTTGTTTAATAACAATTATTTATACTCCAGCGTTTCCCGCTTATAGGCAAATTCGGTAGTCGTTTCGTACATGCTACCCATTTGATATCCCTCGTCGGGATTAAAGTAGCGAGTATTCAATCCCTTTAACACGTACTTGTTGGGTGCAGTGACAATAAACACGGGGACTTTCACCCTGCCGCCGCCGGCGTCAATCATTCCGGCATTCATATAAAATTTCTGGCCGCCGCTGAAGGGGATATCCGCCATGGTTTCCCGCTTGTATTTGGAGTCTTCAAACAAAGTATCCTTTAATGCGACACGTGAATGAAAAATCACCTCATATTTGGTAGTATCATCGGCCACCTTGGGGTTTTTTCCATAGAGTTCTTCGCTGTATTTCGATTTTGGAATTAACAACTTGCGTTCAATGGTCATACTGTCGTGGTCGATGACGTAAAATAAAGAGTCCCAGGTAGGGGCATATCTGCCGGTAACTTCTTTGTAGGCGAATTGCAGGTTGCGTATTGCATCCAGCTTTTGTTCAACTGCCGCAAAGCGTAATTTGCTTTCCTTATCAAACTTTATCGGGCCGCTGATCCCGGTAATCAGGAGGTAAACGAGGTAAACTATTACAATGCCCAGCAGGGAAATGATGATCATTGACGTGGAACGCTTCATAACTTCTTTTTATGAATTTTAAGTGCACGCAATAATAACAACTTTATTTGAATACCCATTTCTTTTCCCCGGGGTTTTGGTGTGTAATTTTTCGGTTAAATTGTTTGCCGGGGCAATGGAGGGCGGCTTTAGACGTGGGTTAGGCGGCCACAAGCCCCGACAAAGGGAAATCCCCGAATAATGAAACCACCCATGTGCCGCGGATTTATAATCGGGATTAGCGACAGTTACCATTGCATTTTACAAGGGGATTTCAAATATCTTTGGCCGCATAACACCAGCGCCGTAGCCGTTAGTTGCAATTACAGATAACATATCGCCAGATCTTTCATATTTCATTACCCCTGATGATCAGCAGCCTGTTTAACAACATCATCAATCTGATCGGGGTGGCATTTATGGGCAGGGTGGGCGAAACAGAACTGGCGGCCAGCGGTATTGGCGCCCTGCTGTTTATCACCCTGACGATGATACCCTACGGCCTATCGGTAGGCATTCAAATTATCATCGCGAGGCGGGCGGGCGAGAAGGATGAGCGGAGTATAGGGGCGGTGTTTAACAACAATTTCCTGTTTATGTTCCTGGTGGGGTCCCTCATGTTTGCCACTTTAAAATGGGCGGTGCCGGCCTTTCTGCAACCCATATTTTCGTCGCAGGCGGTATTTGAGGCAGCGATGGTTTATCTGAGCTACCGGGTATGGGAGCTGTTCCTCGCCGCTTTTGCATTCTTGTTTATAGCCTTTTATACCAGCATAGGCAAAAATCAAATCATCACCTGGAGTGCACTGTCCATGCTGGTGGTCAATGTGTTTTTTAACTATTGCCTGGTGTTCGGGGAGATGGGGTTCCCGGCGATGGGTATTGCCGGCGCCGGATTAGCTTCGCTGATTTCCAGTTGCGTGGCCATGTGTATCAATTTTGTCTATCTCATCGCTTCGCCGCTGCGCAAAAAATTCGAATTGTTCCGGTTGAAGCGCTTCGACTGGAGCGTGGTGAACAGCGGGTTAAAACTCTCCGGGCCGGTGGTGTTGCAGCACGTGTTGTCCACCGGTACCTGGGTGCTGTTTTTCCTGCTGATAGAGCGCATGGGAAGTGGGGCGCTTGCGGCGTCCAATGTGGCCAAGGAGGTCTATATGGTGTTAGGCGTTACCACCTGGGGATTTGCCAATGCCACCAACTCGCTTGTCAGCAATATCCTGGGACAGAACCGCCATGCGGAACTCTTTGACCTTCTGAAGAAAGTACTGGTTATCAGCTTTTCCTTTTCGATGTTTTTCTGCCTGCTCATCGTGGTGAAACCCGAAGTGTTTATCAGCATTTTTACCAATGATCCGCAAATTGTTGAACTGGCAAAGAATCCGGTGCGGATTTGCGGCTCCTGCCTGGTCATGATGTCGGTAGCAAGTGTACTGTTCCGGGCGGTTACCGGAACTGGCGCCACCAAATATTCACTGCTGCTGGAGTTGATAACCCTCCTGGTTTACGTGGCCTATGTGGTGGTACTCGTCCCCGTCCTGCACGTGAATCTCACCGTTGCCTGGACGAGCGAGCTCGTATATTGGTTTGTAATGGGCAGCCTGTGCTGGTATTATTTAAAGCGTGGCAACTGGAAGTCCATCCGTTTGTAAAACGATAGGAGAAACCCGTACATATCTAAAACATATCAAAAAAAAAGGCTGTTTCAACCGGAAACAGCCTTTGAATGTTGTAAAAGTTCTGTATTACTGCAATAACCAACCCAGTCGGATAAATCCGGTAGGCGCCATGCCAAAACCGCTTGATTTAGCTCCGGGTGTAGTAGAGTTAAAAGTGTCGCCATCTACAGTGACAGTAAGTTCGGTATCCTTTGCGGAGAACGAATTAAAACCCCAGCCCAATTCGCCGCCGAGATATAAATTTTCGGTCACATAAAAATCGAGACCGGCCAACAGGTTTAACCCAAATGTAGTGCCAGCACCCCAGGAGGAGGGGCCGCTTAACCAGCCGCCGGTTACTTCAGCAGTTGTTGTTTCATCGTAATAATAAAAGCCATATCCATCCGTGGAGGCCTGGTCAAGAGATTCCTTAGCGCTTCCCATCTGGATATTTATCTCAGCCCCGATGTATGGCGCCAGGCGGTTTGTTCCGGCAAAGTGCTTCTCAATTCCGGGCCTGAAGGTAAACTGAGAACTCGATTGGGTGATGGTGCCTTCGCCGCCGGTGCCATCCGCATTCTCTGTTACGGTCATGGTATTTTTATTGCTTAAATAGGCGAACTGCAGGCGCAGCGCCATACCGTCGGAAATGAAATACCTCGCCCGGATATTCGGGGTAAAAATATTAATTGGCGCAGTACCTGTTTGCAGATTAATCTGTGTCTCGATGGTAAACGCACCGGCATCAGGTTTTTGCGCAAAGGCTGTGCTGAAGAAAAGAACGGCAATTGCCGTAAATGTGAATTTTCTCATAATCATTTGTTTTAGTTGTTAAATTTAAAAAAGTATATTCTTCGTAAAAGGCGCATAGCTGCGATTCTTTTTTAATATAGATTTATCCAAACACCCCATAGAACACCCTTGTATAATCTGATGATTTAAAATTAATTACAAACTTCCAATACTTGGAGCATTGGCGCAATAGTAATTCCCGATTTTATGCACAGGTAGATGGCGGGCGTGTGTTAATAAAGTGGACATCCGGTTGTATTTAAAGGGGATTTTAACATTTAACGGCTATATATGGGCAAAAAAAAGCCGGCCTTGGACAGCCGGCTTTTAAAATTGAATTATGAATTATCCGCCGATTGGGAATTTATAAACCAGGGCGATTTTAATGCCGCGGTTATTCAGTTTGGCGTCGCCATCATTAATATTGGCAAGGCCTAACATGTAACCTGCATTCAGGCCAAGGCTGCCCGGGCCGATTTCGTTCATTAACACTCCAGCCTGTACCAACACGCTGAAGTCAATTCCTTTTAAGCCGGCATCTTCAAAAGAACCGCTGTCGTCAAAATCTTCGGTAGTGGTGGTTGTAGTGCCGGTGATCGGATCTGTGGTTTTTGTGGTAGCAGTTCCGGATGATTTGTAGCCCATACCAAATCCGATGGAAGGTCCCAGGCCGATAACCGGTTGTATGTTGCCGCTGCCGATATAATAATTAACCAGAATGGGAATTTCCAGGTAATTTAATTTACCGTCTGACTCAACAGATGTTTCGTAAAAACCGGGTACTGACATTTCGTAATTGGTTGATGATCCC
>CAZBHH010000002.1:0-251846 GCA_964492065.1 uncultured Chitinophagales bacterium | reverse complement strand
TGTTTCTGACTTTAAGGTTTGTACTGACATTGTGGGAAATTACTGCAAAGTCAGTATAATCCCACAGAGCGCCTTGTAGGTCACTCTGTGGGGACGGAAACAGATCTGCAAATACGACCGATTTACCGCAGATTGCAAAAACGAATTGAGGCGCATATCTGTATAGCTTTTTGCGCTTATAAAGTTTACAAAGAACAGGAAAGGCAATTAGCCCAAAAGAAAACAAAGTGGAGCGTAGAGCAAGTAATTGATATTGCAAAAACAATATTTAGCGTAACTATCAAAACCCGCCTTTCAAACACTTTGCACACAAGACTTTACATAGGTAAACCGGAACAAGAAAATCCCGTAAGCCTATTCAATCTTAAATTTGGGTGGCCCGGCGAGGAAAACATGAAAAGCCGATTGACCCCAATCGCAAAGGCTTTTTAATCATCGCATCCTTACACGCCCGGGCTGCACGGTATTCACCCCGGTTTGAAACCAGGGAGCTCGCACCGGGCGTATGGGCTGTCATCTATAATGATCTTTACGGCCATGCCTTCTGCAATGCCGGCATCACAGATCTCGGAGGGAGGTTTTGATTTACGATCCGTTTATGCATACTGATGCGGCAGCCGATGTCAAAACAACTGCGGCGAGGCTGACCGGACAGCCTGTCATAACCCAGAGTAACAACTGGTTTGCTTGAGGTTATTTGAGATTGTCGGGCGGGATTAATCACAATTGCCGGTTAACCTCTTTTTCACCGACCACTCGTATAAATCTGCAATCCGTTTTATCCATAATCCGGGCCACGATGCATTACCGATTACCACTGATTTGCCATATGGGCGGAATGGATTGTTTTTAAGCCGCCCCTTTGCGATAAACGACATCAAAAAAATCATTTTCAAATTCAAATTTTGATTGTATATTTCAGTTTTAACCATGGAAAATTCCATAGACAATAAATTGTTGTGTTACCAGTGCGGGCAGCCTTGCACGGATACTGCGTTTACGGTTGCGGAGAAGACGTTTTGCAGTTTCGGCTGTAAGACGGTGTTTGAAATCCTGCAGGACAACGATTTATGCGCCTATGGCGATACCCAGAATGTTCCCGGCCGGGTGACCGGGGACAGCGCTGTTTTAAAGAAATACGCAGTGCTGGACCGCCCGGATGTGAAACGGCGATATATCACTTTCAGCGATGGCAAGCAAATGCACGTTAAATTTTACCTGCCATATATTCACTGCATTTCCTGTGTCTGGACTTTAGAAAACCTGCACACGCTCCACGCCGGTATCCTGCACGCCACAGTGGATTTCACACGCAAGGAAATATTCATTATCGCCGATGCCACGGCAATCACCCTTAGGGAAATCGCTTCCGTCCTGGATGCCGCCGGTTACGAGCCCTACCTGAGTTATTCGGAAATGGGCGAGACAAAAGTAGTGCGCCCGAATCGCCACCGATTGATTAAGCTGGGCATTGCCGGTTTTTGTTTCGGCAATATTGTAATCTTCAGCCTGCCCGAATATTTTGCCGGCGGCGAAATGCTGGATTACCGCTTACAGCGCCTGTTTTATGTCCTCTCTTTGATCCTGGCATTGCCGGTAGTCTTTTACTGCGCACAGGAATTTTTTACCGCCGCATGGAAAGGACTGCGCAGCCGCATTCTGAATTCGGATGCCCTCATCGCACTGGCCATCACTATCGCATTTTTCAGCAGTGTTATCGATATTGTCCTTTGGCAGCGCAGCGGTTACTTTGACGTGTTGTCGGGCATTGTGTTCTTTATGTTGGTGGGCAGGTATTTACAGGAGCATACCTTTCGTTCAGTGACGCACGATGCATCCGATGCGGCCGGTTTGCCGATGACCGTTTTAAAACTGTCAAAAGGCATTGCGGCACGTGTGCCCTTATCGGAGTTGAAATCCGGCGATGATTACATAGTGGAAGACGGTGAAATTATACCTGCCGATTCGGTATTGATAAGCGGAGAAGCACATATTCACTACAGCCTGGTGAACGGCGAACAGGAGCCGGTTGCAAAGCATGTCGGCGATTTAATTTATACCGGCGGCCGGCAGTCGGGCGGGCGTCTGGAACTCTGCGCAATCAAAGAAGTTTCCCCGGGGTATCTCATGCAGTTGTGGAATAGCGGTGGCAAACAAAAAACCGTGCAAACGTCAGTCGGGTTTGTACAGTGGTTCAGCAAGTATTACGGTTATATCATCATTGCGCTTTCCGTGTGCGCTTTTATCTTTTGGTCGGTTGCGGATACCACCCGCTCGCTTGCGGCATTGCTGTCTGCCCTGGTCATTGCATGCCCTTGTACGCTCCTGTTATCGTCGGGTTTCGCATACGGCAATGCCGTGCAACGACTGGGGAAATGGGGCCTCTACCTGAAGAATGTGCACGTATTTCAAAATTTACAGCGCATTACTGCTGTGGTCTTCGATATATCTGGATTGCCGGGAGGGGAAAAGAGCAGCCTGCCGGATTTCAGGGGAGGTGCCTTAAGTGCTGCAATGCAACCCGTTTTTGCCGGGCTTGCCAAACAATTTACGCATCCCTTAAGCAATGGCATAGTCATGATGTTGGGCAAACAAAAACCGGTTGCGATGTCGGGCGTGGTGGAAACGCCCGGCGCCGGTATTGCCGTAATGTATAAAGGTGATTTATACGAGATCGGTACGGCATCGTATATCTGTACCCGGCCCATTGAAACCGGCGCATTGTTTTGCGCTGTGAACGGCAGGGTAGTCGGCCGCTTCGTATTTGACCATGTCCGCCCCGAAAGCCTGGCCGATATGCTCGCATTGCTGAAGAAGCGCTATGATGTACACGTCATCTGCAGCGAAAGCGAAAGGGAACTCCTGGAAATGGCATTACCCGGTACGGAGGTGCAGTGCTATTACGGCAATGGATTGGAAAAGAAACAGTATATCCGCGAGTTGCAAAACCGCGGTGCACGCCTGGCGGTGGTAGGTGACGGCCCCCAGGGAGCCGTAGTACTGTTGCCGGGTGGCAATACCGAAACGGATATTCTCAGTCTAAATGCATCCCGGATTCCGGGCGCCGACGCCATTCTCACAAAATCCCACTTACACGCACTGCCCGCACTGTTTGCCTATGCCCGCCAATGCAGGCTTGTAGTTTGCACCGGGTATCTGGCGTCATTCACCTATATCTTTGCCGGTGTATTCTTTGCACTGCAGGGAGTCCTATCGCCGGTTGTCGCTGCGATTCTAATGCCATTGAGCACCATTGCCATCGTCATCGGTACTACCGGATTGTGCAGCCTGGCTGCACAATCGCAGTTTACTAACTTCCGTACACGTTGGCGCTGACCGGAAAAATGCATTTAATTCGAAAAAACCAAAATGATTGTGATGAATCTGTATTTCGAACAGAATCACTTTGCTATCTTTGGGCGAAAGTGATTTGAGCGCCGGAATATGAGCGATATACAACTTGTTATAAGAGCCGGGAAGGGGAAGCCAGCGCATTCCCCGGTTATTGCTGCCCGCATCCCGTTAATTTGCCCCGCACAATTAATACCTGATGATTCTAATACCTTTAAATATTAATTTGCCAACATTAAAAATTCTACTGTAATGAAATTGCCTTCAGAACAATTCAAGAAATTATGTGCAGTTGTTGCGACATCTATTGTGCCGCTATGGGCGATGGCCGCAAGCGGAACAGAAGAAGCATCCAGGACCTGGTTTTTCGGGGAGCCTTTGTTTTGGGTGTTGTTTGCCGTTGCAGCCATCCTGTTATATCTCATTTACGCATTGGGCCAATTGCTGATATTGGGAACCAGGTGGCGCATACGTGACAAAGGCCGCAAAGGAATGATGCTGCTGGTATTCTTCACCTTAGGCTTGCTGCCGGGTACACTGGAGGCGCAGACCACCGCGGCTGCAAAATCCTCCATCGCAAGTGACCCGTTTCTCCCGATGTATATCCTGATCGTACTGGAATTGATCATCGTAGGCTACCTGCTGTACAGCATACTGGTAGCCGACAGGTACCGCACCAAATTCGGCCGTAAACTCGATATCTTCTCATTGATCTGGAAGGGTGAACGGCCGGCTGCCGCCTATGAATCGCAGGAGCTCTCCGGCGCTTCAACTTACGAAGGCTCTTACGACATGGACCGTGTGATGCCTCCCTGGTTGCGGTTTTTGTTTTTTGCCACCATCATCTTTGCCGTTGTATTTATTCCCTATTATTTCCTGGGATATGTGCCGGCTCAGAAAAAGAAATATGAGCAGTCAATCGCTAAAGCAGCTGCGGAAGAGCAGGAGAAGACCAAGGAAGTGATGATTGATGAAAATACAGTGGTGGTAACACAGACCGAAGCGGTGCTGGCATCGGGCAAAGAAGTCTTTACCACTTATTGCGCCGCCTGTCACGGCAATGCCGGAGAAGGCGGTATCGGCCCCAATTTCGCAGATGAATATTGGCTGCACGGCGGTTCGATCAAGGATATTTTCGCCACCATCAAACACGGCGTTCCCGAGAAGGGAATGGCCGCATGGAATGAGATTATTACGCCGCAACAGATTAGCGATGTGGCCAATTATATCTTGTCTTTAAAAGGTACCAATCCGCCGAATCAGAAAGAACCGCAGGGTGAACTCTGGACAGGGGACGGCGGCGCAGCTCCGGATTCTTCGGCTACCGCTACTGATACGAGTGCGGTGGCGCTGCTGAAAAGATAATCCACAGCTCGACATTGCCTTAACGGCGATATGCGCCTGCCCCGGCAGCAAACGACACAGACTGTTCTGCACAAATCAATGTGCGCCGGTAGTAAAATCACTCTACCTTAGTGCCGTGCATGGTGCCGCCCTGGCGCAATATCAAACCCGTAGCAGTGCCTGCAGCGTCCACGGTAAACTCGATAGTCGCATCGACGATTTTTAAGAAGAAGGCAGTTTCGGAGCTCGCAAACATTTGAAATGCGGCCTGCCCGGTTGCCTGCCCGTACAACCGGTGATCTTTAATAAAAATCCGGATAAAGAAGCCGCCGCCGAGGTCGTAATTGCCCACGTAGTTTTGCAACACGGCTTCGGGAAGTTCAATTTCTGTCTTTGCGGAAGGCAGCGGCAGCGCTGTTTTCTTTTCGATATCTTTCGGGCCGTAATTGCCGAAGACATCATAGACGGTTGCTGTCGCAATAGTCGTATCCGGCAGCTCATTTCCAAAGCGTATTCTTGAGAACTTATTTGAAATATAAAATTCACCGTTGCCCAGGTAAGTGAGTTTTTGTTTCGCTCCACCGGTGCGCTGCATGTATAGCGCATCGCCTTCAACGGTAATATACCTGTAAACCGGCGTATCGGAATAATTGCTTACCAGCCTGCCGCTGCTCCTGTGTACTTCGTACACGCCCGTATATTTTTTCAATTGCGCAGCGTCTGTTGAAACAGCTTCACCGGTGATATTTAACTGAAGCAATACATTGAGAATTGCATCGGTTACTTCGCCCGGGCTTTGTTTGGTGTTATTGCTCAGCAGGGCGATGTAGAGATGCTTTTCGGGAATGCGTACTGCATCGCTCAAAAATCCGCTGATGGCTCCGCCGTGCCGGATAATCGTCAATCCCGCATAACTGTCAACCGCCCAGCCGTAGCCGTAATTGGCGTACTCGCCCGTAGTCAACACATAATTGGTAAACGCACGGTGAATGAGTGCGCTGTCCAGGATTGTATTGGTGTAAAGCGCCTCATCCCATTTGAGAAGGTCGTCCACATTGCTGATGATCTGCCCGGCGGCATACGGCCAGGTCCAACTGAATTCACTTGCCGGCATATAAGTGGTTGCTCCGGCCTGGTAACCATTCACGAAGCGGGGAATGATTTTATCCTTGGCGCCTAAGGAAGTGCTCTCCATGCGGAGTGGATCAAAAATGTGCTTTTGCAGGTATTCGCCGTAAGTCATTCCACTCACTTTTTCGATGATCATTCCGGCGAGGTTGAAGCCCGAATTGCTGTAACTCCAATCTGTTCCGGGAGTGAACAACAGTGGTGCATCCTGGAATATACCGGTCATTTCTTTCAGGCCGATATCGGTATTCACCAGCGAATTAAACGTATCCATTTCCGTAAAACTCGGGATACCTGAGGTGTGCGTAATTAAATTTTCGAGTGTGATGGTTTCTCCATGAGTGTTGTAATCGGGCAGGTAGAGACGGATATCGTCCTGCAGTTGCACTTTACCCTGCCCGACTAATTGCAACAGTGCGATGGCGGTGAATTGCTTTGTCATGGAGCCGATTGCAAATACGTAGTCTTCCCGGTTGGGAACGGCTAACTCAACACTTGCCAGGCCAAATGCTTTGCGATATACCGGCTTGCCCTCTTCGGCAATGAGCAAAACGGCTCCCGGTTCAATAGCTGTGTAATTCGACCGCATCAGGCTGTCGATATAGGTCTCTGTTGCCGGAGTTAACAGTTGGGCATTGACCGATAAGAAAAATATACTGCCGAGAAAAAGAAGAATGATATTTTTTGAATTCATAAGTATTGGGCGTATGCGTGCAAATAAAGTTACATAAAACGGATGCATTGTCCTGCACGCCGGGAATGCACATGGAATGCATGCAGAGATTACTCTTAAAGTAACTCTGCATGCATGGGAATTAGGTATCGGATGTTGTGAAACGCTGTTACCCGATCATATTTAAAGCGCTACCGGCTTTAAACCATTCGATTTGGTGCGCATTATAGGTGTGATTTGCTTTCACCGTATCGCGGGTGCCGTCGCTGTGATTGAGCACCACTGTCAGCGGTGTTCCCGGCGTGAATGTCGTCAACCCGAGGATGTCGATACTGTCGTCTTCACGCACTTTATCGTAATCGCTTTTATCGTCAAACGTCAGTGCGAGCATTCCCTGTTTTTTGAGATTGGTTTCGTGAATGCGGGCAAAGGATTTCACCAGTATGGCTCTTACACCCAGGTGCCGCGGTTCCATGGCGGCGTGTTCCCGGGAGGAACCTTCTCCGTAGTTTTCATCGCCAACGACCATGCTGCCGATACCGGCTGCTTTATAGGCTCTCTGCACCTTTGGTACCGATTCGTACTCGCCGGTCAACTGGTTCTTCACCGAGTCGGTTTTCTTATTGAAAATATTGATGGCGCCGATCAGCATATTGTTTGAAATATTGTCGAGATGGCCTCTGAATTTCAACCAGGGTCCCGCCATCGAGATATGGTCTGTGGTGCATTTGCCCTCTGCCTTAATCAGCAATTTAAGACCGGTAAGGTCAGTGCCTTCCCATGCGGGGAACGGGTCCAGCTTCTGCAGTCTGTTGGATGTGGGGTTAATGATTACTTCGATAGCCGTGCCGTCTTCAGCCGGTTCCACATAGCCGGGATCCTTCACATCGAAGCCCTTTGTGGGCAGTTCGATACCTGCCGGCTCATCGAGCATCACCATTTTGCCCTCTTCATTCATCAGTGCATCGGTCAGCGGGTTGAAGGTGATGTCGCCGGCAATGGCGAGTGCCGTTACCATTTCAGGGGAGGCGACAAACGCATGGGTATTCGGGTTGCCGTCGTTGCGTTTGGCAAAATTCCGGTTGTAGGATGTCAGTATCGTATTCTTTTTATCCGGGTCGTTGGTATGTCTGGCCCATTGGCCGATACAGGGGCCGCAGGCATTCGCTAATACCACGCCGCCCATTTTCTCAAAATCGTCGAGCAAGCCGTCCCGCGATACGGTATAGCGTATCTGTTCGGAGCCCGGGGTAATGGTAAATTCACTTTTTGCCTTGAGCTTCTTGGCAACTGCCTGCCGGGCAATGCTCGCTGCCCGAGTCAGGTCTTCATAACTGCTGTTGGTGCAACTGCCTATCAGCCCCACTTCCAGTTTCTGTGGCCAGCCGTTGTCAATGGCTGCCTGTTTCAATTTGCTTATCGGCCAGGCGAGATCCGGAGTGTAAGGCCCGTTCACATGCGGTTCCAATGCGTTGAGGTCTATTTCAATCACCCTGTCGAAATACATTTCGGGATCGGCATATACTTCCGGATCGCCGGTGAGATGTTCGGCTATGGCATCGGCTAAGCCCGCCACATCGGAGCGGCCGGTGGCATTCAGATATCTGCGCATGGAATCATCATAACCAAACAGGGAAGTGGTGGCGCCGATTTCAGCGCCCATGTTACAGATAGTTCCCTTGCCGGTACACGAAATATTTTTCGCACCCTCGCCGAAATATTCCAATATGGCGCCGGTGCCGCCTTTTACGGTTAATATGCCCGATACTTTCAGTATGACGTCCTTGGCGCTGGTCCAGCCGTTCATTTTACCTGTCAACTTCACGCCGATGAGTTTCGGCATTTTCAGTTCCCAGGGGAAACCCGCCATCACATCCACTGCATCAGCCCCACCCACTCCAATTGCCACCATTCCAAGCCCGCCGGCATTTACAGTATGACTGTCTGTGCCTATCATCATCCCACCGGGGAAAGCATAATTTTCCAACACTACCTGGTGAATAATTCCTGCGCCCGGTTTCCAGAAACCGATGCCGTATTTATTGGAAACACTCGCTAAAAAATCAAACACTTCTTTGCTTGTGTCTAAGGCATTCGCCAGGTCTTCCTTTGCGCCAACTTTTGCCTGGATGAGGTGGTCGCAGTGTACGGTGGAAGGCACAGCTACTTTCTTTTTTCCGGCACTCATAAACTGCAGCAATGCCATTTGCGCCGTCGCATCCTGCATGGCTACACGGTCGGGGCCAAAGTCCACATAACTGCTTCCCCTCGGATAGGCGACAGTAGCTTCGCCGTCGTACAGGTGGCTGTATAATATTTTTTCGGTGAGCGTGAGCGGTTTGTTTAAAATTCTGCGGGCGGTATGAATTCTCGCCGGTAATTGCGCATATACCCTTTTAATCATTTCAATATCAAATGCCATGATAATCTTTTAATTTTAAAGTGAAGTAATGTCGGTAACTAAAAAGCAGCCTGAAACTCTTAAATGTTGTTGCGATGGATAAACTATCTGACGTGTTCATTTAAATTTGCTACAAAGGTAACACAATACCAAAACGATAGGTTTACTAACCTGCATTTTTACGATACGAAATATACACATTGAGCCTGCTCGAAAATATATTGATAGCGCTGCGTTCCATCCGCGGCAATTTATTGCGCACGGCGCTGACAGTTACCATTATAGCATTTGGGCTTATGGCGCTGCTCGCCATACTCACTTCGATTGAAGCGCTGAAGAGCAGTATCAATAAGAATTTTGCGACGCTGGGCGCTAATACGTTCAGCATCCGCAACACTGCGGATATAGAAGGCGGATCCATGGGCGAAAGAGATAAGGAAAGGCCGCCGGTCAGCAAACGGGAAGCCGATCTGTTCAGCGAAAAATATAGTTACCCGTCGTCCATAGTATCCATCAGTTACGTGCCCTTCGGCGGTTTTGCCAAAGTGAAAGCCGGCGCTAAGGAGACAAATCCCAATGTAACTGTAATGGCTGTAGATGTGGACTATATCCAGGTGAGCGGCTATGAAATGCAAACCGGCAGATGGTTCACCGCCGGCGAGGTGGATTACGCCTCCCGCACGGTGGTGCTCGGCAGCGACGTGGCTGCCAAATTATTCGGCGATGAAGATCCGAGTGGCAAAGGCATCACCGTTCAGAACCAATCGTTTCGCATAATCGGCACGCTGAAGAAAAAGGGCAACAGCATGATCTCATCGGACAATATAGTTTTTATTCCCGTAAACACCTCCCGCTCCCTGTTTCCCGCAAATGAGACGAGCTATGTGATAACCGTTGGCGTCAACGAAGTGGTGGATCTCGAGCCGGCAATTGGCGAAGCCACAGGCACGATGCGACAGGTGCGCAAACTGAATGTGCGTGAAAAAAATAATTTCACCATTGCCAAGAGCGACAGCATTATCAATATCGTGCTGCAGAATATTTCCTACGTCGCCATCGGCGCCATCATCATCGGCATGATCACCCTGCTGGGCGCCGCCATCGGTTTGATGAATATCATGTTGGTACAGGTAAATGAGCGCACCCGCGAAATCGGTATCAGCATGGCGCTGGGCGCTACCGGCGCCGCGGTGAAGATGCAATTCCTGGTAGAAGCTATCGTCATCTGCCTGATCGGAGGGCTGCTGGGGATTCTGCTCGGAGTGCTCTGCGGCAATGCCGTTGCCTCGTTCTTTAAAATCAGTTTCTTCGTGCCCTGGATATGGGTGCTGGCCGGCCTGGCGCTCACCTTTATTACCGGGCTGGCAGCGGGCTATTACCCGTCGGTAAAGGCTTCCAAACTCGACCCCATCGAAGCGCTGCGCTACGAATAAAAATAAAAAAACCCTTTACGACCTGCGCCATAAAGGGTTATTATTATTCTCCAACCTTTTTATTCTTCTACAACTTCGAACTGCACATCCACTTTAAATTCCTTTTGGAGGTTTATGGTGGCGGTATAGGTTCCGAGTGTTTTTACATCATCGGGCACATGAATTTTTTTGCGGTCAATTTCAACGCCCAATTGCTTCTTAATGGCCTCTGCCAACTGCACATTGGTAACGCTTCCGAAAATTTTATCACTCTGGCCAACCTTGGCGCCCACTTTAATAACAGTTTCCTTAAAACGGTTCATCATCCCCTGGATTTGAGCCAGCATCTTCTCTTCTTTTTTGTTGGTCTGCCGTTGGCGCTCTTTCAGCATATTGCGGTTCCCGTCATTGGCTATTACGGCCAGTTTGTTTGGAATCAGGTAATTCCTGCCATAACCATCTCTTACTTTGACGAGCGTATTTGCATCGCCCAGTTTCTCTACGTCTTTTAATAATATTACTTCCATACCAATTGCTTATTTATAAAGATCCGTCACATAAGGCATCAGCGCAACCTGGCGGGCACGTTTTACAGCCTGTGCCACCCGGCGCTGAAACTTCAGCGAATTGCCGGTTAAACGGCGGGGCAGTATCTTGCCTTGTTCATTTACAAATTTTGACAGAAACTCCGGGTTCTTATAGTCGATATAGCGTATGCCGCTTTTTTTGAAACGACAATATTTCTTGCGCATCATTCCCAGTTTCGGCGCAGCGAGAAATCTTATATTTTTTGAACTTGCCATTTGTTGTTTTTCTTAAGATTCTGTTACGGGTTGAGTTGTCTTTTCCGCTTTCCTGCCGATTTCGCCGCGGCGCTTGCGCTCGTTGTAATCGGTGGAGTGTTTATCCAGTTTGATGGTCATGAACCGCAATACATTCTCATCGCGGGTAAACTGTAATTCCAGTTTAGCCACCATCTTACTATCGCCCTTGTATTCCAAAACGAGGTAAAGGCCGGTCGTTTTCTTGTTAATGGCGTAGGCGAGCTGGCGCAAGCCCCACGGCTCTTCGTGGATTATTTCACCGCCGTTGGCTTTAATGATGTCTTTGTAAGCCTCGGTAGTGCGCTTAAACTCTTCATCGCTGAGTATGGGAGTGAATATTACTACGGTTTCGTACTGCGTCATTTGTTATCTGTTTCAAAATGGAAGGCAAAGTTAGTGAAATGCAATGTAATTAACCAAACCCCGCAATATATTCTGCCCGGGTCCTGTACACCCGTTTTCCACAACCGGGTGATGTGTCGTCGCAAAACCGCCGCCCGGCCGGGAACTTTTCATACGGCAGCGGCGCTGTCAGCCGCCCTGCTGCCTCGGAATTTGTCGCTGCTTTCCGTACAATTCCGTGTATTTTTGCAGCATGCAAACCCTTAGGACCGACGATTTAACACTGGGAATTCTGGGTGGCGGACAGTTGGGTAAAATGCTCATCGAAGCGGCGAGTAACTGGAATATCCGTTGTTATGTGCTCGATCCCGACCCCGATTGCCCCTGTGCCCACCTGGCCTGGCACTTTACCTGCGGCAGTTTTAAAGATTACGATACGGTGTACGCCTTCGGGCAGTTGGTCGATAAAATTACCATCGAGATAGAGCACGTCAATGTCGGTGCATTACAACAATTGAAAGAGGAGGGGAAGCGCATTTTCCCCGATCCCGAAATTTTAAAAATTATCCAGGACAAGGGCAGGCAGAAGATGTTTTACGAGGATAACGATTTGGCCACTGCATTTTTCCAGTTGTTGGACACCAAAGCGGAAATAGCCGAATTGGCGGGCGCTGGGAAAATCAATCTGCCCTTCGTTCAAAAGCTGTGTAAGGCGGGGTATGACGGCAGGGGTGTACAAGTAATACGCAGCGCCGCCGACCTGGTGGACTTGATGGATGGCGCCAGCGTTATCGAAGACCTCATCGACTTTGAAAAAGAACTCGCCGTAATCGTCGCCCGGGACCGCAACGGCAATGTAGCCACTTTCCCGGCGGTGGAGATGGAATTTCATCCCACGGCCAACCTGGTAGAGTATTTGTTTGCACCGGCATCCATCCCGGAAGCGATAGCCCAAAAGGCAGAGGAAGTAGCCATCCGTGTGATTTGCGCCTTTAACGCCGTGGGAATTTTTGCAGTCGAAATGTTTTTAACCCGCGACGGCGAAATACTGATCAACGAAGTGGCGCCACGGCCCCACAACAGCGGGCATCACACCATTGAGGCTAATTATACTTCGCAGTACGAGCAATTGCTGCGCTGTATTTTCGACCTGCCGCTCGGCAGTACGTCAATGCGCACGCCCGCAGTAATGGTCAACCTGTTGGGTGCAGCTGATTATGCGGGCAATGCCGTTTATGAAGGGCTGCCCGAATGTCTCGACAGAGAAGGGGTGTACGTGCATTTATACGGCAAAAAGGTAACAAAGCCGTTTCGCAAAATGGGGCATGCCACCATCGTAAACCGGGATGTGGAGGCGGCAAAAGAAATTGCCAGATTTGTAAAAGACAATTTAAAAATTATTGCATGAGCAAAACGACAGCTAAGCAAAACAAACCGTTGGTGGGTATCGTCATGGGCAGTGATTCCGATTTACCCGTAATGCAACAGGCCGCAGACTTCCTGGCCACTATGGGTATTGCCTGCGAAGTGGATATCGTCTCAGCCCACCGCACACCGCAAAAGATGTTCGACTATGCCGCCGCAGCACATGCCCGCGGCATACGGGTAATTATCGCCGGCGCCGGCGGCGCTGCCCACCTGCCGGGGATGATTGCCAGCCTGAGCCCCCTGCCTGTTATCGGCGTGCCCATCAAATCTTCCAACTCAATCGACGGGTGGGACTCCGTACTCTCTATCCTGCAAATGCCCAACGGCGTCCCCGTTGCGACGGTCGCACTGAATGCCGCGATGAATGCCGGTATTTTGGCCGCCCAGATTTTGGGCAGCAGCGATGCATCCATTCAAAGGAAAATACTGCGATACAAAAAAGAACTGCAACAGAAGGTGGATGAAAAATCCCGGAAGCTGAAACCGTAGCAGCGGATATTTAAAATGCGCAGTGCAGTTGCGGCGACACTTGTTGCGCAGATGTAATGCCGCCGAAAATTTCAATCGCATGGTGAGATATCTGCCCGTGTCGTTAATCGCCGGCCGGCGTTATGCGCATTTCTTTTTCCATCTCCGCAATGCCGCGGTCGAGTTGTTTTTCATTGAAGAACATAAATATCAAAGCGGCAACCAGGCAGAGGCTGGCGCCGAAGATACCCGACAGGCGAATGCCCAACTCTGCGAAGGGAATATTCGGGAACCAAAGCTCCAAAATTTTGCCGGTGCCATGCCGGTTGTCCAACCCGATTAATATCGTAAAAACGGCGAGACCGAGTGTTTGGCCGAACTGGATAAACATACTGCGAATCGCAAAGTAAGTGGCCTCTTTATTTTGCCGGGTTTTAAATGCATCCAGGTGGGTGATCTCGGCAAGTATCACCGGCGGCAGGATGCCGAGCATTGCGAGCGGCAGGCTCATAATCGCACTGAAGACGATGGCTTCCATTTGCTGTTCCAAACCCACTCTGCCCAAAAAGAATACGTACAGGAACAGGAGACTTACGCCGATGAGCGACGACAACACCAATAATTTTTTCGAATAGCGCTGAGCCACCCAGTTGACGGCGGGATACCACAACCAGGAGCCGACGACCATCACCAGGATCATTACCGTAGCCATAGATTCCGGCAGGTTTAATAACACGGTGACATAGTACAATGCGCCGGTGCTCATGGTGGTAATGGAAATAAAATAGGTGAAGTCGGCCACGAGGTAAATAAAGAAACTCTTATTGCGGATTACAGGTATGAGATTTTGCAATAAAGAGCCTTCGGCGGGACGGGCGAGGCAATACTTTTTTTCGCGGATGCCGAAAGCGGTGATAGCCATGAAGAGCACTGCCACCGAAAAGTTTATCCAAATGGCCATTTGAAATGCACGCAGTGGATTAGTCCCCAGGGTATCCCTGAAATATTCAAACATGCCCGGACCGGTAGCGGCGATAATCCACCCAAGAACAAATCCGAAATTCTGATAGGTGCTCAGCCGCAATTTTTCCCGGCTGGTATGCCCCAGTTCGGGGAGCATGGCATTATAGGGAATGATGTAAATGGAGACGCACAGGTTAAAGAGAATCTGGATCGCCGCCAGCCACCAGATATTTGTGGTGCTCTCAAATTTTGTCGCCGGGATAAACAGCAGTATCCCCGCAATTAAAACGGGCAGTAAGGCCCAACGCATAAAGAGAATGCGCCTGCCCATTTTGTGCCTGCTGCGGTCGCTGAACCATGCGATTACCGGGTCAATAACGGCATCCCAAATGCGGGAAGAGATCATGATTAAGGTCATGGCATTGATAATGCCGAGGACGCCGATTTTGGGAATCAGGTTCACCAGTCCCGTCGCTTCCGGCGGCTGGTAGAAATATACGAGCATTACCGCCACCGTACTGGTGAGTACACTCCACCCTAACATGCCGCAGGCATAGGCGAACTGGCCGCGGAGAGGAAGTGTCTCTACTATTCCGGTATCTTTCAAGGTGGGCACAAAGTTATTAAAACCCGGTATTGTCAACACTGCTGTTTTAGGTTGCCAAAGGCGCTTGCCGTTTCCGCCGCTGAACCGGTATATCAATTATGTGCGTGCAATAATGTAAAGAGTACTGTTATTTTTGTTTAAATACGCCATGCAATTGCGCAAAAAAATAATCCGCCTGTTCGGCGCTCCCGCCTCCGCCATCCCGCTGTCGCCATGTATTGCCCTTTCGGGACAGCGGCTGATTGTCCCGGTATATCACGTGATATCCGATACCCGCCTGCCGCATATTGCGCATTTGTATCCCTGTAAAAACACTGCCGCATTTGAAAGCGACCTGGACTTCCTGTTGAAGTACTACCGCCCCGTAGATGTACACTCGGTGGCAGATCATTACCTGGGAAGGCGTGCAATGGAGGGCAACGCCTTTTTACTGACATTCGACGACGGCCTGCGGGAATTCCACGATATCATTGCGCCGGTGCTGTTGCGCAAAGGCATTCCCGCCGTGTGCTTTTGCAATACCGCCTTTATCGATAACCGCGATTTGTTCTTTCGCTACAAGGCCAGCCTGCTGATTGACCGCATTGACAGCGATACACAACTATTGCGACGGCAGGAAGTGAAAGGCGGATTTCAAACCCTGTTTCATGCGGAAGCCTCGCAATACCGGCAGGCATTATTGCGGGTGGGATATGCGCAACGCCGGGCGCTCGACGATTTCGCCGTTTTAATTGGCGTGGATATTCCCGCTTTTTTAAAAACACAACAACCCTACCTGACCCGGGCCCAGATCGGTGATTTACAATCCCGCGGATTTGTCTTCGGCGCTCACAGCGAGGATCATCCGGAATACAGGTATATTCCACTGGAAGAGCAATTGAAGCAAACAACGAAGAGCCTGGCGTGGATGCGGGAGCACTGTAATACCACCGAAAGCCTGTTCGCTTTTCCGTTCACCGATTACGGCGTGACGACAACTTTTTTTCAGGCGCTGGCGGCAACGGATTACCCGCCGGCCCTTACGTTTGGTTGTGCGGGGTTAAAAAGGGATAGCGTTGCCGGCAATGTACAGCGCATTCCGTTGGAAGTGGCAGGCAGCAGTGCAAGGCAAATCCTGGGAGCCGAATATCTGTACTACCTCCTCAAAGCGCTTATCGGGAAAAACAGAATCAAAAGACAACAATGGAAATAACGCAATTAAATAGTGAAGGGCTGCGTGCTTTTATTGAATCGGACAGCTACGAGCGCATGGCGGAGATACCCATTACAAGGCACCGGGGACTGTCGCATATAAACAACCCGGCAAATGCGTCCGGCGACGTATTGTTGCTGATCGCATTTATCGATGGCGTTATGGCGGGTTATCTCGGCGTGCTCGCCGACGATATTCAAACCGGCGACGGGTCAGCGGTGCATTGCGGATGGATGAGCTGTATCTGGGTATCTGAACATTACCGGGGCAGAAGAATCGCACAGCAACTGGTGGAAGCGGCACTCGAGGCATGGGATTATAAACTGATAGCCACCGAGGCCACCCCGGTTGCGGAACGGCTCTATTACAAAACGGGGTACTTCACCGGCTTTGGAACGCTGTCAGGGCTGCGCCTGTACCGGAGAAGCGATCTGAAATGGATCATGTATAAAAAAGGCAGGCTGCAATCATTGCAAGCGCTGTGGGGATTTGCCGATGCCGTTATCAACTGTTTCGGCGACCTGCGCATTCGGAATACTCCACCGCTGCCGGCGCAGTACCGGGTGGTAATCGCAGAAACACTTCCCGATGACCTGCACGCATTTCTCGGCGAACAGATGCGGGGCAATTTCTTTCGGCGCAATGCCGAGTCGCTGCAATGGATGATGCGCTATCCGTGGATTCTTAAAACGGGCGAGGCCGGCAATCAGCCGGAGCGCTATTTCTTTACGGCGACGGATGCCGGTTTTGATTTTATTCCCGTCGCAGTGCGTGACGGCAGCGGTGCGCTCTGTGCATTTTTGCTGTTTGCCAAACGCAGTAACCGCCTGGCGCTGCCCTATTGTTATTACACCGTTCCGGATGCAGTGATTGCATCCATACTGCGGCATTATATGCATGTGTGGAAGGTGCATATCTTTACTACCTATCAGCATCACCTCGCTGCGGCGCTCCGCCGTTATCCCATGCGGGTACTGTGGAAGAAACCGGTGCGCCGGAAGTATGCAATTGCGAAGGCGCTATTGTCAAAACTCGGAAATGCGGACTTACACATCCATGACGGCGACGGCGATTGCGCTTTTACATGAAGTGGAGTGTTATCCGCGGTTGGCGGGGACGCCAACCGCACCCAACCGCATATCGCAGCTCAGGCTATTCGTTTTGCGCAGTTGGTGCATTGCCTGCCGTTTGCAGATTGTTGGCCCTTTTCAGCGATTGGACATATCCATCAGCAACACGACACTTTTTCTGTCACCGTATAGGGGTTGGTGAGGACACCAACCCCGGACAGGGAGAGAATGTATTTGCTGTCCGCGGTTGGCGGGGACGCTAACCGATTGCGGCTTATTTTCTCCGCGGCGATTTTCTATTCGGGCGACGGCGGTTATTATTTTGCCTTTGCCGTACTGCCGGGTTGTATTCCGGCACATCGCCCAGTTGCGGAGGCATCGGCAATTTCTTAACCGGGTATCCGATTAAATCTTCTATACTTTTAAACTTCCGCTGATCGGGTTCATTGATAAAGGTGAGCGCCATGCCGGTGGTGTCGGCACGGGCAGTGCGCCCCACCCGGTGTACGTAGTCTTCGGCATCGCCGGGCACGTCGAAATTTACTACCAGGCCGATGGAGTCGATATCTATGCCTCTGGACAAAATATCCGTAGCTACCAAAACGTGCAATTGCTTGCTGCTGAATTTGCGCAACACCGCGATGCGTTGATTCTGGTCGAGGTCGGAATGAATAGCGGCGACATCCACTTTCATTTTGCGCAGTTCGGACTCCAGCCGCTTTACTTTTTCCTTGGTGGATGAAAAGATCAACACGCTGTTAATGGATTTGCCGGTGAGCAGCGATTTGAGCAGTGGCAGTTTTTGAGTTTCATACAGCACGTAAGCGCCCTGCATTACCCCTTCGGCGGGTTTGGAAGTGGCGATATTTATTTCCGCCGGTTTGGTGAGCAGCTTATTGGCGAGGGTGCGGATCTTCGGCGGCATGGTGGCAGAGAATAGCAAGGTCTGCCGTTGCTTCGGCAGCCTGGCAATGATGCGCATGATATCGTCGTGAAAGCCCATGTCGAGCATGCGGTCGGCTTCGTCGAGAATGAGGTGTTGCAAAGTGTCGAACCGGGCGTAACCCTGGCCGATATGCGACAACAGCCTGCCGGGCGTGGCGATGATGATGTCGGCGCCTTCCCGCAATGCCTTTTTTTCCTGCTCGAACATCATGCCGTCGTTGCCGCCGTAAATGGCGATGGAACTGACAGGGGTGAAATAGGCGAGCGCCTGGATGGCCTCATCGATCTGCATCGCCAGCTCGCGGGTGGGCACGATCACCAGGGTATTGATGCCTTGGTGCCCGTTGGCCGTAATCTTGTGCAGAACGGGGAGCAGGAATGCCGCTGTCTTACCGGTGCCCGTCTGGGCGCATGCCACCAGGTCTCTGCCCTGCAGTATCAGCGGGATGGCTTGTTGCTGGATGGGCGTGGGGATTTCAAATCCAATTGAATTCAACCCTTCATAAATCTGCGGCACAAATTGGAATGTTTCGAATGTCATTGATACAAAATTAGGTATTTACGGCAAATCGCTTCGGCGAACAGAGGCAACCGGGTGAACGGTGCGCTCATAGCAGAGTGTTCAGTGCAGGGTGCGAAGGGCGGCGGTTGGATAAGAAAAAATCAGTTGTTGATGCCATCCATCCCGGGCCATGGCGGTGGGGTTTTTCACCTCGGATAAATTAAAAAAAATTTAATAATGGGCACGGGGTAATTGAATTACTTTTGTGCAAAATCATAAGCAACTATGAATGCACATTACTTATCGCTCAGGCTGTTCGGCGGCGCATTGCTGCTATCGCTGTTTCTCTTTGCCTGTAAATCCAAAGTGGAGAAGAAAGATAAAACCCTGGAAGAAATGCAGGCAATGCAAGACGGCCACTACGTGCCGATACTCAAGTCGGCAGATACCGTCATATTATTTAAAACCATTGACACCGTAGCGCTGCACCTGAACGTATTCTATCCGAATCATAAAAAGCCGGATACGCTTACACCGTGTATGATTTTCTTTTTCCACGGTGGTTTTATTCACGGCTCACCCGATATGTTTGAACCCTGGGCTGCGCATTTTGCATCTAAGGGATTGATTACGATTTGCGCCGATTACCGCGTCATCGCCCGCAACGACGTAACCGGTATCGAATGTATTAAAGACGTCAATTCCGCCATGCGATGGCTGAGGCAGTACGGCTCTTCCATCCAGGTAGATACCGGCAAGATCATCGCCTCCGGCGGTTCGGCCGGCGGGGCATTGTGTATCACTGCGGTACTTGCAAATCCCATGGGCAACGAGGCCACCGATAACCTCGAATACAGCACCAAACCCAACTATATGGTATTGTATAACCCGGTGGTGAACCTCGAAGAGTTCGGTTTCCGCATCCGCAAGTTCGTCGGTAATGCGCCGGTACTGAGCCCATTGAAAAACTTGAATACACCCTGTCCGCCCACCATTGTCATGCACGGCACAAATGATGAATTGGCCGGTTATACATTTGTTAAACAATGGGTAGAGGGCATGCAGCAATTGCATTGCGATGTGAAGCTCGTAACTTATGAAGGCGAGGGGCACGGCTTTTATCAACCGGAAAATGCCGGGGGTAAATACTACCAGGCTACCTTAACGGAATCCGAAAACTGGCTGCGTGAGCACGGCCTGATACAATAATTGCTGTCCGCGGTTGGCGTCCCCGCCAACCGCACCCATCCGGTTATCGCAGCTCAAGCTATTTATTTTGCGCAGGCGGTGCATTGCCTGCCGTTTGCCGATTGTTGGCCCTTATCTGCGATTGGTCATATCCATCGTCCACACAACACCTTGCCTGTCATCGGGTAGGGGTTGGTGAGGACACCAACCCCGGACAGGTGTGGGATTCGGCGGTGGCGTCCCCGCCCACGTATTTGCTGTCCGCGGTTGGCGTCCCCGCCAACCGCATTCAACTGTTATTCGCAGCTCAGGCTATTTGTTTTGCGCAGTTGGTGCATTGCCTGCCGTTTGCCGATTGTTGGCCCTTATCTGCGATTGAACATATCCATCATCCACACGACGCCTTGCCTGTCATCGGGTAGGGGCTGGTGAGGACACCAACCCCGGACAGGTGTGGGATTCGGCGGTTGGCGTCCCCGCCAACCGCATTGCAGAGCGACACACAAAAAGAAATCCGGCGTTTGCTGGCAGGCAGCAAATGCCGGATTCTCAACGTTTGCCTGATGATTATTTCATCGAAAAATGGTCGTGGGTCATTGGTGTTGAGGGCAGCACAAAATCAACCTTAGGTACGTTCACGGGAATTAACTCCTGTTTACCTTCTATGATGCGGTAATGCGTATCCATTGCCACATCTTTAAATGTCTGGGTAGTGCCGGATGTCGGCCAGTACACGGTCAGTTCTTTTATCTGAGTGGCTTTGCCGAGGCCGATTTCCAGGCGAAGCGTATTGGCGCCGAAGCTCGCTCCATTTGTTACTGTTTCGTACACTGTTCTCTCTGCGCCATTTTCCAGGATGGTCACTTTCACCCGTGCACCGATTGCTTTGCGGTTGGTAATGGTACCTTCCAGATCCACGCTCACATAGTGATTGCCGTAATTTGCCGGGTTCTTGAACAAACAGTCTCTGAAGCCGTCGCCCTCGTAGGAGCCGCCCATCTGCGCAAAGATTTCGGGATAGCCGTCGCCGTTTAAATCGCCGAAACTGATGGCGTGGCCTTTCTGCAGGTGGCCCATGCCGGCAGAAGTGGTTACATCCTGTAAATATTTACCGCCGTCGTTGCGCAACAGGCGATTGGGTATTAAACTGCGCAGTGAGGGCTTCCCGGTTCCGAGATAGAAGTCGATAAATCCATCCATATCCAGGTCGCCGTAATTGCATCCCATTACCAGGAATGTCTTATTCAGGCCCGCTTCAACGGCGATGTCTTTAAATGTGCCGTCGCCGTTATTGATATACACAGCGGGAATATCGCTGTTAATTTTCATGCCTAAATACTCAGCTGGTATATCGCGGTCGCTTTGATTTGCGGAGTAGGGGAAGTTGACGATGTCCAGTAATCCGTCGTTGTTGAAATCGAGAAATGCACAGGGGAAGCTCTTCCGCGGGCCGGTAATTCCCGCTTCCTTACTCACATCTTTAAACGTCAGTTGCATACTGCCTTTCTCGGTGGTGTTTTTGTATAAAATATTGTTTTCACCATTGATGGATACGTAAATATCGGGGTCGCCGTCACCGTCGTAATCGCCGGATGTAACGCCTTTGATAAATGCCACAACATCTACGCCTGCTTCCTTAGCCACATTTTTAAATTTGCCGTGATCGTTGAGATACAATTCGCTCGGGTTGTTGACACCCCTGTCGCGGAATGACTCATTGCCGATGTACAAATCCACCCAGCCGTCGTTATTGAAATCCGCCCAGGTGGCAGCCTGTGTCGGGAAATAGCTCACCAGCCCCACGCTTGCAGTTACATCGGTAAAGGTGTTGTCGCCGTTGTTTCTCAACAGTGCATTGGGAATAACTCCCCGTTCTGCCTGCCATGCGCCGCGGCAAATGAATACGTCTGTGAAGCCGTCGTTGTTATAATCGGTTTGATTGATGAACAATCCTCCCGGGTAGCCTTTCAGCCCGGCGGAGTCGGTGAGGTTCGTGAATGTGCCATCACCGTTATTTACGATGTAATTGCATTGCTCGAGCAAACCCCATCCGCAGGTAAACATATCGATATATCCGTCGTTGTTGAAATCATCCAAAATGGATCCGCCGCACATGTCGGCAAAGTCCACTTGCAATTCGGTAGCGATATTGACAAACTTGCTCACATTGTATTCGGATTCAAAAGCCTTTTCCGGGATGCGCAGATGTTCGGGGATTCCATCGGGATAAGTGCCGGCAGCCATACTCGCCACGTTTAACATCCAGATATTCACCAGGTCTTTCGGGTCTTCCTCCAAAATTTGCAGGTATGTTTTAATTGCGTTATCCACGCCGTTCCTGTCCCGGTGCTGAGCCACTTTTGCAAAGGGCATAATACAGGATTCCGAATTGTGGTAAGCGATACAGTTTTGAATTTCACCTAAGCGCATATACGTAATGCCCTTGCCCGCCAGCCAGCGCTTGCGCTGTTGCTTCGACATCTTCTCCACGGGCATTATCTGCTCGTACTCCTCGAGGTAGTGAAATGCCTCATCCATCCGGCCGGCATTTACCAACTGTGAAATCAAATTGTAATAGTATTCAAATTTTTCGTCATCGCCCTTCGGCACCGGTGAATTCAGGTAAAAATCAGCGGATATACTATTGGCAAAGCGGTTCTTTGCGACGAATACCCGTTTGTACACCTCGTGCAGGTAATCCGCAATTTCCGCATTCGTGGCGTCGGCAGAAGGGAAAGGTATCGGTTCTGTTTTGACGGCCTGTTTTGTGCCTTTTAACTGTTTGGCATGTTCGAGAATATACTTTCTTTGTGTAAAGCCGAGGACAGCTATTACCACAACGATAAGACCAACGATTATAATTGCTTTCTTTTTCATCTTGTTTGTTTATATGTGAATTTTCCTGAATGCAAAATTGGATAAAGGTTTGTTGACCTTCTGTTAACTAGATTTAAAGTGTATTTATAAATATTTTTATATTCTTAAAATATTTTTAAAGGTGCCGAAAAAGCGCTTTCCTTTCAACAAATCGCAATGCACAGCCCATGCTCGCCGGTCTGTTTCCAGGGTAATTTTACCACTGCAGCGACTCGCAATTTTGAATGTGGGTTTTTATGAAGGGGAAGAGTTGTTCCGGCGGTTACAAAAATAAAATTTTGTGTGTTAACCGCTTCATACTTTTTGTAAACACAAGGTGCATTTGCCGCAGTTGTTGTTTTTTGCAGGCTTGTTGCACTGCCCTTTTCCCGGGTATTTCGGCAGTTAATCAACGCATTGTCCAAATGCCGGTGCGGGTTATTAAGCGCCGTACACCGGTATTGCATCTCATGTATCGAAAACGTATTTTACTCAGTCTCAAGTAGCGGCAGTGTTTAATGCATGCAATGGTGCAGTAGCGCAATGCGCCTTTGCGCTTTTGTCGAAATAATGCGGTATATTTGAAAAGAATCCGGCCGACCGGTATTGCTTCAATTGCCGGCAGTGTACTGCTGAATTTTTCTTTTCATACATACACACAAAAAACCACCTGTCAAAAGGTGGTTTTTTAAATTGCGTTTACAATTGTTTATTCATCGCTGCAGTGGAGTATTTTGCTGAAGCCCCGGTTGCTGCGCAGCAGGTAGATACCTGAGGGGGCGTGTTCCAGCGATTCCAGCCGCTGGCCGCTGAGCGTGTAATACCCCAACACCTGGTAGGTGTCGTTGCCGAGGTTGTTAACCACCCGGATTGCGCTGAGGGTAAACTGCCCGTTGAAATCCACCTGGCGGAGGCGATAGTACAACACCGTGCCCGGCGGTTCGTGGTCGGTGTATTGATAGTGGAGTATTGCCGATGAAAAACCGGCGGCATCCACCTGTCCCACCGGGTTCCAGATACTGCCGTCCAGGCTGCGTTCGACGATAAAGAAATCGCTGTTTACCTCCGATGCCGTCGTCCAGGTCAATACCACATCGACGCCCGACAGCGCCGCTTCGAAGTCGGTGAGCACAATGGGCAATACAAATGGATCATCCGATCTGCCGATGGCAAAAAAGCTCATGGATGCCACGCTGTCGCTCTGCGGCGCAATCACGCCGCCGAAGCCCGTTGTAGGCACCGAATCATTCCCATTCCAAACATCCACGGGTGTTCCGGCCGGGCTCCAGCCGGTACCATTGGATACTCCCGACGCATCCGGATTGCGGAAGATGGCATGCTGTTCTGCCAGTGCGCCGAGGTTGGTCACGCCGCTTGCCTGCAAAACCAATTGGAAGGGCTGGGGCGTACCCTCGCCTTCCAGTTGCCAGTAGCCGTTATCCAGGAATGTACTGATAGGTGTACTTTCTGCACCATAGGCACTCGAAAACAAACCGGAAGGCACGGAAGGTACAGAATCGATAAATCGCCCGCTGATATCCGTATATCCCGCACTTGCACCTGTTATCAGGATTGCCGGGTTATAATTGGTTGAGCTGCCTACCGGGAAAATATATGTGGTGCTATTGTCAACTGCCCGTTGCAGCATGCCGGTATCCCCGGTTATGATGTAATTGCCGGAATTAAAACCCGTAATTGCCGCCGAGTCGGAGTTGGCAAGCGTCAGCGTATAGGCTCCCAGTGAGAGGCTGCCGTTGGTTATGGTCAGCACGCTGTCGATTTGCGGCGAGCCGCTGAGGGCAAAGCCATCCGTATTATCCAACTCCAGGTTGCCGAGAGTTGTTCCGCTAATGGTCGCACCACTGCCGGTCATGCGGATTTTCCCGCTGCCGCTGTGCGTTCCCGTGCCTAAAATATTGCCGCCGACTTCGATGGTGTTTCCCCCATCTGCCAAGGCGCCTTCCAGAGTCAAATTGCCGGAAATGACGAGTGCATCATCGGCGGTTTTTATCCCGGTGCCGGAAATGACGATATGCGCATAATCGTTGCGGCCGGTGAGCACCTGCGCCGAGTTGCGTGAAAACTCAACGGTGCTTCCGGGTTGAATCACCACTGTTTCAATCGTATTGTCAATACTGGTATTTGCAGAGCCGCTGAATCCATCGGCATCGCCGCAGCGGAAGATGGCGCCGGAATCGATAGTTACCGTCTGGACACCTGCGGGGCCTTTGATAGCATCTGCGTTAATTTTAAAAACTCCTCCCGGGAGAATGGTGAAGGAGCCTCCGGCTGCAATGGTGATATTTCCCGAAGAATTGCCGACGTTGGCGCCGCTCACCTCGATGTTAAAGTAAGTCTTGTTTCGAATTGCCTGTGCCGTTGCACTGGAGTTGGTAAACTCCACCGTACCGGCGGTAATCGCATAGGTGCCCCCCATATCGGGTTTGGTGCCTGTACCGCCTACAATCAGGCGCCCGTTGCCCGACATGGTAAAATCTGTTGTGGCCCCGCCGAATGTCTTGTTTTCCAGGTCCACCGCAGTGGCATCCGGAATAATAACAGTACCGCTGATACTGTCTATGGCAGAGGAAATCGTCTTGGTGCCGCCGCCTGAAAATTCCAGGCTCGAATAGATTTCGCCGCCCCGCAATTCCTGTGCGGCAGCGCCTGTGAGCGCAATGGTGCCGCCGGTGATGGTGTAGGTTCCGCTTAATTCCGGTAAGGGCCCGGCGGTATCGCCGAGCATGAGGGTGCCGCCACTCATGGTGAGCGTGCCGCCGCCATACAGGCGGTGTGTGCCGAAATCGCAGGTGCCGTTGGAAATGGTCAATGCCGTTTGCACGTTGACATCGCTGTTGAATGTGTATGTGCCGCTACCCGTCAGCCCGAGATTTTTAAATGTCGCACCGCCTGCATGGGTAAACGATAGGCTGCCTGTGCCGTTCAGGATCACAGTGCCCGACGTGTTGGGCTTATATCCGTTGGGGCTTTGTGTCGAATTGGCCGACCAGTTGCCGCCCACCGTTACGGTGACATCCGAGCCGTCGAGCAACCCGTTTGTGCCAATCGAAAGGTCACCGTCGATGTCCAGGTTGTAATCCGCATTTAAAACGCCTTTCGAAATGGTGAGTTTGCCCGGCACGGTGAGGGTGCCTGCAGTGGTAAGCGTTGAACTTACCCCGCTCATGTTGAGCGTCACGTTATAGGGGACACCCGCACCCGGGGAACTGCCGCTCACCCAGGCGGGAGATGTTGTATCGCTATTACACGCAAACACAAGAGTGGCAGCCGGCCCGTAAGTCAGTGTATCCAGCAACTCGCCGTTTGCATTGATTTGCAGTGCGCCGTTTACCGTAACGACTGAGGCGGTAGTGCCAGGGTCGAAACTGCGGCTGAGCCCCAGCGTCACATTGGCACCGAAGGTCAGCGTGCCCGGGGTGCTGATGGCCAGGGTGTCGCCGGCAGCCCCTTCAATGGAAAATAAAGCGCCCGGAAGCGCAGAGGAGATGCTGCGCCCGCCGTAATTGAGCTGAATAGAGCCACCTGCCTGTGAGATGGTAAAGCGCTGCCCATTTAAATCCAGCCCGCCGGTGTTGTTCATTTGCAAAATGTCGCCGCTGGAAACTGCAATGGTCACCGAGGTGGCGGGGCTGTTGTCGAGTACCAGCGATCCTGCCGGTTTGTCAATTACCATATAGCCGAAGGTAACGCCGCCGCCCGCAGCGCTGATAACCTGGTCGGAGGAGCCTTTGAAGAACACCGCCCTGTCGTTATGATCAAAAACGGCGCCGCTGCCCATCGTCCAGTTGCCCTTCAGGGAAATATCGCCGCCGTAGCCATCGCCGAGTGTCAGGTTGCCGTTCAGAATAAGGTCGCCTTCAATGGCTATGGCGCCTGTGTCTGGGCCGATGCCGTTGTCCATGGACAGGCTTGCACCCGCATCAATCGTCAGGCTGCCGGCTAAACCCAGGTCGGCATAGAGGTCGCCGTTGGGATAGTCGAGTTCTGTTGAATTGGAAATTTGAATATTGTACGGGTACCCGCTACCGGAGGCGGCGTTCCATTCGCTGCTCCTGCCATAGGTGCCGCCGGTATTGTACACCAGGGTGGAGCCGGAGGCATAGGTGGGTGAAATATTGGTATATCCTCCTGTATTGAGCTGCAGGGTGCCGGCCACGGTTATGCTGCCGCTGCCGGAGATGCCGCCCGATGTGGTTAAGGTGGCGCCGTTGTCAACCGTCAGGGTAACGCCCGATGCAATGCTGATAGCGCTGACCGCATTGTCCTGGTCCATTGATATGGAATGGCCGATGGTGACAGCGCCCATGTCGCTGCCCGGCGTGGGCGCCACACCGGCATTCCAGCTCGCCCCGGCGCTCCAGTCGGTTGCCCCCGATACGGTGGACCATCCCGTAACGGTATAGGAGAAATTGGAGCCGGCAGTATTCTGGCCGGCGGCATTGTAGATATTCAGCGAAAAGTAATCCGCCTGTGCAGGAGTGGGCGCCGATGACCGGTTGGAAGTGAAGGCGTAGTATGCAACGGCAGTGCCGTTCGGCAGTGCGGGGATGGTGGCCGTACCCGTTGTGTCCGTCATGGTAAAAGCGCTAATGCCCGATGATGCCCAACTGTCGGTAGTGTACCGCAAATAGGCGTATTCGCCGGTACTCAATGCAGCCGATACCGCAATGGTGACGGTTACCTCCTGACCGGAATACACCGTTGCCGGGCTTTGGGATACCCCGGTGATGTCTTTGGGATCGTAAGCGGTTTCCAGGATGGACAGGTCGTTGTCGCTGCCGGTATTTTCACCGATTACCAGCGTGTAATAACTGCCGCTGTTAACGTAAAAATTAATATTGGAACCGCCGGAATTGTAGTATTTTGCGCCGCCGGCGAGGTAGGCATTGGTGCTCAGTGGTGTTGCATTGTCGGCAACCCATTTGGGAGTATAATCGTCATCGGGATTGTTAAATAGCAACTCGCGGTTACCCGAAGTGCCGGTGGTGACAGAGCGGTAAAAGCGGTGGGTGCCGCGGTCGGTAAGTGTGTCGATGTCACTATTCCACGATCCACCGTCTAACCAGGTTCCTTCGATGTAATATGGTTGGCAAAAGGCCCAGGCTGCCCAATGCAGCCCTATCAGAAGAGCGCACAATTGTTTCATAAGGATGATTTTTTAGGTTCACCCGGTTAAATTACTTCAAAACCGCGAAGCGGAAAAATTTTTCGCGAGATATACATGCGAATAGTATCCATACCCGTTGCGCTCCGCAACCCGGAGGGACAGTTTCTCCCGTGCCTGCCGCAGCGCCGGAGTGGTCGGCGAGGACGCCAGTTTCGCACAACCTGTCCCCAGTTGTGCATCCACGCCAACCGCCTTTCACCGGGCAGAGTATTAAAATCACAGGTAAGTTTACACAGGTTTAAAACATATTTTATTGATTTTTTTTTGTGTTTTAAACCCTGATGAGAATGAAAATTGTATTTTTGACAATGATGCAACGGATGCATTCCCATTCCGTCATCCCCTTAATTTATTGAAACAACATTTGACCTATGCGCCACTGTATTTGTATGCTGCTGCTGCTGATATGCAGCGCTGCATTTACCCAGACCATTGTAATTGACGGCACCATGGACGATGCGCAGTGGGGGCCTGCCCTCGCCACTTCGGCAGGCGGGCCTACACCGGGTTTTGGCGCAGGCCATGTAGTAAATGCCGTGTTTGTGGACGAAGATGCCACCCATTTGTATTTCGGCATTGCAGGCAATGTGCAAGATGGGAATAGGATATTGATGTTCCTCGATACCCAAACGGGGGGGTATAATACTGCAAATTTTGGAAGAGCTTATGCACCTGAGGGAATAGATGAGTTTAATTCGGGAACCATATTCGATCCGTTCTTTAATCCGGATTATTGCCTGGCTATCGGTACGAATTTTGACCATGATAATTTCTTTTGGGATTTATATACTCTGAGCGGTAGTGTCGGTTCCGGCGGTGGACCCAAGGATTATCTCGGCGATATATCTAGCAGCGACCTGGCAGCCAACCCCCACAATACCGATACGCTCAAGGGCTTCGAATTTAAGATTTTAAAAAGCAAATTGGGATTAACGGATACATTGTCCGAACCTACTACCTTTCAATTGTTTATCTGCTATATTTCCGATGGTGGTTATCTATCGAACCAGTTTTTATCGCGGGCAAAATCAGGAGAATTTGATTATGGTAGTGGACCGGTAAATTTCAAGGATGCACATCCGAGCGCCATACTCGTTGATCAAGGTTATATTCTGCCCATAGAGCTGAGTATATTTGAAGCGGAGCTGGTAGAGGGGGCCGTAGAATTACATTGGCAGACGGAGAGTGAACTGAACAACGACTTTTTTGAAATTCAGCACAGCCTATCGGGCAATGACTGGGAAGTGATTGCCACAGTGGACGGAGCGGGTAACAGTACTGCCGCTTTGCAATACACTTATACAGATGTACATCCCGAGCCGGGCATGCATTACTACCGGCTGAAGCAGGTGGATTATAACGGCACATTTACGTATAGCGATGTGGTGCCGGTAGTGGTACAAACCGCTCAGGCGGGATGGATATTTCCCAACCCCGCCGGCGACTACCTGGAAATGCCGCCGGGAACGGAGCTGGTCCGGGTGTTTAATGTATCGGGGAAAATAGTATTGCAACAAAGCGGGCCGGGGTACCTGGATATTGCAAACCTTCCCGCCGGCACCTATTTCGCCCGGATGATGTCCGGTTCCACTGTTTCAACCTCAATATTCGTAAAACAATAAGGGCGGGTTAACACGAACCTGCCGCCAGGCCATTAAAATATATTTTCAATAATCCGCAAATGCATATCTGGCATCATGCGAAGCATTATCCCGAAGGCTATAAATATGGCATCCACTTCGGCTTGAGTTTAAGTGTGTGGGATTACCTGTTTAAAACAAATTATATCCCCGAAAGCGGAAGAGATATTGAGCTGGGTTTCCCCGATGATGAACAGTTCCCTGGAGATTTTATAAGGCAGGAATTGTATCCACTTAAAATGAAGAATAAGAACCTGAAATCTTAACTCAATTATTTTATCGCTTATGAATATTCACAATTCTTTGAAAGTAATGGAATACACCTGGCAAAAATTCCTGATTATTTCTGCATCATCACTGGTTGTAAAAGTTATGGGTTGTAAGGTTTTTGTATAAATGCTTATTTTTTTTGTTTTGTACGCTGTACTTTTACTCTCAACTTTTACCACAGAGGCGGGGTCAATTAATATGTCTTCAAACTTCCCTGCGAAAAGTTTTCTTAGAAATGTATTCACTTTATTTTTTGCAGGTGAATTAAAAATAAATCCTGAACTTACAACCATGCCCCTGCGGGTTAACAATATTATTTTTCCAAAAACCGGATAGAAGATATCTCCTTTCCAAAAACGCCCGAAAACCTCGGCTCCTTGCAAATAACCGGGCTTAAAAAATTTGAATTTCAGATAAATCTGCCTGGCAAGCAGTAAGGCAATACAGAATATTGCCAGGCCGCAAAAAATAATCAGGGCGTTGTTGCCAAATGTATCTTCTATCTTATTTTCAAGAGAAGTTAAGAATAGGGTATAGGAGGAAATACATACAACGAATAAGACGCCTGTGAATAAAATTGCCCTAAAGAAGATGCTGATTTTATTGCGGTATGTATCAGTAAAATTCATAGAGAATAAGTTCTTGTTATTGCAGAATGTAGAGCAAAAATACATTAATAATTGGGTTTATGTTTTGGACCATGTATGTTCACCATTTAACATCATCTTCCTTACATTGCTCATCACATATTTCGTAGTATATTTGAGAAAACTTCTAACTATGAAAATGTATTTTCTTTATGCCTGCCTGTTATGTACAACTACTATATTTTCACAACTTGCAGTGAGCTTTGACGAAGCCGGTGCTTTGCATTTGCGGGGGCCTCACATGGATAGTATTTACCAGAGCGGATTAAACGTTGATTCAACAAAAGCCGTTTTTGGTGAGAACGAAGAAGCTTACATTGAAAGTTATCAGAATATGCTGCAGGAATTCGGAAAGTATTTAAAACAAAATAATTTTTTCTGGGATGAACCTACACATGGATTTAACCGCATCTATTTTAACGAACAGGGAAAAGTTGATTATTTTCTTTACAGTTTCCGAACTGAAATACCGGAAGAAAAACAGGAACAATTTGAAACCCTGCTCAACCAGTTTATCAAAACCTATCAGTTCCCTATGCAGGCAAAGTGCAAATTCGCCCAATGCAGCCCTGTAACGTATATGCCTTCCGAAGAGGAAAAATAAATTAACTTGTAACGCCTTGTGCGATTAAAATAAACAAAAGGATATTGAAAAGAAATTGTGCATAAAATACCGAAATGCTGTACATTAGTAATGAATTTTACTTCACTTAAGTCGTTACTGATTATGCACAATTTAAAGCGAGATTTCGATAAGTTTTCTTGAATTACAATTACCAATCGTTCTTTGCAAATACGATAAACCAGCAAGGGAATTTTCAAACATATCCCCGCATGCCCAAGATGAGTGATGCAGAAATTATTGCTCTGTTGCTCACCTGTGAGTCGTCTGAGATTGACGGTAAAATTTTTTTTTGGGAAATTAAAATCAGGTCATGCAAGTGATTTTCAAAACCTGATTGACAGGAGCAATTTCAATAGAAGGAGAAAAAGATTATACCCGATGCTGATGGCATTAAATGAAAAAATAGCACAGCAATTAAACGAAGGAGAAGATGTATATTTAATTGACTCTATACCCATTCCCGTTTGTCAATTAGCAAGACAAATGCAAGCAAGATTTGTAAAGAGCCGTTAGAAACAGCACCAGATAAAGGGTTCTCGGCTGTAACTAAAAATTATTATTATGGATATAAGATGCACCCCGCCAACCATTTAACAAGATTTAAGCTATCCTTGGGATTTTATTAAGAGCGCAGATGCTAATATTGCGCAACGAAAACCCTGTATGCATACCACCCGCCTGTTAATAGCCTTCCTGATGACGTCTGCAATGGCAATGGCACAGGAAGCGCCATTTGAAAAACACAAAAAGGAGCTCATCGCCGTCCGCACCGACGCCACAATAAAAATAGATGGCGCCCTCGACGAGGCGGTTTGGCAGACAGCCGCGATAGCCACCGACTTCATCCAGTTTGAATACCGCAACAACTTACCATCGGCGTATAAAACGGAAGTGCGGGTGTTGTACGATAATACGGCGATTTACTTTGGCGCAGTCATGTACGATCCGGCCCCCGACAGCATCATTACCGAACTCGGCCGCAGGGATGGATTCGGTAGCGGCGATTTTTTCGGCATCGCAATAGATACCTACCTCGACGGATTGAACGGCTTTGAATTTGTACTGATGGCGAGTGGTGTTCAAAACGACGCCAAGGTGATAGACGGCAACAATGAAGATTTATCATGGGATGCCGTGTGGCAGAGTGCAACACAAATTACACAGCATGGCTGGATAGCCGAAATGCGCATACCCTATTCGGCGATACGCTTCCCGAAAAGGGAAGAGCAACAGTGGGGCATACAGTTTTTCAGAGATGTAAAACACCACCGCGACAAGAGCTCCTGGAGTTATATCAACCCCGGGGAGAGCGGCTGGCTGCGGCAGGCAGGCTTGTTGTCGGGAATCAGCGATATCGAAGCGCCGCTGCGGCTGTCGGTGTCGCCTTATGTGTCATTGTATTACGACGTATTCCGCGATGCGGCCAACGACATGACGACATCGAGTACTGCTTTTAACGGCGGCGCCGACCTGAAATACGGCATCAGCGATGCCTTTACATTGGATATGACACTGATACCCGACTTCGGGCAGGTGCAAAGCGATGAACAGATATTAAACCTCACGCCCTTCGAAGTGTATTACAACGAGAAGCGGCAGTTTTTTACCGAAGGCCTGGAGCTGTTCGACAAGGGCGATATTTTTTACACCCGGCGCATCGGCGGCAGGCCATTGGGATTTTTCGAGGTTTACGACGGACTGGCGGAAGGCGATGTAGTAGTGTCCAATCCGCAAAATGCGAAATTGTTGAATGCATTTAAAATTTCGGGGCGCACCGCGGGCAATACCGGTATCGGCATATTCAATGCGGTCGAGGCGGAGACCTTTGCCACTGTGCGGGATGCGGCGGGCAACGCTAAACAAATCACGACAAACCCGCTCACCAACCGCAGCGTTGTCGTGTTCGATCAATCGCTGCCCAACAATTCGGATATTTATTTTGCGAATACGAATGTGATGCGCAACGGCAGCTATTACGATGCCAATGTGAGCGCCGGGGGGCTGGCGTTGCGCAATAAAAGCCAGGCGCTGGAGCTGAGCGCAGACGGCAGTGTTTCGCAGCAATTTTACGGCGGGCAATCGGGGAACCGCAGCGGCAGCAGCATGTCCTTCAGCCTGTATGAAATCAGCGGGCAGTTCAACTACGGCGTCGCCGTGGATTATATGAGCCCCGGGTATAACCCGAATGATATGGGCTTTGAACAGATCAATAATTTTATCGATTACACGGCGGATGCGAGTTACAGTATCTACGATCCGGTATGGAAATTCAACAGCGTGAGCGCCTTATTTTCTGCGACCTATTCGCGGTTGGTGCAACCCGATGCATTTCAGAATTTCAGTATGTATCTGCAGGCGCAGGGAGTATTGAAAAACAACATGGGCGGCATGTTGTTTTATTACGGCGAACCGGCGACGACATACGATTATTTCGAACCCCGCAGCCCGGGGCGGTATTACACTTTCCCCGTCAACAATAATATCGGGGGCTACTTCAATACGGATTACAGCAAAAAACTGGCGGGAAGTATGAATATGAATTACAGGTGGTTTGACGAGGAGGGGAGATTCCGGTTCAATATCGGGGTGTTTCCCACCTATCGCATCAGCGATAAAATCTCGTGTACAGCGGGCGTGTACAGCGAGACCTGGAATAACGATGTCGGGTGGGTGCATACCCTGGAAGACAGCATCGTCTTCGGCCGGCGGGATGTGCGCACGATAGAGGGATCGCTGTACGTCTCTTACTCGCCCGGTATTGCGATGGCGTTCAGCATCAACCTGCGGCATTACTGGAGCTATGCGGCATATAATGCGTTCTACAACCTGGAGGCGGACGGCGGGCTGGGAAGTACTTCGTACAACAGCTTTTTGTCGGATGGCAGTTCGGGGGACGATATCAGTTTCAACGCATTTAATATCGACTTTGTATATACCTGGTATTTTGCGCCCGGCAGTGAGCTGAGTCTGGTTTGGAAGAATGCGATTTACACCTTTGGTTCCGAAATTGCACCTAACTATTTTGACAACCTCGATAAGGTGTTTGACTCGCCACAGGATAATAATTTCTCGATCAAAATATTGTACTACCTGGATTATTTGTACCTGAAAAAGAAGTGAGCGGATAAACTGCTATGTGTTTTTAAACGCCGGTCTCCGAAATGAGTAGAGGCGGTTGAAGCAGGGTGCCGGTTGGTTTAGATGCGGTTGATGCGGACGCCCACCACTCCGTTGGCGCTATGCGGATGGTTACACACCGGTTGTAATTACCTGCCGAGCGCATCCGGTAATACCATGTCCATACACACCCGTATTTTCGATTCCCGCAATACGGCAAATACCCGGATTCGAATTGCGCAATGCGGTAAAACATCCGCAGTGAAATATCCAATGTACAGTGAAGGCGACCGCTGTGGCATCGCTGCCTTTGCCGACATGTTTTCGCTATCTTTGCAAAAACATTTTCGATGAGATCAATACGGTACAGGGAAGCGTTGCGGGAGGCGATGGTCGAGGAGATGCGGAAGGACGATCGCATATTCCTGATGGGCGAGGAGGTGGCAGAGTACAACGGCGCCTATAAGGTCAGCCAGGGTATGCTGGATGAGTTTGGCGAGCGGCGGGTGATAGATACGCCGATCTCCGAACTGGGTTTTGCCGGCATCGGCGTGGGGGCGGCTATGAACGGGCTGCGTCCGATCGTGGAATTCATGACCTGGAATTTCGCCTTGTTGTCCATAGACCAGGTGGTGAACTCGGCGGCGAAAATGATGGCGATGAGCGCCGGCCAGTTCAGTTGTCCCATCGTATTTCGCGGGCCTTCGGGCAGCGCCGGCCAGTTGGGAGCGCAGCACAGCCAGGTGTTCGAGAGCTGGTACGCCAATGTGCCGGGGCTGAAGGTGATTTCACCTTCCACCCCATACGATGCCAAGGGATTGCTGAAATCGGCAATCCTGGACGACGACCCCGTCGTTTTTATGGAGAGCGAATTGATGTATTCCGATATGGGCGAAGTGCCCGAAGCAGAATATTACCTGCCCATAGGCAAAGCCGATGTGAAACGCCCGGGCAGCGATGTAACGCTTGTATCGTTTAACAAGATGATGAAAGTGGCGCTCGCCGCAGCGGATATCCTGGCGTCAGAAGGGGTGGAGGCCGAAGTAATAGACCTGCGCACAATACGCCCGCTGGATATGGATGCGATAACCGCCTCGGTGAAAAAGACCAACCGCCTGGTAGTGGTGGACGAATCATGGCCGTTTGGATCGGTGGCGTCGGAAATTGCCTACCGCGTGCAGAAGGATGCATTCGATTACCTGGATGCGCCGGTGCGGCGGGTAACAGGCGCCGATACGAGCATGCACTATGCGCCCAACCTGGTGGAAGCATACCTGCCCGACCCGGCGAAAGTGGTACGGGCAGTGAAAGAGGTGATGTATGCACAGCGATAAACCGCGGCATTTGCAGCGCTACTGAAAATGCGCAGCGGGTTGTGCGGTGGGTTATTTCAGTCTGCGGGCTTTCATTTCCCGCTCCAATATCCGGACAGTGCGCATTTTTCCTATCAGAATAAACACGTAAACCGGCAGTAAAAAAGTAAACAGCCCGATGCCGAAACGCAGGGTGAAAAACGCAGCAATACCCAATAACAGCAGCATGATGATTATGGAGTGCGACCTGGCTAATCGGGCGCTCTCGTGCTCCTTCAGTAATTCCCCATCGGTGAGGCCGGATAACTCGTTTGGATTCATGGACGTACAGGTAAAGGATTTTAAATGAGCCGGTGTTTAGCTTGCGCTTCCGGCGACATATCCCCGGTCAAAAATATTAAAAAATATTGCAGGTACTCTGCGTTTGCAAGACCGGCAAAGCTGCGATGCCGGTCGAGGCGCAACTCTATGAACAGCCTGCATTTACTTCACATGTGTTTTCCCCGCTGAGATGCACGTTCGTTTGAAGTATGTTTCCGGTTCTCCCGCCCGGGCGCATACTCCCGGCAGCGCCGCATAAAAAAACATTGAGACATCCCGCTCAGCCGGGGCAAAGCGCCCACGACTCACCGCAACACCTCAATGTTTTACAGATTATAAATGCAGAGGTTGGTATTTACCTTTGCAACTGCAATGTTGTCCGGGCATCACCCACTTTTAATTGGCGGGTTGATGGGTGAACTCGACCTGCATATCCAGTTTAATTTCGTCGCTCACGACGGCGCCGCCGGTTTCGATCAAATCGTTATACACCATACCGTATTCCTTGCGGTTTAATTTTCCCGTGAGGGAGAACCCCGCCCTGCGCAAGCCGTAGGGATCGGTGACGATGCCGCCGAACTCCACCGCCAGTTCGATGGGTTTTGTTACATCCCGTATGGTTAAGTCGCCTTTTAATGTAAAATCCGCATCGCCCTTGCGCTCCAAAGCCGTTGAGTTGAATGTCAGTTTCGGATAGGCTTCGGATTTGAAAAAACTCTCGGAGCGCAAATGATTATCCCGCATTTGGTTGCCGGTGTTGACGCTGCCCGTATCCGCAGAAAAAAATGCCTCGGCATTTTCCATTTGCTCGTTGTCGGTTTCCATCCACGCTTCGAATTGTTCGAATTCTCCTTTGATTTTTGAAATGACCATGTGCCTCGCCGAAAACTGAATTTGCGAATGTGCCGGGTCGATACTCCATTTAATTTTACGCATAGTGTATTGATTTTTTATGTTGGTTAATGAATAATTTGTCATTGTAATAACAGCCCCGTCTTCGGTAATTCCATTTGCGGTAATGCCGCAATCACCGCGGGCGTGTTGCCATTATGCAAATTGCTGACACAAAATTATTGCAGCGGATAATGCATTCCATTGATCTATATCACAAAAGCAAATGGCTTATTTTTCAGATGCGATCTGGCTGCGCACTCTGCTGAGTGTTTCCCGGCTCATGCCGAGGTAAGAGGCGATCATGTACTGCGGCACACGCTGTAAGATATCCGGGAACGACTGAAGCAGCCGGATGTATTTTTGGCGGGCATCTACCGAGTAGGACTCCAGGAGGCGTTCCTGGGTGGCAATCAGGCTCCTCTCGACGAGTTTGCGGTGATAGTCTAAAAAAAACGGCGCTTTTTCCAGCAGTGTGCCCCAGGATGCTTTGGAGATGCGGAGTATCTCGGAGTCTTCCAGCGCCTCGATGTAAAACCTGGAAGCCTTGCCTGTTATGAAACTTGCCAGGTCGCCGGTCCACCAGCCTTCCATTGCGAATTGCAGTATGTGTTCCACGCCCTGTTCGTCGATAATAAACGTGCGGAAAAGCCCTTTTTCAACAAATACGGCGTGTTGCACTATGTCGCCGTCCCTGTGCAGGAATGCGCCTTTTTCAATTGTGCCCGCAACGAACAGCGCATCGAGAACGGCGATGTCTTGTTCATCTGCGATTACGTATTCCCTGATTTTTTTTATGAGCAATTCGGTCATTTCGTGCTTGATAAAACATTTTCCAACTGCCATCCCCGCAGTGAAGCGGTTTGCATCTTCATTGCTGTAAATGGGTGCATTTTGAAAGAATGACGAACAAAAATAAAAATCAAACCGGATAAACGGTGTTCCCGTTTTGCGAAATACCGCCCCGGGGCGAGTATGAAAATACAATGTACTCTACACCTGGTCTGCCCGGTGCAGGCAGCATTACAATTTGCCCGTTGTTGTAATTGACAAACTGCCGGACCGGGAGGCTGAAGGAGGTCAGTTGAAAAACAATTGAATAACTGCTTGAATGCAAACTATTATCGATTGCTATTTACTCTGTTTGTTTCCACAGTCCTTTATTATTTTCTCTCGCCTCCTGTTGTAACCTGATAAATTCCTCGGCGTATTTTACGTTTGGCGGCACGGTCATTACCATTGCATAGCCATTTTTTACAAGTTCTGCATTTACAAAAGTTCCATCGTGCAAATACACATAAGCGAGGGTTCTGCCAAACTGATCGAGTGAGTCCACATCGAATTCCAGTCTCACCGCATTACTGTCTAACAGCCCCGACAAATACGCTTTCGCCTCCTTTCCGAAATACCCGGTTTCCATGTTAAATGTCTTCCTGGATTCGGGGGCATCCACCCCGATCAATCGGATTTTCATGCCCTTGGGTGTCCCGTTATCCACCCAGAACGTATCGCCGTCCACCACTTTCGTCACCGCGTAATACACCGGCTCTACAGATGGCGGCGTGCCGGAGGCTACGGCATTTCGGTGCCCGCTTTTTGACAGGCATGCAGGGTGTGCGGTACCAATCGCGAGCAGAAGAAAAACCGGTATGCATTGCCTCATCCGTCAAATGTATTTAAATGATTTTATATCCCGGGTATCCCCAAAATCCGAATACTGAATATTCCTCATAGGTTGCAAATGCGCAATAGGCCGGCAGGTTTTTGTTAGCCGGCGTTTCCCGTTTTCGAGAATACGATATTATCCGATTCAAACTTATTTTCATTTAAGTATTGTATTATACTATCGTTTTTTTTGAGATTGCCGGATTTGTCAATAACAAAGGAAAAGTATCCCAAAGCGTTGAGTTTACTTTCTGCTTCCCGGTGCGCTTTATTGCCTCTTGATTCCGACAGGTATTCCATAACTACAAAAGGGGAGCGCACCGTTAAATAATCCCGCAATCCATGTATCACTTTGTTTTCCGCACCTTCAACATCTATTTTGAAAATTTTCGGATGGATTTTTTCTTCCGACAGGAAATCGCCTAAAATGATGCTCTGCACATTGACTTCTTTTGGTTTGTATTCTGCAAACCAATTTTCATTTTTAAATTGATCGGTTTCCAGGGTATTGTATTCGGAATACAAGTTTGGAAATTCATAGAATTTCACACCGGAAACTTCATCGGAAACGGCAAGGTTAAATTTATGGATATTGGTTTCATTGCGGGTGTTTTTACTGAGTACTTTAAAAGTTGCCGGTGAAGCTTCAAACGCATATACGCTCCCGGCATTGCCAACCAATTTTGAACCGAGTAACGTAAAGTAGCCGTAGTGAGCGCCTACATCCACGAAAACATCCGCTGATTCCAGATTCTTAATGAGAAATTTGGCAAGCCTGATTTCAGAGTCATGGGATTTCCCGCCGGTCAGGTATATGTCCGTTCCCGATGGCAGAAGCAAATGCATTTTTGTTTCAAAAAAAGTTGTACATACAACTGCCTTTTCTGTTTTTCTCTGTTTATAAATTACTTCCCGGAAAAAAATGGCATACATGTATTTAAACGGGTGTGCCAGCAACCGCTGTAATTTGGATGCGGATGCAATTTTTTCTACTCTATTTAAATTTTCGATTAATTTATCCCTGGTCATATAGTAGCCGGCCGGAAGATTACGGCAAGTGCGTAAAAATAGTTGAATGCATTGGATTTTAGCCGGGTAATACATAGATCTGTTTCGAGCTGATGGGAATTATCAGATGCTTTCCAACGAACAGCCCGGGCAGGAGCTGATGGGTGAGGGGCAATTTACAAAGTAGAGAAATTCCTTTGGAATTTAGACTTTTATAAAACCGTTTATGATATGGATGATTTTACAATCATGCATTATTTTCCCAATAGTTGTTGTGCTGCTTTTGCACTTACAGGTTAATTATTTAAGTTTCAAAATTGTCTTTTGAATCACTTTTCATTTGTTATCCCGCCTGTGCCGGTTCGGCGTTATTTTGAATCTCGATTTCCGCAGGATCTACCAGTGGGGCGTAATGGCTATCGGATTACCCCGGGGAACCTGTTTTTAAAATTGCAGGCGTAACAGAGGGGTATTCCCATTGTTTAGGGCCTCTGCCAAAAAAAGAACCCCGCCCGTGTTTCTTAACCGTGGCGGGGTCAACCTGAAAACCCAATTACCCTAAAAACTCGATTCTATAAGCTTAACCCATAATTATAAATTTTGTTCGGATAAGCGGGATAAATTCCTTCAATTATGATATTTTTTCCACTTTTGTCTTTCAACGCTTCCACCAGTTCATTATTATCCTTCACCGGTGTGCCGTCGATTCCGGTGATGATAAAACCAGACCGGATGCGGGTTTGCTGCGAAATCAGGCCATTTTTTATGCCGGTTATCCGCACGCCGCCGGGTAGTTGATAATAACTGGCTTCCCTGGGAGAAATTTCTTCAATTTCGATGCCCAGGTTGTCAAAATTTTCGTTGCTCAGTTTCAACAGGATGTCGGTATTGCCCTCTTTATTTTTTAAAGTCACTACCACATTTTCCCGTTCGTTGTTCCGCAGCAGGTCCACATTGATTTTATCGCCCGGGCCGTATTTGCTGATTTGCTCCTGTAATTCGGGGAAAGAGGTAATGGGGGCATTATTGATATGGGTGATGATATCGCCCACCCGGATGCCCGCCTTGTCGGCGCCGGAGTTAGGCAGCACACCTGAAACGTACACGCCGTTGAGTTCCTGCCGGGTGACGTCCACCTCTACGCCGATATATGCCCGCTGCACCATGCCGTAGTTGCGCAGGTCGCTGACCACCTTTTTCACGATATTGACCGGAACGGCAAACGAATAGCCCGCATAGGTGCCCGTCGGGGTGGCGATGGCCGTATTAATGCCTATCAGTTTCCCGTCGATGCCCACCAGCGCCCCACCGCTGTTGCCCGGGTTAACGGCGGCATCAGTTTGAATGAACGACTCAATCGGCGTGGCTGCATTTTCGCGGAGGATATTGATATTTCTGCCCTTGGCGCTGACAATCCCCGCCGTAACAGTGGAGTTCAGGTCGAAGGGATTGCCGACTGCCAACACCCATTCGCCTACCCGCACCGAATCGGAATTGCCGTATTGAATTGCGGGCAAGCCCTTTTCATCTACTTTGAGCAAAGCGATATCTGTCGAAGGGTCTGTACCTACCAGCTCGGCATTGAGGGTGCGGTTGTCGAATAATACCACCTGGATTTCATCGGCATTCTTGACCACGTGAAAATTCGTTACGATATAGCCTTCGCCGTCGATGATGACTCCCGAGCCGCTGGCCTCCTGGGGCCGCGAACCGCCGTCGTCCCAGAAAAAGTCATTGCCGAAAAACTGTTGCATGATGTCGTTGCCCGAATAGGTCGTATTGCGGGTGTATTTTGTCTTCACATGGACAACGGTAGGCGTGGAGATAGCGGCGGCAAAGGTAAAATCCACCGGCGCCATCCCGCTGGGCGCCACGGGGAATGACATGTTTGCAAACTGGTACGGACTGCCCGCATTGGAATGAGTAGAAATTGCATCCTCACCATTAAATGTAACGAGCGCATAGAATGTGGCTGCGCTGACGAGAACGGCCGTCAAAGCCGTGGTGAAAAATTGTTTTGTATTCATCTTTTCAAGTTTATTTTATGCTGTACTCACATTGTAACAAGAACTATGCACAAACGGTTTACATTTGTTTTGATGTATTTTCGCTTAACAAAGTTTAACGCTAACGCCCGAAGCTGAGGTTCATGCTGCTACAATTTTACAAATTTCAAGGCACCGGCAATGATTTTATAATCCTGGATAATCGCAATTTGTTTTTTAAAAAAGACATGACTGACCTATACCGGTTTTTGTGCGACCGCCACTTTGGGATTGGCGCAGACGGGGTGATGTTGTTCCAGGAAAAGGAGGGTTACGATTTCGAGATGGTTTATTTTAATGCCGACGGCAGGGAGAGTACGATGTGCGGCAACGGCGGTCGCTGTATGGTGCAGTTTGCCGAACGGGTGATTGAAAAAAAATCCCGCTACCGGTTTTTGGCCATTGATGGCGAACATTTGGCGGAATCCCGCGACGGCGTGATACGCCTGAAAATGGCGGACGTAGATTCGGCGCAGCGGTTCCTGGCGTATTACGAATTGGATACCGGTTCGCCGCATTACGTGGCGTTTGTCGAGAAAGTGGATAGTATTCCCGTAAAAAAAGAAGGCGCAGAAATCCGTTACGGGGAAAAGTATAAACGCAACGGCATCAATGTAAACTTCGTGGAACCGGTAAATGGCGGTATTAAAATGCGCACCTATGAGCGTGGCGTGGAGGATGAAACGCTTTCATGCGGTACGGGTGTAACCGCCGCAGCGCTCATGTACAGCAACGAGCGCAATTGGCCTGGTGGCCGCTATACGATAGAGGTGGAAACACGGGGCGGTCAATTACAGGTGTCCTTTCAAAAGCATTCCGAGTCCGAGTTTACGGATATTTGGTTAACCGGGCCGGCGGTGTTTGTGTTTGAGGGACAGTTGGAGGTGCGGATCTGATTACTTGAGCATATTCAAAACCCAGTGCACACCCAGGCCGATAATGGACGATTTTTGATTGGTGATATCTATCAGGTAAGACAAATGCGCATCGAAAGGTTCGCCGCCTATATACATGCGGACGCCCCCGGTTAATACCGGGCCGTGAACGATGTAGTTTTCCCATGCATTCTCGTAGCCGTAGCCCCCGCCGAAATAATATCCAAACGGTACATCCGAAGTGCGTGTGGCACAGGCGCCCACATTGAAATTCAGCGTGCCGGGTACGTACAAAACGGGGTATTTATCCTGTACGTAGGTACCCGCTTCCATCGCATAACCCACCCCGATACGGGCATCCAAAGACAGCGCAGTGCTGCTCGTAAACCTGTAGATATTCAAGCGGGGCGAATACTGCAGCATGGGGAAGGTGGCCAGGTCGCTGAAAGCGGCGCCTACGCCTGCTTCGTGCAGGTATTGCACTTCAAATTGCGCCCTCGCGGGCAAAAACATACTGGTACACAGTAATATAGGCAGTAAATATTTCATTCCCGGTTATTTCATCAAAGATTAATAATAGATCTGTTTCTGCAAAAATATCATTTAAATTGTTCTGCACATTTTCATCCGCAGGCGGTGCAAACATTCCCGCCGGGCATTGCACTTGGTGAATTTATTAGCGTATCTTTGCCGGGTTCCAAATTTTTAAACGCTACATGGGCAGTCATGATCAAATACTACATCAAAGAACAGAATAATATTGTAGAAATTGACAAGCCTGTTAAAGACTGTTGGATAAACGTTTACCCTCCCTTCGACCATAAAAGAATAGCCGCCCTCAGCGAAAGTATCGATATCCCCATTGACTTCCTGCTGGACTCCATAGATATTAACGAGCGCTCCCGTTTTGAAGTGGACGATAACGTGAAGCTGATCGTGATCAATACGCCTATTGAAAACGACCTGGAGCACTCTATCGATAACGACGCCTTTTATATCACCATACCGATAGGCATCATTCTCACACGAGATCACAACATTATCATCTCATCGGCACAAAACCGGGTGATTGACTGGTGTTTTTCCATTGCCGTCAAACACCTCGATCCGCGGGATAAGGATATGATCATCCTGAAAATCTTTGAGAAGAACGTGTTCTATTTCATTCAGTATCTCAATGAGATGAACAAGAAGCGCTACCTGATAGAGAAAGAGCTGATGAACAGTTCCAGGAACACCGAACTCGCCAAGTTGCTCAATATCCAAAAATCGCTCGTCTATTTCGTTACCGACTTGCGTGCAAACGAACTGCTGATGATGAAACTGTCACGCACCAATTTGTTAGGCATCAAAGAACACGAAGAAAAGAGCGATTACCTGCAGGATATTCTCATCGACTCCAGCCAGGCCATCGAGATGGCTAACATCTACACCAATATATTAAACGGCACGATGGATGCATTTGGAAGCATTATCTCCAACAACCTGAATATGGTGCTCAAGCGGCTCACTTCAGTTACCATTATATTAATGGTGCCGACACTTATCGCCAGCTTTTACGGTATGAACCTGGAGCCCCTGCCATTCGAACACCAGGGGAATGCATTCATGTTAATTATCCTCATCTCCATTGCCATATCGGCATTGCTGTATTATATTTTTCGCAGAATACGTTGGTTTTAAAGGGGTTTGCGGCTGTTAACGATGTTTTTACATTACCCGCCTATTGCATCGTATTGGAATCAGCCCTATATTTGCACCCGAACTTAATGCTTAACCAACATGAAACATGCCATTTTAACCATCTTGTTGTGCAGTGTGGCATTTTTTGCCAACTCGAGCAACGCACTATCGCAATTTTCTGAGAAAACCATTTACGTAATACTTTACGATGATGACTCCGCCTATAATTCCGGGATTCAACAGGCTGTAAACAAATACTGGAATTTAAACGACTACCAGTTTATCACCGAGGATGAATTTGTAACGCTTAAAACCGAAAATTCCAACCTGTTCCTCATCAAGAATGAATCGCAGAGCGTGGAAGAAGGCACTTTGGTTTACGATGAAGTAATCCGCATCGTTCAATTTTCCAAGGGCGGGAAAATGATCTCCCAGGTTGCAGGTATTCCGGTGTTTAAACAAAATGATTACGACGCCTCCATTTCCTATGTGAATGCCGTTTTGGGATTGCAGGATAAGGTGCAGTTTGAATTCAGCAGAGAGCAGAACAAAACCGCCTTCAACAGCTATTCAGAGAAGGTGAAGAACCGCTCCAATATCGTGAAGTTAAAGACGCTTTACATCGCAAAAGAAGATATTAAGGAAGGACTTACAGTTGAATTAATCCGAGAATTGTACACCGGCGAACTCATTGTTGTTTCACGTGAAGAACTGGAAGACCTGATTAACAGCCAGTCGGATATTGTGTATGCAGTAGTGCAAAATAAACCGACTTCGGGATTTACCTATGTGAATACAAAGCAAGTAATTGATGCATCCAGCGGAGAAGTGCTGTTTACAAGTGAAAGTACTACCATTAAGCCGGATGGTTTTAATAAAAAAGACTGGAAGAAACTGGCAGATTGAGGGTTAAGCAAATTGTCAGACACTAGAAGGCTGCCCGCAACGGCAGCCTTTTTAGTTGGGTGTGGATAAAATAAATACATCTTTCACAAATGCCGGCGGAAAATATTTTGAGAGATGCCTCGTACAAAGGATTACGGGCGCCTGCCGGAAAATAATTCCGCATTTCAAATGTCACGAATCGGGATACGACAAGCATCGTCGAATTTGGAAAATCCCGCGAAGAAAATTCATAAAACCAATAATGATAAGGGTTTTGAGGTTTCGATGTCACAGGAAAACCGGTGCTGAAATTCCGGAATTTTTGAAAGTTGACAGGTGTGGTATTTCACAACAACTTTGCAATGCTTAAACAATAGGAATACAATGAAATCTACTTTCTTCTGCTATCTTACAATAATAATGGCGCTAACCACACACACACTTTGCGCAGCGCCCGTCACCGGATCAAATGATTTATCCGCACGTATTAATAAGACGTTATATGTAGTATTGAATAACGATGCGGAGGTAAATGCAATTTTGGAAAAGTGCTTTGTCGAAAACTGGACACTTTCCGAGCTCGCATTTATCACCAAAGAAGAATACCGGGAGATAAAGGCTGCCAGCGATAACTTGTTTATCATGCTATCGCACAATGAAGGAGTTGACGGCAATACATTTATATATGAAAACACAATGCAGGTATTTTACCTGGTGCGCAGCGGTGCGTACCGGGTAAATATTACCGGCGTTCCGGTAGGAGAAATGACACAGGAAGCCGCTTTGGAAAATGCAGTGCGCTTGCTGCAGGACAAACTGAAATTTCAACTTGCCAAAGAGCAGGAAGATGTGGAATTTGATCAGTATGCCGATGCCGCCAATTCGAGGACAGACATCATTCGGACAAAAGCGCTGTACATAGCATCCGAAGACCTGGAAAACAATATTTCGGGTATTGATGTAATTAAAGAATTGTATTCCGGCGAGGTGTTCATTGTTTCCGCTTCGCAATTACAGGAAATTATTGAACAGAAGCCCGGTAATGTCGCCTATGTAGCTGTTGAGAATTTTAAATCGGGTTTGAGTTATGTAAACAGCAAACAGGTAATCGATGCGGCCGACGGAACAGTATTATATTTTGATGAATCAAAAGGGATGAAAGCCGGCGGATTTTCCAAAAGCGATTTCAGTGCCCTGCAAAAATAACAGGATAGAAACTCACCAACTTTTTATTCGAATCCGGTTTTAATTAGAAACGCAAAAATCCTGCACGTCGTGGTGCGGGATTTTTTTATGTATCAAACCGATAGCCTTTCAGGAATTCGGTTATGTGCATTTTTTTCTTGCCCTCTAATTGCAGTTCCGCAATTTCGATTGCCCCCTCTCCGGCAGTGAAGCGCAAATAGCTTTTGCCATCGGTAGAATAGGAGCCCGGCGTTTGCACTGGTTTACCCGGTACAGCCTTCGCGGCAAAGACTTTCAGCATCTTGCCGTCCAGCAAAGTCCATGCGCCGGGATAGGGGCTCAACCCGCGGATAAAATTCACAATATCCGCCGCCGGGCGGTTCCAGGGTATTTCGCAATCCGCTTTAAAAATTTTAGGCGCTGCTTTCGCGGAATTGCCGGGTTGCGGTGTCGTCGTATAATTCCCCGCTGCAATGCGGTTGACTGTTTCCAGCAGAAGATCGGCCCCGGCTTCCATCATCGTATCGTGTAGCGTTCCGGCGGTGTCTTCGGGTGCAATGGGTATGCGGCAGCGCAGGAGTATATCGCCGGTATCAATGGCGTGTTTCAGGAAGAAAGTAGTCAGGCCGGTTTCGGTTTCTCCCCGCATAATGGCGTGATTGATAGGTGCGGCGCCGCGGTAGTCAGGCAATAGCGAAGCGTGCAGGTTGATGGTGCCCAGGGGAGGTAAAGTCCAGACGGATTCGGGCAGCATGCGAAAGGCAACTACCACAAACAGATCGGCGTTAAGGGCACGCAATGCGTCGATAAAACCGGGGGCTTTCAGGTTGGCGGGTTGCAATACCGGCATCCCGTTTTTGATAGCGCATTGTTTAACGGGCGACGCCTTTGGCGTCTGTCCGCGGCCGGCGGGTTTATCGGGTGCCGTTACTACTGCGGCTATTTCATATCCGCCGTTGTGCAATGCTTCCAGTGAGGGCACTGCAAATTGCGGCGTACCCATAAATACAATTCTCAGTTTATTTGACATTATTCAAAATCGGGATATAATACATATTGTTTGCGCATTTTCCGAAATGCCGTCAGATCGTCTTGCCAGCTTATGCGTATTTCTTCTTCCGTTAATCCGGCTTCTAACTGCAATCTGAGTTCATCCGTTCCTGCCAACTTATTAAAGAATCCGCCGGGTAGAAAAAATTTTTCTTTATCGGTGAAACCGGAATACATATTTAATAAATACGATAAGGTAAACTTTTGTTGTATGAGCATTGCTGCAGTCATGCCCGTTAAATCAAAACCGTTACAGCGCTCACCCTGGAACGGGGGAGAAGCAGATCCGAAACTGCTTTGGGGAATAAACGCAAACCCGGTAGCCGGATACCAGGGCGAACCGATCACCTGAAACGGATGGTCCGTACCCCTGCCGACAGAAACAGCGGTGCCTTCGAAAAAGCAGAGCGACGGATACAGGTAAATGCTCTCCATACTGCGCAGGTTCGGCGACGGGTTTACCGGCAATTGATATTTGGTATGATGATCGTAATTTTTACAGGGTATGATTTGTAAATCACAGTGCACTCCATTGGTCAGCCATCCTTCGGCATTGATCATCTGTGCGAGTTCGCCCAGCGTCATCCCGTGAACCACAGGTATGGGGTGCATGCCGACAAACGAGCGGAATGCGCTTTTGAGTACGGGGCCGTCCACGTAAAACCCGTTGGGATTAGGCCGGTCGAGCAGCAGCAGCGGGATATCATTTTCGGCACAGGCCTCCATTGCGTAATGCATGGTTGAGAGAAAGGTATAGAATCGCACACCCACATCCTGGATATCGAATACTACCATATCAATATCTTTCAATTGCTCCGCCGTGGGTTTTTTGTTATTGCCGTATAATGAAATTATCGCGATGCCGGTAGCGGGGTCAATACTGTTTTTCACCGCAGCGCCGTCGTCGTAATTGCCCCGGAAACCGTGTTCCGGCGCAAAGATTTTCTCAATACGAACGCCGCGGTGTACCAGTGAGTCCACCAGGTGCGTATTGTCAATCATCGAAGTTTGATTTACCACGAGCGCAATCCTTTTGCCGCTGAGCAGCGGTAGGTAGGCATCGGTCTGCATGGCGCCGGTAATGACATCGGAATTATATATCGAATCCTCAGGTTTGCCGTCAGGGTGAACTGCTTCCGGTGTGTAATCGCTATTTTTACAACCGGGGTACAGGCAGGTGAGTAAAAACAAAATCAATGAGTACATGATACTGGTTAACGCAGTAAAAATAACAGTTGTTGTCTGAATGCGATATGAGTTATTCATAGCACGGAGAATCGTGCGCAGGGAGCCGAGATCGTTTTCGCGACTGATCGTAATTATTGCTCGTATTGCAATTGCATTGAGCCTTGCGGTAATGATAATCGCCACTTCAATGGTGCATGGATTTCGCAATTCGATATCTGAGAAGGTGTATAGTTTCTGGGGCCATATTAATATTTCAAAGGAAAGCCTGCGCAGTTCCTATGACGATCTGCCTGTAATCCTGCAGCCGGAATTTATCCGCGAAATAGAAGCGACAAAAGGTGTGAATCACGTGCAGGTTTATGGGCGCAAGGCGGGTATTATTAAATCGGCTACGGATATCGAAGGCGTCATCTTTAAAGGTATCAGCAGCGATTTCAACTGGCAACTCTTCAACAGCTATATGGTGGATGGTGTGCCGTTGCATCTTTCCGGCGACAGCGTTTCGAAAGATATTATCCTGTCGAAGTCCATTGCCGACCGGATGAAATTTAAAACCGGCGACAGCGTGATACTGCATTTTGTGGATCAGCAAAAGGACGGCGATTACGTGCAGCGGTTTCGCAAAATGCGTGTCTGCGGCATTTATAATACGGGCCTGGAAGAATACGACAGGATGTTTGCGCTCATCGACATCAAACAGGTGCAACGGCTGAATAACTGGCAGCCAAACCAGATCGGTGGGTATGAAGTTTTCGTGGACGATGTGGATGCCATCGACCACATGCGGGAAGTGCTCGACGGGTTGACGGATCCGTTCTGGAGTGTGCAAACCATTTACGACATCATCCCCGGTATTTTCGATTGGCTGAACCTCCAGAAAATCAATGAGCGCATTATAGTATTGTTAATGCTGATCGTGGCCATCATCAATATGATTACTTCGCTGTTGATATTGATCCTGGACCGCACCCAGATGATCGGTATTTTAAAATCACTCGGCGCAACCAATTGGTCGGTGCGAAAAATATTTTTGTACAATGCGTCTTATATCCTGTTTATCGGGTTGCTATTTGGCAATGCAATCGGTTTGGGAATATGTTTTCTTCAAAAAGAATTAGGAATTATCACTTTGCCCGAACAGTCATATTATGTATCCACCGTGCCGGTAGCCATCGACTGGATAAAAATTGCATTGTTGAATGCAGGTACCTTTGGGGTATGCCTCCTGTGTTTACTCCTGCCATCGGTAATCATTGCCCGCATCCGGCCGGTGCGTGCAATACGGTTTAATTAGCGGTGCCTTATTGTATCGATAATCCTGAATTAAACTTACCCGGGTGCATTCGGGGAATTAGCCTGTTAGAAATAGCGGAAGCCGGTGTAGTTAAACGGGGTAATATTGCGCAGTTGATCTTTTATCTCATCGCTGATTTGCAGTGAGTCAATAAACTGATGGATAGATTCCTTCGTAATGGCTGCATTGCCCCGGGTCAATGCCTTGAGCGCTTCATACGGCCTGGGATAGCCCTCCCGCCTCAAAATAGTCTGAATGGCTTCGGAAACCACTGCCCAGTTATTGTCCAGGTCATCGTGCATTTGCTGCTCATTCACTTCTAATTTGTTTAATCCCCTTTGAATGGATTTTAATGCGATCAGCGAATGTGCAATCGGCGTTCCGATATTGCGCAATACGGTCGAGTCGGTGAGATCGCGTTGTAATCTCGAAAGTGGCAGCTTGTTGGCCATGTGTTCGAACAGCGCATTTGCAATGCCGAGATTGCCTTCGGCATTTTCGAAATCAATAGGATTTACTTTATGCGGCATTGCCGATGAGCCCACTTCATTTGCGTTCACCGCCTGTTTAAAATAATCCATGCTGATATAAGTCCACACGTCGCGACACAGGTCAATCAATATGGTATTGATGCGTTTTAATCCGTCGAAGCTGGCGGCCAGGTTATCGTAATGTTCAATCTGGGTGGTATAGCGGCTGCGCACCAGGTCGAGGCGTGAGGACACAAATGCATCTGCAAAGGCTATCCAGTCGATATCGGGATAGGCGACAAAATGCGCATTAAAATTGCCGGTTGCGCCGCCAAATTTTGCCGAGAAGGGGATGGTATTTAATAACTGGCGCTGCGCATTGAGGCGCTCGATATACACCCGGATTTCCTTGCCTACCATGGTCGGTGAAGCGGGTTGCCCGTGTGTGCGGGCGAGCATAGGAATGCGGCTCCACTTGTTGGCGAGGTCGCTCAACAGCGCAACCGTATCTTCAAGTATCGGAAAATATATATCGATGAGCGCATCGCGGTAACTGATGGGAATGGCCGTATTGTTAATATCCTGGGAAGTCAGACCGAAGTGAATAAATTCCTTGTATTTCTGTAGCCCTAACCTGTCGAACGATTCTTTGAGGTAATACTCCACCGCCTTTACATCGTGATTGATGGTCTTCTCGATTTCCTTTATCCGCAGACATGCGGCCGTATCGAAGCGCTTATAGATATTGCGCAACAGCGGATGCAAGTGCATGTCGAAGGAGGAGAGTTGCGGCAGAGGGATTTCGGTCAATGCGATGAAATACTCTATTTCCACATACAAGCGGAACTTAAATAAACCGTATTCAGAAAAATAAGGGGATAATTCGGCGACCTTTTCCCTGTAGCGGCCGTCAATTGGGGAAATGTTTAATAATTCGCTTTCAGTCATACCTGTTTTTTGCAAAATTACAGAATAATACACGGCCGTATTTCAGGAATCCTGCGGCCGGATGGAGTCGAACGGTATTTCCCGCATACACCTGAAATGCTGCTCCGGGCATTTGTCGAACCCGATCTTGGAACAGGGCCTGCAGTAAAGATCTTTCACTTCCAGGATTTGATTGCCTTCCCGCAGGTCGTGTAAGGCGACGTGTTTACCGTAATAGGGGTACATGCCGAACTCGGGAATGGTATTGCCCCAAAAGGAGATGATGGGTTTTGAAAAAGCGGCGGCGATATGCATCATACCCGTATCGTGCGTGAACACCCTGCCGGCTCCCCGTATGAGAGATGCCGACTGGTTGATGGAAAACAAGCCACAGGTATTCCAGGCAAATTTATTTGCTTCGGCAATCTGCTTTCCCACCTCTGCATCTTCTTTGCCGCCGATTAAAATGACAGGGCCGTTTATCTGCCGGCACAATGCAATGAGCCTTTCCACCGGCAATTTTTTAGTGAAATGCGCAGCGCCGGTAACGACAATATCGTAACCGTTGCGATGCGTTTCGGGAAATGTTTCGCCGCAGATACTATCGCTTTCCGGAATATAAAATTCCAGTCCGCCGCCATCGTCCTGTACGCCGAGGGAAGCCGCTGCTTCCAGGTAGCGCTGGACGATATGTGTATCGGGCAACAGATTTTTTTTGAATCGCACCATGATCCATTTGCGCAGGTTGATTTTATTGAAAGCGCTGAAGGGCAATTGCAGGTTGGAAGTTATGATCCGCGATCGCAAATTGTTGTGCAGGTCGATGACGTAATCGTATTTCTCCGATTCGATTTTCGGTATCAGGTCGTGCAGGTTCTTCTCCAATACGATGACTTTGTCGATATAGGGATTCGACTGCAACAGTGCGCTGTATGCCTGTTTCGTCAGGTAGTGCAGTTCCACATCTTTTACCTGGCGCTTGATACATCGCACAACCGGTGTCGTAAGGACTATATCACCGATACTCGAAAACCGGATTATTAAAATTTTCTTTCGCATTACCTTTGACAGGCAAATATCCACAATGTTAGGATTAAAATTACCAACAGATCCGCGATGGGTTGATCTGGCATCGATGCGGATTGAATACATCCTCACCGATCACGCCTATTGCGAGCAGAAGGCGGCTTCTTCGTGTATATCCCTGATTCAGCAATACCCGGAACACGAGCGCCTGGTAGAGGAGTTGTCGCCGGTGGTCACCGAAGAATGGGGGCATTTCAGGATGGTGTTGAAGGAATTAAAGCGCAGAAATTTGAAGTTGGGCAGGCAGCGCCGCGATGCGTATGTCAATGCCCTGATACAATTTCAAAGAAAGGGGGGCAGCAGGCAATCGCAGTTATTGGAAAAACTGTTGATGGCGGCGTTAATTGAAGCCCGCAGTTGCGAGCGCTTCCGGCTGTTGAGTGAAGGGCTTGAGGATGCCTATCTGCGCAAATTTTACCGCGACTTTATGGTTTCGGAGGCCGGGCATTACACCATGTTTATAGATTTGGCCGACGAATATGCGGGAAAGGGAACCGCAAGAACACGGTGGCAGGAATGGTTGACATTTGAGGCAGAAGTCATGCGTCAACTGGAAATTGACGGCAGGCGCATGCATTAACCGCTTTTCTCTTTCAGGAAGGCGATATTGCGGGTTAAGCCGGTGTATTTTGTCCGCTTTACCGGCGATTTTTTAAACAGGCTGTTAAAGGTTTCCAACGAAAGCGACTCCCATTCTTCCCGGCGCATGGCCATCATCGCTTCCGAAGGCAGGAACCTCGGTTCGCTATGGGGTTGACTAAACCGGTTCCAGGGGCAAACCTGCTGACATATATCACAACCGAACATCCAGTTTTCCATGTGCGTAGAAAACGTTTCCGGGATGGCATCCCGCAATTCGATGGTCAGGTAGGAGATACATCGCCGGGCATCCAGTGCATACGGTTGCAGGGCACCGGTAGGGCAGGCGTCTATGCAAGCGGTGCAGGTGCCGCAATAATCTTTTATCGGGCCGTCGTATTCCAATTCCAGGTCGCAGATAATTTCGGCGAGAAAATAATACGAACCCCGTTTGGGGTGAATCAGGTTGGTATTTTTTCCCTGCCATCCCAATCCGCTGCGTTTGGCCCATGCCTTCTCCAATACCGGCGCCGAATCCGTGAACAGGCGGTATGAGAAATCGCCGGCCTGTTCGCTGAGAGCATTTGCCAGCAGTTGCAGTTTTTCTTTAATCACGAAGTGATAATCTTCACCATAGGCATACATCGAAATTTTCGGCGCCTCGCTATCTTGCTGTTTCCCGGCGTTGTAATAATTATACACCAGGCTGATGACCGATTTGGCGCCGGGTACCAATACGGAAGGGTCGATGCGCTTTTCAAAATGATTTTCCATATAGTGCATGGCGCCGTGTGCGCCCTTTTGCAGCCAGGCTTCCAGTTGCGCTGCTTCGGTGTCGAGTTTTTCGGCTTTGGAGATGCCGCAATATGCAAAGCCCTGCTTTCGCGACTCCGCCTTGATAAATTCGGTGAGCGATTGGCGATTCAAGATTTCAGTTCTTTTGCGGTTTTTAAAAGTTTGTCGTTTCTGAAAATATGCAAGCCCGGCGGCAGTGTGAGTGCATTGTGCATCATCACCATAGCGACGTCGCCGGCGGCAATGCTCCGGTATTTGCGCATGCTTCCGACCAGTACCGGGTTTAATATTCGCATGAGGTGTTTGCCGATAGCCTCGCCGCGGCGCTTTTCCTTCCTGTCGCCACGCAACAGTCCCGGTTGATACAAACAGAGGGCAGCCCGCTGCACTTTGTCTTTCCACGCCGCAATCACTTCCTCCTGCATTGCGCCTTTCAACCTGGAATAAAAAAGTGTGCTTTTGGTATCCGCTCCCAGAGAGGACATGATATGCAGCGATTTGCAACGATGCTTTGCACTGTTAATGGCTATTTCTACCGGGTATTGTTTATCCACTACCGCATAGGTTTCCCGGTTGCCTCTTTCTTTTTGCATGGTGGTGCCCAAACAGCAAAAAATGTGATCCGAATTAAAAAGTTCGGGATAATCGTGCATTAGTGAAAAATCAATTACCACTTGCCGCAGCTTCGCATTATGTATATTTAATGGTTTGCGCACCGCAATCGTCACCGATTCAAATTCCGTGCTGCGCATCAGCCATTCGGTCAATATTCCGCCCGTCAATCCGCTTGCCCCGAAAATCGTAGCTGTTGCCATATGCCCGGATTATAAGAAGTACTTTTTCAGCTTAAAAAAAATAAAATGCAGAAAGTACCACAGTGAAGTAAACAGCGAAAGCCGCTGATAGTTGCGTAAAATTTGCCAGTTGTAGCGTGCCGCTTTCCACTTATTGGCCGACAGGCTGCCTCCGGAAGTGTGGTACGTGGCTAAAATTTCCGGCAGGCAATGGCCGGTAATCCCGGTGCTGAGAATCTGTAGCCACAGGCCCCAATCCTGTCGCAGCCGCAGTTCCGGCATATACACCTTGCCAAGGGCTTCGGCGTCGTATATGGCTGTCAGGTTGCCGATGGTATTGTGTTTCAACAATTGCCGGTAGGTGACTGTGTCGGGCGCTTTTATCGTTTTCTTTTTTCCGTAATTGCCAACGGCCTCATACCAGGTATAGGTTAACGGGTAATGATTGGATTCCATGAAGGCGACCTGTCTTTCCAGTTTGTCGGGATGCCAGGTGTCGTCAGCATCCAGGAAGGCGATAAATTTTCCCCGAGCACGTTCAATCCCGGTATTTCTCGCAATACCGGGACCGCCGTTTTTTTGTAAATGGATGCAGGCTATTTGCGGGTGATTTTTGGAGAGATCATCGAGAATTTCCTGAGTGCTATCGGTGGAGGCGTCGTTCACCAACAGTATTTCAAACGATTGAAAAGTCTGGTGCAGCACACTGTCCACGGTTTTGCCGATAGATCGTTCCGCATTATAAACCGGGATAATTACTGAAACAGAAACTGCACACATATCAATTGTAATGAAAACTGCCGGAATAAATATAGCGGATAAATTTCCCGAGGCTTACATCTGTTTTGTACTCGCCGTATTTGCGCAGGCTGAAAGCCAGGTTGATGAACAGGAATTTCCAGCCGAACACTTCGCGGATCATGGCGCCTTTTGCACGGATCATGACCGGCGAATAGCGATGGCCGGAAGTGATGCCTTCCGACAGGATGCATATCGCCTCCGGGATAAAGCGCACACTGCCGCCCGCATGCATTACTTCGCGGATAAAAATAAATTCCTCTCCACCCGGGTAAGTAGCGCCTAAACCGAACTGCGTATTGAACCGAATGCCGTGTTTCTGTACCCATTGCCGGTTCAGAACCATTTCGCAGGAACTCACCTTTGCGGCCTGGCGCAGTGTCAGGTCCACACTTTGACTGTTGTACCGTTTAGCCGGCATGCGATCCGGTCTTAACATGATACCGCAGAGTACCGCCGCTTCCCGATAAGGATTGACAGCCTGCATTAACCGCTCTTTCAGATTTTCGGTAAGCGCATTATCATCATCGCACAACAACAGGTAGTCGGAAACGCCATTTTCAATACACGCATTCCTGCTTTTCGATAAACCCGTTTCCCGCTGCACAATTATTTTAATTGTTGAGGCTGATAACTTGTCGTGTTCGGCATGGTAGCGCTGCAGATTTTCCACTTGGGTTATTTGATGCACTATTATCACTTCATCAAATCCGGCATTACACAGAGCCGCTATGCGGAAAATGCCGTCGTTCAGCGTCGAAATTGCAAGTCCGAAAGTGGGTTCCCTATGCATTATATATTGAATATGGTTGATGTATCGCCATTTTTGAAGTGAAAAATATATCGAGATTCAAATGGAATAAAAATAGCGAAGTTACCTGTAAAACAAATAATGCAATGCGGCCATTGAATCAGTGGGGAAGTGCATTCAAAACATTACACCTCCGGCGAAGGCATAACGACGGGTAAACGAATAATCCAATAACACGTAAACAGCCGGGATTTACCATCGGGGACAGGTAAATGCGAGCAGTTTTCGAACAATAATAATTGGGTTATTTTTGTGGCGTCCCTCAAAAAGGCAAGCTCTTGGATCACCTTAAGAAGATAGCATTTTTTTATCCCTCGCATTTTCCGGTAAAGGGCGGTTCTTCCATTCACGGTTATTACCTGGTAACCTATCTCTGTGCAGCCGGTTTCCGGTTGTTCACTTTCCCCGATAAGCCCGATTCAATCAGCACCTGTTACCCGCCCCGCTTTAAATATATACTGAAGGCGATATTTCAAAGCGATTACGTGTATGTGCGGGTGCATACCGAGGGATATACGAGACTTCTGCCGCTGCTGGGAAAAATCTTCGGAAAAAAAGTACTGGTAGAAATAAACGGATTACCCGATGAATTGATCGTTACAAAAGGGTATTCGGATTCCCGTATCCGGTTTATTGAAAAGCGATTGGGCTTCTACCTCCGGTTTGCGGATGTAGTAATTGCACCGAGTAATATGCTCGCAGACTTCTGCCGCACATTTTTACATGCCAGGCACGTTGTAAAAATTGAAAATGGCGGGGAGCATTTCGATATGGACTTTAAAAATGTGGATGAAGATGTGTATGCATCCGTTATGGATATTCGGAATGTCCATAAGAAAATCGCATTATGGTCCGGTACGGCGAGTCCCTGGCAGGGAATTTCCATGGTGGAGACGTTGGCGAAGATCAGCGACAAAGACCTGGGTATAATTATTATCAGCAATGACAGGCATGTGGAATACACATTTCAATCGCTCGAACGGGTGTATATTTATAAAGGGCTCACCCGGCAAGAGGTGGCTTTTATTATTTCGGTAGCAGATGTGGGTATGGCGTTTTACGACGATCATCTGTGGTGCCGTTACCACGATTATTACGGAAGTTCGCTGAAGTATTACGAATACCGTGCGAATGGACTATCAGTGGTGGCAACACCGTCGGGGCACTTGAAAGACGAAGCCGGCACGGATGTATTTATATCCGGCGATATTAGCGAGATTTACAAGTGGATTATGGAATACGGAGCGAGGAAAAAAGAGAACTACACCTACCGCTCCTGGAAGGATGTAGCTAATGAAACGATTGCAGTGATTAATAATCTGTAAATTGCGGCATGGCGACATTCAAACACAAAACATATCTCCTCTACAGTGTGGGCGTTTTCATTATCCTGGTGACAGCCGGTTGTTTAATCGAACCGGTCTTGCCGAAAGGTTACGTAATCATAACCATAGCCCTCGGTTTTGCAATCCTGTTTTTTACCTTGCGGGTGGTTGACCGCAATGCGCTGGACAAGATTGTGAAAAAGAGCAATGACCAGTCGGCAATTGGCGACGGCTGGCGATTGTTCTATGCCGCTTACCCGATGCAGTTGAAAATGCCGCTAATCACCTCCTTTACCATTGCCCCGGATTTTGCCTTTGTATTAGCAAATGCAATTCAAACCGGGAAACCAAAGGCGATACTGGAGTTGGGCAGCGGCCGGACGACGCTTATCGCAGCGGCATGTTTGAAACAATTCGGCATTCAGGGTAAAATCATTTCGGTGGATGCCGACAAAACGTATCTCGATCAATGTCGCTATTACGCATCGCTCAATAACCTGGATGCGTATATTCATTTTGTGTATGCGCCTTTAGTTTCACAACAAGTCAATGAACAGTCGTATGTATGGTATGATCCTGAAGTGTTGCCGGCTGAAAAATGCGACCTGTTGATTATCGATGGGCCACCCGAAAAAGCGGGTACATTGAGCAGGTATCCGGCCTTGCCGCGGCTCAGCCGGATGTTGTCTGAAACGGCTATTGTACTTGCCGACGATGCAGGCAGGCCCGACATGCAAGCTACCGCCTTGCGATGGCAACGGGAGTATCCTGCGTACCGGCAACAATACATTCATACATTGCGAGGCACTTTACAGATTAATGTTGCATCCTGATGCAGGTGTCCGTTATAATTCCGGTTTACAATGCGGCTGCTTTCGTCGCCGAGGCCGTTGAATCCGCACTGCATCATCGCTGTGTTGGCGAAATTATTTTAGTGGATGACGGATCTGCGGATGATTCTGCTGCAATATGCCGGAAATTGGCGGAGTCGTACACCGCCGTAAAATTTTTTCAGCATGCCGATAAAAAAAATCACGGCGCCGGTGCGACGAGAAATCTCGGAATCAGCCAGGCGACATTCCCGTACATCGCCTTTTTAGATGCCGATGATGTGTATTTGCCAAACCGCTTCGATGCTACCGAAGCGCTATTTGCCCTACATCCCGATGCAGATGGCGCATACGGATGCCTGGGGATACAATTTGAAACACCCGGCGACGAACGGCTTTGGAAGTCCAGGTTCACGCACACTCTGACACGCATGCACGGCGTAGTGCCTCCCGATCAACTGGCCTTAAAAATGTCTCCACTGGGAAATGCAGGTTGGTTCAGTATCGATACGCTCACCGTTAAAAAACCGGCGATTGAAAGGGTAGGTGGATTTAGTAATTTGCGATTGAGCCAGGATACCGAATTGCTTTTAAAATTGGCTATTACCTCCCGGCTCTATTCCGCAGGCAACGATACGCCCGTGGCGGTGCGGCGGGTGCATGGCAATAACCGCATCACCTCCGGCAAAGAATACTTTTACCGCAACCGGCTTTTGCTGTGGAAGAATATGATGCATTGGAGTAAAACTGTTAACGTAGATCAAAAATGGTATGGGATATTCAGGCGTCAGTATGTGAAGACGGTTTTGATTTACCTGCGCTTTGTGCCCGGTATCTTTAAAAAGGTAAAATTCTTGTGCAGCGCACTGTTTGGCAATACCGTTAATTGATTTTTCTAACACCTGAGAAACGGTATTTTAAGAGTGCATTGTCTTATTACCTGTAACCTTCCGGCAGTTCGTTCACTCTAATTTTGAAAATAATTGTAAATTGACATTTATTCTTTTCTAAATGTTCTTATTTAAGGTATTTTTGAATTGCTATGATTTTTAAACGGGCATTATCCATTGGGTTTTTATCACTCTATCTGGTTGCGATCAGTTACCCGTTTGTTTTGAATTGTTCTTACACGCTCAACAAAAGATATATCAGCCAAAATAAATGTATTAACCGCTTTGCCGAGAACTCCACTTGCGGCGGAAAATGTTACTTGTCGGACATGCTGGAACAGTACGGTGCAAATCAAAATAACGGTCCTGCCTCCTCAGCAGAGACGATGCATATCTATGAAGTGACATCGCATCTCGCCGCTGAAGTTTTAAACACCGGGAGCAGATCGGTATCTGTAATAGGCTTTACTCAATTTACGGATGAAATACCGGGTGATTATTACCCGGGAATATTGGCGCCGCCGCCAAAATCAGTTTAGCAGACTACACTGATATCATTACAATTTTTATTCACACTAAACCGATTATTACAATGAAAATAATATATACAGCCTGTATTGCCGTAACACTATCCATAATAATTGCGGCATGCAATAAAACCGATTCGCCGATTGGGAAATACGAAGCGAAAATTACAATTATCGAACCGGATGAAGGTATGGTAATGAGCAGCGGCGAGGAATTACATATCGAAGTAGATTTTGAAGTGGAAGGCTCCATTCAAAATGTGGAAATCCTGGCGCTGAATGAAACTACGGGAGACACAATTCTGTATTTCAAGGATATGCCCCATACCCAGGATTTGTTTCAATATCACGACCATGTGATCCCTGCCGTAAGCGAAATTTCCAATTGCATCGTGCGTGCATCCAGTTGGGGGATGGATGAAACGGCATTGGATGCGGATTCAAAAACAGTTCATTTTACAATTAATCCTTAAAGATGAAATTTGTAAAAAATGCTTTGTCGCTGGCAATAGTATTATTGTTGGCGGCGCCTCAGTCCCGGGCATGTAATATGTGCGGTTGTCAGACATCGCTGAATTATACCGGGCTGCTGAATTATACCGGTTCCAATTTTGTCAGTCTGCAGGGCGCCTACAGCGGTATGCATACACTCGATGAATTTTCCGGTGCGGATATTTTTTCCAGGTATATTTCGACTATGCTTACCGGTAGTGTGGAAGTGCTCCGCAATCGCTGGGATATGCAACTGTACGTCCCGTATGTGTTCAACAGTTACCAGGTCGCCGATGCTGCACCATTTCAGGTTAGTGGATTAGGCGATATCGGTTGGCTGAACCATATTAAAATCCTCGGCAGTAATGACACGTCCGATTCCAATTGGAATCTCTATTTGAAGGCAGGGGTGGAAATGCCGTCGGGAGAATTTTACAGCGCCTACCGCGAGGAGGATGTCCCGCCCGCCATGTCGGCGGGGTCTGGCAGTTGGGATGTGATGACCGGTTTGCGCTTCTCTTATTTTAAGAATAATTTAGGCGTATTTGCAAATTACCTGTTCAAGTATAATACTGAAAATGCGCATAACTATAAATACGGCAATCAGCATATTACCACCGCAATGGCATCCTACAGGATATCTGCAGGGAAAAATACGTTTTCACCATTGGCGGGCTCAATAGCCGAGTTTATTGATTACGATGAATTTTACGGTTATGAACAGCACGGTACCAGCGGTGTAAATATCTATGCCACACTGGGTTTGGAATATAATATCGCAAACACCAATGTGGGATTTAACATAGATATGCCTGTATATTCAAAATACGACAACGATGCGTCCGCTGTATTACGGGGTTCATTGCATGTAGGTTATACGTTTTAAGGGGTAATTGATTGACCGGAAGGGAGCGAAGTCCTGCGGGTTGAAATGCATGGGATTGCAAACCGCACATCACGGCAATCGCCTGTCAATATGTTGTATTTGTCAATCAGGATTTATACTGCGCATTGCGTCGTATTTTTATTGCCCTGAATGCAGGCATTTATCCATCAATGGTATGCGTTAAAAAATTGGAAGCCCTTTCCCTTCCAGTTGCAGTTGGCAGAGGCGTATGCGTCCGGCATGCACGGCCTGTTGAATGCGCCGACGGGCAGCGGCAAGACCTACGCCATGTTTATTCCGCTCATCTGTGCCCACTTGCAAAAGCAGAAAGACGGCCAGGTGATTGCGCCGGGGCTGAAAGCGCTTTGGATCACCCCACTGCGGGCATTGGCAAAGGATATCGGCAATGCATTGCAGCAAGCCTGCGATTTGATGGGACTCGATTGGAAAGTGGAGCTGCGGACAGGAGACACGCAATTGTCAGTCAAGCAACGCCAGAAAAAACACATGCCCGATTGTTTGATCATCACTCCCGAAAGTCTGCATGTGTTGTTTTGTTCTCCCGGGTATTCCGACTTGTTTAAGAATGTGGAAGTTGTGGTTGTCGATGAATGGCATGAATTATTGGGCAGCAAGCGGGGTGTGCAGGTTGAACTCGCCATTGCCCGTTTGAAAAATATAACGCCGCACATGCGCATTTGGGGTATTTCCGCAACAATCGGCAACCTGGTGGAGGCGATGGAAGTACTTGTAGGCAATGCGGTTCCGGAAGAAAAAATAGCACTCATTCGCAGCGATATCCAAAAGAAAGTAAAGGTGCACACCGTGTTGCCGGAGCATATCGAGGTGCTTCCCTGGGCGGGGCATATCGGGTTAAAACTGCTGCCGCAAATTGTCGAAATAATACGTTCGGCTCAAACGGTTTTGATATTTACCAATACCCGGGCAATGGCTGAGATCTGGTATCACCAAATACTCGCATTTGATGAGTCGCTTGCCGGGGTAATAGCCATGCATCACGGGTCATTGAGCCGGGAAGTGCGCCAGTGGGTGGAAGAATCGCTGCACGCAGGCACACTGCGGGTGGTTATAGCGACGAGCAGTTTGGATCTCGGCGTCGATTTTCGCCCGGTAGATACCGTGATCCAGATCGGATCGCCCAAGGGTGTTGCCCGGTTCAAACAACGGGCCGGAAGGAGCGGGCATCAACCCGGTGCGGTTTCAAAAATTTTTTTCGTACCGACGCATGCCTTGGAGCTGGTGGAAATCAGTGCACTGCAGCAAGCATTGCGGGAGGATGTGGTCGAGAGGCGGGAACCTCAGGTGCTGTGTTTTGATGTACTGGTGCAGTATTTGGTTACGCTGTCCATCGGCGAGGGATTTATACAAAGCGCATTGCTGCAAGAAATACGGACTACGCATGCCTATCAATTGATCAGCGATGCAGAGTGGCAATGGTGTTTGCAATGCATAACCCGCGGAGGCGCCGCATTGGGCGCTTACGATGAATTTGTGCGAGTCGGCGTAGTGCACGGCGTGTATCGCATTATGAACAGGGTTTCGGCCACACGTCACCGTCTGCAGATCGGCACCATTGTCAGCGAGCCGGTAGTAAATATCCGGTGGAAGCGGGGCGGAATCCTCGGCTCCATCGAGGAATATTTTATCTCAAAATTAAAACCCGGTGATGTGTTTTGGTTTGCAGGCCATTGCCTGGAGTTTCTGATGTGCGTGGGAATGACCGCTTACGTGCAAAAGGCAAAAGAACAAAAGGCAATTACTGCTTCTTACCTCGGCGGACGCATTCCGTTGTCATCGTATATGTCCGAATTGATACGCCGGCAATTGGGAGCGCCACATGCTGGCAGCGTGGGCGAACGGGAATTTCAGAAGTTACAGCCGCTGCTCGATTTACAGCGAAGGCGCTCCGCAATTCCGGTACCCAATCAATTGTTGGTGGAAATCACCTGTGCGGAAGATGGCATGCACTTGTTCTTTTACCCATTTGAAGGCCGCCCCGTTCATGAGGTAATGGCGAGTTTAACGGCCTATCGCCTGAGCAAGGTCAAGCCAGTCAGTATTTCCGTCGCCATGAATGATTACGGATTTGAACTGTTGTGCAATGAGACCTTCGACATCACCGAAGCCCTGTTGCGTTCCTTACTGGATAGCCGCCACCTCGAAACAGAGGTGATGCAAAGTGTAAATGCCATGGAAATGGCCAGGCGTAAATTCCGGGATATCGCCATTATCTCGGGAATGATTTTCACCGGCTTCCCGGGGAGGATAAAGAAAAACCGGCACCTGCAGTCGGGTTCGCAGTTGATGTTCGATGTACTGATGCAGTACGATCCTGACAATCTGTTGTTAAAACAGGCATACAATGAGATTGTAAACGATCATTTCGAACACGCCCGATTGCGTAAAGTGTATATGCGCCTCGCCACCTCGGAAATTTGCATCTGCCACACAGGCTGCTTTACGCCGTTTGCCTTTCCCATCGTTGTGGACAGTATGCGTGAAAAACTTTCTTCCGAGCGCCTGGCCGACCGCATTGCACGGCTGATTGCGGAGAACAGCGTTGTGTAATTTTCAATTTTTACACTTGCTATTTTTAGCCTACATTTGCCGACGTAAACTTTTAACAATGGAAAAAACAGGAAATACCAGGAAAAGCCGAATGAAATATGTGTTACTTGGCCTCTTATTTACCGCCGTATTCGTGTATATGGTGTTGTTCATGAGTCATTTCTTTTGGCTGTCTCTGCCATTTATGTTTACTTCCTGGGCCTTGGCATTGGATTACCTGTAAACGGTATTGCCGCTTGACGTAATTGTCCCTGCACTTGCAGGTACACCATGTATAAATTTTTGAAAATGCGCTATGTGATTTTATTTGCCTTACCGCTGTGCCTGATTGCGTGTAAGGAGCAGGAAACTAACCTCAATTCATCCCAAATCCTGGAAATGGCAACCGATAAACACTCCTTCGCCAATTCGGCTGAAGTTGCGGTAACGCATCTCGACTGGAAGGCGCAAATTGACTTTGACGAGCAAGTTATCACCGCAAGTGCAGTGTGGCATTTAAGTGATCACACTGCCAATACGCTGATTCTCGATACAAAGGGATTGCACATTCAACACATAACGCTGGACGGCGGCAATGAAACTACATGGCGATTAGGCGATACCATTCAAGGAAAAGAGTACCTGGGTGTGCCGCTAATTATCGCCATTAAGCCTGGAACCAGGACTGTGCAGATCGACTACACGAGCTCGCCGGATGCAGCCGCAGTGCAATGGTTAAATACTGCCCAGACACGTGATAAAAAATTCCCGTTCATGTTCACCCAGTCGCAGGCGATACTCGCCCGCACCTGGTTGCCCTGTATGGACGGCCCGGGTGTGCGGTTTACCTATACCGCCGAAGTGCAGGTGCCGCAGGGAATGCTGGCGTTGATGAGTGCAGAAAACCCGCAGGAAAAAAACAGCACCGGCAAGTATAATTTTAAAATGGAAACGCCCATACCTTCTTACCTCATGGCGCTTGCTGCAGGCGACCTGGAATTCCGGGCAATTGGAGCACAGACGGGCGTGTATGCGGAGCCCTCATTTGTCGATGCCGTTGCCTGGGAGTTTGCCGATATGCAGACCATGCTCGAAAAAGCCGGCGCATTGTACGGCGCCTATAGCTGGGGCAGATACGATGTGTTGGTATTGCCCCCGAGTTTTCCCTTCGGCGGAATGGAAAACCCGAGGCTGACTTTTGCCACGCCTACGGTAATCGCCGGCGACAGGTCGCTGGTGGCGCTGGTCGCTCACGAGATGGCGCACAGTTGGAGCGGAAATACAGTTACAAATGCCAACTGGAACGACTTCTGGCTCAACGAGGGCTTCACCGTGTATTTTGAAGGCAGAATCATGGAAGCAGTGTACGGCAAGGACTACGCCGATATGCTGGCTGCCCTGGAATACTCCGAACTGAAAGCTACGGTGGATGAACTGGGTCCCCAATCTCCCGACACACATCTGCATCTTAACCTGGATGGCCGCGACCCCGATGAGGGCATGACCGATATCGCCTATAACAAAGGCGCCTATTTCCTGCGATTGCTTGAAAATACTGCCGGGAGAGAAACCTGGGATGCGTTCCTCAAAGGGTATTTCGCCGATAATGCCTTTAAACCCATGACCTCTGACAAGTTTATCGATTACCTGAATACCAACCTGATCAGTAAGGATCCCGCCAAGTTTCAAGGCGTCAATATCAATGCATGGATATTCGGCCCCGGCATCCCCGATAATTGCCCGGTAGTGGTTTCCGAGCGGTTTAACCTCGTGGATTCGGCTGCGGCTCAATACGCACGTGGTGCCGCTCCCGGTTCATTGGCGGTGCAGAATTGGTCAACGCATGAATGGTTGCGCTTCCTCTCTAAATTGCCGGATAACCTGGATACCGTTCAAATGGCTGCACTGGATAAGGCCTTTGGGTTTACGCAAACCGGCAACAGCGAAATTGCCGACAAATGGTTTGAAATTGCTATTCGAAAACAATATACACCTGCTTACAGCGCTATGGAACAGTTTTTAATATCCGTAGGCCGGCGCAAGTTTTTAATGCCCTTGTATAAAGCTATGGCTGAAACACCGAAGGGCATGGAAATGGCAAAATCCATTTATGCAAAAGCAAGAGAGGGCTACCATTACGTAGCCGTTACCTCGATTGATGACCTGCTCAACTGGGGCAAATAAGATCAATGCTCCTTCTTGCGGAGCACAATGCTGATCATACCGGCAATCAATAAAGAGCCGAATACAGTGCACACCAGGATAAATGGCATCCAACTGCTACCCTGTGCATGGATGTTCATTACTCCGATGAGCAAGGTCAATAATGTAAATACCTGTAATCTGTTGGGTTTTAAATTGTTTAGTCGGTTCATGACATTGTGTTTTAATGCAAAACAATTGGTTAATCGGTACTAAACTAAATATTTATTTGTACATTTTGTATCAATAATGCACATTTTATTAAAAAATTTACAATTTTTAAGACATTATTTGATTTTTTAGGCATTATAAACAAATATTTGTTATTGCAATGGCAACCAATGCCTGTTTAATTCAATCCCATCCTTTGATGAGTTTTTCGGCGTAGTTTTGCCCGGTTTTGCAATGGGGGAAGAAAAAGGACAAATATTCTTTATCGTAGGAAATTCACGCAGTGGTACTACCATGATGCGGCGGGTGTTGGGCCAACATCCCGATATCTTCATGTTGGAGGAAATGCACTTCTTCGAGCAATTGTGGAGTTCCGGGGATATCCAAAAAGTGTTGAGCAGGGAGGATGCGATACAATTAGCCTCCCGGTTATTCTTCATACAGCGCAACGGTTACCTGGCAGCGGTGGATGGCGCATTGCACAGGGCAGACGCCGAAAAGGTGGTGGACTCCATGGAGGGCAAACTCCATCCGCATGCGGTATTTCGGGCGTTTATGTTTTATGAAACGCATCTCCACCGTAAGGTGATTCCCTGCCAAAAGACGCCGCAGGACGTTTTTTATATCGGCGAGATACTCAAGTTATTTCCGGAAGCATTGGTGATTAATATGGTTCGGGACCCGCGGGGCGTATTGTTGTCCCAAAAGCGGAAATGGCAGCGGCGCAATATGGGGGCATCGTTTATGACCAAAAAGGAGCAGCGCCGCCTGAGAATAAATTATCATCCCATTACGATTTCAAAGTTGTGGAATGCATCGCAGCAGGCTGCCCTGGCCTTTGCCCACCACGACCGGGTGCGCACCGTTTTGTTTGAGAACCTTGTCGAAACGCCCGATACAGAGGTAGAAGCGCTATGCAAATTCCTGGGACTGGATTTCCGGGACACGATGTTACACATCCCGCAGGTGGGCTCCAGCAATGAGGCGGATGCCCCCGACAGCCTGGGCATAAAACCGGAGCGTGCCGGCAATTGGGAAAAAGGCGGCTTGAATAATGCCGAAGTGCATATCTGCCAACAGATTTGTAAAAAGTTTATGTTGCAATACGGCTATACCATAGCACCCTTGAAATCAAATCCGCTGGTGCTCTTGTATTACTATATTTCTTTTCCTTTTAAAATTGTTCTCGCTTTGCTGTTTAACATGCACCGCATGAAGAATATGAGAGAAGCAATTAAACGCAGATTGATTAAATAATCCTTGAGAAAATTATGGGCAGGAAAAAAGTGCTGCATATTACCATTCATTTGCCGTATCCGACAAACCACGGGGCGAGCCTGTTCAACAGTTATAAACTCGCCACCTATCTGCATGCGCATTGCGATTTGTTTTTCGCCTGTTTCCTGAAGGGAGAGGATGTGCAATACAAAGATGCCTTTATCGCCGAAACGGGAATTGCCAATCATTACTTTGAAGTGTTGAATGTGCCACGCACGCCCTTGAATCTCCTGCGCAGTTATGCAAAGGGTATTACGATTAATATGCTGCGCAGTTATTCAAAGCGTTTTAAGGAAAAGATACATGCTATTGCCGACGGCTTCGATGTGATAATTGTCGAGCATTACGAGGCAATGCAATACATTCCGGCGCAATACAGTGGCAAGGTGATATTCAGGACGCATAATGCAGAATACCTGATATGGAGCCGCTATGCACAAGTGGAGGCCAATCCGCTGAAGAAAATGGTAATTGAACTGGAGGCAAAGCGCATCCGGCAATGGGAGGTGCGGTACTGCAAGCGGGCAGATGTCGTGCTCGGTGCGCCCAATGACAATGAAAACCTGGAACCGGACGCAAAGAAGCGCTCGGAGAAATTTGTAGAATTCCTGCATATCGGCGATGATGCGCAAATTCATTTGCCCATACCCGATTACGATCGCCTTGCCAATGCATTGGTGTATGTGGGTACGCTTACATGGGAGGCAAATATCGACGGGTTGATATGGTTTGCGGAAGGGTGTTGGGAGCAACTGAAACGGCAATTCCCCGAATTGAAATTATACATCATCGGCAAAAATCCCGATGAGCGGTTGAAGGCGCTCGCTGCTAAATACAGCGATATTATCATCACCGGGTTTGTGGAGGACCTGGAAGCGTATTTCACCACCTGCAAAGTGAACGTCATCCCTCTGCGTTTTGGCAGCGGGATGAAAGTGAAAACTATTAACGGCTTGTGCAGGGGGATACCGATTGTCACAACCACCATCGGCGCCGAGGCGTTGAAAGTAACACATGGAAAAGATATTTTTATCGATGATACGCATGAGGGTTTTATAAAGTATATTTCTGCTTTACTCACAGAAAAAAATACATGGGAACAAATTGCCGCTCAATCAAAACAAACGGCAGCGGAAAATTATACGTGGGACAGTTTGTATAAAATCCTGGATGCAGTCATTTAATTTTTATAACTCAGAACAGTCATGGTAATAGATCACAGGTATAAATTTGTTTTTGTCGAGTTACCGCTGACAGCCACCTCTGCTATCTCCAAGGAGATCCGCGAGCAGTACGGTTGTGAGGCCATATTAAACAAACACGCCACCTACGGCGATTTTTTAAAGACGGCAAATGCAGAGCAGAAAGGATATACGGTCATCGGCAGTATCCGCAATCCGTTGGATCAGACGGTGAGCATGTATTTTAAATACAAGACCGATTTGGACGGCCGCTTCTCATCCGGCAGAAAAAGACCCGGCAAATGGCTGCGCAAAAAACTCGCCCGTAACCGGGACGCCGAACGCTTTGCGTATATTCAAAAACACAATGCGACCTTCGAGTCCTATTTTTTTAAATTCTTCCATTGGCCGTACAGTAACTGGAGCGTGGTGGCGCATAAACAATTCGATTTTATTATCCGGTTTGAAAACCTCGCTTCGGACTACAAAAAAATATTCACTGCTGCCGGGTTACCTGTAAACAGGGATTTGCCCCAGGCGAATAAAACGCCGGAGAAGAAGACCGATTTTTGGAGTTATTACCAAACGGATGCCATGAAACGCAGGGCAAAGGCTGTATTTGGCCCGTTTATGCGCTATTGGGGATATACATTCCCGGCATCGTGGGACCATATTAAAGAACCCTGGTACGCTCAGCCTTTGTACGAGTTTCTGAACATCTTCCGCATTTTTTACTGGAAGCGTTTGCGATAAGTTCAGGGCAAATTGCATACATGAGAAAATGCCGTTTTTTGGGGCGGTGTTTTAATAACGGCAATTATTATTTCAGCAAAATTGGGGTTTCGCCAATAACGACAAATGAAGCGCAGCCACAGTTGAGAATTAACGGGATGCCAATAGCTGAACGGGAAATTGGCGTTTACTTTTCCGATATTTGCAACCTGAAATTTTTTAGAATTAATAAAAATCAATAAACGACAATGCACATATATATCACGGGAGCGGGGGGGATGGTCGGCTCACATATGGTTGACTACCTGTTTGCGGAAGGCGCCCATACAATTATCGGCTCTTACTATAAACCGACAACCGACCTGAACGACATCCGGCATAAGTGCACCTTAATTGAATGCGATGTGAGGTATTATCAAAGTGTCCGGCAAATCATTGCCGACAACAAACCGGATAAAATATTTCATCTCGCTGCGCAGAGTTACCCGACGGTTTCCTGGGAGCGGCCGCAGGAGACAATGGATACCAATGTGAACGGCACAGTAAATGTGTTTGAAGCGATAAAGTCGGTACAGAAAACGGATACCGGTTATAATCCCGTAGTGGTGGTGGCGTGTTCCAGCGCAGAGTACGGCGCATCGCTCACGCCTGAAAATACGCCGATTTCGGAAGACGTGGCGCTGTTGCCCCTGCATCCCTACGGCGTGAGTAAAGTGGCGCAGGACCTGTTGAGTTATCAGTATTTCAGAAATGATAATCTCCGCACCATACGGGCGAGAATATTTAATACTACCGGCCCGAGAAAAACAAATGATGTGACCTCCGACTTCACGATGCGTGCTGTAAATATTGAGCGGGGCAAAGCGCAGTTCCTGAGAGTCGGCAACCTGAATACCAAACGGGCAATTACCGACGTGCGTGACCTGGTCAGCGCATTGATTTTATTAAGTGAAAAGGGAACCTGGGGCGAGGTATATAATATCAGCGGCGAAAAGACATACACCATCAGTGAAATTATTCCGCTGATTGAAAACTATATGGGTATGCACTTGCCTTATGAAATTGATCCGGCGCTGTTGAGGCCAACGGATGAACCGATTATCTTCGGCGACTCGTCGCGGCTGAAAAAAGACACCGGATGGCAGCAGTCCTATGCGCTGGAGACAACCATCAGAGACATGATTGATTATTTGCGCAGCAGATAACCGGTAAATGCATTGAATGGCATGTTAAAGCGCACCCGTATATTTCATCTCGACTTTATCAATGACACATCCTTTGATGCCGTATTGCATTCCATACTGCATTTTCACGGTGAATTTCCGGATTCCAATAATAAATTGCCGCTGTTGTTTACGCCGAATGTGGATGATGTGGTAAAACTCAATCAACAGAAATATGCGGATGTCGCGGAGCGTTTGTACCGGTCCTTTTATATCCTTCCCGATGGTCAACCGATCATCTGGGCTTCCAAATTATTGGGAAAACCGCTGGCCCGGCGACTGCCCGGCAGCGAATTGTTTCCGCTGCTGTGGAAACTGCTCACCGGCAATAACAAGCGCATCGTTCTGGTAGCCCCTTCCGAAGAAGTCGGCAGTATGCTCCGGCGGGAGTATCCGGCTCTCGAGTATTACGTGCCACCGTTTTTTGAAGCAGATGACCGGGAAGCGCTGCAGAAAATCACTGCGGATTTACTGAAGCTGTGCAATGTATTTCAACCGGAGTATGTCTTCCTCGGCATCCGGTTCCCCAAACAGAATTATATCGCTTTTGCATTGCTGGAACACCTGGAACAACAGGGATTGCCCAAACATAAAATGCCCCTGTGCCTGTTGCTGGGCGCCAGCTATGAGTTTTACCTGGACATTAAAAAAAGAGCGCCCGCCATTTGGCAAAAGATGGGGATGGAATGGTTTTTCAGATTTACCCAGGAGCCGGGCCGCCTGTTTAAACGCTATTTTATCGACGACATGCAATTCGTCGGCATTTTTATAAAGGAACTCTTTAAAAAGTAAAAATTGTCAGGCGCAAACCGTTAATTTAGAAGAAATTAATTCGCCGTTAAACCGTTGTACAAACCAACTTGTGGAAACACTTTCACGTCTTTTACGCATCTTTGCACATCAAAACACAATACATTCATTACAACAATAGTGGAAACAGATTATGATTATACGAAGTAAATCTCCCCTGCGCATTGGATTGGCCGGTGGTGGAACAGATGTGAGCCCATATAGCGATATCTACGGGGGATGTATTTTAAATGCGACGATTCAGAAATATGCATACGCAACCATCATGCCCCGCAAGGATAATAAGATTGTATTACACGCAATGGACCAGGACGTGCATTTGGAACTGGAATCGAATTCAAAACTGGAAACGGATGGCACACTCGACTTGTTGAAAGGCGTGTATAACCGGGTGGTAAAGGATTTTAATCACGGCGCCCCATTGGCATTTGAGTTAAATACGTTTGTAGATGCGCCGGCCGGTTCGGGATTGGGCTCTTCTTCAACACTGGTTGTTACCATTCTGGGGGCCTTTACCGAGTGGTTGAAATTGCCGTTGGGCGAGTACGATATTGCGCATTTAGCCTATGATATTGAAAGGAAAGACCTCGCCTTTGCCGGCGGCAAGCAAGATCAGTACGCCGCTACTTTCGGCGGGTGGAATTTTATGGAGTTTTACAAGGACGACAAGGTGATTGTAAATCCGTTGCGCATCCGCAGCCAGTATATGGAAGAATTGCAATTCAATATGCTGATGTATTACACGGGTACCAGCCGGCTTTCATCCGATATTATCGAAGCGCAATCCTCCAACGTACAGAAAAAAAGCGATAAATCCATTGAGGCGATGCACAACCTCAAGGAGCAGGCGTATATGATGAAAGAGGCCATTCTGAAAGGAGAATTGAACCGCATCGGCGATATCCTGGATTATGGATGGAAAAATAAGAAAGCAACTGCCGTAGGTGTTTCCAGCGACAATATCGATGAGATTTACGAAGCCGCCATGAAGTCGGGAGCCACGGGAGGAAAAATTTCCGGCGCCGGCGGCGGTGGGTTTATGACATTCTATTGCCCGGGCAATACGAGGTATAAAGTGATTAACGCATTAAAGAAATTCGGGGGGGAAATACATAATCTCACATTCAGTAAATACGGATTAACAACATGGGAAGTAAAATAACGAGAATTAAAGAAGTAATCGCCGAGAGCATACGGGTAAAAAATGAAATATTGCAAAACCCCCAAATGCTGGCACAGTGCGAGCAGATTGCAGAGCAGGTAGCTGGAGCATTTCGCAATGACAAAAAAGTATTATTCTGTGGCAATGGCGGTTCGGCAGCGGATGCCCAACACCTGGCAGCCGAATTTTCAGGCCGGTTTTATTTTGACCGGGATCCGCTGGATGCCGAAGCGCTGCATGTAAATACATCCTATATCACCGCCGTTGGCAACGACTATTCCTACGACGAGATATTCAGCCGTGTGCTGAAGGCAAAAGGCCGCAAAGGCGATTTTCTGTTCGGCATATCCACTTCCGGCAATTCCAAAAATGTGCTTAAAGCATTCGAGGTTGCCCGGCAAAAGGGTATGATTATCGTCGCCATGACCGGCGCCTCCGGCGGCAAGATGAAAGACAATTGCGATTTCCTGTTAAACGTACCCTCATCCGATACTCCCCGCATCCAGGAAAGCCATATTATGTTAGGCCATATCATTTGCGAGCTGGTTGAAGATGCGCTTTTCCAAAGGCCATGATCAGGGAAGCCATAGTATTGGCCGGCGGCCTGGGGACTCGCCTGCAGCATGTCGTTGCCGATGTGCCTAAGCCGATGGCAAGGGTTGCGGGAAAACCGTTTCTCGAATTCATCCTGCTCTATCTCGCACAGCAGGGCGTCCACCGTGTGATTCTGGCCGTTGGGCATAAACGGGAAGTGATTATCGATTATTTCGGTGAAAATTTTTTGGGTTTACGGGTTGCCTATTCCATAGAAGAGGAGCCACTCGGTACCGGTGGTGCAATTTACAAGGCGAGCGACTTACTCAAAGGGTCTTCGGCATTTATCATCAACGGAGATACTTTTTTTAATGTGGATCTGCAGCGGTTGCGGAAATTTCACGCCAGACATAAAGCGGCGCTTACACTCGCCTTAAAGCGCATGCATCAGTTCGACAGGTATGGCACGGTGGAAACAGCCGATTCGGGACGTATCACCGCCTTCAATGAAAAAAAATACGTGGAGGACGGATTGATAAACGGCGGCGTATATTGCATGGATAAAACCGTGTTTCCTTCCGGGGTAAGTGAAAAATTTTCCTTTGAAACCGAAATTCTTGAAAAGGGTGTCAGCTCAAATTCCATTTTCGGGTTGGAATTTGATAATTACTTTATCGACATCGGGATACCGGCCGATTATGAAAAAGCCCAAGAGGATTTTACAAAAAACAGACATCTTTTATCTTAACCGACCTCATGCCCGAAACGAATCTTTTGAATAATATCGCCGATAATAATTGGACCTTATTCCTGGACAGGGATGGCGTAATCAATACGCACCTGCCGGGCGATTATGTTAAATCGGTGGATGCATTTGCCTGGGAGCCGGGGGCGCTGAAGGCGCTCAAAACACTTTCGGGGCTTTTTTCGAAGATTATCGTAGTGACCAACCAGCGGGGCATTGCAAAAGGACTTTACACGGAAACGGATTTGGCGGCCATCCACCAATTTATGCTAAGCGGTGTTAACAGTGTGGGCGCAAGGATAGATGCTGTTTTTTATTGCCCGCATTTCGGAGATGAAGCGTCGTGCAACTGCCGCAAACCCAACCCGGGCATGGCCTTAATGGCGCAAAGGCAATTCCCCGACATCGATTTTAAGAAATCGGTAATGGTCGGCGATTCGAAATCGGATATTGATTTCGGGAAAAACCTGGGAATGGTTACAGTCACCGTCACCGAAGGCCTGGCCGCCTACGCCGACCTGTACGCTGCCTCCCTTTTTAACTTTTCAAGGATGATACATTAACAGGAATCGCAATGGATATACGGAGTGTTTATGTTAAAAAGCGTTTACAATTGGAGAATGCAGATAGTAAGGTCTCAATTCGTGCAACCTATTTCCCTACCCGAACATCTTGAATTTGAACTGATATTATGGTTCGCAGGTACTCCCAGTTTTTAGAATTAGTATATTTCCTGATAGATATTATTCTATTGGTAGCTTCTTATTTTTTGGCATTGTGGATCAGTTATGACCGCTTTACAAAAATTCAGGATAAAAAATATTTTATTCTCCTCATCGCCATCGGCCTGATTTGGTTTTTTGTTACTACAATCACCAATTATTATAAGTCGAACAGGCGGAGTAAGTACGAGAATATCGTCTTGAAATTTGCCCGTGTCTGGGCTTTCCAGATTCTGTTCACCTTTGCCTATATCGTGGTGTTGAAAGGTTACAGCGTATCCCGCGAGTTGCTGATGTACACCTATGGAATCTTCTTTGTCCTCGACGTTTTGTGGAAGATCGGATTTGAGACCTATTTGAAAAAATACCGTGCAAAAGGTGGAAACTACCGCCGCATCATCGTGATCGGCGCAAACAGGTCTGCGCAGCAATTTGTACAAGAAATCAACGAACACTCCGAGTTTGGCTATAGGTTTATGGGATATTTTGCGGACGCAATTACGGCGGGCGCAAATAAGCAAATTGCCGGGAGTTATGAGGATGTGAAATGGTACTGTTTCAGCAATAATATTGATGAAGTGTATTGCGCCGTAAATCCGAGTAAACATCAGGATTATATTAATGATCTGATGGCGTTTTGCGATGACAATTTAATTCGCTTCCGGATTATACCCGAGTTCACGGATTACCTGTCGGCGAGATTTAAGAAGTTGAATGTGGAATATTATGGCAGTGTGCCGGTAATCACTTCCCGTCCCGAGCCCTTGGATAATTTCTATAACCGGATTTTAAAACGCAGTTTCGACATTGCATTTTCTATATTTTTCATGCTGGTGATCGGAATATGGCTCTTCCCGATTATAGCCCTATTGGTAAAATTCTCTTCCAAGGGGCCTGTTTTTTTCAAACAAAAGAGATCGGGAGAAGGCAACCGGGAGTTCCTGTGCTATAAATTCCGCACGATGTATGTCAACAAGGAAGCCGATACCCGCCAGGCCACAAAGGATGACCCCCGCATTACTGGGGTGGGCAGGATACTGCGCAAGACCAACCTGGATGAGCTGCCGCAGTTCATCAACGTATTACTTGGCGAGATGTCTGTTGTCGGCCCCCGCCCGCATATGTTGAAACATACGGAAGAATATTCCAAAATCGTTAATAGCTTTATGGTGCGCCATTTTGTAAAACCCGGAATTACGGGTGCGGCACAAGCCAAAGGTTACAGGGGCGATACCACAGATCCGGAGATGATGCGCAAGCGTGTACAATACGATGTGTGGTATCTCGAAAACTGGAGCTTCTGGCTGGATGTGAAAATTGTATTCCTTACAATTTGGAGCATGCTTAAAGGAAACGAAAATGCGGTTTAAACTACTTCTTGCACTCTTACTGTTATTTACTATCATCTCCCAGGCACAGCAGAGCAATTTGCCGCTTAACCGGAGTATCTACGACTTTTATGAACCGGCGCTTAATCAAAAAGGCGTTCAGTTTCATACGGCGGTGAAGCCTTACCGCATTGCTGAAGTGGATTCCATTATCACCTATGAAGCGGTATTTCCCCTGCAAAAAACCGAAGGGGAACATTTCATGGGAAAGGTGTGGAACCGGATTGCATATGGCGACTGGGTAACGGTTAGCACAAGTGATTTTCATCTGGCAATTAATCCATTGATAAATTTCGCAGGCGGGATGGAGCTGGAATCCGGCAAGGGCGTGTGGATTAATACGAGAGGCTTTGAAATGCATGGCGATATCGGCCCGGCACGGAAGTTCAGCTTTGCAACTACTTTCCGCGAAAATCAATCGAAGTTCCCGGATTATGTTACTGCATTTGTAAAGGATTACAATGTAGTGCCCGGCCAGGGGAAAGTGCGCAATTTCAAATCCACAGCCTTCGACTACGCCAATGCCACGGGTTATGTGAGTTATACGCCAAACAAATACGTGAATTTTCAACTGGGTACCGATAAAAACTTTATCGGCGATGGGTATCGCTCCATGTTGTTGAGCGATAACAGTATCTATTATCCTTTCTTTAAGATAAATACCCAGGTGTGGAAAATAAAATACACCAATATCTGGACGGAGTATATCGATGCGATGGCGCCGGTGGATTCGCTTATCGGCGTATCGAGAAAGTGGGGCTCCTATCATTACCTGAGTTACGATGCCTGCGATTGGCTGCAAATCGGCTTGTTCGAAGGCATTATCTGGATGGCAAACGACTCGAGCCGGTACCGCGGCCTCGATGTGAATTACCTGAACCCGATTATTTTCTTCAGGCCGATTGAATTTGGATTGGGTTCGCCGGATAACGCACTGATGGGTTTAAATGTGAAGCTGAAACCAATCAATAATGCAATCCTCTACGGGCAGTTTTTGCTGGACGATCTCGACGTAGCTGCAGCCAGGGCGGGTGATGGATTTTACCGGACTAAAATAGGCTTACAGGCGGGAGTTAAGTACTATCTGAATAGCGATAATTATAAACATGCAGCCATCTTCCAGTTGGAAATGAACCAGGCGAGTCCCTATACCTATGCCCATAAAGACCCGGAACAAAATTATGCGCACTACAATCATCCAATCGCCCATCCCCTCGGCGCCAATTTCAGAGAATGGATAGCCATTGCAAACTACCGGTTTCTCTACAGGTATTACGTGAATCTGAAATTGCAGTTTGCAATGATTGGCCTGGATAGTTCTAAATACTCCAACGTCGGCAGCAATATTTATATCAGCGATTATACCATTCCGAATTTCCCCGATTCCTATGGCAATTATATCGGGCAAGGTCTGAAAACGCATATCCACAGCGTCGATTTGCGCCTGGGTTACCTGTTGAACCCCAGGATTAATATGAATATCGAATTGCAATATCTCAGGCGCTCGTTTGAGAACAAACAGGTGGATTTCCCGACACAGATGGTAATGCTCGCCATTAAGACCGATTTGTTTAATGCGTATTACGACTTCTGATAGAGCCGGATTGAATTTTTATCTTTGCACCCGCTGGTCCCGTAGTTCAATGGATAGAATAGAAGTTTCCTAAACTTTTGATACAGGTTCGATTCCTGTCGGGACTACACAAAAGGCCGATTGCCGCGAAGGGAGGCCGTTTTTATTGTGCAGTAGCGGATGTAATCATCGCTCATTGCATCCTTCTCCGAAGTTTATTTATTGCCCGCTTCCCTGATTTTTTGCAACAACAATTCGGTGTCCTGAACATCCATGCCGTTTTGTTTCCCGGTTGCAATGGCTTTGTTCGCCCATAATTCGGCCTGGTCCAGATCGTTTAATTTATAGAGCAGGGCGGCATACGTATCCATGGCGGGGTAGGAGTCCAGAGTGGCCAGGTAGGGTTGAAACCACCCTTTTGCAATTTCGAGAACGGCCGGGTCGTCGCACTTCTCGTACAGTGTCCAAGCGGCGCTGTTAATGGAGTTGATGTTTACCGGCACCTTTCCCTCTGCAATTGTTGCGCTCATCAGACCGGCATAGGATTCCCAATTTTTGGTCGCCTTGTAAAAGTATTGTTGAAGTTGAATTTTCAAAAAATCGGGATCGCCGGGAAAGTAGGTATCTACTTCGGCAATCACTCGATTGAACTTGACTTCATCCCCGGCTTTCGCCGCCTCTACTGCCTCGGCAAACAGGATGCTTTGCATTTTGATTTCCGCTTCCTTTTTATAGAGTTTCCGGTAGGTGTCGAAATGCGTCTTAAATACTTCAGTTAAAACAGAATCCAATGTGAATCGGCACATTACTGCCCAACTGATTTCTGAGGTGAGATCATCCTGCCGAAATAAAAATGCGCCGATATCCGCATCCTTTGGAAATTTCCAGGTGCTGTCATTCGCATTGCGATACGCCTGCGCATAAAAATCCGGCCAGGGCATATCCAATAGTTTCGCATCGTATCCGTAGGTGTCGTTCTGATCCATGTGAACCACTGCATCGAGTGAAGCTAAAAAGTTATCTTCATCGGAATCGTAGCCGAGCTGGCGTTCGATTAACTGTCCTTTCGCATTGAAAAACAATAGGGATGGATAGCCCGATACTTTGAATTTCCTGGAAAATACCAGTCCGAAATCCCGTTCACAGTCCACTTTATAGGCGAGAAAATGTGTGTTGATATACTCCGACACCCTTGGATTGTCGTGGAACATGACTTTATCCATTTCTTTGCATGGGCCGCACCAGTCGGTGTAGGCATCTACCATGATAATCTTATTTTGCAATTCCGCCGCCGCATTCAGCGCCTGCCAGTCGCCCTGGAAGAATTGAACATCCTGTGCGTTCACCTGCAATACAACCGATGCAAAACAGGCTATTGCAGTTATTCCTGTCAAATGTTTCATAGTATAAAATTCGGAAAAATTTGCAATTGTTGCTTTGTGAGTCCGCTGTTTTTGGCCATTGGCGCTGCCGGTAAAAGACAAGTGCTTCGAAGTACTACCCGCTCACCATGTTAAGGCAAGCCGGATTTCCTCCGAATCCGGGAGTTACAGCTCTTCAATAAAAGCACTTGGCTAACAGTTGCAATCTATTAACTTTGCCGGTAATACGGCTCCGTAGTTCAATGGATAGAATGGAAGATTCCGGTTCTTCTGATGTGGGTTCGATTCCCGCCGGGGCTACAAAACCTACTTATTGAATAAGCTGTTTGCAATATTGTTTTTACCCGTTTTTCTTTACAATACCACTGGGTTTTATTTTCATTTCCGGTGGAAAACACTTGAACTTAAGCAGACAGTACATCACCGCTTTAACGCAGAAGATTTAGTTACTCTCGAGGATATACCGGCGGATCAGCTCGTATTTGTGGACGAAGGCAAAGAATGTATCTATAATGGCGCTATGTACGATATTGTGGAATTGACACGTTCAAAAGACACCTATACCATTGTCGCCTATCGCGATAAGCACGAAACAGATATCCTGAAAAAACTCAATGAACAGGTAGATAATAATACACCTACAGGCAATGCGGATATGCCGGTCGGCAATAGCAAAATAAAATTTGAGATAAAAGTTTTTATAAGCCCCTGCCAGTATTTAACCGGCGCTCAAATCCCTGTTTCAATTTGCGAATTCCAGGTAGCATCCGGGGGATTATTGCCCGGTTTCCAGGCTGTGGACTTCCCGCCGCCCCGCCGGCATTGTTGAATTGCGACAATGAATACACCGGTCATACAATCCTGTAGTGGCCGGATTGATTTTATCATTAATAAATAAGTCTATGAAAAGAATGTTATGCATGATACTGGGCTGCATGCCTGTGTATCTCATTGCACAGACTGTGCAAGTAATCGATAAGACTACGCATAATCCCTTAGCCGATGTGGCGGTAATGGCCGACCATGAAATTATCGGCATAACGGGATTAAACGGGATGGTCGATATCAGCAGTGCGCCCACTGAAATGCTCTTGTTCAGCAAAATGGGTTATGAAACTGCTATTGTCATGAAAAGCACCTTAGCCGAGGGAAGTAAAGTGGAAATATTGCGCAAGACGTACGACCTCAACCCGGTGGTAGTATCGGGGAGCAGGTTCCCGGACAGCTTGCGCACTTTACCGCAACAGATCAATGTGATCAGCAGCTCGGATATTGCGTTTGAAAATGCAATGTCTATGGCCGATGTTTTACAGAACACCGGTGAGGTGTTAGTACAGAAAAGTCAGTTCGGCGGCGGCAGCCCGATACTGCGGGGGTTTGAAGCGAGCAGGATACTGTTGGTGGTGGACGGCGTGCGCATGAACAATGCTATCTACCGGGCAGGACACCTGCAAAACAGCATTACGATGGACCAGGCAATGCTCGACAATGTGGAAATCGCCTATGGGCCGTCATCGGTGGTTTACGGCAGCGATGCCCTCGGAGGCGTTATCCATTTCCGGTCGAAGGATCCCAAATTGCTCACCGGTGGCAACGCCGTGGCGAGCGGTAATGTATCGGCGAGATACGGCACTGCCGCAAGCGATAAAACCGCTCATTTTGATTTGAATCTGGCGGGCAAAAAGATTGCATCTTTAACTTCCGTTACTTTTTCAGATTTTGACGATCTGCATGCCGGCGCCAATCCAAATAAGAACAATAAGTACGGCAGCTTCGGCTTCAGGCCGTATTACCAGCAAACCATAAATGGCGTGGATACCATTATTAAAAACTCCGACTCCACCAAACAGGTTTCCAGCGGTTATACGCAGTACGATATTTTGGAAAAGATTTTATATCAGCCGAATATCCAAAATACGCATTTATTGAACCTGCAGTTTTCGACTTCTTCGGACGTGCCGCGGTACGACCGGCTCACGAGAGCGGGCAGCGGGCCGAACACATTGAAAAGCGCTGAGTGGTATTACGGTCCGCAGACGAGGTTCCTGGCGTCTTACCAGTATACCAATACCCAATCCACGAAACTGTACGATGCCATGCATATTACGGCGAGTTACCAGTGGATTGAAGAGAGTAGGAACGACAGGGGATTCGGTAAGCCCGACTTGTCCAGCCGCACCGAAAATGTCAGCGTAATCGGGCTCACTGCGGATTTTATGAAGAATATCCGGAAGAATAAATTGCATTACGGTATCGAAGGGTATTTAAATGATGTCAAATCGGTAGCGACATCCACCGACATATTTTCAAATGAAGTATCGCCTGAGAGTACACGTTACCCGGATGGCGGTTCACAGATGAATATGTATGCGGTGTATGCCAATCACTCGCTGAGTTTTGCGGGTGACAAGCTGATTTTACACGATGGATTGCGCTTCAATGTCACGCAATTGGATGCACGTTTCATCGATACAACTTTTTACCCGTTTCCCTATTCGGAAATTTCGCAGAACAACAGTGCGCTCACGGGCAGCATTGGTTTGACTTTCCTGCCGTCGGATAGCTGGAAGATCGCACTCCTGGAATCATCGGGTTTCAAATCGCCGAATATTGATGACCTCGCAAAGGTGTTCGACAGTGAACCGGGTATTGTAGTGGTGCCCAACCCCGACTTAAAACCCGAGTACACGTTCAACACCGATTTGCAAATCGTGAAAGAGTTCCGCGATGTGGTGGAGTTGGAAGTGACCGGATTTTATACGTTGTACCGCAATTACTTCACCACTGCACCGGGCACATTCAACGGCGAGGATTCCATTATGTACGACGGCGAGTTGAGCCAGGTGCTCACTTCGACGAATTTCGGCAAAGCGTACATTTACGGTTTCAATGCAGGTATCGATATAACTATTACCGAGTATTTATCGCTGAGCAGTTATATCAATTATACCTATGGCAGAATTGAAACCGACAGCACGCCTTCGCCATTGGATCACATACCGCCGTTGTACGGTAAAACATCGCTGAACCTGCAGATTTCCAAGTTCCATGCGGAGTGTTACAGCCTCTATAACGGGTGGAAACATCTCGAGGATTACAACATCACCGGAGGTGAGGACAATCTGAGTTCTGCAAGTGTTGATGGTATGCCATCCTGGTTTACATTAAACTTTAAAGCAGCCTATGCGATAACGGATTTTCTGCAAGTGCAGGCCGGATGTGAAAATATTCTCGATTTGAATTACAGGGTATTTGCATCGGGCATTTCTGCTCCGGGCAGAAATATTTTCATTGCACTCAGAGGCAGATTTTAAGCGAGCATTGAACAAAAAGGCAACAGATTTTATTGATTTGTTGCCTTTTTATTTTGAATTTCCGAATTCTAATATATCTTTATAACAAAGGCATTTAAACTCTATTAACAATGGGAAACATTTTTTCAAAATTTAGCGGCGGCGCAAAAAAAGGCGGCGCAGAGCGTGCTGAGGCGTTTATCAATGCATTAAAAGCACAATTGGGAATTAACGATTCACAGGCATCAACCATCGAAGCCGCACTGCGAACATTTATCCAGGAGCGCAAACAAAATAAGCAGGAAGGCGATAAGGAAGGCATGAAAGATGCCCGCCAGGATTTCCTGCAAAGTATTCACTCGGTGCTTACACCCGAACAACAAAAATTATTCAATGAGAAAAAAGAGGAATTTAAAAGTTTATTGAAAAAATAAAAAAGACAGGCCATCATGTACACACATTTACTTACTATTTTGCCCAAAGTATTATTAAATGGTGCTATACCGTCATTTCCAATACCCGAAGGGATGTACCGGGGTTTATTGGATTTGCATTCCACATTGCGCTACCTGATACTCATCGCACTGATTGCAGCTATTTATTTTGCGAATAAAGGCCGTAGCAGTGGAGCGCCGTATGCAGGCAAAACAAAGAAAGCCGGACTGTTTACTTTAATTTTTGCCGATATACAATTTTTGGTGGGCCTCGTTTTGGTTTACGTCAATCTGGAAGCCAGGACCAATTTTAAATTAAAGGCGTTTAAAGAAATGTTAGGCAACAGCAGTGATCGGTTTTTCGTGTTGGAACACGCCGTATTGATGTGCCTCGCATTGTTGTTGATTCACGTAGGGTATTTCAAGGCAAAAAAGGCAACATCGGCAATTGCAGCAAATAAGAGCCAGTTTGTATGGTTTATTATTGCGCTGATTATTATCCTGGTAGCAATTCCCTGGCCGTTTATGCCCGGGCATGGTCGGCCCTGGTTTTAATAGCGGTCGGAGCGCCGGATTTCAATCGTATAATTCGCAAACTCTGGCGAGCCCTTTGGCATTGAGTACTTTGATGGCGTGGTTATCGGTAGTCACCAGGCCTTCCTCTTTTAAATCCTTGAGTACCCGGATGGCGGTTTCTTTCACCGTGCCCACATAGGAAGCGAGGTCTTCGCGGGTGATGTGAATAATGCCTTCGGGGTTTTCGTCGGATTTATAAGTTTCCTTTAGAATCAACAGCGCTTCCGCAATCCGTCCGCGAACCGGCTTGTAGGCGATATGCGTCATCTTTTCAACGGTTTCATCCAACGTTTTAGTGAGCATTTTCACCATGCCTTCGCTGAAACGTGCATTGTCTTTAAACAGTTGCGTAATTAAATCCTTGGGAATAAAGCATACAACGGCATCTTCCATTACTTCGGCTGTAACTTTATAGGGTGTGGCAGAGAGCAGGGCGCCGTAACCGATAAAGTCGCCCGGGGTTACTATTTTCAGGATTTGCTCCTTGCCGTCGGGGGCCATCTTGAACAGTTTCACCTTCCCCGAGTTCAGGCAGTACAACCCGAAAGAATTGGCGCCTTCGTGGAAAATGACCTGCCCTTTTTTATAAATGGCACAGGTCTTATTTTCATTGATGGCTGCGGATTCATGCGTGTGGCAAAAATGAAACAGGGAATCATTGTAACTTTTACACTGCTCGCAGTCGGGTACGGAAAATTTGTTTTTTACGGCCATATCAGCTTGAGTAAGCACCCACTAAATTACAAAACTTTTTCCCCTTTTGTTCATAATCGCACTGTGTATTGAATTGCGGAGGGTTCCCCGCTTAAGCCCTCGCATTAAATGCCAGCAGTGGAATATTATTGTACAATGCGATGTGGCGGGTGGTACTCATGTGGAAGATTGTCGCCATAAAACCCATGTGATGCGTAATCATCACTATAGCGCCGGCGGCGTGAGTTTCGGCAAACCGGGTGATTGCCTCGGTGATATTTTTATCGACAACAAAATTCAGGTTTAAATCGCCGTCGGCAATCTCCTTTCTGAATGTAGTATTTATTTTATTGACGATTGCCTTATTGGCGACAGTGCCATCCTGCATGAAATGAATGGCATAGACCTTACTTTTAAACAGGCCGCCGAACATCAGGCAGTGTTTCAGCACATCGATGTCTTCATCGATACATTCAAACGGGAAAATAATATTGCTGCCTTCGGGGATATCCGCATCTTGCGGAATGGCCAGTACCGGGATGGATGAAAACCGGATGGTATTCCACGTTACAGTTCCAAACATGCGGTCTTCCACACTGTTACAGCCCTGGGTACTCATGACGATTAAATCGGCATGTGCTTCGCCGGCGCCATCGGCAATGGTTTCGGCGGTGAAGCCCATCTTTGCTTCCAGGGTGATATTCCCATTGTCGAGATGTTGTGCCCGTAAAAAGGCCTTGAGGTCTGCATTTGCCTTTTCCTCATTTTCCTGCATCAGGTTCTCAACCATTGTGCCCGGCATATATTCATCAACAAATGGAATTTTATAGGCGTGAAAGATCACGATGGAGGCATTGGTCTTTTCGGCAATCCTGCCGGCTATGCGTATCGCATCCGCAGATTGGTCTGAAAAGTCAGTAGGGCAGAAAATAGTTTTTATACCAATTGTATTTTCCTCCAAAGAATTGGCTTTCAACGGAATCTTACTTGTCTTCGTCAATTGTACTTCTCCTTTACGGGTTTCAACCTGTTATTTTGATGTAATGACATCAAATATCCGTGTAATTACCCAAAGTATGCCATGATTTGCATCAGGCAAATGGATGATTTAAATCATTTTATATTAAAAGAATCTCTTGAGATGCGCCCTGGTCAGAGATATTCTCTTTTACCATTCTTCTTCCACTTTTACCTTTTTGGGTTGTATGGATGTCTCCATCGAAGGGATAAATTCCTCTGTAAAGAAGGTGTAAATTTGTTCCAGGTAGGACTGGATTTCATAATCGGATGATTTTTCCTCATCGTTTATCCAGTTTTCTATGCCGTAATATGCGGCCTTCTGCACATTTATCCGTGTAATAGTGTACTTATACCTGCCGTCTCTAAACTGTAATTTGAACGAGTATTTGATTAAATCGCCCTTTGCGTTTTGACCATTTATATCACGCATTACATAAAAGCTGTGCTTGCCTTCCAGGATACCGCCGGGCTGATCCTGAACCTGCATAACGGTCGAAGAATTTTTATAGTAGTTGCGAATCCACTGTAAACCGAGGTTGTAGAGACTGTCTTTGGACACCCCTTCCACAATTACCACATCCGTAAAAACTACCATTTGGGTTTCTTCGTCAATAACAAAAGGAGGTAAGCCGGAAACATCGGCAGTTTTTGATTGAGCGTGTATTAACAGTGGAAGTACTAACAGGAATGCCAGAAATACGTTTCTCATGATACTTAATTTTTTGCGGTTAAAGGTAAAAATCAACGTGCCGGATACTCAAAAATTTTGCCACAATTATTGTTGATAACGGATTAAGAGAAAACAAAAAAAGGATTTGAGCGGCTCCCACTTAATAATATTAACAAATTTACCGTTTAAGTTTGCTTATGATTTTACGTAAATTGAACCTGTTGACCGCACTGGTGCTATTGCTGCTGGCGGTTAATACCTACGGACAACTGTTCGGCGATAAAAAGAAATACACTCTGGCAGATACGCTATTGGGCAGCAATACGCCTGAGCGGGCATGGTGGGACGTCACTCATTACGACCTGCAATTGAACTTTGACCTGGAAAACAAAAGCATTTCAGGGGTCAACACTATGGCATTTCACGTATTGAGTGCAGGCGACCGGATGCAGATCGACCTGATGGAGCCGATGGACATTACAGCAGTGCATTTCAACGGAAAAAAAGTGCCATTTTCACGGGATGGCAATGTATATATTCTGCAATTCAAGGAGGCATTTGCGGCGGGTGAGGATGCGGAGATTGTGATGGAATTCAGCGGTAAACCTCAGATTGCAAGGCATCCGCCCTGGGACGGCGGTTTTATTTATAAAACCGATGACCAGGGTAAACCCTGGGTGAGTGTAGCTTGCCAGGGTTTAGGCGCCAGTGTCTGGTACCCGAATAAAGACCAACAGGCAGATGAACCCGACAGCGCCAGGATGCATATCACCATTCCCGAAGACCTGGTGGGAATCTCCAACGGGAAATTGGAGTCAAAAAATGTAAATGCCGACGGCACCGCCACCTATACCTGGAGCGTTGTTAACCCCATCAATAATTACAATTTTGTTTTTTATATCGGCGATTATGTGAATTACCACGAAATATACAGCGGTGAAAAGGGGCCGCTATCCGTTGACCTGTGGTTTTTAAGTGGCAATATGGAAAAAGCGAAGCAACACGTGCTGCCCGAGGTGAGGCGTATGCTGGAAGCGTTTGAATATTGGTTTGGACCTTACCCGTTTTACGAGGACGGATATAAAATTGTGGAGGCGCCTCACCTGGGGATGGAACATCAAAGCGCCATCGCCTATGGCAATGAATTTAAAAACGGGTATCTCGGCTTCGACCTGAGCGGGGCAGGTGTCGGCAAGCGCTGGGACTATATCGTAATTCACGAGTCCGGTCACGAGTGGTTTGCGAATAATATTTCCACAAAAGATATTGCCGATATGTGGGTGCACGAGGGTATTACGTCGTATTCAGAAGTGTTGTTCACCGAATACTATTACGGCAAAAAGGAGGCAAATCTATATATGGCGGGATTGAGGCATGGCATAGCCAATAAACAACCCGTTATCGGCGATTACGGAGTCAACAGCGAAGGCTCCGACGATATGTATCCGAAGGGAGCCGCATTAATGCACACCATCCGGCAGGTAATGGACGACGACGAAAAATTTCGCAAAATGTTGCGCAGTATGAATACAGATTTTTACCATCAAACCGTCACTTCGGATACCATTGAAAAGTATATCAGCAAATGGGTGGGCAGGGATCTTTCCAAGGTTTTCGACCAATATCTGCGCACGGTGCAGATTCCCGAACTGGAGTACAATACAATCAGCACCAGTAAAGGCAATTTTTTGGTGTACAAGTGGAACAATGTCGTCCCCGGATTTGATATGCCGGTACGGGTATTTGTAAAAAATGCACCCATTTGGCTCGTGCCCGGACCCGTTCCCAAAAGCCTGCCGATCCCGGAACTGAGCGCAGTGGATGACGACACATTTGCCGATACGAATTTCTATATTACCGTTAAGAAAGCCGACATCCGTTAAGGAGAGAAAACGGGTGTGTGCTATCCGTAATCCGGCTGTGAAAATTCGGTGGGAAAATGTGTGCAAGTTTCTTCCGAAAGTCTTGTAAATTCAGTATCTTCGCAGGCTATGGCAGAAACAGAAAAAACAATAACACAGGAGCAGAACAACGGGGAATATACCGCCGAAAATATACAGGTGTTGGAAGGGCTGGAAGCGGTGAGAAAGCGTCCGGCCATGTATATCGGCGATACGGGTTTTAAGGGATTGCACCACCTGGTGTATGAAGTGGTGGATAACTCCATTGATGAAGCGCTTGCGGGGTATGCCAGGAATATTTACGTCACCATTCACGAGGGCAATTCCATTACGGTAACCGACGATGGACGGGGTATTCCCACCGAGATACACAAAAAAGAAAAGAGATCGGCGCTGGAAGTGGTAATGACCGTGTTGCACGCCGGTGGAAAATTCGATAAGAATTCTTACAAAGTATCGGGAGGGTTGCACGGTGTAGGTGTATCCTGTGTAAATGCATTATCCATTGCATTTAAGGTAGAAGTCCATCGCCTTGGAAAAGTATTTATCCAGGAATACTCGGAAGGAAAGCCGCTGTATTCGGTTAAGGAAACCGGAAACACCGATAAAACGGGTACCATCATCACATTCCAACCGGATGCAACCATTTTTACCGTTACCGAATATAAATTCGACACGCTGGCCGCCAGGCTCCGCGAGCTCGCCTATTTAAACCGGGGTATTCGCCTGGTGTTAAAGGATGAAAGACAGACAGAGGATGACGGCAACTTTCTCACCAAGGAATTTTATTCGGAAGGGGGATTGACGGAATTTGTCACCTTCCTGGATTCGGGTAGGGTTCCATTGCTCCCCATACCCATTTATACGGAGGGAACCCGGGACAATGTAATAGTCGAGATTGCACTGCAATACAACAATTCCTTCAATGAGAATATACATAGCTATGTAAATAATATCAACACTATTGAAGGCGGGACACATGTAGCCGGGTTCAGGCGTGCATTGACCCGCACCTTTAAATCATACGGCGACAGGGAAAAATTATTTGATAAAATAAAGGTGGAAGTTACCGGCGATGATTTCCGCGAAGGGCTTACCGCTTTGATTTCGGTAAAAGTACCGGAGCCGCAGTTTGAAGGCCAGACAAAAACCAAACTGGGAAATTCGGAGGTGATGGGCATTGTGGATACTATATCGGGAGAGGCGTTGAACAATTACCTGGAGGAAAACCCCAAACTGGCGAGATCGATTATCAATAAAGTTATCGTTGCTGCACAGGCGAGAGCCGCCGCCCGGAAAGCACGGGAGATGGTTCAACGCAAAGGCGCTTTAGGCGGTTCAGGATTGCCGGGGAAACTGGCCGATTGTTCGGAAAAAGACCCGGCGATATGCGAATTGTTCCTGGTAGAGGGCGATTCTGCGGGTGGAACGGCCAAACAGGGCCGCAACCGGAATTTTCAGGCCATTTTACCGCTGCGGGGAAAAATTCTGAATGTGGAAAAGGCGCTCGACGATAAAATATTCGACAACGAGGAAATTAAAAATATCTTCACTGCATTGGGTGTCGTTCCTCTGGAAGATAAAACCATGGATATTTCCAAGCTCCGGTATCACAAAATTATCATTATGACGGATGCCGATGTGGACGGCAGCCATATTACCACATTAATTCTCACCTTCTTCTTCCGCAAAATGTTTGAACTGGTGGAGCAGGGATATATCTATATCGCTACTCCGCCGCTGTTCCTGGTAAAAAAAGGGAAGGAGCAGAAATACTGCTGGAATGAAGAAGAGCGCAAAGCTGCTGTTATCGAACTGGCAAAGGGCGGCAAGGAAGAATCCGTAGGTATTCAGCGCTACAAGGGATTGGGTGAAATGAATGCGGAGCAACTGTGGGAGACGACCATGAACCCCGAGACGAGAACTTTGCGCAAGGTGACGATTGACAGCGCCGCCGAAGCAGACCGGGTGTTTAACATGTTGATGGGCGACGATGTGCCACCACGCCGCGAATTCATCGAGGCGAATGCCCGCTACGCCAACCTGGATGTGTAAGACAGCGGCCCTATACCTCAGTGTGTCTTCTGTTGCCGGTATTGGGATTTATACATGGCATACACAAAGTTTAACCGGGTAGGCTCGCCGTAATAGGCCACCTCGGTTTCACCGATCTTTTGAGCTCCCAGTTTTTCCATTGCCTTTTGGGACCGGAAATTATTTGCACCTACATGAAAATATACCGTTTCTGCAAACGTAAATGCATATTCCAGCATCAGCGATTTCATCGCCCGGTTATAGCCCTTGCCCCAATAATTTTTAGCGATGAACGTATAACCTATCATAATGGATTTTGCGTCGGCGTTGTAATCGTAAAACCGGGAAGAGCCAATTGCATTCCCGCTGGCCTTGTCGCAGGCTATATAAGCGCCTTTTGATTGTATGGCTCCTTCAAAAAATGTTTGAAACACATGGCGTTCATACCTGTTTTTATTCGGGTGTTGTTCCCAGATGGCGGGGTCGGAGGCAACGGCGTATAACACCTCAAAATCCTCCGGCTCCAATGGGCGGAGTTTCACGAAGTCGTTTTGTAATTCCGGAAGTTGCATCGCTTTTGTTATTCATCTGCAAAATTCACACAGGTATTCCCCGGTGTGATGTTATGCGCTTAACATCTCGTTTAACCCTTCCACCAACAGGTCTAATTCCTTTGTCGTCGTATAAACATGCGGTGCAATGCGGATACCGTGAATATTTTCCCAGTTGATGGCAACACAGTGAATATTCTTGTGGGTGAACAGGTAGTTTTCCATGGCAATTGCATCCATGCCGTCGATTCGCACATTGGCAATACCGCATGAAAACCGGGGATCTAAAGAGGTGTTTGCAATCAGTTTCGGGTGCTGCATCACACGGGTGAGCCAGTAATCTTTTAAATACCGCAATCTCGCTTCCTTCCTCGCCGGGCCGATCATCAGGTGAAAATCAATGGCCTGGCCAATGGCTTGTTCAATCGGGAACGAACGGGTGCCCAATGCTTCAAACTTGCGGATGTCATCGCTCCGGGGATTGTCGTTGGCCATCAGCGGCCAAATGTTTTTTATCTTTTCTTTTTTAACCCACAACATTCCGGAACCGAAGGGTGCACACAACCATTTGTGCAGGCTCGTCGCAAAATAATCGCCGCCGAGGTCGGGGATATTGAATTCAAAATGTCCGAATGTGTGCGCTCCGTCAATCATCACTTCAATACCTTGCGCATGTGCCGCATCCGCAATTTTTTTCACCGGGTTAATATGGCCGGTCCAGTTGATAATATGGTTCACCTGGACAATTTTTGTTTTTTCCGTAAACTGTGCGGTATATTTTTCCACTAAGTAGTTCTCATCTTCGGTAGGCAGTTCCAGTTCAACCCATTTTAAAGCGATGCCATGGCGTTTTTCCCGTTGCTTCCATGCGTTAATCATATTGGGATAGTCCTGTCGTGTCAGCACCACTTCATCGCCTGCCTGTAAATCCAGACCGTGAATGATTGTATCCAGGCCTTCAGTGGTATTCCTGTTTATAGCTATTTCTTCCGCATCGCATCCCGCCAATGCCGCAAGTTTGGTGCGCAGCCCTTCACGCCCCTTATCCAGGATGCGCCACATATAATAACTCGGCGCTTCATTACTCAAGGCGTTGTAGCGTTCCATGGCATCCTGTACCACTTTTGGCGAGGGACTTACACCGCCGTTATTCAGATTTATCAGGTTGGCCGAAGCGGTATATGCATTTTTAATTACCATCCAGAATTCCTCATCGGCAGCAATTATTTCCAGGGGTTTTTGCTCGGCTTCCACCAGTGCGGATTGCAACAGTTTATTATTGGCAAAGGCCTCCAATTGAGTAAGACCCAGCAAACCGGTGCCTGCTGCGAGTTGCTTAAAAAATTGTCTGCGATGTGTCATGATACCCGAATTTGTCGGGCAAGTTACGAATTCCGTTGCACTTGGAGTGCGGCAGTGCAGATATATTTTAGCTGAGATTTCAACCGACTAAGGCGCTTGCTCCCGTGAGTTCTTTCAATGTAGCAATAGTATAATCCACTTCAGCCTTCGTATTAAACCTGGAGAATGAAAACCTTACTGCCGCTGAATTTTTTTCGCGGTTTAATTGTGCGATAACGTGGGAGCCCACATTACTTCCCGAACTGCAGGCGCTTCCACCGCTGGCTGCAACGCCGTGAATGTCGAGGTTGAAGAGCAGCATTTCATTTTTTTCAGAAGGCGGAAAACTCACATTTAATACCGTATATAACCCATCAGGATCAGAATTGACAATTATGCCGGGGATGTTTTCACGCAATTGCTGCAACATATAATCCCGCAAACCGCGGATATAGGATTGCGTTTCCTCCAACTCGTCGTATGCAATTTCCATTGCTTTTGCCATGCCGATTATTCCATACAGATTTTCAGTGCCTGCACGCATATTGCGCTCTTGTGCGCCGCCGTGAATCAAAGGGTGTATTTGCGCTTCCTTATTGATATAGATAAAACCGGTTCCCTTAGGCCCGTGAAATTTATGTGCAGCCGCCGTGATAAAATGCACGGGGGGTTGCTGCAGATCTAATTTGAAATGTGCAATAGTCTGCACGGTATCGCTGTGGAAATAGGCGCCGTAAGTGCTGCAGAGAGCAGACACTTTTTCCAAATCCAGCAATGTGCCGATCTCATTGTTTGCATGCATCAGGCTCACAAGTGTTTTTTCACTGCCTTTCGCCAGCAATTGTTCGAGATGGGCATAATTGATTTTGCCATCGGGCATTAAATCGACGTTTTCTACCTGTACACCTTCCCGCCGTTGCATCAATGCAATGGTATGCGTTACGGCGTGGTGTTCAATGGGAGAGGAAATAATGCGGGTGACGCCCAGGTCCCGGACGCTGCACATGATGGCCATATTGTCGGCTTCGGTTCCGCCGGAGGTGAAAAATAGTTCGCCCGGTGAAACGTGCAGCAGTTTTGCAATGGTCTTGCGTGCCCGTTCAATGGCAGCCCTGGTTTCCCTGCCGTAGGAATGGATTGCGGAGGGGTTGCCGAAATGCGTTTGCATATAGGGCAACATAGCCTGCAGTACCCGCGGATCCATAGGCGTGGTAGCTGCATTGTCAAAATAAACTCTCATCCGTTACAATTGTCTTTCGAAATCTAATATACACTATTTCGAATTAATTAGTTGCCTGATGTCTTCCATTAATTTTGTTGCGATGTTTTCGGCGGTGGTCTGGGAGTTACTTTCCGTATAAATCCGGATAATGGGTTCGGTGTTGGATACCCGCAGATGCACCCAGTCGTTATCCAGGAAAATTTTCAGCCCGTCTTCCTTATTCTGCGGGTTGTTTTTATATTTTTCTTCAATCTTTTTTAACAGCACTTTTACATTGATGCCTTCGGGCAGATCAATTTTTTTCTTGGTCATATAGTAATTCGGGTATTGGGCACGCAACATGGAACAGGATTTGCCAAATTTTGCGAGATGGCTTAGGAACAATGCAATACCCACCAGTGCATCCCTGCCGTAATGCAGCTCCGGATAGATGATGCCGCCATTGCCTTCTCCACCGATCACCGCCTGCATCTCTTTCATTTTCTTAACGACATTCACTTCGCCTACCGCACTTTGTGCATGAGCAACACCGTGTTTTTCGGAAATGTCCCGCAGCGCTTGTGTAGAGGAAAGATTGGATACCGTTGCGCCCTTGGTGTGTTGCAACACGTAATCTGCTATGGCCACCAATGAATATTCTTCACCGAAGAATTCTCCGTCTTCGCAGACGATGGCCAGGCGATCCACATCGGGGTCCACCACCAGGCCCAGATGTGCCTTCTGAAATTTTACCTCGTTGCTGATGGTGCTCAGGTGTTCGGGCAGCGGTTCGGGATTATGGGGGAAACGGCCATTCGGCGCACAGAACAATTCAACCGTATCTTTCACGCCGAGCGCCACCAATAGTTCTGGTACCGATATGCCGCCGGTGGAGTTTACACAATCTATTACGATTTTAAATTTTCTGTTTTTAATAGCTTCGACATCCACCAGGGGGAGCTCCAAAATTTTGTCTATATGTTTTTGAATGTAATACCCTTTCACATGATAGTCGCCAAGTGCGTCGATACCGGCAAAGACAAATTTTTCTTTTTCGGCAATTTTTAACACCGCATCTGCTTCTTCCACACTTAAGAATTCGCCGTGGCGGTTCAGCAGTTTCAATGCATTCCACTGTTTGGGGTTATGGCTTGCAGTAAGGATAATACCGCCGTCGGCGCTCTCCATCTGCACGGCGATCTCTACCGTCGGCGTAGTGGATAATCCGATGTCAATTACAGAGATGCCCAACGCCTGTAAGGTGCCGCACACGATGCGGTTTACCATCTCGCCCGAGATGCGGGCATCCCTGCCGACGACAACCACGGGATGTGATTTTGCACTTAACAACCATGTGCCGTAAGCGCCGGTAAATTTTACGATATCTAGAGGAGTCAGATTTTCTTTTGCTACACCACCAATGGTTCCACGGATTCCGGAGATTGATTTAATTAAAGTCAATGAGAAATATTTTGCCGGCAAAAATACAAATTCGCCCTTATCTGCTCTTAAACGTTTTATCGTGGATATTCCATTTTTTTTCATCTTTGCCTCGGTATGCAAAGTTTTACGGAACGGAGGCGTAGGCGCATACTCAATTTTATCTAAATATAAAATTCTGTTATTCTGCAATTTCCGGCTGATATAGAACAATTTGACCGCAATGCGTATTTCGCCATCAACAGCGATTGCTCCAATGCATTATTCGATGTAGTCATGCCGTTTATGCGCACCAAAGAAAACTGGATTCCGCTTTACGTATTGATTGCTGCCTGGTTGATTGTCAAATATAAATGGGTGGGCGTATTGGTGATATTTACGCTTGCAATCACCGTAGTGCTGACTGACCAGGTGAGCAGTTTCATCATGAAGCCTTTGTTTGCCCGTCCGAGGCCTTGCAGTGTTCCCGAAATTGCCGAACACGCCAAATTAATTATCGGCTGCAGCCCCAGCTACAGTTTTACTTCCTCCCATGCCACCAACCATTTCGGATTGGCAGTTGTCTTCGGATTGTTGTTTCGGCGAAAAAGTAATTGGTATTTAATTGTCGGTATATTTTGGGCGGCATGCATTTCTTTTGCACAGGTATATGTGGGTGTGCATTATCCTTTAGATGTAATCGGCGGCGCCGCATTGGGTACTTTGATTGGGTATGTTGTGTATGCTGCGGCTGACAGGTGGGTGTTTCAAAATGGAAACCGGTTAATATCAGCGCAATGAGTTTAGTGTATATTATTCTATTGATTTGTTCGGCGGGATTAGGTTCGGTTGCGGCATGGCTCATGCGGAAGCAGACCAAGAATGAAGTGCTGAGTATCTTGCTTTCATTCACCGGCGCTTATTTGCTGGGTGTTACGGTGATACATCTCCTGCCTGAAGTCTTTGCACATGCCAAAGGCACTGCAGTGCCACTGTTTATCTTCGCCGGTTTTTTTGTACAACTTGTAATCGTCCAGTTTACAAGGGGTATCGAACACGGACACCTGCATCTTCACGACCCCTTCAGCAAGGGCTATGTGTCCGGCGTCTTTTTCGGGTTGAGTATGCACGCATTCCTGGAAGGTATTCCATTGGCAGCCACCGGAATGGATATCGACGGCCAGAGACAAATATTCCTGGCAGTACTGGTGCATAAACTGCCTGAAAGCTTTGCGCTGGCAACCGTTTTATTTTTTTCATTCAAGAATGTAAGAGCAGCTATAGCGCTTTTAATTGTGTTTATTGCAATGACACCACTCGGAGGCCTCTTTGGCGGATATCTCACACACGAATCGGTTACGCATAGTATTAACTGGTTACTCGCATTGGTGAGTGGCACTTTTATTCATATTTCGACGACCATCATTTTTGAGGCGGGAGGAAAAACGCACCGCATCAGCATCTACAAACTTCTGGCAATTATTGCCGGAGCGCTGATCACTTATGTCGCCGCCATGGTTTAATTTAGGCGCACCGGTTACAACTCAAAATTCAACATCATAAATGCGATAGAGTGAATACGAAATTGTTGACTGCCTGTACGGATGAAATTCAGACTGCGATCTTAGAACTCGCCGCAATTCATAGGAAAGCGTTTCAATACAAACAATTGGAAAAGTATTTCGGCACCCGGCTGCAAATACTCGGATTAAGTATGCCGGATCAACGGGCATTGTTCAAGGAGCGATGGAGCTTTTCAGATATTGCGCCGGTGGATAAACTGAAAATATACGATGCGGTTTGGAAACGTGCATCCATTTATGAAATGCGTTTTCAATCGGTCTTCTTCATCGTGGAAAATGCAAAAAAAATAGAACCCGGTTTGGTATTGCAAACTATTGATGACTGGATGGAAACGGTGGACTGCTGGCCGCATTCCGATGATCTCGCCAAAGCGACATGTATTGCAGGAGGACAACAACCGGCTTTATATAAATCGCTGATACAGGGGTGGAACAGCTCGGCATATCCGTGGAAAAGGCGGCAAAGCGCCGTAGCTCTGGTGCGCAGCCGCAATGCATTTCGCCGGGCCTTTGACTGGAAAGAGTTGCGGGCAATTTTTCTGAATCTGATGGCGGATGAAACTTATATGGTTCAAAAAGGGCTGGGCTGGGCGCTGCGGGATACCGGCCGGGTATTTAACGAGGAAATGCTCTTGTTTTTGGATGAGTGCGCTCCACGGTTATCCGCCGTAGCTTTTTCTACGGCTATTGAGAAATTAGATACTGCGGAAAAAGAACATCTGAAGCAATTGCGGAAACAAATGCGCATGCGTAAGGCGGTGAAATAATCGCAGCAGTGTGACCTTCGTTACAGGCGTTTCGCATTTTCTCCATTACATTTACAAAAAGCAGCAGGCATCTGCAGATTAGAAAAATTTATTGTTTCTACGTCAATGCATTGCCGCAATATATTTTACTGAAAATTGATATTATGAAAAAGAATTTGGGAAATGCCGATAAGCGCATACGCATCCTTTTGGCAGCAGTACTTGTTGTATTGTATTTTACCAATGTCGTCACAGGCGGACTCGGAATCGTTTTACTCGCCGCAGCTGCCGTATTGTTATTGACCGGTTTGGTGGGTTTCTGCCCGCTGTATGCCTTGTTAGGGATACGCAGTTGCCCTAAAGACAAGTGAAATTTATCTTAAAACTGCGGATATTTCGAAGTCTTTTGCACCCGGGAGCATAGCGTTTTCCCTCTGTCTATTGTCCGGTTAGTGTTAAAGTATTGGCAATGGGGGAGGCGCACTGCATCCCAAAACGGGTTAGATAGTATCTTTGTTTGGATTAAACAATACTATTGATGAAAAATTATGTTACACTATCCGTTCTTCTCACCGGTTTTACCATAATGGTCAATGCGCAATTGAATGTGGAATTTGTCGGTCAGCTTACCTATGATGCCAATATGTCCAATGTATGGGGCTGGACAGATCCCGATGGTGACGAGTACGTAATTGCAGGGACGTACGACGGTACGAGCCTGGTGGATATTACAGATCCCACAACACCGGTGGAATTGCAATTTATCGATGGCGACAACAGCACCTGGCGACAAATTGCCACCTGGGATGATTATGCGTATGTCGTAAATGAAACAGGAGGCGGATTGTTGTGTATAGACCTCTCTTCCTTACCGGGAACATGCGACTATAATTTCAGCGATGGAGGCATTGGCCTGGTAACATCTCATCAGGTTTGGGCAGATGAGAATGGAGTGGTCTATGTATTCGGTTCGAATTTATATGGAGGGGCGACTATCATGCTCGATGCGACAACGGATCCGCTAGATCCGACATTTTTGGGAACAACCGATACCTGGTATGTGCATCACGGATATGCGAGGGGTGACACCTTATGGGAATCAAATATTTACGAGGGATTTTTCTCCGTTTGGGATATCAGCGATAAAGAGTCGCCGGAATTATTGGCGACGCATACCACGCCGGGACTATTTACCCACAATGTGGTATTGAACGATGCGGGCAACTATCTGTTCAGCACCGATGAAATCACCAATGGATCTTTGGGTGCATACGATGTGAGCGACTTATCGGATATACAATACCTCGGCGAGTTTCGTGCTACGCCGGGAACTACCTCCATACCGCATTATGCGTGGACTAAAGGTCAATACGTGACAACGGCATGGTATCGGGACGGCCTGGTCATCACAGATGTCAGCAATCCAAACTACATGATAAAAACCGGATGGTACGATACGTCGCCGTTCAGCGGCGATGGCTTTAACGGCGCCTGGGGCGTGTATCCGTATTTTGAATCGGGCATTATTGCCGTTACCGATATTGAAGAGGGGTTATTCTTACTTTCTCCGACCTACACTTTAGGATGCCGGCTGGAAGGGACAATAACGGATGCGATTACTTCTGCCTCCTTGTTTGGGGTGGATGTCGAAATTACTGCCGACCCTGAAACGGCCGTCACCAGTAATCTGTCGGGATATTATATTACGGGACTTGCAGAAGCCGGTGATTATACCGTTACGTTTTCCAAATCCGGTTATGAGCCCTTGACGATTTCGGATGTGTCGCTCGAAAACGGTATTACCACCGATCTGGATGTGGCGTTGACACCACTGACTTCATATCCGTTCACCGGACAGGTAATAGATGCAGCTACCGGCGAAGGTATTGAAGGCGCTGATGTGCTTTTCCAGGGTGTTACGATTGACTACACTGCCGTTACCAATGCCGATGGTTATTTTACATTGTCGGTAATTGAAGATACCTATAATATTTACGGCGGAAAATGGGGATACATTACAAAGTTGAATTCGGGAATTGCAATTGAGGATGCCGATTCGTTGATTATAGGTTTAAACAAGGGGTATTACGACGATTTTTTATTTGAAAATGATTGGACAGAGAGCTCAACTGCAACCAGCGGTGATTGGGTAAAAGATGTACCTGTGGGGACTGAATACGGCCCCGGTTATGCCAATACGGATGCAGATGTGAGCGATGACTTTGGCGAATTATGTTTTATGACCGGCAACGGCGGCGGCAGTTCGGGAACCGACGACGTAGATGACGGCACCGTTACATTGACCTCGCCGGTTTTTAACCTGTCGGGTTATTCCAATCCTTATATCCGATTCAAATACTGGTGGTTTAACAACGGTGGTTTCGGATCGCCGGACGATACACTGAAACTCGTCCTGTCAAACGGAAGTACCACGGCTACCATTATTATTGACGAGGGGTTAACCACATTGACGCTATGGGATGAAGCCGAGTATAAAATTGCAGATTATATCCTGCCAACCGACAATATGCAGGCCCAGTTTATAACTTCAGATTTTGCTGTAACCGGACACCTGGTGGAAGCGGCAATCGATAAATTTTTCGTGTTCGATTCTATTACCGTTTTACCGGTAGCTGACTTTACACAAAGTACAACGGATGTATGTGCCGGCGAGTCAGTGTCGTTTACGGATATGAGCGAATTGGCTACCGCATGGGAATGGTATTTTGAAGGTGGAACACCGAGTACTTCTTCACTCGCTAATCCGGTTATCACTTATACGACACCGGGAGTGTACGATGTAACATTGATTGCGGAAAACGTGTTGGGCAATGATTTGCTGACCTATAGCGACCTGATTACGGTATATGCATTACCCGAACTGAGTGTTTCTGCAGGCGTTGGCGAGGCAACGGTTTCAATAAGCGGTGGAGCTGCGCCCTATTCGATTTTGTGGAGTAATGGCGCTACCACCGAAACGGTCACGGGACTGCCTGTCGGTGATTATACAGTTACCGTTACCGATGCAAACGGATGCAGTGCAACCGCTGAGGTTACGGTTACCCAACCCAGCGCTATTCAATATCCGCAACCGGGTGTGGAGATTTCCGTTTACCCCAACCCCGTGTATCATTATTTTAATGTTGCCATTCAAACAGAAAATAACTACGCAAATGGCGTGATACAAATAACCGATGTGCAGGGGAAACAGGTGTTGACAGCAGACCTGCAACCCGGTTCCACTACGCAGATATATGTGGCTGCACTTGCGGCGGGAGTGTATAATTGCGCTGTTATTCTCGATGCAGACTGCGTGGCTCGCTTTAATGTGCTGAAGGTGGATTAATCCGCTCTGAACTGTATTGAATGTGCTAATAAGCGGCGTGTGCAGTTGTTATGCGGTGCCGATAGAGTTCAAACAACAAAGGACTCCGTACTGTCGTTGCCGGCTTATGTAATTAAATCTTTCGCAAGAACCTTGGGTTTGTTATAGGCGGATATACGGTCGCTTCGCTCCTGTGCGCTTAGGGTTGAGGAAAATGCAACGTCATAAATCAATGGCGGTAAATGACGTTTTACTTCAGCCAATGTACTGTATAATTCAATCTTAATCATTTTTTAATATTTGAGTGGGCAGCCGATTTCAATTGCTGTAATTCGAGACGACACAGGCCGAGCGCCCGGTAATTGAGCCTGAAATTGTATCACACCCGGGCTATTGCGTGCAGGCATACTGCATTTGCACACCGTTCGCCGAAACACATGCATCTGCAAATTCCTGTGGCGTGGCTTTACACAATACTTCCGGATTAATGCGAGAACGCCTCAGTTCCACAATGGAACAAATCGAGTAAAATAATTGATTTACATATACTTAGATAACATATCGCCGGCTGAAGGTCTTAGCCGCAACTTTAGTTTGGGGCGGATTTGCCGGGTATTTTCTCATTTCCGGGCGCAGTTGAATTTGCAATGCAACGACCCGGTCATTGTAATAATACGGGGTTACCCACTATATTCTTTTTTATAATCTGATTTTTATTGATAATTTTATTTTAACATAAAATGCAGATTATGAAAAAACTTTTACTTCTTTCCGTTGCACTTTCCGCTATGCATATTCTCCTCGCACAGTCTGTGGTTTTTTCCGATGATTTTGAGTCAGGCGCCGACCTGTGGGACATCGATGGATATTGGGATGTGACGGATGAATACGCCTATGAAGGCTCTTATTCATTTAATGAAAGCCCTTACGACGCCACTTATGAACCGGGTGAAGTGCAAACGGCTACAATGGCTGAATCGGTAGCCCTTGTTGGCGGGCTGGATGCCTCCGTTACTTTCATGGCGCTGATAGATCTGGAAGAGGGATTCGATTTCACCTATTTGGACGCCTCTCCCGACGGCGGCGATACGTGGATTACTATCGGCACATTTAACGGCGAGGATATGCTCGATACCTGGCAGGAGTTTGAGTTCCCGCTGGGCGCATTCTTTGGCAGCACAGACTTTAAACTGCGGTTTCGCTTTGTGCCGGATTTCCTGGTGGAATACGATGGAATGTTTATCGACGATATCAGCATCAATATATCCAACGTGGATGTTTCGCCGCCATTGATTTTGCATACGCCAACCGTATTGTACGAAGGCACGCTGGAAGCGACTACCATATCGGCAACCCTGATGGATGCAACTGGTATTTCCGCTACATCCCTGTTTTACAGTACAGATGGCAGTCCCTATACCGAAGTAACCGGCACATCCTTATCGGGAACCGATTTTATTTATGTGATTCCCGAACAGGCGCCCGGCGTATGGGTGGATTATTACATTGTTGCCACAGACAGTTTTTACCTGGCAAATACCGCTACATCGGATACGTTCAGTTATATCGCCGGCAATTATATCAGCTATGACGAGGCGGTCATCGACTACGTGCAGGAGGTCGGCGATTTATCGGGTTCGGGTTACCTCGCTGCGGCAGTGCAAATTTCATTGCCTGCGCCAACCGACCTCGTCGCAATCGTCATTCAGAATTATACGGATAATACACGGCCGAATGATAGTATTACCGTACATATCTGGGCAGATGATGACGGATTGCCGGGTGAAGACATGATAACGCCATTTAAAGTTAAACCCGAGGCTACATTAGCCGAACCCAACAAAGGAACCCGTGTGGATTTGAGAGACTACGTCGATGAATTATCCGGTATTTACGGCGATATTTATATCGGGTATTCCTGTGATAGCGTCGCCTGGGTTTCACAAACAACACCTGCCGAAGCGAACCGCACCTATATTCAGACTTCCTGGGGCGGATGGAGCGCTCTTTTCGATGATTATCATTTCCGGGCGGTTACATCGGAATTTGAAGGAGCTCCCAGCGCTTTATTCAGCTATGACCTCACCGACGAACCCTTAGTGGCGTTTACAGACCTCTCGACGAATACGCCTACCTCCTGGGATTGGGATTTCGGCGATGGCAGTACGAGCACCGATGCAAATCCTACACATACGTATGCAGCCAACGGAACGTATTACGTATGTTTAACTGCATCGAATGTTGTTGGATCAGGCTCTTATTGTGATTTTGTTACCGTGGATATCTACGCTGCACCCGCTACGGCGTTTTCTTATGACGGAGATCCGCTGGTGGCATTTACCGACCTCAGCGCCAACGACCCCACATCCTGGGCATGGACTTTTGGCGATGGAGCAACCAGTGATTTACAAAATCCCACGCATACTTACGCCGTGAACGGCACCTATGAAGTGTGTCTAACCGCAACCAACTTTATGGGAAGCAATGAGGCCTGTCAATCCATAGTAATCGAAGGCAATATTGTTGCGCCCGTTGCGGATTTCACTTACAGTATTGCGGGTGAACTGGTAACGTTTACCGACCTCTCAACCAATGACCCCACGTTCTGGGGCTGGAATTTTAATGACGGTTCTTCAAGCACGGAACAGAATCCGTCCCATACGTTTGCCGTTGCCGGCGATTATAATGTGTGTCTGACAGCGGGAAATATTGCCGGTACAAACGAGGTGTGCAAGACCATTTCCATTGTCAACGGGATACATACGCTCACTGCTGAAAATATTACCCTTGCACCCAACCCGGCAAATACATTCCTGCAAATTCAATTTAATAACCTGGAGGGTATTAAAAATATCCGGGTGTACAACGCAACCGGGCAACTGGTACAAGCGGCCGATGTGGCAGGTGCATTGTATTCTGTAAATGTGGAAGACTTGCCCGCCGGTGATTACCTGTTAAAAGTAATTTGTGAAAATAAAACCGGAATGTTCAACTTCCTGATAACCAGGTAGCCGGGATGGATATGCGACAATTGCAGTTGAATACCGAACTGCAATTGTCGTTATTTTAACTCAATGCATTTTAAACGAAGGGAGTTTACCTTTTTGGATTTTTAATGGGCTTTTGTTGATTGGAAGTATGCGCATTCTGAATAGTTAATGCATAACATCCAATATAGCGATGGGATTAATAATAATACTCCTGTAGTATTATAAACCACAATCTTTTATTTTGTCAATAATACAATTGAGCGAATTAATACACGGGAATTACAAATAGAAAAAATGACTGCCACTCAGGCAGCCCTATCACTTAGTTTTAGTTAGCTTTTTAGTTATCACACCTTGTTCGGAACTGATGGTTATGATGTAAGTTCCCAGGTTCCAGTCGGATATATCGATCTCCACGGGTGTATTGTTTTCGATAGTTTTATCGTAATGCAGCATACCGCTGAGGTTTGATACCTGCACTTTGGCGGGCAGCGTCGTGATACCTTCGATGATAAATAAATCTGCTGCCGGGTTGGGATAAACAACAATTTCTGCAGCGCTGTTATCATCCGCCGCCATTTTGCAACCTGAAGTGGTAAACGTGTGCAGGCTGGAATATGCGGATTTTGTACTGTCGGCGCACAATACTGCAATTTGCCATTCGTACTCCGTATCGCAGGCAAGCCCTGCAAGGTTTTTGAAATGTGCGGCGCCGGGAATAGTTTGATAATTCCAGGAACCGGTACCGGCAATTCTGTACCGGAGTTTATAAGAAATCGCTTCAAAAACCGGTGCCCATTTTACCTTTGCAGTAGTCGTCCCAATTCCCGCTCCGCTGTTTACAGAGGGAGGCGCACAATTGCCTCTGTCGCCGGCAATTATCGGCGTATTCGGCTCATTGGAAATGGCGTAATCGTGAATTACTACTTTATCGGCTTTTTTGTCTATGCTCAGGCGAATCCAGCCGTAGTATTTATTTCCCGCATTTTCTACTCTTATGGCGATGTATTTAAATTGAGCACCCAACCAGTCGGCACCTCTCGAGTCGAAATCATCCAAATCGTATTCGCAGACTAATCCCTGAAAATACGCATCCACGCAACCGGCTCCGCTGCCGCACCAGTTTAATCCGTCATCCAACATGTCGCCCATATTGTAAGCGTTTGGATATTCCCAATTGGGGAGTGTTCCCGGAATGGGATCGGTGTCTATGCCGAGTTCTACATTTCCCAATGGCTTGGCCATGATTTCATTTTCCATTACCGGGACGAAATACCACGAGGTGATAAAATTGTTAAAACGTGCCGAGAAGGATACATCGTTGATACTATCTCCGTTTAAATCTATCTGGTATGTCTCGATATCAATTTCATCCGGGCCAACCAGGTTGGGATCCAGTGATATGTCGGGGTCCAGGTCTGTATAGCTGATGTCTGTTGACGAATCGCCACCCATGGGCGCAACCGAAATTAAAAAGGCACCGGCCGCCAGGGAGTAGTTCCGGAGGGTAAATATGTTGGTCATGGCAGTTGATTTAGTCAATAAAGTTATTCCGGCTTTTGATTTAATCAAATTTTTTTTTGGGTGGATAATAGTTGTTTATACCGGAACAAGGCATGGGATATGATTGTGCCTGTAATTTCAATTTGCTGTTCATCTCTCCGTTTCGGCTTGGGGTTATTCGGTGCAGTTTAATAGTATTTTTAGCAACCATTCGCCATTCTGCTAAACTTAGGAAATTAAAAAAGTCTATCGGATATTCATCCGTTTTTCAATTATTAACCGACAATAACTTGCCCTATTATAAGATTCACGTTGAAATGCCGGGAATTGTCATCGCACAATAATCCGACTTGAAATAAATCGGCATAAGATAAAACGGCGAAGGGAGTTCCCCTTATGAGAAACTCCCTTTGCCGTTAAGCAATGTAATGTATCAATCTGCTTTGACAAATTTGCCGGTTATTGATTTTTCGCCGGCGTCAATCCGGATGATATACATGCCATTCTGTAACTGATCCACAGGGATGACTGTCGTATTTGAAAGTATTTGCTGTTGTAACATTACTCTTCCCACTGCATCGATTATCGTAATTATTCCGTTGCCGACATCCGATTCAAGGTACAATTCATCCGTTGCGGGATTTGGATAAAGCTGCATTCCGTCAATTGCACTCAATCTGGCTTCTTCATCTCCTACCAGGCAGGCTACAGCGGTAAAAGTATTGCTCGCCGAGTAAGGTGAATATTGTACGGCACCGGTAGCCATGCATACAGAGCGCACTTTCCATTTATAGACATCTCCGGGTATGACCGGAATATTCACCGATGTTGTTGCAGTATTATAAGTCATAACCGGTCCACCGGTTGTGATATTTTTAATTTTAACCTGGTAGCTCGAAGCGCACACATTGCCTGTCCATTGCAATACCGCGGTGTTCACAGATACACATCCTCCGTAGTGCGCTCCGGTTGGGGCAGGACAACCGCATGTTAAAGTACATGAATTAACATCAGTATATAATTGATTTATTTCCGCCGTAGTCAGCAATCTGTCGTAGAAGACGATATCATCAATGCGGCCGGCATGTGCGCCGCCGATCTGAACCGGGTCTAAGGGAGAACTTGTGACTGTAGGTCCGGAATAGGAGTATACCCATGAGTTATCGATATACAGAGTCCACACCGATCCCACATTGTTGTACATGGCCACCAGGTGATGCCAACCGCCTCCGGGTGAATTAAAGTGATTGGTAACGGGAGAATAGTTATACCCCTGAAATGGCTTATTCAAATCGTAAATACACAGGTGATAATCAGACTGAATGGGAGTGGCGCCGCTGTTTGTTTTATTAAACAACATTTCCAGATCGCTTACAGATGCCGTGTATCCCCTGTACCACATACTGATGGAATAGTCTTCACCGGCGGTGATATCAAAAAATGCGCTTGGGCCAATCGTCAAATAATCGGTAACGGTTAATTTCAGTGCGCAGTTTGGATTTCCAAATCTGTCCGGGCACGGGGTCGGCGAACCCGTTATGGTAATTGGGAATGCATTCGGCGATAAATCGGCAATGATGCCGCCGCCGAAGGTAATGTATAACTGCTGCTGCGTTGTTGGGACTTGTGCATTTGCAATGCCCACTGTGCAAATCATAATTATACAAATAACAATTCTGATTAAATTGTTTTTCGGTTTGTGAAGTGTGATAAAACGTTTCATATTTTATGTTTTTTAGAGTGATTTAGAAGCGTTCATTTAAAACTTGTACCGATTTCCGACCTGATGATTGAGCAATCATAAAGCTTGTTGGTAGTGCCTTCGTAACTAAAAGCGCTGTAACATGCGCAAGCCAAAACGCCGGTTGTCTGTATGCGGATAGCAGGAGCTGGAATTTTCATAACATCAGGTTTACACGATTGACAAAGCAATACATTTTCGGGATAGCAATAATGGTAAAATGTTTGAAAGGTCGGGTTTACTTAGTGAATGGCATCCCAAAGCAGCGGGAGGGTGATGGTTACGGTTGTGCCTTCCGGGGTCCCGTTGTCTGTCATACGGGCACGGATATCGAAATAGTGTTGCATGCCCGAGTCTTCCGATAGGAGTTGAAGTCGTTTTCGTGTGATATGCATGCCGAGGCTGGTTTTGTCCGTTTCCTGTGTATCGCCGGTTTTAGGGTTATACCCTGCTCCATTATCTTCAATAGAGATAATTAGTTGGTTAATCTCAATTGAAAACGCCACAGTGACCTGGCCTTTTTTCTGAACCGGAGCTATACCATGCCAAATCGCATTTTCGACAAATGGCTGGATAACCATCGACGGGATGTATATCCTGTCGGCTTCCAGTCCGGGCGATAGGACTATGGCATAGTTCAGTTTGTCGCCGAAACGGATTTTTTCAAATTGCAGGTACAGCGATAACCGTTCGGTCTCCTCCTCCAGCGTGATATATTTTTTTTTGGAGGTTTCCAGGTTTGAACGGATCAGCCGTGCAAATTGTGTGAGATAGCGGTTGGCCTCTTTCTGATCATTCCGGATAATGAATTGCTGTACCGAATTGATGGCGTTAAAAATAAAATGCGGATTCATCATTGCCTGTAGCGCCTGTTGTTCTGCAAAAATCAGTTTTTCATTTAGTTGTGATTTCTCTATTGCTTTCTTTTTCCGGATATTCAGCCAGCGAATAATTCCTGCGGCAAAAGCCAACGCAATACAAATAATCAGCAGCGGTAAAAACCAGGATTGCCCATAAAACGGCGCACTGATAAATATGTGTAACATGACAGGTGGCGTTCCGGCTTGTCCCTGAATTCTGCAGGCGATAGTGTGTTTGCCGGGAGAGAGATTTCGAATTTCCAGTATTCCACCTGAATGTACCTGCCAGTTGAAATTGTCCACCCGGTATTCAATAAATGGGGGCGCTGAGATATATCTGATTGCGGAATACAATATTTGAAGTATTCCGGTTTGGTATGAGGCGATTATTTTTTCCCCGGGAGTAAAGACACCCTTATCTGTTTTAATCTTTGTGATGTGCAATTTAGGTGGGATGGTTTCGACCGGCGAAAGAAAATTTTCCCATACCAGTACGCCGAAATCGCCGCTGACGGCGAGTGTAGAGCCCTGAATAAAGAAACATTTCACATCATCGGAAGGCAATCCGTTTTTTCGGTCGTAAACCGGTAGGACGACAGGGTGTCCGGGTTCAAGTTTAATCCGGTTCAACCCATTAGGTGTAGCTACATAAAGGGTGTCACCCACGAGCTGCATTTTTCTGCAAAGGTTGGTGGACAAGCCATCCGTTTCGGTAATCTGCCGTGCAATCGTCTTATGCACCATGCTGAAAAGAAAGATGCCATTGCCGTCAGATGCCAACAGCAGAGTTTGATCGACGGGATTATACAGCAGGTCGATTATGCGCAAATCCCGTATTTCGGGTAAGTCGAAAGCGATAACTTGCTTGCCGTTAAAGGCGTACAATCCCTGTTGTGTCGTAAACCAGGTTGTCGAGTCGGGAGTTGTAATACAGGCGAAAGATCGGCCTTTATAAATGAGATCCGACTTCCAGCCGCTTGCCGTTCGGACGAGTTGTTGCAAACCGCCCGATGAAGCGAGAAACAATGTGTTTTCATTGACAATTGAAAGCGCTTTTCCCGACGCCTGGGGAACCGGACGACTCCGGGTGATTATTTGGCCGGGTTGATATTCCATCTCGAAAACACCCGCATCGGTGGTTAAAAACAGCGTATGTATTGACTGGATATTCAGCACTCTGCAATACCGGATGCCATCCGTTAATTGAAATGCCGTCATGGTCTGTTTGTCCTCATAGACAGTCAATATGGAAAATTCATCACCCGTATAAATTCTGTGTTCCGCATCAATAAATAGGGATGTTACCGACCGGATGGTATTATCGTTGTAGCGGATGAGATGTATTTTATTTAAAAAACTGCTCTCCAAAAACAGGACGCCGTTGCTGGCGGTTGACAACCAGTAATTGCCTTCAAAATCCTGGCTGACATTGGTTATCCTGAAGTTTTCAAAAATTGCATTCCAACGGTTCTCCGCATAAATCTTTACCCCCTTATTGTCGGTGTAATACCAAAAGAGCCCTTTAGTATCGGTAAAGAGATTTGAATAATAGGTGTCTTCATACCATTCGGGTTCCGGGTACACTGTCGCTTTCCCGGCATCATTTGTTATTGCTCCCGGCCGAAGATAGTAATTCGCTTCAGCGGTATGGCAATCTGCGATAGTGAAGAGTGTATCGTCTGCGGTACGTACAAATTTTTCTCCTTTTAATTGCAATACTTGTTTTGAATGGGCCAATTCCGAAACGGCATAAAACCGGCCATTGATACAAAATACATTTCTCAGATTTATCGGCTCCTTACCGGTGGGTGAGAGGTCTTTGATCGCATCACCCGAGACTTGTAAGATGCGATTGTACAAGTAAAAAAAGATTTCGCCGCTTTGGTAAAAGTCATATTCAACTGTCGCACTGCGCTGCTCGCCAAGACTGTCTATCTGTTTAAGAAACGGCGCTTCATTACGGGTAAACACCTTTTCGTTTTGAATATAAAATATGCGGTTGGAGAAAGTGATACCCCAGATTCTGTTTTCCGAATCGCCAAATACATGCAGTACTTCTGTATCCGGCAATCCATCGTCGGTGGTAAACAACTTGAATTCCCGTCCGTCATAGCGAATCAGACCGATATCGCTGCCCATCCAGATAAATCCGTCTGCTGCGCAAAATATTTCATAAATGGTTTTTGTGGGCAGGCCGTTTTGTGTGGTAAACTGCCTGTAAATATACTCCTGCGAAAAGAGTAAACTGCTCCACATGAAAATTCCGCATACCAGTATTACCCGTTTCATGTTACGAAGTAAGTAATGCCTGCATGAGCTCCTGCACTTTGCGCCTGCTCACCGGCAATAATGCGCCGTCGCTCATCAGGACGCTGTTGCCGTCTTTTTTTATAAACTCGATTACTCTTTCCAGATTGATGAGAAAGGATTTATGAATTCTGAAAAAGTTGCCGGGCAATTGCATTTCAAAATCGCCTATTGTTTTCGAGGCGACAATTTTATTTCCGGACTGCATGTGAAAAACCGTGTAATTACTGTCGGCTTCCAGGTAAACGATTTCAGCCGGAGTTACGAAATGAATACCTTCGATATGCGCTACGGCAATGCGCTGGTTTTTTGATGTCTGGTTGAGCGTTTGCAACAGCCCTTGTAAAGAAGTGAAATAATCGGCTGAGGGGCTGTGCAATCTTAGGTTCACTTTCTGAACAGCCTGTTTTAATTCTTCCGGGTCAACAGGTTTTAATAAGTAATCTACGGCGGCTTCCCGGAATGCCCTGATGGCAAATTCGTTATGTGCCGTGATGAATACCACCGGATATTTGTTTGCAGGTATTGATTGCAGGAATTCAAACCCGTTAACGCCTGGCATGGAAATATCGAGAAATAGAAAATCTGTTGCATGTTGTTGTAAGAAGGTATTTGCCTCTGTTGCGGAGTGCGCCATTCCCGAAACCATTACTTCCGGGCAATATTCAGCTAATAACCACGCAAGTGTCTGACAGGCGGGAATTTCGTCATCTATCAACAGGGCTTTAATTCTTTCAGGCATTGGCAGTACGAACTTAAAAAACAAAACCGATTTGTTGCCATTTACTGTGTAAAATTCATTCATGAATGAGTGAATGGCAATAGATTCTGCGAGTGGTTGTAACCGGAACCGGTGAATTACAGCCGGAACTCCACCCGCATTTACAAAACCGGACGCAATACTGTTTAAGCACACCACTGCATGATGCCGTACTGACGGCAAGGCGGGAGAGGAGATGGCAATCGGTCTGGGTGTGGTATTTTCGCAGCGCCATGTATGTGTATGATGTCGTTTTACTTACCGATGCGAGATATGTAGATCCACCGCATCCGGGCGAATACGAACGGAATATTTTGACTGAAGATGGATTGTTAACAGCCGCCCTCGAAAAAGAAGGTTTAAGGGTGTACAGAACCAATTGGGACAATCCCGCTTTTGAATGGTCGCATACCCGCTCGGTATTGTTTCGCACTACATGGGATTATTTCGATCGCTATGCCGAATTCCTGGACTGGCTGTATCGCATTCAAAACAAAACCAGGCTAATTAACTCGCTGCCGCAAATAGTGTGGAATATGGATAAACACTACCTCGGCGAATTGCAGGACAAGGGCCTTGCCATTCCGCCTACTCTCTTTGTAGAAAGGGGCGAGCGCCGTAGTTTGTCAGAACTCGTTGCCGGTACCGGTTGGAGTGAAATCATCCTGAAACCGGCCGTCGGCGGGGCAGCACGTCATACCTATCGCATCGAGAGCATCGCTATTGCGGAATTCGAGACAACTTTCATCAGGCATATCCGTGAAGAGGCTTTTTTAATACAGCAGTTTCAATCATCAGTGTTGGAAAAGGGGGAGGTGGCTCTTATGGTAATTGGCGGAGTGTTTACGCATGCCGTTTTGAAGCGGGCAAAGCAAGGCGACTTCCGTGTTCAGGACGATTTCGGCGGCTCCGTACATTTCTATACCCCGACACCCGGAGAAATTGCATTTGCCGAGGAAGTGGTGCGGGCCGCACCCGGCGCCCCGGTTTACGCCAGGGTGGATATCATTTACAACCACGACAATGCGCCCTGTGTCTCCGAATTGGAAATAGTAGAACCCGAATTGTGGTTTCGACATCATCCGCCGGCGGCTTCTGCGCTGGCCGGGCAAATTGCCCGTCTTTTGGCTTGAGCGGCTAACCTCAATGCCAAACGGTATTAATGCTTTTTTAAAAAATTCTTTTCGCCGGCATTGATCTCGATATCCAGGTAATTCTCACGGGGCGGCACCGGACAGGAGTATCCGTCGGCGTAAACACAATAGGGATTATACGCCTTGTTGAAATCTATTATAAGCTTATCGCCGACAATTTGATCCATATCTATATCGAGATACCTGCCGCCGCCATAGGTGGTGCTGCCATTACTCGCATCGTTAAAAGGAATAAACAGGTAGTTTTTATACTGTTCCATTTCCCGGAGTTGCACGCTTTGGTACACATTAATAGTGAAATCTCTATCGTGCAGCCGGAACTGCGCCTCGCCAAACTTGACGTATTGCTTCATTTTTCCGCTGCTCGTGGGCATATCAAAGGGAAGGGCATCGGCAGTGCGCCTGAACGTCGCCGTAATTACAAATGTCGAATCAGGCTCGAAAAAATCCAGGTATTTTAAATCTCGTTTTCTCAACGGACTGTTGACGTCCTCCAGGAATCCTTGTTTGTATGCAATCCTGTATTCGGCAATCTGCTCGGCATAAGTTTGAGCAAGGCTATCACTGCAAATGAGCGCACATAGGGCAAAGGCAATGGATATCGTTATTTTCATAGCATTATGGTAATAAATGTCGGGAAATTCCGCCGTATTATCTGCATTCGTCAGCCATTGGTCGTACCTTTGGCCAAAATCAATTAACGCAAATATGAAAAGAATAATTTCCTTTTTGCTGGTTACGCTGTTTATCGTTCCGGCATTTTCGCAATCGCTCAACAAAGTATTAAAAGAATATTTTAATACCGTAGGGCAAGATAAACTGGTGAAATGCGAAACGGTAAAAGCCACAGGCAAAATTGAACAGATGGGTATTGAAATACCCTTTATCATGTATAATAAACGGCCCAATTATTATCGCACCGAAGGCACATTCCAGGGTATTACATTTATTCAGGCATTTGACGGCAAGGAGGGTTTTACCATCAATCCGTTTACCGGATCTTCCGAACCCCAACCTCTTTCGCCGGAAGAGATCAGTAATATGAAGGTGCAGGCGGATATCGATGGCATCCTTTGGGATTACAAGAAAAAAGGAAATACGGTTACTCTTGAAGAAGATCAGGATGTGGAAGGTACCCCTTGTTATACCATTAAGGTCCAGACTCCTGACAGCAATACCTATTACTATTTTATCGACAAGGAGACCTATATGAATATCAAAACAACCTCTAAGATAAAAGTACAGGGCAGCGAAGTGGAATCGGAGGCTTTTATGAGCAATTTTATACAGGTGGACGGTGTAGCCTTCCCGGGTAAAATTGAAAATAAATACCAGGGTGAGACCACTTTGGTGATTATTATTGATAGTTACGAATTAAACGGGGCGCTCGACGATAGCTTATTCGTCTTGCCGAAGGAGTAGTTTTTATACAATTTTCCAGGCTCCGGTATGAGGAGCCTTTTTTTTGTAACCCAAAACCAGAAGAAGTGAAAAGAGCAATTTGTTTTCTGGCGCTCGTAATTCCAGCGGCCTTATTTAGTCAGCAGGTAATTACGGAATCCACCTTTAGCGTAAAAGAGGGCAGGCATATCGGCCCGGCAGTTATGAGCGGCCGCATTACCGCCATTGATGCAGTGGATGCCGATCCAAATACCGTGTATGTCGGCGCCGCGGGTGGCGGTGTCTGGAAATCAAAGAACCAGGGAACTACCTTTAAACCCGTATTTGACGATTACACTCAATCTATCGGGGCGATATGTATTGACCAGTTGCATCCCGAAACCGTTTGGGTGGGTACCGGCGAGCCCTGGGTGCGCAATAGCGTTTCCATCGGAACGGGTATTTACCGGTCACTGGACGGCGGCGAAAAGTGGAAGTTTATGGGCCTGGAACATTCAGAGCGGATTGCGGACATTGCCATCCATCCTGAACATTCAGATACGATATACGCCGCAGTTTTGGGAGCATTATGGGGCGACAGTGAAGACAGGGGATTGTACCGCAGTACAGATGGCGGCAATTCCTGGATAAAAGTTTTGTTTATTAATCCATCAACCGGCTGTACCGATGTCCTGTTTGATCCGCAGAATGCAGATGTGCTGTACGCCGCAATGTGGGATTTCAGGAGAACAGCTTTCGACTTTCGCTCCGGAGGGCCGGGCAGCGGCTTGTACCGCTCAGATGACGGTGGCAACACCTGGCATACTATCCACAACGGGCTGCCGGAAGAAACTCTGGGCAGAATAGCTATCGACGCATCGCCGGTGGCCCCTCATTACCTCTATGCGCTGGTCGAGAGCGAAAAGTCCGCATTGTACCGCTCGACGGATAGGGGAAATTCCTGGGTTAAAGTGAATGCGCAGTTGCAAATGGGGGAGCGGCCTTTTTACTTTTCCGAAATCGTCGCTGATCCTGTGGACAGCGCCAGGGTGTATAAACCGGGGTTTATTACAGTCGTGAGCAATAATGCAGGCGCAAATTTCAGCCCTGTAACCGTGGAGGGCGGCAATTATCATCCCGATCACCATGCATTGTATATCAGCCCTTTGGATAACAGGTTGATGTACGTCGGCACGGATGGCGGAGTTTATGTATCTGTGGACAGGGGCAACACCTGGCGTCATTGCGAGAATCTGCCGGTATCCCAGTTCTATCACGTTAGCCTCGACAATGCCTCTCCATATAATATTTATGGTGGGCTTCAAGACAACGGCTCCTGGGTGGGGCCATCCGATAAGACCGGCGGTATCTATAACCGGGACTGGAATACGATAGGCTATGGCGACGGATTTTACTGTTTTGCCGACAAGGACGATCCGGATATTACCTTCTGGCAATACCAGGGAGGACACTTGTATCGCAGAAACGCCCGAACCGGTGAAAACAAATACATTAAACCTTTCCCGGATGCCGCCACCAAGGATCTGCGATTTAACTGGAATACGCCTATTGTATGGGGGCGACAAAGCGGCGATTTGTACGTAGGTGCCCAATACTTATTCCGTTCAAAAAATAAGGGCGACAGTTGGGAACGGATTTCCCCCGACCTCACTACCAACGACCCTAAGCGGCAGCTACAGGAACAATCCGGCGGCATTACCCCCGACAATTCTACCGCCGAGAACAATACAACCATCTTTGCAATTTCGGAATCTCCGCTGGATTCAAATATCATCTGGGTGGGAACCGATGACGGCAATGTGCAAATGACAACAGATGGCGGGAAATCCTGGACACTGCTGAATCCTTTTATTACAGGACTTCCGCCATTCGCCTATATTTCAAGTATAGAAGCGGGTAATTTTGACAAAACCACTGCCTTTATTACGGTGGATGCCCATCGCAACGGTGACAATCGCCCTTATGTCTTTGCGACATTTGACTTTGGACAAACTTGGCAAAACATTGTAAGTGAGGATATTAAAGGTTATTGCCACATTTTGCGCCAGGATGTTGTTCAACCCAATTTACTCTTTTTGGGGACAGAGTTTGGATTGTATATTTCAATTGACGGAGGAGCCGCTTGGACTAAATATTCGAGCAATATTCCTCCGGTGGCTGTGTACGATATGGCTATTCACCCCAGGGAAAATGATTTGGTGCTTGCAACTCATGGCCGTGGGATAATTATTATCGATGACCTGACGCAAATACGGGCATTAACTCCTGAAGTATTGACATCCGAATTCGCCTTTGTCCCGAACAGCCCGTTTTTCTACCCAAAGGAAGATGTAGTAACCGCTTACCTCGGCGATCAGGGATTTGCCGGTAAGAGCAGTTCTAACACCGCCACCATATCGTATTTTTTGAGTAAACGCCATGTGTTTGGTGACATGTACCTCGAGTTGTACGATAGTGACGGCAACTTTTTAAAGAAACTTCCCGCTACGGGAAGGAAAGGACTGAATACGGTGGCCATAAATACACGCATGAAACCGCCCAAAGTGCCGGTATCCGTCAATGCTTTGGCCGAAGCGATGTTCGGTCCGGAAAGGCCGGCGGGGAAGTATTTGGTGAAAGTCGTAAAAGGCGATAAGACCTATGAAACCCAGTTGACGATAAACGACAACCCGGCGACTGATTATAGTACCGCCGAAAGACAAATGCGGTGGGAGGCGTTAATGCAGGCGTATCAGTTACTTGAAGAATTGGCATTCATAGACCGGCAGGTAATGGAGCTTAATCATCAATCTTTAGTTTTATCAGAAAAGGTTAAGTCGGAGGAAATGAAAAACTTATGTATGGATATTTTTCACCGCACTTCAGAAATGCACGAGCGGGCAGCCTCCACACAGCAGGGAGAGGGGGCCATTGTAGGCCAGGTGCGTTTGCGGGAAAAGATTGCAGAAGTTTACGGCGCATTAATGGGTTACCATGGCAAACCCGGTTTGCCGCAAATTGAAGCCTTGAAGTTGTACAGCGCCGAAGTAAAAGAAATGGGAGAGCAGTTGGATGCTATCAAAAAATCGCAAATGCAGGAACTGAATACCTATTGTAGTGAGGAAGGCTTGACTCCGCTTACACTGACGACCAGAGAGCAGTTCTTCAGCGAGGAGTAAATAAATTCAGTGCAATTTGGCGGTTTAGAAATTATAACTCAAGGCCAAACTGGGCAGAATCGGCAGCTGATTCACCCGCTCATAGCGCACCCTGTCAAAATAAAAGATATTTTCACGGTCATATACATTGGTTACACTGGCGGTAGCTTCCATTGTATTGCCATTGGAAAACTCAAATTTCTTTTTGGCAGAAAGGTCTAATCTATGGTAGGTGGGCAACCGGCCTCCGTTGAGTTTATCGTCGTAAATAATCCCCAGCGTACCGTTAGCAGTTGTGTAGTCAGTACCTATACCGTCCAGGAAATCAATACTTTCATAAAACCCGGCTGTTTGGGTAAACGGAAATCCGGTTCCGAAATTCCAACGGGCGCTGAGCTCCCAACTCTCGTCAGATCCTAAGGCATAGGTGCCCACCAGGTTCATATTATGTCTGCGGTCGTAATGTGGCGGATAGGTCTGTTCGCCGTTGTACCTCGTAATCCATCCTAATGAATAACCCACCCAGATGTACAGGCGTTTATAGTCGTATTTCACCAGGAAATCGATACCGTATGCTTTTCCGTTTTCCGTGGCGAAATCGGGATCGGCAATAGTCAGTTTATTGCGGTTTATTTCGATTAATTGATTGAAGTATTTGATGTAGGGCTCCACATTAAACTCAATGAAACTGGTGACGTCGTACTCTACGCCGATGATGGCATGAGTTGCCTTTTGGAGTTTCGTATTTGCGGTGGCGGTGCCTTCCGGATTATTAAGCGTGTATTCCGGCCCGGAAAGAAAACCGGTAAAGAGGTTTACGACATCCTGGTCGCTTTTGGTGCTGATCAGGTTCTGGGAGTATATTCCACCCGCAAATTTTAACCGCAGTTTGTCGGTAAGATTGTATTTTAATCCCAGGCGTGGCTCCGGGGAGATTTCTCCGAGAGAAGCGTAATACTGCAGGCGCAGGCTCGGCTCGAAAACGAATTTATGGTTGTACACCTTGCGCACTTTGGCAAACAGCCCTAATTCAGTAGTGAATTGCTGCTGCTGATACTGCTGGCCTATACGGTTGAAGAAGGTGTAGTCTGTCTGAAAGCCAATGGCCTCAAAACCGTATTTGATGTCGCCTTCCGGGATAAAATAGGTGAAGTCAATGCCTCCGTTAAATCCGCTGATCAGGCTGTTTCTCGGTTTGCCGTCCGCTTCGGTCTGCGTGACTTCGTATTGCGAATAGGCAAATACACCTTCAATCAGAGCATTGGAATGCAAGGGGACGATAACGAAATTCGTACCTGCGCCGTAACTCTTCCATTTAAACTGGGTGATATCGGTGTAGTTAACGCTATCGTTGAAGTTAAATCCAAACAGGTTAATCTTATTACCCGAGGTATTGTTCAAAGACAGCTTGCCGTAAAAATCGGTAAACTGGTATGGGATTCCTTCGCCTGCATTTACATAGGGGTATAGTGCCGTTGAAGTCTTGTCGAGATACGAATGTTTTGCTGAGAGCAAATACGTCAGGCTGGTCTCGGTATTTTCGGGATCGGTAATCGGCCCTTCCAATAACAGGCGTGCAAGAAAAGGGCTGGCAGACACCTGGCCGGCAAACTCCTTCTTATTGCCGTCGCGGCTGGTGATGTCGATTACGGCAGAAACACGGTCGCCGTATTCGGCGCTGAATCCTCCGGTGTACACATCCACACTGCGGATGATATCGGTTTCAAACACTGAAAACAGGCCGATCGAGTGGAAGGGGTTATAAATTACCATTCCGTCGAGCAGCACCTTGTTCTGGATCGGCGAACCGCCGCGGATATATAACTGCCCACCCTGGTCGCCGGTGAATATAACCCCGGGCAACACCTGGAGGTATTGCGCCAGGTCGGGTTCCCCGCCAATGGATGGAAGCCTTTCTATTTGTTTAACGGTAATCGGTATGGTCGAAATCTTCACTTCTGTCATGCGCTCTTGTGTCTGCGCTGTAACTGTTACGATATTTAAGGTGCGTTCCGCAGTCACCAGTTCGAGTTTTACACTGGTGATTTTATCCTTTTCCACTATCACTTCTTGGTACAGGCTGTCGTATTCGATATTTGTTACCAACAGCTGATAGGTACCCACCGGCACTTGGGAAATGCTGAAAAAACCATTGACGTCTGTGGCAGCACCCATGGAAGTGCCTGAAACAATCACATTGGTAAAGATGACGGGTTCGCCGGTTTTCAGGTCGTAAACAAATCCCCGGATATCGCCGGTTTGCGCCTGTACAAGGGCTGAGGCAATCAGCATTAGCGCCAGGTTAATAATTCTTTTCATACAAGTGGGCGAAAATACAACATCGTGCGAAAAGCATTAAATATCAATTGTGATTTTACAATTTTTGACTGCATATTGACCATTGATAATGGAAATATGCATTCCATAGAAAGGGTGTCATTCAGGTTCGGATGTTTCAATGCGAAACACGAGCGGGAACAAGAGCTCCGCCTGTTTTTTCTGGGTTTGTAAATTCACATCGCTCAACACCTTTTGGGCGAGGGGCAGGTGATTTTTTTCCATGAAGCCCAGTATAATTTCCACCGGTACTACCATCGGGTTATTTCCCTGTGGCATAGCGCTCAGCACTCCGGTGAGATTGCCCTGCCTGTCGAAAACCGGGCAGCCGCCGCAGGCTTGTTGCATCGCCCGGGAGGCAGTATAACTTTTACCTGTCGATGCGACAATTACCGCATTGTATAGTACTGCATCGCGGGTAATTCCCGAATCCATCGTTACAGGGGCGAGGCAAAATATATTATCGCCAACGGCGGGTGTTCTTCCGAAATTGTAGGGCAATGTATCTCGGGTAAATGCAGTCGTATCCGTTATCTGCAATAGGGCCAGATTGTGATCTGTATCGCGGGCTAACAGTGTTGCCGGGAATTTTTTACCGCTTAGCGGTTGAACCACCGTAATTTTTTCGGCTGCATCCAATGCATTACCGGGAGCTATCAGGATGCCGGTTGCCGAAACTAGGAAGCCTGATATTGCCGGTTCATTTATAGTCGATTCGGAGGTGACTGAACCGGAAGAATTGGTGGAAATGATGATTTGGTGCTCCGGGAAAATGCGTTCGTACAAAACCGGCGGCCTGGAGTTCCAGTTGACAAACATTTTGCCTTCTTCAAATGCAATAGTCAAATCGCTGCGTTTGGTTTTATCGCCCATATACCATTTTACTTTGTAGGTATTGGCGGATTTCCCTTTGCTGAGATGCGCCTTTACATCGCCTTCACTCCAACGGTCTGCATCCTCCGGAGCTGCCCCTGACAGATAAATGAGTTGATAGGTATCGGCGCTGCTGTGTTTCAATGCAACCGTATATTTTGGACTTCCTATATCCGATTGAACATTTTCATATATCCCTTCGTGAATGTCAGTACCGTGGGTAAGCCAATATTGCCGCAGTGATTCAGTATTCCATGTAGGAGTTTGTGCATGGGAAACACTGAAAATAAACAGGAGAAAAAAAAGAGAACAGAGCCTGGCCATTTGAAGCCCCAAAATTAAAAGTTTATTTGTTCAATGGGTAGAACTGTCATTTTGCGGCGCTTAAAGCAACCAGTTTTTCGATGGCAGATTGCATGCGGCGCTCCCGCGTTGCCTGCATTTTTGCACTTGTAATCCATTCCAGGTATTCTTTTTTATGCGATGGTGGCAGCTTGTCGAAAACTGATTTAGCCCGTTTGTTTTTGCGTAATTGTTCCTTAAAATATTCGGGGATGGCCGTTTGAATTTCTGCGGTGGATGCAACAGAGTGACGTTTTACTTTTGCAGCCGTCAACTGCATTGCCGCCCGGATATATTTCTTTATTGCCGTATCGGACGGCAGGTCTTTCAGTGAAGTTATTTTCCCGAATTGCCCCATAGCCTTTCCGGCATTGCCGGCATGTGTTTTTTGTAGTCCCGGTATCTGCGAAGCCTTCCAAAACGTCAATGCGCAGTGGTGTTTAAATGCCGCAATGCCGCACAGGATTTGATTGTGATATAAAAAATGCGGGAACCCCCACTTTATGGTCTCTTCCACCTCAGGGCAGGCGGTGTGTATCAACGCTCTCAAATGCCTGAGGATGGGTTTGGCAAATTCAGCCGCTTTCTCAATATATGTGTCTGTATCTGTTACCGGCATACCTGTTTTTGAATATGAAGATACACAGTGGATTGATTTTTCCGAAAACCGGGAACTACTCCTGGTTTTTTGCAGTGTTGGTTGACAGCCCGATTTTATTTCCATTTGCAGCCTTTCCGGTTCCCGCAACGGGTTTCAACTGCCATCCTTTTCCAATTCTTTTAATATGGTATTGACATCTTCTTCCGTCGCACGCAGTTGCTTCCTGCATACCCCGATCAGGTATGCCGCCCGTTTCACTTTCTCGGATAAAGTATCTACGGAGATTTCGCCTTGTTCAATTTCCGAAACTATGGCTTGCAATTCTGCAAATGCTTCTGTGTATTGCATTTTCTCACTCATTTTTTTCCTTTTTATGTGTGTTGAGAACTTCACTGATTATAGTGCCGGTATGGAGTTGAGTCTGCAGGGTATCACCGGCTTTTACCGCATCGGGGCGTTGTATCAGCCTGCCGTTAACGGTGGTAATACTGAACCCTCTTTTTAGAATATTGTCAGGGTGTAATGCCCGGATTTTTTCATCGGTATGTTCAAGAGCCATACGCAAAATTTTAATACTGCGGGGCAATGCCGATTTCAACGCATCTCTTACCTGCCGTAACTGTGCATAGCTCGCTTGCATCTGATTGAGAGCGTCTTTCCCAATGAAAATACCTTGGTGGTTTAACTCACTTTTTTGCTGTTGTACAAGCGCTATTGACCGGTGTGCTATTGTTTCCCTGCAACTGACGGTTTTTCTTTTCTCCTCGCTGAGAATGGCGTTGGCGTATTGCTGCAGTCGGCTTATGCTTTCAGTCTGCCGGTGTTTTCCTTGGGCAAGGCGGTGTTCCGCTACCGATCTGAACAGTTTTATTTCGGTATGTAATTGATTAGCCGAACTGTCCAGAATTTGCCTGGCGTGATTGACAATATATTTCTCTGCCTCCTGTACGGGAACTGAAAAGTTGTGAAATTTCTGGATTAGCAATTCTGCCAGCTTAGTCGGCGTTATTGCATTGGTATGCGCAATCATTTCACAAACCGTTTCATTGGTGGAGTGGCCTATTCCGGTAAGCACCGGTAGCGGAAAGCAGGCGATGGCTTTTGCCAACCGGTAATTGTTATAGCAACTCAGGCCCACATCGCCACCGCCGCCGCGGATTATGGCCACCGCATCAAAGCGGTGCTTTACCCTTTCGATGCGCCTTAACTGGGAAGTGATAGTGCCTACTGCCTTTTCGCCTTGTAACAGGGATGGGAAGAGCATTATAAAGAATTTGTACCCCCAACTGTTGGTTTGTATTACCTGCATAAAATCCGCATAGCCCTTACTGGTCTCGACCGATATCACCGCAATTCTTTTCGGAAGTAAGGGCAGTGGTAAATGTTTGTTGGCGTGAATAATATTCTCTGCTTTCAGTTTCGACAGCGTTTCCTGTTTTTCCCTTTCAATATCGCCGAGGGTGAAGGCCGGATCCATATCCAGTATCTGAAGGCCGAGGCCGTGAATGGCATCGAAGGTAATCCTGGCCAATAACAATATTTTAATACCGTCTCTGAGGGGCTCCTTTAAAACGTCTATAAATTTTTTGTTGATAACCCGGTAATCGTCCCTCCAAAGTGTAGCTCGCATCTGGGCAATTACTTTTTCATCCCGGCGCTCGAGCAGGTCGGGATAACAGTGCCCCGAGTGTTTGTAGTAATTTAATTTATGCATCTCCGCTGCCACCCAAAAGGCGCTCGTGTACCTGTTTTCCAAAGTCTGTTTTATACTGGCGGTGACTTCAGCCAGTGAAAAGACTTTTTTGTTTTGGAGTTCTGTCGGCATAAAGGACTATCTCGAAAATGGTTTGCAACTTTCCGGTAAACCGTACCTTCGTTCCTGTAAATTCAATTGCGTTGGTATTACAGGGATTTAAAAGTACCAAATATCAAAGAAAAACCATACCGGTCGTATTGCATATCTTATCTCCGAAAAACGAAGTGCCGATACGAAGCTACAATTGCGGTATCAGCTCCGGACCCGGCAGGGGTAAATCCAAATTAACATCGGGGTATTTTCTGCCATTCGCCGGTATTTAGTGCAATGATGCAGCAGTAGTCGTTACATTGATTGCCATAGGTGATTTTTATTATTTCCATAGCAAAAATACAGAGGTGTTTTAGCAAATAATTCGGCTCCGGAAAGGGTTTGCGGTTGCATTAACTAAAAATTCCTCCCGGTTTATTGCGCAAAAACCAGTTTATGGATCGGGTTAAAAATTATTTTTTTGCACCAATGGAAAATCAGAAAACTTTCATTTAATTTGGCTCATTAAAAACTAAATTTATGATAAGAAACATCACAATTACATTGGCAGCAATCTTATTTGTTGCTTTGTTAAATCCGGTATCTGGTCAAAACACGTATCCCGCTTCCGGTGCGGTAGGTATTGGCACGCTTTCGCCTAATGCGTCATCTCTGCTGGATATTACCTCGACTTCGAAAGGGGTGCTTATCCCGAGAATGACCAAAACCCAAAGGGATGCAATTGCCTCCCCGGCGACGGGATTGCTGATTTATCAGACCAATTCTTCACCGGGATTTTATTATTACACCGGAGCCCTATGGACGCCAATGGCCGCCAAAGGTGCAAACACCAAGTTGTCTAATCTAAGCGCAGCGGGCACTGCCATTAACCAGGACCTGACGCCTGCTACCAACGGCGCTGTTGATCTGGGCTCTAAGACAAAACGCTGGGGAGGTACTTTTAGCCAGTATGTGGATGCTGTAAATAATAGTACCGACATTTCTACAGGTAGTTTTATAAACGAAAGTTCAGATACTACAATTGATGCTGTTGCCGTAAGTGCAGAAGCTGACTCAGTAGCTGCCTGGGGTATTGGTGTGTTAGCTTCGGGTGGATTTGCCGGCGCCTACGGTGTGGGATATTTCGGCGTAGCCGGTATTGGTTCCCCGGTGGGCGTTTATGGACAGGCTATCGATACGGTTGCCGATTGGGCCGGTTATTTTGTCGGCGATGTTGGCGTTTCAGGCGGGTTGTACGACGTATCCGACCGCAGGTTCAAGACCAATATTCAACCGCTGACCCGCAGCATGGATATTTTGATGCAGCTCAAACCGGCAACTTACACTTTCAATAATGATCCCGAAACATTTTCTTTGGGATTGAGCGGTAAGTCTGAAATGGGATTAATCGCAGATGAACTTGAAAAGGTGTTGCCGGGCCTGGTTAAGAATTCCATTGTACCTATGCGGAGAAACCCAATTACCGGCGAAATGCAACCGGAAATTGAATATAAAGGTGTGAATTATATCGGATTGATTCCGCTGTTAATTGCTTCCGTTCAGGAACAACAGGCGGAAATCGAAGCAAAAGATGCGGAAATAGAATCATTGAGAGAGAGATTGGAGAGATTGGAAACCGCTTTCAGCAATGCGGGTGCAGATGTGAAAACAATTGCCGGAACAAACTTCTCCGACCTGGCATCACTGGATCAAAATTCACCTAATCCGTTTAAGTCCACAACAGTTATCAGTTATTCAATTCCGGAAAATTCTGCAAATGCATTTATAAAAGTGTATTCAATCAACGGAGCTGAACTGAAATCTGTTCAGATTACAAAAACCGGTAAGGGTAGTATTCAATTAGACGGCGGCAGTTTTGCTCCCGGAACTTATACTTACCAATTGGTAATTAACGGAAGAACCATTGACACCAAACTGATGGTGATTACCGATTAATAAAATTCCTGATAAAACAATACAAGGGCGGACATTGTTGTTCGCCCTTTTTTTTGCATTGAATATATTGAGGATGCGTTTCTTGTTATCTGATTCTCGGAATAGGAGTATAGCTGAGAAATTCCGTTTCCGAGCTATAATACCCTTCCTTTACCGGTTCTTCCTTCATGAGATCGGTGCTCAGGTATTTTTTGTTTGAGTCGCAGAAAATCGTCACCACATTGGCATCATCACCTAATTGATCTTGCAGTTGAATGGCGCCGATAAAATTTGCTCCCGACGAAATCCCTACAGCGAGCCCCAATTGTCTGGCGAGTTTCTGAGCCATGAGTATCGAATCGCCATCGGAAGCCTGCACTACGTGGTCGAGTGTATCCAACTTGACGATGGAGGGGATAAATTCATCCGATATGCCCTGGATGCGGTGCGAACCAACTTTATAACCGGTGCTTAGCGTAGGTGATTCCATCGGCTCGAGCGGGCATACCAGGATATTGGGATTTCTCTTTTTGAAATACCTGGCTACGCCCATTACGGTGCCGCCGGTTCCGACGCCGGCGACAAAGGCATGCGGTTCCAGGTCCATATTTTGCAACTGCATCCAGATTTCACGGGCTGTTGTTTTTTCGTGGGCTTCGATATTGTAAGTATTGTCAAATTGCCGCGGCAAGAATACATCTTCGTTTTCCTTCGCCATTTGTTCCGCCTTTTGGATACTTCCCAAAAATCCCCCTTCCTCTTTTGATACTAAAATAATTTCGGCGCCCAGACTGCGGATGATAGCCATACGCTCCTTGCTGAGCCAGTTGGGCATGATGATTACCACGCAATTGCCCAATGCCTTGCCGATAGCGCTGAATGCAATACCCGTATTGCCGCTGGTGGCTTCCACGATGGTATGGTTAGGGCGCAACGATCCTTCTTTATACGCACGCTCCAAAATATACAACGCCATGCGGTCCTTAATACTCCCCGTCAGGTTGAAGTTCTCACATTTGACAAACAATCGCCTTTGTTTGCCCTTATAGGTAAAGTGAATCTCGAGCATAGGCGTATTGCCTACCATACACCACAGGTGTTCGAATTTGTTTGCTATTGATGCTTCAGCGTGTTGCATTGAGTCAAGTTTTGCGCAAGTTAGAAGATTTGAAAAACCCGGATAGTGACTTACATCATGCGGTCTGTAATGTATTCTCCCGGTTTCCGGCGCAAATATACTTTTGAAATCGGGCAATTACAGGGCGGAGATATGCCATTATTCAGGTGAATTGCAATAAATCCACGCTTTAACACCCCGGAAGCGTTCGTGAGATACCCGGATTGAAAATGTTTTGAAGCAAAGTTGACTTTTGAGCGCAAATCTGTTTATTAGGCCAATTACCTCGATAAACCGGTAAACAGAACATGAGTAGGGAGCGAAGCAATTATAGGGGAGGAGTAAACATCGACCACGGTGTGTTTATTTGTGATTGTAATTATAGGCTATTCAAAAAGCGAACCATTGCGATTGGCGATGGAATATTCATTCCGCACATTCACGACTATGTTCAGTCATTGATGGCATCGCGGTTTGTTGTGGATAAGCAATAACCGGTTATGCGATGCCGAACAACTTGAATTTGCAGAAATCAGTAATACCGGCAGATACGGCGGTTAATGAAACACAGCGAATGGATGCAGTTATGCTACGGCCTGTTTTACCAGAGCGGCAGCTTCTTTCAACAGGATTGCACTGCTCACTTTCAATCCGCTCGCATCAATCATTTGTTTTGCCTCTTCTGCATTGGTACCCTGCAGGCGCACGATAATGGGCACGGGTATCTCGCCAATGTTTTTATAGGCATCAATAATACCCTGGGCTACACGATCGCACCGTACAATGCCTCCGAAAATATTCACCAGGATAGCCTTGACTTCCGGGTCCTGCAGGATAATTTTAAAAGCCGTCTCCACACGTTTGGCATCTGCCGTTCCGCCGACGTCCAGGAAATTTGCCGGGCTGCCTCCCGATAGTTTTATAATATCCATGGTCGCCATGGCCAATCCGGCGCCATTCACCATGCAGCCGACATTGCCATCCAGTTTGACGAAATTCAAACCGGCCGCTCCCGCTTTTACCTCGGTGGGGTCTTCTTCAGAGAGATCCCGCATACCCGCAATTTCCGGGTGGCGGCTCAGCGCATTGCCGTCAATTACACACTTGGTATCTACGGCAATTATTTTATTGTCAGAGGTTTTTAATACCGGGTTGATCTCCAGCAGCGAGCAATCGTTGCCGGTATAAGCGGCGTACAGATTTTGAACAAACTTCACCATCTCCTTAAATGCATCGCCCTCCAAACCGAGATTAAAGGCAATTTTTCTCGCTTCAAACGGCATGATGCCGATAGCGGGGTCCACCCACTCTTTGTGCAACAGGTGAGGGGTTTTTTCGGCTACTTCTTCTATATCCATGCCCCCTTCCGTTGAATAAACGATTACATTCTGACTTTTTTCACGGTCGAGGAGAATACTCATGTAGAATTCTTTCGGATCGGTTGGCCCCGGATAATAGACATCCTGGGCAATCAACACCTTATTCACGACTTTGCCCTTAGGGCCTGTCTGCGGTGTGACGAGCGTTGCCCCCAAAATGTTTTTTGTCTTTTCATAAACCTCATCCAGATTCTTTGCCACTTTAACACCACCGGCTTTGCCACGACCGCCGGCATGTATCTGCGCTTTAACCACCCAAATGGTGGTTCCTGTCTGATCCTGTAGACTGCGGGCAGCCTCTACGGCTTGCTCGGGGGTCTCCACCGGTATGCCTTCCTGTATGCGCACTCCGAATTTCTTTACTAACGCCTTTCCCTGATATTCGTGTAAATTCATCTTTTTCGTTTTGCTGCAAATTTAATTCAATTGCTCCTTTCTTTGGATTCCCGGTAAAACGGCTCATGTGTATAATTGGGGCGGTATTTGATGTATCGCATTTTATACTGTTTTTCCTATATGCTTCCACGCATTTTAGTCCGCAGTATTGCCGCATATTTCTTGCACCCGATGCATCGCTTTAGGAATTACTTCCCGATATAATTCCACCGCAAAAATAATTGTGAACAGTACAACGGGACAAACTCGTTTGCGAGCCTTTCGACAGTTGCCAGTTTAATTGATGAAAGTTGTGCCGTTAACCCGGTATGAAAGCCATTATCCTGCAATATTGAACTAAGAGCCGGTTAAATATTTAACCATACCTTTGTAGGAATAATTATGTTATGATGACACCAAAAACCGTAGCATATTCAGCCACTACCGTTACTCAGTTGGTAATGCCTAACGATACCAACACGATGAATAATCTGATGGGGGGTAATTTGTTGAAATGGATGGACGTTGCGAGTGCTATTTGCGCAAGTAAGCATGCGAATAAACCATCGGTTACCGTATCGGTGGACAATGTATCGTTCAGCCGGCCGATTAAGATTGGCGATGTGGTGACAATCAATGCCAGGATTACCCGTTCTTTCGTCACCTCGATGGAGATATATATCGAAGTGTTTAAAGAGAATTTTACCATCGGCAGCAGCCGCATCCGATGTAATGAAGCCTATTTCACCTTTGTCGCACTGGCAGACGACGGGCACCCTATAAAAGTCCCCGAGGTGATCCCGGAAACAGAAGACGAGAAATTTCGCTATGAGCGGGCATTGCGCCGGCGTGAGTTGCGATTGATTCTTTCGGGCAGGATGAAACCGCACGAAGCTATGGAGTTGAAATCCATATTTTTTGACGACAGTGTTTAAGCCATTTGATTTCGGAAATTCACTTTGTCTGACCCGGAATCAACAAGTTTTTAGAACCGCAACACACCATATAATTCAAAGTATTGCTGCATCAGGTTATGCGCCATTTGTTATGTCGCGGCATACTTGAGGAAATATTAAGTTTAAAATGGTTGCCGGCCGCCGGCATGTGTCAACAGTGTATTTCAACCGATTTTTACAGAAGTCATGGTTATAGAACCCGCAAGCGCTTTATCATTAAACAGGTGTATCGCTTCCTGCTCACTGGTTAATGCGAGTGTGTACAATAAAGGCAGGTAATGCTCCGGTGTCGGGATTGCAAGGTCAAACGCTTTTCCCAAAGAGCGAAACCGGATGAGCGAAGCATGATCGCCATTGAGTATATAATGTTTCATTGCAGCATTCACTTCCAGCGCCCAGTCAAAGCCGAAATTTTCATTCAGCTTGTCCCATTCAACCATTCTTAGATTGTGTACCATATTGCCGCTGCCGATAACCAGAATACCCTTTTTGCGCAGTGGGGTTAACTGTTGAGCCAATGCGTAGTGGTCTTGCGGTGCCTGCCGGTAATCCAGGCTCATTTGAATCACGGGTACATCTGCCTTCGGGTAGAGATGTTTAATAACGCTCCAGGCGCCGTGGTCCAAGCCCCAACTGTCGTCAAGCTTAACCTCGCTGTTCGATACGATTGACTGGGTTTCCCTTGCGAGCTCAGGGCTTCCCGGAGCGGGATACTGCACTTCGTATAGCTCTTTTGGAAATCCGCCAAAATCGTGAATCGTCCTCGGCGTTTCCATGGCGGTGACGTAGGTGCCCCGGGTTTCCCAATGTGCGGATATACATAGGATTGCGGCCGGTTTGGGAATCTGGCCGGCGATTGTTCTGAACCCATTGACGAATTCATTTTCTTCAATGGCATTCATCGGGCTGCCATGGCCTAAGAATAACACCGGCATCATGTCCGTGTCTGCCAAGTTTGTGGTGAGTTTGTTTAACGCTTTCAGTTTCATCGCAGTTGCAGTTAACGGCAGTAGAGCCAATGCTTTAATAAATGACTTGCGGTTCATTGCGGTTTTGGGCGTATTGCGCTGAATAAATATTTGGTAAATGTAATACCCATTTCTTTAGATATTATCCCTTGCAACGGCCACCAGTTTCACAATGCGAAAACGCAAAATACAGCACAGCTATGAGCAAAATATTGCATATATGGCCACGCTCTGTCCAATTGGATTATGTCATGACTTTTATATTCTCCTGCCGGATTTTTGAAGCAAACGCTTTGCGCTGTCCGAAGCGATAATTAAACCTGCCGCCAGCATAATAACATCTTTCAATACCAGCCTGCCGGCACCCGAAAGGAAGGGGAAACCGTATTGCGGCGTCGGGAAGTCTCCTCCGAGATTGGGAACATACACTTCGGGTGTTGTAATTAAAAACGATAAGGTTACCAGCGACATGCCGAATGTCAACAGTCCGCCGATGAGGCCGATTTTGGAATACCAGATTCCAAGCAGTGTCAATGTGCCGATTAATACAATCACTGTCCCTAAACCATACGAAAACACATAGGTGCCGTTTTCCTTGTGCCAATCCACATTCTTTTGAACCGTTTTGCCCTCCGGATTTTTGTATTGCTGGTATTCGGGAGCTTTCTTGTTGTAGAAAAACGACATGAACGGGCTGTTCGCCACGAAGGGCACTATGCCGTCTGCCTCGTATTGGAATGCTTTCAGGCCGCCGATCCAGGCCATGACAATAAATACGGAAATGCGTATCAGGTTGATAAATTTTGACTGGCTGGTAGCAAGCAGGTAGAGTAGTTGTTTCATTTGAATAATTATTTATTGTACAAAACTTGTTAATTTATTTTATACAACTTTAGTTTCTTATACCCGGTAAATTTCTGTAATTGCACCATTTAAAACTATTATACATTTGCAAGGGCTGAAAAAATCGATCCATACGATTCAATGAATAACAAGCGGTTGTGCCGATGTGTTGGCAAAGTATCGGGAGAATTTTTCCCGTTATTCTAAATAGCCTGTCTGGCATTACAGTGAGATAAATCACCCGGAAGTACTTTCTGTCTCATCGGATTTGGCCTAACTTGCACCCTCAATAAAATTGGAATTATGAGCCCGGAATTATTAGCGCCTGCAGGCGCATTTGAGTCGCTAAGCGCTGCGATACAGGCAGGGGCGGATGCGGTGTATTTCGGCGTCGAGCAGCTGAATATGCGTGCACGTTCGACCAATAATTTTACTATCGAAGATCTTGGCGCCATCAGTGATACCTGTAAGAAAAGCAATGTCAGGACCTATCTCACGCTCAATACCGTGTTGTACGATCACGATATTGCATTGATGAGGCGCATCCTGGATGCCGCTAAGGAGAATAGTATCACAGCCGTAATTGCAAGCGACCAGGCGGTGTTGATGCATGCCAAAAAAGTGGGTATTCCGCTGCACCTGTCCACGCAGGTGAATGTCAGCAATTTGGAAAGCGTGGAGTTTTATTCCGCTTATGCCGATGCCATTGTATTGGCACGTGAACTGAGTTTAAAGCAGGTGGCCGATATTGTGAAACAAATAAAGCGACATGATGTCCGCGGCCCGTCGGGCGAATTGGTGAAAATTGAAATATTCGGACACGGCGCATTGTGTATGGCTGTTTCCGGGAAGTGCTATATGAGCCTGCACTCGCATTATGCATCGGCCAACCGGGGAGCCTGCATTCAAAATTGCAGGCGTTCATATATTGTTACCGATAAAGAAGAGGGCATTGAGTTTGAAGTGGACAATGAATATATCATGTCTGCAAAAGACTTGTGCACCATTGATTTCCTGGACCAGGTAATTTCCACCGGCATTGGTATTTTGAAAATTGAGGGGAGAGGGCGGCCTGCGGATTATGTATATACCACTGTCAAATGCTACCGGGAAGCATTGGATGCATTGCGAGATGGCAGCTATACGCCTGAAAAAGTTGCCAAATGGAAGGAGCGGCTGGCAACGGTGTTTAACCGCGGGTTCTGGAGTGGTTACTACCTGGGAAAAGAGATGGGAGAGTGGACGGACTCCTACGGCTCGAAAGCGACAAAAAACAAGATATATCTCGGCAGAGGCAGGAAATACTTCAGCGATTTGCAGGTGGCTGAATTTATTATGGAAGCACATGCGCTTTCGAAAGATGATTCTATACTCATCATCGGACCCACTACAGGTGTCGTGCAAACCGGTGTAACAGAATTGCGTGTGAATGATACCGCTGTCGATACAGTTAAAAAGGGAATGGTATTTTCACTGCCAATCACGACAAAAATCCGACCTTCGGATAAATTGTATAAACTCGTGGACGCATGATACAAATCACGCAGCAGCGAAATAAATGTATCGGGTGTAATGCCTGTGTGGAAGCGGCACCCGGCCGGTGGCGCATGTCACGCCGGGATGGAAAAAGTGTGCTTGTCGGCGCAAAGCAATCCGGAAAGTTCTACTCAGTAAATGTGGGTACAGATGAGTTGGATGCCAATACCATCGCGGCAAAAAATTGCCCTGTTCATATTATCCGCGTTAAAGTACTGTAAGATGGATAACAGAATTTCGGCGTTTTTGAAGGCGAATAAAAATATGACGCTCTGTACGGCGAGGGATAATTCACCGCACTGCGCAAATTGTTTTTATGCGTTTTTTCCCGAAAAACACCTTTTGGTTTTCAAATCAGATATACATACATTGCATATTCAAAATGCGCAGCTCAATCCCCGTGTCGCAGGAACGATTATTCCCGATATCACTAAGGTAGGGAACATTCAAGGTATTCAGTTTGCCGGAATTTTTATTGCTCCGGATACGGAAACAGATAAGGAATTATCGCGGATATACCACAAAAAATTTCCCTTTGCAATTGCAATGCGCAGCGGTATTTGGGCGATTAAGCTCATCCGGGTTAAAATGACCGATAATACGCTGGGGTTTGGAAAGAAACTTTCCTGGGAAGCTTCGGGCAATATCAACTTATAAATACACCGGGGAATGGTTGTGCTGAAGGATAGTAACTGTTATCCAGATTGCTGTATTCCAGATGAAAACCTGATGAATAATTAACTGCCTGTTATGTTAGTATTAAAAACGAAGGCAACAGGTAAAAAAAGTACCGCAAACGAATTGTTGCGGTACGTTAATGCGTTTTTTAAACTGACCGGGGGCTATCTCATCAACCGTCTATCCGGATAAAATCGCCGCTCATGGTAAATTCGAGATCCAGGTCATTGTCCAGCCCCACCTGCTGATTCTTATTATCCAATTCCCAGTCTGTGATAAAATTGTCGGGATAATTGCCGGTGACGTAATTGCGGATTTTCTCGGGAACCACGCTGTCGGGTAATTTTTCGGTACCGTCAATGGAGATTATCTCTTTACCACGGTTGAACTCGAGCTGGATATTGCCCTCGAGAATCACGTCGTACGTCTTGGTAAACCCGTCTCTGTCCTCGACTACCTGGATAATTTTGTTGGCCGGGAAATGCGTTGATGCATAGGTTTCAATTTCGCCGGGGATTTTCCCAGACTGCATTATCTGTTCCTTCTCACATCCTGTGGCGGAAATAAATATGGCGCCGAATGCGGCGGCTGTTAATAGTTGTTTTGATTTATACATTGTCTATTTTTTTTAAATTAATGATCTATCCGAATAAAAGCGCCTTCTTTCGTAAACTCCAACTCGATACCGTTATCCAGTTTTACCTCCTGATGATTCCATTCGGTTTCCCAGTCCGTAATTACGCTATTCGGATAATTTGATTGCACATAGCTTAAAATGCTTTGCGGAATTACGCTTTCGGGTAGTGCGGATTTTCCGTCAATTTTAGTGATTTGTTTATCCTTATTAAACTCCAGTTCGGTTTTGTCGCTCAGTTTTATTTCATATTCCTTTGAAAGGCCTGCAACATCTATGTCTATCTCCGCTTTGACGATTGTTTGACCTGCAAAATGCGCCTTGATGTAGTTTTGAATTTCCGTTGGAATTTCACTGCCGGAGATAATGGTTTCCTGTCCAAAGGCAAAAGGGGCAAACATCAGCATGGTTGCCATCATGACATGTGCCGGATGAAATATGTTTTTAATATGTGTCATTTTGTATTGAAAATTTTATTTCGTGTTAAATTAGTCAATCCGACTAAAGTTAGCCATTTATTTGCTGAAAACGATGGAATTCACTGGTATTACTGTATTTATTTTCAGTTTTCACCCGATTTTAAATCAATTTAAGAAATTCCGGGGTCCAAAAACAAAAACAGATAGATCTTTAATGGAAGCTGCACGCATATCCGGTGTTGAACAACAATGTCAAATTAATTTTTAAATACGGTTTTTCCGTCTTTTATCAGTTCGTAGTGGTCGCCTTTGCCGGACAATTCATAGTGATCATTTTTATACCAAATCCCCGAAGCCGATTTTTGTTCGGCGAGTTCTATTTGCTCGCCACCATTCAAGTACAATTTTACGGTACCTTCGGTATTGTTGAATGTCATATATAAAATGTCGCCATTGGTGTTCTTCGCCTGTATCTCGACAATATTATCCCGATGTTCGAAAATGACATTGCCATTTTTCGACAGGGTAATATCATTGCCCTTCCCGCTAAGCTCATATTGATCGTTCATGTACCAAATTCCGGATGCCGGCCTTTGGCTGACGAGTACGGCGGTCTCGCCTTTATAGGAAATGGTTACATTGTCCTTTGCATTGTCAAATTTCATTTCCAGGGTGTTGCCGGATGAGTCTGTCAACGATTGCACAACAATATCACCCGGGTTACTTGCGGTGGTTTCCGATTGCGTTTGGGCATTACCGTTTTCTGCGTTGTCATTTCCTTTGCAGGACATTAACAGGCTGCCAACCGTAAGGGCAGCAATAAAAACTAGTTGGTTTGTCATATCTCTGATTTTTGATTTAAATCTCCTTTTTCTACTATTTAGTTCCAAAATGTGTTACATTGTTAAAAGAAATATACAGAAACTGCCCCGGGGTTCCGTTTACCGGTTGCCTGCGGCAGTACCGCTTGCAGTACACGTCAGTCAATAGACTACTTTTATAATCAATAATAAAATGAAGGTCGGGGATACTCTATGTTTCTGCAATTAATTTTCTGCAATTTTCATTTTTGAAAACGTATCGTCGTTAAGGCTTTCAATTGCCTTGTTAAACGCTTCGTCATAACTGTTATATACAATCCAGAACGCTTCAAAATCGAACAGGTCGCGGGCGAGACTCGCTTTGAGGATCTGGGTTAATTTCGGTTTGCAGAGATTGAATTGCGCTTCGTCATAAGCAACTTCTTCGGCAGCGGCGTATTGGAAGAATGCATCCCAAATAGCCGTGTCAATTTCAAATGCCTTATTAAAATCGAAGGGTGTTGAGTACAGCGCCTTGTATTGGTCCCTGTGACTATTGATGTATTCGAGTGCAAACTGATTTACAATGCCCTTTCCCACCACTGATGCGTAATAATCTGTTGACCAGGAAGTGTCAAGGGGAATATACATATCGGGCATGATGCCGCCACCGCCATACACTACTCTTTTACCCTCGGTGTAATATTTTAAAGAGTCGGGAAAAGCAATAAGAGAATCGGCTGTAAGTTCGCCATCGTCCAGGCGGTTGCTGAGTTCTTTGGCATAAGCATCCAATCCATCGTCATAGGGCTTTTGAATACAACGGCCGGAAGGCGTATAGTAGCGGGATACGGTAAGTCGGATTGCCGAACCGTCTGTTAAATTGAATGGGCGTTGCACGAGACCTTTCCCGAAAGATCGCCTGCCAATTACAAGCGCCCTGTCCCAATCCTGTAATGCGCCGCTAACGATCTCGCTTGCTGAAGCTGAACCTTCATCTATCAGCACTACGACCTTGCCGGATTCCATACTCCCCGCGGAAGTGGCAATGGCATCCTGTCTCGGATATGCACGCCCGTCGGTATAGACAATCAGTTTGCCGCTGCCTAAAAATTCATCTGAAATATCAATGGCGGCATTCAGGTATCCTCCGCCATTTCCTCGCAAATCGAAGATGAGATTCTTCATTCCTTCTGCTTTCAATTCGCTCACCGCTTTTTTAAATTCTTCTGTAGTGGTAGCCGAAAATTTGCTCAGGCGGATATAGCCTGTTTCGGGATTCACCATATAGGATGCATCTATGCTGTAAAGGGGAATGACATCCCGTGTGATTTTAAACTCGAGATTTTTCTTTGAACCCCTGCGCACAATTTCCACATAGACAGTGGTGCCTTTCTTACCGCGGAGCCTGTCCATGACTCCCTGGTTATTGATTCCCGTTCCTGCTACATTTTCGCCGTCGATTACCACAATTTTATCTCCGCTCATTATGCCCACTTTCTCCGAAGGCCCGCCGGAAATAGTATTCACCACATTTATGGTATCCTTTAAAATATTAAACTGGATACCCACACCTTCAAAATTTCCTTCCAGCGGCTCGTTGGCTTCCTTGAGTTCCGCCTCGGTAAAATACACAGAATGGGGGTCTAATTGAGCGAGTACTTCCCGGATGGCATCATCCACCAACTCCCCGGAGTTGATTTCTTCCATGTACTTCGATTCGAGAATATCCATGAACCGGCTGAATTTTTCCTTTGCCTGCTCGGGTGTCAGGGAGGACTCGGCGGTCGTGGTCTGACCAATAGATAGCACGGAAATCATACACATTCCCAGTGCGGCAATTACTGTATATACTGTCTTCATATTATGTTGGTAAATATCAATAAAGATAGAAATTGAATCTTATTGTGTTAAACTCAAATTGCCGTTGTTTTGTTTTTGATTAACAATCTTTAACCTTGCGGAAAGAAAGGTTTGCCCGATGGCTATACTATGAAGATAATTGCGGTGTACTATATTTTGCTGGCAACACTCCTGTTCGCAGTGATGAACGTGCTGGTTAAGTATCTCGCTTATATCCCCTCCTACGAAATCGTATTTTTCCGCTCCGTATTTTCATTTCTCGTTACGCTGGTGCTATTACGGCGTCTGAACATCTTTCCATTTGGCCGGGGCAACCGGTTTTGGCTTATCCTAAGGGGTGTTGCCGGGTCAACGGCCCTGTTGTTATTTTTCTATACCCTGCAGCATATGCCGCTGGCCACCGCAGTTACCATTCAATACCTTTCACCCATTTTTACCATATTGCTTACCTCTATGCTGATTGGAGAGCCGGTTTCATGGAAGCAATGGCTGTTTTTTATCCTGGCATTCGGAGGTGTGTTCGTAATTAAAGGCGTGGATACCGGCGTTTCGCTGGCGCTGTTAGGTGTCGGCTTACTATCAGCGCTTTGTGCTGCCTTTGCGTACACCGCCGTAAGAACGGTGAGGGATAATGAGCATGCGCTGGTAATTATCTTTTATTTGCCGCTTGCCACCTTGCCGCTCCTAACCCCTTATACAGTGTTGCACTGGGTTGCTCCGACTCAATGGGATTGGCTCTTGTTGCTCGCCATTGGCATTCTCACTCAGTCGGCTCAATACCTGATGACTCGTGCTTATCAAATCGAGAAAGCCGCCAATGTCTCGCCGTTCACTTACACCGGGATAATCTTTGCCATATTGTTTGGCACCGTGTTGTTTAACGAGTCCTATACATTGCAGGTATTACTGGGAATGCTCATGGTATTAGCCGGTGTATTGCTGAATTTCGCCTATGTGAATGGATATATCTCCGCGAAAAAACTAAAAATATTTACGAGAAATTTCCCCGGGTTCTGATTAGTATTCGAGCAAGGTGTCACCGGTGCGTATGCTGAGCTTTTTACCGCTGTGCGCTTCGCAATGACCGATTACTTTTGCTTCCACCTGCATCGATTCCGCAATAGCTACAATATCTTGCGCTATCGGCGGATCTACGTATAATTCCATGCGATGTCCCATGTTGAATACCTGGTACATCTCTTTTAAAGGCGATCCGGATTCTTCACGAATGATTTTAAATAAGGCGGGTATTTCAAACAGATTGTCTTTTATTATATGAACGTCTTTAGCGAAGTGTAATACTTTGGTTTGGCCGCCGCCACTGCAGTGAATTATCCCATGAATTTGACCAGCAAACCGCTGAATGACCTGCCGCAATACCGGGAGATAGGTGCGTGTGGGCGATAGCACCAATTTGCCGAGCGTGGTGCCTGCCGCATCGATGTGTTCCGTCAAAAGGCGACTTCCCGAATACACGACTTCGGGGTCCAAATGCGGATCGAACGATTCGGGGTATTTTACTGCATAAGCATTGGAAAACAAATCATGCCGGGCAGACGTCAATCCGTTGCTACCCGTTCCGCCGTTGGGTGTGTCCTCGTAAGACGCCTGCCCGGTTGAAGATAATCCGACAATAACCGCACCCGGTTTAATGGCGTTGACGATTAATGCGCTGCGCTTAATCCGGCCAAAAGCCGTAATACCTACGTCAGCCGTTCTCACAATATCGCCCACATCTGCCGTCTCGCCTCCTGCGTGGAATAGCCGGATGCCCAGTGAACCCATTCGCTCGATGAATTCCCGGGTGCCATCAATTATTTCGGCGATGATTTCTCCCGGAATCAATCCTTTATTTCTGCCAATGGTGGAAGAAATGATAATGGAGTCGGTTATGCCTACACAAGCCATATCGTCGATGTTCATTACCAGGGCATCCTGGGCGATCCCTCGCCACACCGACTTGTCGCCGGTTTCTTTCCAGTAGATGTAGGCCAGCGAAGTCTTGGTACCTGCAGTGTCCGCATGCATTACGTTGCAATACTGCGGATCACCTCCCGCGATATCGGGCAGTATCTTACAGAAAGCACTGGGAAACAATCCTTTGTCAAGGCTTTCAATCGCCTTATGCACGTCTTCCTTTTGGGAGGAAACACCTCGCTTCTCGTATTTATTTACTGCCATGGCGCAAAATTAGCCAATCGCATTTCGATTCAATAAAGCAGTAAGAGAATCCTAATTAAAGTCACAAAATATTAAATGTATTAGATATTCATTACTCAACAGACTAATAAATATCCTATGAATTTAAAAATGAATTAAAATAAACAATGTCACAGAAGATAATAAAAAGTAGAATTAAATTGCTTTTTTTAGGAATAATTGTCACTTTAATTAAAAATTTAGTATATTTTTGAAATGTTGAATTTTAAATGAAAAGTGCATTCCCAATATTGACTTTAGGACTTACAATCCTGGTTTCGTGTTCAAAGCCGACTTTGGAGCCGATGGAGGTAAACCCCAATTTGATTCGCAATGGGAATTTTGAAAACCAGACCTTGTCATTGGAAATGTGGTCGAGCGATGGCGCAGGGGAAATGATGGTCGATGACCTTGAGGCGTACGAAGGAAATTTCGCCATGTATATTAATCCGGGGAGTTGCATGGAATTATTTTACGACGAATCGGTTTATGTGGAACCCGGCGCTCAATACGAGCTTTCATTGGCGATTAAAATGGAAGGAGAACAGACGAACTGCTCTGGCAGTTTTATCATGTACGTCATGCAGGGTAGCGAAGTGCTGTTGCAGTTTAATATTGACAAATCGAATGCTGCACAATGGGTGGTGAAAAAATTTTACTTCACACCCGCAACAGAGCAAGCGCTCACATTTAATATTATTTCCGGGGTGCACGATTCATTCCTCGACGACGTGCAATTGAGAAAGGTGGGGGACATCAATTAAGAGGATTGCCATTCCTAATAAAGTGTAAGTTGCTGTCAAATTCAATCAGGAGGAGGCAGCAACTTTTTTTTTGCGCTTCTTATTGCGGCGGTTTGTTGAATCGCTTCCCGCATGATGCCTAAATTTGTACCGTTACCGGGGGACTACATGAAGAAGGGAAAACATAAAATTGCGAAGTTCAAGAGAATACACCGCGACCTGAGCTGGCTTTCCTTTAATGAGCGGGTTCTGCAGGAAGCGGAAGATGCACGGGTGCCGCTGATCGAACGACTCCGGTTTTTGGGTATTTACTCCAACAACCTGGATGAGTTCTTCAGGGTGCGGGTAGCAACATTAAAGCGGATGGCCCGCATTGAGAAATTGCAAATGAAGGAATTCGATTACAGCCCTGCGAAGATTATTCACCAGATACAGAAAAAAGTGATGGTATTGAAAAAGCGCTTTGATGACGTGTATTTGGATCTGTTGCGGGAATGTAAAAACGAAAACATTTTCATACTGAATGAAGCGGAATTAAATGCCTCCCAGGGCGAACAGGTGAAGGCGTTTTTTCTTCGCGAAGTGCGCAGTAAACTATTCCCGATCATGATTGACCAGGTAAAAAAACTACCGGCGCTGAGCGATAAATCCATTTACCTGGCAGTAGCGTTAGTGCAGAAACGCAGCGGAGGGCAGCAGGTCAAATATGCGCTGATAGAAGTGCCCGACATAAACCCATTGCGCTTTTTTGTTTTTCCGGGCGATGACGAGAAAAAATATATTATCCTGCTGGATGATGTGATACGTTATAACCTGCCGCAGATATTCCGGATGATGGACTATGATGCTATAGAATCTTACACCATCAAAATTACCCGCGACGCCGAGTTGGCCCTGGATATGGACCTCACCCAGAGTTTACTCGAAGTGATTCAGAAAAGTGTGAAAAAGCGGGGCAAAGGCGAACCCGTACGCTTTATTTACGATGCGGAAATGCCTGCTGCCATGCTGGACTTTTTCGTAAGGAAAATGAAACTCCAGAAGGAGGATGCGATCATACCGGGAGCCAGGTATCACAACTTTAAGGATTTCATGAATTTCCCCGATTTAGGGCGTTCGGATTTGTGCTATACGGCGTACCCGCCCGTTGCGCATCACCTGTTGCCTGAAGGCAAAAGCGTTTTCGACGTTTTAAAAAAGAGAGATATCATGCTCCATCCGCCGTATCAGTCTTTCGATCATATTATTGATTTCCTCCGCGAGGCCGCCATCCGGCCATCGGTGACGCATATTTATATGTCACTGTACCGAGTTGCAAAAGACAGCGGCATTGTTATGGCGCTGATAAATGCAGCACGCAATGGTAAAAATGTAACCGTGGTAATGGAATTGCAGGCGAGGTTCGATGAAGAAAATAATATTTTCCATGCCCATCGCCTGGAAGAGGAGGGCGTAAAAGTAATTTTCGGCCTGAACAATCTGAAAGTGCACGCCAAACTCTGCCTCGTGGTAGAACTTGAAAACCGCAAACAAAAGCATTACGGCATCGTGGGTACCGGCAACTTCAATGAAAATACGGCTAAAATTTATACCGACATTTTTATCCTGACTTCGAAGCCCGAAATCACGAAGGAAATAAAGCAAGTTTTTACATTTTTTGAAAACCAATTTGCCGTAACGCCCTACAAAAACCTGGTGCTTGCACCGCTGTATATGCGGCAGAAGATTAAGCAGTTAATCAACCGCGAAATAAAGAATGCAAAAGCCGGGGAAAAAGCGGAGATATATATCAAAGTGAATAATCTCACCGACCCGGGTATTATCAAGAAGTTGTATAATGCGGGAAAGGCCGGTGTAAACGTCCGGTTGCTGGTGCGCAGCGTGTGTTGTATTATCCCGGAAGTAAATGGATTAAGCGATTCGATCCAGGCAATTAGTATTTTGGATAAATTTTTGGAACACTCCAGGGTGTTTATTTTTTATAACGGCGGGGTACAGGAAATGTATATCGGCTCGGCTGATATTATGGAGCGCAACCTGGATTACCGCATAGAAGTAATGCTCAGGATAACGGATGAAGACATTAAAAAACAAATTGCGTATATCATGGAACTGCAGTGGAAGGATAATACCAAGGCGAGAAAGCTCTCCATTCAGAACCTGAACGAATACATCCCGTATCAATCGGGCGCAGAACCGGTGCGCAGTCAAAAGGCCATCTACGATTATTATAAAAATGATTTAGTCATCCCGCAAAAACCGAAAAATTGAAGTTTGCGGCAATAGATATCGGCAGTAATGCAATCCGGCTTTTATTAGAAAATGTGTACCCCACTGAAACGGGCCCCGTATTTTATAAGGATGAAATCGTTCGGGTGCCATTGCGGCTCGGTGACGATGCCTTTACCCTTGGATGTATCAGTCCTGAAAAAGTGCAGTTGTTGGTAAAGGCGATGCAAGCTATACGACATTTGATTGACCTGCACAATGTAACCGCCTATAAAGCATGCGCCACTTCGGCAATGCGTGATGCCGCCAACAGCAGGGAGGTATTGACCTTGGTGCGTGAAACGACCGGGATTGACATTGAAATCATTTCCGGCGACCAGGAGTCGGGATTGCTGTTAAAATATCCTCTGCGGCAAATGCAGCTTCCACCCGGTGCGGGTTATTTATACATCGATGTCGGCGGAGGTAGTGTCGAGCTTGCCTTGATGCACAAGGGTAAGCTTGTGGTAAGTAAATCGTTTAATATGGGTACGCTGCGCATTTTAAATAGCGGCGTTTCCAGGTCGGACTGGCAGCAACTGCGACAATGGATTCTGGATAATATTACCGCCGTATCCGACTGCACAGCCATCGGCGTCGGAGGCAATATCAATAAGGTGATGAAAATGTATGGGCGCCCCGGTAAACAATGGATTTCACTGTACGCATTAAAACGCATTCAGCGCAAACTGGAATCCTATACCGTCGAGGAACGCATGGTCGGCCTCGGCCTGAAGCCTGACAGGGCAGATGTTATCATACCCGCATTACAACTCTATACCCGGGTGTTGCAATGGGCGGGCTTACGCAAAATTGTCGTTCCGAAACAGGGGCTGAGCGATGGCATTATTTCGCAGTTGTATTTCGAATTTACCGGTAACACCGGCACCGGCAGCACCGGGTAAAAATAATTGGCTTTTCGAGCCGGAACGCCTTGTGTCTTACATCCTGTAACAAGACTGAAATAACCTCACTCCGGTGTGTGCAACCGGGGGATGTTTCAAGAATTGGAAGATGAAAAGGTGGCGACTAAATTATGGCAGATTTTTTTTATTTCCTCCCTTGCCATCCGGTAGGCTTCAAGGGTATTGTTGTAGGAATTTGCCTTTAGCGGATCGGTAATCTTAAACTGCTGGAACTGTATTTGGTTTAATTTTTCCATTACGGCAGCTGAGAGTTCGCCGAGTATCACGACGAGGTCAAACGAGGCGAGGTTGTATTTTTGAAAATCGAGCGTCAGGTTCTGATCCAATGCAATTTCGTCCTCAGCCATCACATCGAGCGCCAATGGATGAATTGTCCTGAAATCGGTACTCGCGACGGCCACCAGTACTTTCTCGCTTTCTATGGATTGCATATAACCTTGGAACATACGGGCCAAACTGGCTTTTCCTCTTGAAATAACGAGTATTGAATATGGCTTCATAGTCAATGCAAAATTAAAAGAGATTTAAAAAAAATATATCTTTTTTGCGCTTTTATTTGAAAATGTGCATGCATCTGCCTGGGTGGTAAATTACTAATCCGGTGCGATGTGCTGTAAGGCCTGTATATTCTTTACATGCGCCACGCCGTTTGGCCCCTGCAGCTGGTTTGAAGCGCAGAAGCACTAACTTTGGCGTTTGTATGCAATTTCGAACCGAGATATTTCCGCCCAAAGAGGCCATCGAAATCGACTATAATTCCCGCATTTTTACTATTGGTTCCTGCTTTACAGAACATATGGGCAAGGCGCTTTCCGACTTGAAGTTCGAAGTGCTGACTAACCCATTCGGCATAGTGTACAATCCCATTTCAATAAGCAGGCAAATAGAGCGCATTGCCGAATTACAAGCATTTCACGCCGGCGATTTGTTTTATTCAGATGGTGTATATCGCACATTTGAAGCACACAGTGATATGGCGGACTACACGATAGAAGCCGGCTTACAAAAACTGAATTCTGCCATAGCAGAGGGAAATGCCGTTTTACAAAATTTAACCCATGCCATCATTACTTTTGGTACATCTATCGTGTATGAACTGGCAGATACTAACGTAATTGTCGCCAATAACCACAAGCAACCGGCCGGATTATTTCGAAAGCGCTATCTGTCACTTGACGAAATTACCGGTTCGCTGCGGCGCATTATTGAATTATTAAGAAGATTCAACGCCGCTGTCCGGATAATTTTTACCGTCAGCCCGATAAGGCATTTCCGGGAAGGCCTGGTAGCCAACACCCGCAGCAAGGCCTTGTTATTTGCCGCATTGCACGAAGTGGGAGAACTGCAGGGCGTATATTACTTTCCTTCCTTTGAACTGGTTACAGACGATTTGCGTGATTACCGCTTTTACGAAAGGGATTTGGTGCATCCCAATGCGGCAGCAGTGGAATATGTATGGGAAAAGTTTAAATTATGGGCTATTGATTCAGACTGCTATCCGTTGATGGAAGATATTATGAAAATCAACAACGCCATCCGGCATCGGCCATTTTTTGAAAATACGCCGCAACACAAAAAATTTAAGGAAAACATGCATGCGTTTGTATTGCAATTACTGGAAAGGAATCCATCGCTGCACCTCGAGAAAGAACTGGCATTTTTCAGATGAGCAATGCATGGTATGTGCATTGGTCATGCTGAATTATCTGTGTGCTATGCGGCGTCTGATGTGTTAATGACGGATGCGCCGCAATGCAAAACCGGCACAAGCGCTTAGCCCGCCGGCGATTCCCGCAAACAGGCTGCTGATGATTAAAAACAGCACTTTATTACCTATGCCGAACAGTTCAGCCATGCGGTTGCTCAAAATGCCGTTATTTTGAATATCAAACCAGGCGTATAAGATGAACCAGGCAAGAGTGGTAATCGCCAGGCCGCTTAAAAACGCCTTATATATTTTATCACCGGGGAATAACATGAACATCAGGAAGGTAACCACCGCAAATATATACCATGGGAATAGCAACTGCATCGCTATACTTATAATAACACCTGCGGATATCAGCTTTACATGTTTCATGTTATTCTAATATTGTTGTAAAGAAAGCCTTTTGTTTTGCTTCCGACTCCGTTTTAAAAAAATCCAGTGGATAGTAAATATTATTTGCCCAATCATTAATAAAATTATCGTAGTACATGCTGCCGGGATTTCCACTTTGGCCGCCCGGATAAATGGCCCAGGCCTGGATATTGTCGGGATCCATCTCTACAATCATTCGCCACGAAGGACCGTTGCGCTCACTGGTAGCATTCACGATATGCCGGTAGCCGCCGTTTTTAATTGCACTGCGGCTGAATGCGGGTATTTGTGCCAGGTGAAGAATGGTCGTATTTTTATATATGTACCATTGCAGGTTATCGGGATGCGCCAATTTCACACTGTCAGCCCATGCAGCGGTTTCTTCGAGCGCCATCAATGCGATATCCGGGAAGCGCTCTGCGCTGCCGGTATTTTTAATATCGAAATACGCTGCCGGCGCTCCTCTTTTTATAAATTGAATCGTGGCGTAATCGTCAGGAGGTATCAGCGACTTACTGTTGCCTGCCATTTCAAATTCATCCCACAATATCGTCTTAAATCGGGTCCAGAATTTTTGAAACATGGAAGGTGAAATCAATTTGGCCTTATTTCTATAATTCCACATGTCAAGTGAATCGTAAATAACATGTGCGGTTGCAGACAATTTATCGGCATCAATGGCATGCAGGAGTATCGGCAGCGATTCGGCCGCAATCAGGTTGTAGTTATCGGTTTGTAATTGCATCATATCTTCCACCGTAATGTGCTGCATGGAATCCAGCAGCGAGTTGATTCGGCGGTTGCGAAAAACCTCGAAATCGCTACTCATAAAGAAATAAGGGTACGACTGATCGGCGGGATGTTGATTTGCCGAGCTCACATATCCCCGGTCGGGATTGAGAATTGCGGGATTCTGATCAAAGGGGATATATGCGCCCCAATCGTTGGCCTGTATGCTGCCATCCATAACAAACCGGCCTTGTTCCGGCCATTTTACGGGGTATTTACCGGTTTGTGTAATGGCGATATCGCCGGTGACTGATGCGTAGATGATGTTTTGTCCGGGACATTCAAAATAGGAAATAGCCTTCCTGTAATCGGTATAATTTTTTGATTTGTTTAACAGGTAAAATACTTTAAAATCGTTTGAACTGTCCAGCGCAACCCATCGCATGGCCAATGCGTTCCAGTCGGCATATGCCGTATCAAAATCTTTATATACCATTGGCCCCTGGTGGGTGTAATATACTGTATCCGTAACATTCTGTCCACCCTTTACCGTTATGTGTTCGATGCGTTTTGTAAAAGGCTTGGAGCCATTTTCGTATTTATAGTTGTTGTTATCAACGGGCTGAATGCGGTACCAGTCACGTACATCGCGGCCTGCATTAGTAGTGCCCCATGCTATGTAATTATTAAAACCGATAATGATGGCAGGTGCTCCGGCAAAACATACGCCGTAATTATTGTTTTCTGGCGTCGTTAATTGTATCTCAAACCAGATGGAGGGCAAATTCAATTGCAGGTGCGGGTCGTTGCATAAAATGGCGTTGCCGTTTTGAGTTTTGGCAGGGGCTATTGCCCAGTTATTGCTGCCCACGCCCGATTGTTCGGCATCGTGTAATTCGTGGTTGTTAATGCCGTAAATGGGTTCGGTGTAGTAGGCTACAGACGTATCGGTGGGCACCACATCAAAATCAAACGGCGTGCCTTTGGGAATTATGGGCTCTAAGTCGTCAGGCCATAGCGGGAACAACAGGTTAAAATCTTCACGGCCGATTAAATGGATGGCATTGGTGTATTCCACATCATCGTCGAATCCGGAAAGCGTTGCGCTCATATACATCAGCAAATAGCAGGTATGTATGGTTTCAAACTGCGTCGGTTTACAGTTCAGCAGTTTAAATTCCAAAGGGTAATCCGCATATTGCAATGATGCGATATACGCATTCACACCTTCGGCATACGCATTGAGAGCTGCACTTATTTCAGGGTCTGCACGGAACGCTTTTAATTTATTCTCCGCTCCGGTCGTCATTCCGAGTCGGCGCTGCAGCCTGTCGTATGGTATTAAATCGGGGCCGAGGATTTCACTCAACCGGCCGGAGGCGGCACGAAAGGTAATTTCCATTTGCCACAAACGGTGTTTGGCGACAATATATCCCTGTGCCATATATAAATCGTGTTCGTTTTGGGCAAAAATATGTGGCACCATACGATCGCCGTAATACACGTAAACAGGTTCTTTCAACCCGGGGAGTTGCAACTCTGCATCAGTATAGTCGCCTTTATTTTCCGCATTGGCCATATAGCCATTTACGGGATCCAGCAATTTGCCGATTGGAGGAAGTTTCCCCACGCCGAAATGCATGGCCAAAATGAGCGCCGACGCAATACCCGTAAAACATAAAAAACGCAACATCCGCATATCGCAAATTATTTTGAAAAGATACAAGTATTGATTGTAAATTGATAATTAGGGCAAACAGTTTCGGGCATATTTATCCATTTCTTCTTCGCTAATCGCATCTATGGATTCGGGATCGGGATAAGTTTCCATGATGTGTTCCAGCATGCATTTACAATACGCCTCCGCATCATCCGGGTCGAAATTTTCGGCAGTTCCTTTGTAACACGTGGAAAAAAACGCATTTTGTTGTTCTTCTGACCATGCATTCAGCGAACTGCACCCTGTTAAAACGGAAAGGGCAATTGGAATAGTCAGGTAAAATGTTAATTTCAATAGGTTGATTTTTTTGAATTAATAATGACAGTATGCTCCGATGCAAAAATGTAAAATACTGTCAAATATCAATTGTTAATTTATTGTGAATCATCGAACCGGAATGCGGGAATCATCCCCCGAAGCCCCATATCCATTACCGGCTCGGTCAGGGCGGGGTTCATGGCATCCACATCCCATTTTAAATCGCCATTCTGATCTTCCCATTCAAAGCTGTTGTTGATAGAAAATACCAGTGTGATACTGAGGTCCTGTTGTTTGGTCTTGTCGTCAATCACTAACGGTTCTGAAAATTTCCCGGTAATGATTCCGGAACCCGGGGGCAACGGCGAGGTGGCGAAAATGGGGTTTACTACGGTTGTAACGCCGGTGCTTTGCCCGGTGTACAGCGCATTATAGGATGCGTATGGCGATGGAAGTTGTGAAGCCAGTGTCCAGAATCCCTGCGGTTTGTTCGCATGGATTTCCGCACTCATGCCATCCAGTTGTAAACTGCCGATAAATGTATTGTATTCCAGGAATGCCGCGACGGTGCCCGATGTTTCGATGTCGCCAGCCACAGGCACATTGTGTAAGGTTAAATCCACCCCGAATCGGAGATAGGAAACAGAAGCCCGAACGTAGTTATACGTGTTGTTGGCAATGCGGTTGATATTTACGGTAATGCTCACCTCGTTTTCAGAAACGAGGACTGCCGAATCAAAATCAATGGCAAGAGCGCCGCCTTCGTCAGTCTCTGGCGACCTGTACACCTGCGCTCCTTTTTTATACGGCGTCAAAGCATCCGGAAGTAGTTCCAGGTAATGGAGGCTCAATAATTGAATTTGGGGCGATTGCGCTGCGTTGCCTGCCGGAATGGCCGATGGGTTGCCCTCGCTGTCGAGCCTCGCCTGTGCAGTGTCGAACTGAGATTGGAACGCAGCCGTGCTGAAGTGTTTAATATCCTTATTGCATGCAGCTAAAACCAGCGCATTCAGGAGTATTACATACAATACTTTGTGGCTTTGCTTCGAGGTGTTATATTGTCTCAAAAACATAGGTTGTAAAGGTAATAAATTAACCATGCAGCCCTGGCAGATAGCAACTCACCGGTATGGTTAATACCGGCAGGGCTTTTTGACTTTTTCAGTTAGCCTGCGGAAAATTGAAGTCCGGCGATTCAGACACAAATAGTGTTATCGGTCGGATAATGTGTTTCCGCCGGATTTTAGGAAGAAATCCGGGCGTGGCTTTGAAGGAAAAACAGTGCTAAGACACTGCGCATTTGATTTATCGGGAAATACACTTGTTTTGCAGACATAAACGGGAAAAATATACGGTTTACCAAACTGTATTCAAGTTTTAATCCTTAATATTACCGTTATACAAAAATCAAGTTTAATCACTAACCAAAAAATGTTCAAACGTATGGATACCAAAATACAACAGGAAGAATTGGATATGCGGGTCTTTGTCCCGATAGAAAGGCACAGGAGGTTAATTCAACTATTTAAGGAGTTGCCAGTAGGCGCAAGTTTTGTCTTTATTAATGACCACGATCCCATTCCGCTCTACTATGAGTTCCGCTCAATTTACGGCGATGTAGTCGGTTGGGAATACCTGAACCGCGGCGGCAGGGAATGGAAGGTGCGAGTAACCCGTACCGAGGCCTCTCAGGGCCGGGAGTTTACAGATATCTCCACATTATTGGATCTGCGCAAAGCGGATAAAAATGAGTGGAAGCAAATTGTCTTTCACCGTTACGGTATGATGGAACAAGGCGATACGATGGAAATCATTGCCGCCGAAGACCCAAAGGAAATCCACGGCATTTTTATGATGAAGTTTGAAGGCCAGCATTCCTGGATTTATAAAAAACAAGAGCAGGGCGAATACGTAATACATATTTCCAAAAAGGAAAAAAGCGGTTTGGGCGATGACGGTTTTTCGGTAGTGAATGAGTTCGACCTGCGCCCGTATCCGCCAACCGAACGCCACGAAATGTTCTACCAGGCATTTGACGATATAAAGGTGGGAGAGGCGTTTGAATTTATTAACGACCATGATCCCAAACCGCTCTACTACCAAATGGAAGCAGAAAGCCCTGATCCGTTTAAATGGGAGTATTTGGAGAAAGGCCCCGACGTTTGGAAAGTGCGGGTGATTAAAGTAAAATCGTAATACAATAAAAAGAGTGGAACGGATTAGCTGTCTGTTCCTTTGATTCTTTGAAACGGCGCTAAATGCTCCGAGTGTCCCGGATTATGGCATCGTATTGATAACCCGCCCTCTCCAGGGCTCGTATTGCCGATTCTAATGCAATTGGCGCCGGATTGAGTGGGTGAACAGGTACGGGTTCTGTGAGTTTGAGTTGATCGAGCAGCGTGAGCGACTGTCCCTTTGTAAGGTTTTCACAAATGTCGTATAACCCGCCCGGTTCCTCTTCAGCTAAATCATGTCGTTCCAGTACATAACGTATAGCGGTTATCAGCGACTTCGTCGGTGGAGGTACCATTAATGCCGTCAGCGCACCGTGTTCGAGCCGGTACCTCGGAATCAACGCACGCATTAATGTTTCATTTTCTTTCTTCGCCGCCGGAAACAGTATTTTTTCCTCCATTTTTATATGTGTGAGCAACCGTATTCTAAACTCCAGATAGTATTCCATCCGTATGTTGTCATCGCCGGTATGCGCCCGGCTCAGCAATGTATCTATTCCGTGGTGATCTTCAGTAAAAAACTGGTGCAATGGTTTACTCATATATAATGTGTTCGATAACTACAAAAAATAATCAGCCGCTCTCCGGTTAGCGCTTGTAAACATAAAGAAAAATTTGATGTGCCCGGGTCACTGCATCCGGCATTATCCATTCGATTTAATTTCTTATGCTGTTTTTATTAATGCACTTTATCGCGACTATAACTTTTTTGATTCGCAGTGAATGTTATCCGGATTAGTAAATGGAAACTGCGTGGTTTACCTATTTATTAATTCCATTTTCCTCCTGCACTGATCAAGTGAATTATTACCCAAAGCAGATAAAGTGCGATTATTGCGATAGGTATAAAAAAAATAATCAATCCTGCAGTGTGGAAATGAGGGTTTCTTAATAAAAACCAGGATAAAACGGCAAAGGCTGAAAATGATAACGCTAAAATAATGTACTTACGGGAATCAGAAAATGATTCCGCATGCCCCATCGATTTGTTCGAAAAATAAACAAATATACCCAGGGCGGATAGATACATGAAATACAAGGCAACCAAGGCGTACAGGGCGATAACGATGTATTGGAATAAATGCATGATTGTATTATTTGATATTGTCGCTGCGCATTACCTTAAATGAGTCTGAAAATTAATATGCAATGTTCAATTTTTTTTGAACAAACAAAGGATAACAAAATTGGCGGGAAGCCACCGGGCAAGTGCACTCTTTGCATTTAATAAGTAACCCCCTTAATTACCTTACAATAAAAAAGAGGTGATATTTTCCGAGAGACGTTTCGAGGGAAATGAAGTAGATACCTGCTGGAAACCGGTTGACCTGTATGTCCAGAGTTTCCCGTCCTGTATCCGCAATGGCGTAGATTAGTGCGCCCTGGGCATTGTAAATCTTTAGTTGCATATTGGCAAGGCCGGGCGCTAATTCTAAATGCAATTCGGATTGTACCGGATTGGGATAGATGCGAACGGCTGTTGCGAAGTTATTATAACCCTGAATGTCATCCGTCGGACTACTTTCCGCATAGCCGATATCCCAATAATACCCGGTCAGTGATTCGATAGTATCTGTATCCCGGCCGGTGTACCACATTCGGAATTTATCTGAAGATACATCGTAAATCACACCGGGATGCGTGGCCCAATAAGAGTCCCACTCGCCTGTATCGCCTGTCTGCAATACCGGATTTTGTATGGATTTTACCCAGTTAACGCCATCCGATGAACTCGCATAACCCACCTGAAAGTTTTCGACCTCCCATTGATTGAGTGCGGAATACCACATGTGATATAAACCACCCGCCTTCACTACCGAAGGTTCGGCAATAGATGCAGAGTCCCAGTTTCCCTGGTCTCCGGCGATTAATACGGGTTCGGGATGTACAGTCCAGCTAATGCCATCCATCGAAGTGGCGTAGCCGATATTGCCTTTACCATCTGTCGGCTGACCGTTGATCACCAGGTCGGGAGCAGTAAACCACATCTTGCAGGTGTCGTTTTCCATTATCACTTCCGGGTTGGAGACAAACGTGTTGTACCAACTATCTGCATCGCCGGCAGACAAGACCGGATTCCCGGTATATTTTGTCCAGTGTATTCCATCGGCGGAATACGCATATCCGATTTGATGATCGTTGAGGGGCAGGCAGCGGGCATTTCTGCCTGCATACCAAAGCTTGTAGCGATGCGAGGCGGGTGCGGTCAAATCCTTAACTACGCAAGGTGTCTCGACGCCGTCATAATCGAAATCGCCCGGATCAGAACCAATATCTAATACCGGATTGTCGGAATATTCACTCCACGTAATGCCATCCAGCGACCAGGCATAGCCGATGCGCACATGAGGACAATCATCGTCTGTATTGAGCCACCCACTTCCGGCATACCACATTTTCAGCGTGTCTGCATCCTGCATCACAAATGCATCGGATACGGCAATGGCCTTCCAATCGGGGAAAGAAGCACTTCTACTTAAGACAGGTACGGCATATTTTACCCAATGTGTCTGTGCAGAGGAATCTGAAGCGGCGAAAAGCAGCATACAACCTGTTAACCAAAGGGTAATTGAACGCTTCATCTGGTTGGATAATAAAGATACAGTTGAAATGTATCAGATACGAAAAAAATGTTCAGCACGGAATTGCGGCGCTGAACATTTTAATGTTGTAAAGATAAAACGGGGGTAATCTTTCTGCTTAGGTGTAATTTATTTCCGTGCTTTAAATAGCATATAATCCAATGAAAATTTACCCGGCCCGGTAAAGGTTAAAGCGATGAAAGTAGCGAGATAGAAGTAGCGCAATTCCAGTACATCGAAACCGTCTTTTACCATAAAGGCGTGAAAAATGAAAATTACCAGGAAGTTGCCGGATAATACCAGGGTCGAAAACCGGGAGAAGAGCCCGATGACCAATAAAATAGCGCAAATGCCTTCGGCAAATGTGGCCAACAGGAAAGAGGGAACGGCGCCAATTCCAATTGGATCCATAAACTGAATTTCCTGACCGGAAATAATTACGTCCAGTTTGGCAAGCCCGTGTCCCTTCAGCAATACCAGTGCGGCCACCACCCGCAGGATAAATAATCCTAAATCGGTTACATTCTTCGATTCTGTAGTTAAATACTTTGCGATTTTCATTGCTTGTGTTTTTAGTTTATAAATAATACAGTTATAGTTGCTTGTCCGGGCAATACTGAATAAACCCGTATTCTCTTTTCCCGTGCTTCAAGGGCGCCTTTGATTCGGGCAACTTTTTAAAAATAGTCAAAATATTAATGATTTTCAGGTATCAATCCCTTAATATGCTATTGTGAATTATTGCTCTAACACTTTTTACCGGGCAATTGGTTCAATACATCACAGTTGCGGGTGCAGAGGCAAAAAAATAGCCGTGTAATAAAATGAAAAGGAAATACTGGCCTATCCGGATAATTGGTGCTTTAAAGGAAGGCAGAATTTGCGTTGACAATGCGAAGGAGGCATACTGTCAGTATTAAACTATAGAAATGCCCGGAGGGTAATCTGCGATGCCGGTTTATTCAGACTTGGTTTGGGGCTACATGTTTTGCGCTATTTTTTCCCCATCATACCCAAAGCCCTGGCTGCTTTGGGGCCTCCGCCCATTTTGTTCATCATCTTCATCATTTTGCGCATTTCCTCAAATTGTTTAATGAACTGATTCACTTCGGTAATGGAATTACCGCTGCCATCGGCAATCCGCTTGCGACGTGTACCCGTCAGTAAATCCGGGTCCCGCCGCTCAACAGGTGTCATGCTTTGAATAATAGCTTCAATGCGCTTCAATTGTTTTTCATCAATATCCAGGTCCTTGATTTTCTTGCCGATCCCCGGAATCATTCCCAACAGGTCTTTCATATTGCCCATTTTCCGGATTTGCTTCATCTGGCCTAAGAAGTCGTCAAAATCAAATTGGTTTTTGCGGATCTTGCGCTGGAGTTCGGCAGCCTTATCTGCATCGTATTGTTCCTGGGCTTTTTCCACAAATGAAACGATGTCGCCCATACCGAGAATGCGCTGTGCCATCCGCTCGGGGTAGAAGACATCCAGGGTATCCATTTTTTCACCGCTGCTGACAAATTTGATAGGTTTTTCAACGATATATTTAATGGATAGGGCGGCGCCACCACGGGTGTCGCCATCCATTTTTGTCAGAACCACGCCGTCAAAATTCAGGCGGTCGTTAAATGCCTTTGCCGTGTTAACCGCATCCTGGCCGGTCATGGAGTCCACAACAAATAGTATCTCGCCCGGATGCACGGCAGCCTTGATATTGGCGATTTCGTCCATCATCATTTGATCAACGGCAAGGCGACCGGCCGTGTCGATGATGACTACATTCTGACTGTTGACTTTTGCAAAATTGATGGCCTTCCTGGCGATATCCACCGGGTCCTTATTTTCAAGGTCTGCATAGACATCCACCTTAATTTGCTCGCCCAGCACTTTCAATTGATTGATGGCTGCCGGACGGTAAACGTCACCGGCCACAAGTAATGGACTGCGGCCGGTTTTCGTTTTAATATAATTGGCGAGTTTAGCCGAGAATGTCGTCTTACCCGAACCTTGCAGTCCGGCGATGAGAATTACCGCCGGCGATCCCTTCAGGTTGATGTCGGCTTTGGTGCCGCCCATCAGCGTGGTGAGCTCGTCCTGCACGATCTTTACCATCAACTGACCGGGACTAACAGACGTCAGCACCTTCTGGCCGAGCGCCTTTTCCTTAATACTATCGGTGAATTCCTTGGCAATTTTGTAATTGACATCCGCATCCACCAATGCCCGGCGGATTTCCTTTACCGTGGTGGCAATATTGATTTCCGAAATGCGCCCCTGGCCTTTAAGCGTCTTAAAGGCGGAGTCTAAACGATCTGATAAATTCTCGAACATAAAGTGCCCTCGCTGCTGCGCATTAATAATATCTCAACCGGATTACACCGCTCAAAAATTTGCTGAGGCGTATGGTTTGCTTGGTATATCCGAATTCGTTGTCGTACCAACAATACAATACTACGGATTTACCATCGGTGGAAACAATTGTGGCGGGTGCATCCACTACTACCGCATGACTGTTGCCGACACAATCGGTGCTCACCATTTCCTGACTCATACTGTAATCGATCTGTTCTACCAGGTTTCCGTATTGAGCGGCTTCCTTCAATACGTTATTCACTGAATCCACATCCACATTCTTTTTGAGGGTGAGGTTCAGAATTGCCAGCGATACATTGGGTGTGGGTACCCGGATTGCATTGCCGGTGAGCTTACCCGCCATACTGGGGATTACTTTGGTAACAGCGCTGGCTGCGCCTGTTTCGGTAATCACCATATTGATGGGAGCGGAGCGGCCGCGGCGGGATTTTTTGTGGTAGTTGTCCAAAAGGTTTTGGTCGTTGGTATAGGAGTGTACCGTCTCGATATGCCCGTGGTCTATGCCAAAGGTGTTCTCCATAATTGAAATAACCGGAACTACCGCATTGGTAGTACAACTGGCGGCCGAAAATATCTTTTCGCCCGTGTTCAGATACTTTTCGTGGTTAATGCCGTGTACAATATTGGGTATGTCGCCCTTGCCGGGAGCGGTGAGTAACACCATATCGACACCTTTGGCGAGCAAGTGCTTGCCCAGTCCTTCGCGGTCGCGGCTTACCCCAGTATTGTCAATTACCAGCGCATCGTGTATCCCGTATTTTGTGTAATCTATTTCCTCGGGTTTTCCGCCGGCAATCATGTGTACGATATTGCCGTTAATTATGATGGCTTTATTTTCCAGGTCCTCCTCAATGGTGCCGTGGAATTTCCCGTGCACGCTGTCTTTTCGCAACAGGCTGGCACGCTTTAATATATCGTCATCCGTATTTGTACGGGTAACAATAGCCCGCAGGCGCAATTGTTCGCCTTTCCCCGATTCGTTAATGAGTATTCTGGCTGCAATCCGCCCAATCCGGCCAAAACCGTAAAGAACCACGTCTTTGGGTTTTAATACCAGCTTTTCCTTGCCGATAAAATCCTTTAATTTGTCGGCCACAAAATCATCATAACCCTTGTAGTTGCTGCCTTCGCTCATCCACTCCCTGCCGAGGCGGCCGAGGTCAATACGGGAAGGGGCGAGGTCGAGTTTTGCAATTGCCTTCACCAGGGCCAGCGATATATCAACAGTCAGAGGCTGGTTCAAAAAGCGCTGTGCGTATAAATGATGGTTGAGCACCTCGCTGGCACGCACGTCCACCAGTGTCCGGCGGAAGATGATGAGCTCTACGCTTTTGTCAAACCAAAGGTTGGCAGCTATAGAACTGAGTTCCACCGCATCTTTTTCCTTTTGATTCCATTCTTTTAACCTGGATTCATAGTTTACTGCACTCATTGTATTTTGTTTATTTTTTTTAGTTTAAAGTGTCCGCAAAGGTAGTAAACTTAGGTGTGAAAGCCCAATATCATTGCGTTTTAAATTAAACGCCGCAAGTGCGGGGCGGGTGGCCCCGAACGGGAAAGTGGGGTATTGTGCGGCCTGTCTTCCTTTTTTGTTTATAATATGTATATAAACCGCTCAAAAAAATAGGCGAATTATTTTGTTTATATTGTAATTTAATTAAACTTGCACGGTTGATAATAACCGTAAACCTGCAATGGGGAAAAGTAAAAAAGTGAAATTTACCTTGGAATACATCATCCGCTCAACGCCATTGGTGTTATATAATTTTTTGACCACGGCCACCGGCCTGTCTCAATGGTTTGCAGAAAGTGTGGATAACGAGGACAATACTTTTTATTTCACCTGGGGAAAACAAACCGATATCGCCGAGCTTATCTCGACCGAAGACGATGACTTTATCCGGTATCGGTGGGACTATCAGGATGAGGATGAATATTTTGAGTTCAGGATCGAAAAGGGCGATATTACGGAAGACACCGTATTGTATATCACTGATATTGTTGACGAAAGCGATGTCGAAAGCCAGAAACAATTGTGGGATGCTCAAATAAAAAACCTGACCAAACGCATCGGCGCTGCCTGATACGGCATTCGCATTTACTACTTGCCATAGCCGGGAATTTCCGCTGAAATCGTAGCCGGATGTATTTTAAAAGCAAAGGATTTAAGGGGTATGACGGTATTTGGAAATTTGTATCCCCGCATACCGTTTGTGAATGTATGCCGCAGCCAATTGACTAATGGGCAAATGGAGTGCGGCTATTGATATTGGGGGGCGAAATGCCGGTTATACCGTATTTAAAAAATACTGGCCCGTTGCCTTATCTTTGAATTCGATAGCATTGAAAATTAAATAATTTTTTTAATCGGGTTGAGTTATTACAGAAAGATTTTTGTGGATATTCTTCGTGAATTTGTAAGTAGCAGCCGATGATACCGCATCCTTAATACACATGTTAAAACGCATTGATACATATATTTTCAAATCTTTTATTGGCCCGTTTATAGTCACTTTTTTTATAGCTCTCGTAATTCTTCTCATCCAGTTTTTATGGAAATATATTGAAGACCTGGTGGGTAAAGGGTTAGGGTGGTTTGTAATTGCCAAACTGTTGTTTTATGCATCGGCGAATATGATACCGCTGGCATTGCCTTTAGCCACCTTACTCTCATCCATTATGGTTTACGGCAATTTGGGCGAGCGTTTTGAGCTCGCCGCTTTGAAATCGGCGGGAATATCCATGTTTCGATTTATGCGTATATCCATTGTCAGCGGCATCTTTATTGCGTTTGGCGCATTTTTGTTTTCTAATTATGTACTGCCTAAAGCATCTTTGAAATTCTGGACAACCCTGATTGATATTACCAAGCAAAAACCGGCATTGAATATTAAGCCCGACCAGTTTTATAACGAAATTGATAACTACAGCATCCTGATAGGTTCCAAACAGGAAGACAATATCCATATTGCAGATATCACCATTTATGAAGAGGGCGATAACAGGCATAATGCCAATGTGCTGATTGCGGCCCGCGGTGAAATGTTGCCGAGCAGCGACAGGAAGAACCTGGTGTTGAGGCTCGAAAACGGCAAACAGTATGAAGAGTTAAAACCCGAGGTGCGCAACAAGCAAAATTTTGAACACATGCGCATGGAATTCGGTACCTGGGAAAAGGTGTTGGATCTTTCGGGTTTTGAAATGCAGCAGTCAAGCGAGGAATTATATAAGGATCACTACAAGATGATGAATGTGAGCCAGCTTGCGGTGGCCATAGACTCTTTAGGTGGTCAGTCGCATGCAAAATCCGCTTCGCTTTCCAGAGTGTTGGACCAGTACTTTACCTTTAACCGGGATACGGCATTTGCGTCGAAGATTGCTTCCGTTGAAATTGTGAAAACTGCCGATACGAGCTTTATTGAAATGATTGAACCCGCAGAGCGAAAGGAGGTAATTAAACGAGCGCTCACAACCGTGCGCAATATCTCCAATTACACCCAACAGATAGAAGATTCCATGCGGTTTACCAATGAGAAAATTGCCGATCATAAAATTGAATGGCACCGCAAGTTCACTTTGTCGGTAATTTGCCTCGTATTCATTTTTGTAGGCGCTCCTTTGGGTGCTATTATTCGAAAAGGCGGATTCGGATTCCCCGTAATATTTTCCATCCTGATATTTATCGTTTATTACGTCATCTCTATCACCGGTGAAAAAATGGCTGAACAGGCGGTTATTTCCCCCTTTTCGGGAATGTGGATGGCGATTTTTATTATCTTTCCCTTTAGTCTTTTCCTGACCATCCAGGCAAAAAACGATTCGCCCGTTTTCAATATGGATACGTATTCCCACTTTTTTTATGCGCTGAAAAAACGCATCTTTAAAAAATGAAACGAATAATTGTTGAAAATAAATGGTTTTTGCTGCCCTGGTTGCTCTGGATAATTGCCCTGTCTGTCTATGTTGCGATGATGCCAAAAGGCGCCACAACACTTTGGATAAATGAAAGACATACCCCGATTTTGGATTTTATTTTCAAATGGCTTACCTGGTTAGGCGACGGGCTGACAGTGGGTATCATCTGTATTTTATTATTGTTCGTTCAATACCGGGCTGCGCTCTTTGCCACCGTCGTTTCTGTCATAAATTTAATTTTGACTGGAGTACTCAAACAATATTTTGATGTGCCGCGGCCTGCCACCTTCTTTGACAATATCGATTTGCACTTTGTGGAAGGGGTACGGACATATTACCATTTGAGCTTTCCATCAGGCCATACTTCGGCGGCTTTTTGTATTTATTTATCGCTGGCAATTATTGCCAAGAATAAATATTTAGGGTTGCTGTTTTTTGTTATTGCCATCGGTGTGGCACATAGCCGGGTGTATTTATTGCAGCATTTTGAAGAAGACCTGATCTTCGGTGCTGCTCTCGCTGTGGCAGAAACTGTTATTATCGCCTCCTTACTTTATAGTAAGCCGCTCAGGGAGGGCAGCGTTTGGAACAGATCTCTGATCAACAGGAGAAAGGCATCACTTAAAAATAACGCTGTGTAGCAGGTGCCACTTTTGCAAGCGGTATTGCATTGAAGTAGTCAGCACGCCTAAGCCGTAGGTAACGCTGCGCTTAAAATTTATGGAACTGGCTTCTTCAAAATATTTGGTTGGACACGTAATTTCGCCTATTTCATATCCCTTGAAAAGTATCTGAGCCAGCATTTGATTGTCGAATACAAAATCATCTGAATTGGCCAAGAAATTAATATTCCGGATGACATCTGCAGAAAATGCCCGGTAACCGGTGTGATACTCCGAGAGCTTTTGATTCATCAGGAAGTTTTGTGTAAGTGTCAGCAGCCGGTTGAAGACATATTTATACAGCGGCATACCGCCTTTCCGGGCACCTTTGCCCAGAATCCTGCTTCCCAAAACTACGGGGTATAAATCATGGGCGATAATGCTCACCATGGCTGTTATGAGCAAAGGCGTGTATTGATAATCGGGGTGCAACATGATAATAATATCTGCATTGTGCTCCAATGCGGTTTGATAACACGTTTTTTGATTGCCGCCATAACCCGTATTCAGTTCGTGGCGGATTACATGTGTTATTCCGAGTTCCTTCGCAAGCGAGGCGGTATTGTCCCTGCTGGCATCATCCACCAATACCACTTCGTCAACGATATCAAACGGAATTTCCCGATATGTTTTTTCAAGTGTTTTCTCCGCATTGTAAGCGGGCAGTACCACGATGACTTTTTTCTGTAAATACATGGTGTGTATAAGCTGCAAATTTAGTTATTCAATACAAACCGATGCGTCGTAATTTTAGGCCGTATGCGCATATTGTTGCTCACGAAAAAACTACCTTTTCCCGCAAGAGACGGAGAAGCCATTGCCAGCAGCAGTATTATCCGCTATCTGGCAAACGCCGGACATCATGTGGAAGTGATTAGCATCATTACCCCAAAACATAATTTTTCACTGAATGATGTCCCCGATGCGATTAAAGACAAGGTGGCTTTTCATTTGGTAAATGCAGATACTTCAATACGCCCGGTTGCAATAGTTTCGAATTTGTTCAGCGATATGCCCTATCATATATCCAGGTTTATTACCGGTGATATCGCCGCATTAGTTGAAAGCGTAATTAAGAAAACGCCGTTTCAAATAGTGCAGTTTGAAGGGTTGTTTCTGCTGCCGTATGTTGAAGTGATTCGAAAATATTCCGGGGCCAAATTGATTTACCGCAGCCATAATGTAGAAGGAACGATCTGGAAGCGCATGGCTGCTACTTTGCAGAACCCGTTGAAATCGCGGTATCTCAAAATGCAGGCAAAGCGGTTATTGAAGTACGAATTGAAAATGATCCCCTCTGTAGATGCTATTGTACCGATTTCAAGTGCTGATGAACGCTATTATAAAGAGCATTTCCCGAAAATGGTTGTGAAATGTATCGCCACCGGGATAGATGTACCCTCAGCTGCGGTTGAGGAGGGAGATATTCATAAGCTCTATTTTTTGGGAGCGTTGGATTGGTTGCCCAATCAACAGGGAATCATTTGGTTTGTAGAGAAGGTGTGGCCGGTAATTAAGGCCGGCGCCGCAGGGGCGAGCCTCCATGTGGCGGGAAGGAATGCCCCCGAATCCATTGTCAGCAGACTGGAAGATAAGTGTACATTTTACGGCGAAGTAGAGGATACCCGTACATTTATCGCCGACAAGGGCATTTGTATAGTACCCCTGTTTGCCGGCAGTGGATTGAAAATAAAAATAATAGAGGCAATGGCGGCGGGAAAAGTAGTCGTAACCACACCCATCGGCGCCGAAGGAATGCCCCTGTCCCTCGATGACGGCCTGTACATTGCCGAAGGAGCAGAAAATATGGCACAACGGATAGTACAAATAATACACAATCCGCAGGAGGCATTGTATAAGGCTGCCCAGTCTAAAGAGCTGGTAGAAGAAAATTTAACTACTGAAGCTCTCGGCAGACAATTAGTGGAAATTTATAATACGGTATTGCTTTGATAGTGTTGAAAATAATAGTGTTAGCCAGTGTTTTCTGCCTCGTTTACAGCTATGTGCTGTATCCGTGGATACTCGCTGTGTTATCCGGCTTGAAGCCGGAGCGCCGCAACGAAACGGCTCCGGCCGTCCTAAAGCAGATTTCTGTAATACTTGCAGTTTATAACGAGGAAAAGGTGATACGGGCTAAAATTGAGAGTTTTCTGTCGATGCAATACCCCTTAGACAGAATGGAAATGCTGATCGGATCGGATGGTTCTACCGATAACACCGAAACAATTATTGAGGAATATACAGGAAAATATCCCGGAATACGGTTGGTGAAATTCGGCGGGCGCACAGGAAAGTCGGGGATATTAAATAAGTTAATTCCACTGGCTGCCGGTGAGATACTCGTACTCACCGATGCCAATATCTATTTCGAGAAAGATATGGCGTTGCATTTGGTGCAGGGATTTAACGACCCGGAAGTCGGATTGGTAGCTGCCAATATCCAAAATACGGGAATGCAGAAGCAGGGGATCTCCATACAGGAACAGACCTATATTCAGCGGGAGAACCTGATCAAGTACCGGGAAGGGCTATTGTGGGGTACGGTGATGGGCGCTTTCGGCGCCTGTTATGCCGTGCGCCGGAATTTGACAGCCACAATTCCGCCAAATCACCTGATGGAGGACTTCTATATTTCGATGAAAGTCCTCGAGGCGGGCTATAAGAATATCATGGCGCCCCAGGCAATTGCTTTTGAGGATGTTTCAGACGCCGTAGCCGAGGAGTTTAAAAGAAAAGTGCGGATTTCAGCGGGAAATTTCCAGAATCTGGGGTATTTCTATAAAATGCTATGGCCTGTGTACCGGCCGCTGGGGTTTTGTTTTCTCTCGCACAAGGTATTGCGATGGCTTGGGCCTTTTTGGATACTGTTTGTCATAGCCGGTTCCCTGGCCTTGTATTCTCAGAACTTATTTTTTGCTGGGCTGTTTTGGCTTTCATTGGCGGGATTGATTTCTCCCCTGTTTGATATGCTGATGGCCAAAATGAATATTCATAACTTTGCAGTGCGTTTAGTAAGCTATTTTTTTTTAATGAACATTGCCCTTTTGATTGGATTCGGCAGATATGTAAAAGGGATAAAAAGCAGCGTCTGGCAGCCTACTCAGAGAAATATTAAATAAACTACATGGAAGAAATAACATTACATACCATTGAAGAGGCAATCGAGGACATTCGCAATGGCAAACTGGTGATCGTGGTGGATGATCAGCAAAGGGAAAATGAAGGCGACTTTATTACTGCGGCAAGGAACGTAACCCCGGAAATAATAAATTTTATGGCCACCCACGGACGAGGGCTGATTTGTGCGCCCCTGGTTGAAGACCGTTGTGATGCGCTGGGTTTAGACCTTATGGTAAATAACAATACCGCCCTGCATGAAACCCAGTTTACCGTATCCATAGACTTAATCGGTCATGGCTGTACCACCGGTATTTCGGCAAAAGACAGAGCGTTGACTATCCGTGCATTGATAGACCCTCAGATGCAGGCAAGTGATTTCGCCAGGCCGGGGCATATCTTCCCGCTGCGGGCAAAAATGGGCGGCGTCTTGCGTCGCACCGGCCATACCGAGGCAGCTATTGACCTGGCGAGGCTCGCCGGTTTCGAATCCGCAGGCGTGTTGGTAGAGATCATGAATGAGGACGGCTCGATGGCCAGGTTGCCGGATTTGGTGAAGGTGGCAGAGAAATTTGACCTGAAAATCGTCTCAATAAAAGACCTCGTGGAGTTTAGAATGCGTCACGAAACCCTAATTAAAAAGGAGGCAGTGGTAAATCTTCCCACCAAGTACGGGAACTTTACATTACATGCATTTTCACAGACAACAACCGGGGAAATCCATTTGGCGCTGGTAAAGGGCACCTGGAATAAGGACGATGCCGTACTCGTGCGGGTGCATTCCTCCTGTGTTACCGGCGACATACTCGGTTCCCTGCGCTGCGATTGCGGGGAGCAATTGCATTCGGCAATGTCGATGATTGAAAAAAACGGGTCGGGAGTGTTAGTCTATATGCAACAGGAGGGTAGGGGCATCGGATTGTTGAACAAACTGAAAGCTTATGAACTCCAGGAAAAGGGAAGGGATACCGTGGAGGCCAATATCGAACTGGGACTGCCGATGGACCAGCGGGATTACGGTATTGGGGCCCAAATACTCAGGAGTTTGGGTATAACCAAGCTGGATTTAATTACGAATAATCCGAAAAAGAGGGTTGGACTGAAGGGGTATGGGCTGGAAATTGTCAGAAATACTAAGATTGAAATGTTGCCCAACGAGCACAATATGCATTACCTGGAAACCAAGAGGGATAAGCTGGGACACGATATACTGAGGTAATGTCCACCTATATTATATAGTGTGTCGCATATAATTATAAGCGATACAGATCAGGCAACTAACTTATTCCTGTCGGTGCCCCCGGTTAATAAATTCAGCTTAAACAGGTCGGAGAGCAATACTACACGGATATCGCCGGCGCCTTCCGCCATCTGAGCGCTGTCATCCACGATCATAATTTTTTGACTCAGCGTGCATTTGCCATTGTCCAGCCTGTTGGCCAGTGTGTGCAGCTTTTCAAAATGATCTAAGGTAACAGAGCCTTCGAGGTTCAATTCAACCAGGATGCGATGCGTAATATCGCCGTCTTCCTTCTGGAGCACATAGTCAAATACCTTGGTTGACCAGTTGAAGCGGTTGTAGAGCTTCCATCCTTCCTTTTCCGGATACAGCGTGCGCAAGGTGGTTTTAAAGGGGGTCAGCATTTCCGGCTTACTTGCCTGGGTTGAGGGTGTGAGTGCTTGTTGCATTGTTAATAATTTTAAAGTTGTTCCAATTGATTAGCAATACAAAAGTCGCCCGATATATATAGGTGTACAAGGAAAGAAATAGAACACGCTAACCCCGAATTTTCAATTCAGGGCAAACGTATCCCATTCTAAATCAAAAGATTAGAAACAAGAAATCATTCCAAAACTAACAGCAGGGGCTTGATCTCAGCCCCGCTGCAAGCGTGTAAATTCTGTTGGATTATTGGTTAACGGTCCAATCCCAACCCCCACCGTTCTTAACGTTGGCGTGGTTGCCGGTGTCTCGTGCGTCTTCGCAAGTGTTGTTGTTAACATTTGATCCTCCAACAAGGCCTAATGCCATGAGTAGTGATAAAAGGATTGCCATAGTTTAATTGTTTAAAGTTTACAAATTGATTTAAAGTGTGACACGAAAATATATGCATTATTTTACAATTCCAAATTTTTTTTTGCGATTTTGAATGTCACGGGCTAAAACGGATAGAAACTAATTGCAATTTATATTGGGGCATATTTGGAAATCTGTTTCAGCAGTAGTGTTTTCATGGAGAAAATCATTCAATTAGTCAAGTCTCTGAACCCCCGGGAAATCAGCACCTTAAAGCGGTTTTTTAAGTCTGGCAGTAAAAATCAGCAAAATTTACGGCAGGAACTGTTCCATAAGATTATCCAGGGCAAAGTGTCGGATGATTTGACCGGTGCCAGGTGTATTGGGAAAAAACCGGGCGATCCTGCCTATATTATGTTAAAGAAGAGGCTGAAGGGCGATATTTTAAAGGTAATAGTAGTTGATGAGACCTCAAAAACATTTAGTTCCAAGTATTTTGAGGCCAAATTCAAATGCCGCCTGATGATAGTGGAGGCAGATATGTTGTTGGGTCGTGGTATTACTTTAATGGGAGAGGATATTCTGAAGGACGGAATTAAGTTGGCTGAAAAATATGAGCTGACCAGTGAAGCGATTATTCTTTATGATTTGTTGCAGGTTTATTTCGGAATTAAGGCGGGCCTGGAAAAATACCTGGAATATTCAAGTAAAAACAAAATACATATTATACTGAGTCAAAAAAAGTTTGAAGCACAGGATTATTTCAGGCAATTAACTATGCCCCACATATTTAATTCAAATAAAGAATATTTGTATATTGAAAAGTCAACCATTGCGATCAAGGAATTGAAGAAGCTGGCAAATGAGACCAATTCGGATGAAATTCAATCATGGTATCTCAGGAGTAATATTTTTTATTCACATTCAATCGGTGATTATAAAAAAGCCAGAGAGTTTGCAATCGATTACTTGGAATTGGTAAAATTAAGTCCTGTTATTCATTGTAAGGATAATGTCGGAGGAGCCAATATGCAATTATCCATTATTTCAATTCAATTACAAGAATATTCTGTTGGATATAAATACGCAGAAAATGCGATAAAGAATTTCGTTAATCAAAGCATGAACCAAGTTATGGCGTATGCCTTTTTATTTTTAGCGGCTCTGTATGACCGACAGTTTAATAAAGCCCAGGAAATATTCAACAGGGTGGAAGGGTTTAAATTATATAAAAACCACAAGCCGACGCAGGCGAGGTGGAATTACTACAGGACTCACCTGTTGTTTGCCCAGGGGAAATACGACGAGTCGCTCGCCCTGTTGCAGCGTGAGAATGATTTGATTTCTGATAAATCCGGGTGGCGTATCGGGTTTAAAATTCTGGAAATGATGAACATAATAGAGTTAGGAAAGTACGATTGGCTGGATTTCAGAATTGAAACATTCAGGAAACTGCTGAGCGATGTGAAAAATGAAAATATTACCCGTCCGAAATTAATCCTTCAGGTCATCAGGAATTTCATTAAATATATGTATGACTTTAAAGCCACTACCGCTGAATCGAAGGAAATATTGGATTTGCTGGAGTCAGGCACCGGGGACAACCGGTGGGATCCGATCGAGTATGAAATTACGCCTTTCCACGTGTGGTGGTTCAACAAAATTGCCGCCGATAAGGTGGTAGCCTGAAATCTCTATTTCTTTTTCCTCTCAAACAATTCCCTGAACGAATCGAAGTCTTTGGAGTAAATCAGACCGACGCCGGTACGGGTGTCGTTTTTTGCACTGATTAAGTTGTATTCCGAACGCCTGAATGCCTTAACACGTACCCTGCCGTCGGCGGTTATCTTGTACTCTACTTCGAAGTCTCCGGCCAGGCCCGCCGTGGAGCTCGATGCGCCGGTATTTTCGTAGCTATACACGCCGCCGATGGTAACCACCAATGCGTCGTCGAATAATTTTTGTTTGAGGCCTAATTCAAATTCAGAGGTCTCATAGGCGCTCAGGCCATTTGTATTGGATATTTTCCGGTAGCCGACATCAATTTCTGCATTCGGAAAGATTTCGGAAATCCAGTCTGAAAAGTAACTGGAGAGTTGATTGGAAATAAAGTCAGTCATGGAGTTACTGATTGAACTGCCGATGGCCGTAGCAGCGCCAAACTCCTTAGGCAAAAACTGGTTCAGCATCAGCAGGCCGAACACTTGTTTGTTCAACTCATTCGGGTTGGATTTTACTTCGTTTAACCTCGTATCAAATTCGGAAAGGCCGCCCGACTTTTCATCGGGGACATTGATATCGAAGGTGATTTCCGGCGACTCTAATGAACCCCGGATATTGATCAACAATTCCACGGTCACAGCCTTGTTTGCCGCTTCAATTTGCTGGGAGGTCAATGGTAAGTCGCTGATTAAATTGTATTTGGTTACCCGGTTGGCCGTATATACCGCTACCAGGTTGAGGCTTGCATTCAGCGGGTCGCGGTCGAACAGTATCGTGCCTCCCTCCTTAACGGTAAAGCTTTTGGTCGTCAGTCCTTCGAATGAAAAATCGTAGCTGCCTTCATTAATTTTCAACAAACCGCTTATTTCCACCTTGCCTTTTGAGTCTGCTTTCACATTCAGGCTGCCGGTGCCGCGACCGCGAATGACATCCGTTCCCGCCGAATTCAGCATGATGCCCACTTCCGCATCAGGCGTAATTTCCAGGACCATATTGATGTTTACAAGTTGCTTTTCGTCGAATTCGTTTGGTGTCAGCGTGAAGGAGGTGTCCTTAAGATTAATAAATTCAATAAAGTCGTTCCGCTTTACATTGCCCGAACCGTATGCCGGGATATAAACCGTAGATATTTTGTCATCACTTCTCGCCGGCGTCGCCAGGATATCTACCTGTAAATTTTCCAGCGGGCCGTTGATATGCATATCGACATCGCCGAGCGCATATCCCCAGAAGTCCTTATTTTCTTTAGGCGTAGTTTCCATGATCAGGATATAATCTGAGCTGAAAACAAAATCCTTAAAGTTCCAGTTGCTGAAATACGTATGGGTGATATTGCCGGTAATAAAACCCATATTATTGTATTTGTCAAAAATCTGGTTGGGTGTCAGGTAGATATTGTTGCGTTCAATTACGATTTTTTGAAAATTAAAATGGTACTTGACGCCGAGATAGTCGAATTTCAAACCGCCGTTTTTCATTTCCAGGATGCCCTGCATATCCAGTTTGTCAACCGGGCCGTTCACCGTCATGTTGCCATACATGTCGCCGTCGAAATCAGAAAATAATCCCTTAGTGAACGGTTCTACAATTTTCAGCGGCACCTTACCTATGTCCATAGTCAGATTGAGTGAATCTGTTTCTCCCATGTGATAATACCCATAGCCTCTCAGGCTGTTTTCCCCGCGGAGTATCACATTGAATTGCAGCTTGGGGTTCGGGTCAATCATGGAGGCGGTCAGGTTTACATTGCCCAATGGCCGGCCGTAGATACTGAGATTGTCAATAGTGGAAAGAGCGATAATGTTGGGCTGGTTGAAATTGCCTGCCATATTCAGCTTTGCGTTGATGACACCTCGAAAAACACTGGTGTCATAACCCGCCAACGTCGCTAACTCGGTAATTTGTAATTTGCTGATTTCCAATTTCAGCAGATTGCCGTTTTTGTCATCTGTTTCACTTGTCAGACTAACGGACTTTTGGCCGTTGCGCAGTGTAAAATTTTGAGCGTACAGATTCTTGTAGTCGTACTTTAACGTATTATTTTTTTCAATTTCCCATCGCCGGTTGTTTAGATATATTTCTGATGGCAGGATATTCAATGAAATCAAGCTGTCGCCTAAGGCCATGCTGCTCGTCAGGTTCAGCCTCTCCGGATCGGTATCCCTGCCCATTTTGAGATTGAAGTCTATTATCTTATTTCTGAAATTTCCCTCCAGAACGGTTTGGGGTATTGCATAGGTATTCGCAAGAGCGATTTCACGCACCTTACCAAAGAATTTGAGTTCTTCCTTATCTGAAATAATTTCTACGGCGATATTCCTGAATGCCTTGCCGCTGTATTTGATATTGCCTGCCAGAACCCTGGCAAACAATGCATAAGAGCCGGTGTTCAGGTTGCCGCTAACCTGTATATTGGAAAAAGAATCTATCTCGGGAACAATCAAATGCACAATCGGAGTGAGATTGCCGGTGGTTATATCAAAATCGAGTTGTTGTTCCGTGTCGGTGTCGGCTGTTTCACGCACCTCGCCGTGCATGAAGTAGGTAAACATATCCGAGAGTGCATTGCCAATCGTTTTCAGATTGAAATTGCCTTTCAATGAACCATTAATATTATCGGACTTCATCGTCAATTCGTGTGAGAAATGATCCGATTTGGCATTAATAGCCATTGATTTGATTACTTCCTTACCAATGGCGGAGATTACTTCCGTATTGCTGAGATGTGCGCTCCCGTTAATATTATTGATATCATTGCCAGCGAGCTTTATATCCATTGCGGTCGAAAAAATAAAAGGTTGATCGTACAGGTGCAATGCGTAGAGGTCTATCTTTTTTACATCTGCATAAAAATCGTATGTATGGATAGGGCTGTTTAAATCTATTTTCCCTTTAAAGTTAAAATTTGCGTGACTATCGGCAATATCCAAAACGCCTTCGAATGCCTTGTCGGAAACTGTGCCATTAATGGAGATGCCGCTATAATTGTAATTGTTAATTACTGCATGGGTAACTTTTGCATTCACTTTTGCATTCAGTGCAGAAAGCGTTAAGCCCGTTCCTGAAAAATTGGCTACGGTGGAGAGTGTGCCAAAGGTAGAGTCGCCGGTCAGTTTGCCGATATTGAGATCGACGGCGGTAATTTTACCGCTGTATTGCGCTATTTCAGCCTTGTCGATGTTTTTACAATTGAAATCCGTCTGTAATTTTCCAATGGAAGTGGCGATATCCCCATATAAGACAAAATCGGAAATGAACCCGACGTATTTACCGGCAAACATCACATCGCCCAGGCTTTTCACCTGGTTCGGAATGTGGATTTGCATGCGGGAAAGTTGTGTCGTGCGGATATTCAGCGGTTCCAGGTCGGCCTCAATAAACAATTCGTCTATTGATGGCAGTCCTTTTAGTTTAATATTGCCAACTACCGCTACTGCGCCATTCATGTTCGCATTTAATTGCGTGATGCGCAGATTATTTAATTCGCCGGATACTAAACCGTTGAATGCAAGCCCTGCATCGTACCTGTCCAATGCTGTTGAAAAATAGGCGAGGTCTTTACTGTTTATGATGCTGTTTTTCAGATTTACCTTGAAATGCACATCGTCGAACAGCCGGTTAAAATCATTTAATGTATTATAGGTGATTGACAGGCTGTCCCGGATAATTGAATTGGGGGTTTCAAGCGCCAATCCTTTAATGGTAATTTCATTTCCCGAAAACAGAGTCTTTCCGGCGAGTTTGTTGAGCGTAAATCCACTTTTTTCTTTTAGGGATAATCCGTTAATGAATACCGATATCGTATCGCCTTTATACACCAGTTGTTCAAAATCGAGATTGATATTGCGCAATTCCAAATCGTCAAAATTCATCACTTCGGCAGTGTTGTGCTTATTCTCATTTTTATAGCTGAAAGCACATTGTTCCAGTTGTATGGAGTTCGATTCGATCACCCAGTTTCCCAGTGCAATGGATACATAATTGCGGTTGGGTATGGTGTCGCTCGGATCTGGGGTTTCGGGGATGGTATCCTCTAATTGAACGAGGGCAACTTCTGCACCTCGCAGCAAAATGGATTCAAATCCCATTACTTCGGTTTTGGTATTGATTTTATTTGCCAGTATTTCTCCGGACTCCAGGAAAAAATTGCTCGAGTTGGAAGCAACGGCATCGTACATCGAGAAATGTATTTTCTCCAGTATAATTCTTTTAAAATTGATATCGGCCATACTGCTTCCCGATTCGGAAGTATCCGTGTCTGAAAAGGCATCCAATACAAATTGGTAATTGAAGTCCGAGTCGGAGGCATGGCGGTAAATATTTACCCTCGCATTATGCAGTTCGATATTGTTTAACCGGAAGGCCGGTTTGAACGGGTTGATATTGCGAACGCCAATTGCCAGGTTCTCACAATATAACAGTGTGTCTCCCGCCCGGTCTTCAATATAAATTCCCTGCAAAATCACATGGTCGAAAATGTGGATGTCCACTTTCTCCAATGCGACGGTCGTTTCTAATTTTTTACTGAGATACTGTACGGCTTTAGCAGCTGTCCATGCCTGGAATGCGGGGAACTGCATTAGCAGCATGACAATAATCAACAGCGATAAAATAACCAGTAGTATTGTAAAAAAGACCTTTTTTACAATTTTAAGAGTTGAGTGGAAATTAAAAGTTCTCGACATCAGGGTTCAACACCGGATAGCTTATCTTTACGAAGGTAATTAACAAAAATTATACTGCATTGAAAGTATTGGGTATAGAAACTTCCTGTGATGAGACGAGCGCCGCCGTTTTCGGCGACGGCAAACTGTTGTCCAACATCACGGCTACCCAGGAGGTGCATGCGCAATGGGGCGGGGTAGTACCGGAACTCGCCTCACGTGCTCATCTGCGGCATATTATGCCGGTGGTTCGCGAGGCATTGGCAACATCGGAGACTACGCCGGATGCATTAGATGGTATCGCTGTTACTCAGGGGCCGGGGCTGCTCGGCGCATTGATGGTGGGCGTGAACTACGCCAAAGGGTTGTCGCTCGCATTGAATACACCCTTGATTGCGGTTCACCATATGCAGGCGCATATTTTAGCTCACTTTATCGAAGAGCCGCATCCCGGGTTTCCGTTTTTGTGTTTGACGGTTTCCGGCGGCCACACCCAGATAGTTCTGGTGCGGGACTTTCAAACGATGGAGATATTGGGGCAAACCATTGATGATGCGGCCGGCGAAGCCTTTGACAAAGCCGCCAAAATGTTTGGATTGCCTTATCCGGGCGGGCCGTTGATAGATAAGTTTGCCCGGGATGGCGATCCGCTGGCATTTGGTTTTGCCAAACCGCGTATCGATGGGTTCAATTACAGTTTCAGCGGGTTAAAGACCTCTGTTTTATACTTTCTAAATAACCGGAAAGCGGAAGACCCGGATTTTATTGAAAAAAATCTCAATAATCTCTGCGCTTCTGTTCAAAAGACAATAGTGGATATTTTACTGGAAAAACTGGAAATGGCTGCCGCGAAATTCGCAGTAACAGATGTCGCACTCGCCGGTGGTGTTTCGGCCAATGCGCATTTGAGAAATGCCTTCAGGCAATTAGGCGAAAAAAAACGGTGGCATACCTTTATCCCCGATTTTGCTTATTGCACCGATAATGCCGCTATGGTGGCTGCTGCGGGATATTACAAATTGAAAGTAAATAAAACGGCACCTCTATCGTTAACTCCACGGGCTCGTATTCCCGGCCTGGAAACCGAATATTAATTTGTAAAATGACGAGAGTATATATCGCTGAACCCGAGAAATTCCTGTTTTCAACGGAAATTTCAGTGCGAATTACCGATTTAAATTATGGCAACCACCTCGGAAACGACAGTATGCTGAGCATCATCCACGAGGCACGGGTGCGGTTTCTCCGGGCATTTGGATATGCGGAAAACGATATTGAGGGTACGGGGTTGATAATGGGAGACGTGGCAATTCAATACAAAGCTGAGGCTTTCTACGGCGACAAATTGTACATTGAAATCGCTGTGGGCGATATTACCCGAGTGGCCTTTGACATTATTTACCGCCTGCAGGTGAATGGCAAATTAATTGCCCTGGCAAAAACCGGTATGGTGTGTTACGATTATGCCGAAAAGAAAATCAGGAGTGTGCCTGAAAAATTTATCGCTTCTCTGTCGGGACGTTAGTAATTAACAATTAACTGTTATCCGGATTATATTGAATCGTTTTACTTTTGACCTCCAAACAAAAACAAATGAGAAAGACAATAGTGTTATGCATGGTAGTAATGGGATCGTTTCTGACTTCCCAATTGGTTGCACAAACAAATTTGGGTGTGCGTATTGGCGGATGGGGCGGCTATGGTGGCGAAGTTTCTTTTCAGAAAGGTATAGCTTCTAACAATCGCATCGAAGCCGATTTAGGCATCCGGGCAGGCTCTGGTTATTCCGGTTTTTCGCTGGTGGGTATTTATCAGTGGACGTTTGAATTAGCGGACGGGTTTAGTTGGTATGTAGGGCCGGGTGCAAGCCTGGGTGTTTGGAGCTACGATGTTGTAACTAGTGATTATAACGGATTTTTTCTCGCGGTAAACGGACAGATTGGTATTGAGTATAATTTTTCGGCACCCATTCAATTGTCGCTGGATTATCGCCCCGGAGTTTCAATAACCGGAGGAGGATGGTTTAATGATTTCGGACTCGGAATCCGCTATAGATTCGGCGGCTGATATTTCACATTTACCTGATATTGCCGTAAAAATTATCTTTCAATTCTTTTTTCTTTCCCAGAGATGTGAGAGGGAAGAATCCCGGCTTTTTCATTTCTGCGGGTTACTGAAACCAATGCAATTGCGCCCTTTGTTTAATCCGAGTATCGCAATTGCATTTTACCTTGAGCTGCACCCCAATTTTCAAACGGAAGTGCCATGAGGCAATTTTTCAAAAATGTGCCATAACAATTGACGACTGCCCGCCCGGGATACTGCGCTTTTGTGCTCACACTTTTAGAATTGTATTGTAATCCTTTTCACAACCATCAGAATCTATTTTTACCGGATAATACAGATTACCATCCAGGCCGGAAGGGATTGAGAGTGGAATAATTACTTCGTGTTCATCAAACGAAGTGCGTTTGTTTGGGTCACAACAAGGATCACTCCGGTGGTCCTTGTTTAGTTTTTCGATCTGTCGAATTAAATGAATCGGGTCTTGCGATAGTTTCCCCGTTTAAATATTTTTTACCTCGGCGATTAATTTTTCCAATGTAGCCTTCGCATCGCCGAACAACATAGATGTCTTTGGGTCGTAGAACAATTCATTTTCTATTCCGGCGTAACCTTTGGCCATACTGCGCTTCATCACGACGATGTGCTTTGCTTTATTCGCCTGGATGATCGGCATGCCGTAAATAGGCGAGGAGGGGTCGGTTTCAGCGGCGGGGTTCACCACGTCATTAGCGCCGATTACAATTACCACATCCGTATTCGGCAGGGTGCCGTTTACTTCTTCCATCTCTTTTAATTTGGGATAGGGCACATCGGCTTCTGCCAATAAAACATTCATATGCCCCGGCATGCGTCCGGCAACCGGGTGAATGGCAAACTCCACGTCCACACCTTTTTCTTCCAGCACTTTTTCAAATTCATGACACGCATGCTGCGCCTGGGCTACTGCCAGGCCATAGCCGGGTACTATTACCACCTTGTTGGCATAGCTGCACAAAATGGCTGTATCCGTAACGCTTGTTTCCCGAATGGAAAGTCCTTCGGTGCTCTTTGCCGCACCGCCGCTTGCGCTAAAGGCGCCGATTACGACGTTCCACAACGACCTGTTCATCGCCTTACACATTAATACGGTGAGTATTGTACCCGCCGAACCGACGAGAATACCTCCGGTCAGCATTACCTGGTTGTCGTACAAGAACCCGCCGAATGCAGCGGCTACTCCCGTAAACGAGTTGAGCAATGAAATAACAACCGGCATATCTGCTCCTCCGATAGGCATTACGAATAGCACACCATACAGCAGAGAGGCGCCAAAAATTATCCAAATCACATTGTCGCCCAATGCATCCGGTTTAACCGATGCAAATACTATAAGCGCCAGGATGGCAAAGACAAAGATGTTGTTGAAGTATTGTTGAAATTTACTGCCGATATCCTTAATTTTTCCTTCCAGTTTGCCATAGGCAATCATACTACCGGCAAAGGAGACGGTGCCAATCATTAAGCCCAGAAAAATAATGAGCCGCTCACCCCAAAGTTCGGGATGATGAGTGCTCATTTCCACTATCCCGATGAGCGCCGCACAAGCGCCACCCATGCCATTAAAGAAGGAAACCATTTGCGGCATAGCTGTCATCTTCACCCGCATGGCCATTAACCAACCGATGACAGTCCCTACAGCCATAGCCCCGAAAATATATCCCAAATTGCCGATGCGTTCCACTGCCCCGGTATGTTCGTTTGCATCCTCGTGAAAAAAAATGGTGGCAATTATCGCTATTCCCATACCCACTGCGGCATATAAATTTCCCCTGCGGGCTTTGTCGGGACTCGACAACATCTTTAATCCGACGATGAAGGAAAGCGAACCGAGGAGATAACAAATTTTGAGTATTTCGAGATTGGACATTCTGAATGATTTATTTCTTGATTGAAGTTTCCTGATTTTATGCGATTAGCGGATGCCGTTTATTTTTTTTCTTTTTTGCGGAACATCTCCAGCATGCGGTTGGTGACGACAAACCCGCCGACTACGTTCAGAGTGCCCAATACGACGGCGATAAAGCCAAGTATTAAGGCGATATAATTATCGGGCTCTGCATGCCCCATGACGATGATGGAACCGACAATCACGACGCCGTGAATTGCATTGGCCCCACTCATGAGCGGTGTGTGTAAAATTGCCGGCACGTTGCTGATGATTTCCACTCCCAGGAAAGCAGCCAACAGCAGGATGAAAATAATATCCCATGTATTCAGGCATGGAAGAAACCCGGTGCATGTCTCGTTGAGTAATAGCATAGAATTATACATGTATGGTTATGGATTTTCTGACACGTTCATTTTTAATTTCCTGCTGATGTGCAATACAGGTGCCTGTTATTAAATCATCCTCCCAGTTGAGGTTTATATTTCCATCCTTATCGATGAGTATCTTCAGGAAGTTTATGATGTTTTTGCCAAACATTTTGGAGGCATCATACGGCATGGTGGAAGCTAATCCCGAATCGCCGATGATGGTAACGCCGTTTTTCTGAATGGTCTTTTCGTTTTCCGTCAGGGCGCAATTACCGCCTGTCGATGCGGCCAGATCCACAATGACGGAACCGGGTTTCATTTTCTCCACAGTTTCAGCCTGTATTAATACCGGAGCTTTTCGGCCCGGAATCTGCGCTGTGCAAATAATCACATCGGATTTGGCGGCATGTTCCTGTACCGTTTCCTGCTGGCGCTTTAAAAATGCTTCGGTCTGTTCCACTGCATATCCGCCGGCACTTTTATCCTCCGTAGCGCCTTCCACTTCCACAAATTTGGCGCCGAGAGAGAGCACTTCTTCTCTGGCTGCCTGACGCACATCGGAAGCTTCTACCACGGCGCCGAGACGCTTCGCCGTAGAAATAGCTTGTAATCCCGCCACTCCTGCGCCGAGCACTAATACTTTTGCCGGAGTTATTGTACCGGCAGCGGTCATGAACATCGGGAAGAATTTCGGCAGATGTGTGGCTGCCAACAGCACCGCTTTATATCCCGATACCGTTGCCATACTCGAAAGTATATCCATTGCCTGCGCTCGTGTGGTGCGGGGGATCACATCCAGGCTGAAGGTGCTTACCCCTGCCGTCAAACACTCCTGAACAAATGCGGTATTCACCAGCGGGTTAAATCCCCCGATGAGCACCTTCCCGTTTAATTTGCCTAAATCTGCAGCGGGAATAGGATTTATACAAAGTATCAAACCGGCCTTGCCGATAACACTTTGTCTGTCGGTTACTTCAGCGCCTTTCGACGTGTATTCCGAATCCGGGAAACTCGCCCGTATGCCTGCTCCTGTTTCGACGAGAATTTTTTCTGCTTTAAGGTTGAGTAGCTGTGGGATATGTTCCGGTGTTGCCGCAACCCGATTGTCGCTTGAACCTTCTCCCAGGATTCCTATAATCATGCAGTTTTTTTTTGGTGTGGCAAAGATAGGTAAAGATATTTTTTTATTATCTCCCGCACGGCTTGCGGCATTTGATGGCTTTAGTGTTTTGGCAGTTTCCGGTATGTCCCCTTATGAATTCCGATTGGCCCGGTTCATTTGCAGCCTTTTTGGCCTTCTTAACAATATTTATATCCTAAAAAAATGCCATAAGACGGCATTGCCTGGTATGTATCCTAAATTTGAAATCCGTGTTTTTAAATGATTAAGGCTCGTTCAACAGGATGGCAGCTCGTTCCAGCGCTTCATCTATATTATTGCAAATATTTGCCTTGCCCACCTGGAAGACTAATCTTGATTTTTGGAGTTCTTTGTAAAGTCCCGGCTGTACACCGGACAGTATGAGCTTAGTGCCTTGCTGCCTTGCCTGGCGGAATACTTCCTTTAATGTGTGTAACCCGGTTGCATCTATAACGGGTACTAGGCGCATGCGTATAATTAATACCCTGGGCGGCTTTTCCAAGATTTTCATCTTTTCTTTGAATTTGTAGGCGGCGCCGAAAAACATCGGACCGGTAATTTCAAACACTTCGATGCCTTTCGGCACCTCGTAAAGGCTGATAGCTTTTTCATCGAATGATTCCGTTACTTCATCGGTAATGATATGGATATTTGTTATCTGTGTCATTCTGCGCATAAATAAAAATACGGCGAGTACCATTCCGATTTCAATAGCCACGGTTAAATCGACGAATATTGTTAATGCGAAGGTGCTGAGCAATACGGCTGCATCGCTTTTTGATGTGCGGAAAACCGAGATAAAAGAGCGCCATTCGCTCATGTTATAAGCTACGATCACCAAGATGCCCGCAAGGCAGGAGAGCGGTATCAGTGTAGCCCATTTCCCAAAGACGAGCATGATGAGAAGTAAGGTGATGGAATGGACAATGCCCGCCACCGGTGTTCTGCCGCCGTTTTTTACATTGGTGGCTGTGCGGGCAATCGCCCCGGTTGCGGGTATGCCGCCGAAGATCGCAGATGTCATATTGGCAATGCCCTGGCCGACGAGTTCGATATTGGATTTATGGCTGCCGCCGATCATGCCATCGGATACCACTGCCGAAAGAAGCGATTCAATACCGCCTAACAGGGCAATGGTAAATGCAGGCCCGATGAGTTGTTGCAATGTGGCAAAGTCGATGAATGTAAAATGAGGTGCCGGAAATGCGGAGGAAATGTTGCCGAACTTGCTGCCTATGGTTTCCACATCGAGATGCAACAGATGCACACCCGCAGTGGCAACGACAATTGCCACTAACGACCCCGGAATTTTATGCGAAATTTTCGGAATGAGTAATGCAATAATGATAGTGCCGACTGCAATTGCTACAGCATTAAGATTAATGGTGCCGAAACTGAAAAAATACGCACGCCACTTTTCTACAAAATCAGCGGGAACATCATCCATGGCAAGGCCGAAAAAATCTTTTACCTGTGAACTCAATATGATGAGTGCAATTCCGCTCGTGAATCCGACAATCAGCGGGTGCGGAATAAATTTTATTATGGAACCCATACGGGCAAGCCCCATGAGCACCAATATGATACCGGCAAGAAAGGTGGAGTAAATCAGACCCTGTATTCCAAATTCCTGAACAATACCATATACGATAACGATGAACGCACCCGTCGGGCCGCCGATCTGCACCCGGCTGCCGCCGAGAAATGAAATCAAAAAACCGCCGATGATACCGGTTATTAAACCCTTCTCGGGGGAGACACCGGAAGCTATGGCTAATGCTATGCACAACGGGAGTGCGACTATACCAACAATAAGACCCGCAATCAGGTCTTTGTAAAACTGCTCCCTGCTATACGTTTTCAGGGTAATAAATAATTTCGGGATAAACATGGCGGGATCAAAAGTAGCGAGAAGATGCATCGGATGCAGGAGCTTGTTGTAAACACCTGTTTCCAATGGTGTCCAAAGTATTAACTCCCCAGTAACGCCTCTAAATATTTGTCAATATAGCGTTGTTTTTCCCTCGATTTGTACTGCTGTATAAACCGGGGATGCTCCAAAGGTATCAGCCTGTCAAATAATTGCAGTTCTGTGTTTAATTGATCGATGTAATGCTGATTTCTTTTACCGAGGACAATTGCCTCTTTGCCATCTAACCCAAAGCGGATTTGTTTTTTTAATGATTGAATCATAAAGGGTTTCACGGCTTGGAACAGTACGGGTTCGTCGTAGTAATTTGCGTTCAGCCAGTTGCCTCCTTTGGATTGCCGCACGATTGCCAGCGGAAACGGCGAGTTGATATAAAATTGGCTGTAAAAGTGCTTTGCACCGCCAAATCCGGCTATCACATCGTAGAGGAAGACAGATGAAACTTCGTGAGTGTGCGCCGATTGCATCGCAATGCCGCAAACGCTTTCCAAACGTTTGGTGTCTGTAAATGGAACACCCGTTACTCCGGCGCCGTGGCGGCTCGGATTAATGCCGATAATAAACTTTCTCTTCTCGTTGTCGCTGTAGAATTTATCGTAAAACCGGCGCATTACATCCATCGTCTCCGGATTGTCCCGATAGGGATTTATTACCCGGAAACCCATTGGAAGTTGCCCGGTGTAATGCAACCGGCGATTGAAGCCTACCACTTGTTCGCCAAAATTTTTTGTCATGCGCAATTGAAATTAGAAGTATGTAATCACATCGATTTTTTTACTGAAACATGCTTTTTTACAACAGTATTTTATTGTCCGGGTTTGTACAAAACTATTTTTCATGGCAACAATTACAAAAACGTTACTTTTAACCGGAAGAAAAACCGGCAGGCACCCGTTTAACGTGTTACGTTCAATTTAAGGTGTTACAGATGCGAACATTAAGAAGACTGTCTGTTTTAAAGTTTACCTGAGTTGCGTCATTTTGTACAACTTCTTTTTTAGTTATGCCAAAATTTCGGAACTTAGTGAAGTATTAATAATAAATACAAGACTATGACTCGTTTTTACAGAGCGTTAATACTGGTTCTCCTTACCGTCAGTATAATTGGGCAGGAAAGTAATGCACAGTTGGTGGGTGACGATGTCTTTTTGCAAGGCTGTTTTATAGAACTCGGAATTTCTGAATGCGGGGTATATGGCAGCAGCGAAATCCCGCCGGAAGGCCCGTTTGGCGAATATCACGGCATTAATGCCAATGGCTTGGGATTTATTGCCGACCACGAAAAAGACGGATGGGATGCATCCACCGGCGCCGGGGAACCGGATTTTTGCGGGGACTATTTCACGCCCGGAAGTCCGGAAGAGGGTTGGGCTATTGAGTGGGATGGCGATGTATGGGAAAACCACTATGTGCCTTGTTCCGACTATGGTACCACGGGTATGGGCGGTGGCGATATTGAGGGTTCGATAACAGGTTATGTGGACGATGCCGGTATTCAGATGGCGGTTTGGGAAGGAGAACTCGATGAAACGGGGATTAATCTATCCATAACGCAGACGACATCTTTCCCAAACGGCGCATTGTTTTTCCTCACCTCGGTGGAGTTGTGCAATACCGGAGACACCGATCTCACCGAAGTGTATTACACCAGGAATGTGGACCCTGATCAGGATGTGGATAATTGCGGTGACTTTTTTACCACCAACGATATCGTTTATAATTACCCATCTGATGATACAGCGCTGGTTACGGCGGATGGCGGCACCTGTGATTGTTTTTTGGGGATAGGCGCCATCGACGACAGGGCAAGGGTGAGTTACGGCAATTTCTTTATTTCGCCCTCTACCCCCTCTCAGGCCTGGTCGGGAAGCGGTGGATACAGTATTTCAGGAAGCACTTATTGCGATTGTGCTGTGCAGATTACCTTTAAGGTGGATATTCCCGCCGGTGAATGCACTACTATCAATTTTGCACATGTGCTGGATCCGTCCGACCTGTTGGATGCATTGGAAGCTACACTATCGGGTGGCGTTGGGCTGACTGCCAACGGCGTGAGCATCTCTGCCTCGGGACAATATGCCGTTTGCGATGTAGGCGATACCGTTATCCTGGAGGCAAATGGCGACCCGGGAATTACCTGGACATGGTCGCCCGATACTTACCTCAACGCTACAGAAGGAGATTCCATAATTGCAACGCCAGAAGTTACCACTACCTATACTGTCACCGGTTCAGGCGGCGATTGCGGTGATATCACAGCCACCTTCACATTAATTGTGGATGAAGATGAGTATTCCAATTCCGGAGAGGATGCGGCAATCTGTATCGGTTCTTCTACTACGCTGAATGGCGATGGCGGTCCGGCACAGGACGTGTATCTATGGTCACCTGCGTTGGGGTTAAGCGACCCCAATATTGCCAATCCGGTTGCTTCGCCTACCGCCACTACGGCCTATACGCTTACGACATACGATACGCTTGGATGCCCCGCTTTTTCCTCGGTACTAATTACTGTGAACCCATTGCCGAATATTGATGCGGGGGTTGATGAGGCAATTTGCGTAGATGGACAGGTAACGCTCGAAGCTACGGGGGGAGTGAGTTATGTCTGGAGCCCGGATGTAGGTTTGAGCGACCCGAATATCGCCAACCCGGTATGTACCGTAGATGAAGAGACGACCTATACTGTTACGGGAACAGATGCCAACGGGTGTGTAAATACCGATGAGATGACGGTTACCGTAAATTATTTACCGGAAGTTATTGCAACGGCTAACCCCTATACCATAGATGTATTTCTCGGAGAGACCTCGCAATTGGATGTGGTTACGGGCGGAGTTGATTTCAGTTGGTTCCCGCCGGATGGCCTGAGCGATACGGATATTCAAAATCCGGTAGCCCAACCGCAGGACACACTGGTATATACTGTTACGGTAACCGATGAATACGGCTGCGTTAATACGGATACCGTTATCGTATTTGTAATCGGCGAGCTGAAAGTGCTTTTGCCGAACGCCTTTACACCTAACGGCGACGGGATTAACGATTACTATTACCCGGCCGTAAGCGGAAGTGGCGACCTGGAGTACTACGCCATTTACAACCGCTGGGGAGAATTGATGTTCGAAAATACGGCGCCAAATACCGCCGACGGGTCCAATGGATGGAATGGCAAGTCACCTGGCGGTGTCGATGCAGAAGTGGGCTCCTATGTAGTTATTGCACGGGCGAGAAAATCCTTGGAAGAAGCGGTGCAAACCGTAAACGGCACCTTCGTGCTAATCCGGTGACCGCTGCCCTGCATACTGAAATACATGATGTTCAGCGCTGAAAAGGCCTGCAAAATCAAGGTATTGTCAAATTAAAATACCTCGATATTTACTCACAACAGGTTATTTGTTAAAAATTCAGTTTAGTGGTAATTTTAAACTGATTTTTAATTCATCTCAAAAAGCAATTATGAAAAAATGTTTCCTCTTCACCGTGTTAGTATCGTGTGTACTCGTATTAACCCTTTCTTCCGCTAAGGCGCAGAGCGTTCATCCTAAGGCTGCATTTGATGCCAATATGGTGTTGACCATTCCGGGCGATGTGGAATTGTCGCCGTTTTACGACGTTGACATCTCAAAAATGGGCTTTAAGGATGCAGATGCTGCCACTCGCTTTTTCAGAAGCATGACGGATAATCTGGTTAATGCCACCGTTGACTGGGCTACCCAAACGGCAACCGTGCACTTGATGCTGGAATACGCACCTACTCCCGGTTGGGATATTGTTAAATGGAATAGTTATTTTGTAAGTGTTTCAACGAGATATTTAGGCGCATTCAATAAATTTAATGAATAATATGAGGTCGGGCATAATTTATAAGACACCCGCCTTGTTTGGGTTAATGCTGTTTGGCATTTCTGTAAGCTACAGCCAGATAGTTGGGGCAAATTTATTTCTCAAGGGGGAATTCGTTGAGGTCGGCATTAATCAGTGCGGCGCTTTCGGATCGGGTAGTTTACCGCCCGCCGCGGATGATTTTCATCCAAATCCGGGCTTAACCGGATTGGGGTTTGTAGCCGACTGGGAAAGCGATGGATGGGATTCCGGGTCACCGGATTACTGCGGCGATTACTTCGTTCCGGGAACACCGGTGGAAGGCTGGCAGATACAAATCGGACCTACGACTTGGACCAATACAAATCAAACTTGTTTTCCCGACGATATACCGGGTGATGTCGGAGAATATACCTATGCGGATGGCGTTTTAACCGGTACCTGGGAGGGAAGTATAGCCTCTGAAGATTTAAGCATTACCCAGATTACTACTTTACCGGAAGACAAACTGTATTTTGTTACCCGTATTTTGTTGTGTAATGATGGCGATGAAGCATTGGAAGACGTTTATTATATGCGCAATGTAGATCCCGATAATGACCAGCCCTGGTCAGGGGATTTTACAACTGACAACGAAATCGTATATCAGCCACCTGCGGATGATCAGGCATTAGTAACTTCCGAAGGACTTACATACGGCTGTTTCTTGGGGTTGGGCGCCCGCGATACAATGGCTCGGGTGAGTTATGGGAATTTTGCTACGGATGCCGGCACACCGGAAGACGTCTGGGAAGGCACCGGCGGCTATTCTTCCAGCGGATCAGAAGTAGGGGATATTGCCACTTCTATATCTTTTTATATTCCGGTAATCAATCCGGGTGAATGTAAATGCGTCGCCTTTGCTTATATATTAAATGTTTCTGACCTGGAAGAAGCGCTGGAAGCCACCGTAACCTATAACCTGACTGCCAACGATGTGCCGGTGCCCAGCGGAGGAACCTATGTCACTTGTAATCCGGGCGATTCGGTTACTTTAGATATTGTAGGCGCTGAAGACTACTTATGGACATGGACGCCCTCTGACCCGCTCAATATGGATACGGGTACCCTGGTGATTGCTACCGTAGATACCACCACTACGTTTACTGCAGTGGGCGTTGGGGGCATTTGCGGTGATGCGGAATTAAATATCACTATTTATGTGGACAATGACGAATATTCGGACGCCGGAGAAGACGAAGCGATATGCATCGGCTCATCCACCACGCTGAACGGCGATGGCGGCCCGGCTCAGGATATTTATTTATGGTCTCCGGCTCTCGGATTAAGCGATCCAAATATTTCCAACCCCGTAGCTTCGCCGACCACTACTACAGCCTATACTCTCACTACCTACGATACTTTAGGCTGCCCTGCATATTCGTCAGTATTAATTACGGTAAACCCATTGCCCAATATAGATGCCGGCGCCGATGAAGCAATTTGTGTCGATGGGCAGGTGACTCTGGAGGCAACCGGTGGCGTGAGTTATGTCTGGAGCCCGGAAGAAGGGCTGAGCGATCCGAATATTGCCAACCCGATTTGCACCGTGGACGATGCGACTACCTATACGGTTACCGGAACAGATGCAAACGGCTGTGTGAATACGGATGAGGTAAGCGTAACGGTAAATTATTTACCCGAGGTGATTGCAACGGCCAATCCATATACGATAGATGTTTTTCTCGGTGAAACTACGCAGTTAGACGTTACTACGGGAGGCATCATTTTCAATTGGTTTCCTCCCGATGGTTTAAGTGATACAGATATTCAAAATCCGGTCGCCCAGCCACAGGATACACTAATTTATACGGTTACTGTTACAGATGAATTCGGGTGCGTGAATTCGGATACGGTTATTGTGCATGTAATCGGTGAGCTGAAGGTGTTGCTGCCGAACGCATTTACGCCAAATGGCGACGGGGTTAACGATTACTATTACCCGGCTGTTAGCGGCAGTGGAGACCTGGAGTATTACGCCATATACAACCGTTGGGGTGAGCTGATGTTTGAAAATACGGCGCCCAACACAGCGGATGGTTCAAATGGGTGGAACGGCAAAATGCCCGATGGCACTGATGCAGAAGTGGGGTCGTATGTGGTAATTGCCCGTGCAAAGAAATCATTCGACGAGGCGGTGCAATCTATTAACGGCACCTTTGTGTTGATCAGGTAACCATTATTCGTTTTAAACAAAACAAGAGAAAAACAGTATAATGAAAATCGTTACTTTTTGGCCACTGATTGGTTTTAAATGAAGTATTATTTAAAAGAAGTATTATAACTTAACATATTAAAAAGATTCAAAGTGCATACATTGACAATAAATAAAGCACGAGGCAACTCGTTATGGACATGGTTGCTGATTGCATTACTCTGTGGTTTCCACCCGGGTATTAATGCACAAATAGTAGGTGATGATGCATTTATCCAGGGAACCTTTGTAGAGGTCGGTTTGAATGAATGCGGGGTTTACGGTTCCCAGGCGTCGGCCCCGGCGGGTTATCATCCAAACTCAGGCCCGGCCTTGGGTTTCGTGGCTGATTCCGATTTGGATGGCTGGGGAACAGGTTCGCCGATTTATTGCGGCGATTATTTTATTCCCGGATCACCCGAGGAGGGCTTTGCAGTTCAGGTGGGTTCGGATGTTTGGGTAAACACCGGCCAATATTGCTGGACTTCGGAGATTCCGGGAGAGGTGACCGGTTATGATTTTTCCGGCGGAATATATTCGATGACATGGGAAGGGGACATTACCTCCGAAGATTTACATATTACACAACACACTACCTTACCCGAAGATGCGGTGTACTTCTTAACTACCATTACCTTTTGCAATGAAGGGGCTACCGATCTTACGGATGTGTATTATATGCGCAATGTGGACCCGGATAACGATGTGGTTTACGGCGGGACATTCAATACTGAAAATACCATTATATCCAACCCGCCCGACGGGTGCGATGCGGTTGTAGAAGCTGTTGGTTCTGCCATTGGATGCTATTTGGCATACGGGGGAAGAAGTCCCAATGCCCGGGCTACCTACGGCTGTTTTAATACCACCGACGGAGAGCCTGCAGATGTCTATGTTGGAACAGGAGGCGCATTTTGTTTCCCCGATTATGAAATAGAAGTTGGCGAGTCAACCAGTTGCGATTGCGGTATTCAAATCACGTTTTATGTGCCGAGTATCGCGGCCGGTGAGTGCGAAGAAATAAAATTTGTTTACATCCTCGATCTCGATCACCTGGATGAAGCGCTGGACTATGTGGGAAGCTACGGTGTAACGGCCGATGGCGTGAATATTACCGCCGATCCGGTTGTTGAAACCTGTGCAGGGGCATCCGTTCATTTTACGATAGAAGGCGGTGATGAATACGAATGGGTGTGGACACCGTCCACATATCTGAATACCACCGTTGGAACCAATGTGATTTCCACGCCTTTTAACGATATTGTATATTACATTGCAGGCTATGCAGACTGTGATACTATTTTGGATACCATTTACGTTTACGCCGATCCGGTTACCGGAATTGCAAATGCGGGAAATGATACAATTATCTGTCCCGACGATGTGATAAATTTAAACGGCAGCGGTGGTGACACCTATCTGTGGCAACCGCCCATATATTTGTCTGATCCAACCGATCCGAATGCAGAAGTAATCGCCCCTGAGACCGATATGTACTATTTTCTCATTGCCTATAACGCATTGGGTTGTGCGGATACCGATGTGGTGTATATCGATCTTCTGCCCGAACCGGATATAGATGCCGGGGTGGATAAACTGATAATAAAAGGCGGCTTTGCCCAACTAATGGCCAGTGGTGGAGTCACTTATAGCTGGACACCTACCGAAACATTATCTAATCCGGATATTTACAACCCCATTGCCAACCCGCAGGATACTACGATGTATTACCTGACCGGCTATGACATGTATGGATGTGTAGGCTATGATTCTGTTACCGTAAATGTGATTGATCCGGTGTACCTGGTTACACCTAATGCCTTTACACCGAATGGCGATGACCTGAATGATTATTATATCCCTGTCGTTATCGGCCCCGGTATATTGGAAGAATTCCAGGTGTATAACCGCTGGGGCGAACTGATTTTTGAATGGGACGGCACTTCCAGGGGATGGGATGGCACCTTCCAGGGTAAACAGGCAGAAATCGGCACCTACATCGTGAACATGCGGGCAAAGGATGAGTTGCTGGGCAAGGAACTTGCAAAAACAGCCACAGTAATTTTAATGCGATAAATTATATTTTCACTTTGATTTCATTTAACCGGGGGAGTAATCCTCCGGTTTTTTTATACCCCACATCTTTTTATAACTATTGTTCGGGGTAACTGGAATACTGCAGCGCAGGAAAATAGCACGTTGCTGTAATCAGGGTTTCATCAGTGAAAATTCACGCTTATTATAATTAATAACGCCCCTATATTTTTTGAGTATATCGCCGCCGATTATTGCTTCTATACGTGGCATGCCACCTGCGACATAGGCTGTATTGACGACATCCAAATCGATAACCGCAAATTTTTTGGACTTAATTAAAAATTTTCCAATGGCGATATTCTTCAACCGGACAAACTCACTTTTGTCATAGGTGGCGCCAAGACCTGTAGTTTGGTGTGGCGATTCGGAGATGCGGTTTGTATTAAAATGGCTGGAGACAAATGTTTTGTCAATTACCGACTGCGATGCCCCGGTGTCAATTAACCAAAGCGTACGTTTGCCGTCAATCGTACCCTTCACAAAAATATGACAGCCCGCAGGCGGCAGATTGCGTATGATTAATGGTATCTTCATAAAAAAAAAGCCGTGAAACCACGGCTAATGCATTTAATAATTAATATTAATTGGAAACGGCAATCTTCTTATCGAGTACGCTCATCACCTCCTTTACCGCTTTGGCCGAATCGTTCAGCAATTGCGATTCAGATGCGTTTAATTTCAACTCAATAATTTCTTCTATACCGTTTTTACCCAATTTAACGGGAACACCCAGGTAGATGTCCTTTAATCCGTATTCACCAGTGAGCCAGGCGCAGCATGGGAAAATCCGGTTTTCATCCTTAATGATAGCCTCTGCCATTTGAGCAGCTGCCGCACCGGGTGCATACCAGGCGCTGGTGCCGAGCAGGTTCACTATTTCGCCGCCGCCTTTTTTGGTGCGCTCGACAATTGCATTGAGTTTATTTTCGTCTATTAAATCGGTAACCGGGATTCCGGCAACTGTTGTGTAGCGGGGCAGTGGCACCATCGTGTCGCCGTGCCCGCCTAACAGCAATGCCTGGATATCTTTAGGGGAAACGTTCAGTTCGCTTGAAAGGAATGCCCTGTATCTCGCAGTATCTAAAATTCCGGCCATTCCCATTACCCGGTTAGACGGCACGCCTGCAGTCAGGTAAGCGCAATAAGTCATTACGTCAAGCGGATTAGAAACAATAATGAGTATGGTATTGGGTGAGTATTTAATCACGTTCTCAGTAACCGATTTTACGATGTCCGCATTGATATTAATTAAGTCATCGCGGCTCATACCCGGTTTGCGGGGAAGCCCGGAGGTTATAACCACCACATCACTATCGGCAGTAGCCTCATAATTATTCGTTACGCCCTTAAGACAGGTGCTGTAGTTGTCAATGGGCGCCTGCTGCCATGAGTCCAGGCTCTTACCTTCGGCAACATTTTCCTTAATATCCAGGAGAACAACTTCCTTTAAAAAATCCTTATGGGCTAACACATTTGCCACTGTTGAACCGACATTTCCGGCTCCGATAACACTCACTTTTTTCATGTAATGATAATTTTGAGGCGCAAAGTTACTTCATTTTGACTGTTTATTTCGTATGATGACCCGGTTTTTCAACGGATAGTTTTACCTTTGTACGGTATGTTTACAGCTATAAGAAAGATTAGTATTCTCCTCGCAATTTTTTTTCCATTTTTAACTCAGGCACAGGTAAATTTTTGCGGCACAGAGCAAAATGTGGAACAGATGCAATGGTTGCGTGAATTTCAGCACAGCTACAGCCCTTCCGGAGTGCGCAGTGGAGAAACCTATTACGTACCCATAAAGATCCATGTCGTAGGTACGGATGATGGTGCCGGCTACCTGGGTGTGGGCACCATTATTCAAAATATGTGCGATTTGAATGCGCAATTTGAACCCACAGGATTTGTATTTTACTTAGATGGCGATTTGGATTATATCTCCAATACATCTTATTACACTCACGACTGGTACAGCGGCTATGCGATGATGGCGGAAAACAATGTGAGCGGCGCTGTCAATATGTATTACGTGGAAGACCCGGCCGGCAATTGCGGCTATTTTTCCTATAGCGGCGATGCGGTGGCTATCGCCAAGAGCTGCGGTGGCATTGGCAATACGACAATCGCACACGAACTGGGTCACTTCTTTAGCCTGCCCCACACATTTTACGGCTGGGAGTACGGGACACCTTCAATCGATGACCAGGAAACAGTAGATGGCAGCAATTGCGAGTCTGCCGGAGACGGATTTTGCGATACGCCGCCGGATTATGCGAGCTATAGATGGTATTGCTCCAGTCCTCCGGTATTTACCGATCCCAACGGCGCAGAATTTACGCCCGACGGCACTAATATGATGTCGTATGCCGATGATCCGTGCATGGTACAGTTTCAGGAGGATCAGCAAGCGGCGATGCAGGCAAATCTTACCGGACCGAGAAACTACCTGTTGAGCGGTGATGCCCCTGTTTATGTGGACCTGGATTCTGCTACTTTGTCCGAGCCGGCTGACGGCGCCGCAGGATTATATCCAAATCATGTGGAATTAAAATGGAATGCAGTGCCGGGTGCCACTTATTACGAAGTGACGATTGCGTTGAATATGGCCTTTACTGCATTGGCAAATAGTTTTTTGGTATCCGATACATCCATACTTCTTACCGAACTGGCAAGCGAAAGAAAATATTATTGGAAGGTGCGCCCCGTCGGAGCATTGAACTATTGTGAAACCTATTCAGGCGCCTGGAGTTTCACCACGGGATTTGAGCTATTATCTGATGTGGAAGCGCATATCGAAAGTCAAAATACCATGCGTATTTATCCCAATCCCGCTCAACCGGATGTGCCGGTTACTATAAGCGTTAATTCCGAAAGCAGAATCGAAGGGGAAATAATTCTCATGCATGTTAACGGTGAAAAGGTGCTGACCAGGAGAGTAGATACAAATACCGGCAATGGTAATTTTACGCTGCAACTGCCTCAATTAGTATCGGGCATATACGTAGTTATGTTGAAAGAGAACAGCGGGGCCATTACAGTCGAGAAGCTCATTTTGAATTAATCGGCTGCGGGAATTGTCCTGTGGCATTGCGTTTGGCGCTCATGCGAATTTTCAATACTTGCCGACATGCGGCTCCGGCCGCAAACCGGTAATCCTGCCTGAGACCTGCAACCCAGATAATCTTGTTGCCGCAGAGAAAAATCCAGGTGTCTTCTTTTTCAGGTAAGCTGTATTTTGCATCAGTAAACAAGTCGCTGACTTTTTTTCTCGCAGGGGTGCCATTTGCCTTTTGCATACCTGCAGGATATAAAAAATCACCTTGTTTCCACTTGCGTACGATTATCGGGAAAACGATTTTATCCAAATCAAAACAGGCTGTTTCTGTTCCATACTTTCTGGTGTTGATATTTTTTTGAATAATATCCATCTTGAATGAACAATTGCCGGCATTAATTTTTTTAGTGTGTGCATCAATAACATATACAGGACTGTCGGTTGCCGGGTAACCGGTAATAATTAGAAATTTCCTGTCGATGATTACCCTGTGCGTTTTGCTCAAAAATATTTTACCGCTGCCGAACAGATTATCACTTATCCCTGCGACTTGTTCGGGCGAAAAGTGATACGGGCTTAATAACTGAAATAACAAAGTGCGCTTGTAAGGAAGTGCATTCAAGGCTGCAATACTGAATGCGGTGTAGCTGCTTTTTAGTATTTGCAGTTTTTTAATCTTCCGCATCATGAAGGTATCCACAATGTGGGCAGCCTCTGTCAGGTTTTGATTCGTCTGCACAAAAGTTTTTGTCAACGAAGGGTTGATTTCTTTCAGGATGGGCAGCACGGTGTTACGGATTTTATTGCGGGTATATATATTCAGCGCATTCGTGGAATCGGTGCGGTATTCAATGTTTTTTGCACTTGCATACATCTGTAATTCCGAACGACTCATTTTAAGCAGTGGCCTCAGAATATAACCGTTGCGCTTGGGGATACCCTGCATTCCATGTATCCCCGTACCCTTAATCAGATGCAATAAAACGGTTTCGAAATTGTCATCAGCATGATGCGCAGTGACGATAAAATCATAACCCGAATGGATGCGCACGTTTTCAAACCATGTATATCTCTGGATGCGTGCTGCTTCTTCAATGCTCAGTTTTTTTCCCGATGCAAACGTAGCAGTATCAAAAGTTTTATAAAAGTATTCCACCTCCAATTTTTCAGCCAGCATTTTTACAAACTCAGCATCTGTATCCGATTCGTCACCCCGCAAGTGAAAATTACAATGAGCAATTCCAAAACACATGGAAGCGTATTTAAATAAATGCGCCATTACGACTGAATCCATACCGCCGCTCACCGCCAATAAAAATCTGCTTCCCCGGTATGGAGCCAGTTCTTCGGCTAAAAGTTTGTGCAAAGTATCAATCATCAAATTCAATATCGAAATCATTAACCAGTTCGTTCTTTGCTGCAAGCAATTCGGAATAAGCGTGGCGATCTTCCAATCGCCGGGTTATTGCCAGGCCTGCATCATAGATTTGAATAGCCTTATCCCTGTTATTGAGGTTTTCATACAATTTGCCCAGGTGGTAGTAAGTGCCCGTATAATTCGGGTGGTTTTCTATTAAATATTGAAAATACTGCAGCGCAGTTTCAAAATCTTCATTTTTAATGTATTCCAGTGCGAGGCAATAGTTCACAAAGGCATCGTCCGGCGATTCTTCCAAAAACTGAAGCAGTTGTTCTAACCTGTTGATATTATTCATTTCTTTTAGCTTATTTCTCTATCTTTGAGCCCGATTTTAAAAGCAGTACTAATTAAATAAAAATATGAAAATTCTGGTTTGTATTAGTAAAGTTCCCGACACCACGGCAAAAATTTCATTTAAGGATAACGGGACAAAGTTCAATGAAGATAAGGTACAGTTTATTATAAATCCATATGATGATTGGTATGCCCTGGTAAAGGCTGTTGAGTTGAGAGAGGCATATGGCGGCAGTCTGACTATCCTGAATGTCGGACCTTTTGAGAATGATGGATTCATTCGCAGGGCGCTCGCTATTGGCGGCGATGAGGGCGTGCGCATAGATATCGAGCCGCAGGATGCTTTTCAAACGGCAGAGAATATTGCAAACTACGTCAAGGATAAAGGTTTTGACCTGGTTCTCACCGGTAAGGAGACCATTGATTTCAACGGTGGTGTAGTCGGTGGATTTATCGCAGCGATGACCGGGATGAGCTATGTTTCTTTTGCATCCAAACTGGAAGCGCACGGCAATACATTGCGCATTGAGAGGGAAATAGAAGGAGAGGTGGAGACAGTCGAACTGCAAATGCCTTGTGTGGTGAGTGCGCAGAAAGGTATGGCCGAAGCACGCATCCCATCGATGCGGGGTATAGTCGCTTCCAAGTCTAAACAGATTCACGTTGTAGCTGCCACATCAGCAGTTCCCGAAGTGCAAATCGTACAGTTTACCCTGCCGCCTGCAAAGGGAAGTTGCAAAATGATTCCTGCCGACCACCCCGAACAATTAATTGAATTATTACATAACGAAGCTAAAGTAATCTGAGAAATGTCTGTATTAATATTTGCCGATCAACACAATGGAGTGTTTAAGAAAAATGCATTTGAAGTAATAACCTATGGCCGGCACATTGCCAATGAGGCCAAGCAGGAAATGACCGTGGTTGTCCTGGGAAAACCGGCAGCCGGAGAAATGGAAAAGCTGGGAAAGTACGGAGCCGGTAATATCAAATATGTGGACGATGAACGGCTGAATTCCATGACTCCCAAATCTTACGCCAAGGCGATAACCCAAATTGCAAAATCCTGTAATGCCGCCACAATCGTGCTATCGAATAATTCCGTCGGGAAGAGCATAGGGCCGGCAATTGCCGTGGCGATGCGGTTTACCTTACTTCCCGGAGTGAATTCGCTTCAAAGCCCCGAGCGCACATTTACGAAAACAGTATATAGCGGCAAGGCCGGAGCAACACTGAAACCGGCGCAGAACAATTGTGTGATTTGCCTGAATCCCAATTCATTAAAACCCGTTGAAGCAGAAAGTTCGCCCAACGTTGAACAGGTGCCGGTCGCACTGAGCGATTCGGATTTCGATTATAAGATTGTGGCAGTGAAAGCCGAGAGTAGAGAGCATGTCCCGCTTCCGGAAGCCGATTTGGTGGTTTCAGCCGGTCGCGGCATGAAGGGCGCCGAAAACTGGGGAATGATTGAAGACCTCGCAAAAGCTTTGGGTGCCTCCACCGCATGTTCCCGGCCAGTGGCGGAACTCGGCTGGCGGCCGCACCACGAACACGTGGGTCAAACGGGACTAACTATCAAACCCTCTCTGTACCTGGCAATTGGTATTTCCGGGGCAATTCAGCACCTGGCAGGTGTCAATCAAAGCAAATGTATTGTCGTGATCAATAAAGATAAAGATGCGCCTTTCTTTAAAGCCGCCGATTACGGTATTGTAGGCGATGCCTTTCAAATTGTGCCTAAACTGACCGAGGCTGCGCTGAAATTAAAAGAGAAATAATTTAGATGCAGAAGTTATTTTAAATTTATAACTTCGAAGAGCACAATATGCGAAAGATAGAACTTCAGATAGCCGGGCTGACAAACACGCTGACACAATCGCAGAGTTATGCAGTTTTGCTCAATGAAGTAGATGGAAACCGGAACCTGCCCATCGTAATTGGCGCCTTCGAAGCCCAGGCTATTGCAGTGGCATTGGAGAATGTTACCATTAACAGACCACTGTCGCACGACCTGATTAAAAACATATTCGGTGTTTTTGAAATCAAACTGCTGGAAGTGCTGATAAATAATCTACAGGACGGCATCTTTTACGCAAAACTGGTTTGCGAGAGTGAGGGGAATATGGTTGAAATTGATTCCCGTACTTCCGATGCAATCGCATTAGCCGTCAGGTTTAAATGTCCCATTTACGTGTATGAATTTATTATGGATGCAGCAGGTACTATCAGTCATTCTGAAGAAGAAATTACAGATGAACCGGAAGTAGAAAATGAAGAGGCGTTAAAGGAAGAGCAATACAAGTCGCCACTTAAAGATATTTCTATCCTAAACCTGCAGGAATTAAAGGAAAAACTCCAGGAGACCCTGGACAAGGAAAATTACGAACTCGCAGCACGTATCCGGGACGAAATTGAAAAGCGCAGGCGAAAGAAATAATCCCGTACCCGCTACAATCCGGGGGAATGCCTGAGATATAGAACATCCGTAACGGGATGTGCGGTAAGGTTTTATTTATTCTGTTGCGGGTATGCTATCTTAGCGCAATGTATCAGTTTATTACAAGCATTACATTTGAGATTGTACTGATTCTTGTTTTTGGTATTGGTTATTTTATTATGCTGGGCAAGTTGAGATTGGGGGCGCCTGCAGCGGATTTTGAAGAGTGGCGATTAAAAAACGGCAGGTTAATCAGGTCGGTTTGTATTATGACCGTAGTTGTATTGCTCATATCTGTACTTTCAAAATATATGCAATTTACCCAGGAGGCTGGAACTCAACTGCAACGATAGTATGTGTATGCAAAAGCGATTCATCATTTTTGTGGCCATAATTTCTTTCCCTCTTCTAAGTGTTGCCGAATCAAGGGAAAGCAAAAGCATTGCCCTGGCAAATGACGGGAGCGCTGTGCAGGAACAGGACACATCCCTGTTTGCCGTGGATACCGCCCGGTATGACGCAGATGATAAACTCACCGGCTTTGTGGGAAGTGATGGATTGTCGATCCGGTACCCGGCAGCCTGGGAGAGGGATTATCGCAGTTCTGAAGATGTCATGTTGTATCTGAGGCCTTATGATAATAATGCGCCTTATGTTTTCCGTGAACAGATTACCATAACGAGTGAAGGCCTGTTAAACGATGCCCAAAGTATTGCAGATTATGCGACAATGATCCTGAATATAACGGAAGATACCTGGCAGAAATACAATGTTGAGGTAATTGTCGAAGCGGGTGAGGCCTTCGAATTGAATGGCATGCCGGGCTACAGGGCAATAACAAAATTGCCGCGGTTATCGCAGGTGCATTTAATAGTGTTTTTCAAATACAATGCTAAAGCGTACACGGTGGAATTTATAGCCTCCGATGTAACCTATGACGCTTCGGTGGAAATGGCCTGGAAATTTATTAATGCTCTTGGGTTTGTCGAGAAGTAAACCAACGACTGGTATATGGGTGATGGCTAAAGAAGTGATATAGCACGAGTGCTTCTTTTGACCTGCCTTTTGCCGTGGGATGAATCCCGCCTTTGGCGGCATCGTCACAATCCCAGCGGTAATTTTTGGAATTCCCGGCGCCGCCATTTGTCCAGAGTTGGGGCCCCCAATCCACAAAAGGCATTTCCATATAGGAATACCCCGCCTCCTGTTGCAATTGACGGCCGATGAAAAACTTAACTGCCCAACCCGTAAAATACGCCGTAGGCTCGGCCAGCTTTTGCGGCCCTTTATCATCTATATATCCCGCAAAAGTTCGGTCGGAAAGGAATGCGATTTTAAGATTGGGATAGTGTCGCTGCATTGTGTATAGTAAATCCCGGTATTTATCCGCCAGGGTGAGACTGTAGGCTGGAAACTCAGGTTCTGAAAATAACATATCGCCGGTACTGACCCATGCCAATTGAATTTGTGCGTTTGTCAGACCTTCCGCACGGATATCGGAATCTGCTTTTTCCCAGTATCCTGAGCCGGGGTCGATCATGGCATTTATATCCATACCGCCCTGAGCGCCAATTGCAATGGTAAATTGCGAATTCGCCTGCTTCATGGAATAAATCCATTTAAACACATTTCCTGTCATGGCAGCCGTGCTAAATCCGAGAATGACAAAACCCACTTTGCCCACCGAATCCGCATTACCTTCCGGATCCAGGGGAGTAATGCGGTTTGCCAACTCCATCCCACGTGTAAAGTGGGCAAATGGTATGGCGTTACTGTTGCCGGGATATTTCCCGCCGCTGTAACCGTGGAATGTCACCTTCGTCAATTCCGACACAGGGGTATAAGGTGTAAAAACATCTTCGCACTTTGTTTCCTGCGGGCTATATCCGCTACAGGCTGTAAAAATCAGTAAAATGGCAAACGGAAATTTCATCGGCCGAAAATTACCCCAAAAGAGGCTTTTCTCAGTGTTTATTGAATTGGTAGAAAACCCCGACTCTTGCTCCCAGAGAAAAACTGTGCGATTTATTGTCGGAAATCGGGTAGCTGTCGTTGGCGATATTTGTACTGATATGGCTGCGGGCGCCAAGAGAGAGGTACAGCGAAGGAAGCACATTGATATCGTAATCGAACCCTGCTACAACCGAGATTGAATTTTCATTAATGGGCGATTCCACATCGTCGTAGCGCTGTTCCTGTGGCAAATGGTAATCTTTTAGTTTATTGTACTGGATACCGGCATAGATATTCAAAACCTTCATGCGATGGTTTAGATAATTCATTTGCGGAATACGGTATTTTAAAACTAACGGGAACTGGTCGTACACCAATAACAGCGATTTTTTGTTGTCGATATTCGATACTTGTGCGTAATTGGTGCCTTCGTAACTATTGTAATTGTACTCCAATTGAATTCCAAATGCCTGATTTATATTGTAGCCGAGGAAAATACCTTTGGATTGTCCTAATTTGCCGGAGGAGACTATTGGCGTATTGTCAAAGCCAACGGGGTTATTTTCAACTATCGTCGTATAATTACCCGCTGTATTCATACCGACATAGAATCCGGTTAAGGCGTCGTTGAAGTCATCGAAAATGGCCTCAATCCGCTGCTGGCCGGGAGTAAAGGTGTTTTTTTCAGTAACCGGCCCGAGATTCTCAGTTGTCAAAATTTTATTTTCAGGAATAACAGGAGTTTGAGACGTGACGGCGATAAGATTTGCGATTTCCCGCTCAGAGTTCGATATCCTGGAATTTGCAGGCTTAATTCCGGTGCGCCTTTCATTTAGAAAGGAGAGGGGACTTATAGTGCGAAGCAAATCACTCCGCATTTCACCGGTTAATTCCATATCCTTTGTTATTTGGCTGGCCGGGGAAGTTGTGTGAACTTGCGAGAGGGGGACGGTTTGCTCACCTGTAGATTTCTGAGCCAATTGCGGGCCTTCTAAAATTGATACCTGATTATAAGCTTCAGATGTAACATTTTTATTATTGGTACTCAGTGAAATAAGAATAAATGTTACAGTGGCAACTGCAATGGTAACACCAATAAACCGTTTGTTAAAATTGTGTTTGGCAGAAGCAGAGGTTTCCTTTTCGGCAGCCATGATATTTTCCCACACCCGAGAAGAAGGCGTTTGGGCGTAATTTTCCAGGCGCTGTCGAATCAGTTCATCGATATTTTGCTTCCTATTGTCCAATTGCTCTGCGTTGCACGCCAGTGAGCTCTTCTACTTTTTTCATTAAAATATATCGGGCCCTGGCTAATTGACTCTTAGACGTGCCTTCACTTATATTTAGTTGCTCGGCTATTTCTTTATGTGAATAACCTTCCACTGCATACAAGTTGAAAACTGTGCGATAACCGGGAGATAAATGCATTACCATTTGCATCAGGTCTTCAGCCGCAAGGTCTGAAACTACATTGTCGTAAGTGACCCTTTCATTTTGTGTTTCAATTTCAAGGACGGGGTAGAGGTGATTTTTCTTTCTGTAAATTTCAATTGCCGTATTAATCATGATCCGGCGGAGCCAGCCTTCGAAGGAGCCCTCATTGCGGAATTTATTTAAATTCCGAAAGGCCTTAATAAAGCCTTCCTGTAGAATATCTTCTGCGGCGGGCTGGTCAACGGCATAACGCATACATACACCCATCAGGCGGCTTGCGTATTTGTCGAAAATTGCTTTTTGGGCGGCTCGGTTTCCATCGATACTGAGCGGTATCAGTATCTCATCGGAGGTAAATTTTGTAATTGTTGACTTAGGCATTTGTCGAGGGTTATTTTTGACAGGAGTAAAATAAAAGCATAAAATGCAAACCGTAAACTTTTTTTTCCAAATACGATTTCAACAAAATAAAAGCTTTTGATCTGTGACTAATAGCTATTTTATCAACAGGTTGCATCTGGGCAAATGTAGAGTTATAGCCCGTTGGCACAAAAATGGGGTCATAACCAAAGCCGTTTGTGCCAATTGGCGTTAAGGCGATTTCACCTGTCACAATACCTGTAAATTGTCGTGTTTCCTCAGCGCTTTTGAAAGTGAAAACAGTCTTAAAACGGGCGCTTCTGTCGGCAATACCATCTAACTTACTCAATACCAGTGCAATATTATCATCGGCATTACGGCTCCCGCTGTAATGGGCCGAATTGACTCCCGGGGCGCCGTTTAAGGCAACCACCTCCAGGCCTGAATCTTCTGCAAAACAAGCCACTCGGTACCGGTTAAATACGTATTCCGCTTTTTCAAGCGAGTTTGCCTCAATTGTATCATGAGTCTCGGGTAATTCCTCGTAACACTGAATTTCATCCAATCCAATTACCTGAAATGTGTCAGGCAACAATTTTTGGATTTCAAGCAGTTTATTGGGGTTCCTGGTTGCAAAAACGATCTGTTGTTTCATGAGATGTTAAATTCTTTTTTAAGCAGATTCCAAAGAAACCCTTTGGAATTTTTATTGTTTTGCAGAAACTCCAGACTGTCGCACAAAATGATTACGGAATCCGCCCAGTGCGTACGGGTATATTTTTTAATTTGAATATGCAGGTGCAATTCCCGTGGAGTTATGCCAAATAGGAAGATGCGCCTTGCATATTTTGATATCCACATATCCAGGAAATAGTCCTCAGTAGTCCCCAGTTCAATTCTTTGAGTTTGTGCAGATAAGATACCGCAGGCGGCGGTGAGTTTATCCAGCATTTCAAAGGCTTCAGTCCTGGATTGCAGAGCAGGTAGTTTTCTGAAAAGAAATAACATTTCAACAGGTTGTGATACGGGTAAATAGTGCTTGTAGTTGAGTTTCCCCGACACATTTTGTAAATTCGCACCGGTATCAGCGATAAAAAGCTGAGATTCTATAATAGCATTATCGAAGCGAATTTCCATTTCCGTTGAGCCGATAACTGCGAATTTAGAGACTATTCTTTTGTTAATCATTTAAAAATGTCCACAACATGCAAGCAATCATCCGGGAAAATGATATTCAAATAAAAAAGGTGGAAGCGACGAGGTTAGGCGAGGTCGATCTGGAAAACGTTCAATTTGGACGGACGTTTACCGATCATATGTTTTCGGCGGATTATAGCGATGGCAACTGGGTAAATTTAAAAATTGAACCATTTGGCCCGTTGGCGATGAACCCGGCCACTGCCATTTTGCATTATGGACAAGGCATCTTCGAAGGCATGAAAGCCTTTCGGGACGCATCGGGGAAGGTGCAGGTGTTCCGGCCGGAGATGAATATGCGGCGATTGAATTATTCAGCGCAGCGCATGGCGATACCCGAGATTCCGGAGCCCCTGTTTATGGATGCACTTTTTCAATGGTTGCGGTTAGATGCCGATTGGGTGCCGCACGGGGAAGACGGATCATTGTACATCCGGCCTTTTGTATTTTCTACCGAAGAGTTCGTCGGCATTAAACCCGGCAAGCATTTTAAATTTATGATTATCGGCAGCCCGGTTGGTAAATATTATTCTAAACCGGTCAGGGTATATATCACCGATAAATACGTACGGGCATTTACGGGCGGTACCGGCCATATCAAGGCAATCGGTAACTATGCCGTAACGATGATGCCTCTCCAGGAAGTACAGGAGATGGGCTATGATCAAATACTTTGGGTAGATGGAATACACTTTAATAAAATACAGGAAATCGGTACGATGAATGTATTCTTTGTTATTGACAATGTGGTAATTACACCGCCAACCAACGAATTCACCATCCTGTCGGGCATTACGAGAGACAGTTGTATTACCCTGCTGAACGACAAGGGGTACCAGGTTGAGGAGCGCAATATTACGGTAGAGGAAATTATGGAGGCATTTAAAAACGGAACACTACAAGATGCCTTTGGAACCGGAACTGCCGCCACAATTGCACCCATTGGGGAGATCGGCTATAAGAATGCAGACTATACACTGCCGGATGTGTCTCAACGCAAGGTTTCCAACTGGCTGGCACACACCATGCGCCAAATCAGAAAGGGGGAGATCCCTGATACGTACGGATGGATGAAAGCTATTTAACAGAGGCTTAAAAAATGAGGGCAACGCCGATTGCGGCAATTGCAAAGCCAAATAAAATGACTCCGGCAATTAATAAGCCATCCATAAACACTTCGTGATTTACTCTCTTTAGTATGTTGTTTTTCATAAGTCTTTTTTAAAAGTCGCCCACTTAAGGGCGACTTGTGCTTAACCAATTGGAACATCTTACCGCAAGATTAATCTTGCATCAACTGCTCCATCAACAAAAATTCATGCAATCGCATCAGGGATATCCTAGATGGTGATTCGCCGTATCCGGGTGCGGTAGCATGTAAATTTTTGTCAGTTGTATCCGGGGTTTCATTTTCCGGGCCGTTTTCCGCCGTGTCGGATTTGGCGGCGCCTGTAATTTTAGAAGCCTTCGAATACGAAAAAATATTGTCTTCCAAACTGATTACCATAGGATTGCCATTTATTTGTGTGTGATTGTTCTCCAATAATTGCGAATCGGTAAGTCCTTCGTTGAAAAATATGCCCGGTAGATCAGTGTGTTGAAGCGCAAACTCCGTTAACCAGTCGGCAGTTGTTTGACCAAATGCCGCCAGGTTAACAAAAGATTGCATAGATGAAAGTGATTCGTGGAGTTGTTTCATAAATTAGGTTCGTACTTCAGCAAATATAGAGGTGTAATTTTCGGTAATGCAACTATTTTTTTGTCATCCGGACGAGTTCAGCCCATATCCTGTCTGAATGTTTTTAACACTTTACCCCTTAATCCAGACAAAGGCGGCCTCTCGGGGGATTAAATTTTCCATTCTGTGACCTGATATTTTTGATTTACCGCTTGTCCGCTGTCATTTCCATGACAAAAAATTCAATTTTGTTACAAGCATAATTATTAAAAGAATTGTAAAGAGTCTGATTTGTTTAAAATAAAAATGGGAAGCCGTTGCGACTTCCCAAATTAAAACGAGGTTTAATTAATTAATTCATCAGTAAGGCAAATAGGAGTATTTAGAACCGTAATACAGCATTTGCTTTGAAAAGTCATCGGGGTATTGTACTTTAATATCGGTGATTTTGCCTGTCGAGTCGTATTCGGGTACCAATACGGGATTAATGAATCCGCTGTAGGCGGCAGAGTTCAATTTGGCTGCCCGTTCCAGCACTTCTTTATGCAGTGCTGCATTCACCTTTACGCCATAGGTTTCCACCAGGGCTTTGCCGGCATTATAGTCGCCTTCGCTCTTAATGCGTTGCACTTCGCGGAGCAGTTCGCCAAAGAGCCGGCGCAGTTTTTCGTAGTCATTCACCACCACATACGTTTTACCCTCTTTCACTTTAAACTCCACTACATTATCTTTTTTACCTTTTTCATATGCCCACTGGGCGATCATTTGGCGGTTGCGCATATGGGCCTCCTCGATATCGGCACCCGGTTCGATGCGGCGCAATTGCGTCATCAGCCCATTGCGCATATACGAATCGTATTCAGCCATACCGACCTCAAGCGACGGGATGACGCCGAGTTCCACCAGTTTGGGATCCATCATGAAGTACAAGGCAACTAAATCAGCCCTGCCTTCTTCCAGGGTGTTCGCATAATTGATGAGCGTCTCCTTAGGAGTGCCGACGCCGTCATTTATCTTACCGCTCGCATGACCTATTACTTCATGCAATGCCGTGTGCATTTTGCTGGCAATGGCGCCGTATTTTTCCGCCCTTTCCCGCTCGGCATCCGAGTAGGCAAATTCGTCTAAAAAACCCTTGCCTCCCGCCATATCGTAGGCCTGGATAATATTTCCAAGACTCACGGATTTCGATCCGTGCGCTGCCCGTATCCAATTGGCATTCGGCAGGTTTACACCTATCGGTGTGCTGGGAGAGGCATCCCCGGCTTCGCTGACTACATTGACGACGTTGTAAGTAATACCCACCACTTTTTTCTTTTTGTTTTCCTCTAAGATCGGGCTGTGGTCTTCAAACCATTGGGCGTGTTCCGCCAATACCTTCATCTTGGCTGTCGCATCGAAATCTTTGATCTGCACGATAGATTCAAAAGAGCCTTTGTAGCCCAACGGGTCATTATACACCTCAATAAAGGAGTTAATATAGTCGATATCCCCTGCAGTAGCCTCTACCCAGGCGATATTGTATTCGTCCCAAACGTGCAGGTCGCCGGTTTTATAATATTCAATCAGGAGTTTCAATGCACTTGCCTGTGATTCATTTTCGGCGTATGGGATGGCCTTTTGCAAATTATCTATGATGTGGGTGATGGCTTCGCCGTACAGACCATTTTCCTTATACACTTCTTCTTTCAAACCGGTAGAAGTCCTGACGAGCTTTGAATTCAGGCCATACGAAATAGCAGTTGAATCATTCGGGTCTATTTTTTTGCGGTAATATTCTTCCACCATGGCCTGGGTGATATCCGGAGCATAAAAGTTAGTGGCTGAATTTAATACCATATCGCCGGAGGCGTCCAGGTTTACTTTTTTACTGTCGATAGCAGGGTCAAAAAGGATGTCGATAATTTTCTGACTCAGTGTGGTATTGGTGAGCGCCAGCAGTTGATCGAAGTAATCCCGCGAAAAACCGGGGTTGAATTTTACATTTGAATAATGATGGTGGATACCGTTAGAAAACCAGATTCTCTTCAGGTACACTTCGAATGCCTTCCAGTTATCGGTGGTTTTATCGCCGGTATAGTTGACGTAGATATGTTCCAGGGCATGGCGAATGACCAGGTTATACCTGTAGTTTTGGTCCCAAATGATGTCCCGTCCGCTCAGACCGGCTTCTGACAAATAGTATGCAAAGATTTTTTGGTTCAGCGTAAGATGATCCCAACCCTCAATTTTATAGCGCAGAATGGCTAAGTCCGCAAATTGTTCGGTTTTCCATTTCCACTCATCTTCCTTTGCTGATTTGGTGGTTTCATAGTAGCCGGCCTCCTGTGCTTTTAAGGCAGGTAAAGCCATGGCAGACAATAAGATAAAGGTTATTAGACTTTTCATATTTGACATTTAATTAACGTGGTAAAGTTGATACAATAATTTTAATAATTACAGGAATCGTTCCCAACCGGATGAATTTAAAAAAACCATTTGAAAATTTGTTGCATGCGGTTCAGTTTTTTTTCATTATAGGGCGGATAACGCATCGGGAGGTCTGGGACAAAATTCTTTTTCAGCACACTTTTCCAATGCGTAAAGGCCTCGAAATTATATCTGCCCTGGTATTTGCCCGTACCGCTGTTTCCCCGTCCGCCGATGGGTAAGCGGCTGTGTCCGAAATGCACGACGACATCGTTGATGCACGCATCGCCGGCAGGTATTTGTTTAAGGAATTTTTCGACGTAATTATCATTGCGGGAAAACAAGTATGCTACCAGGGGGTCTGGATGCATTGCCACAACCCCGAATGCTTCTTCTGGGGTATCAAAGGTGATTACCGGCAAAACGGGTCCAAATATTTCCTCTTGCATGACCGGCTCGCCCGGGTGGTTCACTCTTGTAATTGTCGGAGCGATGAAAAGCGTTTTAACATCTGTTTGTCCGCCATAGATTACTTCGCTTTGTGCAATGAGGCCGGCGATGCGGTCAAATTGCCGCTGATGGATCATACGGCCGTAGTCGTTGCCGGTAGCGGGTTCGTCGCCATAAAATTGCCGGATGGTATCAATGAGCAGTGCGATAAATTTCTCGCTGATTGATGCATGTACCAGCAGATAGTCCGGGGCGACACAGGTTTGGCCAGCATTGCTGAACTTTCCCCAAACAATTCTGCGGGCTGCAATTTCCATATTGATATCCGCATCCACAATGCACGGATTTTTCCCGCCTAACTCCAGGGTAACAGGTGTCAGGTGTTTGGCAGCAGCCTGTGCGATAAGCTTTCCTACCGCCGGACTTCCGGTGAAGAAAATGAAACTAAACCGGTGCTGTAATAATTGTTGAGTACCGGCAGCATCGGTATTCAGGACAAATAAATATCGACTATCAAAATGGTTGTTAATCATGTCTTCCAGCACCTGGCTGGTGTGGGTGGCAAATTCTGATGGCTTGATAATACATGTATTTCCCGCAGCGATAGCGCCAATTGCCGGCCGCAACGCCAGCAGGAACGGGTAATTCCAGGGGCTGATGACCAGCGTGTTGCCGTAGGGCTCCGGGTACCGGAACGAGGTGCCAACGGCATGCAGCAGCGGTGTGGGCAATTTTTGCCGCGACATCCAGGAACTCAAATGTTTGATAGCGAGGTTTAACTCCTGTTCGATGACGCCGATTTCTTCTACCCAGCCTTCAAAATCTCCCTTTGACAGGTCGGCCTTCAACGCCGCCAGGATTTTGGGTTCATACTGCTTCACCAGTTGCTTCAGCCGGTTGAGTTGCACCCTGCGAAAGGTATAGGAATGAGTACTTCCCGTATTAAAAAATCTGCGTTGGTTGTCTATTACCGTTTCAGTAGTTATCATAACTTTTCAAGTTCCAGAAAGATAATTTGCAGCAAAGTTGAATGTTTTTAAATACTTTAACGACTCAAGGGGAGTGTAATGCCAAGCAGGGGTATGGCGATAAATGAATCTATTCCAAATCCCATAGGGAGAATCAATGCGTAATCAATACCGGCCCGGTTGAGGATGGAACGCCCGCCAAACGACAGGACGCCCATCGTTTTCTCGGGGTTTTGGATATAATAGTTTTCGGTAATCAGGTAAGTGCTTTTGGAAATGCGGACAAATCCGCTCAGATTTATAATGAGCGTTTTTGAAAAATCGCCGTTTGAAAAACTGTAGCCGACACCGGCGGTGGCGTTACGGTTTTTACCACCGACAGTTACATCGCCGAACAACAGGCCGAATTCAGATTTTTCACTGCCTAAGATGACGCCACCCATAAAACCGGTTCCAAAATTCAGCGTATTTTCAATTGCGGGAATCGAAAATTTCGGCACAACCCAAACGGGTGTTGGAGTGCCGGCAAACAAGAACAAAGGCACTATGCCGGCGCTTACCGAAAAGTAATCGGTAACGCCAAAAGAAAACTGGTTAAACAGTATCCAGATATTCTGGTAATACAAATCACCGCTCTCGATACCATAGCCGTTGGGCGCCCAAAAATACCGGGTAGCCTGTGTATTACCCGGCCATACCTTGCCATTTACAAATTCATCAGGTCGTATTGCTTCAATGCTTTTAATCAGGTGCATACCTATGTGCAACACGCCGTAATACTCGGTCTTCAACACAATTGCATTGAGATCCTTTTGGAGTATGACACCGGTAAATTCATTTTTATCTACCGTGCGAATTAGGTACAGTTGTGCACTGTCAGTTGCGGTTTGAGTTTGTGCATGGGCGCTCCGGCATACGGGAAACGATGCGATGCATAGCGCAATGACTATCTTCCATGTGTTGCCTGCAAACTGCGAAATTTCATTTTTAAAAAAGGTGACCATCCAAAGCAATTTATTTTTTGCAAGTTAGGCGATTTACCCCGAGCCGGCAATGATGTATCTTTGATAAAACAGCGTTTATGATGAGACCTGTCGTTTTAATGCTTTTTTTAGGGTGTACTGTTTTTTGCGGTGGAGCGCTCATTGCCCAAACGGGGGTTATCAGAGGCGAAGTAACTGACGCTCTGAACTCAGAAGCTTTAGTTGGCGTCAATATTATTGCAGAAAACGGCAATGGCGTTACTACGGAAAGCGATGGTGCATTTTCACTGGAATTACCTGCCGGGGGGCATACCATTACATTTAAATATGTGGGATATATCTCACAGTCGGTTGCGGTGCAGGTATTTGCAGGCGATACGATTGCTCTGACTGTCCGGCTTGCAATGGATGCCGGTATATTGAATACGCTCGTTGTATCCGGAAGCCGCTTTGAAAAGAAACTGAGCGAGGAGACCGTTTCGATTGAAGTGATAAAACCGACATTAATTGCCAATGCAAATACAGTTACCATAGATAAAAGCATAGAAAAAATTGCCGGGGTGAATGTGATTGACGGTCAGGCGAATATCCGCGGAGGCTCCGGCTACTCCTACGGCGCAGGATCCAGGGTGTTGCTATTGGTAGATGACATACCGATTCTCACGGCAGATGCCGCTTTTCCCATGTGGGGATTTGTTCCGGTTGAAAATATCGAACAAATCGAAATCATCAAGGGGACATCATCGGCTTTGTACGGGTCTTCGGCATTAAACGGAGTCATCAATGTGCGCACAGCTTATCCCGGTAGTGAGCCGCAAACAATTGCCAGCATCTTCAGCGGACTTTACGGTGCACCCAAAAATGCTCAATACAATTGGTGGGGCGATCAATCGCCGTTTTTCACCGGCGCCGATGTCTTACATAAGCAGAGATTTAACAAGTTTGACCTCGTGGCAAGTACCTATATGTTAAGTGAAGACAGTTATTTACAGCAGGATTACACGAGGTTTGCAAGGTTGAGCGCCAACACGAGGTATCGCTTTAGCGACAGACTATCGGCCGGGATTAATTTTAATACGCAACTGAACAAATCCGTTTCATTCTTTTACTGGCATGATATCGACAGCGGACTTTATATTCCGGCAGATAATACGCTGACTTACAATCAGGGGTTCCGGCTGACGATAGATCCTATTATCACCTATTACGACCATTCGGATGGCAGACATAAACTTATGATGCGCTATTTCAATGCGGATAATATCACTCAGACAGAACAGGGTATTTTATCCGAATTGTTCTATGGCGAATATCAATATCAAAAAAGCCTGGATGCTGTGCAATGTGTATTAACGGGCGGCATTGTCGGCAATTTCTCGAATGTGGTGGCCGAACTCTACGGCGATTCATCGTATGTGGGTAGCAATGAGGCATTGTACATACAGGTGGATAAAAAATTCGGGGATGTATTGAATATTTCGGGGGGTATGCGCTATGAATGGAATCAATTGGGAGAGACGAATGAATCCAGGCCGGTATTCCGGCTGGGTGCAAATTACCAGATTGCGGATTTCACCTTTTTACGTGCGTCATGGGGGCAGGGCTACAGGTTTCCCACAATTGCGGAAAAGTATATCAACACGAATGTCAGCGCTTTTAAAATCTTCCCGAATCCGGAACTCGAATCCGAAACCGGGTGGAGCTCCGAACTGGGCATTAAACAGGGATTCCCGGTTGGAAAAGGGCAGGGCTTCGTGGACCTGGCCGGTTTTTTTCAGCGCTATCAGAATATGATGGAATTCACATTCGGGTATTACCCCGAAACAGGTGCACTATTCCCCTATGGATTTAAGTCATTGAATATCGGCAATACGCAAATAATGGGTTTTGAAGTTTCCGTGGGCGGTTCCGGCAATATAGGCACGGTGCCGGTCAGCTTCGTGGGTGGTTACACCTATATCGACCCCATATTCCAGGATTTTGATTCGATTGCAGATACGCAGAGCAGCGCCGACTACAACGTGTTGAAGTATCGCTTCCGCCATACGGCGAAAATGGATGTGGAGGCAACGGTAAGGAAAATGCGCTTTGGCGCTGCCGGATATTACTATAGTTTTATGGAGGCGATTGACCAGATATTTACCGTTTTTATTACCGGGCTGGAGCAGTACCGCGAAGTAAATGATACCGGATTTTTTGTTGCGGATGTCAGGGCTGCCTATGTGTTCAATGACAATTTTGAAATCAGCGTCCTGGTTAATAATGTATTTAACCGGGAGTATATGATTCGCCCCGCTTTAAGCGAAGCGCCGATTCATTACACATTGAAGATGCGGGTGAATTTCTGATTATTTCAGATTGGGCAGAATAATAGTGCCCGTTTTTTTTGCCAATTTACCAATTACCGCGAGCAACACATCCGATTCCTTCAACAGCAAATGAATTTCCTGCGTGGCTCCTGCGGTTTGCTCCTGTTGTAAGTTTTTTATTTTCGCATCGATTTCCAGTTTCAGCTTAATCATTTTTTTAAGCTTCAGCAATGATATTGTTTTAATAATATCCTGTTCGACGAGCAGGGATTTGTCGGTGATATGAACGCCGTGCATTGTTGACCAGTTTGGGCTCAGTTCATACGGCGTTTGCAGGATATCAATGGCTAATTGCCGCACTTCGGCCTCCGGGTGGTTGATGAAATGCGACTGTAAGATATAATCGTTCTGCGAATAGTATTGCTGGTATTCCTGTAAAATTTTATCGTACAATGCGTTTTCAATTTTTACATCCTCCATATTTCTGAGAATATACATAATTGCATTTTCGCCTTCTACTTCATGATTGGTATTTTCGAGCAGTAACCGCACGATATCTCTTTCCTGATTTTCATCCAGGTGAAATTGGAATTTTGATTCTTCACCTTTTAGCCGGTAAGTGATAATCTCTTCATCCAGTGCAGGCCGGTCGTTTTCAGGGAGTGCTTTAATTATTTTTTTTCGCAGGATTTTATTGATTTCATTTACCAGTATGGATTCGGAAACACCCATCAAATCGGATGTCTGTTTTATATACAAACTCCGGGTTATGGGATCGGGAATGAGCGATATCGTCTGTACAATTTCCTTGATGATTCGCGAGATCTGAACCGGATCATTGCCGGCCTCTTCCATAAACAATCCGGTGTGCAGGTGAATCAGATCTTTCTTTTCGCTATTAAAATACCGCAATGCAGCATTCATACCCGACTTCTGAACGAAAGTATCCGGATCGTCGCCGGCGGGCAACAATACTACTTTTACATTCATGCCTTCTTCCAATGCGATATCCAAACCGCGAAGCGCTGCTTTTATACCGGCTGCATCGCCATCGTATATTATCGTCAGGTTGGGTGTATATCGCCTGATGAGGCGCACCTGTTCCTGAGTCAGAGAGGTGCCCGATGATGCCACTGTATTGGTAATTCCCGCCTGGTACATGGAAATGACATCCATATAACCCTCCACGAGAAAGCATTCGTCATTCTCTGCAATGCTCTTCCGGGCTTGCGATATGCCATAGACAATTTTACTCTTTAAATAGATTTCATTTTCGGGGGAATTAATGTACTTGGGAATTTTTTTGTCCGCACTCAGGGTTCTTGCGCCGAAACCCAACACCTTGCCGGTTATTGAGTGTATCGGGAAGATGATTCTGCCGCGGTATTGATCGTTGCCCGCTGCATTCACCAGGCCTAATTTCTGCAACAATTCCCCGTTATAGCCCGATTGCAGCGCCGTTTTGGAAAATGTGTTGCCCTCGGCGGTACAATACCCCAATTTAAAAGTTTCAATGGTTGCGGTAATCAATCCCCTTTCTTTAAAATAGCTCAGCCCGATTTGTTTTCCTTCATCATCGTTCATTAAAGTGGAGTGAAAATAATTCTGAGCGAAACTGTTGATGATATACAGGCTCTCACGCAGGTTGTCAGCCGTGCGCTCTTCTTCTGATTGCTCCGTTTCTTTGACTTCGATTTGATATCTGGCAGCAACGTATTTCAATGCCTCCCGGTAAGTGAATTTCTCGTGTTCCATCACAAAGCCTACAGCGTTACCTGCCTTCCCGCAGCCAAAACATTTGTAAATACCCTTTACGGGTGAAACATAAAATGATGGCGTCTTTTCATTGTGAAAGGGGCAAAGCCCGATGTAATTCGCCCCCCGTTTTTTCAGCGATACAAAGTCGGCTACTACTTCCTCCACCCGGGCGGTATCCATTATTTTATCTATAGTTTCCTTTGGTATCATTCGGTTTCAAAGTTAGCAGAAATCAATCGTGCAATTCAAAAATCCGTTCAAATGAAGTAAGCCCCCTTAAATGTGGATATTATAAATGGAACTGCTTCAAACTGCCGTATTTGAGACTTTGGCACAGTATTGGAAAATTGTAGGAAAAGGAGGATATCTATATGAAAAAAACTTTACTCGCAATTTTGATTGGAATCAGTTTACAATCACTTGCACTGGCGCCTCCCGGAGTTTCATCTTTTGAAATTCTTTCATGGAAGGGAAATTTTATCGCCGGCATTGACGGCCACTTTTTCGAAAGCAGAGGTAAATACGTTGAAATCAATAACCTGGCGCCAGGTCATCACAGGCTGGAAATTTTTGTAACGCACAAATGCAATCATTTCAATCATCCGGGCTATTGCCGGGGGGCGAAAATATTTGCGTCGTCGGTGTACATACCGCCGGCATCCAGGTTGCGTGGCTATATCGACAGGCAAGGTCGGTTTTCGATGAAGCAGAAACAAATTGCCAATAATTTTCACGACAATATACCTCTCTATCAGGGGCCTGCCGCAATCGCACCGGCTGCTTTCAACGGTTTATTACAGACCATAGAGGCGCAGTGGTTTGATGATACCAAACTGGCGGTGGCGCAACAGGCGTTAATGACCAATTACCTCACCTCCGGCCAGGTGGCAGCCATTCTGGATGTCTTCTGGTTCGAAGAGTCGAGATTGGCGTTTGCCAAGGCGGCGTATCCGAGAGTAGTGGATCCGCAGAATTACTACCTTGTGAACAACGCCTTTTGGTTCCAGTCAAGCGTAGAGGAGTTGACGGCATTTATTATGGCATTTCACTAAGTACATCGGAAGTGTGAAAAACCGGCACCACTATTGTGAATGCCGGCTTTTTCATTTAGAATATTTGCAAATCGTTATTTTTGCCGCTGCTTAATTATAAATACTGTGCATGCGGCTATTTAACCTTTTCCTTGTGATTCTTGCGGGCTTCTTGCTGAGCAATTGCAGCACCACACGCCGAAGTGTGAGCAGCGGAGGGTTGCAGCCGGGTGATGCGGAGTGGTATGCACTTGCCGTGAGTGAAACGCCTGTGGAGATGGCGCCATTGCGTGAGATTGCGGCGGAAGCCGCGGATATAAAAATAACAGACGGTATTGCGGCTGCTGATAACTCGGCGTCGGCTTTTAAATCTTTTGTTTTTAAAACAGATACTGTAATTCCCGAGGACAGCGTGGAAGTAGAACCGGTTATCCATCCGTTTGCCTATATCGGTGTAGGATTGACAGGCGCAGCCGCAGTTGCCGGTGTACTGGTGGTTACCGGCCCGATGATTTCTATTCTGTGGCCTTTGTTATTGCTGGGCGGCGGACTCTTATTTGCCACTTTAGCCATAAAAAATATTAAACGGGATCCCAAGAAATATAAGGGTGAAAAGCTGGCTAACGCCGTTTATTGGGCGATGATACCCATCGGCTTGCTACTCATGTTACTGCCGATTTACTGGATGTTCAACTTTTAATCACTTGGTGAGAAATAACAATGCGATAGCGCCGACAGCCACCACGCCGATTGCCAGTTTCAACCAAAAGTTTTCACCGCTGCTTTTATACATCCAGGTGTCATAACCCAAAATGCGGATAAAGCGGCCTTCAATTACATAGCGTATGGGCAGTGTTACCACAACTGTTGTATAAGCGCCGTCAATGATGGCGGGATACCAACCGGGCATACGGTCTAAGGCCTTCTGAAAAGCATCATTCATCAGCAAATTATCGGAAGAAATTATCGCCCGGTCAAACGGGATACCGGTGGAATCGAGGGTAAACCGCATGACTATCACATATTCATTTTCAAGAGAAGATTGACCGCCGGGAGGCGTTTCATCCTGAGCCTGTGCAGGCATGCCTGCAAATACATTGTTTTCAAAATAATTAAACAGCAATAGGTCGGGGCCAGCGTATTCGGGAGTCTGATCAAAGTCTTCGAGTATGGTGCCTACCGACCCGTCCTCCTCGTAAGTAGTAATGATCTGTGCTGTAACCGCCGAAAGAAACAGCGATAAACAAATCACTGCACAACTTTTTTTCCAATCCATCACTTAAAATTACGAATGTTCAAAACAAGTTACTAAGTTGATTTGGTAAATTATTGTCCCTATCAAAGAATTTATACATTTGCAATGCAGAAATGGTTGATGTGCATTTTAGCAATGCATATCCTAAGAGGGAATCCCGGTGAGATTCCGGAACAGTCCCCACTGCTGTAAGTTTGCGCCCGTCAGGGGCTTTTAGCTCAACCATCGCCACTGTGATTTATTACGGGAAGGCAGCTAAAAGGCAAGCGAGTCAGAAGACCTGCCATCGATGCAATTGTCAAAACTTTTGGGGTAAAAGTTGCGATGAAACGATGTCTGTCGCATTTATTCATCCATAGCTTTCCCTTATTTATTAACTGCCCTCGTGGCCTAAAATTTTTAATTATGAAAAAACTGTACATTGTTTTTGCGATGCTGATATCATCAGCCATTGTAAATGCCCAGTCATCCGTTGACAGGGTTTTGGTTTTAAATGAAGGACATTACGACTATGCAACCGGTGAAATTCAAACACCCGTAAGCCTTGGAAGTTACGATAATCTCACCGGAATCTATTCCACGCTGTTTACAATTGACGGTGCACGGTATGCCAGCGATATATTGGTAGATGGCGACAATTATTTTATTGCCGCTGATAATTTACTGCTAAAATACGACCGTTTCACGGATGCACTGCTACAGGAAGTGGAAATCCCCGGTATCAGAAAAATTGATGTTACCGAAGACTATATTGTTGCTACAAGAGGGGAGTACATGCTGCCATTTGAAAGTTATTGCATAGTACTTGACCGCGAGAGCCTCGAAGTATTATTTGAAGTGCCGGCCGAAACACTCAACTACACGACCGAAGGCGTGGAAATCATAGATGGGAAAGCCTATGTAGCGGTGAATAACGGCTTTGTCTTCGGCGAAGAAGTAGGTTATATCGCTGTCATTGATTTGGGCTCTCAATCGCTCGAGGAAATGATAGACCTGGGTGAGGACGGTAAAAATCCGGATAACCTGATGTGGGACGGAACGTCGCTCTATACGATTAACAATAAAGATTATACTGGCAGCTCCGTTTCTTCCGTTGAAATAAGTAGCGGAGCTGTTTCAACCGTTAATTTGTTAAATGTCTCTTCAGGTTGTGGCACTTCAGGTTATTTTAACGGATATATTTATTATCAGGACTTTTATCAGACTACACTATCGCGTTTTAACACGACAACGGAAGAAATAACAGATGAAATTGATTATGGAAAAACATTTTACGGAATGACCTTTAATGAGGAGACAAATGAAATGTACACCGCAGTTACGGATTTTTATTCTTACGGCGAAATTTACGTTTACGATATGGAAGGTAACCTGGTCAACAGTTTTGAGGCGGGTGTTTCTCCCGGCAATGTCGCATTTGATAAACGCAGCGCCAGCGCAATACAATCTGAACTCCAACCTGCGGTGATGGTGTCACCTGTACCCGCACAGGATTATATTATGATTGAGGCGGATCAGGCTGTGTCATCGGTGCAGGTTTTTGATATTGCCGGTAAACTTATGCTGGTGCAAAGCGGCGAGAACAGCGCAAACCTGAGCGTGGATGTTACTGCATTGCCCTCAGGCCTGTATACAGTGTATATTGCATCGGAGAACGGCGTTGCCATAAGGCAGGTGCCTGTTCTTTAATTTGAATTCAGATGCGAAACGCCTGTGTGATACTTGCAGTGTGTACTCTTTTTATTTCCTGCAATACTGCGGAAACAACAAAGGATGCCGATTCTGTACGGCAACACACAGGCGTTTCCTTAAAATATGCCAAAGGTTTTCTCATCCGCACATTTGAAGGATATACAGCGATAACCATCAGGCATCCGCAGGATACGAATACCGTAATGGCAACCTATGTATTAATTCCGGAAGGTGCAGATACGCCCGAGGTGTCCGCTACCGATATTGTATTTACTATCCCGCTGCAAAAAGTTGCCTGCGTATCAACCACGCATGTCGGCATTCTTGAAAAACTCGGCCTTGAAGAGGTTATTACCGGTATTTCCGGAACCAAATATATTTGGAATGCGCATGTTAGAGAGTTGATAGAAAAGGGGGGGATTGCAGAAATCGGTTATGAAACTTCGTTTGATTATGAGCGGTTGATTACACTTGCTCCGGAAGCGATTTTCACCTATCGTTTTAACGACCCGGATTACGATGCATTTGAAAAATTACACACGTTGGGATTGAAGACGATTTTAATTAACGAGTACCTCGAATTAACACCGTTAGGCCAGGCGGAATGGATTAAATGTTTTGCCGCTTTTTTCGATGCATTGCCTTTGGCTGATTCGATTTTCAACGCCCTTGAATCCAATTACCTGCAAATTGCCGACAAGGCAATCGCATCCGCAACGTCGCCAACTGTGTTTACAGGCCTGCCGTTTAAAGGTGAATGGACCGTTCCGGGAGGGAAGAGTTTTGCAGCAACCTATCTGTCTGATGCCGGCGCCGATTACGTTTGGAAACAAAATGGAGAAACAGGTAATTTCCCGGTAACTTTGGAGCAGGTGATTGCAACGGCATTAGATGCAGATTATTGGTTACATGCCGGCGCAGCAAAATCACTGCGGGATATAGCAGACGCAGATATACGGCTGCGTGCTTTTGTCGCCTGGAAAAACGGCGCTGTGTATAATAACAACAAACGGGTGAATGCAAACGGCGGCAACGATTATTGGGAGTCGGGAATCGTGAATCCGCATCTCGTGTTAAAGGATCTCGTTAAGATATTTCATCCGGAATTATTCAGTGGCGATACGCTTACATACTACACTCAATTGAGATAATATGCCCCGGCGTAAACATATAATTCTGTTTGCGTTTCTGATTTGTGCGGCAATTGTATTATGCATTGCCGATATTGCAATCGGATCGGTTTTCATCCCATTCCCTGAAATTATCAAAAGCCTGTTCCACAGCGGTGACAGCGCAATGGACATTATTATCGTACAGTCACGCCTGCCGCGGGTAGTGACTGCCCTTTTAGTCGGAATGTCACTTCCGGTCGCCGGATTATTAATGCAGACCTATTTTAAAAATCCGATTGCCGGCCCCGATATTTTGGGGATTACTTCAGGAGCGAGTTTGGCCGTAGCCTTATTTACGATGGGCGCCGGATTGTTTGCAGTGGATATACTTCCCGTTGGAGGCAGTGTCGGCATGATACTGTCCGGTATCGTCGGTTCATTAATTGTTTTGTTTATTATGCTCTCCGTCTCGGGGAAGATTTTCGACTCAGTTTCCCTGTTGATTTTCGGCATTATGTTGGGGATGGCCATTAGCGCACTCGTCGGTCTGTTGCAGTACTTCAGTGAAAGGGAGGCATTAAAGATTTTTGTGCTGTGGAGCTTTGGGAGTCTGAGCGGTACCACATGGGCGCAATTGTATGTTCTTGCGCCGCTGGTGTTGGTTTCAGTGGCACTTGCGTTTGGTGCAGCCAAGCGTCTAAATATGCTCTTACCCGGAGAGACTTATGCCCAAAGCCTCGGTTTGAACACCGGCCGAACAAGGATTATACTGATAGGCATCACCGGATTGCTTACCGGGTCGGTAACGGCATTCTGCGGGCCCATTGCATTTGTCGGCATAGCCATACCACACGTTGCTCGCATGTTGTTTAAAACATCGAACCATTTTGTATTGATGCCGGCCAGTGTATTATGCGGGATAGTCAGTATGTTGCTCTGCGATATGATTTCACAGACGCCGGGCTACAACCTGGTGCTTCCCGTAAATACGGTTACTGCCTTGCTGGGGGCGCCGTTTGTTATCCTCATTTTAATGCGGAACCATAAAATGCAGCGTTATTTTTAATGCAATGAAGGATATATGCAAATGTTACAATTAGATGATGTCGCAATCGGTTATGCGGAGAGAATGTTGCATGCGCATATTTCCATTGCATGTAACACGGGAGAAATTTTAGCCGTGCTCGGCCGCAACGGCTCAGGGAAGTCCACACTGCTGAGATGTATTGCCGGACTGCAACCGGTGCTCGGCGGCACTGTAATGCTGCGCAATGCACCCATTGAAAAATACAATTTACAGGAGCGGAGCAGGATAATCAGCATTGTGCTTTCCGATAACAGGAAATATGCGGGAGTGCTGACAGTGCGTGAGATTTTAGAACTGAGTCGTGCCCCGCATACCGGTTGGTTGCACACACTCACACCAAAGGATAAAGCGACAATTGATGAGGCGATGGAACTTTTTAATATACAGTCCTTTGCCGGCCGGCGGTTGTACACACTCAGCGACGGTGAATTGCAGACAGTGATGATAGCAAGGGCATTTGTTCAGGAAACGGACATTATCGCACTGGATGAGCCCACTGCACATCTCGATATTTTCAACCAGGCAGAAATCTTTAAACACCTGCATTTACTTGCCAGGCAATATGAGAAGACCATCATCATCGCAACTCATGCCATTGAGCAATGCCTGCACATAGCAGATTTATTGCTTTTATTGAATACGCAAAACCGGCATTTGGCCGGAGTAAAACAACAAGTACTAGAAAAGGGTGGAATTCCGCAATTCTTTGCATCGCCGGATTTTGAATTTGACAAAGAGACGATGCGGTTCAATCAAAAGAAAATTTAATTTGCGGGGAAGCATAGATGCTGGCATTTAATGGATAGCGCAGTGCAATCCCGGAACCTTTACAATCACAGTTCATATAATAATTTGTTATTAAAATATACTATATTTACAATAAAAACCGGAAATGAAAAACACCACCGCTTTATGTGTAATAATCCTCATTAGTTTGAATTCGTTTGTGCAATTGGCTTACCTGGGAGGCGGGTATCGCTGGAACTGGTCGCCGCTGAATGGTGAAAATGCATTTATTGATGCGTATAATGCATCTCGCCCCTGGCTGGATACGCAAATGGAAGAATTAAACAGCGTGAATGGCTTTGGATTCAGCGGGGGCTTTGGCGCTGCGAATATTTGGCTGGGATTTGACTATTTTGGAAGAAAGCAGGCTACACTTGCCAATGGGTTAGCACCGGCTACAAATACTTTAATGGAACGTGAACTGCTTGTGCGAAATAATGTTACGAATATCAACCTTGGATTTGCTGCCGGCGACGAGAATGCAGGGATTACATTTGGGTTGCAAACATCTATAGTTACTCAAAAAGTAAAAACCAGGGTTTACGAAATAGGAGAAGATAAAGGAGAATGGTTGGAGCCGGCCGGAAACTCCCTGAATTTAAGTATGGGGCCCGCTTTAAATCTTTTGATTGCAAGTGAAGCTGCGCCCATAGGCCTTAATTTTCATGTGGCATATACATGGGGACTTTTTGCAACAAACTGGGGGCAACTGGATGAGGAAATAAATGGAACCAACTATTACTATGAAGATTATCCCGAAACATTTGATTCACGCCCCAATTACTTCAGCATCGGCGTCGGGATATGGTTCTTTTTTGCCGAGTAAAGTTTATTTTGTTGCCACGAATGCACGAATTGGTACGAAATTCAAAAAACTATCAAACTCGATTCGGGTATTTATAAAAAGAAGAATGTTTTTAAACCTGTGTATTATGTCTAACTCAATGATAAGGTCTGCATCATGCGTTTTTCAGCAGCCTAACAGGGGGGGGCTTTTATCAAAATAAAGAATCTGACATCAGTTAGTTTTATGTTTTTCTTGCTTAATCAGGCGGGATGCCAGCATGCCCCCGCTTAGCGATAAGACTATCACGCCGAGCGATAACCAGTCGGGAATATCCACATGATGAGAGAGCAGCATTTTTACGCCGACAAATGCGAGGATAATGATCAGGCTGTAATTGATGTAGGTAAATTTATCCAGCATGCCGACAACAAGGAAAAACATGGATCGCAAACCCATTACGGCCAAAATATTTGAACTGAATACGATAAACGGATCAGTGGTGATTGCCAAAATTGCCGGGATACTGTCAATAGCAAAAAAAACATCTGTCAACTCAATAATGATAAGAGCGACGAACAGCGGGGTGGCAAACTTCAGCCCGCCTTTCCTGATAAAGAATTTGTCATTGTAAACAGTTTTGGTAACGGGATACACTTTTTTTATCCATTTGTACAGTTTGGAATCCTTGGGGTTGCTCGGTTTATTATGGCTCAGCAACATTTTAATTGCCGTGAAAATCAGAAAGATGCCGAAGACATAGATTATCCAACTGAACTTATTGATGAGAGCCACGCCTAAAACAATCATAAGCGCTCTGAAAACAATGGCGCCCAATACGCCGTAGAACAATACTTCGTGCTGGTATTTTTTTGGAATTGACAGGGTGGAAAATATGAGCGCAATGATGAAAATATTATCCACGCTCAGCGAGAGTTCGATTAAATAGCCGGTGACGTATTTGAGCACCGCATTATGCGGTGTCAATCTGGTTGGATTTTCTATCCATTGGTTTTGAAAAGCCAGGTAAATAATTCCCGAAAATAAAGTGGCAACAGATATCCACACCAATGTCCAGGTGGCTGCTTCCTTTGTTTTTATTTCGTGAGCGGAACGGTTGAAAATACCCAAGTCGAGTGCCAAAGCGATTATTATCACCGCAATAAATACAATCCACAGTATCATAAACAGAGCGCAAGTTAAATGATATTCACTAAACCGGAGTTGCTATTTTCTAACAAGCGATTTTAAAATGAGAGGTAGGGTTACAACTGCGAGAATACCGAGTATAAGGTATTCCACATTCTTTCTCACCCAGGGATTGTCGCCCAACAAATAACCGGTTATTGTCAGGGTTCCCACCCATAAAATGGCTCCGGCAATATTATAGAATGCAAATTTTCGCCTGTTCATTTGCACGGTGCCGGCAATGATGGGAGCAAAAGTTCGCAGTATCGGGAAAAACCGGGCGATGGCAATGGTGAGTCCCCCTTTGCGCTCATAGAATTCACGGGTTGCATGCAGGTGCTTCTTCTTGAGAAACCAGGTGTCTTCTTCCCGGTCGAACAGGTATTGAAATTTTTTCCCAAACCAATAACCGAGAAAGTTACCCGCAATGGTTGAGAGTATAAACAGCGTTATCCAGAAAGGCAGGTTCAGCATGCCGGAATCGAATGGGTAGTGTGTTTCATTTGCGGACGCAATGACCATCCCCGAAATAAAAAGCAAGGGATCACCGGGGAGAAAAAAACCGAAGAACAGGCCGGTCTCAATGAATAATATCACTACCACTAAGTATAAACCGCCATTTTGCATTATCCAGTCCGGATCGATCACATGGCGGATATATTCGATAATCAGTTCCATAATTCAAAGCCTATTACTGCAGTTTAGAGTAAATACCGCTGATGAAACCGCATTGAACTCGTTCTTTCCATTTGAGTGCCCTGTACAAAATGGTTGGGTAGTCTGCAATGACCGTCTGGAAGGGAATGGAAAAACCACAAAGTTGCCGGAAGAGTATGGAGAGTGCGGCAGGGTAACAAACATTTGGTCATATCCATAAATAATAATTCTAACATCCATATAAGCGGGATATTGCATTGTATTCACAGATTATTATCTGCAGGATGAGCCACATACTATTGACAGGAGTTCACATTAATCATCGTCCTTTTTTTTGAATAATGCGCCAATACCTTTACCGATTTTCTGTACCGCTTCAATACTCTTGTTCAACGGCTCGGTGGAAATGTCTTCGTATTCACTGATTAGACTGTCTGAAAACTGTTGGGGGTAAATAATGCATTTGCTGTTGGCAGTAAAATGCTTTTCAAGTTTGGAAGGGAGATTTTCAAGAATACTCATATAAGAGGCAGCCCCTCTCCGGGCGGAAACCAATACAAATAAATCGTAGTCCTGGATATTTCTGCCGAGTATTAAGAAATCATCCCAGTCGGTAAATAATTTGATAGAGATGGAAGCGGTGAGTTTTGCATTTTCAAATAACTTTTCGACGGCTTTTCCAGTGGCGTCATTGCAGTACAACACTATCGGAACGCTGAGTTCCTGGGCGAGTTTGGCGATTTTGTGCAGCCAAAGTCCAAAGCCGTTTTCGTGTTCGGTCAACGGAGGGGCTGTGATAACTATCCGCTTATGCAGCGCCAGCGGCTTTTCTATATGGCAAATGAAGGTAGTCTTGTCGGTGCTGTTTAACAAGTTGTCGAATTTGTCGCCGATGAGTTTGTCGAAAAACCCCGAGCGCTGGGGCCAGCCCAGTACGATAATATCGGCCATTATTTCCCTCGAAATCCGGGCGATTCCGCTTGCCGCATTGTGGTCGATAGTGGTGATGATATTAACTTTTGTCTCTGAAGCGGAAGCTTGCCTGACAAATTCTTCCAGTTTATTTCTGGCTTTCAGGATGTTTATCTCGGCCTCCTTATTATTGGAAACCACGGAGAGGATAGAAACCGGGTTAGCGGATTTTTTATCTTTTATAAAAATTGCAAATTCGAGGAGTTTTTCCATATTGGATACTACGGCAATCGGCAAGAGAATATGTTCGCTTTGAGCGCCATTCGATTTTATGATACCGTCGATATCGTCTTCCGATTCAACGACAATTTTCTTGGCGGCTTTCTCGGTGGCAAATGAGGCGACGATACAAGTAATCAAAATCAGGATAATGGTGCCGTTCAGGATATTTTCATCCAGGATGCCCGCACGATATCCAACAAGAATTACGGCGAGGGTGGCGGCGGCATGTGCACCGCTCAGTCCGAAAATCAGTTGGCGTTGCGCACCGGAATATCTGAAAATCAATTGCGTGAACAAAGCGGCACACCATTTCCCGAAGATGGCTACGGCGGAAAGCGTACCCGCAATGATCAGCGCCGAGGGGCCGCTGAGTATAACACTAACATCCACCAGCATACCGACGCTGATCAAGAAGAATGGGATGAACAGCGAGTTGCCGATGAACTCAATGCGGTTCATCAGCGCCGACGAATGGGGGATGAGTTTGTTCAATGCCAGCCCGGCGACGAATGCGCCGATGATGGGTTCTACTCCCGCCACTTCGGCTAAGAACGCGGCTAAAAAAACCATGGAGAGCACAAAGATGTAATGCGAGTGTTTTTCACTTTCCAGTTTGCGGAAAAACCACTTGGCTATTCTGGGGATAAGCAGGAACATAATGGCCGAAAAAATGGCAAGGGAAACGACCAGGCGTATCCAAAACTCCTGGTTCAGGCTTCCCTGACTGTTGCCCATGATAACCGCCAGAATGATGAGCACGGCGGTGTCTGTCAAAATCGTTCCGCCAACGGTGATGGCAACCGCCTGGTTTTTTGCAATGCCGAATTTACTTACAATGGGGTATGCGACGAGTGTATGTGTGGCGAACATACTCGCCGTAAGAAAACTGGCGTTGAAGTTGTATTCCAGGAAATAATAGCACACGGGGAAGCCGATACCGAGTGGAATAATAAACGTGAATATGCCAAACAGCAGGCTCTTGTTGCGGTTGGATTTAAACTCATTCAGGTCGAGTTCGAGGCCGGCAATGAACATGATATACAGCAGGCCGATGGTGGAAAACAAATCGATGGCGGAATTTTTTTCCAGGATGTACAAACCGTGAGGCCCGATTACTACACCGGCTATAATCAAACCGATTATTCCCGGAATATTGATCCTGCGCAACAGTATCGGCGACAACAGGATGATAAATAAAATCAATGAAAATATCAGCACCGGATTGCTCAGCGGCAATTCGAACTCCTCCATGAGTTGTCTAAAAAAATCTGTCATCTCCTTTCTATATTCCGTTACTGATTATAACCGGGTATTCCAATCCTGTTAAAGAAAATTTCCTGGCTTTCAAATTTACCGTTAATGGTATCCGGATGGGTGTTTTCAAGGCTTTTACTCGTTAATGCACAAATATTTTCCAGGTACCATGCGTGCCCAAAAATAAATCAAATGGATAAACTTTTTTATTAGGTGAATTAACGCAAATAGTATGGAAAACTTGCAATGCACTGCAATTTCGTCTAAACCGGGTGCGCTGCGAAAAAATGCAGTGTATCGGCAGGTTGTGCTTCTCAGGTAAGCCGGTTGATACAAAAATGCATTTGTTTCGCCGGTAAATGCATTGCATGCAGTGAAACAAAACTTGTATGCAACACAGCAATGGCGTTACCGCAGTGTAAATACAAATACAATTCGCTTATTCCTCTTCTGCCGGCGAATCGCCTCCGGTGGTTTTGGTGCATTCGGGAAATACCTGCATCAACAAATCCTCGCCCCAATCCGGTGAAATTTCGCTGGCCGGGACAAAGGCATCGAATTTCTGCTTGGCAGTTTCCAGTACCTGGCATGCTTTGTCTTTGCCGCCACCGTATTGTTCGGGAGTGAAGAACAATCCCTGGCCAATCATTAAATAAGCTCTTGGGTTTGACGGGTCGAGTTCTACGGCACGGTTCATCAGCGCTCCGCTCTGCATACCGTACTGCATCCCGCGGTTCATCGGGTCCACCATTATACGCCCGGACAGTACCATGCCTTTTAAAACATAAATTTCCGAATTGTTCGGTTGGAGAGAATCCGCTATGCCCGCATACTTCTGGGCAACGTCGAGAATACCGTCAACTTTATCCGTATGTTTTGTCGAAAACGCCACATACGTGCGGGTCAGCGCCGCATAATAATAAGGCAGCCATTCGGTCTTTTCGGCAAGAGCGATGCGTTCGAATTTGTTTGCCAGAGAGAGCAATTGCTCGTCTGTGCTATCGGTTGCAAATTCGGCAATGGCCTTTTTCATCGATTCCACGTATTTGGGACTTTGCGAAAAGGCGTTGATAGCGCAAATGCAGGCTAAAAGAAAAGTGATAGTTGGTTTCATGTATGTAATTTTTAAAAGTTTAATCCACCCGGGTTCATTTTTGATTGGCTTACAATACTCACAAAAATGCCGATAAAAACGGTTTGCTTCAACGGAGGCATCTCGGCAAAAACAATGCCCGGATCCTGGTAGGAGTATTGATAGCCGTATATTTGTTCAAAACCAAACACATTATTAAAGGAAACGTAGATTACGGTGAAGTTACCGGCAATCTGAGTTAGGAAACTCGCATTGAGGCTGACATCGTGAAACTGCGGTGATGTTTGAGTCATAAATCCCGATTCGTTGGGGTTAAAATACGGAAAGCCCGTATTGAACCGGTAGCTGGCGCCCAATTGCGTCCTGATTTTTGAGATGTATTGCTTGTAAATAACACTCAGTATATGATTGGTTACAAATGAAGGCTGCACCTCTTCGGGATAGTTTAAAAATTTGCGCTTCGAGTCGATATAGGAATACGAAATCCAGAAGTCGCCATTCGGAATGGTCTTTTTATCCCGGTAGAAGATGTCAAATCCCCGAGCATAGCCGTAGCCTTCGTTATTGACATCGAACATATCGCCGGGCTGATTGGTGATCGAGCTGTAACTGATAAGGTTGTAATAATTTTTATAATATCCTTCAATACGGAAGGTGCGGTCGTCGGTAATAAACTGGTAGTTGGCAATATAGTGTGTGGCTTTTTCAAAATCAAGCGTTGCATTTTCGCCCATGTAGAGGTAGTCGGACTGGGGCGACTGGTAGAAATCGCCATAGGCGACGGAGACTTGTCCGTATTCACCTGTCTTATAAGCCAGGGAAATCCGGGGAGCCAGGTTGTAATTGTCAATTACCGGGTCGTATTCGCCGCGGAGGCCGATGCGTCCGGCGAGATCATTGGTGATAAAAATATCCGATTCGGCAAAGACACCGGTATAGGTTTGTTGTGCCGTGAATTTTAGTACATCTGCGTATTGTATATATCCCACTGATTGCGTCTCTGCACCGAAGCGCAACCGTATTTTCTCATTGATCTGGTTTGTAATGGAAAGCTTGCCGTTAACCGCATCTGTGCCACTGCTGAAATTTACCCCGCTTACGGTAACGCTGTCGGAGTTCCAGGCTATACTGCCACCGGCATTCAGCGTCCATTTCTTCGCAATAATTTCCCGGTAAGACAGGTTGAGGTAGTTATACCTGTTAAACAAATACACATCGTCGTAAATATGTTCTTCTGTACTGTCGATGTCGGGGTAGCTTACACCTACACCTGAACCCTCGAACTGCCCATAGAACCGGAGCAGGCCGTTTTTAGAAGTCTTTTGCCTGAAAAAAATACTGCCGCTCAGCGCTTCCACGCTTCGGATATTGTCATAGGTTCGCGGCTTAAAAATCAAATCGTACAACGAGAGGTTGGTATAGTCTAATCCGGCGCCGATGGCTGTATTTTTAAATTTGTGGGTGTGATATCCGCTTACAAACAGTGGCGACAGGCTCAGCGAAGAAGTGGTTTGCTCGGGCATATCGAAGGTGTTTAATATTACAGCCGATGAGAGCGCCTGGCCGTATTCCGCCGAATATCCCCCGGTACTGAAAACCGTTCCCTTAAATAAAAAAGGACCGAACCTGCCGCGGCTGGGAATGTCCGGCAATGTGCTGTAATAGGGATTTTGTACCGGCACGCCATCGATGATGGTAACGGTTTCATAACTGCTGCCGCCCCGTACGTACAAGCCGTCGTCATTTCCCACCGAAGTAACGCCGGGCAAAGTCTCCAGGGCGCCGTACATATCGCCATCGGCGCCGGCAGTTGTAACGATGTCCAGCGAACTGAATACAACGGATTTTTTTTCGTCGCTTGCCTCAAATGCGCCGGCAGTAATCATAACGGCATTCAATTCATTAAAGGCTTCTTTCAACACTATCTGCAGGTTTATGGTGTCTCCTTGTAAATGCAGTGTGTCGCGGAATTCTTCAAAGCCGATAAAACTCACTACGAGCACAAAATTCCCTGTTTCTTCGGTTGAAAATTCGAAATTGCCGTCGAAGTCGGCGGTGGTGCCGTCATAGGTATCCTGTAAGAGAATATTGGCACCAAAAACGGGTTCTCTTTTGTTGCTCTCCACATGACCTTTAATAACGGTCTGGGCTTGCATATGTAAAACGAGCAATTGAAATACGAGAATGAGGGCTTTGTTACAGGTCATTGTTATCTTTCCGTTTACAAAAAAACAATTTTTCGGCTATTTTTTCAATAGGCGGGCAGTTATTGTTTGTCTTTGCGGTTTGAATTTTTAAAATTTACAGTTTTACAACGCTATGAAGGAAACAGTTTTTATAACCGGGGCAAGTTCGGGATTCGGCGAAGCATGCGCCGTATTGTTTGCAAAGGCGGGTTACCGATTGATTATTAATGCGAGAAGGCGGGAACGGCTGCAAAAATTAAAAACGGACCTGGAAGCTAAATACAAAGCAGATGTGCATATACTCGACTTTGATGTGCGCCATGTGGAAGCGGTAATGCAGTCTGTTCAAGCGCTCCCAGCAGGATATGAAAAGATACATGTGCTGATCAATAATGCGGGGCTGGCTGCGGGAAGAGATCTATTCCAGGATGGGCTGTTGGATGATTGGGAACGGATGATCGATACGAATATCAAGGGGTTACTCTATGTTTCTAAGGCAATTATTCCGCTGATGATTGCGCAGGGTGGCGGTCATATAATCAATGTGGGATCACTGGCCGGCCATGAAGTATATCCAATGGGCAATGTGTATTGCGCAACTAAATATGCAGTCAGGGCATTGAGCAAAGGCATGCGCACGGATTTGTTGCCGCATAAAATAAAAGTTACCAATATCTCGCCCGGATTAGCCGAGACCGAATTTTCGATAGTGCGCTTCAAAGGCGATATGGCAAAAGCCCATGCAGTGTACGAAGGTTTCACGCCGCTGAGTGCAATGGATGTAGCCGAAGTAATTTTCTTTGCAGCCACCAGGCCGGCACATGTGAATCTGGAGGAGATAACCATACTGCCTACAGCCCAAAGCGACAGCCGTACAGTGGTGCGTGCGTAATGCATTGCCATGGGAAGGATGCGGTACAAATTTGCATGTAAAAATCTTAAGGCAGTATCTTTATAATTTTCAACTCTACACGCTGGTTTTTTTTCCTGCCTTCCAAAGTGGCGTTATCTGCTATTGGAAAGGATTTGCCATACCCCTTATAAGTGACTCTTGACGATTCAACGCCTTGCTGAATAATGAACTCTGCAACATTTTTTGCCCTTGCATCCGATAGCTGTAAACAAAAATCATCTTCGGGCAAACCGTTGGTATGGCCGCCAATTTCCACGTAAATATTGGGATTGGATTTTAGAAACTCCGCGATTTCCAACAGTTGTTCTCTCGAATTCTCCTTCAGTGTGGATTTGTTTGCATCGAAGAACACATTGTTTAATGTGAGCACCTGCCCTTCGCGGATGGGGATCATTTCAATATCCTCTTGAGTCTGCCTGAAATTGCGTTGTGCGACGTATTCTTCGGTGAGTTCATTTGTGATTTGACGCAGCGCTGTATCTTCCAGGAGGGTTTGATTTTCCAGTGTATTGACAGATTGCTTAATCATTGCGGCTATCTCCGCACTGTCGCCGGAGAAGTGTTTCAATTTGGAATGAATTTCCCGGGTCAGCGTATAGGTGATTATTTCAACGGGGTCGGTGGCATTGTAATCGAGATCGGCAATGGAGTTTTGCAGATCGGGATTGGTAAATACCGGGAAATATCCTTCGCTCATTACGGTAACCACATAACCGGAGTCGGGAATAATCAAGGTATAATTGCCGGCGCCGGTAAATTGCCGTATGGGCTCCATAGCCGTCAGACCGCCATACTCCATGGTTGCGGGCAGCGCCTTGCCGCTCTGCTTGTCGATTATTTTCCCGCTTACCAATGCGACGGGTTCGGGTTGGATTTCTTTGGGCAACGCTATTCGAAATAGATCGGCGCCACCCATCGACTCCTGCCGCGATGCGAAATAGGCATAGTCGCCCGATGCCGGGATAGTGTAGTAAAAGTCGTCGTATTTTGAATTGATTTGCCGCCCGAGATTTTTCGGCTCCGACCAGTTGAGCCAGGTATCGTCCAGGCGTTTGCACATGAACATATCAAAGCCGCCGAAACCCGAACGGCCGTTGCTGGCGAAATACAGCGTTTTATTGTCAGAGGCTATAAAAACACTGCCTTCGGTGGCCGCGGTATTAATGCCGCTGCCGAGATTTTTGGGCACCGTCCACGCATTGTTTTTTTGCAAAAAGCTGATATAAATATCCATGTCGCCATGCGTGTCGCCTCTTTCAATGGCAAGGAATAACACGTTGCCCTCTGCATTTAAGTGATAACAGGAAAATTCATTCCTGTTGTACATATCATTTATTTTAAGTGTAGTCGGGAAAGCCCAGTCCGTGCCTGTTGTATGGCTCATTGAAACACGTTGCCCCGCACCGGGATGTTTATAGTCGTTGGCGAGCGCTACCGTGTTGCCATCGGCGGAAATCCAGGCGATATAGTTGTGGTATTCATTATTCAGCGGTTCACCGATGTTTTTCGCTGCAGTCCAGTTGTTGTTTGCGTCGAGTGTGGAGTACCAGATGTCATCCCGTTTTTCATCGCCGTAATTTTCATTGTGTTTCTTGCGTGCGAAGTACAGCGTTTTCCCATCGGGTGAAATAATGGGCAACATGTCATCAGCCCGTGAATTAACCAGAGGGCCTAAATTTTCTGCCGGCGAACTGAATATATAGGCTATCGTATCAATAATTGCCCGGATGGGTTCGCTGCTTCCACTGATACCGATGCAGTCGAGCTGATTCATTCCCGCGATTGCCTTTGTATTTAAATCTACTCTGATTGCCTTCACTGCATATTCGGTGAGCGGGAATACGATGCATTTCATCCCGCCGCCATAGCCGAACCGCGGCTGAATAGTGTCATTTTGATAAAGCACGTATTTTTTATTTTTCGTATCGATGGCAGTTACTTTATAGATGGCGCCCGGGCAGTTGCTTTCACCGATGGCTACCTGCGCAATGGGCTGCGGGTTTTCAAAGCCCACTTCAATAAATTCGCCGTTGGGATTATCCATTTCGGAAGGCGCCCACGCCATCGGGCTTTCACCCCAGGCGGGCAGTTTGTCGGGCTTGCCGGTTATCATCCGCGACCCATAGGCGCCCCGCCCGTATTCCGACGAGAATTTTAAAACCGCATTTGCCCACTGCACCTGCTGGGCGCTGCTCATCTCAGCGTAACATACCAGGAAAAACAGGAAAATTCTTCGCATGCGATATGAGCTAAACGACTGCTTGTATTGCTTTAGTATTACCCGATTTGCGAGGGCGGTTCCTTCGGTTCATCCACTTCTTCATACTCGGTATAAACGGATGCATCGCCCGATGTTGTTCTGTTGCGATGTGGCGAAGACTCCTTCCGGTTTAATATTACTTCCAATACCTGGTCGGTCGCTTTAACACCGCTGATTATCATATTGAGCATATAGAAGAAAGCGAAGAAACCGATGATAAATTTCAATACCGGGATGTTGTAAATTTTCCCGATGGTTTGAAGAATCCAGCGCTGTGCGGCAAAATCTGAGACTTCCGGGCGAATTAAAGTTGCGATAAACAAAACGATACAGGCCATCAACAAATACCCGTCATAGCGCATAACCCGGATGCGTTTGCGCTCGTAGTTTAATACTGCCCGCCAACGGTTGCGTTCGAGATTTCCCGCAATAGTGGCATAAATGACGAATGTACCGATCAGTGCATAGAGTATCGAAGTGAAATTGTAACCGCCTTCCATCCGTTCCACGGTTTTTAAAGCGGTGATGGTGACGAGTATATAATAACTGGCCGTCTTAAATACCAGGAAGGTGAAATCTTTATCGATGCCGGCAGCCTGGAGCAGATTTGTAAAAATTGAAGCGATAAATTTCCAAACCGTAGTGAAGATTATAACAATTACGCCGAGATAAAAGATAAATTCGAAAAAGGCCATAAACTACGGCAAATATAAAAACGCCGGCCTAAAGTAATTTGCCGGCGTTCGAAACTTAATAGGGCACACACCTCATTGAAAGTGTATATCAAAGGCGCCTGCTTCAGACAGTTGATTTTTCTTACACATAGCTAAAGCCTCCAGGAGGTTGGAGGCTTTTAGCTTTTGTATAACATTGGACTTGATTTCGAGGATAGCAGGGGTTTCAATCTGAAAATGTTCTGCAATATGCTGAATCGGAACCGATGACGCCAATACAACCAAAAGTTCCTCTTCGAAAAAACTCAGCCGGGGTTTCGAGTCTGTTTTCATTGTTTTTTTCATTTTCGATATTGAATGGGTCAAAATTATTTTGGCGGTGGGGGCTGCGAAAACCATTTTTTAGCCGATTATTTGGCGTCTGAGCCTCCGGATTTGAATACATCGGGCTCCGGCAGCCGGTTTGGGGAGAAATACTTTTAAGTTAATTTGTTGGATGCCAGGAGGCTGTGTAGTATATTGGCGAGGATTTTCACAGGGTGATTTTAACAATACGTATATGATACCAGGCGATAAACTGCATAAACTCATCAAATCCATGTCGCCCTCCGAAAAGCGGTATTTCAAACTCTTCGCCTCCAAACAGGGTAGGGCCGACGATAAATATTACCTGCAGTTGTTTGACCTGGTTGATAAATCGCCGGAATACGATGAAGAATCGCTGAAAAAGAAACTGAAGGGGAAAATTAATACCCGGAATTTTGCTTATCAGAAGCACTATTTATTTGAGCTGGTTATGCAGGCTCTCAAAAACTTCGACCAGAGTAAGTCGCCCTTATTGCAGGTGCTGGAACTGCTGCGTGAAGAGGAGATATTTAAGGAACGGGGCCTGATGGACCTACAGGAGCGCAATATCTTAAAGGCAAAACAAGTCTGTTATGACCTGGAGCAATACTATATCCTGTTATGGGTATTAAAGGTGGAGCGGTTGTATTACCTGCAACAGGTTGGTAAAGATCCCGAAAGTGTATTAAACCGGATTTTCAAAGAAGAAAAGAATGCCGTTGAAATATTGGAGAACGAAATTCAGATTGTGCGCATCAGCAATACCCTGCACCTCCAATATTTGATTAACCCGTTATTTAATGACAAGGACAGTTTCGACAAGCTGAAGGCCATTGAAGCCGAGCTGGACAGTATTTCATACGAAACACTGAAGACGTTCAGCGCAAAGAAAAACTGGTATTTAGCGCAATCGCTCAGGCATAGGTTTTACAACCGACTGTTGGAAGACCGGCAAAACGAACGCAAGCGCCTCAGCCTGTTTGATCAATATAAACACCTCGTGCCCACAAATGAATATATTCTCGGGTATAGCGGATATTTGGGCGCCTGTCACCGATCCGGAGACTACAGTGAGTTTGATGATATTTTGGCCAAATTACACGCAATCCGGCCAGAGAATGCCAAGCAGAAAGAAATGTTGTTCTCGGCAATTGGGATGTACAAATTGTTGTATGCGCTCAACTGCAATCAATTGCATACAAAGGATTCATTAATAGTGGAAATTGAAGCCGGTATTGCCGACAATATCGGCCTGATGAAAGAGAGCCGCATTGTGGCCATGTACTACAGCCTGGCTGTATTGTGTTTCCTCACCGAAGACTTTAACGGTTGTCTCGATTACTGTGCGAAAATAACGGACAGGAAGTCCGACACCCGTTTTGATCTGCAAAACGGAATTTGGCTGTTGCAGATGATATGTCATTACGAGTTGGGAAATACCATCCTCATCGAAAGCCTGCTCAGAAGTACACGGCGGTTTTTATACAAGAATAACCTGCACGAAGACTTCGACAAAATATTAATAGCAGGTATCAGGAGCCTGGTAAATGCCCCCCACAACGAAAAGTACAGTATTCAGACCAATATGAAGGAGGCATTGGAAACGCTGCAGATGCAGAATCCCAATGCGAAATTTGTCATCATGGAGGAAACGCTGATTTGGTTAGGCGCCCGCATTAAAAAAATTCCGTTACAACAGGAGAGCGCAATTCAAAACGGCCTCAGGAAGAACAAGCGTAACTGAACAGATCGGAAGAACAAACCGGATCCGGGCCGGCGATGCGGATTACATCCACGTTGTACCTGACAACCATAACCGGTGAGCTGCCGACCATTTCGATTCTGGCTTTGAAATGATGCATATTGGAAATGTCCATGTATTTGGTAATATGGCTCTCGCACATGTCTGAAATATCGGCGTCTTCCCAACTGATAATCTTATAATTCTCACCCGAATTGCATTTTTTTATTTTAAAAGCCGTTTTGGCGTCGAGGTGCCGGATGAACACGGTGCGGTCAGGATCATTATTATTGCCGGACATATACTCCTGGTCGCTGATTTGGCGCAGTGTAAGGATGTTTGCATTGCCCGCACTTTTGGCTGCATAAACGGTGACGGGAAAATCGGCATTGATACTGCCGAGCAATGCGTTGTTAATGCGTATTTCGATGGAATTATTGACTATTGAAAAGTTAATCTCACCGGGATGCGTAAATTGTATGGAATTGAAATATGGCATTTCATGGGATTTAGATGGTGCAAATAAATAATAAAATTGAAAGACCTGCAAATGACTTTCAACTGATTTTACCGTCCTGCATGTGCAATCTCCTGTCGGCTATTGCAGCAAGCTCTTCATTGTGCGTCACAATTATAAATGTTTGATTGAAATCCTGGCGCAACTGAAAGAATAATTTCAGCAGCTCGCGGCTGTTGGCAGTATCCAGGTTTCCGGAAGGTTCATCGGCCAAAATAATATCGGGATTGTTAATCAGCGCCCTGGCAACGGCAACTCTTTGTTGCTCACCTCCCGACAGTTCAGCAGGTTTGTGATGCTGCCGTTCGGTCAATTGCAGATAACCGAGCAATTCCAACGCTCTCGATATCAACTCCTTCCCGGATCTGCCCGCAATATAACCTGGCATGCAAATGTTTTCCAGTGCGGTAAATTCGGGCAGCAGGTGATGAAACTGAAATACAAAACCAATATGTGTATTCCGGAACCCCGCTAATTTTTTCTCGGATAATTCGCCAATCCGTATGCCGTTAAAAATTATTTCCCCTTTATCTGCAGAATCCAATGTGCCGATGATGTGTAACAGCGTGCTTTTACCGGCACCCGATGCGCCCGAAATACTCACTATTTCGCCCTTTTGCACTTCCAGATCCACGCCTTTTAATACCTGCAGCGATCCGTATGATTTTTCAATGTGTTTTACCGAAAGCATGTCGTTGTAAAAATAGGCATGTTCGGCGAGTTTCCGGAGGCGATCACAATGTGCATTCATTGCACAGTAACCCACCTCCGGCAAGGGAATGTAACCGGCAATCCGTTTTAGAAGGTATCGACATTTCTACAACGCTCAAATCTGTTTTGCCGGAAAATTTAAGTATTAACTTTGAACGCTTTTTTATATGAAAAATATTTTGATACTTGGAGCGGGAAAATCCTCTACGGCGCTAATTGGTTATATGTTGACGAGTGCAGAAGAGAACAATTGGCAGGTGACAGTTGGGGACATTTCCAAGGAAGCGGCAGAGGTGAAAATTCAAAATCACCCCAGGGGGGCGGCCACCTACTTTTCGGCGGATGACGATATTATCCGCAATCATTCCATCCGGGAAGCCGATATCGTGCTGTCCTTGTTGCCGCCGCATTTACATGCAGTTGTTGCAGCGGATTGTGTCAGGTATGGTCGGCATTTTGTATGTGCCTCCTATGTCAGCCCGGCGATGCAGGCGTTGCATCCCGCGGCGGTGGATGCCGGTGTCCTGTTGTTGAATGAATGCGGATTTGATCCGGGTATTGACCACATGAGCGCCATGCGCACCATACACGGCATTCAAAATGCCGGGGGCGTTATCACTGCCTTCGAATCGTATGCCGGCGGATTAATAGCGCCGGAGAGCGATGATAACCCCTGGCATTATAAATTCACGTGGAATCCACGCAATGTCGTACTGGCAGGGCAGGGGGTCGCTAAATTTATCTGGGGGAATAAAGTGAAGTACGTGCCCTACAATAAACTATTTGAACGCTTTGATGAATTGGAAGTGGACGGTTTCGGCACGTTTGAGGGGTATCCCAACCGGGACTCACTCAATTACCTGGATATTTATCAACTGCATGACCTGCATACGATGGTGCGGGGTACATTGCGCAAACAGGGATTTTGCGAAGCGTGGAACGCCTTTGTACAACTCGGCATCACCGATAATACCTACCAGGTTGACGGGCTGAAAGACTTGACCTGGCTGGAGTTTATTAAGCTGTATATCCCGCATGACGCAAGCTGTTCCGTTCAGGATAAACTGGCGCAATACCTAAAGATTCAACACAGGCCGGACATCATGGAAAAACTCGAATGGCTCGGACTTTTCAGCGATGAACCCATCGGTATGGAAACGGGAACACCTGCCGATGTGCTGTTAAAGCTATTAGAGAAAAGCTGGAAATTGCAGGATGGCGACAAGGATATGTGCGTTATGAAGCATTTGATCGAATACGAAAATGCGGGAAAAAAATATGTGGTGCACAGCAATTTGGTCGCTATCGGCGAGGATGAAAAAATTACCGCTATGGCAAAGACCGTTGGACTGCCGATGGGAATTGCCGCTACCCTGATTCTCAGGGGCGAAATGCGGGTAACAGGTGTCGCCATTCCCGTAATCCCTGAAATTTATGACCCGATTCTCGATATTTTGGCGCAGGAACACAAAATTGCATTCCGTGAATCTACAGAAGAGATAGTCTGAATATGTTCATTTATCCGGTCGATGGACAATCCGTTGTTCGCCAGGTTACATATGGCTCGCCCGAATACGATACGCTTGTGGCCTTGCGCTATGAAATACTCAGAAAGCCGCTTAACCTGGTTTTTACTCCCGAGCAATTGGCCAAAGAAGCGGGCGATATGCTGCTCGGTTTTTTTACCGGTTCACAGTTAGAAGGTTGCCTGATGTTGACACCGGAGCCGGGGCGCAGGCTGCGCATGAAACAGGTGGCGGTGAGCCAGCATTTACAGAAACGGGGTATAGGGAGGTGGTTAGTGCTGGCTTCGGAAGACTATGCCTTGCGCAATGGTTACGAAACGATTTATTGCCACGCCAGAGATACTGCAGTGACGTTTTACTTAAAACTTGGCTATATCCTTAAAGGTGAATCATTTATTGAAGTGGGGATACCGCACCGGTATATGGAAAAAACATTAATCAGCGCCGGGAGTTAAACAGCCCTGACTTGGGTTCCTCGAAAGACAGAATCTGAATTACCGGTATTTTCGGGTACACCGTGCGGGAATCGGTGTAGTGCAGCGTTGTCAAGGCAATCATAGGCACGTAGTCGGGAACGGTAGTATCTCGCACTGTGAAATTTTCGACCGGGGTAGTGGGGTCGGGTATCACTTCAATGCGCACCTCGGTTAATCCCTCGTGTATATAATCCAGTTTGGAGGCAGCCGCCTTGGAAAGGTCTATGGAGCGCTTGTTCCACTGGGGCATGCGGTCATTAATTTTCACAATCACTGTGGAATCATTACCCAGGTTCGTAACCTTTACCCAAGTACCAAGAGGCAGCGATTTGTGGGCAGCCGTTAATTTCGACTGGTCAAAAATTTCGCCGTTGGCGGTTTTGCGGCCGACAAATTTATTGTGGTAATAGCTGGCGATACCCGTTTCGGTTACCTGTGCAGTAGTGAACAAGGGAGCGGCCAGCAAGAGTAAAGCAACGCATACCGGCCAGGTGTAAATTCTCCAAGATGTGGGCTTCATCGCTGCAAAATTAGATGTTGCCGGTTTTACCGACTGGAAGTTTTCAACAATCACGGCCTCCTACAGGTCAAAAATCAGGCCTGAATAATTGTTGGATACCATAAACATGCGTTTTTTCGTGTCCGAGCAGCCATTGTTTTTTCTCTTTACCGCCTGCATATCCCGTCAGGCTGCCGTCTTTGCCTATTACCCGGTGGCAGGGAATAATTACGGCAACCGGATTGCTGCTATTGGCAGAACCAACAGCCCTTGTATAGGTCGGGCCGCCAACCCGGTTTGCCAGTTCCAGGTAAGAAATCGTCTTGCCATAGGGTATGTCAGTTAAGTGTTTCCAGACTGTCCGTTGAAAGTCCGTACCCCGCGGCTGCAATGGAATATCAAATTGGCGCAAGCTGCCGGTGAAGTAGGCATTCAGTTGCGCAGTAACTTCTTTTAAAAAATGAGATGGCTCAATATTAATTACTGAATCAGAATTACTTATAAAATCCAATTCGACGAGGTGTTCCGATTCAGTCACCAGGCGCATCCACCCCAGAGGTGTTTGGATAAACGCTGTTTGGCGGTACAGGTCGGCTCCATCGATAGATGCCTTCCGTCTGCGATTAGCTGGCGACTTTGAGCCGGTTAATTCTCGATTCTTTAAATATGGATTCGGCATATTTTAAATCCAGCACAAACTCGTGCGTGTGCTTCTGTGAAGGCAGGTCGAACATCACATCGGTGAGCAGGGCTTCACAGATAGACCGCAGCCCCCGGGCGCCAAGTTTAAATTCCATCGCCTTTTCGACAATAAAGTCCTGCACTTCCGGTTCGACGGTCAACTTGATATTTTCGAGTTGAAAGAGTTGTTGATACTGTTTGAGAATCGCATTCTTAGGTACGGTGAGAATCGCCTTCAGCGCCTCGAAGGTAAGCGGATCCAGGTGAGTCAGTACCGGCAGACGCCCGATGAGTTCCGGAATCAGGCCAAAGCCTTTGAGATCCTGGGGCGAAATGTATTGCAGCAAATTGGTATGGTCTGCATTGGTTTCCTCATTATTTCTGAAGCCGATGATCTGGGTAGCCGTGCGTCTTGCGATTATTTTTTCGATGCCGTTGAAAGCCCCTCCGCAGATAAACAGGATATTTTGGGTGTTTACCTTAATCATCTTTTGTTCGGGGTGTTTGCGGCCACCCTGCGGCGGCACCTGTACTTCGGTGCCTTCCAGCATTTTCAGCAGAGCCTGTTGAACGCCTTCACCCGATACATCGCGGGTGATGGATGGGTTGTCGCTTTTGCGGGCAATTTTGTCTATTTCGTCGATATACACAATGCCCTTTTCCGCGGCGGCCACGTCGTAGTTACACACCTGCAATAATCTGGACAGTATGCTTTCCACGTCTTCACCCACGTAGCCGGCTTCGGTAAAAACGGTTGCATCCACGATGGTAAAGGGAACGTTCAGATAGCGGGCTATGGAGCGGGCGAGTAGGGTTTTACCTGTTCCGGTTTCGCCGACGATGAGTATATTGGATTTCTCTATTTCAATTTCTTCGTGCTGGCGTTGATTCAGACGCTTATAATGGTTATAAACGGCCACGGCAAGTATTTTTTTTGCCTCATCCTGGCCGATGACGTACTGGTCTAGGAACTCCTTGATGGCCCGGGGTTTCATGCTGTTCTGCATGGTAAAATGGTATTTGCGGTCGCTCTGATTAAACTCTTCGTCAATCAGTTGTTGCGCCTGTGCAACGCAGTTCTCGCAAATATGGCCGTCCTGTCCTGCAATCAGGATATTTACTTCCGTCTTGGCTTTCCCGCAGAAGGAACAATATTGCTCTTCCTTTTTTTTCATGAATTTGTTTTACGTGGGTTTCTACTGAGAACTTCATCCACCATTCCGTATTCCTTTGCTTCAGCGGCAGTCATCCAGTAGTCGCGGTCGGAATCGGCCTCCACCTTCTCATAGGTCTGACCTGAGTGTTTGCTGATGATGGTATAGAGTTCCTTTTTAAGTTTTAAAGTTTCTTTTAAGGCGATTTCCATATCGCTGGCCTGGCCTTGCATACCCCCCAGCGGCTGGTGGATCATAACCCTGCTGTGGGTGAGTACCGAGCGCTTGCCGTCGCTGCCCGAGCAGAGTAATACCGCCGCCATACTGGCTGCAATTCCGGTGCAGATGGTTGCCACATCCGGTGAGACGTATTGCATGGTATCGTAAATGGCGAGCCCGCTGTAAACGATTCCGCCAGGGCTGTTGATGTAAATTTGAATATCCCGCTTATTGTCCACCGAGTCCAGAAACAGCAACTGCGCCTGGATCACATTGGCCACATAGTCGTCGATTGCCGTGCCCATAAAGATAATCCTGTCCATCATTAACCGCGAGAATACGTCGATGGCCTGTGCATTCAGTTGCCTCTCCTCGATGATATAAGGAGTAAAATTAGTTACGTGTACGCTCGCTGTTTTTCTGTAACTGTCCAGCCGGTTGCCGGACATTCCCAAATGTTTGGTGGCGTATTTTATAAACTCATTATTCTGCATATGTTTCTTGCCTGTTTAATTTCCGGAAATCCTCCAAGTTAATCATTTCCTCGTTTATGGTAACATACCCTTTTAATATTTTAAAAAACTTCTGTTGCAGCACCCCGTCGTGCACGCTTTCCACAAATTGTTTATCCTGCAGGTTATTTTGCGCCAGGTAATTCACCAGATCTTCGCCCAGGGAGCCATAGCTGGCTCTGACCCGGCTGACCGCTTCTTCAATTATTTCTTCTTTTGTTACCGCCAGTGCATTATCCTTTCTCACTCTTTGGAAAATAAGGGATTGTTTTAAATTATTTATAAACGTGTTAAACTGTTCTTCAAAGGTACTTTCATCCATCTGCTGCTCCATGGTGGATTTAAACCATTTTTGTAGAAAGACTTCCGGGAGGGGTACTTCGGTTGTATCCTTCAGGTACTTAAATATGGCATTTTGCAGTGTGATGTCCGTCATGCGGTCATAGTGTGATTCAATAAGTTCCTTGATTTTGTTTTGTAATTCCTCCTCTGTGCTCACCGGACCGTAATCTTTCGACAAGGTCTCGAATACTTCGGCATTTAATTCGGCCGCTTTCAGCCGCACGATTTTCTCAATTTTGCACTCGAAGGCGGGGCTCATGGTTTCCAGTTTATCCAGTTCCTCATCTTTCATCAACAGGATATTTTTAGCGATGCTCGTTTTTTCTCCTTTAAAGACGGCGAACAGGTCGGGAATATTTTTTACCGCATCCTTTTCAATGCCCTTAAACAGTTCAAGCCCGCTATCGTTGAGCATTTCCAGGTTGAGGTAGCTATCCGTGTCAATACCGCCTTCCACCGGATTGTTATCGGCATCCAGTTCCCGCAGGTGGACATATAATATATCCCCTTCTTCGGCTGCGGACACCTCTTCCTGTTTGCCCAGTTGTTTCAGTATCCTCCCCACTTCGGCTTCTATTTCTTCCAGTTTTGCCGGAATGCGGTACCAGGTAAACGCAGGAGCGGCGCTTAATACGCCGGCAATGTCCAATTCCGGCTGCACGCCCATTTCATAGGCAAAGGTATAGGGCTTTTCCGCCGTATAGTCTATTTCAACACCCATTTCATTGTCGGGGAGGGGGTCGCCCAATATTTCGATTTGCGCTTCTTTCAGATAGTTGCCGATCTGGGCGTTCACCAATTGATTAAGTTCGTCGGCCAGCGCTTTGTCGCCATACATCTTTTTTACCAGCGACAGCGGTACATGCCCCGGTCGAAAACCCTTGATTTGCACTTTCTTGCTCAATTCTTTAATGGATTTCTCGAATGGAGTCCTGTAATCGGCAGCGTCAATCTGAATGGTAAGGCGTAAATGCTGAGGCCCTAAGTTTTCCGATGAGATATTCACTATTGTTTGATTTTTAAAATGTAAACTTTTGAAATTGCATTAGTTCAGAATGTGCGGGTGGAGGGACTCGAACCCCCATGCCTTGCGGCGCCAGATCCTAAGTCTGGTATGTCTACCAATTTCACCACACCCGCAAAACGGAGTGCAAATGTAGTCAAAAACACAGGAATGCATTCGCCGCTGCCGTGCCGGCCGCAAAACTGTTTTATACAGCTTCGTGTTAGTATTATTGCATTGAATATTGAATTGTAACGTAATTTAGATTTCAAATACCTTATGGAAATCGTACAGCCCATAAATTTTGAACAGGAGAAGAAGGATATCCTCAAAGAGTATCGCAACCTGTTGCGCTCATTGCGCAGCGGGATAACGAGTTCGGAAAAGAAGCATCTGCGGCTGGCATTTGAAATGGCCATGGAGGCGCATAAGGATATGCGCCGCAAATCGGGCGAGCCGTTTATCATTCACCCCTTAAAAGTAGCGCAAATCGTCACCCGTGAAATGGGTCTGAATGCCACTGCGGCCATTTGCGCCCTGTTGCACGACGTGGTCGAGGATACAGAACTCACCCTGGCCGATATCGAAAGGGAGTTCGGCAATAAGGTCGCTAAAATTATTGACGGACTCACCAAGGTGTCCGGCGTCTTTGATCTGACGAGTTCTATCCAGGCGGAAAACTTTAAGAAACTGCTGCTCGCCCTGGCCGACGATGTACGGGTGATTTTGATCAAAATTGCCGACAGGCTGCACAATATGCGTACGATGGACAGCATGCCGCGGAAGAAACAATTGAAAATAGCGTCCGAAACCATGTATTTATATGCGCCGCTGGCGCATCGCCTCGGGTTTTATGCCATAAAGAGCGAGTTGGAAGACCTGGTGATGAAATACACCGAAGCGGATACCTATACAGATATCGTGAAGAAATTAGCCGAGACAAAGCGGGAACGCAACCGGTATATCAATGAATTTTGCAAGCCGATTAAGGACAGGCTGGACGAAGCCGGTATAAGCTATAATATGTACGGCAGGCCAAAGTCCATTCACTCCATCTTCAACAAGATGCAGACAAAGAAGGTGTCGTTTAATGAAGTGTACGACCTGTTTGCCATCCGCATCATCATCAACAGCGCACCCGAACAGGAGAAAGCCGATTGCTGGAAAGTGTATTCCATTGTAACAGAGCTGTATCAGCCAAATCCCGACCGTTTGAGAGACTGGATTTCCACCCCCAAGGCAAATGGTTATGAGAGCCTCCATACTACGGTGATGGGCCACAAAGGCCGGTGGGTAGAAGTGCAGATCCGCTCGGTGCGCATGGATGAAATTGCTGACCGGGGATTTGCCGCTCACTGGAAATACAAAGAGGGCACCACCGATAAGGCATTGGATACCTGGCTGAGAGAAATCAGGGAATTGCTGAGAAATCCGGATTACAATGCCCTTGAATTCATGGATGATTTCAAAAGCAATTTATTCTCAAAGGAAATCTATGTATTTACGCCGAAAGGCGATTTGAAAATATTGCCCCAAAATGCCACTGCACTCGACTTTGCATTTGAAATTCACACCGATGTGGGATATCACTGTATCGGAGCAAAGGTGAACCACAAATTAGTGCCGCTGAGCCACAAACTGAGCAATGGCGACCAGGTGGAGATCATCAACTCGCGGAAACAAAAACCCAATGAAGACTGGCTCAATTTCCTCATCACCAGCAAGGCGAGGTCGAAGGTAAAAAATGCGTTGAAAGAAGAGCGGCGCTCGGTGGCAGTACAGGGTAAGGAAATCGTTGAGAAGAAGCTCAAGGCGCTTAAGGTTTCGTTTGACGATAAGAACATCAACGAGATGCTGCACTTCTACCATCAGCCTTCCAGTCTCGAATTTTATTTTAGAGTTGCCCGCAAGGAAATTGACCTGAAAGAACTAAAGGACTTTAAAATTTCCGGCGGCAGGATTCTTGCCCCCGGCGACAAGAATAAAGAGGCTGAAAAAGCGGAGTTGTTCAAGCAAATTGCCAATGCGGAATTGCTGATATTCGACGAGTCCAGCGATAAGATTCAATACAGTCTTGCCAAGTGCTGTAACCCCATCGTCGGCGATGATGTGTTTGGGTTTATTACCATTAACGACGGCATTAAAATTCACCGCACCAATTGCCCGAATGCCACCGAGCTGATGAGCAAATACGGTTATCGCATTGTGAAAACACGCTGGAATAACCAAAAGGAAATCGCCTTCCTGACGGGGTTGAAAATTATCGGCCTGGACGATGTGGGCCTGGTGAGCAAGGTGACCAATATTATCAGCGGAGACCTGCGCCTGAATATGCAAAGCCTGACGATGGATGCAAAAGACGGGATGTTCGAAGGTATCATTAAAATATTCGTTAAAAATACCGATGAACTGGACGTGCTGATGCACCGGCTCAAGAAGTTAAAGGAAATTGTGGAAGTAAACCGGATAGAAACCTAATACTGGCCAATGGAAGAGAGTATTGACAAACAGTTTGAGGAGGTGAAGAATATTTTTTCTGCGCATCTGGAGAAAAACGGATTGCGGAAAACGCCTGAGCGCTTTCACATCCTGGAGGCTATCTATTCGCGGTCTGATCATTTTGATGCGGAGAGTTTGTATTCGCATTTACTGCAAAAAGACCATCATATCAGCAGGGCCACCGTGTACAATACCCTGGATTTATTATTGACTTGCGATTTAATTACCAAACACCAGTTTGGGAAAAACCTGGCGCAGTATGAGAAGTCCTACGGATTTAAGCAACACGACCATATTATCTGTGTGGATTGCAAAAAAGTCGTCGAGTTCTGCGATCCCAGGATTCAGCAAATCCAGACAATGATGGGCGACCTGCTCAATTTTAAGATTACCCACCACGCATTAAACTTGTACGGTATTTGCGGCAATTGCCAAAAGCAACGGGAATTGGCGGAGGCGAGTGGCGCAGACAAAAAGCCAAATCGCAGAAAATGAAAACAACAACACAATTGTAAGCTATGGAATACCGCATCGAAAAAAAGGAACTGCCTATTGCACTGATCGAATTGAAAGGCAGGTTGATCGGCGAATACCAGGTAGTGGATCTCACGGGGGATATCAACCTGTTGCTGGAAGAAGGGTTCATTTTCCTGATTTTCGATTTATCACATTTGGAATTTATTAATAGCACCGGTTTGAATTTCTTCCTGAAAACACTGACGAAAGTGCGGCGCCACGACGGCGAAGTCATCCTCACCAACCTGAACGATTTACTGAATACGCTGATGGTTACCACCAAACTGAATTCGTTCTTCGTTATAGAAAATTCCGGCGCCGATCCGGTTGCATACTTTAAGGAGAAGGGGTTTATACTTTAATCATTGTTCTGCCGCCCGACGCAGGCAATACTCCCAATCGGCTTGTGTGCGCATCCTGATTTCCTCTAACCGGTTTGGCGGTATCAGCGGTTTTTTATTCACCCAGGCTGCGGGCAGCAACAGTGCGGTGTATAAAATGCAATAGCGCAACAGCAGCACCGGCAGGCGGGCGAGGAAAAACAATATTCTGTTTTTAGGGAGGCTCTCGACATTCACCGGTACATATCCCGCAATCCGCTGCATGTATTTTATCTGCTTTTCATTATACGAAGGGTGCACTTTTTTAAAATTCAGCTTTGAAACATCAATTGCGGCATTGCAATATGCGGCAATTTTTAAGATGGTTGCGGCAGGATCCTTCAAAAAATCATCGTAGATGATGATTAGCGGTTTGGTGGTGAACACCGATTCCAGCAGTTGGATTTTATTGCCGAACTCCAGGTCTTCCATCCGGAATCTTCCGCCGTCGAGCTCGGGATCTATAAAATCGGAAAAGGAGCCTGTAAACCCGTTCTTCGCAAAGCGCCGGTATTGGCTGGCGATCCAGCTGTCATGGCGCCGAAGGAAGAGGATGGCATGCGTACCGGGATATTTAGAGGCAAATTGTTTTACTTCCGCTGCAAACTGCTGGTCAAACTCCCTCGAAATGAGAATCGAGGGCTCCCGTGTCGCTTCCAACTCCCGGAATATGCGGTAATACTTCCTGGACGGTATGTAGCAGATTCCCCGCATGCGAGGAAACACTTTCTGCTGCATGTATTTGGAGGCTATCTTGCCGAGCCCCACGTGAAAATATATCTCCGGTTGCCGTTTACCTGACTGATTCATTTCGGGCCCTAAAACTCAGAACATTCTTTGATTTATTGGAATGTGGATAGGCAATATTTAATTTTTAAGCGAATTTTGTCGGTCTTAAGCACGTGAATCAGCAATTATGAAAGTGGATGTTTTATTAGGATTACAATGGGGTGATGAGGGAAAAGGCAAGGTTGTGGATTACCTCGCAGGGCAATACGATATCGTTGCACGTTTCCAGGGCGGCCCCAATGCCGGCCATACACTTATCTTAAAAGACGGTGAAAAATTTGTGCTGCACACGATTCCATCGGGTATATTCCTGGAGAATACCATCAATATCGTGGGTGGAGGCGTGGTGATAGACCCGGTAACCTTTTGCATGGAGTTGTCCAAACTGGAAAAACAAAAAGTCCCGATTGGCGACCGGCTGATGATTTCCAGGAAAGCCCACCTGATTTTGCCGACGCATAAAATGCTGGATGCCGCTTCCGAATCGGCAAAAGGGGAATCAAAAATCGGATCGACGCTGAAAGGCATCGGACCGGCATATATGGATAAAACCGGCAGAAACGGATTGCGCATCGGCGATATTGAACTTCCCGACTTCCGGGAGAGATATCAAAAGCTGCGAGAAAAACATTTACAACTGCTCCAGCATTACAACAGCCCGGTTTCGGAAATACCGGGAGAAGCCGAATGGCTGGAAGCCGTGGCGCAGTTGAAACAGATACCGTTTATAGACAGCGAATACTTTTTGAACACCCAGTTGCAGAACGGTAAAAAAGTATTGGCGGAAGGCGCACAGGGCAGCATGCTGGATATCGATTTCGGCACCTATCCCTTTGTCACTTCGTCGAATACGATTGCAGCCGGAGTATGTACCGGCCTGGGTGTTGCACCTCAAAAAATCGGCGAAGTAATCGGCATTTCCAAGGCGTACTGCACCCGTGTGGGCAGCGGGCCGTTTCCTACCGAGCTGTTCGATCAAACGGGCGATGCGCTGCGGCAGTTGGGCAATGAATTTGGCGCTACTACGGGCAGGCCACGCCGATGTGGATGGATTGATTTGCCGGCATTGCAATATGCGATTATGTTGAATGGTGTAACGCAATTGGCTATTACCAAAATCGATGTGCTCAATACATTCTCTAAAATAAAAGTATGCACCGCTTATGCTTTCGATGGCGGTCAATCGCAGGAGGTCCCTTACGATTTACACGGTATGGAATTGCAACCCGTTTATAGGGAATTTGACGGTTGGCTGGCCGATATCGGCAATTGCAATACGAAATCCGCACTGCCAAAACAATTGCGCACGTATTTGGATTTTTTAGAAGATGCATTACAGGTGCGCATCTCCATGCTCTCCGCAGGGCCGGAACGGGAGAAGTTAATTGTTTTGTAATACGATGCAATTACCTGTTGAGCGAAAGTGGACAGATTGTAAAGTGGATGCGCATGCATTTAAGGAAAAGTGCATGCAATGGGTGAAGGGCTATTCAAAATACGCAATACTCGACACCTGTGGAAATACCGCCTATCCCGAAAGCCGGTTTGATGTGTTATTTGCCGTTGGTGCCCGGCGCTTTATTCAACTCGCATATGGCAATGCATTTGATCAGCTTCAAAACCTGATTGATGAATCACGGGACTGGCTGTTTGGATTCCTGGGTTACGATTTGAAGAACGAAGTGGAAGATTTGCATTCGGACAACCCCGATCGGATCGGTTTTCCCGATCTCCTGTTTTTTGTTCCTGAACATATCATTGTAATCAAGGGGAACACGGTTTCCATTGGCAGCCCGGAGGGTGAAAATATTTTTAAGCAGATACTGGAAACCGGCGATAACAAAGAAGCGGCGCACACGGTTGTCGGGCAGATAACACACGGCGTTTCAATGGCCGAATATGTCGGCAATGTCAAACGCATTAAAACGCATATCCGCAATGGAGATATTTACGAAATGAATTACTGTTTCAGCATGTCTGCCGTACAATCGGTAATTGATCCCGTAGATTGTTTCCGGAAACTGACGGCTTATTCATCGCCGCCGTTTTCGGCATTGCTGCAATGGGATGCATTTTCCATCATCAGCGGCAGTCCGGAGCGCTTTTTGAGAAAGACGGGTTCTACGGTAATTTCCCAACCGATAAAGGGGACTGTACGCAGGGGTAATACACCCGAAGAGGATGCAGCGCTCAGGCGGCAATTGGCCGACAGCGAAAAGGATAAAGCGGAGAATGTGATGATTGCCGACCTGGTGCGCAACGACCTGACGAGGTATGCCGTAACGGGTTCTGTCCGTGTGGAATCGCTATTTGAAATAATGCGCTTTGCCCATGTGTACCAGATGGTTTCTACCATTGCAGCAGAAATGCAACAGGGGATACCTGTAACCAATATTATTAAACATGCCTTTCCGATGGGAAGTATGACGGGAGCGCCTAAAAAAATGGCTATGGAGCTAATAGAACATTACGAAAATACAAAGCGCAGCGCCTATTCGGGTGCGCTTGGGTATTTCATGCCCAATGGCGACTTCGATCTGAGCGTCCTGATCCGCAGTATTTTTTACAACAGCGCTTTGCAGTACGTCGCCGTGCATGTGGGAAGCGCAATAACCTGGGACTCGGTAGCGGAAGCGGAATACGACGAGTGTCTGTTAAAAGCCGAAGCGCTAATCGCAATTTTACAATCCGGGGGAAACCAATAATTTGTTTTCCTGTTACTTTTACATTATGCGACTCGTCCTGCTGCTTTGTGCTTTTGTGCCCTTAGGCTCTGTAAGCGGTCAACAGATTTTTGATAATCTGAGAGCTTTACAGTTGGGCGACAGCATTTTTATACAATGGACATTACTGGCAGATTACACATGCAACGACATGCTGCTACAGCGTGCGGACGATGGGTTTACATTTAAAACCGTCTATTCTATTTCGGGAATATGTGGCGCCAATGCAGATGTGAATTATCAATACCTGGACGGTACGGATTTGATGCCGGCGCACACCTACACTTACCGGGTAACGGCCTCAAACGGCATTTATGAGAGCAATACAGTTTCACTGATGTACAATAATACGGGAGAAGGAGACCTGCTGCTGTTTCCCAACCCTGCCACTTCGCATATTAATATTTTAATCAACCGCGACCTGAAGATTCCCTGTTATGCCGAAGTGGTATCGCCCGACGGTAAACCGCTGTGGAACACAATTTTCTACAATCATCAGGCAGAGGTGATTATAGAATGTGGCAGCGGCATTTATTTCCTGAGATTAATTACAGATGACGGCATGGTGCGATATGCCAAATGCATTATTCAGCGATAATTAAGAAATAATTTTTCTTACCCCGTTGAACGACGAGATACTTTTCATTAATGAGATCAGCGGTGTGTATTGCGGTATCGCCATCGGTAATTTTCTGCCTGTTTGCGCTCAATGAATTTTCCTGGATTGCCCTGCGCAATTCACTTTTCGAGGCAATGAATTGAGATTCCGCAGTCAGCAGGTCGGTAATGGAAATGCCACTTACAAATTTATCTCTGCTTACAATGCAGGAAGGCACGCCTTCAAACACATCGAGCAAGGTTTGTTCATCCAATGTTTTTAACGCTTCGGCGGTCGATTTGCCAAACAGGATTTCGCTTGCCTCTTTTGCTTTGATATACTCCGATTCGGAATGTACCCTGCAGGTGATGTCCTTTGCCAGTGTCTTTTGCAGATTGCGCAAATGCGGTTCCCTCAGGTGTGCTGCAATGATTTCCTCCGTTTCGGCACGACTGAACAGGGTAAAGATTTTAATGTAATTTTCCGCATCCGCATCGCTGGCATTCAGCCAGAACTGGTAGAATTTATAAGGGGATGTCCGCTTCGCATCCAGCCAGATATTGCCGCTTTCGGTTTTGCCGAATTTGGTGCCATCTGCTTTTTTAATGAGTGGTGTACAGAGTGCAAATGCCTCTCCGCCGGCCATGCGCCGGATCAGTTCGTTGCCGGTAGTAATATTTCCCCACTGGTCGCTGCCGCCCATTTGCAACATCACCCCTTTGTGTTTCCACAGGTAATAGAAGTCGTAACCCTGGATCAACTGATAAGAAAATTCGGTGAAGGAAAGCCCTTTTTCCAACCTCGTCTGCACGCTGTCCTTGGCTATCATATAATTTATGGAGATGTGTTTGCCGACTTCGCGGATAAAATCCAGGAATTTGAAATCCTTAAACCAATCGAAGTTATTTACGAGTTCTGCGCCGTTTGCAGTATTGGAAAAATCGAGAAATTTTTCGAGTTGTTTTTTCTGACATGCGATATTGTGGTTAAGCACATCGATATCCAACAGGTTGCGCTCGGCGCTTTTCCCCGAAGGGTCGCCCACCATACCCGTAGCGCCGCCGACAAGTGCAATGGGTTTGTGACCGCAATTTTGAAAGTGCAGCAGTGTCATAATCTGCACCATATTGCCCACGCCCAGCGAATCGCCCGTGGGGTCAAAGCCAATATACCCGGCAGTTGGCCCCTGCATCAGGCGCTCTTCGGTTCCCGGCATAATTTCCGCTAACATACCCCGCCAGCGCAATTCCTCCACAAAGTTTTGTACCTGCATGCCGCAAATTTATTGCTTTCGGGTGATTTGAAATCCCGCCGGGAATTTTATATTTATTTTTAGCGCCGGGCGCCGGAATGGATTTTTAAGTTTTCAATAGTTGCAAATGAATTTTTTGTCGCACTATTATTGCGAATTGCCAAATGAAGATACGTATTTTATATGCGGCATCATTCTGCCCGATATACTTTCAAATTACAGCAAGCGCAGCGGTGAAAAGATACGAGTACACCCCAATAAAATTGCAGCGACTATCAGCGATGCGGCTCGCCGGATTGGCGAGGGTGTAAAACGGCATTACGCAGCGGATGCGATGTTTCACAGCTCGGATTTTTTTAAGACATATACCGGGATAATTGAAGCGCACATCAAAGATTTGCAGTTCGATACAATCCGCAGGCGGCGGTACGCATTCAGCCACGTCTTTCTCGAATTAATGATGGACAGGCAATTGCTGATGCGTGACGAATCGGTCGCCGACAGGTTATATGCGCACCTGGATACAGCCGATATCGGGGTTATAGAGCGGTTCTTAAGCGAGAATACACCCGGAAATGCATTTGCCGGCGCAACCCGCCATTTCGAGCGATTCAGAAACCTGAAGTTCATATACCACTATGCGGATAACGGGCGTTTAACAGGGATAATGGATGAATTGAATCAAAGTATCGGGAATCCGCCGTTCAATAATACAGACAACGCACACATGCAGTTACTTATCCACCGGATTGACACAGTATTGGTAAAGGTGGCATTTCCTAATTTTGTCAAAGCCTAACACAGACGATGAAATACTTATTGTTAATTTGTTTACCGCTATTCTGCATTGCAACCGGCGCCGATGCGCAAACCGCACGGAAGTACAGCAATGAATTTTTATCCATCGGCGTATCAGCCGATGCATTGGGTATGGGAGGCAGCGTAGTCGCCGGAGTGGATGATGTCACCGCCGGTTACTGGAATCCCGCCGGATTGACGCTGGTGAAGTCGGATTACCAGGTGGGCATCATGCATTCCGAATACTTTGCGGGTATTGCGAAATACGATTACGCCGCAATCGCCATTCCACTGAAAGAAAAAAACAGCGCCCTCGCTTTTTCGATCCTGCGCTTTGGCGTGGACGATATTCCCAATACCTTATTCCTTGTCGGGCCGGACGGCAGTATCAATTACGACAATATCACATCCTTTTCGGTTGCCGATTACGGCTTCCTCGGTTCCTATGCCACAAAATTGGCGTGGAATGATTTGCGCATCGGCTTCAATGCAAAAGTAATTCACCGCACCGCCGGATATTTTGCCACTTCCTGGGGATTTGGTTTGGATGCGGGAGCTCAATTGGATAAAAATAATTGGCAGTTCGCAGTCATGTTGCGTGATGTTACATCCACCTTTAACGCATGGTCATTTGCATTTACCGAAGCCGATGAACAAGTGCTCGCCGCCACCGGCAATGCGATCCCTGAAAATTCACTCGAAATCACTACGCCGAAAATTATCCTCGGCACGGGATACCACTTCGATATGGGTGAAAATTTCGGAGGACAAGCAGAGTTGAACCTCGACGTCACCACCGATGGAAAGCGCAATGTGCTGGTGAGTGCAGACCCGTTTAGCGTTGACCCGCACCTGGGTGTCGCATTCAATTACCGAGATTTTATTTTCCTGAGAGGCGGCATCAATAATTTACAGCAGGCAATTGCCGACGATGCAAGCGAAGAGTCGTGGATATTCCAACCCAATATCGGCGTGGGACTGGTCATCGGCCCCATAACCTTAGACTATGCCTACACCAATATCGGAAACCAGGGCGAGTTGCTGTATTCTCACGTCATCTCACTTTCTCTCGACTTTAATAAAAAAGTAGCCCCCTTAAAGAACCAATAATGTAAAGTGTATGATAAGAACCTTTATTCTCACTTTAGTATTGATACATTATTTAGGCTTTTCCGCCTCCGCACAGACAACCCAGTACGGCGATGAATGGATTGAATACGGCCAGCCGTATTTTAAAATCAAGGTAAATGCAGATGGCCTTTACCGCATCTACCATGCGCAATTGGACGAGGCGCTATCGGCTTCGGGATACAGCCTGGCAGGTATCAATCCGAAAAACATCCAGTTGTTTTACAGGGGACAGGAGGAATATATTTATATCGAAGGCGAAAGCGACAACGTTTTTGATACAACGGATTACATTGAATTTTACGGCAGGTATAACGACGGTGCAATCGATACCCGCCTGTACGACAATCCCGATTTTCAGGTGCATACCTATACGAGCATGTTTACGGATACCAGCGTGTATTTTTTGACATGGAATACTTCAGAATCCAATAACCGGGTTGAGAATCTTGTGAATGACCTGGCCGGAGCTCCGGATGCCGAGACGCATTACCGCTACCAGGCGCTTATGGTAAATGGAACAGCGGGTGTGTTTAATAAGAGTATCAGCTACCTGTCTTACGGTGTGCCGTACCTGGAAATATATTCTTCAAAATTTGAAAAGGGAGAAGGATATACCGAGACAAAATTTGCAAATACAACCCGTACAAAAACACTTGCCATTTCAAACGCCTATTTCGGCGATGATGCAGAACCGGTGCATTTAAAGACTGCAGTCATCGGTACCAATGCCGTGTCTCATCATTATACGATTTCAGTAAATGGAACAGTCATGACGGATACTGCGTATTTCGGATACAATATGTTGAAATACGATTTTACACTGGACACGATACTCGCTTCGAATGCGGTGGCCTTTGCGTCTCTCGGCGGATCGACGGATTATTTGCGCAACGCATATATCGATATCAATTATCCCCGCAGTTGGGATTTTAATAATGCCTCACGTGCGAAGTTTACACTTGCCAGTTCGGCGTCGTTGACCAGGTATTTGGAGGTTACGGATTTCGATGAGAAGGCGACAAGTCCGGTATTGTACGACCTGACGAATCACAAGCGCATAACAGCTATTGTGGAGTCAGATATTTCCAAATTTCATTTGCCCTATGATGCCGGCGCTGCGGAAATGTGGTTAAGCAGCCAGGATACGACAACCGATATTAAAACCATTACGCAAATTGCACCCGTATCTTTTATCGATTACGGAGAAGTTGCTAACCAGGGCGATTACCTGATTATCACAAATCACGTATTGTACACCGATTCTGCTACCGGTGTCAACTGGGTGCAGGAATATGCTGATTACCGGTCTTCCTTAACCGGCGGAGGTTACGATGTGCTGATTCTCGATATCGATGTGTTGTACGACCAGTTTGCCTTTGGCGACAGGAAAAATCCGCTTGCCATCCGGAATTTTTCGCTGTTTGCAGCCGACAGTTTTTCGGTGGCGCCGAAATATTTGTTTCTGATCGGCAAAGCGATTGCCTATGATTACAACCGCAATTCCGTTACAAATAACACAAATAATCTCGTACCCACTTTTGGAAGTCCGGGTTCAGACCTGTTGCTCACTTCCCGCCCGAATACTGTGTACCCCGAAATCCCGGTGGGAAGGTTAGTAGCAAAAACGGGAAACGAAGTGCGCATTTATTTACAGAAAGTGATGGAGTATGAAGCGGCACAACAAAGCGCCCTGCAGACAATCGACAACAAGGCATGGATGAAAAATATTCTGCACTTTGCAGGAGGGCTCAATGCTTACGAGCAAATGCTGTTTAATAATTACCTGGTGGGATATCAAAACATTATCACCGATTCGCTGTACGGTGCGCATGTATATCCATTTAATAAGGTGAGTACCGATCCGATTTTTTACAGTACCGATACCTATATCGACTCCCTGATCAACAGCGGCGTTTCCCTGATGACCTTCTTCGGTCACTCATCCGCCAATTCTTTTGACTTTAATATTGGCGACCCGAATAACTTAGAGAATGCGGGTAGATACCATGTCGTGTTTGGCAACGGTTGTTATACCGGCGCCGTGCATGAAACGGGAGGTACATTAAGCGAAGATTACATTTTTGCCGAAAGCAAAGGCGCCGTCGGTTTTCTCGCGGCTTCTACCTATACGCTTGCCAGCAGCCTGAATGAATATGCGAGTTACTTTTACAAAGACCTGGGCATTTACAATTATGGAGAGGGAATCGGCAGAATCATGCAATCCGTTGCCGACAGTATAGCGGATTACCCCAATATCTTCGATCAACTCACGGCTGAGCACACCACACTAAACGGCGACCCCGCCCTGCATATCAATACCCATCCCAAGCCGGATTATGTAATTGAAGAGCCATCCGTGACTTTCATGCCCGAAATCGTATCTAATATCGAGGATTCTTTTCAAATTCAAATTGTAATCACCAATATCGGGAAATCGGTAAATGCCGATTATTCCGTTTCCGTAAAGCGGATGAACCCCGCAGGAACGATAAGCGAATTGAGTTTGGCAACCGCAGCGCCCTATTTCAGAGATACGCTGATGTTCGAATTTCCGGTGGATAAATTAAACGATATCGGTGTCAATACGTTTACCATTCACATTGATAACCTGGCGGCAATTGACGAACTGGATGAAATGAATAATGTACTGAATATCTCCACAAATATTGTCTCCGATGATGCACTGCCGGTTTATCCCTATTCCTACAGCCTGATAAACCAGGTGCCGGAATTCCTGGCGGCTTCCACCTCCAATATTTTCGCAACCTATAAACAGTACCGGTTCGACATTGATACTACCGAAATGTTTAACAGCCCGCTCAAAAGAACGAAGACAGTAGTCAGGGCAGGAGGTGTATTGAAATGGGAAGACCCGGATATTCCGTGGATTAACAACACCGTGTATTACTGGCGCATTTCGCTCGATACGATTTACGGCAATGACCCGCTGTGGCGCAACAGTTCGTTCCTGTATAAAACCGGCGATGAAATCGGTTGGAATCAAAGCCATTACTTTCAATTTAATCATGATCTCTATTATCAAATGGAGCTGAATGCAGACAGGAACTTTGAATTTGTAGATGATATTAAGAATTACCAGGTGAACACCGGCATTTACCCGGTAACCGACTGGACGGAGGTGACGAGTTATATCAATGGCGAGGAGATGGCTTTGGGTTCTTGCGCCGGCAATGGATTTGTGATTTTTGTTATCGATCCGCTCACGGGTCTGCCCTGGACAACTTATGAGGTGGGCGATACCGGGTTTGGGCCGTACGGTGATGTGTATTGCACCGACGACCCGTTTCGCCAGGTGATTCAAATGAATACCAACTCTTATGAGTCCAGAACAGATGTCTATAACCTGATGATGGATTCCGTACCGGAAGGTTATTACTTTTTGTGCTACTCGAATAACTACGCCGAGTTTGACGATTGGCTGAGCGATACGACGCTTACCGGAGGCGCCAGTCTTTTCGACGCATTTGTAAGTTATGGCGCCAGTGAAATATTAGACCTCGCCGTTTACGATTACGATCGCTCTTATATTTTCTTTGGCAGGAAGGGCGACCCCTCGGTGGCGCAGGAAATTATCGGCGATTCTCTCGGTACAAAAATTTCATTTTCTACCGATATTATCGGCAAGTGGTACAAAGGCGTTGTTACCTCGGAAAAAGCCGGGCCGGCCGCTCAATGGGACGAAGCGCTGTGGCAGTTCACCGATCCGTCGGGAGGTGCAGCAGATTCCACGTATTTGACGTTGATAGGCGAGGACTGGTATGGCAACCAAACACCTTTGGCGGAGAATATTACAGCCGGAGAATACGACCTCAGTGGAATTGACGCCGCCGTATTTCCCTTTCTGCGCCTGCAAATGTTTTCTCAAAATGATTCACTGCGCATCCCCGCCCAACTGGAGTATTGGCGGGTAGTGTACACTCCGGTACCCGAGGCGGCCTTGGACCCCGAAGATCATTTCGTGTTTTTGAGGGATACTATTCAACTGGGGCAACCCCTGCAGTTTGAAGTATCCGTAAAAAATATCAGCGCCTGGGATATGGACAGCCTTCTGATTGCTTACAGCGTGAGAAACAATGTCAATACCGTAATTCCGATCTCTTACCCGCGACAGGATTCGCTGTTGGCATTCGGCAGTATGATTACGAAGATGCAGGTGGAAACAGGGAATCTCCCCGCCGGAAATGCGACATTAATCGTTGAGGTGAATCCGGATAACGATCAACCCGAGCAATATCACTTCAACAATATCGCCTACCTGCCATTTTATATCAAAGGCGATAATGCAGACCCGCTGTTGGATGTTACTTTCGACAATATCCATATCCTGGACGGAGATATTGTATCGGCAAAGCCGGAAATTAAGATACTGTTAAACGATGAGAACCGGTTTCTCGCATTAAATGATACCGCATTACTCGAAATATCTTTCAAATATCCCGATGGCACTGTCGTGCCGATGTATTTTAATAGCGGGCTGATGGAGTTTTTTCCGGCGGATACCAATAATCTCGACCAGGGAAACCAGGCGGAAGTGATAATAAAAAATAATTTTAACCGCGACGGCATATATGAGTTGTGGATCAAAGCAGCCGATGTCACCGGCAATGCGGCAGGCGGCGGAATAGATTACAGGATAAGTTTCGAAGTGATAAACAAGCCGATGATAAGCAATGTGTTGAATTATCCCAATCCGTTTACCACTCAAACGCATTTTGTGTTTACGCTTACCGGAAGTGAAGTGCCCGATTATTTCAAGATTCAGATACTGACGGTGTCCGGCAGGGTGATAAAGGAAATCCTGGCTCCCGAACTCGGCCCGGTTCATATCGGGAATAATATTACCGAATACGCCTGGGACGGCACTGACAAATTCGGCGATCCCGTTGCCAACGGCTTGTATTTGTACAGAATCGTGGCAAAACTGCACGGCAAAGAATTAGATAAATACGATACCGGAACCGATGCGTACTTTAAAGCCGACTTCGGCAAGATGTATCTCGCCAGGTAGCCTGAATGACTTTGTTAAAAGCGCTTTCCGGTTAAATCTCACTCAATTGTGCTTTGCAAAATTCAATAACACACTGCACTGTTATGGTTCGTTGGTGGGTTACGTTGTTGTGCGCAGATATGTGTTACCGATGCATCCTTATTTTCAATCCGTTCAAACGTGCCTTTTTCTAATCGCTTGTAGT
>CAZBHH010000001.1:0-320350 GCA_964492065.1 uncultured Chitinophagales bacterium | reverse complement strand
AGCGGGAAGGAATTTCTCCAAACAGGTAAATTTTTATGGCGCAGGGTTTCACGGGGTTATTATTTTTTAATGGTGTGAGAACCCTGCTTGAAATAAATGGCGCAGGGTTTCACGGGTTTATTGTTTTTTATTGGTGTGAGAACCCTGCTGGAAATAAAAAAGATTCAGGATGAAACTTGATTTTCTTTTAACAATTATCTTTAACTTACACTAAAATTATTACACCATGCAATTGAAGTCTTCCTGTCTTATACTCCTTTTAATTATATCGTTGCATATTACCGCACAGGTAAACCCCGGGCCGGAAATTGCATGGCAGAGGTGTTATGGAGGGAGTAACCATGATTACTTCAGAGATGCAATTAAAACTAGTGATGGCGGCTATTTAGCGGCTCTTTCAAGTCATTCAACAGATGGTGATATTACCGGGGATGAACCCTACTCTGCATGGATTATAAAATTTGATTCTGTTTTCAATATTGAATGGCAAAAGTTTTATCTTTCAGATACATGTTTCTATGCTATATATAGGCTGCTTCAATTATCTAATGGCAACTATATGTTAGTAGGCAGTAGTGGAGGAGAGGATTGCCTTGGTTATGAAGGTGGCGACGGCGATTTTATGTTGGCGGAAATTGATCAATCTGGCAATATACTCTGGCAGCAATTGCATGGCAGCCCCGGCAGTGAAGGAATTTATAAAGCTATAGAAACTTCCGATAAAGGCTTTTTATGTACAGCAACAGGATTAACAAGCGGGGGAGATATACCTTTTCATTATGATGGCGGCATGGGAACTACCGATGCGATCATATTTAAAACAGACAGCGTTGGCAATTTGCTATGGCTAAAAAATCTTGGGGGTAGTAATCATGATGGACCGATAGGTGATCCCGTGGAAATCAGCAAAGGGCAATATATCATTAGTCTAGTTTCCCTTTCTGACGATTATGATCTGGCTGAAAGCGGCATACCCGGCCCTAAGCGATGGACAATTCAGATGGATAGTACGGGAGAAATTAGTAAAGAAAGTTTCTTTGATCCTTATGATTTAACAACTAACGATGGAAGCACTACCCAAATTACTCATTATATAAATCCTATAGGGAAAAGTTATGCGGAATCGCCTCTTTTTCCCGGTCAAGAAGGCCATGCATTGGAAGAAGGAGCAGTTGGTTTTATTGATACGGCAACCCTTCAGCTTCAGAATATTATAAGCTGGGGCGGCAGCGATTTTGATGCGTTGCGAAGATTTACGAGAGATGAAAATGGAAACTATTATTTTTTAGGATTTAGCTTGTCGAAGGATTATGACCTTCCCGGTAACTATAACGGGGGCGAAGAATTTGACTATTGGCTGATGGCTACCGACAGCAATTTTAATTTAATGTGGAGCCGCAATTTTGGCGGCAGTGACCCGTGTGGCGATTTGGGCTGTTCATCCTTCGATGGAAAACTAATTTATAACAATAACATGCTGTATGCATTTGTAAAAAGCACTACTGATATGGTTCCTGATCATGATATTGAATGTGGCCATCCGAGCGGAGCTACCGGTTTTGGTTTTACCGATGCATGGTTAGTTGCATTTGATTTAACTACGGTGAATATTGAGGATAGTCAACCGGATTCTGAACTGTTCCGGATTTATCCAAACCCCGGGCAAAATACTTTATATATAGAATCTGAAATGCAACCCTATAAGCAGCTTTCAATCGAAATAATTACAATGGAAGGTCAGGTAGTATTTCAATTTACATCAACATATTCTTCACTTATTACGCTGGATATTCAAAATATAATTGCAGGTATTTACCACATTAATATTTACAGCGAAAATAAGATACCGCTACATTCTTCTAAACTGGTAATTAATAAACCTTAAAGTATATGAAAATATATTACCTGTTTATTGCTTCTTTATGGATCTTATCTTCAATAAAATCACAAACCGTATCCTGTAATACTTCCTTTCTTAATTCTGATTGGAATTGTATCGGACCTTTTGAATACGAAAAAAGTAACATGGGTCGGGTATATGCCGTGTGGGCTGACCCGGCAAATACCAATCACATCTATGTTGGTACAGGAGCCAGTGGTTTGTGGGAAACAACGGATGGGGGCGATAACTGGCACAATGTAATAAGTGATGATTTCCCTGCATTGGGTGTTTGGGATATTAAATCCAAATATTACGGATCGGTTATGAAAATTTTCCTATCTACTATGCATTTCTCCAAATTAAATATTATGAATTTGGGGTTTCTATATTATAATGCAGATGATGATGTATGGCTGGAACCACTTAGTTATCCGGATTATACAACTGATAAATATGATTTCCTTCAAGCAGGGCCTGTAAAAAAATTAGGATTCAGGCAAATGTTTGTTCGGCCGGAAACAGATGAATTATGGATTGCTAATGGTCAAAATCTTTTTAAATGGGATATGTTAAATGAAGATTGGTGGTACGGTACATACTACGATCCACCAGTAACGTTGGATGAAGATGGTACACCGAATCCAAAACATACCGTAAATGAAATTGTATTTGCCCCAGATGATAATACCAGGGCAATAGTTACCTCACATAATGGAATCGAAGGCGATGTATTATTTACTGAAAATGCAGACGATCCGGATCCTACCTGGTATCAGATACCAACTCCTTATACAGGCCTCTTTACTTTGGCAACCGGAGATACATATGTTATGAATACCACAGCCTCTATTGCCCACGCAGGCGATGCTTATATTTTAGCAACCTTTCAGGTATTAAGATCAGGCACCTTTACTTTTGAAAAATATGTAAGAATATATGAATATTCCCTACCGGTTCCCGGCGGATCTGCTTATCCGGTATTAAACCGAACAATTGATATTACAAATGACCCCCTTGGTACCTTTCATCAATTGTATGTATTAAATGATGGAAGCAATTCATTTATTATCGCCGACAATACAAGTGCATTATATAAAGGTACTTTGCCCGTTTCTGACAGTTCTGATATATCTTTAACCCAAATTTCAGCTAATAATGGCTCTTCAAATCCGTGGGGTAATACACATACGGATATAAGGGATACTTATATAATAGAAGATATATATGGGTCAATCGATAAAATTTATATCGCCACCGATGGAGGGGTAAGCATGTGCGATGACTTTTATAGTATGACCTCAGGCTTAAATGATGATATATGGCAGAATTTAAATGGTTATGGCTTAACAATCACAGAATGTAACGGCTTTTCAAATTCAGAATTTGAAGCGTATGAAATATTACAATCCAGTCCTGATGGTAATAATTTTATATATAATACCAAGCCCGGTGCCGCCCAACCAGAGTTTCAGCAAATAGTGTATCAGGACGGATATGACGGCGCAATAACAAATGTATATGATCCTACAGGTCTTTCACGAAAGGCGGTTTATAATGGCAACAGTAATGGAGCCAGGGATCCTTCAAAAATGTATATAATTGATTTATATAGTTCAGAACTTATTCCATTAGTTCCTGCCACCAAATCCGTTCCTAAATCCAGGCAGAGTACCTGTACAGATTGCGAAGTATGTCCTGAAAACTGCCTACAGCATAATTATGCATACAAGCCTGCCAGTTACGAATTTGATTTAACCGGTTCTCAATTTTGGACAGGAACATCTGACATTTTCTGTGTGGATGATCCGCATAATACCTCTTCTGATTGGCAGCCATTAAGTAAAACATTCGCAACTTTAAAGTATTTAGATACCGGGTCTGAATTGGCAAATGAAAATGTAATTTCATATACACCAATTACTGCATATAAAAAAGCAGATAATTATCCGGCCAATGGGCAAACTACAATTTACTATGCTACGCAGCATACTAAAGGGGGATATGTATATACTAGAGATGGCACTGCTGAATATGATAATATAAAAATTGTTAGGGCAGTTTTTAAAGATAATCCAGGACCAGATGATGATTATTTTGCAACAGATATTACTCCTGTGGTTGATGAAATTGCAGGCAGCGGCACATACAATCAGATTAATGAAAGTTTTATTACAGATATGGTAATAGACAGTAAAGAACCCTGGCAAATATGGGTTTCATTTGGAGCAAATGCTCTTGGAGGTGAAAACAGGATACTCGATGAATGCCTGGACGATAATCACAATGCAAAAAAGGGAAGAGTATATTATTCTACTGATGCGGGTGCTACCTGGTCAAATCGCTCTGATGGGTTGCCAAATTATCCTGTGCTGAGCTTGTGCTATTGGGAAGGCAGTAACGACATTATTTTCGCAGGAACAGAGGTAGGAGTATATATCTGGAATGTATCAGAAAATCGTTGGGAATGTTTTAATGAAAATATGCCCTACTGCTCCATCAGCGATTTGGAAATTAACTACTGCACAATGCATCTGCGGGCAGCGGTATTTGGTTTCGGCATCTGGGAAACCCCCCTGCCCACAGGCGCCCACTACAGCCGCCCGGGCGCTCAGCCGATAGAAATTACTTCAGATGTAACATGGAATTATAGCCGGGATGCGCAACGGGATATTATCGTAAAACCCGGCGCCACTCTCACCATTCAAAACTGCGAAATACGCATGCCCAAAGATCATATCATTATCGTGGAAAGAGGGGCAGCTTTAATTTTAGACAATGCCACAATTACCAATCACTGCGATGCGTGGATGGGTATTGAAGTATGGGGAAACACGAGTAAAACCCACCCGGCCGGGCCTGTGCCGGTAACAAGCGGCACATACCCGGCTGCCCCCGATGATCAGGGGGTGGTATATTTAAAGCCCGGCAGCAAAATTGAGAACAGCACCTATGGCATTTATGCTTTTAAAACAACACCGGGTGGTGAAAATGTGAATTATCGTGGCGGTATTATAATAGCTGATCAGGCGGAGTTTGTAAACAATACAAAATCTGTTCATTTTCAACCATACAACAGTACCAATATTTCATACTTTAAAGATTGCTCGTTTGTAACCAATAATGAATATTTTTTAGAAACACTGCCTCAACATCAGGTATATTTTTATGGCATTAGAGATATTCATATTCTTGGTTGCGATTTTGTAAATGAACTATCCCATACAGATCATACAATCAGGGGTACAGCCATATACGCCACGGATGCGTATTTTACTGTTGACAAAGGAAATTGCCTTGATATTTTTAACCCATGCGGCAATTATGATATTTCTACTTTTACGGGATACTATCGTGCCATAGAAGTGGCTAACACCACCCCCGGCACTTCGCCTGTTACTATTTCAAATAACTTATTTACCAATAACGACAGGGGTATACTTTTAAGTAATGTGCGCTATGGTGAAGTATTGGAAAATACATTTGAAATTGCCGATGATACCGTTATTCATCAATACGGTTTGTACCTGGAAGACTGCCAGGATTATCATGTTGAAGGAAATGTATTTACAAAATCCGCAACAGCAGTTCTGGATAGTGTTTCACCATTAATGGCCGGTATATATGTAAATAACAATTCCACCAAAGCCACTGAAATATATAGGAATACTTTTGAAGACCTCGAAGCGGGCATTCGTTGCCAAAGTACCAATACTAAATTGCAGATTAAATGCAATACATTTAATAATGTGATGGAGAAATACGCTATCTACCTTACCAGCGGAACCCTTGCCGACCAGGGCAAATGCCTGAGCGCTGCTTACCCGGCTGTGGACAGAGCAAAAGCGCCGGCGGGTAATATATTTAACAATACCTGCACAGGCAGTTTGGAGCAGCATATCAAAGTATTATCGGACGCCGATCCTTTTGTGTATAAACATCATACCGACAGGGCTCCGCTATGTTATACCACAACCAAGGTAACATTAAACAGTTGCAGCTACAGCAGCGCCTCGCTGGGCGAGGCCTGCCCTTCCACATTAACAGGGGGCACGGAATCATCATCCTATTTGTTAGGAGAAATAAATTCCAATAGTTCGGAAATAGAAAGTATGGAAAACGCAATGGCTTTAGAAAGTGAAGCAACAGACTTGGATGAACTTGAATATTTACAATTGCAAAATGAATATCTCATACAACAATTGGTAGAAACTTATCAGCAGACATCTGAAACAGATTCGGCAATTCTTCTACTTCAAAATCTGGAAGAATTTTGGGCAAAAGAATATCTGGTGGATATTTATATAGGGCAAAATGATCTGGAAAGTGCCCAGTCCGTTCTTAAATCCATAAATAATGTAAATGTTGAAACAGATAATTATAAAATGCTTTATAGTGTTTATATCGAAATGCTGGAAAGCGGAAGATCAATAGAAAGTTTAACCGAAAAAGAATTGGAGATGATCACTTCAATTGCGGGCAAACAAAGCGCAGCAGGAATTGCTGCAGAAAATATTTTACAACACCTGCAAAAAACAGATATACCGGAAATATTTGATGTAGAAACAGCGGAAGAAATGCGCTATGCAAATACTGAAATTACATCTGCAATAAAAGTTTTTCCCAACCCAACCGACAATGCATTATTTATTGACTTAACTGTAATTACCGAAACACAAATTCCGGTTTGCATTATTATTTATAATTTAATTGGTAATAAAATTTTAGAACTGGAGTTACAAGCAGGAATAATTCAAAAGGTCGTACTCAATGATTTTAGTACTGGTATTTATTTATTGCAGTGCTATCAGGAAGATATGTTGTTGCATGCGGAGAATGTTATGGTGGAGTGAGGGAATAACTAACCCAAGTTTCTCTCTTTGGAAGAAATTTCTCCAAACAGGTAAATTTTTATGACGCAGGGTTTCACGGGTTTATTATTTTTTAATTGGTGTGAGAACCCTGCTTGAGATAAATATTAAGCCAGGAGCCCGTAGATAACGCTTTTGGAGTTCTCAGAAAATCAGTAATCCCCGGTGAGTCAACCGTGTGCCCCGCATCGAACAGCGGTTTGGCAGGTTTCGGAGCGAGTCTGTAGCCTGGAGCGCCGCGGCACTTTTTTTTCCTGAACTATTGCATTTTTAGAAAAAGTCATTAATTTTGACGTGTAGGTCATAATAATTGACAAATTCTAAAACGCATTAAACCAACAGCATGAGTTACCTCGCCTCCAATCTGAAACACTTGCGCAATCAGCGCCGGATAAGCCAGCAGGAGCTGGCGGATATGCTTAACGTTGGGCGCAGCGCCATTGCGAATTACGAAACCGGCTTCGCCAATCCGGGCCATAAGGTGCTGCTCGATATTGTCAGAATATTTGACATATCGCTCGATGATTTCCTCCACCAAGACCTCAGCCGGCCCATTCCTGCGGCCTGGCCTGAGGGCTACCGCCCGGTGGTGGTTACGGTGGATGAAGCCGGCGATGACAATATCGTCATGGTGGATACTAAAGCCGCTGCCGGGTATCCCACCCGTATTCTGGAGCCGGAGTACTATAAGGAGTTGCCTGCCTTTAAACTGCCCGGCACCGATTACCGCAACGGCACCTTCCGGTGTTTCCAGGTGGAGGGCGACAGCATGACCGACACCTTGCAAAACGGCGACAGCGTAATCGGCCGCTTTTGCGACAACCACTTCCGGGATGTGCGCCAGGGATATATCCATGTAGTTGTTACCGCCGACCAGGTGCTGGTGAAGCGGGTAATCAGCCATGCCGATGCAGACCATACACTGGTGTTGCTCAGTGATAACGATGCCTACCCGCCCATTGAAGTGGATATTGATGAGGTGAAAGAAATATGGTATGTAAAAAGCAAACTCTCCACCTATATGCCGGTGAAGAAAAACGACCTCGACCGCCTCATCGCCGACCTCAGTATGCAGGTGCAGATGCTGAAACAAAGACTGGATGTGATGGAGCGGGAAGGAATTTCTCCAAACAGGTAAATTTTTATGGCGCAGGGTTTCACGGGTTTATTATTTTTTAATGGGTGTGAGAACCCTGCTGGAAATAAAATAGTAATATTCATATTCAAAAATTTATAAAGAATTAATTTACAATACAAGTAATCTATCTTTCTGAATGCAGCGATATCTCATATTATTTACAGCAGCTTTTGCAATTCGGTTATTTATTGGATTATCAGATCCGTTTCTGCATAGTTGGGATGAAAGGTTTCATGCCTTAGTCAGTAAAAATATGATTGAGGCGCCATTTAAGCCGGTTTTGCGTGAGGAGCCGGTTTTACCCTACGATGCCACCTCGTGGACTGCAGGACATATTTGGGTGCATAAGCAACCCCTTTTTTTATGGCAAATGGCCTTAAGTATGAAAATTTTTGGTATTAATACTTTCGGTTTAAGGTTGCCAAGTATAGTAATGGGGGCGCTGGAAGTCATCTTACTATACAGAATTGCACTTCTTCTTGGTTTGGGTTACGGAGCGCTGCTTTCTGCATGTTTGCTTTTATTTTCAAGCTATAATATTGAACAATGTTCCGGAGTAATTGGGATGGATCACAATGATGTGGCCTTCGGTTTTTATATATTATTAAGTTTTTGGTGCTACTTCGAGTATGTGAGATCCAAACGCAATATTTGGATTTTTCTGATCGGCTGTTTTGCAGGCTTTGCGGTACTGAATAAATGGCTGCCCGGATTATTGATTTATGGCGCCTGGCTAACCTATATGATTGCAGATAAGGAAATGGCTTTTAAAAAGGAATTCCGTAAACTGATTATTTCGTTTAGTATATCGTGTATAATATTCATACCCTGGCAGATTTATATACTAAACAAGTTTCCAATACAGGCTAAATTCACATACAGTTTCAATAGAAGACATATTACGGAGCCTTTGGAAGGTCATACAGGTAACTGGGATTATTTTTTTAGACTCATTCCTGATCAATACAGCTATATAGTGGCTTTTTTGATTTTGATTTTTTTACTGCAGGTATTTAAAAGAAAAAAGACAGAACCGGCAATTTATTCTATATTATTTGCCATTGCGATTGTTTATATATTCTTTTCATTTATTGTAAAAACAAAGAGTTCAAATTATGTATTTATTGTTGCGCCATTTGTTTTTATTATCGCTGGTAAAGGATTTGACTTTATTTACAATTTTACAACTAAACTATTTCATGGCAGGGCATTATCCTCTCTGCTTTTACTATTGGCTGCCTCGGCCATAGTTTCCGTATTCAGGCCTGTTACCCTTTATAATTTTCATGTAAACGACAAACCATATCTCTTTAATACGGAAAACAGGGCGTCAAAAAGACATAATACCATTATTTACCAAAAATTAGATTCACTTATTCAGGAAGAATCCATTATTTTAAATTGCAGGTCGTTTGAAGATGTTGAAGCGATGTTTTGGAGTAAACATAATGTATATCAATGGTATCCGGACTCCTTGCAGTACTTGGAACTAAAGAAGAAGGGGCTGAATATTGCCGCTTTCCCCGATATGCCTGGTCAGGAATTGCCAAGCTATATTAAGCACGATTCCGGTATTTCAATTTTACCTTATACTCTTAAATAATGAAAAATATTGTATTCTATCAGCAGTGTTCAAAACTCTTTTAAAAATATGAATCGTTTTAATCCTGCGTAAATAAATTGCAAAAGCAAGATGTCAGTTAAAGTAAAACATATTGAAACAAACACCACCTATTTTGTCACATTTACTTGTTACAAATGGTTGCATCTTATCCATGAGACGAGTTTATACGATGATGTTTATAAGTGGTTTGGAATAATTGCTGAAGAAGGAAGTTACATTTTCTGGTATGTTATTATGCCAAATCACCTGCATGTATTGATTCATTTTACTCAAACGGATTCTACAATAAACGATTTAGTGGCAGAGGGCAAAAAATTCAGGGCCTGGGAGATCGTAAAGCGGTTACAAAAACAAAACAGAATTGATGTGTTAAAAATATTAAAGGAAGGAGTGAGTGAGAGGGAAAAGAAAAAGGGCCAGAAGCACAAAGTGTTTGAAACCTCTTTTGATTGTAAGGAATGCCGGAATGCGCAGTTTATTCAGCAAAAATTGGAATACATACACCGCAATCCGCTGGCAAAACACTGGAGTCTTGCAACGTCACTTGAAAATTATATACATTCAAGTGCCGAATTTTATGCAACCGGCAATCAAGGTATTTATCCTGTGAGGCATTATTTAGAGTTTTATGATGTACCTATTGCAAAAAAGCCGTATTAGTATGGCGCAGGGTTTCACGGGTTTATTATTTTTTAATGGGTGTGAGAACCCTGCTTGAAATAAATACAATACTCGCAATTGCACAGCAAAACAAAAACGGTTATGTCCCGCACAGTAGTACATATGGACCTCGATACCTTCTTCGTGTCAGTTGAACGGCTCAAAGACAGTCGCCTCATCGGCAAGCCCGTACTCGTGGGCGGCAGCAGCGACAGGGGGGTGGTGGCATCGTGCAGTTACGAAGCCCGCCGCTTCGGCATTCACAGCGCCATGCCCATGAAGATGGCAAAAAATTTATGTCCCGATGCGATAGTGGTGCGTGGCGACTACGAACATTATGCGCATTACTCCGATATGATAACCGACATCATTGAAGAGAGTGTGCCGGCATACGAAAAATCATCTATCGATGAATTTTATATTGACCTCAGCGGAATGGATCGCTTCTTCGGATGTTATGCGTATGCTACTGAGTTGCGCAAAAAAATTATAAGAGAGAGCGGTTTGCCCATTTCGCTGGGCTTGTCGGAAAATAAAACCGTTTCGAAAATTGCAACGGGCGAAGCCAAGCCGAATAACCAGATGAAAATAGATTACGGCTGCGAAAAACCATTTCTCGCTCCGCTGCCCGTAAAGAAAATTCCGATGGTGGGCGATAAAACCGCCGATACATTGCGCCGCATGGGCATAGTTACCATTAAGACCGTACAGGAGATGCCGTTGAAAGTAATGGAAAATATTTTGGGCGAAAACGGCGGCACGATATGGCGCAAAGCCAACGGTATTGACAATGCGCCGGTGGAAGTGTACAGCCGCCGCAAATCCATTTCCACCGAAGAAACATTTGACCGGGATACGATAGATGTGCATCGCCTGCGCAACATATTGTCTTCCATGACAGAAAAACTTGCCTATGAATTGCGCAAGGAGAATAAACTCACTTCGGTGGTAACGGTAAAACTGCGTTATTCCGATTTTGAAACGCACACATCGCAATGCCGGCTGCCCTATACATCTGCAGACCATACGCTGATACAACGGGTGAAGGAATTATTTGAAAAACTGTTTACCCGCCGTGCATTAGTGCGCCTGGTAGGCGTAAAATTCAGCGGGCTGGTGAACGGCGGTTACCAGATAAACCTGCTGGAAGACTCTGAACATATTATTCAACTATACCGGGCGATGGACCGCCTGCGCAATAAACACGGAAAATACATCGTGCAACGGGCAAGCGGAATGGGATTGCACTTCAGGGAGTTCAACCCGTTTAACGGGGTGAGGAAATAAAACCGCATAACCCAATGCGAAACCTGAAAGCCGAAATTTCAAATCCGGAATTAAAATGTATCTCAACACCCACTCATATTACAGCTTGCGCTACGGAACGCTCTCCATACAGCGGTTGCTCACACAGGCGGAGGCATGCGGTGTACGGGCATTTGCGCTAACGGATATCAATAATGCATCCGGGTGGTTTGAGTTGTTGAAACACGCCCGCAACAGGAGTATTCACGTGGCGCCGGGAATTGATTTCCGGAATGACAACCGGCAACTGTACGTCGGCATTGCACGGAGTGCGGATGGGTTTGCAGGCCTTAACCGCTTTTTGTCACTGCACCTGAATACAAAAACAGCCCTGCCCGAAATGGCGCCCGAAATTCCCGGCGTATTTTTTATATATCCCTTTCATCCCGATGTGGAATATACACTGGATGAAAATACATTTATCGGTATCCGGCCTACACAACTCAACCAATTAAAATTTTCAAAGTACGGGAAATATCCGGACAAACTTGTGGCGTTGAACCCGGTGAGCTTTGGCGGTAAAAAAGATTTTAACGCACACCGCATCCTGCGGGCAATCGACAATAATACCCTTATAACAAAATTAGATACATCCGATATTGCCTCACCCGGCGAAATGTTTTGCACGTACGAACAACTGCAGGCGCAATTTGAAGGGTTTGAATTTTTGCTTACCAATGCAGAAAAATTACTGGAAGCGTGCGCATACGATTTTGCATTCCACACCAACAAAAACAAATTACATTTTACCGGCAGCGAAAAAGAGGATATCGACCTGCTGCTGCAACACACCTTCGAAGGCCTGTACCAGCGGTACGGCAAAGTAAACAAAACGCTGCTCGACCGGGTAAATAAAGAACTGGAAATCGTAATACAGAAGGGATTTGTCTCTTACTTCCTCATTAACCGGGATATTGTGGAGTATGCACTGCGCAGCGGATATTTCTGCATCGGACGCGGCAGCGGCGCCAACAGTTTAATTGCCTATTGCCTGCGGATAACCAATGTGGACCCCATCGAGCTGGATTTGTATTTCGAGCGCTTCATCAACCTGTTTCGCGAAACGCCGCCGGATTTTGATATTGACTTTTCGTGGAAAGACCGCAACGATGTAACTGCGTATATTTTTAATAAATACACGCATGAACACACTGCGCTGTTGGGTACGTATTCGGAGTTTAAAGAAAAGGCATTCATCCGCGAAGTGGCAAAGACTTTCGGGTTGCCGAAGAATGAAATTGATATGTTGATAAAAATTTACGGTGAGGAAAATTTTAATGTGGCGAAAATTCCGCATCGCATCGCTCAGAGCATATACAACTACGGCGCATTCATTTACCGCTTTCCCAATTTGCTGAGCATACACTCCAGCGGCATCCTGATTTCAGAACAACCGGTATATTATTATTCGCCCACTTATTTACCGCCCAAGGGGTTCCCGACAGTGCAGTTTGATATGTATGCCGCGGAAGATATCGGTCTGTACAAATTCGATATACTAAGCCAGCGGGGATTGGGGCATATACGTGATACGATTCAATTAGTAAGAGAAAATAAGGGTATAACAATTGATATTGCGCAAACAGAAACATTTAAAAGTGATCCGCTGCTGAATTGCAAATTATCGGAGGGGGACGCCATCGGCTGTTTTTATATTGAGTCGCCGGCGATGCGGGGGCTGCTGCGCAAATTGAAAACCAATGATTATTTGAATCTCGTCGCCGCAAGTTCGATAATCCGCCCGGGAGTGGCACGGTCGGGCATGATGCGCACCTTCATTCAACGCCACCGTTTCCCGGAGAGCAGAGCGGCGATACACCCGGTGATGAGAGAAATCTTACCCGATACCTATGGTGTCATGGTGTACCAGGAAGATGTCATCAAGGTGGCGCATCATTTTGCAAAACTCACCTTGAGTGAAGCCGATGTATTGCGCCGCGGCATGAGCGGGAAGTATCGTTCAAAGGAAGAATTGCAGCGCATACGTGAAAGATATTTTGAGAATTGCAAGGCGCAGGGATATGCCGAAGAACTAATAAACGATGTCTGGCACCAGATTGAAAGTTTCGCCGGGTATTCATTTGCAAAAGGACATAGCGCATCGTATGCGGTGGAGAGTTACCAGAGTTTGTACTTAAAGACATATTATCCCCACGAGTTTATGGTGGGCGTTATCAATAATTTCGGCGGGTTCTACAGTACGGAATTGTACGTGCACGAAGCGAGGATGCACGGTGCGGTGATAGAAGCGCCCTGCGTGAATTTGAGTTTTAATGAAACGGTAATTTATGGCAATGCGATTTACCTCGGCTTTCAGCACATGCAGCATTTCGAAAGCAGGACAATTGATAATATCGTGCGGGAGCGCAGCGCCAACGGGGCATTCGAAAGCTTTGATGCATTTTTGCGGCGTGTGGAAATTTCGCTTGAACAACTGGAAATTTTAATCCAGGTCAATGCATTTCGCTTTACGGGCATTCCGAAACAGACGTTGTTGATTGAGGCGTATATGCGATTGAACAAAACAAAAAAAACGCATCCCGTCGTCGAATTATTTCCGGTGGAACACGGCGATGTTTACACATTCCCCGATTTGTATGCAGACACGCTGCAAAACGCCTGGGACGAAATACAAATCCTGGGCTTTCCGCTTTCGTCGCCATTTGCGCTTGTCGCCGACCGGGAAGTATTTAACCGCAACCTGACGGATGCGGATCAACTGGAAAAATATATCGGTAAAAGAGTGGAAATGGTGGCCTATTATGTAACCCGCAAATACACATCCACCATAAAGGGCGAAATAATGTACTTCGGCACTTTCCTCGACAGGAACGGCCATTGGCTGGATACCATTCATTTTCCGCCGGTGGCAAAGAAGTATCGGTTTCAGGGAAGATGTTGTTACCATTTAAAGGGCAAAGTAGTGGAAGACTTCGGTGTGTATTCACTGGAGGTGGAATGGATGCAGCCGCTGGCTGTAAAAACACCGCAATATGTGTAGAAACAATCAGCCGCAACGGGCAATTCCCTTTATAAAGCGGTAACTTTGCAGCTTTTAATCTATTTAGAGAAGTGAGGAAACGTGAACAAGCCAGATAAAGAACATATCCAGCCTGCCATTGCCGAACATGAAATTCCTTACCTGGAGGTAACCGGGGCCCGGGTGCACAATCTCAAAAATATAGATATCTCCATACCGCGGAACAGCCTGGTAGTAATTACCGGCGTAAGCGGCAGCGGCAAGAGCTCGCTGGCATTCGATACGATATACTCCGAAGGGCAACGCCGGTATATGGAGAGTTTTTCATCCTATGCCCAGCAGTTTATCGGCAATATGGAGCGGCCGGATGTAGATAATATCACCGGGTTGAGCCCGGTAATTTCGATAGAGCAGAAAACGACGAATAAAAATCCGCGGTCAACGGTGGGAACCGTTACCGAAATTTACGACTTCATGCGGTTGTTATACGCCCGTGCGAGCGATGCCTACAGTTATATCACGGGCGAAAAAATGGTGCGCTTTACCGAAGAGCAAATAGTAGATAATATCATTCAGAAATTCAACGGCAAGCGCATCGTATTGCTGGCACCGGCAGTGCGTGGCCGCAAAGGACATTACCGCGAATTGTTTGAACAGATCCGCAAGCAGGGATATTTAAAGGTGCGCATAGACGGCGAAATAAAGGACCTCGTACCGAAAATGCAGGTGGACAGGTACAAGGTACACGATATCGAAATAGTGATAGACAGGTTTAAGACAGACGCCGGCGACATTCAGCGCATCAGCCAAAGCGTAGCACAGGCCTTGCGTGCAGGTAAAGACCTGGTAATGGTTAAGGAACACGATAGGGAAACCATCGTCAACTACAGTAAAAGACTCATGTGTCTCGCCTCGGGGATTTCGTATGAAGAACCTTCTCCCAACACCTTTTCTTTTAACTCGCCTTACGGTGCCTGCCCCAAATGCAAAGGGCTGGGCGTCATCTATGAAACGAGTTATAAACTGATGATACCCGATGAAGATGTCACTATTAATTCCGGCGGCATCGTGCCCCTGGGCGATTTCAGAGACAACACATTGTTTCAGCAGGTGCAGGCCATAGCCAGAAGGTATAAGTTCTCGCTATCTACCCCTGTGAAGCAAATTCCCAAACAAGCGCTGAATGAAATCCTGTACGGCAATGCGCAGGGAAAAGATGCGCTGGACGCAGACGAGATGCGCATGTCGGATATAGACCGCTGGTACACGCTGGAACACGGAGGGCTGACACATCTCATCAAGCGCTGTTTCAATGATTCCATCTCTGAAAATATGCGCCGCTGGGCAGAGGAATTTATGGAGAAAACCACCTGTGATCAATGCGGAGGCACACGATTAAAAAGCGAATCGCTGCATTTTAAAATTGCCGGAAAAAATATCAGCGAAGTGGCGCAGTTCGATATACTGGAAGCGCTGCACTGGTTTGAGCACGTGGAAGAACACATGAACGCCAAGCAACAAATTATTGCCAAAGATATTTTAAAAGAAATTCGTGCCCGCATCGGGTTTATCAAAGATGTGGGGCTGGAATATCTAACGTTAGACAGGGCATCCCGCACCCTGTCGGGCGGCGAATCGCAGCGCATACGCCTGGCCACCCAGATAGGTTCCCAACTCGCAGGCATCACCTATATTTTGGATGAACCGTCCATCGGCCTGCACCAGCGGGATAATCAGCGCCTGATAAAAGCATTGTACAACTTGCGGGATACGGGGAATACGGTGCTGGTGGTGGAACACGATAAAGAAATGATGGAACATGCCGACTTTATCGTGGATATCGGGCCGGGCGCCGGCGTATTCGGAGGGCGCATCGTCGCCGCCGGCGATCCGGTCGTATTTAAAACTCGTGATTCGCTGACAGCAAAATATTTGCGCAGCGAAATAGAAATTCCCGTGCCGCAACACCGCAGAGCGGGCAATGGCAATCGCATCAGTTTGCAGGGAGCAAGAGGTCATAACCTGAAAGACGTATCACTGCATATACCGCTGGGTAAACTGATTTGCATAACCGGTGTATCGGGAAGCGGCAAGTCGAGCCTGATCAACGGCACTCTGTTCCCGATACTGCAAAATCATTTTTACAATTCGAATAAAAAACCGCTGCGCTACTCGCGGATAACGGGATTACAACATATCGACAAGGTTATTGAAATTGACCAGGCGCCGATAGGGCGGACACCGCGGTCGAACCCGGTTACCTATATCGATGTATTTACCGAAATACGCAATCTGTTTGCATTGGTCCCCGAAGCGAAAATCAGGGGATACTCCGCCGGCAGATTTTCCTTTAATGTAAAATCCGGGCGATGCGATGTGTGCGATGGCAACGGGATGAAAACTATTGAAATGAATTTCCTGCCCGATGTAACGGTGGAATGTGAAAAGTGCCGCGGTAAACGCTACAACCGAGAAACACTGGAAATTTATTTTAAGGGAAAAAATATTGCCGACGTGCTCAACCTGACAGTGGACCAGGCGGTTGAATTTTTTGAAAATCAACCGAAGATTTACCGCAAGGTGAAAACATTACAGGATGTCGGCCTGGGGTATATTCATCTCGGGCAATCATCCACAACGCTGTCGGGCGGTGAAGCGCAGCGGGTAAAACTCGCAGAGGAATTGAGCCGGAAGGATACGGGCAATACGCTGTATATTCTGGATGAACCGACAACGGGTTTGCATTTTGAAGATATCCGTGTGCTGATGGAAGTGTTGAACAGCCTGGTGGATAAAGGCAATACCGTAATAATTATCGAACACAACCTGGATGTGATAAAACTCGCCGACCACATCATCGACCTCGGCCCGGAAGGCGGTAAAGGCGGCGGTGAAATAATCGCCGAAGGCACTCCCGAGGAAATTGTAAAAGTGAAGCAGAGCTATACGGGCTTTTATTTGAAGGACGTTTTGGGCTGATACAGTTTTTCCCTGTTGAAGCTGAAGAAATGGAGAAGCGTAAAGCAGGCGTGTTGCGCAATACTTAATAACGTTTCATTCAGGGTTCTTCCATAATAGCCACGCCGCTGCTGGTGCCGATTCTGTCAGCGCCGGCGGCGAGAAATGCGATGGCTTGTTCCCTGGTGCGGATGCCGCCCGAAGCTTTGATTTTTATTTTTTTATTCAACAGTTTGCGCAGCAATTGCACCGTCTTCAGGTCGGCGCCGGGCGCCAGGATACCGGTGGATGTCTTCAGGAAATCAATGCCGTAATCATTGGCGAGCTTACACACCAAATCCAATTCAATCTCATTCAGCAAACCTGTTTCGGCAATGCACTTGATAATCTTTCCTTCGCTGTGTACCAGTTTGGTAAACATTTCCATTTCATTACCCACGATATCGTAATCGCCATTTTTAATCGCCGCAATATTTAATACGATATCGAGATGGTCGGCGCCGCGGGCAATAGCGTCTTCGGCTTCTTCAAATTTTGACATGATGGAATTATAGCCAAAGGGGAATCCCACTACAGTTGCCACGTTAATTTTAGTATCTGCCAGCAATTCCCTGGCGTCGTCCAGGAAATACGGAGGAATACATATGGCGCCGAAACCGTATTCCATCGCTTCGTTGCACAGTTTTTCTATTTGCGCAACGGCGATATCCGGTTTGAGCAATGTATGTTCAATGGCATTGCGCAATAAAAATATTTCGTCGTCTTTATTCATCCTTGCCGTGGCAGTTTTTATACTTTTTACCGCTGCCGCAGGGGCAGGGATCGTTGCGGCCAACTTTCTTTTCTACCCTGACGGGTTCCAGTGGTTTTTGCGGCTCGGCGCCTCTCGCACTGCCGGCGCCGGCACCCCGGCTCGTCGCATCCTCGCGGCTCTCTTTCATGTGGCTCAGGTTGGTGCGCTGCACATGGGCTTGTTTTACCTCTTCGGATGAGCGTATCGGAATATTGCCCTTGAAAATAAAATTGGCGATTTCGTGATTTACTTCGCTCAGCATTTTCTTAAACATTTCATAGGCTTCGAACTTGTAAATCAACAAGGGATCTTTTTGCTCGTAAACGGCGCTCTGCACCGCCTGCTTCAGGTCGTCCATATTGCGCAGGTGCTCTTTCCAGTGTTCGTCGATAATCACCAGGGTGATGCTGCGCTCGATGGCTTTCACCAGTTCGCTGCCTTCGCTTTCATACGCTTTCTTCAGGTTAACGGTGACATTCAGTCCTTTGCGCCCGTCGGTATAGGGCACTATCACATTGTCGAGTGTTTCGCCGCGGGTTTGATACAGGTCTTTTATCAACGGATAAACTTTATCGATCTGCGCTTTTTGTTTGCGCTTGTAATACGCTTTGATGCTGTTGTATAGTTTTTCAGCAATCACCTGTTGTTTATCGTTTTCGAATTCTTTGGCGCTGATTTCCGGTTCGGCGCTGAAGTAGCGAATCACATCCAGTGTAAATCCTTCAAAATCTTTATCCTGGTAGTAGTTGCCCACTACTTCTTCACATAAATCCATCAGCGTATTATTGATATCCACTGCCAGCCGTTCGCCTTCCAGGGCATGGTTGCGCTTGCGGTAAATCAATTCACGCTGGCTGTTCATCACATCGTCGTATTCGAGCAGGCGTTTGCGCACGCCAAAGTTGTTTTCTTCCACTTTTTTCTGGGCACGTTCGATGGAGCGGGTAATCATGCGGTGCTGAATCACTTCTCCCTCTTTATAGCCCATGGTATCCATAATTTTTGAAATGCGGTCGGAGCCGAACAGGCGCATTAAATTGTCTTCGAGCGACACATAAAATTCGGAAGAGCCGGGATCGCCCTGGCGGCCGGCACGTCCCCGCAACTGCCTGTCCACCCGGCGTGAATCGTGGCGCTCCGTACCGATAATCGCAAGGCCGCCGGCGTCTTTCACCCCTTCGCCCAATTTAATATCCGTACCGCGGCCGGCCATGTTGGTGGCAATTGTCACGCTGCCAGCTTTGCCGGCTTCGGCCACTATCTCGGCTTCCCGCTGGTGTTGTTTTGCATTCAGCACATTGTGTTTTACGCCTTTCATCTGCAGCATGCGGCTCAGCAGCTCCGAGATCTCCACCGATGTCGTTCCCACTAAAACGGGACGCCCTTCTTTTATAAGCGAGTCAATGCGTGTGATTACCGCATTGAATTTTTCTTTGCGGGTTTTATATACATAGTCTTCCAGATCTTTTCTGATCACCGGGCGGTTGGTTGGAATTACGGTTACATCCAGTTTGTAGATCTCCCATAACTCGCCCGCTTCTGTTTCCGCCGTACCGGTCATACCGGCGAGTTTGTGATACATGCGGAAATAATTCTGTAAGGTGATGGTTGCGTAGGTCTGTGTCGCCGCTTCCACCTTTACGTTTTCTTTAGATTCAATTGCCTGGTGCAGACCATCGGAATAACGCCTGCCTTCCAGGATACGGCCAGTTTGTTCATCCACAATTTTCACCTTGCCGTCCATCACCACGTATTCCACATCCTTTTCAAATAAGGTATATGCTTTTAACAGTTGCTGCAGCGAGTGAATGCGTTCACTCTTAATGGAGAAGTCCTGCATCAGCAAATCTTTATCGGCAATTTTTTCTTCCTTGGATTTATTGCTACGCTCGATATCGGCCACCATGGCGCCCACGTCGGGGATAATAAAGAAATTGGGGTCTTCGCCCGACTCGGTAATCAGTTCGATGCCTTTATCCGTCAAATCCACGCTGTTATGGCGCTCGTCAATTACAAAGAACAGGTCCTTATCTACCTCGGGCATGCGCTTATTATTTTCTGCCATATAAATGCCTTCGGTATCCAGCAGTAATTGGCGTGTTCCCTGCTCGCTGAGGAATTTGATAAGCGCAGAATTTTTGGGCAGGGCACGGTGTGCTTTCAACAGCGCCAGGCCGGCTTCTTTTGCCTTGCCGTCGGCGTACAAGCGTTTTGCATCGGTTAAAAATACATTGGCAATTTTGCGCTGGGCCTCGTAAATTTTTATTATCCGCGGTTTGAGATTTCCGAATTCCTGCTGGTCGCCTTTTGGAACCGGGCCGGAGATAATCAGCGGTGTTCTGGCATCGTCCACCAATACGGAGTCCACCTCGTCCACCATGGCGTAATGGTGTTTGCGCTGTACTTTCTCCATTGAGTTGCGCACCATATTGTCCCGCAGGTAGTCGAAGCCGAATTCGTTGTTCGTCCCGTAGGTGATATCGTTCAAATACGCTTTGCGCCGGTCTTCCGAATTTGGCTGGTACTTATCGATACAGTCGATGGTAATACCCAGGAAATTAAACAGCGGCGCATTCCATTCGGAGTCACGCAGCGCCAGGTAGTTGTTTACTGTCACGATATGTACACCTAATCCCGACAGTGCATTTAAATAAGCGGGCAGAGTCGCTACCAATGTTTTTCCCTCGCCGGTGGCCATTTCCGAAATTTTGCCCTGGTGTAAAACAATTCCGCCGATTAACTGCACATCGTAATGCACCATGTTCCAGGCTATAGTTCCGCCGGCCGCCTCCCAGGTGTTGGCATAATATGCCTTATCGCCTTCAATGCGAATGAAATCCTTATGCACTGAAAGGTCTCTGTCTAATGCGGTGGCAGTGGATACCAGTTCTTTGTTTTCTGCAAACCGGTGCGCTGTTTCTTTCATCACCGCAAATGCCTCCGGCAATATTTGCATCAACACCTTTTCCAGTTCTTTGTCGCGGTCTTTTATCAAAGTATCTACCTGCTTATACAATTCGTCTTTTTCGGCTGCACGGTCCATATCCATGGCATCGGCCTGCTTGCGCAGCGAGTCTATCTTTTCGTCGATGGGTTTCAGGAATGCCGCAATGGTCGCCTTGAACTCATTTGTTTTGTTGCGCAACTGGTCGTTGCTGAGCGATTGTAGCTTTTCGTAAAACACATTTATTTCCCGGACAAGCGGTTCTATCAGTTTAATATCTTTTTCGTGTTTATTGCCACCAAAAAGTTTTGAGATGGATTTGGAAAGAAAATTCATATTTCGAGTAAGTCGGTGAAAAACCTGCAAAGAGTCAAAAATCATTCCCTTTACAGGGGGAGTAAAGATAACAAAAGTGCATGGAGCAGCCCATTTTGCCGGCGCCGGAAAAATTCAATAGTTTTTCCCGTTGCGGGCTAAGGGTTTCGGGCAAAATCGTAAATTTACAAGCACATGGAGTACACCGTTCGTGAAATTGAAAAAATTCTGGGAGGCGATGGACAGCTTGTCAGCCCCGGAGATGTGGTCGAACAGCTTTTGACTGATTCCCGCAATATTGCCAATGGAGGCAGGAGTATATTTTTTGCCATTGCGGGAATACAGCACGATGGCCACCGGTATATTGGCGATGCCCATGCCAGGGGCGTGCGGAATTTCGTTGTGGATCGCTTTGTGGGTTACGGCTATTCGGACTCAAATTTTATTTTGGTCAAAAACAGCACACGGGCATTGCAGCAACTGGCGGCGTTTCACCGCCGCAGGTTTAATATTCCCGTTATCGGTATTACGGGCAGCAACGGGAAGACGGTAGTGAAAGAGTGGCTGCATTTTTTGTTGTGTAATTCTCATAATATTTGCAGGAGCCCGAAGAGTTATAATTCGCAGATCGGCGTGCCGCTGTCGGTGTGGCAATTACACAATACACATACCCTGGGCATTTTTGAAGCGGGGATATCTCAGGCCGGTGAAATGGAGCGGTTGGCAAATATTGTATTGCCCGGCTTTGGTATAATTACCAATATCGGCTCGGCTCATAATGCGGGCTTTAAAAACCGGCAGGAAAAAATTGCCGAAAAAATAAAACTGTTTGCAAAGGCGCAGACCGTGTTGTATTGCTGCGATGATGTGGAATTGGATAGTGCAATGCAGTCGCTGCCGGCGACGAAAATTACCTGGAGCAAGGCCGGCGGCAATGGCGTATGGCAGTTGAGCGATATACAAATTAAAGAAAACAAGACAAGTTTTACATTGCGATGCGCAGCGGACAGCTATGCGATTACCATTCCGTTTACCGATGCCGCATCGCTGGAAAACGCCGTGCATGCCTTTATTGCGGCTACATTTTTCAGTAAGGACATCGATGTGCTTGCCGGGACGATGCCGCTGTTGCCCGCAGTGAGCATGCGGCTTGAATTGAAGTACGGACTGAATAACTCGATCCTGATTAATGATGTGTACAGCGCCGATATCGCATCACTTGAAATCGGTTTGCACTACCTGAATCATCAATCGGGAAACGGCGCCCATGAAAAACACGTGATTCTCAGTGATATGGACGACAGTGGCGAGGCGGAAGATCAGTTATATGTACAAGTGGCCCGGTTGCTGGAGCAACACGACATACGGCATTTCACCGGTATCGGCGATGCGATGATGCGGCACCGCCGGGAGTTTTCCGCTATCCCGTCAACGGCATTTTATCCTACAGCGGAGGATGCGATGAAGCAATTCAGGCCGGAGTCGGTAGCCAATCACGCAGTGCTGATAAAAGGTGCACGCCGCTTCATGCTGGAACGGTTGAGCGGATTGCTGACAAGGCGCACCCACGGTACGGTTATGAAAGTGTACATGCACCACCTGGCGCACAACCTGCAGGTATATCGCAGCATGTTGCAGCCCGGTGTAAAAATGATGGTGATGGTGAAGGCGTTTTCCTACGGCAGCGGTACCGCCGAAATTGCCAACTTACTGGCATTTAACCGGGTGGATTACCTGGCCGTAGCCTATGCCGACGAAGGGGTGGAGTTGCGCCGCAACGGCGTGCATCTCCCCATTATGGTGATGAACCCCGAACCGGAAACCTTTGCCCAACTGCTGCAATATAAACTGGAGCCGGAGATATACAATTTCCGCATTTTGCAGATGTTCAGCGCTTTCCTGGCAAATGAAAATTACGACAGCACACCCGTGCCCGTTCATATAAAAGTGGATACCGGAATGCATCGCCTGGGTTTCGCCTCCGGCGAAATTCCCCAACTGGCGGCAGCGATATCTCAACAACCGCATTTGTTTATCGCTTCGGTGTTTTCCCACCTGGCTGCGGCGGATGAATTGCAACACAACGACTTTACCCATGCGCAAATCATCGCCTTCCAATCCGCATACCATACCCTGCAACAAGCCATCGGCTATGCACCCATGCGCCATATTTTAAATTCGCCAGGTATTGGCAAATTCCCCGGGGCGCAGATGGATATGGTCAGGCTGGGAATCGGGTTATACGGCGACGACCCTTCCAGGGAGGTCTCCGAAAAACTCCTGTTCACTTCGAGCCTGGAGACTACGGTGACGCAGATAAGAACCATACCGGCAGGCGACAGTATTGGCTATGGCAGGAGTTTCGTAGCAGACAGGGAAATGCGCCTCGCCACCTTGAATATCGGATACGCCGACGGCTTCAGGCGATCCCTGGGCAACGGCGTGGCCAAAGTCTGGATTCACGGCAGGTTATACCCCGTGGTAGGGCGGGTGTGTATGGATATGATCATGGTGGACATCACCGGCGCAGAACATATTGCAGAAGGCGATACGGCTGAAATTTTCGGCGCTCATATCCCGTTGCAGCAGTTTGCACAATGGATGCAGACGATACCCTATGAAGTGCTCACCGGAATTTCGCACCGGGTGAAACGGGTGTACCTGCAGGAATAGTGCAAGCAAACACACACTCGCCGGCCACCTTGTTACACGTTTACAAACCCTTTAAAAAGGGATTAAAGCGACGTTCCCTGCCAACAGTTGTCTGCGCTCCGTGACCGGGATATACGTTTACAATATCCTTGAGCGTCATGAGTTGGGAGTGAATGGATTCCAGCAGGGTGTCCAGGTTGCCGCCGGGAAGATCATACCGGCCAATGCTGTCTAAAAACAACACATCTCCGCTGATAACATAGCCTTCCCGCTTGTTGTAAAAACATACGCTCGCAGGTGAATGACCGGGAGTAAACAAAATGTCCAATTGGGTATTCCCAAAGGAAAATGCACTGCCCGGTTCAAGGAAAATCTCGGGGTCGGGCGATTTTTCATACACAAATCCCATCGTGTCGGCGTAGGTGTCAACGGCTTGTAATACCGGGAGTTCGCCGGCATGTATCGCCAGCGGAATACGGTATGTCTCACTGATAAAATAGTTGCCCAATACGTGGTCAATATGGCAATGCGTATTTAAAATATATTGCGGCAACAGTTTTTTGCCGACGATAAAATCGGTTAATTCCTTTTTCTCTTCGCGGGTGTAACATCCCGGATCAATGATGATACATTGCAGCGTATCGTCATAGACGACATAGGTGTTTTCGGAAAATGGATTGAAGTTAAAACTCGCAATACGACTCATGGTATTTCGTTACATTGTAATTTTTACGGAATAATCGGAAAATTCGGGTAAATGTACGTATTTTGGTACGTCGTAATAATGAGAAGATCACTATTCATTGCAGCGGTTTTTCTAATCCTTTCGCACATTTGTATTTTCAGCGGCGGTTTGTACGCACAGGGTACTCAGGTGCAGTTTGGGCAGAATCGCGTGCAGTACAAAGAATTCCTCTGGCAGTATTACGAAAGCGATCATTTTAAAATTTACTTTAACCAGGGCGGTCAGAATATCGGGCGCTTTATTGCACAAATGGCCGAATACGACCTGGATGCGGTTCAGGACTTGTTGGATTATAAACTCAACACCAAGCCCGAATTGATAATATACAATACCCTGTCGGACTTCAATCAAAGCAATTTTGCAATCGGCAACGAGATCACCTATAATATCGGCGGACACACCAAGATAATCGGCAATAAATTGTTTCTGTACTTTGACGGCAATCATCAGCACCTGCGGGTGCAAATCCGTGAAGGGCTCGGCAAGATGCTGATCAGCAGTATGATATTCGGCAGCAATTTACAGGAGATCGTGCAAAATGCCGTGCTGTTAAATCTGCCTGATTGGTTTGTTGACGGACTGGCATCCTATATCGGCCAGGACTGGAGTGCGGAGTTGGACAATGCACTGCGGGAGGGGATTACTTCCGGCAAATTCGAGAAATTCAATAAACTCACCGGCGAGGAAGCACGCTTTGCAGGCCATGCGTTCTGGTATTATATCGCAGAGAAATACGGCGAGGCTAATATTCCCAATTTGCTGTACCTGATACGCATTAACCGCAGCCTGGAAAACGGATTTTTATTTGTACTGGGCACCTCGACAGATCAGGCCATTTCAGACTGGTATCACCACTACAGCAGCCGGTATGCCCAGGAGGCAAAAGGCAAGACGGCGCCAGATGATAAACGAATGGTTGAACGGAAAACAAAAAAGAATCTCGTCTATCACAATGCCCGTATCAGCCCCGATGGCAAGCAGATGGTATTTGCAACCGATGACTACGGCAAATACAAAGTGTATTTACAAGCGCTGGATTCCAAAAAGGCCAAAAAGATTAAAAAAGGAGGTTTAAAAACACATACCATGGCCACCGATTTAAATTACCCGCTGATGATGTGGAGCCCCGACGGGAAAGTGGTAGGTGTGATTTACGAAAAAAGAGCACGCACATTTATCATGACCTATAACCTCGATGAAAACAAAAAAGAAGAAAAGGAAATTACCCGGTTTCAGCGCATTACCGATGCCGCATTCGGCAAGGATAACCGCACCATCGTGCTGAGCGCCATCAACAAAGGACAGTCCGATATTTACGTGTATTACCTGAACAATGCGAGGCTCGAACAGATTACCAATGATTATTACGACGATGCAAACCCCCGCTTTATTAAAACGGATAACGGCTATGAAGGTATCCTCTTTGCCTCCAACCGCGATAACAGGAAAATTACACAGACCACTGTGATCGACACCATTTTACCGGTTGGAAATATGGACTTGTTTTTTTATAAATACAATACGAAATCCGACGTATTGGTAAAGGTTACGCAAACGCATAACATCACCGAATCTGCACCCATTCAGATCGACCGTACCCACTTTGCTTATCTCAGCGATCAGAACGGCATCATTAACCGCTTTGCCGGTTACCTCGATACGGTATATTCACATACCAATACGGTGGTGTACTTTAAAGATTCTACCGTTGTAAATCCCAAATACGATATCGGCGATATTTATACCCGGCCGGATTTCGATTCAATAGGTTATATCAAAGTATTCAGAGATACCGCATATACATTCGCCATATCCAATTACACCACCAATATCCTGGAGCACGATGCGAGTATGCGCTCGGGAAAAATTCTGGAGGTGTTCAACACATCCGGGTCCACGAGGTTTTATATTGCTTCCGTTCCTAAGGCAATAGGCGAAACCACCGAAGAGCAATTGTTCAATACGGGTTTCAGAAATTTTATCGACGATAAACGCGAGAGAGAAAAGGAGAGAACGACGGAGATCGTGTTGCCGAATGTCACGGAGTTTATCAATTCGGATACTACGAGTAAACACTCGCAGGTGTCGGGGAATATTTTTCATACCGGCATGTTACTGCAGAGCGATTTTGCGCCACCGGCAAAAGAACCGGCCGAAGAGACGGAGTTATTTACACTCGAAACTTCCGTTGAAGAAGATAAGAACAACCTGAAAACCGAGAACCCGTTTAAACAGACACGCATTCAGGCATACCGGTTAAAATTTTCCAATGAATATGTTTTGACGCAATTAGACAACGGATTGTTCATCAATAAATATCAAAACTTTACCACTACGGGCAGCAGTTTTGAAAATCCGGTTTTGGGCGGATTGCTGGCGATGAGTATCAGCGACCTGTTTGAAGATTACCGCTTTACCGGCGGATTTCGCTTTCCGACATCCTTTGACGGCGGCGAGTATTTTCTGCAGTATGAGGATTTAAAACACCGTTGGGATAAACGCCTCACTTATTACTACCATCATCAGCGGGAACAGTACACCTTTCAGCCGATATGGTTCCCGGTGGTAGATTCGAGAAACAAGACCAATCTCCTGGAGGGCAGCCTGAAATACCCGCTGGATATTTCACGCAGTATTCGGGGCAGCCTGTCTTATCGCTCGGATAAAGTCGTTTTTCTGGCCGGCGATACGTTCAGCTTAAATCTGCCGAATTATAAAGAAGACTGGCTCTCGGTAAAACTGGAATACGTTTTCGACAATACCTTTCCGGTAATGACGAATATCCTGAACGGTACACGCTATAAAATCTGGGCGGAAGTTCACAAGCAGTTTGCCGTTAACCTCGACCGGGGAATCGATCTGAGTTTTGACGACGGCTATCTCGGTGTAATCGGGTTCGATATCAGGCATTATCAAAAAATTCACCGCTCTCTGATATGGGCCAATCGCATTGCCGGCGGCATTTCTTTCGGCACACGGAAGATGATCTATTACCTCGGCGGTGTGGACAGTTGGATATCGCCCGTGTTTAACAACAATACTCAAATAAATTATGAACAGAACTACGCCTTTCAAACGGTAGGTACGCCGCTGCGTGGGTACGAGCAGAATATTCGAAACGGCAATGCGTATGCGGTCTTTAACAGCGAGTTGCGCTTCCCGGTTTTCAGCTACCTGTTGAATAAGCCCATTAAGGCGCAGATAGTGCGCAATTTCCAGGTGGTAGGGTTCTTCGATGCCGGTTCGGCATGGGAAGGCCTCTCGCCATTCAACCAGGAAAATCCGTACAATAATGTGACCTTTGGCCAGCCGCCGCTCGAAGTGGATGTCAATTTTTTCCGCGACCCCGTTGTCGCCGGATTTGGTTGGGGCGTGCGCACCACTTTGTTTGGTTACTTCCTGCGGGTGGACCGTGCCCGCGGCATAGAACTCAACGGGCTGACAAAGGGGTATTGGTATTTTTCACTGAGCCTGGATTTCTAATAGCCTGATTCAAATCATGAATCGAAAACCGTTATATCTCGTGTTGTCCTTTTGGACTTTGTGGAGTATTGTGGCGGTATTCTTCCTGGAACACGTACTCTCTTTCGAAGGGCTCGGTTTCGACGGCGCCATGTACGGCAAAATGGTAATCGGTTTTCCGGATATACTTATCGACCGCGAAATGAATGCCTATTACATTTTCCGCATTCTTCCTTCCGCCATAATCTGGCTTGGCCTGAAGGTATTACACATAGAAATTTCGAGCGAAAATATTATCAACGGATTTTACATCCTGAACTACCTATCGGTGTCATGCCTGTTAATTACTCTGTTTCGTATTGTCCGGCTTAAACAACTTTCCGACTTCGCATACTACTTTATCTGCATGCTGCTGATAATGAATACCGGAGTATTGAAGTTCACTTATTTTATTCCCGTTCTTACCGATTCGTTTGCCATGTGTATTGGCGGGCTCATGTTGTATGCCTCTCTTACCCGGAACCTGTGGGGCTTGTGTGTAGCCATATTTTTAGGGATATTCACCTGGCCGATATCGGTTTACAGCGGGTTACTGTTGGTGGCTGCCGGAGTAAAGGGCGATAAGAGTTTTTCGCCCCGCATTGTAAAACTATTGGAAGATGGCTACCGGACCGGTGTTATTGCCGTTGCCATTGTCTGCCTGGTAGCGGGCTTATTTATCCTGAAACAGATGTATCCGAATACAACGGATCCCATTCAAATGCATTTATTGTTTTTATCCGTACCAATTCTGCTCACCTATGTTTATTTTATCCTGAAGTTGCCATTGACAGAGGCAATGAATAAATTTTCATATAGCAATAAATCGATTGTTCAATTCCTGGCTATTGCATTTGGTTTTGGAGTTATGATTTGGGGATGGAAACACACATTTGCCGATCTGTCGTTGTACAGTATAAATGCGGTTTCAAATATCTATTTGAGTTTTTTGAGAGGTGTGCATCGCCCGGCTGTTTTCCTGGTCGGCCATATCAGCTACTGGGGGCCGCTAACGCTGTTTATTATCGTGTTCTGGGATATATTGTCGAAGAGATTTTCAACGATGGAGTTACCCGTTATCCTCGTCATTGTATTGCATTTATTTCTGGCGGTAAATTCAGAATCGAGATTTTTGGCAATGTCAGTGCCATTCCTTTTATACTGGATATTACCCGCAGTGGAATCCCTGTGCAACAAGTGGCGGCTATTCGCCCTGTACGCTTGTACCGGAGTGATATTTTCAAAGATATGGCTTCCGATTAATCCCGGGCTGACGCCCGCAAACTGGCAGGAAAAAGCCTATAGGTTTTTTATTAGCTTTGGCCCCTGGATGCAAGATTACTACTACCTGGTACAACTGATTGCCTCAGCAATAGCGATAGCCATCCTGTACGGTTTAAAAAAATATTTCGTGCGCAATGCCCCGGAACAAGCCTAATTCGGGAGCGTCCATTGCTCACCTGTCCATACTTGCCGCCAACATCTTATACGGGCTCAATTACGTGATTGCCAAATTGGCGTTACAGGTTATTCCCGCCTATGCACTGGTGTTGACACGGGTGACGATACCGCTCGTGCTCCTGTTTATTCTGCACCGCTTTTTCGTAAAGGAAAAAGTAGAGCGGCGGGACCACTTACTCCTATTGGTCAGCGGTGTTTTTGGCGTTGCCGTCAACCAGTTGATGTTTATCAAAGGCCTGAGCCTAACGAGCGAGATCCACGCTTCGCTGCTGATGATTACCACACCCATTCTGGTGATGGTCACCAGTTGGATTGTATTAAAAGAGGCTGTTACCTGGAAAAAAATTGCCGGCATGCTCGTCGGCGGTTTCGGCGTTTACCTGTTAGTGACGGAAGGACATAGCGCCTCCGGATCCGCCTCCACGGTAGCCGGCGATCTCCTGATTTTCGGCAATGCCATTGCCTATGCCATCTTCCTCGTAATTGCAAAACCCCTCATGTTAAAATATTCGCCCTATACCGTTGCGCTTTGGATATTTTTTTACGGCTGGATTTTCGTTTTACCGGTCGGCATCCGGGAGTTTTCGGCAGTGGACTGGATGCATCTGGATGGCGACATCCTGTCCGCATGGCTCTATGTGGTTTTCGGCGCCACCTTTTTAGCCTATATCTTAAATGTATTGGGCTTGAAATTCGGCACACCTACACTGGTGAGTATTTATATCTATATACAGCCGGTAATTGCAACCGCAGTAGCCGTAATTTTAGGAACCGATACCTTGACCAACATCAAATTAATAGCATCATTATGTATCTTCACCGGCGTTGCCTCAGTGAGTTTTGAAATCGGCAAGGCCGCTCTGAAACAACCTGCAATTGCGAGAAAACTAAATAATAAAGTATGATTTTATCCATGACCGGTTACGGCCGAATCACATTTGAGCTCAACGGAAAAAATACCGTAATTGAATTGCGGGCGCTCAACAGTAAGGTGTTTGACATGAACCTGCGATTACCCAATATATTGCGTGACCGCGAGATGGAAATCCGCAATAGTATCAGCAGGGAAATCGTACGTGGTAAAATTGATTGCACTATCGCCTATGAACAATTCGACGATCAGAAAAACGGCGAGTTGAATACTGAGATGATAAAGGACTATTACCGGCAGCTCAAACAATTGGCCGCCGAGTTGCACGCAGACGAGACGAAAGTGTTTGAGCTGGTGTTCAGGCTGCCGAATGTCATTACGAATATAAAAGAAGAATTGACAGAAGAGCAGTGGATACAGGTAGAAAAATTGCTGAAAGATGCCTGCGATGCGGTACAGCGTTTTCGCATGAGCGAGGGCGTACAACTCGAAGCCGACCTGCAAAAGCGCAATGCAATAATACGCAGTGTGCTTTCCGAAATTGAAGCGCTCGACCCGGAGCGGGTAGTCGCATTTAAAAACAGTATGATGTCCGACTTGCGGGCATCACTTTCCGCCGAGCAGGTGGATATCAACAGGTTTGAACAGGAGGTGATATATTATCTCGAAAAAATGGATATTACCGAAGAGATAATACGGTTGCGTTCGCATTGCAATTATTTTGATGAAGTGTTGCAGGAGGCTGTGCCCGAGAAAGGGAAAAAATTGGGATTTATAACCCAGGAGATGGGGCGGGAAATAAATACCATCGGCAGCAAAGCCTACCATGCAGAGATGCAGAAATGTGTTGTGCGCATGAAAGATGAGCTGGAAAAAATTAAAGAACAACTCAATAATGTTTTGTGAACAGGCAGGGAAAACTGATAATCATAACGGCGCCATCGGGAGCGGGAAAGACTACTATCGGGAGATACTTACTCGAGCAGTTGCCGCAATTGAAATTTTCGGTATCGGCGACGACAAGGGCGCCGCGGGAAGGTGAAAAGGAAGGAGTGGATTATTATTTCATGTCGGAAGATGCGTTCGGGGAGCATATCCGGCAAAATGATTTTCTGGAGTGGGAAGAAGTGTATCCCGGCAGGCGCTACGGCACGTTGCGCAGCGAGGCTGTCCGGTTATGGAATGAAGGGAAACACGTGATTTTTGATATTGATGTACTTGGGGCAATGAAGTTACAGGCACAATTCCCGGCGAATACGCTTTCCGTGTTTATCGCACCTCCCTCCCTGGAAGAACTGAAGCAGCGCCTTATGCGCCGCAAAACGGAATCACCGGAAAATGTGGCCATTCGCCTGAAGCGTGCCGAGATGGAGATGAGCTATATGCACCGCTTTGATGCAGTAGTTGTCAACGACGACCTGGAAACGGCAAAACGGGAAGCATTGCAGATCGTCTCCCGGTTTTTAAATTCCGGTTCTGATTAAATTACAAATCCTATTTTTACGGGAATTATGGTTACCGATACTACCAATGGCGTAAAAGTGAGTGTGGAGACATTTTATCAGTCAAAATATTCGAATGCTTTGAAAAAAGAACACCTGTTTGCCTATCGCATTACCATTGAGAATAAAAGCGCCCGTCCGGTAAAACTCATCGCCCGCCATTGGTTTATTTATGACGCCATTCACGAACACCGTGAAGTCCGCGGCGAGGGCGTGGTAGGAGAGCAGCCGGAAATTTTTCCCGGCCACATGCATCAATATGTTTCGGGTTGTAATTTGAAATCGCCGTTTGGGAAAATGCACGGCACCTATCTCATGGAGATCGTTGAGGATGCCGCATTATTCGATGTGCGCATCCCTGAATTTCATCTCGTAGCCGATTTTATACTCAATTAATTATCGGGGCTGTATTTGCTTTTGCGCAACAACTCATAGCTGTTTGTATCGGCAAATAATTGATGAATGGTGATATCCGGGTTATTGTGCATGTAATTTCTGATAATTTGCCAGCCGGTCCAGATAGCGACACGCCCCGGCGATTCCGGCGGCATCCCCCGGGTGGTTGGCGCTTCGCCGATATAGGCCTGTTTGTCCTGTTTGCGCTTTGAAAATAATAATTCTTCGCCGGCGAAAAACTTCCAGATATCCGATTCGTTTGCTGCACACCAGGCGAGCTGCGGTTTGCTGAAACCGATCTTTACGCTGTCGGGAACATCGGGTAACACCAGGTCCAGATAGTACATGATCTTGCCTTCGTAAAGCATATCATCTAATAAAGAGGCTTCGGCGCCGAGTGAAGCGACACTTCCATCGGCAAGCATGCGCATTATACTTACGGGAATATTTTCCCGCCCGAACCGGTATAAAATATACTGCGGCAGATTAGTGGCAAAAGAACCGTAGTAAGAAAAATTTTTCCCCAAAAACATATTGAGTTCTATACCGAGCACATGGTCGCCAAGAACAATCTGGTAAACAAAGGGGGCGATATACGTATATACCTGCGGTAAGGCGCTGTCGGGGAAATAGTATTTGTAATATTGAAAAGCCTTCTTCACATCCGCCTCCACATCCCGCATATCCGGATACGCATTTTGCACACTGTCATTCAGGCGTTGCATATACTTGTCGTTAATGATATAGGTATAAATCGTATCGTACACATTATAAGCGCTGTCTTCCAGTGGAATATTTAATACGCTGCCCGAATACAAGTCGAAAAATTCGGGGTATAATTTCCGGATAGAATCGATGGTTTGAGTATAATTTTCCCCGTCGGCCCCCATCAATGCCTGTTCAAATCGCACGATTTGGACGTCCACCGGAATACCCGACACATCCGGAGGTTTTGGCCTGTTGTTTTTGCCGCATGTTGCAAATATTAAAATGCATGCCGCACTTGCAGTTATCGTTAAAAAAAGTTTAAGTTTGTACTTGAATTCTGACATTACCGGGTAAAACTAAAAACTATGAAAAAAATTGTTGTAATTCTTTTTCTGAGCTTACTAACAGGATATTCCGTTTCTGCTCAAAATTTCCGTTTCGGCCTCACCGCATCACCGCTGTTTTCCTGGTTTGGCATCGGCGGCGATGATGTCCAAAGCGATGGTGTGAAACTGGGATTTCAATATGGATTATTGTTCGAGACAAATCTCGGCCCATCGGATAATTATGTGTTTTCATCCGGTGTAATCGTCAATACCGCCGGCGGATTTTTAAAGGATGTCGATTCCCTGAATACGTATTATTCCACCATCCGCTGCGGATATATTGAAGTGCCGCTCTCTGTTAAACTGCGCACTAACGAAGTGAACTATATGCGCTATTACGGACAGTTCGGGTTGACTCCCGGCATCAATATCAAAGCTCGCTACGATATGGAAGATGCAAACGGCAACGAATTGGTCAAGGATTATAACCTGCGGGAAGAAACAGCCACAGGTGACAAGTATAATTTGTTTAACCTGAGCCTTACTGTGGGTCTGGGAGCCGAGTTCTCAATTACCGAAACAACAATCATAACCGGCGGTATATTTTTCCAAAACGGATTTTTAAACGTAATGGATTTCAGTACCACAGATGAAAACATTCAACTGAAACAGTTAGGCCTGCGCCTGGGTGTTTTATTCTGAAAAGTAACCGGTTTTCAACTTAACTTTGAACCGTACAGCGATGTGTTTGTACGGTTTTTTTATGAAAATAGCCTTAGCACAAATCAATTCCCATATCGGCAATTTCGAATCGAATTATTCGAAGATTGCCTCCAAAATTGCAGATGCCGAACGGCAAGGCGCAGATATTGTCGTATTCCCAGAATTGGCAGTTTGCGGATACCCGCCGAGAGATTTCCTGGAATTTGAAGATTTTATTGATCAATGTTATACCGTGATAGAACAGATACAAGCGCTGACGGCAAATATTGCGGTGATAGTAGGGAGCCCCTCACGCAACCCGGTAGTTGAAGGAAAGGATTTATACAATTCAGCATTTTTTATTTATCAGCACAAGGTGCAGTCGGTTATCCATAAAGCGCTGCTGCCCACGTATGATATTTTTGACGAATACCGCTATTTTGAACCGAATACGGAATTGCATTGCATTGATTTTAAAGGGAAGAAAATTGCACTTACCATCTGCGAGGATATCTGGAATATTGGCAACGAAAACCCGATGTACCGGCATTGCCCGATGGATACCTTGACGAGGGAACAGCCGGATGTTATGATCAATATTTCCGCATCGCCGTTCGATTACCAACATGCACAGAGCCGCCTGGGCGTGTTGCGGGAAAATGCGCTGCGCTATAAGGTGCCCTTGTTTTACGTAAACTATGCCGGCGCCCAGACCGATTTGATTTTCGACGGGGGAAGCGTGGTAATGAATGCACACGGCAAAGTGTTTTCAGAAATGATTTTTTTTAAAGAGTCCATGCAGGTCTTCGACCTGGAAGAAGTCCTGGCCGGCGGAGTGGATGTTATAGAGCGGGTACAGTCGAAAGAAAAAATCCCTTTGATATATGAAGCATTGATAAACGGGGTGCGCAATTACTTTGAAAAGCTGCACTTCAATAAAGCGATTTTCGGATTATCGGGGGGCATGGATTCCGCTCTGGTAGCGGTAATAGCAGCCAAAGCATTGGGCAATGAAAATGTAAAGGCAGTGCTGATGCCGTCGCCTTTTTCCTCTCAACACAGCGTGGACGATGCGCTGCAATTGGCAAAGACATTGAAAATCGATTATGAAATTATTCCCATTCACAGCCTGTACAATACTTTTATCCGGGAATTAACACCGTCGTTTTTGTCGAAGCCGGCCGACGTGACCGAAGAAAATCTGCAGGCGAGGATTCGGGGAATGATCCTGATGGCTTTGTGTAACAAGCACGGTTATATTTTGTTGAATACGACTAACAAGAGCGAGGCCGCCGTTGGTTACGGCACTTTATACGGCGATTTGTGCGGAGGGCTTGCCGTGTTGGCCGATGTGTATAAAACCGAAGTGTATGCCTTGGCCGATTATGTCAATCAGTCCGCTGAAATTATACCGGGGAATATCATTCATAAAGCGCCCAGCGCCGAATTAAAACACGATCAGAAAGATCAGGATACCTTACCACCGTACGAAGTGCTGGATAAAATTTTATATCAGTACATCGAGCGGAGCCAAAGTCCACAGGACATTATCGCTATGGGGTTCGATGCCGCCACGGTCCGGCGCTCCGTTAAAATGGTGAACAGCAGCGAGTGGAAGCGCTATCAGTTTCCGCCCATACTCCGGGTGTCGCCAAAGGCATTCGGCTCGGGCAGGCGCATGCCCATTGAGGGCAAGTACCTCGTATAATGCTGTTGTGATTTGCCGAATGTGTAAAACCGCTCGCCGTGTCGTGAATAATTAGTTTATTTTTCGCACTCATTGTATCGCATGCCGGCATCTGTAATTTTAATTATTATCATCATTTATTTTTCGCTGTTGTTTGCCATATCCTGGTACACTTCCCGTAAAGCTGACCAAACGGCCTACTTTATCGGCAACCGGGTGTCGCCCTGGTATGCCGTCGCCTTTGGACTAATCGGCGATTCGCTGTCGGGAGTCACGTTTGTCTCCGTTCCGGGATCGGTAGCTTCAGTGCAGTTTTCATACATGCAGATCGTGTTTGGTTATGTGCTCGGGTACATCGTAATCGCACAAGTATTGCTGCCGTTGTATTACCGCCTGCAACTCACCTCCATTTACACTTACCTCGGCGACAGGCTCGGCAGCGCCTCGCAGAAGACCGGTTCATTCTATTTCATCATTTCCCGCCTCATCGGCGCCGCCTTTCGATTGTATATCTCCGCAATGGTGTTGCAACTGTTTATTTTCGATGCATGGGGAATTTCATTTATTGTAACCGTTTCGATAATTATTGTCCTCATCCTGCTTTATACCTATAAGGGAGGCATTAAAACGCTGGTATGGACAGATACGATGCAATCTTCGTTTTTATTGCTGGGGGTCATTTTATCTATTGTCGCCATCTCCGACAACATGGACCTGGATGTCCCGGGAATAATTTCTACCGTGCGCAACAGTGAATATGCCCGCATCTTTTTTTGGGATTGGCACGAGAAAAATTTTTTCTTTAAGCAATTTTTCAGCGGAGCATTGATAGCCGTTGTCATGACCGGCCTGGATCAAAATATGATGCAGAAAAATCTGAGTATCCGCACCCTGGGTGAGGCAAAGAAGAATATCCAGTGGTTCAGCATTGTCCTGGTATTTGTCAATTTGTTTTTTGTCGCCCTCGGCGCCTTATTGTTTGAATACGCACATGCGCAACACATTCCCATCCCCGAACAAACGGATAAATTGTTTCCGTTGCTGGCGCTGGAACACCTCGGCATGTTTGCCTCCATAGTATTTGTCCTGGGTATCACAGCCGCTACTTTTTCGAGCGCCGATTCGGTACTGACTACTCTTACCACTTCCTTTTACATCGATATACTCGGCAGGAAAACCGAGGGTGCCCGCGAGTCTGAATCCAACAAGACAACCCGGCACTTCATTCATATCGCCTTTGCCGTTTTGCTGCTCGTGGTGATTGTAGTTTTTCAGCGCATTAATAACGATACCGTTATCAATGCCGTCTTTACGGTGGCGGGTTATACCTACGGCCCGCTGCTGGGATTATTTGCTTTTGGCATTCTGACGAAGCGCAATGTCCGGGACAGATGGGTGCCATTTGTTTGTGCGCTCCCACCTGTTCTCTGTTACTTTCTCAACGAACACTCCGCTGAGTGGCTGGGCGGTTATAAGTTCGGGTATGAATTGCTGCTGGTGAATGGCATAGTCACTTTTGTATTGTTGTATCTGCTTTCGATAAATGCGCACGGCGCCGTGCGCAAGGGCAGTCAAAATAAACAGGTGTAAACCGGATTACAAAGATATAACAGGTAATTGCTGTGGAATACCGCAGTCGTATATTCAAACTTTTTTCCATTCGATACAGTTTGCATTGTATTGCAAAGGCGAAGCAACGGTATTCGCAAATTCAAATATTGAATTTTAAATTAACGCAACAATAAACAGTAATTTACAATGCGCCAGGAATCGATAACACACCTGAAACCCGGAAGAAAGGCGCCTGACTTCAAAGGATTGGACCAGGATGGTAATACATTTGAATTACAGAGTACGAGAGGGAAAAAGACGATTCTGTTTTTTTATCCGGGCGATCTGACTCCCACATGTACGGTGGAAGCCTGTAATCTGCGAGATAATTATTCCAAATTGAAGAAGTCGGGGTATGAGATTATCGGCATATCAAAAGGTACGGTGAGCAACAAAAAGAAATTCGCCGATAGACACGATCTGCCTTTCCGCTTAATCAATGATCCCGATTTGAAAATCGCAAAAAAATACGGGGTGTTCGGCGATAAATTATTCATGGGAAAAATAGTGCAGAGCATTCATCGCCTTACGTTCATTATCGGCGAAGATGGAAAGATTATCCATATCATCCACAAGGTAAAATCCCGTGAAGCCGCCGAGCAGATCTTAGAATGGCAGAAGACAATAAAGTAAGCACAATGTAATTTTTTAATTGTCCCTTTTCCCGAGTAAAAAATTAAATGCATCTTGCAGGTGCATATTCAAATACAAACAGATGAGTAACAAAGTAATTTTTTCGGGAGTTGCCATACTTGGCATTATGATTTTAATTATCAGCGGATTGCAGATGGAAGGCAAACCGGACGGGGCGCCTTCGGGCAATACGGGTTCTCCCGGCGACAATTCCACCTGTGCCCACACCGATTGTCATGTGGGCACTGCCAAGCCCATGGACGGGCTGATTACTACCAATATTCCCGAAACGGGCTACCTGGCAAATCAAACCTATACCATTTCCGTTACCGTAAATAATCCCGGCGGCGTGCGTTTCGGATTTCAGGCATCCCCTCAAAACCTGGAAGGCGACGGCATGGGCGAAATGTTGCTCACCGATGATGTGCAGACAAAATTTGTGGGCTTTAAAAAATATATTACCCATACATTGGCCGGCAACAGCGGCGTGGATACCAAGACCTGGTCGTTTGACTGGACGCCTACCACTTCCGAAGGCGATGTGACCTTCTACGTGGCGGTGAATGCGGCGAATAACGACGATGAAGCCACCGGCGATTCGATATATATCGATGCAGTTACCGCAATCGAAGACCCTGCGAATATTCCGTTGTCGGTAGATCAGTTTGTATTGCTGAACAGTGTGCTGGTAAATAATCCGGTGCTTGAAAATTTACAGTTGCAAACCGGTGCGTTTACCGAAGCGGTAACTCTTGCCGTGTATGGATTGGACGGCAGGAAATTGCTCGAGAAAATAATCGAAGGAGATGCGACGGCAGTTGTCGATGTGAGCGCTTTGACCCCGGGAATGTATATGTTGTACTGCAATGACGGCAATAAGCGCTTTGCGGGGAAGTTTATAAAACTGTGATACTATGCGTTTGAGGCGTCATCCGACGGCGATGCATCGTCATCCGCTGCCGGCTGCTTTGCTCCCTCCTCGTTGCGGGCTTCAATTTCTCCGGAAATGACTTGATGCGCTTCCAAAATATCAAACCATTTAATCAGTTTTTTAATATCGCTGACATACACTTTTTCATGGTCGTAATTTGGGACAATATGCCTAAACCAATCACGCAATACGGCGTTATCCGCCTTCGTATCCACCGGCGGATGCGATTCTTTCTTTGCATGTATCTCCAGCAATACATCCACGAGTTCCACATTGTCTGTATCCGTATAGATAGAAATATTCTCCAATGGCGAAAACATGTGTTGGCGGTTGGATACGAATTTTGTCCAGCCTTCCGTCAGTGAAGTTACGATAAGCCCGCTTGGTTTTTGACCTTCTATTTTATATAATCCCGACATGCCGCTGATTGAAACTATATCCTTAATTCTCATACTTGGATTTTTTACAAAGTTAAAAGTAATTACCGCAATGGCGGATTAAACTATTTTGCGTTTCGCAAAGTTGTAGTTTTGTTCAAATGGATTTTAAACTCACATCGTCCTATGTCCCCACCGGAGACCAGCCCGAAGCAATCCGACAGTTGGTCGATGGTATTCGGGACGGAGAACATGCACAGGTGCTATTGGGTGTAACCGGCAGCGGTAAGACATTTACCATCGCCAATGTAATACAACAGGTGCAGCGTCCAACTTTGGTGCTGAGCCATAATAAGACGCTTGTAGCGCAATTGTACGGAGAGTTTAAGCAATTCTTTCCGAACAATGCAGTCGAGTATTTCGTGAGTTACTACGATTATTATCAGCCGGAAGCATACATCGCCCATACGGACACCTATATCGAAAAGGATTTGTCGATAAACGAAGAAGTGGAAAAGCTCCGGCTGAAGACCACATCCAGTTTACAGAGCGGCAGGAGAGATGTTATCGTCGTGGCTACGGTTTCTTGTATTTACGGTATCGGCAACCCCACCGAGTTTAAGGAGAGCATCATTCGCCTTTCAAAGGGGGATGTCATAAGTCGCAATGTGTTGCTGCACGCACTCGTCAATTCGCTGTATGCAAGGACGGTAGCCGATTTTCGCCGGGGCACTTTCCGGGTGAACGGCGATGTAGTCGAAGTATTCCCCGCCTATGCCGATTATACCTATCGCATCGTTTTTTTCGGCGATGAAATTGAAGAACTCGAAGTGGTAAATCCCGATACGAACAAGCGCATCGAGACTGCAGAGCATATCGCCATCTTCCCGGCGAATTTATACATAGCGCCGAAGGAAATTTTTCCGCAGATTTTACATGAGATTCACGAGGAACTGGATGAGCAGGTGGCATATTTTGAACGCAACGGAAAATACCTGGAAGCCAAGCGATTAAAAGACAGGGTGCATTTCGATATCGAGATGATTAAGGAATTGGGCTATTGCAGCGGCATTGAAAATTATTCGCGATTTTTCGACCGCCGCAAACCCGGTACCCGTCCCTTTTGCCTGCTCGATTTTTTCCCCGATGATTTTTTGCTGGTAATTGACGAGAGCCATGTGAGCGTCCCGCAAATCGGCGCCATGTACGGAGGCGACCGCTCCCGCAAAACGAACCTGGTAGAGTATGGGTTCCGGCTTCCATCGGCAATGGATAACCGGCCTCTGAATTTTGATGAATTTATGGGCATAATCGGTCAGACGATTTATGTGAGTGCCACTCCCGGCGATTTTGAATTGAAACAAACCGGCGGTGTAATTGTAGAGCAGGTTGTGCGGCCCACCGGCCTGCTGGATCCACCCATTGAAGTGCGGCCTACACTCAACCAAATAGATGACCTGCTGGAAGAAATTGACGAACGCATCAGGAAGAACGAACGGGTACTGGTTACTACGCTTACCAAGCGCATGGCCGAGGAACTGAGTAAATACCTGTTAAAAATGCAGGTGAGTTGCAGGTATATCCACAGCGAAGTCGATACCCTGGAACGTGTTGAAATTCTGCGGGATCTGCGATTGGGCAAATTAAGCGTGGTGGTGGGAGTCAATTTACTGCGGGAAGGGTTGGACTTGCCCGAAGTGAGTTTAGTGGCGATCATGGATGCCGACAAGGAGGGATTTTTGCGCAATACCCGATCACTGACACAAACCTCGGGTCGGGCGGCGAGAAATGCCAACGGCAAAGTAATCATGTATGCCGATAAGATTACGGACAGCATGCAGCGCACTATTGACGAAACTAACCGCCGGCGGGCCAAACAGGTAGAGTATAACCAGCAGCACGGCATCATACCGCAGACGGTGACCAAATCCACGGAAGAAATCTTTGAACAGGCGTCGGTACTGAAAATTAAAGGCGGTGAACAAGCCGCTTATGTCGAACATGAGGAGATCACGCTGGTGGCAGACCCGGTGTTAAACTACATGACGCGACCCCAATTGGAAAAAGCCATTGCCGAGACGAAAAAGAAAATGATCCAGGCGGCAAAGGATATGGAGTTTCTGATGGCGGCGAGATACCGCGACGAAATGTATGGATTGGAAAAGCTGCTCGCAGAAAAGTTTGGCGACGGCGCATAAAGGAATATTTCACTGACGGAGCCGCTTTTTTGTCGATAGAATAGGAGTTTTCCGGGTTTCATTACAGTCCCCTAAGCATTCCCGCCTGTGCATACCAGTCGAGGGTTTTTTGCATCGCCTCCACATAAGGTGTAATAGTATATCCCAATTCACGCTGCGCACGTACACTGCTTACCTGCTGCGGGCTGAGGCGTAGTGTGTCCATGGATTCGCGGGTAAATAAGGCCGGTTTGCCGGTAACTCGGGAATACAATTTGAAAAACGGCAATGCTATTTGAATCACTTCAAACGGGATAATGCGGTAGTGCAGCTTTTTGTGGCAAATTTCCGCAATGGTATCGGCTACATGTTTAATGGTGACATAGGTGCCGCTGAAAATATACTTATCCGAAGGGCAATCGTTTTTTATAATATGGATTATGCCCCGTACCAGGTCTTCGACAAACACAAAATTATAGCCTCCCGGCGTCAGTGCGGGTAGGCGGCGGTGATAGATATCCAGAATCGCCTTCCCCATCAGGGAGGGGTAATAATCATGCGGCCCGAAGACAGATGTCGGCGCAATGATTACGGCGTTGAGGCCTCGCTGCATCGCCAGCAGCACTTCCTTTTCGGCTAATACTTTCGAACGGTTGTACGGGGTGATATTTTCGGAAATATACGGCCGGGTTTCATCCAAAATTTCCCGGAGCGGTTGCGGATCAAATGCGTGAATACTGCTCAGGTGAATGAGTTTTTTGACCTTGAATTTTTCACAGGCTTTGATTACGTTTTGTGTCCCTTGCAAATTAATGGCTGAAACAATGCCCTTTGGGTCGCCATCGATAGAGATTTTGGCGGCCAGGTGTACAACGATATCGCAGCCCTTTACAAAATGCTCCACCTGCGTCGCTTCGGTAATGTTTAATGCGACATGCCCGGCATTGAGCGCCGCAATGCTGTGCGCATGCGCATGCACTCCTAAGCGCAGCGAATACCCATGCTGCAATAATGCTCTGCTGAGATTTGCCCCCACGTGGCCGCTGGCGCCGGTAATGCCGATTTCCATGTCAGACGATTAAAGGAATAACAGCTTTGCGCTCTTTGGGATAGGTGTCAAAATTCTCCTTGTACCAGGCGTGGTGATTTAAGGCTCGGGGCAAGAGATTGGTAATGGTCCACAGCGCAAAGCTGAATGCCGGAAAATTCCAGGCTACCAGGGCGAATCCTGCCCATTCGATAATTTCCCCGAAATGGTTCGGGCAACTGATATAGCGAAACAGCCAGCCTTGGGGGATACTGTAACCATTGCCGTTGCGGCGCAGTTGAATCAGTTTGTTGTCCGTAATTATATTGATAACCATGCCCGCAGCAAACAATAACAGTCCGCAGAGGAAATGCCATTGCAGAGCGTCAGCCTGCGGTTGATTGATGAATCCCAGGTAATACCCGTTGAAAAATCCGTTTACCACATTAAAGACAATTCCCATCCATACGATGATGAGCGGTATTTTTTTCCTGCGTGTGCGCAATCGAAAGGGAAAAATCAGGGTGCGGTGGATATAATGAACCATCCATAGAAAAACGAGTAACCAACTCACCCAGTTTTTTTCCGAAGGGCCAAAAATTACCAACGCCGGAAAAACCAACAGCGCCGGTATTTCCATCCATAACCAACCTAAGTGATTATCAATCGTTTTGCCCCATCCGCTGCGGGTATGCCTGCCGTAGGGCGCACGTACTTTTACCAGCAGGGGGAATATTATCACTGCTATCAGTACCCAAAAATATAAAGCAAACCAGTATCTTTGATGCGTATCCATTGTATGTGTAGTAAAGTTATTTATTTATTGTACAGGAGTTTTAAGCTGATACATAAAGGAATTAGATTGTACTAAAATAAAACTCAGTCAAAATAGTGATTTATATCATACATGGATGCAGGCATACTGTTTAATTTCGTACCCAAGTTAATAAACAAATAAGACAAATTATGAAAATGGGATTACAGCCGTATATTTTTTTAGCGCTACTCACCGGGCTTATCTGGAGTTGCGGCCCCAAGGCCGAAGATAATGCCAGCCTTGAAAAGGCAAATAATACCGCAGGCATGTCGGAAGAAGAACAAATGATTGCTGACGGCAGGGGCTTCGGCGAGGTGAAATCAGTTACGCTTACCAATCCATTAGACGAGACACGCATTAAACGCGGAATGGAAATTTACGATATGAAGTGTTCGGCATGCCATCGCCTCGATTCCACGCAATTAGTGGGTCCGGGATGGGCAGGAATTACGAAAAATCGTAAGCCTGAATGGATTATGAACATGATTACCAACGTGGATGTAATGCTGGAAAAAGATCCGGAGGCGCAGAAATTACTGCAATTGTGCCTGACGCGGATGCCGAACCAAAATGTTTCCATTGGCGATGCCCGGGATATTTTGGAATACATGCGCAGCAACGACGGCGAAAAATAATTAGTTAACTCTTAAAGTCTAAAAATTGAAATACTACAGAAGTATTGCTGTAGCAGCAGGGATTGCTGTTGCGGCGATGTTGTCCGCATCTACAACAGGATGTAAGCCAAAAGGTGCAACGACGGCAGTTACCGGTAACGCAGCCGCCAAGGTGTATGTTCCACCGGGGCAATACGATGAACTGTACATGTTCGCCTCAGGCGGATTCAGCGGCCAGGTGGGCGTTTACGGATTGCCGTCCGGTCGTCTGTTCCGGGTGATTCCCGTTTTCAGCCTCGACCCCGAGAAAGGCTACGGTTTCAGCGAAGAAACTAAAGGTATGCTCAACACCTCTTATGGGTTTCAGCCCTGGGACGATGCGCATCACCCCCAGCTTTCCCAAACCGACGGCGTAATCGACGGCAGATGGTTGTTTATCAACGGCAATAATACGCCCCGCATAGCACGTATTGACCTCACGACATTTACTACCAAGGAAATTATTGAAATCCCGAATACGGGCGGCAATCACGCATCACCTTTTATTACCGAAAATTCGGAATACGTGGTGAGCGCTACCCGTTTTTCAATGCCGTACGGATCAAATGCGGATGTGCCGATTAATTCCTATAAGGAAAATTTTAAAGGCGTGATTACCTTTATCAGTGTGGACGGCGCTTCCACCACCCAAAACAAAATGCGCCCCGCTTTCCAGATCGAAGTGCCGGCGTTCGACTACGACCTCGCCCACCACGGCAAAGGCCCTTCTTCCGGCTGGATGTTCTTTACATGTTACAATAGCGAATTAGCCCATACCATGCTCGAAGTGAATGCGAGCCAGAAAGATAAAGACTTCATCCTGGCAATCAACTGGAAAAAAGTGGAGGAATTGGTGAAAAACGGCACCGGTAAGAAAACACCTATCAATACCTATCATAATTATATGGATGATAAAACCCACTACGCCGTATCGGAGCAGTTCAAAGAAATTACGACTCTTACAACCGAAGACCTAAAGGGTTTGATGTACTACCTGCCCTGTCCTAAATCTCCGCATGGTGTGGATGTGGATCCTACCGGGCAATATATCACCGCAGCAGGAAAACTGGCAGCCATGATTCCGGTGTATGGATTCGATAAAATACAGGCGGCAATCGCCGCCAATGCAACAGATGGCGAATTTGGCGGTATCCCCGTGCTCAAATATGAGGCGGTGCTTACCGGGGAGGTGAAAGATTGCGGATTAGGCCCGCTACATACCGAGTTCGACGGTAAAGGTTTTGCCTATACATCGATGTTCGTTTCCTCCGAGATTACCAAGTGGGAAGTGGCTACTCAAAAGGTTGTGGACAGGGTTCCTACCTATTATTCAATCGGCCACTTAATGGTGCCGGGCGGCGACTCCAAACAGCCTTACGGTAAATATGTGGTGGCATTGAATAAAATTACCAAAGACAGGTATCTGCCTACCGGCCCCGAGTTGACACAGTCGGCGCAATTGTATTCTATCGATGGCGAAAAAATGGAATTATTGCTCGACTTCCCGACAATCGGCGAGCCCCATTACGCCCAGGCTTTGCCCGCCGATCTGATTAAAGACAAACAGGTGAAGATTTTTAAAATTGAAGAAAATACACACCCCTATGCTTCAAAAGGCGAAAAAGAAACCGGTGTGACCAGAAACGGCAAGGAGGTGCATGTCAAAATGACTTCCATCCGTTCGCACTTTTCCCCGGATAATATCGAAGGTGTAAAAGTGGGCGATGAAGTGTATTTCCACGTTACAAACCTGGAACAGGACTGGGATGTCCCGCACGGATTTGCCGTGATAGGGATGAATACGGCTGAATTACTCATCATGCCGGGCGAGACGCTGACACTGAAATGGGTGCCTCAGAAACCCGGTGTATTCCCGTTCTATTGCACTGATTTCTGCTCTGCGTTACACCAGGAGATGTCGGGGTATATCCGTGTGTCTCCCGCGGGAAGTAATGTTGAGCTGAAAGGATCATTGAACGAAACTGCTAATTAGCGTTTTGATTATAAACTATTAAAATGAGTTCCCGCCCATTTGGGGCGGGGGCTCATTAAACTCAAGAAAGATGAAAAAATTAAATAGGGTGACAAGGGTAGTTCTCTTAGTATGTGCTCTGGGAATGATACCAACCTTGTTCTATCCGATCTGGCGTATTGACTTATTCGCTCCGCAATATCCCGAAGGCCTTTACCTGCAAATCTGGAAGGATAAACTTACCGGTGATGTAGAAGTGATAAACGGGTTGAACCACTATATCGGCATGCAGCATATTAAAGAGGAGATGTTTCCCGAATTCGGGTTTATGTACCTCATCTTATATGGAATGATCGGACTGGGAATTCTGACTTTTATTATCAACCGCAGATGGGTAATGCTCACCTGGGCAATTTCCATCCTGATCATAGGTTCGTTAGGCTTGTACGATTTCTATCAATGGTGCTACGATTACGGGCATAACCTCGACCCGAATGCGGCGATTAAAATACCAGGTATGACCTATCAGCCGCCGCTGATAGGCCATAAGCGTTTGTTAAACTTCGATGCGTGGAGCCAACCCGATGTGGGCGGACTGGCGTTGATGATCAGCACTGCCATATTGTTTGTAATGGTGGGAGCGGAATATTTTTATTTCTCAAAGAAAAAACCAGCCTGAACATGAAAAAATATACACCCATAGCTTACCTCGTTTCCGGGGTAATGCTTTTGGTCGGTTGTGTCAAATCCGGGCCTGTGCCAATTGCCTACGGCGAAGACGCATGCGCTTTCTGCAAAATGACTATTGTCGATACCCGGTTCGGTTGTGAAATGCAAACCGACAAGGGAAAGACCTATAAGTTCGACGATTTGTTTTGCCTGGTGAAATACCGCGAACAACAAATGCCGGGCTCTGATAATACGGCGCACATGTTTATAGCAGATTTTCTTTCCGGCCAGTTTGTTGAACATACGCAGGCATCGTTTTTATTTAACCCGGAATTTAAATCGCCGATGGGGGGAAATATTGCCGCCTTCGCATCCGAAGCTTCATTAAAAGAAGTGATGCGGGAAAAGGGAGGAGAAATTTTGCAATGGGAGCAGGTGACAACTATGTCCGCTAAATAATTCCGGCAATTCCCGCTATGAAAAAAACAATTGCCTTTGCGTTCATTTGTATTATTGTCTGTCTGCTACCTGCACAACCGGCATCGGACCAGGCGGCCGATGTAAAGACCAATGGCATTTTACAACAACAGATAGCATCTGCAGCGCCCTACGATACTATTATTATCGATGGCGGTGTCTTCAGTGAGTACAATGTGGTAATCGATAAACCCCTGGTTGTTATCGGTAAAAATCAACCTGTTTTGGATATCGACTATAAAGGCGAGGGTTTTATTGTGCTGTCGGATTCGGTAACCATCCAGGGATGGGTTATTCGACATTCCAAACCCTCCGATCTCCACGAAAATGCAGCAATCCGACTTACGGAAGTGAAACACGTGCAAGTGTTGAACAATACATTGTCCGATAACTACTTTAGTATTTATCTCGCCAAGTCCGATAGCAACGCAATAATAAATAATACAATTGCGAGTACACCCAAAACAGAAAACACCTCCGGCAATGGAATTCATTTATGGAAATGCGATGCGATTACCATAGAGAAAAATACCATAACGGGCAACCGCGACGGCATCTACCTGGAGTTTGTCTCCAACAGCATTATTTCGGATAACAGGTGTTATAAAAATATCCGCTACGGATTGCATTTTATGTTCTCCAACAATGATATATACCTGCACAATACGTTCTCGGAAAACGGGGCGGGCGTTGCGGTGATGTACTCAAAGTGGGTGCGCATGCAAAACAATAGATTTGAAAAGAACCGGAGCAGCTCGTCCTTCGGCCTGTTGTTGAAGGATATTACCGACAGTGAAATTTTTGAGAATGTGTTTTGGGATAATTCAATAGCCATTCACATGGAGGGAAGCAGTCGTATTGCGGCTCAGCGCAATTCGATTTCGGACAACGGATGGGCATTGATAATAACCGCGAATTGCACCGATGTGGCGTTTGAGGAAAACAATTTTCTCAATAATTCATTCGATGTTTCCACCAACGGAAGCCTGGTATTAAATACGTTCAACGGCAACTACTGGGATAAGTACGAAGGATATGATCTGGACAGAAACTCATTGGGCGACGTGCCCTATCACCCTGTGAGCCTGTTTGCCATAATCGTGGAAAAAATTCCGGAAGCGATAATGTTGTATCGCAGCTTTGCGCAATACCTTGTTGACAAGGCGGAAAAAATATTGCCCGGATTGACACCTGAAAACCTGGTGGACAATACACCTTATATGCAACCCATTGAGTTATGATTGAGATACAACACCTGCATAAGTCTTTCGGCAAATTGCACGTCCTGAACGACATCAATTTACAACTCGCCAAAGGCAAGGCCGTTTCCTTTATCGGGCCGAACGCCTCCGGCAAAACCACGCTGATAAAATGCCTGCTCGGTATGGTGATTCCCGACAGCGGAACCATTCTGTTCGATAAGAAGAATATTGCCCACGATTACGGTTATAGGGACAATATCGGGTATATGCCGCAGATTGGGCGCTATCCCGACAATATGCGGGTAGGCCAGGTGTTTGATATGCTGCAAAGTATCCGCCGCCACAAGGGCGCTATTGATAATACGCTGTACGAAGCCTTTGAAATTGGCGATATAAGGTCGAAATATATGCGCACCTTGTCGGGAGGTACCCGGCAAAAAGTAAGCGCATGCCTCGCCTTTATGTTTAATCCGGACATACTCATACTGGATGAACCGACGGCAGGCCTGGACCCGATTTCGGCAGAAATTCTGAAACAAAAAATATTACAGGAAAAAGCCGCAGGCAAACTGATCCTGATAACCTCGCACATCCTGAGCGATTTGGAAGAATTTACAACCGATATTTTATTTATCGTCGAGGGCAGGATTAAATTTTATAAGTCGATGGAAACACTGCGGAGCGAAACCGGCGAACAATCATTGAACAAAGCAATAGCGGCTGTAATGCGTCAATCATGATCAATATTATTAAATACAATCTGCACGATATTCTGCGCAACCGGGTGGTGGTTTCCTATACCGTATTTTTATTTTTAGTCTCGGTCAGCTTTTTTAACCTCGATGTAAACCCCGTGAAGGGAGTGATGAGTCTGTTGAATATAGTGTTGATCGTTTTGCCGATGGTGAGTATCATTTTCTCAACCATTCACCAATACAATGCTTCTGAGTTTACGGAATTGCTGCTCGCACAACCCGTAAAGCGCAGTACAATTATCCTGGGCCAGTTTTTCAGCTTGTCCATCGCCATGTGCGCTGCGGTCGTTATCGGAATCGGCATACCGGTATTAATGTATTTCCCGGTGTGGGCAGGCGGATTGTTGGTGATATCTGCCCTGTTGCTGACACTGGTATTCATCAGCCTGGCTGTTCTCACTTCGGTTATTGCACGGGATAAATCAAGGGGCATTGGCATGTCTATTCTACTGTGGTTTTTCTTTGCGCTGATTTACGATGGATTGTTGTTGTGGATCGTTTTCAGCTTTTCCGATTATCCGCTGGAACAGCCCATTCTCATCCTGACGGCGCTAAACCCCGTAGATCTTTCCAGGATTTTGGTGCTTCTCCAATTAGACTTGTCTGCATTGATGGGTTATACGGGCGCACTATACAATAAATTCTTCGGCAGCAATTTGGGGATGTTGCTTTCGGCGGGAATATTATTTATTTGGATTGCAATTCCCGCTATTGTGGCGAGGCGCATCTTCATGCGCAAGGATTTGTAATTCTTCTTAGTCAATCACCCGCAACCGGAAACCGATTTCACGCACGTTTTCAATCGTTATTTTGGGGTTTGTCTCCAACAGCCGTCTGAGTTTTGAAATATTGGTATTTAAACTCTTGGATGAGAAGCGGCCGTTGATTTCATTTTGCGCCCGGATGTCTTCCTTGTACACGATATTATTGATATTGGAAGCGAGTAAGTACAACAACTTCGATTCGCCGTTGCTCAATGTTTTTATTTGTTGATTGATTGACACTTGACGCAATGCGGGATTGAATTTGAATTCACCGATTTGCAGTACCTCGTCGGTTAGCTTTGCCTTTTTATTTTTTTCGCCGCTGCGGCGCAAAAACACCTGTATGCGCATGATCAGCTCATTCATGCTGAAAGGCTTGTACAAAAAATCATCGCCGCCGGTGCGCAATGCCAGCAGCTTGTCATCCAGCGTTGATTTTGCTGAAAGAAATATTATCGGGATGGTTTCATTTGTGTTGCGAATGATCTGAGCTACGGCGTAACCGTCGATCTGCGGCAACATGATATCCAGAATACACAGGTCGAATTTTTCAGACTGAAATGTCTTAATTGCCTCTAATCCATCTTTGCAATGCGTGATGATATAACCCTTCCTGCTGAGATTGTCAATAGTTACAAATGCGAGGGTTTCATCATCTTCTACATATAATATTTTAATGTTGCTTAAGGTTGATTCCAACGTTTTACGGTTAAAAGGATAAGTAATTTCAATTGGTTTAAGCACTTAAAGCTTTTATCAACGCAAAAATATTTTGGATTAAAATGCAACGTGTAAATACAATTTAAATTTTAAGATAACAATTGTTAATTTGCCGGGGGAATTTTCAAATATAATGTTAAACAGTGACCTTTTTTTTTATAATTGATTTAAGTCATTTTAAATGATTTTGAATGAAGTTCAGAATTGTATTAGTATTTTAGCACAATGGAGAATCAACGCCAGCCGATACCCACTCAGATCAATACCATGTTTTACGTGCACCTTTCGGTAACCATTTTGTCGTGGGTGGGGCCCTTTCTCGTTGACTGGTGGGTAATGTGGATAGCCTATGGCATTGTATTGCTGCAGTTCGTGTTTTTTAACCGTTGCCTGATGAATGCGGCGCATAATATCGAGGAAGACAAGGATTTTACCTTCTATGCTTATTTGCTGGAAAAGTTCAATATCTATTTCCCGAGAAAACCCTTAAAGGTATTTGTGCGCAGTTATTTGTATGTCGTTCTGGGAACTTTTGCCTATGTGCTCCAGGAGGTATTCGGGTATCAGCCACCCTTAGGGTATGCGTACTGGGTATAAATGATGTATCCAATAGCTGCACACCTCCCTGCTGTTTCCCGGTTTAGATATGGCCGGGATGTGTAATTCCGGTTTCTGCGGGTATTAACCCAGAGCCATCAATGCGTTATACGCCATAAATCCCATACCTGTAATTAAAGCCTCCTCGTCAATATCAAATGTCGGTGTATGAATGTTGGAGGTAATTCCCTTTTCGGGGTTGCCGGTTCCCAGGCGGTAGAAACAGGCGGGGACTTGCTGTGCATAAAAGGCAAAATCCTCGGCGCCCATTCGCGGCTCGGCGATAAACACATTTGCGTCGCCTAAATATTCTTTTGCATTGGCGATGCTTCGGTGGGTGAGCCCGATATCATTTACCAGCGAGGGGTAGCCGATTTTTATTTGGATATCGGCACGGGCGCCCATCGCACCTGCCATGCCTTGTATTGTACCGGTAATTTTTTCGTGTAATAATTGTCGCACCTTTTCATCCATTGTCCGCAAGGTGCCTTCCATTTGTACATCGTCGGGTATCACGTTCGTTGCGCCGTTGGCGATTACCTTTCCAATACTGATTACAGCGCTGTCGGTGGGTGAAATCGCTCGGCTGATCAATTGTTGCAAAGCCGTAATAACCTGGGCTGCGATTACCACCGGGTCAACCAACTGATGCGGGTAGGCTGCATGACCGCCTTTGCCGGTTATAGTGATGTATAACTCATCGGTGGATGCCATCATTTTGCCGGGGCAAAATGCAAGGGTGCCTACTTTATACGGCGTAAAGACATGTTGACCGAACATTAAATCCACATCCGGATTTTCCAATACGCCTTCGCGGATCATCGCCTGTGCTCCGCTGGGCATGCGTTCTTCGGATGGTTGAAACACCAATTTAATGGTCCCATTAAACGTATGTTTTAATGTGTTTAATATTTTTCCCGCTCCTAACAGGCAGGCGGTATGCACATCGTGGCCGCAGGCATGCATCACGCCGGTATTTTGCGACCGGTATTCCACCGCATTGCTTTCGGTGATAGGCAGGGCATCCATATCCGCACGCAGCGCAATCGTCTTTCCCGTCGCCTTACCTTCCACGATTGCGAGGATGCCGGTTTTGGCCACGCCGCCCGTAAATGGAATTCCAAACTCCGAAAGCTTTTCTGCGACAAAAGCGGCGGTGTTGTACTCTTCAAAACTCAATTCGGGATGAGCGTGCAGGTGCCGGCGGATGCTGCGGATTTCTTCAAAATAGGAGGCAGCTAATTGCTGGATTTGATTTTTTATCTGGTTCATAATCGTTTCACATCCACCAGGTCTTTGCAAATAAATGCATTGGGATAATAGAGAATCAATTCCTGTAAGTCGCGGGTGGCATCTATTCTGTTGCGGTAATCACCTACACGCACTTTGTAATTGGGCGCCTCAAAAATGATAGTGGCATGCATTTCCAAAAATTGTTGTATCAGCTTTCCCTTTTCTTTTTTTGCTTCGCTCAACTGCGGGGTCGAAAGGATTTGAATCCGCCATCCGGGAAGTTTGTTGTGCGTCGTATTAAACAGGATATATTTCTCTACCAATGCGTTGGCGCCGGCATTGTCGTGAATAACGATATTGCCCGACTGTGCCTGTATCGCACTGTAACAGCAAAGTATTATACATATCAAAGCAATGCGCATGGAATACATTTAAATCCGTTCATTCAAAGGTATAATAACGCTTTGGATTTATACCAGATTATATTACACACCCTGCCCCTATGCGCATTTTTCACCTGCAACGGGAAAGCTACCTCGCATGATTCACTGATTACTGCAGGCCGGTTATCTTACCGTTGTCGTCGATGTCCATGCCTTCGGAGGCGGGGATAGCGGGCAGCCCCGGCATGCGCATCATATCGCCGAGAATTGGAATTACGAATCCGGCGCCGGCGGCAAATTCAAACTCGCGGACGGTAATGGTGAAGTTTCTTGGCCGGCCGGTAAGTTTTTCATTATCGCTCAGCGATTTTTGAGTTTTTGCCATGCAGACGGGCATATGGTCGAACCCTAACTCCTTGATCATCTTTAATTGCGATTTTGCAGCAGAGGAATACTCGACGCCGTCGGCCCCGTAAATTTCCGTTGCAATCGTCTTGATTTTTTCCTCAACCGGTAATGCCCAGTCGTATAACTTTTTAAAGTGGTTTACTCCGCTGTCGATATTTTCGACAACCGCCTGGGCAAATTGAGTTGCACCGGCGCCGCCTTTGGCAAATCCGTCGCTCACCACTGCCTTCACGCCGAGTTCGGCGCAGCGGTCGATTACCAGTTGCACCTCTTCGGCGGAATCTGTCGGGAAACTATTGATGGCCACCACGGGTAACAGGCCGAATTTCTTGCAATTTTCAATATGTTTTTCCAGGTTTTCCATGCCCTTGCGCACCCGTTCTATGCTGGCCGTATTGTACTCGTCCTTCTTTGCTCCGCCGTGATGCCGCAAAGCCCGAATTGTTGCGATTATCACAATGGCATCCGGGCCGAAACCGGCATAACCGCACTTGATATCCATAAATTTCTCGGCTCCCAAGTCGGCGCCGAATCCGGCTTCCGTAACTACGTAATCGCACAGGCTGAGCCCCATTTTGGTCGCCAGGATGGTGTTTGTTCCCTGGGCAATATTTGCAAACGGCCCCCCGTGAATTATCGCGGGATTGCCTTCCAGCGTCTGCACCAGGTTGGGCTTTATGGCATCCTTTAACAACAAGGCCATAGCGCCGCCGGCTTTCAGGTCGCGGGCAAATACCGGTTTTTTATCAAAGGTCTGCCCGATATAAATATCTCCCAGCCGTTTTTTCAAATCGGCAAAGCTGGTGGACATACATAATATGGCCATTACCTCCGATGCCGGAGTTATATTGAAACCGTCTTCTCTCGGAATGCCATTGGTCGTTCCGCCCAGGCCGATTACGATATGGCGCAGCGACCGGTCGTTCATATCCATAACCCGTTTCCATTTAATGGTGCGAGGGTCGATCCCGAGGTTGACTTTATTATTTAAGTTATTGTCGATAAGTGCACTTAACAGGTTGTTCGCCTTTTCTACCGCTGCAAAATCACCGGTGAAATGCAGGTTGATATCCTCCATGGGTATTACCTGGGTATATCCGCCGCCTGCGGCGCCGCCTTTCATTCCGAATACCGGCCCCAACGAGGGCTCACGCAATACCACTACCGCTTTTTTCCCTATTTTATTCAACCCTTCATTCAGACCGATACATACCGTGGTCTTGCCTTCGCCGGCAGGTGTGGGATTAATTGCCGTTACCAGGATGAGTTTGGACTTTTTGATTTTTTCTTCATCTATAAATGAGAGCGGAAGTTTCGCTTTGTATTTGCCGTAAAAATCGAGGTCGTCGCTGTTGATGCCGAGTTTGGCTGCTATCGAAGCGATAGGTTGAATAGCAGCACTCTGCGCTATTTCAATATCCGTAGGAAATGGGCTCATTGCAATTAATTGTTTGCGACAAATGTAATGATTCCTGTTTTTCCATGTAAATGAAAGAGCCTCAATTGTACACCTCCGCAAAATTTTGGTAAGAGCAATTCTTTTTTTTTATTTTACAAACCTCAATTGTAGAATGGTAATGCAAGTATTTATCCTTTGTACCGGTAGAAGCGGTTCCTCCACCTTCATAAAAGCATGCAAACACATAACCAACTATACCAGTGGCCATGAAAGTAGGTCAAAACGGACAGGTGATGACCGGATTGTCTTTCCGGAAAATCATATTGAGGCCGATAACCGGCTTGCCTGGTTCCTGGGCGCCATAGAAGATATGTACGGCGATAATGCCTTTTATGTCCATCTGCTGCGCAACAGGGAAGCCACTATTGATAGCTTTAACCGGCGCTGGAAGAATAAGGGCAGCATTATCAGGGCATTTAGCGAGGGAATTTTATTTACGCCCACCCTATTTCTAACCGGGAAGGATAAGGTGCGTATCTGCAGCTTCTACGTGGACACCGTAAATACCAATATCCGGATGTTTCTGAAAAACAAGACGCATACTATGGTGATGCACCTGGAGAAAATCGAAAAGGAATTTCCGGCATTCTGGAATGCGATAGGGGCGGAAGGCGATTTGAAAAAGGCCACCCGCGAGTTAAAAATTAACTATAACCGCAGTTGACAGGAGCGGGGAGCATTATGCATTTCAGGCGCCGCTTTCACGTGTATTTTCCGCAGATTACGCATCGTGCCTGGCGCCTTTGGCTACTTTAAAGATATGCAGCACATGGGGAAACAGCGCATCCAGCGTTTCCTCTGTGCCCCGTGTGGAACCCGGCAGGGTGATGATGACGCTATCGCCGATCATACCCGCTACGCCGCGGCTCAGCATAGCGTACGGCATGCGTTGTTGCCCATAACTCCTCGCTGCTTCCATGATACCGGGGATTTCACGTTCCAGCATGGGCTGTATAACCTCCGGTGTGGTGTCTCGTTTTGACAGCCCCGTACCTCCGGATATGAGTATTAACCGGATATTTCGGGCTAACAGGTCGTTTACTTTTTGCCTGAGTATTTCGGGCTCATCCGGTATTATTTCATAGGTGGCTATTTCTATTGGGTAGGGCTTTAGTTTATCGATCACCGCTTTTCCGGCTTTATCCTGTTTTTTGCCTGCAGCAACGGAGTCGGAACACACGATTACTGCAGAACTAACCGGCGTTGAAAGAATATCGCGGTATTGCGATTTTCCTCCCCGCTTCTCCGCCAGGCGAATTTCTTTTATCACCACCCCTTTGTCAACGGGTTTCAGCATGTCGTACATAGTCAATGCAGCAATGGCAGCCCCGTGCATCGCCTCCACTTCCACGCCCGTTTTATAAATTGTTTGGACTTCTACACGAATATGAATTTCCAATCCGTTTATCTGTGCATTGACAGAAGCAAACTCTACCGGCAGCGGATGACAGTCGGGAATGACATTACTGGTATTTTTTATGGCGAGTAATGCGGCGGCTTTGCTCATTTCGAAAATATTGCCCTTCGGAATGGCGTGGTCATTAATCAATTGAATGGTGGTATCACTGCTCGTTGCGACGATGGCAGAAGCAATGGCACTGCGATGTGTAAATATTTTATCTGTTATATTATTCATGATTTTAGGTATTCTGTTTCCACTGATGTGTTGCGTCTTCCAGGAGCTCCTTGCCCCAGACGGGCGCTTCTTTTTTAATGCGCTCTACGATTTCGCTGCATGCATCGATTGCATCCCGCCGGTGCGCCGAAGATGTAAATACGAATAAGCTGATTTCCCCGGCTCGCACAGTTCCCAGGCTGTGATAAATATGCATACAACTGAGTTGGTATTTTGAAAAGGCATCCTCCCGTATGGTGTGAAACACCGCTTCGGCCATCTCGATATACGCCGTGTATTCAATCGCCGTTACCTTACTACCTTCTGCGATATCGCTGCGCACCTGCCCGAGAAATATGCTGTGTGCGCCGATATCCGTTTTCGCACTGTGTTTTGCAATGCTGTCGGCAATAAAAGAAGGCGTAATCGCCCCTTCGATAAAAACCTGTTTCTTTTTATGTGTCTGCATTTATGTAATTGTTGAATAATTCGTAGGTAATGACTGAATACCGCCTTGTAAATGTATGAATTCCGTGCCCGGGAATTTTTTCTGCAACAGTGGAATAGCCCGGATACTGCGTGATCCGCTGTTGCAGAAAACAATGGCCTGCGGTTTTAGCGGCGTAGCTTCTATACCCGCCTCCATAGTGGAAAAGGGAATACTGATACATTCAAATGCCGCCTGTGGCAACTCGTTGGCATCCCGCACATCGATTAATGAAAATTGTTGTAAGTCTAAGGCGCCAAACTCTTGTGCCGTGACTTTTTGAACCACGGGCTCGCCGCAAAAAGCCGGATAGTCGAAGGCGTTGAAAGAGTTTTTGTCTGCGGGGACCAGTGCTAACGCCTCTGCGCTGCGTTGAATATTCAGGGTGTACATCGACTGTGTGAGTGCATTCCAGGTGAGCACCGTGTTTTGGATTACATGCTCGGGCATACAAATCATCTTGATGACTTCGTTCGCCTGCAATGTGCCAATCACGCCGGTTATGGTGCCGATAATGCCGCTGGTATTGCAGTCGGGAACCGTACCATGTGCCGGTGGTTGCGGGAAAACGCAGCGATAGGTAGCGCTGCCGTTGTAATTGAATACCGCCACTTGTCCCTCGTATTGAAATACACTGCCATAGACAAATGGCTTATTCAGCAGTATGCATGCATCGTTGATAATATACCTCGTGCTGAAATTATCCGTACAATCGACGATAATCGCATAGGATTTAAAAATATCCAGGGCATTGTGTTGCGTAAGGCGATCGGTATAGGGGATGATTTGAATTTCGGGATTTAACAACTGCAGTTTGTCGGTAATGGCTTTTGACTTCAACCGGCCGACGTCCATGGTGTCGTATAGCGGTTGCCGGTGGAGGTTTGACAATTCCAGCGTATCAAAATCGATAACGCCCAACCTGCCGATGCCGGCGGCGGCGAGATAGGAGAGTACCGGGCAGCCCAAACCGCCGGCGCCTACTACCAATACGCTTGCAGCGGCAAGTAACCCTTGCCCCGACTCCCCGATCTTGGGTAATTGCATTTGTCTCGCATAGCGGATCGCTGTTTCACGCATAGGGTTATCCTCCTGAAAACGGCGGCAGTAATGCAATCTCGTCTTCTGTTTGAATGATGTATTGCTCCGGAGCTATCGATTTATTTACTGCCACCAGGTAGGGAATTCCCCTTAAAGCGCTATGGCGGTCATTCAAAAAATTGCGCAACTGCAAAACGCTGCATGCCGGGGCAACTTCGAAATGCGCCTCCGGAATAATTTCCTTTATCACTCCAAATGTAAGTACCTGAATTTTCATAGTGTTAAATTTTCCAACTCCTGTGGCGTATTGATATTCGTAAATTCATTGCGGTTGAATCCCGCAATGGTTGTCATATCGATAATTTGCGTATTAAATTGCCGTATCATTTGATGTACTGCCGTTTTTTTTTGTGCGATCAGCGCATTCCATTTGGTAAAACAACTCTTATTATAAATGCCGATTAAGGGTTCGGGTACATTGCCTGTTGCAGCCAATGTAATTTCAAAACTCTTGTGCCGGTCTTTTAAAATTTGCAATGTCGGTGTCGTTATCAGAGGAATATCGCAACTGAGAATCATGTTCGCTTCCGATTTACTGGCGTGTAAAGCGGTGTAAATTCCACCGGCAGGGCCTAAGCCCGGAATCAAATCGGGGAACGACTCCAGCCCGAAACGCTTGTACAGCGGGTTTTTTGTAATCAACAGCACGTTGCTTACCAGGGGCGAAACGGCTTCGATTACGTATTGTATCATCGCCTTGCCATTCCAGTCCATCAGGCCTTTATCCCGCCCCATCCGGCTGCTTTGCCCGCCGGCAATTATTATGGCGCTCATCGCATGCATACTCATCCCCGAAATTTCAAAACATCCAATTCCCTAAAAAAATTCTACCTGTTTGCAGGTGTAATTATACGGATCAAAGAATTACAAATGTAATCATGATAAACCAGAATAATCTGCCGGCTTTTGATTTTATAAAAAAACGGGAAATGCGAAATGCAATAGGCGAATTCAGTATGTATCCACTAACTTTGCAACTTATTTTTATTACTGCGCATGCTATTTCCCGTAACTATTAAGACTGCTCTCATTTCTGTGTATTACAAGGATCGCCTCGATGCAATAATCCGGCAACTCGACGCATTGGGCGTTCAAATATATTCTACCGGTGGGACGGCGGCATTTATTGCCGACATGGGGGTGCAGGTACATGCGGTGGAGGATCTCACCGGATACCCATCCATTTTAGGCGGCAGGGTTAAAACACTGCATCCAAAGGTGTTTGGCGGGATACTGGGGCGGCGCAATGAGGCGAGTGATGTGGCGCAGATGGAACAATACGCCATCCCGGCCTTCGATTTAGTAATCGTCGACCTCTACCCGTTCGAAGAAACGCTGCGGCGTTCTGCGGAGGAGCAGGAGATTGTCGAGAAAATCGATATCGGCGGCGTGTCGCTGATTCGTGCTGCGGCAAAAAATTTCAGGGATGTGTTGGTTATCGCATCAAAGAATGATTATGACGCTCTCAGCAACGTATTAAACGAACAACGAGGCATCAGCAGTTTGGAACAGAGACGGGAATTTGCCGGCAAAGCATTTCGCATAACTACTGCCTACGATTGTAGTATCGCCAACTATGTTACCGGCGATACCAACAGCGGGATTTTCCGGACCTTTGGCGATGCAATGGCGTTGCGCTACGGCGAAAATCCACATCAAAGCGCCACCTATTTCGGAAACCTGGACGACGTATTTGAAAAATTAAACGGCAAAGAAATTTCTTACAACAACCTGGTGGATATTGAAAGCGCTGTATTCCTGATGGAGGATATGCAGAAAATAGCACATGGTCAACCGGGTTTTGCTATTTTAAAACATACCAATGCCTGCGGCCTGGCGCTTGGTGAAAACCTGCAATCAGCCTATCAAAGAGCGTTGGCCGCCGATCCGGTCTCTGCTTTCGGCGGCGTTTTAATTGCGAACGGCGCCGTGGATTTGGAAACGGCACAAGCGATTCACCCGCTGTTTTTTGAAGTATGCATTGCCCCCGGTTTCAGCGATGCGGCGCTCGATCTGCTCAAATCGAAAAAAAACCGCATCCTGCTTAAACAAAAACAATTTGTATTTCCGTTACAGCAGTTTAAGAGTTTGTTGAACGGTGTTTTGCTGCAAGACAGAAACACAACGCTGGCAAATGCACGGACTGTAACCGCGGTAACCAACCGCCAGCCGTCCCAACAGGAGTCTGATGATTTATTGTTTGCCGAAATGGCCGTAAAGCATCTGAAAAGCAACGGGATTGCACTGGTGAAGAACGGACAGTTAATAGCGTCGGGCGTCGGTCAGACCAGCAGGGTGGACGCCCTGAAGCAGGCGATTGCCAAAGCGAGGAACTTCGGTTTTGAAACCAATGGAGCGGTGATGGCGAGCGAGGCGTTTTTCCCGTTTCCCGATTGCGTGGAGATAGCGTTTGATGCGGGCATCACGGCTGTGATTCAACCGGGCGGCAGCGTTAAGGACGGCGATTCCATTGCGTATTGCAATGCCCGGCAAATGACGATGTTGTTAACAGGTATAAGACATTTTAAACATTAAAACGTAATTTCAACCTGCACGCTGCAGGCTAAAACTAAACAGGTACATGGGTATATTTAATTTTCTTTCGCAAGAGATAGCAATAGATCTCGGAACGGCCAATACATTGATTATCGCACATGAAAAGGTGATGGTGGATGAACCCTCCATCGTCGCTATCGACAGGAAAACGGATAAGGTGATAGCCGTCGGTAAACGGGCGATGCAGATGCATGAGAAAACCCATGATAACATCAAAACCGTGAGGCCTTTAAAGGACGGGGTTATTGCCGATTTTCAGGCGGCTGAGACGATGATGCGGGGCATGATAAGCATGATTTTTCCCAAGAACAGGCTGTTTAAGCCCTCGCTGGTAATGGTGATATGTATTCCTTCGGGTATTACCGAGGTGGAAAAGCGTGCGGTTAAGGATTCAGCCGAACAAGCCGGGGCCAAGGAGGTGTATCTCATCCAGGAGCCGATGGCGGCTGCCCTGGGTATCGGACTGGACGTTCAGGAACCCGTTGGCCACATGATCATTGATATCGGTGGAGGCACCACCGAAATTGCCGTGGTGGCGCTTTCCGGGATTGTTTGCGACCAAAGCATCCGGGTGGCTGGCGATGAGTTTACTGCCGATATCGTGGACTATATGCGGCGGCAACACAATCTGCTCATCGGCGAACGCACCGCTGAGGCAATTAAAATCAATGTGGGGTCCGCTCTTATAGATCTCGACGAAATCCCCGATGATTACCAGGTGTCGGGCAGAGACTTGATGACCGGTATCCCCAAACAACTGGTGGTTACTTATTCGGAAATCGGTCATGCATTGGATAAGTCTATCAGCAAAGTGGAAGAGGCAATCCTGAAAGCACTGGAAACCACTCCGCCGGAGCTTGCGAGCGATATTCAAAGAGAAGGTATTCACCTGACGGGTGGCGGCGCTTTATTGAGAGGCCTGGACAAACGGGTAAGTCAACGCACTAAGTTGGCGGTACATGTGGCTGATGATCCCCTCAGAGCAGTGGTGCGGGGAACGGGTATTGCTCTCAAAAACAGGGAGCATTACCAGGCATTATTCATCGGTTAAAACACAAGGAGATTGAATGCGTAATTTTTTACAATTTCTTCTTCGCAATCACGTACTGATTCTGTTTATCGTTTTGGAATTTGCCAGCTTCTGGCTGATTTTCAGCAATAACTTATATCACAATACCTATTTTATTAATACTGCCAATACCGTTACCGGCGATGTGTTAAATACCTATGGCAATCTCACCAATTACTTTTATCTGAAACAGGTAAATGACAGTTTAATGCGTGAAAATGTGGAATTGCGAGAACAGCTGGATTTGATAACATTCCGCGATTCGACAAAAGTTATTGCCGTCAGCGATAGCATGGGAGACGTGCTTTATACGTATATCCCCGCAATGGTAATCAACAACAGTTTTACCGAGCCCAATAATTATATCACCTTAAATAAGGGTGCAAAGGATGGGGTTAAAAAAGATATGGGAGTCATTACCTCCAACGGCATTGTGGGTATAGTAAAGAGCGTATCCGAAAATTACAGCGTAGTGTTGTCCGTTCTGCACGGCGATTATAGCACCCGTGTGGCCGTTAAGCGCCTAAATGCTCAGGGAAGGCTGCAATGGGTGTACGGCAATCCAAAAATGGCAAACGTGGTAGAGGTATCCGAACCGGGATTGTTATACGAAGGTGATAGTATTGTAACAACCGAATTCTCAATGGTGTATCCTCCCGGACACCTGGTAGGTATCTTAAAATCCTTTGGCAGGGAACCGGGCAATGTTTTTTATACTTTGGATATAGAGCTAAGTACAAATTTCAGCACGCTCAAATACGTGTATATCGTAAATTTCCTGAGAAAAGAAGAAAGGGAACAATTGGAAACGGAAGCAACACATGACGGTAATTAATTGGATAGCACGGTTGGCGGGCCTCGTATTGCTGATAGGTTTTCAGGTGTTGGTACTCAATAACCTGGAAGTGGGACTGTATGTGCACCCCTATATTTTCATTATGTTTATCCTCACACTCCCCTTTGCCACACCGCGATGGCTGATTATGGTGTTGGCAATGTTGCTGGGCCTCGTAATAGATATGTTTAATAATACCCCCGGAATGCAAATGGCCGCCTGCGTCTTCCTCGCATTTGTCAGACCGTTCATTTTAAAAGCCCTGACGCCGGTGACCGGTTATGAGAATATCGAAAATCCCTCTATCTTCAAATTAGGACCTACATGGTTCTTTATTTATACTTTCATTATGGTACTGATACATCATACCGCTTATTTCTTTATTGAAGTGTTTTCATTCCGGCATTTGCAGTTTACATTATTCAATATCGGATTGAGTGCATTGTTCAGTACCGTATTAATTTTAGTGTTTGCATTTTTATTTACACCCAGGAAAGCATTTGGTAATAAATGACAGGTATTGACAGTTGGAAAAGCAGGCGCATAGTCATACAGTTGTTCATAGCATCCGTATTTCTCATTTATATAATTCGCTTGTTATACCTTCAGGTAATCAATAAAGATTACGCTGAACTGGCCGAAGACAGGGCGTACAGGAAAGTTACCATATATCCCGACCGGGGGCCGATTTACGATCGCAACGGCAAGTTGATTGTGTACAACGAGCCGATCTATAACCTCATGGTGATACCCTACCAGGTGCGGTCGATGGACACCGCCCGCTTTTGCGAATTGCTGCAAATTGATAAGGAGACGTTTATTCAAAAAATGAAAGAGGCGAGAAATTACTCATCGTTACACGCCTCGGTATTTATTTCGCAAATTTCAGCCGAAGATTTCGGCAAGATAGAAGAATTCCTCTATGAGTTCAAAGGGTTTTTCCCCGAAATCAGAACAGTGCGCAAATATCCCTATGCATCTGCCGCTCATGTGTTGGGTTATGTTACAGAAGTGGATAGCAATGATATAAAAAGATCAAACGGGTATTATAAGCCTGGGGATTATATCGGTAAAAGCGGCGTCGAAAAATATTACGAAGAGTTACTGCGGGGCCAGCGGGGTTATAAATACATGGTGGTGGATGCCTATAACCGGGTAGTCGGCAGCCTCGGCCAGGGCGAAAACGACATCCCCGTAGTTGCGGGAAAAACGCTGACTCTATCACTGGATATCGAATTACAGCAATACGCCGAATTGCTGATGCGCAACAAAAGAGGCGCCGTTGTGGCCATTGAACCATCAACGGGCGAAATTCTCGCCATGGTGAGCAGTCCGTATTACGATCCGAATATCCTCGTCGGCAGTAAGCGCACGAAGAACTACGCCTCCCTCGTATTAGACCCGATGCGGCCATTGAACAACCGGGCATTGACCGGCTATTATCCGCCGGGTTCACAGTATAAACCGCTGATGGCGCTCGTGGCATTACAGGAAGGCACGTTAACGCCTGACCAGGGCTATTCCTGCGGCGGCGGCTATCGCATGGCCGGCCATACGGTGGGATGTCATGGCCATCCCTATCCCGCCAATGTGATAATGAGTATTCAACATTCCTGCAATGCCTATTACTGTTATGTGCTGAAACATTTTATCGATGATAAAAATACAAGCGCCGCCGAAGGACTGGAAAAATTAAATGTGTATCTGGCCAGTTTCGGCATTGGCGTTTTGACGGGAGTTGACCTTCCGGGAGAAAAACCCGGCAACATCCCCGACCCGGCCGACTACGATAAGATATACGGCAAAAACCGCTGGCGCTCTTCCAATTTTATTACACTGGGAATTGGGCAGGATCAAATGATTGTTACACCGCTGCAAAATGCGAATATGATGGCGGCAATTGCCAATGGCGGTTTTTGGTATGCACCCCATGTGTTGAAATATGCAGATGGGGAAGACTCTATTCTCAATGTGTTACATACTGTGCATCAGACGATGGTTGACAGGCAGTACTTCGATATTGTCACCGAAGGGTTGAGTATGGTCGTGAAAGCCGGCACCGCAAGGGTGGCGAGGATAGACAGCATAGAAGTGTGCGGCAAGACAGGTACCGCCGAGAACCCGCATGGCAAAGATCACTCCCAGTTTTCGGGCTTTGCTCCCCGCAATAATCCCCAAATAGCAATAGCTGTATTAGTCGAAAACAGCGGTTTTGGCGCCACCTATGCAGCGCCGATTGCCAGTCTGCTGATGGAGTATTACATCAACCGGAGTATCGACTCAAAGCGCAAGTACCTGGAAGATCGCATGATAAATACTGATTTAATCCATGTAATGCCTACGCCGGTAGCAGCGGCGGCAGGAACTCCTGCACCGAATAATACAAATAGCGATGAGAGATAAAACTACTTTGCTGCAGAATATCGACAGGCCGGCGTTGTTCCTGTATTTAAGCTTGCTCATAGTGGGTACTCTCACTGTTTTTGCTGTAGATTACGATAAGGAAACCAGCCATTTTTTTGATTTGTCGCTCACCCACGGCCGGCAGATGATATGGATGTGTATTTCATTGTTTGTCGGGTTCGGGCTGCTTGCTTTCGACAGCAACTTCTTTACGAAATTTTCCGTACCCCTGTATATCGGCATTATCCTGCTGCTTATCGTTACCTTCATCTTTGCAAAGGAAATTAAAGGAGCCCGTTCCTGGCTCGCCATTGGTTCCATTCAGTTTCAACCCGCCGAATTCGCAAAAACGGCAACGGCGCTGATGCTGGCTAAATACATCAGTTCGCTCTCGACGGCTGTGCGCACCACCCGCCAGAAAATTATTGCCGCCGGTATCTGCGGATTGCCTATGGCGCTGATTATCGCCCAACAGGATATGGGCTCGGCATTGGTGTATCTGGCTTTTGCTATCGTTTTATACCGCGAGGGGTTTAAAATTAGCGAGGTGGTTATTGCCATTATGTTTGGCGTTTGCTTTTTATTGTCGCTGCTGATAAGCCACGCAATTATTATTTATGTCTTAACAGGTGGTCTTGTCGTATATATTTTTGGAAATATTACCCGGTTGGCAAAAAAATTCCCCGGGCGCACCTATCTGTTTGTATTTCTGATTGTGCTTGCTATCGGCATATTCTTTTACATATTTAAACACCCGGAATTTCTGAAGTACGGCGCTATAGCCGTTGGCGCATTATTGGCCGTTGCCTATATCGTGCTTCGCAATATAAATTATTCCGGCATCTGGCTGCCGCTGTTCGTGTATTTTTTTCTCGCGGGGTTTGTCGCTTTCGGAACGGATTTTATCATGCAGAAAGCGCTGGAGCCGCATCAAAGCCAGCGGGTGTTGACTTTAGTCGGGCTGAGCGATGACCCCGATGCAAACTACAACGTAATCCAGAGTAAGATGACGATTGGTTCGGGTGGTCTCACCGGTAAGGGGTACTTGCAGGGGACGCTCACTCAATTAAAACATGTCCCCGAACAGAGCACGGACTTTATTTTCTGTACCATCGGTGAGGAGTTTGGCTTTATCGGGACGAGCCTGTTTTTGCTCACCTATTTATTTTTTCTGTTGCGCATCATTCATATTGCAGAACGGCAGCGCTCCGTATTTTCCAGGGTGTATTGTTATTCGGCTGCAGCCATATTCTTTTTCCAGATAATGATCAATGTCGGTATGACCATCGGCCTGGTGCCCGTTATCGGTATCCCGCTGCCGTTTATTTCCTACGGTGGCTCTTCCGTTTTAGCTTTTTCAATCCTGGTATTTATCATGCTGCGCCTCGATGCTGACAGGTTGTTGATCCTGCGATAAATTGACATGGTTCCGCGAGTAATTGAAGAAGGCTGTGCGGCGATTCCACGCCGCAAACTACGGCGCATCGGGTGAGGTACTTCCGATTTTGTGAAAGTATAAAACGATAGTATTTTGCAATCAGCCCTTATAAAACATCCACCTGAAAATTTCTCTCAGTTTTGGCTTCTTGCCATACATTAAAATTCCGGTTTTATAAATGCGGGCGGCAATCCATGTGGTGAAGATAAACCCTCCGATCAGGCAGAGTATGGATAAAATCAGTTGCCAGGCCGGAACGCCAAATGGCAGCAATGCAGGCATAACCACAGGCGAACTGAACGGGATGAGCGATGCCCAGAATGCCAGTGAAGATTTGGGTTGCTGAATCACTGCCATTGCAATAAATATGGAGAAAATTATCAAAAGTGTCAGCGGGAATGAATACATCTGAATATCGCCGTCGTCGTCGCTGGCAAGAGAACCGATTGCCGCAAATAGGGAGGAGTACAAAAAATATCCACCTAAAAAGTAAATCATAAAAATACCCAGCAGGTAGCCGAGGTTCATACTCTGCAGGCTTTGCAGGGCATTCATCAGTTGCATGGTATCTATCTCCGCATTCGGATCTGAGGCAATACTCTGTTGCGCCATCTCAGAAAATTGCCCGGCAAAAATAATTTGTACGACAAACTGCAATATGAAAATCGTAATCCCCCAAATTGTAAACTGGGTGAGCCCCACAGCGCCGATGCCGATGATTTTTCCAATCATCAGTTGAAACGGCTTTACCGATGATATCATTACCTCGACGATGCGGTTTGATTTTTCTTCCATTACGCCACGCAGTACCATACTGCCGTAAACCAATAAAACGATATAAGTGAGAAATCCGAGTATGTATGCGATAGCCGTCGCCATGATGGCATCGCCTTTTTCCTCCGCATTATCTTTTCCCAAAACGGCATCATCAATAACGACTGCAGGCCGTAATTGCATGATATCCTCTTTGGATAAATTGCGTGTCTTAAGGTTTACATTCTCCAGTTTGTTTGCAATAACCGTTTCGATATACATCCGCGTCATCATGTTCATCTGCTCCTCGCTGTACAGTTTTATCCCGACCGGTTTTTCCGCAGAAATCGGCGGGATGTACAACAGCGCATCGAATCCGCCTTCGAGATGCGGGTATGACATTTTTAAATCTTCCAGCGGGATTTCATTATATCCGAACTTGAAATACACGCCGGCAGAGTCGGGCAATACGTCGATAAAACCGCTGTCGTCTTTAACTAAAATTTTCTTGCTGTCGCCGCCAAATGAAGAAAATATCAACGGCATAAACATCAACCCAATAAAAAAAACAGGGCCGAGAATTGTGAACAGAAGAAAAGAGCGCTTGCGCACACGAGTGATGTACTCTCTGAATATTATGAAAAGTATTTTACGCAAGCTCTGCCGTTTTAACCAGTGAAATAAAAACTTCGTGCAGCGATGGCAATATTTCCCTGAAGGTGGCAATCTGATAACCGCCGTCGATAAAGTATTGCAGAACCCGGTTGTTGCTCACGTCGTCGCGAACCTGGATGCGGCAGGTGTTCGGCTTACTGTCGATAACCCGGAATAAATCCGTATTCTCAATCGCTGCATCAGTACTGAATGCAATTTCAAAATGATTTTTTCTGAACCGGTTTTTTATGTCTTTCACCGCACCTTCAATTACCACATTTCCCTTATTTATCAGCACGATATTGTTGCAGATTTCCTCTACCTGCTCCATGCGGTGCGTTGAGAATAAGATAGTGACGCCCTGCTGGTTCAAGTGATAAATTTCATTTTTTATCATTTCGGTATTCACCGGATCCAGGCCTGAAAAGGGTTCATCCAGTATCAGCAATTTGGGGTTATGTAGTACGGTTGCGATAAACTGCACTTTCTGTTGCATTCCTTTTGACAGGTCTTCTACTTTTTTATTCCACCAATCGGGCACTTCCAGTTTTTGGAACCAGAACCGGATGCGCTGTTTTGCCTCTGAGGCACGCAAACCCTTTAAGCGGGCGAGATATACCAGGTGTTCACCTACCCGCATTTTTTTATACAAACCCTTTTCTTCAGGCATATAGCCGATAGCCGCATAGGTCTGGTCTTTAATCGGAATACCGTCGAAGTAAATCGCACCGCTGTCGGCGGCAAGGATTTTTGTAATAATGCGAATTAATGTGGTCTTGCCGGCGCCATTCGGGCCGAGCAAACCGAAAATCGAACCGGCGGGAACATTAAAGGTAACGCCGTTTAATGCCTGTACTTCGCTAAAGGCTTTGCGCACTTCCCTGAATTGCATTATCGGCTCCACGTTGTAAAAATAATGAAAGCTTAATGCAGGAAGAATGGATAATTTGATTCTGCTAAATTTGAAGCGAAAAATACAATCATGGAGTCTTTTCATACGGTTTCCGATGCGCCGCTGACAATTGCCGCCATTCAACAGATTCTGCAGAACCGGCAGAAAATTGCACTGGGTAAATCAGCACAGAATACAATTGAACAGTGTCGAAAGTACCTGGATGATAAAATCAATAACCAGGACATCCCGGTGTATGGAGTAAATACCGGATTTGGCTCCTTGTGTAAAGTGAAAATTTCGCACGACGCCATCGGGCATCTGCAGCACAACCTGATAATTTCTCATGCCTGTGGATTTGGAGATATGGTGCCCGATGAAATTGTCAGAATTATTCTGTTGCTGAAGATTCAATCCCTCAGCTACGGGCATTCGGGAATCGGTGTCCTGACTGTGCAGCGCTTAATCGATATGTATAATGCAGACATCCTGCCGGTGATCTATGAGCAGGGGTCGCTTGGCGCTTCGGGCGATTTGTGTCCGCTGGCACATATGAGCCTCCCGTTAATCGGCATGGGCAAAGTGAAGTTTCGCGGTGCCGTTGTCGAATCCTCCGAAATGTTACACCACATGCAATGGGAACCCTTGCAATTGCAATCAAAGGAGGGTTTGGCATTACTAAACGGCACACAGTTTATGAGCGCCTATGGCGTTTACTGTTTAATTCTCGCCCGCCGTATCGAATATCTGGCCGATTTGATTGCTTGTGTATCACTGGATGCCTGGGGCTGTCGCAGCGATCCGTTTATGCCGCAGATTCATGCACTGCGCAAACAGGCCGGGCAGATACGGGTGGCGCAGCATATCAGGGAAATTATGCATGGCAGCAGCATGTTCACGCAGCCGAAAGAGCAGGTGCAGGATCCCTATTCGTTCCGCTGTATCCCACAGGTACACGGTGCGGCAAGGGATGCACTGGAATACTGCGTTACCATTGTCAGCCGTGAAATAAACGGGGTGACGGACAATCCCAATATCTTCCCAGAGGAAGACCTGATTTTAAGCGGAGGCAATTTCCACGGGGAACCGCTGGCGTTAACCCTGGATTTTATGGCAATGGCATTAAGCGAGCTCGCCAATATCTCGGAGCGGCGCATTTACCGGATGCTCTCCGGGAGCCGCGGATTGCCGGAATTCCTATCGCCCGAACCCGGTTTGAACTCCGGTCTGATGATACCTCAATATACGGCGGCGAGTATTGTTTCCCAGAATAAACAATTGTGTACCCCGGCCTCTGTCGATTCCATAGCATCGTGCAATGAGCAGGAAGACCATGTGAGTATGGGGGCAAATGCCGCCACAAAATGTTTGCGGGTGGCTCGCAATGTCGAGAAAGTCCTGGCAATTGAATTGCTGACGGCTGCCCAGGCCCTGGAATTCAGGCGTCCGGCACAATCGGCACCGCCGGTGGAAGCGCTCGTCGCCGGGCTGCGGAAAATCGTCCCGTTTGCCCGGTTCGACAGGTATCTGCACGAGGATATGCAGCAGACCCTGGCTTATCTGCAACACCTGGATATCGAAAGTAATTCTCGTTAATACTTTTTATTGTTGAGCCATTTTTCTACCTTTGCCCTCTACTTGTAAACGAGGTATTTATATGGCACATCATAAAGCACAGAAGAAATCCATTCGCCAGGCTTCAAAGAGAAGATTGGAAAACCGCTATGTAGGTAAGACGACACGCAATGCGATTCGCGATATCAAGGCAATTGAGAATAAGCAGGAAGCCGAGAAAAAGTTGCCCGAAGTGATTTCAATGATCGATAAACTGGCAAAGAAAAATGTAATCCACAGAAATAAAGCCGCCAACCTGAAATCTAAATTGATGAAGCGGATACACAATCAAAAATAATTTTTAAAAAATTCCATAATTTAAGCCTCACAATTTTGTGGGGCTTTTTTTATCTCTATCCCTATGGAAGAATACGTTCCGAACAAACCGACGCTGAAGCAGCTTGCCAAAGAGGACAGGCCCAGGGAGAAAATGTTAAATAAAGGCCGGCGGGAACTTACCAATGCCGAGCTGCTGGCGATTCTTTTGAGTAGTGGCAATACGAAAAAAACAGCCGTCGAATTGGCGCAGGAAATTCTCAGCGCTTATGATAATGATCTGAATGCGCTGGCGAAGCTGGAAGTGAAGGAGCTCAAAAAATTTCTCGGTGTCGGCGAGGCAAAGGCCATCACCATTATTGCCGCCATGGAATTGGGCAGGCGCCGGGAAGGAACGGGAGGGGGAGTTAAGCAGAAAATTAGAGACAGCCGGGACTTATTTCAATTCTTTAACCCCATGCTGAGTGATCTCGGCCATGAGGAGTTTTGGGTAGCATATCTGAATAAGTCGAATACCCCTGTCGCTAAACAGCGCATCAGCGCCGGCGGGGTGGCAGGCACCGTTGTGGATATTAAAATTATCCTCAAAGAGGCGGTGGCCATCAAGTCGTGTACTTCCATTGCCATTTGCCATAATCATCCTTCGGGTAATTTACAGCCAAGCGAAAACGATATTAAACTCACCGGCAAAATTAAAGATGCCGCCCGGTTGATGGATCTGGTGCTGCTCGACCATATTATTATCGGCGAAAAGGGCTATTACAGTTTTGCCGATGAAGGTATCCTATAAAAAAAAGCAGGCAATTGCTGCCTGCTTTTTAATTGGGTTGTTTTCGAAATTATTTGGAAATAACCAGTTTCTTGCTGATCATCTCTTCATTGGTACGGATATTTACAAAGTACACACCGCTTCCCAAAGATTCGGTATTGAGCGTATATACATTGTCGCCGGACTGTATTCCGTAATTATTGCTCACCACCACTTTACCGCTGATATCTGAAACGGTAATTGTCAGTTCCTGAGGCTCGGCAATGTTTACACGGATAAGTGAGTAATCATTTGCCGGGTTCGGATAAATACTGATACCGGTGATGTTGGAAATATCATCAATCGCTGTAAAGTTGGACTTGCTTGCTGCATTGATAATTTTCTTGGTGGAGTAGTTAATGAGCAGGGTAACAACATGCATATTGTCCCAGTTGTAATCTGCAGGCACTTCGTAAGTTGTGGTATAAGCATGGTAGGAACCGGGAGCGTTTTCTGCCGGCACACTACCTTCTTCACCGTTAAAGCCACCGATAATTGCACGGGCAACATGGTGGTAAGGGATGGTAGTTGCAGGAACATAAGCGGGAAGAGATTCGTAGCCGCCCATCGGTCCGTATGCACCACCTGCGTAATAGTTGGACTGATTCCAGGAACTTCCGGTGCCGACAACTTCATCTTCGGTAAATACCACTGCGATGCGGTAATTGCCGTCCATTTGCTCTACGAAGTTCAATAAACTCGTTACGGTTGCTGTACGGGTTGCTTCATCCCAAGACACTTCCTGGCTCATTAATACTTCCGGCTCAACGCTGATTCTGTTTATATAAGCAGTCTCGAACTCCAGGGGGTCAATCCAGCCCTGGCGATCTATTTTTGCATTGGGGAAGGCTGAAGCAGCAAAACCGCCGTCGTATTCTGACACGACCATCGGGTCGCCATTATGTACGGTTATGCCAAAGAAGTTTTCGGAGTAATTGTCGTACATGTACTCCATTAATACGTTACCTCTTACACACCAGCCGCACCAGCTGCCTGTAGCTTCTTCAGCCACTACCAGGCGTCCGGGTTTTGCGCTGACGCCGTTTACCGATGCTGTTTTGGTATTATCGGCAGGATCATCACCGGTTGTGCCGCCATTAATATTTTCTAAAGTAACGGTTACATCATTGCTGCCTTCATTGATTGAAAGGGGGGTGTCCATAATAAAGGAATAGGTACTGCCGGCACCAATGCTTACGCCGGTATAAGATTGAGTATAGGTATCAGAGCCTCTCGTATAGGTTACATCGAAGGAGGTAATCGGCGCCATAGCGAGGTTGTTAATTACACCATTCACCACCATCGTCTTGCCGGTGAGGTAATTGGTGTAACCATTAAATACTTCAGGAATATTATCAATATTAGAGCCTAAGTAACTTGAACCTAATGAGGCGGAAACAGTGGTTAAATCTGCTTCAAAAACCTCTACATCATCTATCCCGGCGCCATATAACCAACCGTTACCATCGCTGTAGCGGAATCCGATTATTAAATCGGTTTCTCCGGCGTAGTCGGAGAGGTCGATAAATTCGGTTCTCCAGCTTGTGCTCTCATATCCTAAATCGACGAGGATAGCCCAGGTAGTGCCGCCGTCTGTTGAGGCCTCTACAGTCAGATTTTCGGTAGCATCGTAGGTACCTTCAAAATAATAAACAGCCGCCTTCAGGAAAGGATTAGCCAGGCTGGATATATCAATGGAGGGTGTGTAAATGAAATCGTTCGACTTGTCGCAATTACAGGCATCGTCGTTGGTGGCAATAAAAGTGGTGTGTTCTTCAATTGGGAAAGATGAGCTGGAAAGTGAGCCGGCATCACCGACCAGCCACCCGCCGTCGGATGCGTCGGTCTCCTGGGTCCAGCCAGCCGGGAAAGAACCGCCTTCAAAGTCTTCGCTAAAAACGGTTTGTGCCGATCCGTACAGTGTGAGGGATACAGCAACTACTGAGAGTATTATTTTTTTCATTTTGATAGATAATTTAGGGTGCGAAGTTAAAAAATATAATTTTTATAGGTCGGCTAATCATACCGCTATTGCCAAATAATTTACAAAACAGAGATTTATCTGTTTAAAAGTTAAAAAATCAGGTAGGATGCCCGTTTTTCAATAATTCCAACCGAAAAAATTACTTTTGTATGGCATGATTTCAGAGCGGCGTAGAGCCTATTACATTCTCCATTTATGCGTATTCATTTGGGGCTTTACCGCCATTTTGGGTAACCTGATTTCGCTGCGGGAAACCGTTTTGGTTTGGTACCGCATGGGTCTTACCGCTGCAAGTCTTTTGGTGTTACCGGACTTATGGAGAGGGCTTAAGCGGGTTCACTATAAAGACCTGGCGAAAATTGCCGGTGTCGGCATTATTGTTTCACTGCATTGGATTACATTTTACGGCGCCATTCAATATGCAAATGTCTCCGTCGCTTTAACTTGCCTGGCAACCATCTCGCTGTTTACCGCTTTTTTGGAACCCCTGTACTTTAAGACTTCTGTCAATAGGTGGGAGGTATTCATGGGATTGGCCATTGTCCCGGCTATGTACCTCATCTTTTATTTCAACGGTCAGTATCGTACCGGAATGATTATTGGAATTATTTCGGCATTTCTGTCGAGTTTATTTTCTGTCATTAATCGAAAAATAGTGACACATCACGAGCCGCTGTCGGTTACTTTTATCGAGCTCGGTGCGGGCTTTCTGTTTCTGACCCTGGTACTGCCGTTTTATTTACATTGGTTTCCCGGCAGTAATTGGGTGCCCTCAAATTCGGATGTCGTGTATTTACTGTTGCTTTCTATTGTGTGTACCGCTATCCCATTTACCCTGTCACTGCGCATACTCAGGCATTTGAGCGCATTTACCTCTAATATGGTCGTCAATCTGGAACCGATATACGGCATTTTGCTCGCTATGGTATTTTTCGGAGAACACCGCGAATTGAACAGCGGATTTTATATCGGCGCCGCCTGTATCATCCTGGTGGTATTTGCGAATACCCGGTTTCATGAGTTTATAAAAAAATATCAAAATAGTACCGTTAAGTGATGTTATCCCGCAATATGCCCTCTGTTTCAATAGCCCAAAACAACTATATTTGGATACTTAGTGACTACTTGAAATTATAAATAATTTCAAACAAACGAAAAATATATCGGATTGAATGCTCAAATTATCTAAGGATATAGAATCCCTCGACTTGTTTTCCACCGAGGCAAAACACTTCTTCAGCATGTCGCCGGATCTGATGCTCCTGCTGGATTTTAATGGCAACGTATTGATGATTAATGACGCCTGGTCAGCTGCCCTGGGATATACCAATGAAGAATTGATGCTCGAAAAAACAACACAGACAATTCACCCGCTGGATATTGAAAAGAGCGTGGCCATCTATAAGAGCATTGTCGAGGGAAAGGACAGGGCGATAAATTACGAAGAGCGCAAAGTTTGTAAAGACGGTACTTACAAATGGTATGTCTGGAACCTGGTGGCAGACCCCGAAAAGGAATTGGTGTACGGTATAGGCAGGGATATCAGCCTGCAAAAGGAGCAGAGCGAACAAATTGAACAGGACAAAATAAAATTTCATTTTTTATCAGACCACAACATGCAGGCAGTTTTGGTTTGCATCCGGGGTAAGATAGAAACGGTAAATAAAGCATTTGAAGAATTAACGGGTTACAGCGAAAGTGAACTGGTAGGTAAGAATTGTTTGGATCTCGTTCCGGAAAAATGGAGGGAGTACACGGAAAAAATGATTGCCTGCAATTACGATTTGCCTTACGAATCCGAGATAATTACCAAAGGCGGCGATATTATAGCGATTGAATTAATTGCAAAGGAGATAATTTACAACAACCGCGAAGCACGCATTTCGCTGATTACAAATATTGATTCTCATAAGGCGGCAGAAGAAAAAATAAAACAAACCGAGAACCGGTTCAATTCCGTTTTTTCGAGTTCACCCATCGGTATCTCCATTATGAATGAACAGTTCGACCTGTTAGAGATTAACCCGGTTATCGCAGAGAAATTAAACTATTCACATGAGGTTTTAAAAGGGATGAATCTCATGGAAATTGTGTACCAGGAGGATATAAAACAGGTTAAAAAACAATTGCAACGGGTATTTACAAAGGAACTGCAAACAGTGGAAATGGAGGTGCGACTGGTGAGAAAAGGAGGCGGTACGTATTGGTTTAAGCTAATGATGGCGCTCATAAATAGCACAAAAAATACCAGCAATGCGGTGGTATTTATGGAGAGCATAGATAAGCGCAAACACGCCGAATTTAAACTGGAGGAAAAGAACCAGGAACTGTTGCGCATCAATCAGGAACTGGAGCATTTTGCCTATGTGGCTTCACACGATTTACAGGAGCCGCTGCGCACCATTACCAGCTTTATCCAGATTTTGGAGAAGAAGTATAAGAATATCCTGGACGAAGACGGACAACAGTTCATGGGCTATATCACCGATGGAGCGCACCGCATGCAAAACCTGATCCGCGACTTGCTCGCCTATTCACGGGTCAACAGGCCTGCTACAGGATTTGAAGAGGTGGATTTAAACGAAGTATTTGAAGCTGTTAACCAGGCGCTCAACAATAAAATTATCGAGAACGACGCCATAATCCTCGCCGAAAACCTGCCCGTAATCCAGGGTAACAAAGTGCAGTTAATACAAATTTTTCAAAACTTTATTGACAACGGCATTAAGTTCAGGGGAAAAAAATCTCCCGAAATTATCATCAATGTAAAAGACAAAATCAACAGATGGGAGATATCCGTAGAGGATAACGGAATCGGTATTTCACCGGAATTTCACGAGCGCATTTTTGTTATCTTCCAAAGGTTGCACAGTATGGAAGAATATTCGGGAACGGGCATTGGCCTTGCCATGTGCAAGAAGATTATCGAAAGGCATGGCGGCACGGTTTGGGTAGAATCAAAAGGGGACAAAGGGACCAGATTTGTATTTACCATTGCCAAAAATCTCATAGGGCCCGCCGCCTGATTTACTCATACGCCGGGCAATTCAGCGGATCCCGTTTGTTGCCTTTTGAAAGTGTGTACACCAATGCGAGTTCCAGTCCGCCAAATGTGCGGGAAGCAGTCGTTAATTCCGACAAGTTAAAATCATAGCTGGCAGAAAATGTCAGATTCGAAATGGTCAATCCCAATACACACCATGCGGCATCCATATAGCGATACCACATACCGGCAAAAAACCTATTGTCAATTTCTATACCGCCGGTTTGCAGCGGTAAGGATATATTACCGCCAATAATTATTTCTCTTGCATTTTTTTGAGTGCTGAAAAATATCTGGGGGTTTACCTTTATTTGGCGGTGAACCGGGAAATAAGCGCCAGCCGTTGCAGTTGTGCGTACGCCGATCGCATTGTTCTCACCCATGAATGACTCCTCAGGTTTATTTATATGATGCAAGGCTATCCCCGCATAGTACCTTTCGCCGTAAAAGGGTGAGGCGCTCAACACGCCGCCAATACAAAAATCCAAATAGGAAATATTATCGGTAACGCCGTCTTCTCCGTTTGATAAATTGCTGTCGAATGAATAGCCGTTCCATTGGCTGTCAAAGAGTAATTTAGTCAGGTCGATGCGCTTTTGAACAATCCCTCCGCTCATGCCGATGGACAGGTAATAGGAATTATCTTCGCTGAGCGATAGTTGATAGGCCGCAGAACCCATCGCTTTCGTGGTGGTAAGTTCCCCGTCGCCCGCCACGTCATTGGCCATATAAAAACCTAAGCCCAGTTTATTTTTTGCACCTTTCGGCTGAACGATACCATCAGAATAGATATCATAGGTGCGATATGGAATGGTGACGCTGCCCCATTGATCGCGGTAATTTAATCCTATGCGCCATGCACCCGTAAAACTTCCCGTATTTGCGGGATTCACGGTTAAGGGCGCAGCAAAGAATTGAGAGAAATGCAAATCCTGGCCATAACTGCCGAAAGGCAGCAGACACAATACAGACCATATGCAGAAAATGTTTCTCATCGCAACAGGGTTATATTGCCCTTTTTCTCCAGGGTTTTGCCGTCGTCAAATTCAACCTGTAACAGATACACATACACTTCATTCTCCTGCGGTTTACCGCGGAAGCTGCCATCCCATCCGTAATCCTGATCCGTCGTTTCAAAGACCAGCTCGCCCCAGCGGTTGAATATTTTCAGTACCATTTCTTTGATGCCGAATCCGCGGACAAACAGCACGTCATTACTGCCATCGCCGTTTGGCGTAAATGCGGTGGGCAGGTCGGCTACTCCCGTGGTTTCTATCTGTATCTGCCGGCAGTAATAATCTTCACAACCACTGGCATTGGTGGCCTTCAGACACACTTCAATACTTCCCGTTGATTCAAAACGATACACCGGGTTTACATCGGAGGAATAGCCGCCATCGCCGAAATACCAGTCGTATTCGGTTGCGCCGGTACTCTGATTAATAAATGTATATTCGGCGCCCAACAGCCCGATGGCAGGCTCGCTGGAAAAATATGCAACGGGAAAACCCTCCACTACTAAGGGAATTGTTTCAATGTCGGCAATGCCACACCAGATAACCGTGAGCGTTACATTGTACACACCGACGGAGTCGAAAGAATAAATAACGGTAGGCCCGGTGGCGGTTTCACCATTTCCAAAATCCCAGTAATAAGAGTCGGCGCTGGTGAAATTACTCGTAAAAACCGCCTCTAACGGAAGGCATCCCGTAGCGTCGATTTCAAAACCTTCATTCGCTTCCAATGAATAATGAATTATAAACACGGCAGTATCCTGGTAGTTGCAACTTTCAGGATTGGTTATGAGCAACTGCACCACATAGGTGCCCGGCGTTGTGTAAACATGCGACGTCTCAAACTCGGTAGATGTACTGCCGTCGCCAAAATCCCACTGAAAGGTAGTGCCGTCGAAATAGTCGCTGGTATTAGTAAATCCCGCAATCAGACTGTCGCAACTGAAATCCTGCGCCACATCGAATCCTGCGTGAATACTATCCTGATAGACGATTACCGATAAATACGCCGTATCGGCGATGTTGCAGGTCTGGCTATCAATCACAACGAGGGAAACGGAATAGGTGCCCGCATCCCCGTAAGTATAGGTAGGTTCAAATGCCGTTGATTCGGGGCTGCCATCGCCAAAATTCCAGATGTACTGATCGGCATCCGAACTCAGATTTTCAAAATGAATGGTAAAGGGCGCACATCCGACGATGTCGGGTTCGGCATCGGATTCCGCATATACGCCGGCGTAATTAAATTCAATTTTCCCTACACCGAGATTGCAATTTGAGCTGCCGTTAAAATTGCTCCATGCGCCAACTGTGGTGGGAAAATCGTCAAAGCCGCCACAACCTGCGCACACAGCCTGGTAAATAGTACCGGATTTGTCGAACCTGCTCGTGCCGCCGTCCACATGTTCATGGCTGGAAGGCCCGCCGAAGAAAGAGGCATACAATATATTCAGCGCATTTTTTTCCAGTACGATGAAGTAAAAATCATTGCCGTCGGTAGAGGCATCCAGAGCATCTGCAGTTGTTGGCATACCCAAAGTATTGCCGGTAGCTATATTAAAACTATTGTTCTCGGCGCCGCCCCAGCCGGAAACATAAATATTTTCACATACATCGACCAGGAAAGCAGAAGGTGAAATATTTACTGCGGCAGATCCCGAACCGAATCTCGTCGAAAAAATTACCGTACTGAGATCGCCGGAAAGTTTGGTGATAAACTGCGAACCGTTGGTGTCGAAGTAAACGCCGTCGCTCACTTCCCATGCACCCCTTGTCTGCCCAGTGATATACACATGATCTTCAATATCCGTTTCGACAAAATAACTCTGATCGTATTGGTTTGTCCCGGCAAAAGTGGCAGCGATTAGCGAAGTCCCCGCATTATTTAATATGGCGACGAATCCGTCCACAATGCCGCTGAAATCAGCATGCCAAACGCCATCGGTAACCGGGAAATTACTGCTTGCCGTACCGCCGGTAACAACCGTATTCCCATCGGACAGCAGCTTCAAAGAATAAGCGCCGTCGGCAGCCGAACCGCCCAGATAGGTTGCCCACAGCAGGGACGAAAGGTCGCTGTTCATTTTAAGCACGATGGCATCCTGCAGGCCGCCGTAATCGGTGGCATATGCACCTGCCGTAACCGGGAAATCTTCCGAATCGGTGGAAGAGGCGACATATACATTGTCATCGGCATCTACAATAATTTCGCCGCGGGCGTGATCGCCGTAGTTGTAATGTGTGGAAGTGGCTACATTAAATCCGTCATTGCCGCTGCCGCCCAGCAGGGTGGATGCATTCAATGCGGTACCATCGGCGCTCAGTTTCGCAATAAAAATATCTACACCCGTAAAATCCAGTACATAGGTTACCGTAATGTCAGATCCGCTGTTAAAAGACACATCATAAGCCCCGTCTGTCACTGCAAAATCCGAAGACCCGGTTGTCCCGTAAATCAATAATTCACCTGCATTGTTTACGATGAGGCTGTGGGGCAAATCATTGCCGCTGCCACCGAGGTAGGTACTCCACAACAATGCGCTGCCATCGGAAGAGAACTTGGTGATTCCGGCATCGCAACCGTATCCCGGAGGGCCGCCGTCAAATGTTAAATCGTAAGCGCCGACGGTGGTCGGATACCCGCTGCCGAGCGCTATTCCGCCACCGTATAAATTCCCCTCGGCATCGTAAGTGGCTGTATAGCCCCAATTATCGGTGGTGGAGCCCGAGTACGAGCCGAAAATTAATTCCGGATCAATGGTGAGCGGGTAGGCGCTGTTGTAACCTTCGGGAAAATGAAAGGAAACTATATTTCCGGCGATTTGATAATTGCAGTTGACAAATATTTTTTCATTATCGATGATTTGCCATGCTACGGGTTTGGTTTCAGTCTGTCGAGCGAAACTCAAATCGTAAATGAGATTGCCTTCTTCAGTGCGCAGACCGTTTACCCCTGTGTATTGCAATTGAATTTGATTGACATCGGCGCCTGCGGCGACAATAAAGTCATATTTAATATAATACCCGGAAGGATAAACGACCACGTCAATTCCGTCGAACATTTCCCTATAAGTTATCTTGTTGTAGGCAAATACTTTGGATGCCCACTTCGACTTATCGCTGCCGATGAAGTAATTTGAATAATCGGTGGATATTCCTTCCCGGAGTATAGTCGGATCGTTTGCGTTCAGGAAATTGATTTTATACGCATGTTTGGTAATGATGAGATCCTTCGGGTCGATTCGAATGCCGTTATCTTTAATGTAATACACATTGGCCATATCATCCGGATTGGCGAGGTCGAAAGTAAATGTGTTTTTTTCGAGGTACATATATCCCATCGGCACTTCGGCACGGAAGCGTATGTGCGCCGGCCATTGATTTTTGTTCTCGGTAAAGCGGATGCGGGGCGCATCGGTGTTCGAATCGGCCAACGTACAAAAGCCGGTATGCAAAAAAAGCAGCAGGAAAAAATAATATAATCTCAGTATGCGCATTCAACGTTATCCCGGTTGAAGGAATAATTAAAATTACTGATTTTAAAAACAAGAAATAGAAAAGCCGCTGCCTTTTACACGAATGTGATAATGCGTTGCCCAAAAGAATAGATGTAATTCGGGCGGATAACGCTCATTTATTTTTCCTCTGCGTTCAGGCGGATACCCACCATATCGAGTTGGGCATCATCCACTTTGCCGGGTGCGTCCATCATCAGATCTCTGCCGGCATTGTTTTTTGGAAAGGGTATCACATCCCGGATTGTTTCTCCTCCTGCCAACAGCATAGCCCAGCGGTCTAAACCAAAGGCACAGCCGCCGTGTGGCGGTGCACCGTATTTAAAGGCGTTCACCATAAATCCAAAGCGCTTTTCCTTTTCTTCTTCAGTGAATCCCAATATCCGGAATACTTTCTCCTGCAATGCCTTATCGTGGATGCGGATGCTGCCGCTCAATATTTCATTGCCGTTCATAACCAGGTCGTACGATTGGGCCCTGACACGCAGCGGATCGCTGTCCAGGTATTGAATATCGTCGGGGTGCATAGCGCAAAACGGGTGATGTGCAAATATGGGCTCGCCGGTGTTTTCATCCGGTTCAAATAGCGGCATATCTACCACCCAAAACACACTCCACTTATCTTTATCGATCCAGTTTTCACGCCTTGCCATCTCTAACCGCAACTCGCCGAGTACTTTTAATGCGGTGCTTCTTTTATCGGCGACAATTAAAATCAAATCGCCGTTGTCGGCATTGCATGCCTTGCCGATATCCTTTAATTGTTCTGTGGTAAAAAACTTATCAATGGAGGATTTAATGCTGCCGTCATTTCCAAACCGGATATAAATTAATCCGCCGGCGCCCCGGTGGGGCGCTTTCACAAATTCGGTGAGCTCGTCGATTTGCCTGCGTGAGTATTCGCTGCATCCCTTAGCATTGATGCCCGCAACCAGGCCGTTGTTTTCCAGAACTTTATTAAACACTGCAAATTCAGAATTTCCGGCAACAGTGTTTAACTCAACTATCTTACAATCGAACCTCAGGTCGGGTTTGTCGGTGCCGTACAGGTTAATAGCATCGCGGTAGGGCAGGCGTAAAAAGTCAGGCAAGGAAACGTTAACCGTCTTTTGGAAGACGTATTTGGTCATGCCTTCAAACATCTGCCAGATATCTTCCTGGGTAACAAAACTCATTTCACAATCGATTTGTGAAAATTCCGGCTGCCTGTCGCCACGCAGGTCTTCATCGCGAAAGCACCTCGCAATCTGGTAGTATCTGTCCATACCGGCAACCATCAGCAGTTGTTTTATGATTTGCGGCGATTGCGGCAATGCGTAAAACAAACCCGGCTGCAGACGGCTCGGCACGATAAAGTCCCGGGCGCCTTCGGGAGTGGATTTAATGAGATTTGGCGTTTCTATTTCTATAAAATCGCATTTGTCGAGATATTCCCGCACGGCCTGTATCATTTTTGCCCGCAATAGGAGCCTGCGCTGCATCAGTGGCCGCCGCAAGTCCAGGTAGCGGTACTGCATGCGCAGTTCTTCGCCGCCGTCGGTGGCATCTTCCATCGTAAATGGCGGTAGTTCACTTGCATTTAATACCCGCAGGGTACTGACCAGAATCTCGATGTCGCCGGTGAGGATATTTTTATTTTTATTGCTGCGCTCGGCAACCGTACCGGATATTTGAATCACGAATTCACGGCCCAGTTTCCTGGCGATGGCACACAGCCCGGCGTCTGTATCCATATTGAATACCAATTGAGTGATGCCGTAGCGGTCCCGCAAATCGATAAATGTCAGCCCGCCTAAATCACGTCCGCGGTGAACCCAGCCGGCAAGTGTTACCTCTGATCCGATATTGCCCAACCTCAATTCTCCACACGTATGTGTCCTGTAAAATGTATTGCTTTGCATGCACGTAATTGAAATGCAAAAATAGAAGGTTAAGCGTATTTCATGCGAATTTTCTGATCCGCATCACTCAATGCGGCGCATTGCCCAACATTTTATAGGAGCGCAGAATTATCCCGATATCCGAACCCGGTTTATAATTGACGGCGTACATCTCGTTTATGCGGTGGATTGTCCTTGCATCTATTTCTTCTTCCGGTAAGTTGCCGGCAATCGGGAGCACTGCTGTTTTTATAGCAGGTAATGTATTTAATTGCGGATCCCGTTCGGTGTATCCCACCCATGTTTTTTTATTGAAAAGTACCCTAAAACAGTTATTAAATAATCCCAATCTGTTTTTTACGGCGATGCATTGCAGCGGAAATGTAATCAGTAGCAGCAGTGAAAATGCGATATCGAGCAGTCGCTTGCTGCGGATATTTTCCGGCAGCGCTATCGAAAATTCATTCTCGAGGCTGTAGAGTTCTCCGGCGGTATTTTTCGAATTGCTGCCTACAAAACTACCGCTTCCCGCACCGATGATTTTAAAGTTTAACGCATTTCCAAAATCGATCATGTATTGAACAATTTCTTTATAGGTAATATCCCTGGAGCAAAAAATCAGCTCATTGCAATGAAACACAGAGACGAGTTGCCGCAATTGGGATGCGTGGCCGAGGATGAGTTCACCATCGCTTTTCTGACGGGTAATAATTCCCCGGATATTTTTTTTCAAATGCATGTTATGCAATAACTGCACTACCCGGTATGCTTCATCTGCATCGCCGAATACGATGATGTTTTTTTCGGCATCTTCGCCAAAGCGCAGATTTTTGTACCTGATGAAGTGCAATAAAAATCGCACGCCTATCAATACAAAGGTGGACCATGCGGCGCCGGCGATAATCATTCCCCTCGAAAACCGGAGCTGTTCGGGGAAGAATCCGTAAACTGCCGAGATGATAACCGTACCCCAGAACATGCCCCTGATAATTTTTAAGGTATTGGTAGATTTGTCGTAGGCGCCGCTGAAGTAAAGAGCGATCAGCCAGCATGCAATATACACCGGGATATTGATGCGCATATACGCACCGGGATAGGTGCCTCCATCGATGTAGCGCACATAGTATTCCCAGTATTCCTTTATCAGCCACATGCCGGCAAAGATGAGAACAGCATCGAGTAATTGCGGCGCTATTCTCCGCGAAAACCGCACTAGTAATGCGATGGCTGCACGAAAATATATTGCAATATTTATGAGAAAAATAAAGGCGCCCGCATTGCTGCCCGAGAAATGTTTACGGGCAAATATTTTCATCGCATTATAAAACATGCGCACGTAATTCAGGCTGCCTTTTTTTGTGCTCTCCCCTTTGTAATGAATAATGGGGGCTTCCGCAAAGTAGTAATTTTTATAACCGGCTTTTACGATTCTATAGGAAAGGTCAATGTCTTCGCCATACATAAAAAACGCCTCGTCCAGCAGTCCGGTTTTTTCAAGGGTTTCCTTGCGGATGCACATAAAAGCGCCGGCTAAAACATCCACAGATGCGGTGGTGTCTTTGTCGAGATATCCCAGGTGGTATTTGCCAAATATTTTTGATTTTGGAAATAGCGCTGCCAGGCCGAATGCTTTGTAGAACGCCACTTCCGGGTTGGGGAAACCCCGTTTTGATTCGGGCAGATAGCTCCCGGTGCCATCTATCATTTTTACTCCCAACGCACCGGCGTCCGGATATTGATCCATGAAGCGGATGCATTTTTCGAACGTGTCTTCCGGAACAACTGTATCGGGATTCAGCAACAATACATAGCGACCTGTGGCAATGCGAATTCCCTGGTTGTTTGCAGTGGAAAAACCTACATTGTCCGCATTGGCAATAAAGGTTATTCCGGGGAATTTCTGTTTGATAAATGCTGCGCTGCCGTCCGTGGAATTGTTGTCCACTACAATAATTTCCGCTTCAATGGATTTTGCGGCACGCAATGCGGATGCAATTGCCTGTTCCAGGAAGTATTTTACATTGTAATTGACAATTATTACGCTTAAATCCATCAGTCGTTTTTACTCAGATAACTATCGTAGGGAATGCGTGTTGCAAGAGAGCGTGCAATGGTCACCTCGTCGGTATATTCCAGTTCCCCGCCAAAGGCAATTCCCCTGGCCATTGTGGTAATGCGCATTGCGGTGTTGACTTCCCGGATCTTTTTTGAAAGATAATAAATCGTCGTGTCGCCTTCAATCGTCGGATTTAATGCCATTATGATTTCGCGGACATCTCCCTTTGCCGATTTTTCTACTAAAGAGTCAATGTGTAATACTTCAGGGCCAATTCCTTCTACCGGCGAGATGACACCTCCCAACACATGGTATTCACCCTTGTATTGATGTGTGCTTTCGATGGCAATTAAATCACGCAAATTTTCCACTACGCAGATCGAAGTATGGTCCCGTGAAGGATTGCCGCAAATGGCACACAAGGCATTGTCGGCAATATTGTGGCACCGCTCGCAATAGCGGATGCCTTCCTTGAGCGCCGTAATGGCATCGGTAATTTTTTTTACTTCCTGCTCATCCTGTTGCATCAGAAATAGTACTAAACGCAAAGCGGTTTTTTTACCGATGCCGGGCATCTTACAAAATGCATCAACAGCTTCCTGCATGAGTTTGGACGATAATTCCATGTTGTTCTTTCTTGTCGGTTCGGGTTTTTATTACACGAGTGTCACTTGATTATATCCATTATTTTGCAATTGTCGAGAAACCGCCTGTTGCAGACGCCCTTAATTACAATGCTGTCACCGGCTGCAATTTTCCCCAGGTCGTTCATATATTCTGCATTCAGGTAACAATTGACGTCCGCAGGGCTGCCAGCTGCGGGTTGCAAAGCGAGGTAAGAACCCTTTTCGAAATCTTCGCCAAAAGATAATACCCGCCCGGATACTTCCAGCACTTTGCCGTCGTAAGTGGCCATATAGGACTTCTCGTCCGCATTGTAGGCAGCGGACAATGCAATCGAACTGATGGAATGCGTTGCAACTGCGGTTTCAATATCGACATTTCCGGCAACTTTCAGCAAATACACAAACCCGTACACGGCTGCAACAGCAAATATGACGGATGTGACCGCAAGCGGCAATGTGGCTCCGGTCGCTTTATTTTGAGCTTCAAATTTTTCTGCCCGCATCGTTGCAAATCGAATTGTTTCGACGATATGGACTACACATAACCATGCAATCCATATGGTGATCAACATGTAGTGATTTGTGATATGAAATTCTTTATTGTACCAAATTGCTCCCGGAAAAAGAACGAAATGTAACAAGAGAAAATACCAGCCCATTCGATTTTGGCCAAGGTAAAATCTATGTGCACCCGAACTTGCTGCAAATATTGCTATGAAGGATACAATACTTTTGGACTTCATCTTTAGAAATTTGTGTTTTGCAAAAATACATTTCTGTATTTGCAATCCCTGATAAAAGCGATGTAAATGCTTGCATAGTTATCTTTTAATATTCCCGTAAAATCTACTGCACTTTACAAAGATTTTGTTGTTAATTCATGAGGTTGCCGTATCTTTGACACCCGCTAAATACCACATAGGAGAATTTGGCGTTAATTCCCATAAGCAGTGTATATGCGCAACGCAATTATATTATTCTGTCTTGGATTCACAATCTACAGTGCCAAAGCGCAATATGTTGAATTAGGTCTGTTTGGAGGCGCTTCGTATTACAATGGCGACCTCAGTCATAAATTGCTCTACTGGAACGAATTTCACCCGGCGGCGGGAATTTATGCCGGCGTGCATCTAAACCCTTACCTCAGCATTGCCTTGCAGGGGAAATTCGGAACGATTTCAGGTCATGACTCCAACAGCGACCAGGAGGGATATCTCAGGCGCAACCTCAGTTTCCAATCCAATATTTTTGAAGCGGGCATAGTGGGTGAATTGTATTTTCCCGGATACATACCCGGCGAAATGCGGTTCTCGCCTTTCCTCAGCCTCGGCGTCAATTGGTTTCATTTCAACCCCACTACCGAATATATGGGCAGTGTTTATGAACTCCAGCCGCTGGGAACGGAAGGACAGGGCACCTCAGCATTTCCCGACAGGGAGCCCTATGCATTGAACCAGGTTTCCATCCCTTTCGGTATCGGGGTAAAATACAGTATCTCCAATAATTGGAACCTGGCTTTTGAAGTGGCATTCAGAAAGACGTTTACGGATTATCTCGACGATATCAGTAAAACCTATGTGGATGCCGATGTACTCACCCTCGAAAACGGCGAATTGGCTTATGCGCTGTCCAACCGCACCGGCGAGTACTACGGTTCTGCCAATTTGGATTTCGGCAATGATTCGAAACGGGGCAACCCGGCAATCAGCGATTACTACCTGTTTACCGGCTTTACCCTCTCCTACAATTTGGTCGATAACGGCAAAAATTCGGCCGCCCAGCAGTTGAATTGCCCCGGGAAACCGCCGAAAAAGCTAAAAAGCGGCCTCTGGGACAAGAAAATGATGAAGTAATGCGTTTGTCAGTTTAGCGCCAATTGTTACGGGAAAGATTTCCTTTTTGACTTAATACCTTATATTTGTAATCGACAAACTAAAAGTATGCGCACCGTTTTACTTGCATTTTTAATGGCTATCGGCTCTGTAATTCAGGCCCAGGCTCCGATACAATGGATTGAAGTGGGCGTTTTTGGCGGAGTCGCTAATTACTATGGCGATCTGACAAGAGATTATGTTGTTATCGGCGAATCGCATCCTGCCTATGGAGGATTCATCAAGTGGAACATGAATATGAATTTGGGGATTAAGTTGAATTTGTATCACGGCGAGGTTTCCGCGGCCGATGCCAATTCAGACCGTGCCGATCAAAAGTTGCGCAACCTGAGTTTTACATCTCCTGTAACCGAATTGGGCCTTACGTTTGAATACAACTTCCCCGGCTTGTATCCCAAAGAACTGCGCAGGCCGTTTTCACCCTACATCTATGCGGGAATCGGCGGTTTTCATTTTAATCCGAGGGCTTTCTACAAAGGAGAATGGGTTGATTTGCAGCCCATCGGTACCGAGGGCCAGGGGATTAATTCCTTTGATTTCAGAGAAAAATACGACCTGTACGCACTGGCAATTCCCTTTGGCATAGGCGTAAAATGGGCTTTCTCGGAGCGGTGGAACCTGGGTATTGAATACGGTGCGAGGTTTACATTTACCGATTACCTCGACGATGTCAGCCGCACTTATGTGAGCCGCAACCTGCTGATTGAAGAAAACGGAATATTAGCGTATAATCTGTCCAATCGCTCGGGCGAATTTCTCAATACCGAACCCATGGATTTTGACGAAAATGACTTCCGAGGCGACCCTACCCGGACAGACTGGTATATGTTCCTCGGCCTTACGCTTAGCCGGAATTTTATTGCAGGCACCGAAGACGGATTCCTCACCTTAGAAAAACCCGGGCTGGGTTGTTTTCAACCCAAACACACACGTAAACATTCAAAGCGGTACCATACAACCAAATAGTTTTACCTTTCCTGATACACATATACTATCTTAGCCCGCATAGGTTAAAATTGTTTTGTCTTGGAAAACAAATTTGATTTACCGCGGAATAATAATCTGAATAAATATCTTCCCGAATTTGTGTATGGGGGAATTGACGGCAGCATCACCACATTTGCCGTAGTTGCCGGTGCGGCCGGCGCCGGGCTCAGCGGCAACATCGTGATTATTCTCGGATTCGCCAACCTGCTTGCCGACGGATTTTCAATGAGCGTCGGCGCTTATCTTTCCGCCAAATCATCCCTCGACCTGTATCACAAACACCAGCGCAATGAATATTGGGAGATTGAAAATATTCCGCATACCGAAGTGGAAGAAATCAGAGATATTTACCGCAACAAGGGCTTTGAAGGGCAATTGCTGGAAGATGTCGTAAATAAAATTACCGAAGATAAAGACAGGTGGGTGGATACGATGATGAAGGAAGAATTGGAAATGATTCCGGATTCGAAATCGCCGTTTATGATCGGGCTGGCAACCTTTATTTCATTTTTCTTCGTGGGATTAATCCCGCTGTTGATTTTTATATCCGATTATTTTTTTAAAGTAAATGTCAATCCATTTGCGATGGCTTCTGTTCTTACCTTTTTTGCATTTGTCGGGATTGGTTACTTGAAATCAATCGTAACGCAGACGAGTAAGACAAAGGGTGTCGCTCAGACCTTATTACTTGGAATCATCGCCGCCGTACTCGCTTATTTTGTCGGCGCTTTCCTGGAACAATTAATCGGGCGTTGATTTTTTTGTAATTCTCAAAAAGAGCCAACGGAACAGGAAAATAAACGGCCAACCGTGCCACAGCACATCGAACCAGTCAATTGCCTTCATGCCAACGGCGCCGCCGGCTATCCACTTAATTTTTCCCCAGAGATGCGGTTCCGGGTAAAAGGGTGCAAGCCCTACTATCAGGCATGCGATTACAATGAGTAGGATATTGTCGGTAAATGACTTCATGATCTTTTTTTAAATCCATAGGCGGATTGTCCAAAAAATGTTTTTGGAAACTCTTCCACCGCTTCAAATCCAAGCGAAATATCCCTGCCGCTTTCGGGGACATAATCCGTTTTGAACAGGTAATCCCAGATACTTAAACTGATGCCGTAATTGGCGCCGTATGGCAGCCCCGGCAACTCTTTGGCGTGATGCCAGATATGCATCCGCGGATTATTTAAAATATACTTGAGCGGGCCGTAGGAGATATTCAGGTTGGAATGATTTAAATGCCCGATGGAAAGCGCTATGATATGGACGATAAAAAAATCTTCCAGGCCAAATCCAATCATTGCCAGCGGGATATACTGAATGGATTTATAGATGACATTCTCCATCCAGTGAAAGCGCAGGTGTGCTGCAAAGCCCATTTGTTCCACGCTGTGATGTACTTTATGAAACTCCCACATCCAGGGCACGTAGTGCAACAGGCGGTGCACATTCCACTGGATAAAATCCGCCACAACAAACAGCGTTGCCAACTGCACCCATTTGGGCCAATGCCCGATTTCGAATGCCACAATATTATGCAGTCCGAACAACCCGATAAAATCGTTGAACAGGTTTACAAAGACATTGGAGATCGCATTGAAACCGATGAGAGAAAACAGGAAAAAATTGAAGAACATATAGAACCCGTCCAACCAGAAATCTCTTCGGATAACCGGTTGCTGTTTGCGCCAGGGTATGATTATTTCAAGTAACCATATGGCGATGGAAAGACCCAGCAACCAGTAAAAATAATTATGCCACGACGGGTTGAACAACTCGTATTTCAGGTACTGGAAATACTCGGTAAATGATTCGGTAAATATGTCGTAATACTCCTTCATCCTCATTTAACAACGGGGTATCCCTTCTTTGCCCAGTCTGAAAAATAACCTTTGTGGTTATAAATTGTTTTGAAGCCTTTTTGCTCCATCACATGCATTGCCTGGGAGCTGCGATTGCCGGAAGCACAATACACAAAAACCGGTGCGTTCGGGTCTAACTGACTGAGATTTTTTTCGAAATCGGGATTGCGAAAGTCCAGGTTAATGGCATCGGGCAAGTGTCCCTGTGCAAACTCTTCCGGTGTTCGGACATCGACTATCTGGCCGGTTTCGGTTTGCAACTTTTCATAAAACTGATCGGTGTTCAGGTTCTCGGCAATTGCCTTTTCTGTCGCTGCGGCGGGTGTTGAATCGACTTTGGATTGTTGTTCGCCCTGCGAACAGGCGTATTGCAATAACATTATCCCGGTAAACAAAATAATTGCGAATGTTCTTTTCATCGTTTGTTTCATTGATTGCATGAATATACGGTTAATTTACAAGTTTGCGCTGTAATCCGTTCCAACCGCCGCCGTTGTAAACGGTATATCCCTTTGGTCTTAAAATACCTGCGGCTGAGGCGCTGCGCATCCCGGAGGCACAACAGGTGATTACCGGTTTGCTCTTATCCAGTTTCTTCAGGTTGCTCTGTAAAGCGTCTAATGGAATATTTATCGATCCTTTAATATGTCCCGCATTAAATTCACCTTTAGTGCGCACATCTACGATGACAGCGCCTTCCCGTACCAGTTTTTTGTAATCCGTCGGTTTATAACCAAACAATTTCAATAGTGTTTCCAGCATTATTTTGCATTTAATGATTGCAAGTTATTTACATCTGACCATGCGCCGCAGTTATAAACCTCAGTTATACCGCATTGGGTGAGCAACATCGTAGCCTGGCCGCTGCGGTTGCCGCTGGCACATACCAGCAACAGCGGCTTTTGCATAGCTCTCAGTTGTTCCAGATGCATTGTTATTTCGCCGAGCGGAATATTGATGCTTCCGCTGGCGTGTCCCATGTTGTATTCTTCCGGTGTGCGCACATCGATGAGTGTGGCATCCTGTTTTAGCAGTTCTTCTATATTCATCTCAATAATTTTTGGCGAAAGTATCGCCGGGGGTTTACATGTTCAGTGATGAAGGTTACACTGTCAGAGAAGAGTGATTTTATTGCGGCCGAGGCGCAGAAAACTTTCCTTCTCCATCTGTTTGAGCAACCGGGAAACCACTTCTCTTGCAGTGCCCAATTCATCGGCAATCTGCTGATGGGTGATTTTAATTTCATTTGAGCCGGTCAGATTGGATTTGTTTTTAAGAAACTCGAGCAGCCGCTCGTCAATGCGCTTAAATGCAATATTGTTAACCACGCCCAGCAATTCTTCGAAGCGCTTGTGGTATAATCTGAAAATAAATTCAGACCAGGCGGGATATTGGCTGACTAAGTATTTGGATTTTTCAACCGGAATAAACAGTATTTCCGCTTCTTCTTCCACCACCGCCTTCACCTTGCTCCGCTCGTTGTTCAGCGAGCCGAGTACGGACATGATACAGGTTTCTCCCGGGTGTAAATAATACAGTAAAATCTCATTGCCGTTTTCATCGTTGCCTATCACTTTGATGGTGCCTTCCAGCAGGAAAGGGAGAAATCTGATGAAATCCCTGTCTTGCAAAACAACCGCATCTGGCGGCATATGCATCACTTGCGAGAAACTCTTTAATTCTTCGATCAACTTCGTGTCCTGGAGTACTTTTAGGCTTTTTTCCGAAAGGTTAGAGAAGGGGTAATCCATCAGCTCGCAATTATTTCTTCATCGTTTTCATCGTAAAAATGGTATTCGACGAGTTGGTAATCATCGCTGCCGATAATCCGTATCTTGCGCTTATAAGTGCGATACCATTTCCATTGTATCGAGTTAAACAGCCATCCTTTTTTTATATATGCTTCCAGGTAGGGATGCAATACCAGTTTAAATGATTTTAAACTTTGGGTGGCGACCAGATATTTTATTTTCTTTTCAATTTCTTCGAGGAGCAGGATACTCGCCTCTATTTTGCCGGTGCCATTGCAGGTGGGGCACACTTCCTGAGTGGTGATATTTAATTCAGGCCGCACCCGTTGGCGGGTAATCTGCCCCACGCCGAATTTGCTGATGGGTAAGATGGTGTGCTTGGCCCGGTCGTTTTCCATTGCCGTCTTTAAGGCATTCTGCACCTTCTTCTTGTTTTCGGGATTGCGCATATCGATGAAGTCGATAACGATAATGCCTCCCAGGTCACGCAGGCGCAATTGGCGGGCGATCTCCACTGCCGCCTCCATATTTACGCTGAAGGCATTTTGTTCCTGGTCGCCCTTTATGGCCGTTTTATTGCCGCTGTTGACATCGATTACATGTAATGCCTCCGTGTGTTCAATAATCAGGTAAGCGCCGCTTTCCATATTAACCGTCCGGCCGAACAGCGACTTTATCTGGCGGGTTACCGCATAGGCGTCAAACAGGGGTTTGTTGCCCGAATAGACGGTAACAATTTTCTCGCGGCCCTGGGCAATGCGCCGGATATAATTTTTTATTTCCTGCGCTATGGATGCGTCGTTTACAATTATTTCATTGAAAGATTCATTCAGAATATCCCGCAGCAGCGTATTGGTTTTACTGGTTTCGCTGAATACCAGTTTCGGCGCAGTGCCTACGGCGAGCTGGCCGGTAATCTTCTCCCAGTTTTTCAACTGGTTCAGCATGTCTTCATGCAATTTTTGTATGCTGATGCCGGCGGCGACCGTGCGCACAATGACACCGAAATTTTTGGGGCGGATACTTTCGATGAGTTTCTGCAGGCGTTTTCTCTCTTCCGAGGAAGCGATTTTCCTGGATACGCCTACCGCCTCGTTGAAGGGTGTCAGCACCAAATACCGGCCGGGGAGCGATATTTCACAACTGAGCCGCGGCCCCTTGGTCTGAATGGGCTCTTTGATTACCTGCACCAGGATTTGCATATTCTTGCTCAGTACATTGTTTACCTTGCCGGTTTTAATGATGAGCGGCTCCTTTTCAAAATTTTCCATTTTGACAGGCGAACCCTGTATGGCCGCCTGGGTATATTTTACAATGGAGCGGAAATGCGGGTTCAAGTCCGTATAGTGCAAAAAGGCATCCCGTTCATAGCCTACGTCAACGAATACAGCATTGAGGCCGGGGTTGATTTTTTTTACCCGGCCCAGATACATGTCACCTACATTGAAACGGCTGTTGTCCCTGTCGCGGTGAATCTCGACAAGTTGTTTATTTTCGAGCAGGGCAATTTCCTCACCTGCTGATGTTGCATTAATAATTAATTCTCTTTCCAAAATGGACCCATATTTACCGGGTGTTCATTGCCCCGGATAGTAAAAAAGAAGGCTGAATGTCGGAGGTTGGAGAAGAGGAAACGGTATCGCCTATCTGGTTTTTTTCTTATGGCGATTTTTCCTCAGCCTTTTTTTCCGCTTATGAGTAGCGATTTTGTGTCTTTTACGTTTTTTACCACAAGGCATTGTACAATAGTTTAAAGTTTCTTTAAGTAATTTATATAGAGTCGGATGCGGTTTTTCACCGAGGTATCCTGTTCTATTTCAATTATTTTTTCCAGTTGACCAATAGCCGCTGCAGTATCGCTGTTGCCCAGATACCCTTCGGCCAAAAAATAACGGGACTGCAAATGTAGAGAATCTTTCTGTAAAACAGCAGTAAATCTTTCAATTGCCTTATCGTACTGCCCGCTCATCATTGAAAAACGGCCCAATTCCAGGTTGGCCTTTGTATTCAGCGGTTCTTTCTCCAGGACGGCACGCAGCATGGCTATGCCCTGCATCGGCTCGTTGGTACCCTGAACCAATACCGTCGCCAGCCCGATTTGCGCATCCAAATCGCCGGGTTTGAGTTCGAGTGCTTTTTCAAAGCAATACCGCGAGCTGTACACCAGGTTTACCTGCATGGTTTCGGTAGTATCGGTGTTCAGGGCATTAAATAACGCCTGTCCCGCCTCCATATAGTTCTCATAAGTGGGAAAAGCATTGGCTTTCTGCCTCAGGTAATCGCCGGCGATGGTGAAATAACCGGCATGCTCCCACTGATGGGCCAGCGCCTCGTATTTGGCTTCCTTCTCCGGGCCTTTGGCGTGTTGCAATTCTGTTTCCAGCGACTGTATCCTTTCTAAGTCCCGAATTCCGGCAGTATCTATCAGTGCTTCACGCAACAGGTCAAAAGCCGTTTTCTTCGGTGGGGTATTGGATAACCCGAAGTACATTGCCGCCACCAAAATCAATCCCGCTGCAACTGCGACAAGTTGTTTATTCCATTTCACCGGCAGGCTTATTTTTTATTTCCCTGTTTTACACGGCTCATAAATACCTTCGCCGGTTTAAATGCCGGAATTTTTTGTTCGGGAATATGGATGGCAATATTCTTCTTGATATTGCGCCCGATTTTAGCCTTGCGTGTCTTTACGGTAAAACTGCCGAAGCCACGTATATACACATTCTCTCCTGCCGCCAGCGACTCTTTAATTTCTTTGCAAAAAGCCTCGATGCTCACCAATACGTCCACTTTCGGTATTCCGGTTTTTTCCGAAATGCGATTAACCAGGTCTGCCTTTCTCATAATGTTTTGGAATTTTAGTTTTGTAAAGTTCTGAACAAATGAATCGGTGTAAAGTTCGTCAAATATTTGAAATTGAATGACTAATAAGCATGTATTCCGGAAAATTTCGCAATAGATTATTACAGTGGTATGCAAAAAACAGCAGGAAGCTCCCCTGGATTCAAGAGTCGGATCCGTATAAGATTTGGCTCTGTGAAGTAATTATGCAGCAAACCCAGGTGGCGCAGGGGCTGGTGTACTACGGGAAGTTTGTTGACGCCTATCCAACGGTAAACGATTTGGCCGCAGCAGAAGAACAAGAAGTTTTAAAAATGTGGGAAGGGCTGGGTTATTATACACGTGCACGCAATTTACACGCTACTGCCCGCATTATCAGCCGGGAATTCGGCGGCGTCTTCCCGGATACCTATCCGGAGTTGCTCGCATTAAAAGGTATTGGCCCGTATATGGCCGGTGCCATATTATCCTTTGCCTGGAACAAGCCGTTTTGCGTTGCGGATGCCAATGTAAACAGGATCATCGCCCGCTGTTTCGGCATTCAAAAGGAAATGGGCAGTTCAGATTTTAACCGGGAGGTACAGGGATATCTCAGGCAGTGTTTTGATGAAAAACAACCGGCAAAATTCAACCAGGCGATGATGGATTTCGGCAGTTTAGTATGTAAGCCCGTTGCACCCGATTGCGGTCAATGTCCGATGTCAAAAGATTGCTTTGCATATCAGAACAACTTAGTGGAGCAGTTACCCGTAAAGAACGGTAAGAAAAACCGCCGCCACCGGTATTTTAATTATTTTGTATTTCTGTCGGGGAATAAAACAATAATCACCCAACGGCGTGATCGGGATATCTGGAAGAGTTTGTTTCAGTTTCCGCTGATCGAAACCGGGAAACCGGTAAAGTGGGAAGAATTGCACCATGCCGTAAGGTTAAAATTTGGCGAAAGCACCTCAATAGATTACCTGCAGACCATTGAGGTTAAACCCCAGCAGTTGACGCACCAGGTCGTGCACGCCACATTTTTTCTTATAGCGACAAAGAGGCTGAATGCACTAAAGCAATCAAATGATGTGATTGTTAATATGGGTGAAATAAAAAAATATACTTTTCCCGGAACAATCCGGAATTTTTTATCGAACTTAGTTAACTTTAATCCTAATAATATCACAATGCAAAACCTAAAATTATGAGCGGAGTAAACAAAGTAATATTAATCGGCAATTTGGGGAAAGACCCGGAAACGAGAAGTTTTGAAGGCGGCAATATGACTACACGGTTCACATTGGCAACTAATGAAGTGTACCGGGACAAGAATGGGAACCGGGCTGAAAGTACTGAATGGCACAATATCGCCATGTGGGGTAAGCTTGCCGAAATTGCGGGTAAGCTGTTGCACAAGGGCAGTCAGATTTATGTAGAGGGGAAACTGCGCAACAGAAGCTGGGAAGATAAAGAGGGCAATAAGAGGTATATCACCGAAGTGGTGGCGGATAATTTCACATTGCTGGATAAGAAACCTGCAACCGGAGGTGCTGATGCCGATTACAGCACTTCATTAGCTCAAGGCGCTTCCGGGGAATCTGCCGAGCCGGGTATTGATGACGATCTGCCCTTTTAATGAATAAAACGAATTGCTAAAACCCGCCCTTGCCGGATTCTGTTATTATGCGACGTATTGCGAGTATTTTTTTGGCACTGGTAATTGTGTGCGCTTTCGTCGCCTGCAATACTTCTGTTACGCCCCGGCCAACGGCGTATCCGAGAATAATTTTCCCGGAAAAAACTACGGAATTCAGATACGATTATCCGGGCTGCCCCTATACGTTTGTATTGCCCGGTTATTATACCACACAGCGCAAAACGCAATTTTTTGATGAGGATATTTCCAATGATTGCTGGCTGAATGTCGAATGTACGGCATTGAACGCAACCATTTATTTGAGCTATAAAACACTGTCGCCCGGGCAAACTTTACTGCGCCTGGTCGAGGAGGCGTATAATCTCACCTATAAGCATACCGGTAAAGCGGACTATATTCAACCCCGCGAGATTGATAACGGTCATGGAGGCGTGGGTTTAATATATTATGTCGGCGGTGAGGCGGCGAGCAATATCCAGTTTTTTATTACGGATACGGTGAGCAATTTCGTTCGGGGCGCCTTGTATATTTACTCCAGGCCCAATGCGGATTCATTAAAGCCGGTAGTGGATTTCCTGGTGGATGATATTGAAGGCATTTTGCAGTCGTGGCGATGGAAAACGGGCAATGTACATCCCTAAATAGTTTCTTCACTTTCAAACCGTAGGCGCTCAATAGAATTAAGCCCGGCAATAGCAATATTTTTCCCCGCATATCAATTCTAAAATATGGAAGGCAGCCCTTGTGGGAAAATCAAATCCAACCGCTGTAGATTTCTTATAGTGAATGCCTATTTTTGATTTACAGGCAAATGAGAAATACGTTAGCGACATCTCTCGAATTTCTGAAAGGCGTGGGCGCCACCCGTGCTGCCATGCTCGCCAGGGAGTTGGAACTATTCAACTTCGGCGACCTGCTGTTCTATTATCCCTTCAGGTATATCGATAAAACGGAATTTACATTTATCAAAAATATCCCACACAGGCAAGGAGCGGTACAGCTTAAAGGCAGGTTGTACCGCATACAACTGATAGGCAGCAAATCGGCAAAGCGATTATCTGTCCACTTAGACGATGGAACGGGTAATATCGAATTAATTTGGTTTCAGGGAATCAGTTGGATGCAAAAAATATTAAAGGAGAATCAGGAGTATCTCGTTTATGGCAAACCGGTAATATTCAACAATAAATACAATATCACCCACCCCGATATTGAAATAGTGACTGTAGAGGATAATAACCCGGCGGGCAAACTGGAACCGGTGTACAGCATCCCGGATAAATTGAGAAGTAAAAATATAAACGGAAAAGCCTTTGCGAGGATTACCAAAAACCTGGTGGACCTCATCACACCCGCCGACGTACCCGAAAACATTCCGATAACACTGCTGCAAAAGTATCGGTTGATAAGCCGTTTCCAGGCATGTAAATGGATACACCATCCGGAAAATTATAACCATGCGGAGCAGGCAACCCGCCGGATAAAGTTTGAAGAATTATTTATTGAACAAATGCGCATCCTTAAAATAAAATCGACCCGACAACTAAAGGGCAACGGATTCGTGTTTAAAAATATCGATAATTATTTCAAGAGATTTTACGATACAATCCTGCCGTTTGAACTTACCAATGCGCAAAAGAAAGTGATAAAGGAAATCCGCAAAGATGTAGTGAGCGGGCATCAGATGAACCGCCTGTTGCAGGGGGATGTCGGGTCGGGGAAAACGATGGTGGCATTTATTGCGTTGTTAATGGCAATCGATAATCATTATCAGGCAGCGCTGATGGCGCCCACTGAAATACTCGCTCAACAACATTTTACAAACCTGCTGCGCTATTGCGATCAATTGCAGATTCCGATAGCGCTGTTGACCGGTAATACCAAATCAGCCGGGCGGAAGAAAATTTTAAACCAACTGCAAACCGGTGCATTAAAAATCATTATCGGCACACATGCGCTCATTGAAGATAAGGTGCAGTTTGCCCAATTGGGCATGGTTGTCATCGATGAACAACACCGCTTTGGTGTGGAACAGCGCTCTAAAATGTGGGAGAAAAGCGAAACGCCCCCGCATATTCTCGTGATGACGGCGACCCCGATACCCCGAACGCTTGCCATGACGGTGTACGGCGACCTGGATGTGAGTATTATTGACGAATTGCCGCCGGGCAGAATGGAGATAAAAACGGTCCATCGCCATGAGAGCAAGCGATTGTCGGTATTTGGTTTTATGCGTGAACAAATCGCCGCCGGACGACAAATATATATAGTGTACCCACTCATCGAAGAATCCGAAAAGCTGGATTTAAATAATTTAATGCAGGGAGTGCAGGCAATTGAAAAGGCATTTCCACGGCCGGCCTACCAATTGAGCATCGTACACGGCAAGATGAAACAGGAAGACAAAGACCTGGAAATGCAGCGCTTCCTGGAAGGCAAGACTCAGATTATGGTGGCTACCACGGTGATTGAGGTGGGCGTGGATATTCCCAATGCAACGGTGATGATTATCGAAAATTCCGAGAGATTCGGATTGGCGCAACTGCATCAGTTGCGTGGCCGTGTTGGCCGCGGCAGCAAACAATCGTACTGTATTTTAATGACAGGTGATAAATTGAGCAACGAAGGCAGGATGCGCATTAAAACGATGCTCGAAACAAACGACGGATTTAAAATTTCAGAAGCCGATATGCACCTGCGTGGTTACGGTGAAATAGAAGGCACGAAACAAAGCGGCATTTCAAATTATCGCCTGGCAAACATCGTGAAAGATGAAAACGTGTTGCAGGAAGCGAGATTAAGTGCAGAGGAATTGTTGAAAGCCGATCCCATGTTACAGGCGCCTGAACATGCACAACTACGGGATTTTTTGAATCGCCAATTCCGCAAGGCAAAATTCTGGAGTAAAGTATCTTGAATAAAGCTTGTGGTATTAGGTGTTTCTGGGCAATCGTTCCTTGAAACCCTTACCGTATAAGAGTTTCAAAAAGTAACAAATAACAAATTATTAATTTATATAATTTATAAAATATTGATTATAAATTAAATAAGTAGTGTATAAAATTATAATGTGTATAAAGTGTTGATACGAGGGGATTTCCGGCATTCAGTAGTTTTGAAATGCTTGTAAACAGGATATATTTGATGTGTTAAAGCTTATTTATAACTAAAAAATAACGACAAAATGAACAAAGGAGATTTAATTGATGCAATGGCAGACGATGCCGGCATAACAAAAACACAAGCGGCTGCCGCTTTAGACAGCTACATGACATGCATCCGTAAAACACTAAAAAAAGGTGATAAAGTAACTTTGGTTGGTTTCGGAACTTTTTCAGTTTCCAAGCGTGCTGCCCGTACTGGCCGTAACCCTCAAACAGGAAAAGCTATTAAAATTGCTGCCAAGAACGTAGTGCGTTTCAAAGCGGGTAAAGAACTCTCTTCAGCCGTTTAAATCAATCAAAACAGGTTCACTCAAGCGGGGTAATAAACGACCCCGCTTTTTTTATACCGCTTCTTTTTTGAATTGCATATCGTAGAGCCGGCGGTAATACCCGTTTAAAGCGAGCAGCGATTCATGTGTTCCACTCTCTTTGATTTCCCCGTGATCCATAACAATTATCTTATCGGCATTTTGAATGGTCGATAGCCTGTGGGCGATGATGATGGATGTGCGTTGCGCAACCAGGTTTTCAACGGCGTATTGGATGACCTGTTCGGTTTCAATATCCACCGAAGAGGTAGCCTCATCCAGGATTAGAATATGCGGATCGAATACCAGTGCACGGATAAATGAGATCAACTGCCGCTGGCCCAGCGACAGGGTGGCGCCTCGCTCCATGACGTTATAGTCGTAATTCCCGGGCATTTTCATGATAAAGGCATGCGCACCCAACATTTTGGCTGCATCAATAACCTGTTGTTTGTCGATATGATGGTTGTGGAGCGTGATGTTATCGTAAATGGAGCCCGAAAACAAAAAGACATCCTGTTGCACCATGCCGATTTGCCTGCGCAGCGAACTCAATTCATAATTTTCAACCGGGATATCGTCTATCGTTATCTGGCCCTGCTGAATGGGATACAGGCGGCTGAGTAAATTGATGATGGAGGATTTTCCGGCGCCGGTAGCACCCACAACTGCAACGGTTTCACCGGGATGTATTTCCAGGTTGATATTTTTCAATACATAATCATCGTTGTTGTATGCAAACCAGACATCCTTGAATACAATTTTTCCCTTGAGGTTTTCAGCCTGTATATTGCCGTTATTTTCAATGCGGTTGGTATTGTCTAATATTTTAAAGACACGATCGCTGGCCACCACGCCCATTTGCAGGGTATTGAATTTGTCGGCCAGCATGCGCAGCGGCCGGAACAACATATTCAGGTAAAGAATAAATGCCGTTATTTCACCGATGCTCGCCGCACCTTTAATGACATTGTGAGCGCCGTACCACACCATTAATGCCATAGCCAGGGCAGTAATGATTTCCACCACCGGGAAAAAAACAGAGTAATACCATACGGAGCGGATATTTGCCTTGCGGTGTTTGTCGTTTATGGATTTAAATTTAGAGTACTCCTGTGCCTCGGCATTAAATATCTGTACCACTTTCATGCCGGTGAGATGCTCCTGTAAGAAGGCATTGAGCGCAGCTACCTGTGTGCGCACGTTTTGAAAAGTAGATTTAATGCCTTCTTTAAATATATAGGTTGCGTAGATAATTAGCGGAAAACTGATTAGGCTGACTAAGGTGAGCTGCCAGTTGCTGTAAAACATGAATGCCATTACGAACAGAATGGTGAGCAGGTCGGCGATAATTTGAATTACACCTTCGGTAAAAACGCTGTTGATGGTTTCGAGATCATTAATAGTCCTGGTTGTGGATGTGCCCACTGCGGTCTTGTCGAAATAGGAAAGCCTTAATCCGAGTATGTGTTTAAAGACCTGGAGGCGCAGGTTTTTAACAACGTTTTGCCCCAGCCAGTTGGTGATAAACAGGAATGCATAGCGGATAAGTGATTCGGATATCAACACGAATAAAGAAATAAGCGACAACAGCACCAACCCGCGAAAGTCGTTATGCAAAATGTATTTGTCAACCGTTAGCTCTACAAGGTAAGGCCGCAGCGGACCCAGTATCGCCAGCAACACTGCAAGCGCCGCCGAGATTAAAAACTGGCGGCGGTAAACCCTCGTATAACCCAAAAGGCGTTTCAAAAGCGAGAAGTCATCCTGGCTAATCAGTGGCTTTTTAATTTTATATCTTTTCGACAAGAGTTGTATCCGTTTAAAGGAATTTATCCCCGAAATGCAAATTTACATATTAAGCAGGGAGTGGCAGATGGAACTGTCACCGTGAACCTTAGTACATTTGCAACCGGACAGCGATGGCAAAAAAGAACATATTAAAAATTGATTCGGAAATTGATTTTGTGCTGACAGGGATAATCAGCAGCTTGCCGGATTACCGCCTGTGCTGGTATCTGAATGGCGTGTTAGCGCTCAATTTTGCCAAAGCGCAGGATATCGCCATTACCCTGCCCGAATTGCACATTCAACAGAGCTTTTCGAGATTTGTTTTTGAGGAGGAAATTACCATGTCCGCATTTTGGGTGATTCAAAATAAGGCCGCAGGAAATTTCCTTTTACCCGAACTAAAACAGGTGGATTATCTATTCATGATTAAGGGTAATTATTACAGAACCAAAATCCGTTCAATTGAAAAATTGCTGAAATCCATCATGGAAATACAAGCCATTATTCCGATAGATACATCACAATTGAAAAACGGGGACAGACTTATTTTTTAGTTCTATGGCAGTTATCTATAAAAACAAGACAAAAATCGTTGCGACGCTGGGGCCGGCCTCTGCGAATTGCGATATGATATTGAAGTTGATTCACGCAGGCGTGCGGATTTTCAGGATAAATTTTTCGCATGGTACCCAGAGTCAACATAAACAAACGATACGGCTCATTCATAAAATTAACAGGGAACATGGCGCTTACATCGCCATTATGGCCGATTTGCAGGGGCCGAAAATTCGCCTGGGCATGGTAGAAGAGAATCTGCCTCCGCTGAAGTCCGGAGACTTCCTGGAGTTTACGACGAAAGAAATGACCGGAAATAATAAGCGAGTCTATATCAATTACCCACAGTTTCCCAAAGATGTTGAAAAAGGCGATGTGGTATTGGTAGATGACGGGCGCATCGAGCTAAAAGTAGTCAGCACCAATCGAAAGGATCTCGTTAAAACGAAGGTTATTCACGGCAATACATTGGCATCGAAGAAAGGGGTAAACCTGCCCGATACAAAAGTTTCCATCCCGTCGCTGACGCCAAAGGACTACGGCGATCTTATTTTTGCTTTAGATCAGAATGTGCATTGGGTTGCGCTGTCATTCGTGAGAAAGGAAACGGATATCATCGCATTGAAAAAAATTATCCAAGACAGGAAGAAGCTAACCAAGGTAATTGCAAAAATCGAAAAACCCGAAGCGTTAAAGAATATAGATGCCATTATAAACGCATCGGATGCGATTATGGTAGCCCGTGGCGATTTGGGTGTGGAGATGCCTGTAGAGAATGTCCCGTTTATTCAAAAGGATATCACACGCCGGTGCAATGCAAAGGCCAAGCCTGTAATAATTGCCACCCAGATGATGGATAGTATGATTTCCAATGCAAGGCCGACACGTGCCGAAGCCACCGATGTGGCAAATGCGGTGCTGGACGGTGCAGACGCCGTAATGTTGAGCGCCGAAACGGCGACCGGCCGGCATCCCGACCTGGTGGTGAGTACCATGGCCAATATTATTGAAGAAGCCGAAAAGGAAGAGAGCGTTTATAACAGGCAGCATGTCCCCGATAAATCCTCACGCACTTTTTTATCGGATGCCGTTTGTTTCAACGCATGCAGAATTGCCGATGAGGTAAATGCGTTTGCTATCATGGGAATGACAAAAACGGGATATACAGCTTTTATGGTTTCCAGTTGCCGGCCGAAAGCCCATATTTATATTTTTACCAACAATAAGCACATCGTAAACACATTGAACCTGTTGTGGGGAGTGAAAGCCTTTTACTATGCCAAACTAAATTCCACCAACGAGACATTCGAAGAAGTGCAGAACCTGTTAAAGCGCAATGAGAGATTAAAAGCGGGCGATGTAGTACTGAATCTCGGCACCATGCCCGTTAAGGAATTTGCCCGGACCAATGTGCTGAAAATTAGCACAGTTAAGTGAATCGGGGATGCGCAACTCGCTTTCTCGGTATTGCATTATTTTTATAACCAAATAAAGGCATCACCCGGCCGGGTACATGGACCTTTGGCGCCGGCAAATACATAATTGCAATGGAAAATGAAAAGAAACTCTACCTCATTGATGCGTTTGCATTAATATTCCGGTCTTATTTTGCGTTTGCACGCAATCCGCTCATTAATTCTAAAGGTCAGAATGTTTCTGCTATCAGCGGTTTTGTCAGCACATTAAATTTATTGTTGAAAAAAACAAATTCAACGCATATAGCCGTTTGTTTTGATTCTCCCGAAATGACCACACGTGAAGCGGCTTACCCCGAGTACAAGGCAAACCGCGATGAAGCGCCCGAGGATATAAAATTTTCAATACCGTACATAAAGAAGATAGTGAAGGCCTTTAATATCCCGCTGATCGAAAAAGGCGGATATGAAGCGGATGACATCATCGGCACCCTTGCCAAGAAGGCCAAAGCGGCGGGATATGATGTGTATATGGTGACGATGGATAAAGACTACGGCCAGTTGATGGAAGAGGGAATCTTTATGTACCGGCCCAGTTATACCGGCAACGGATTCGATACGCTGACAGTGGAGGATATATTGCAAAAATGGGAAATTGAAAACCCGTTGCAGGTAATTGACATACTGGGTTTAATGGGCGACAGTATCGACAATATTCCCGGTGTCCCGGGGGTAGGAGAAAAAACGGCAAAAAAATTAATCCGCGAATTTGGCAGCGTTGAAGGCGTGTTAGCAAATATCGGTTCGCTGAAGGGAAAAATGCAGGAAAACTTTATCAATTACAAAGAGCAGGCAATCATGAGTAAATACCTTGCCACAATTATCCTGGATGTGCCGGTGGAGTTTAATGAGGCGGAATTTATCATTGACGAGCCGGATAAAGAAACGCTCTCGGAAATTTTCCGCGAGTTGGAGTTCAGGAAATTGGGCAGGGATATTTTGGGGGAAGGATATAGCGTAAATGCCGAACGCAGCGGGGTGCAAACCGACCTGTTCGGCAATGTGGAGTCGGCGGCGACAAAGGCAATTCAATCACAACGGGAAACGGTGGAAACAGGTGCGAGTATTGAAAATACGCCACACAATTACCGGGTATGTTCTACCGAAGAAGAAATCGCACGGCTTATTGAGGCGCTGACTCGAGAAAAAGAGATTGCTTTTGATACGGAGACCACAGGTATTGATGCCAACATTGCAGAACTGGTCGGACTGTCTTTCTCATGGAAAAAAGGGGAGGGGTATTACGTTCCGGTCCCGGCCGACAGGGCGCAGGCGATGCGGCTGATAGAACAGTTTATTCCCGTGTTTACCGATACATCCATTACCTGGATAGGCCAGAATATTAAATACGATTACCTGATATTGAAGTGGTACGGTGTGGAACTGCAAGGTCAATTACACGACAGCATGTTAGCCCATTATTTACTGGAACCCGAGTTGCGGCATAATATGGATTTCCTTGCTGAGAATTACCTGGGCTATTCGCCGGTATCCATTGAGACACTCATCGGCAGAAAAGGAAAAAACCAGTTGAGTATGCGGGATGTGGCGATCGATAAAATTGCCGAATACGCAGTGGAAGATGCGGATATTACCTTACAGTTGCACCGGCAGTTTCAGCCATTACTCAAAAAAGAGCAACTGGAGAAAGTGTATGCCGAAGTGGAAGTGCCGCTGATTCCCGTTTTAGCGGGTATGGAATTCGAAGGTGTCAACCTGGATGTGCCATTCCTCGGCGAATTTTCAAAAGTGCTGGAAAAAGAGATACATGCCACTGCCGGAGAAATATATGAACTGGCAGGTGTGCGGTTTAATATCGATTCGCCCAAACAGTTGAGTGAAGTGCTGTTCGAAAAATTGAAAATTCCCTACGAGGGCAAGAAGACAAAAACGGGACAGCTCAGCACGGGCGAAGACGTATTGAGCCGGCTGGAAAACAATTACCCCATTGCATCGCTACTGTTGAATTACCGCGAATTGGGAAAATTAAAATCTACCTATGTGGATAGCCTGCCGCAGTTGATCAATCCAAAAACCGGGCGGATACACACCAATTTCAGCCAGGCGGTGGCATCGTCGGGGCGGTTGAGCAGCAACAACCCGAATTTGCAGAATATTCCCATTCGCACCGAGCGTGGCCAACAGGTGCGCAAGGCATTTATTCCACGGAATGCGGATTATATCCTGTTGAGTGCGGATTATTCGCAGATTGAATTGCGCATCATTGCCGCATTGAGTAAGGATGCAGCCATGATAGAGGCTTTCGAACGGGGCATGGATATTCACTCCGCTACAGCGGCAAGAGTCTTTGGTGTGAATGCCGATGCAGTTACCCGCGAAATGCGCAGTAAAGCCAAGGCGGTAAATTTTGGAATAGCCTATGGTCAAACCGCATTCGGCCTTTCGCAAAATCTCAATATATCGAGAGCCGAGGCAAAGGATATAATCGACAATTACACCAAACAATTTCCGGGAGTTCAGCAACTGATGGAAAACAATATCAAATTTGCACGGAAGCACGGCTATGTGGAAACTATCCTGGGCAGGAAACGCTACCTGCGGGATATTAACTCGGCCAACAATACGGTGCGCAGCCAGGCCGAACGCATCGCCATCAATTCACCCATTCAGGGTTCCGCTGCCGACATGATAAAGATTGCCATGATTCATATTTACGATGCGCTGCAACAAGAGGGATTTAAATCAAAAATGACCTTACAGGTCCATGATGAGCTCGTCTTCGACGTGTATAAACCGGAATTGGAACGGGTTGTGGAAATTGTAAGGGAAAAGATGATTCATGCCATATCGCTGAATGTACCCATTGAAGTAGAAGTGGGTACGGGTTCCAACTGGCTGGAAGCGCATTAACTTATTTATTTGTCAATACGATCTTCATCGGCCTGCTGAACGTCTGTTCCAGGGATATAAAGGTCTCCGTGCGGTCAATGCCGTTGATGTTTTGAATTTTATCGTGCAGCACATCTTTCAGGTGATTGGTGTCCCTGCACAATAATTTTACAAACATGTTGTATTCGCCCGTCAGGTAATAACATTCGATAACCTCCGAAATGTCCTGAAGTTTCTTTACCACATCGTCGTACAGCGAACTCTTCTCCAGGTACACACCCAGGAAAGCGGTGATATCATAACCCACTTTGGACGGATTAATCTGGAGATTGGACGAACGGATAATCTTCATGTTCTCCAGTTTTTTCATGCGCACATGAATGGTGCCGCTGGAAACATTCAGCATCTTCGCAATTTCGGTATAGGGAATTGTGGCATTGTGCATCAGGATATCCAATATCCTGACATCCAATTTGTCAAGTTGTAAATTTTCGTTCAAAATGCCGGGTTTATTTAGTAGGTTTTTAATCAATTTTGAAATACATTGCTAAAATGAAATATTTTTTTGAATTTAAATAATTTATTTGCAAAAAAAATAAAGAAAATTATCTTTGTCATAAGCTATAAAGATTTTATCTCCCCCTATAGTGATGCTGCCTGATGAGGAGCGGGCAGCATTTTTTTTTTTGCACTTATTTGCCGGGAATTGCATTTACAGAATACTATGGATTCGGACTACACACCTATTGACTGCAACCTGTACGACCTGTTTACGGAAGCTGCCGTATTAAAAAAACAACTCGATTTGCGCATTCAGACACCGGGGGGCGACAAATTTGTTACCGACCGGGTGGAGGATGTTTTTACTGAGAATCACATCGAATACATTTTGCTGGCGGAGAGCGGCAAGCACCGACTGGATACAGTGCATATCTTCACCGGGCCGGTGTAGGGTATTTTGTAATTTTCCGAGTTGCAGTACAGCGGCTGCAACCTAACTACTTCATATTTTCGTTTTCAATAAAAACTGTGATTTGAGATATTGGACGCAGGTGTATTATTCTTTTCCAATTCAGTTGTTGCTGCTGCATCTGAAAAAAAATCACTTTCTCCTGTTCTTTCTCGTATTGATCAGTTTGTTCATCACCAATGTCGTTGGCAGCAGGTACGGGGTGTCTTTGTTATTTCTCGACCCCGAGTATTTAGGCAAGGTGGATTTTATCAGCTTTACCATCATGGGTTTTGCCTTTGGCGGCACTTTCATCGCCTGGAACCTTATCAGTTATATATTTAATGCGTATCATTTTCCGTTTCTTGCCACGCTGAGCCGTCCCTTTGGCGTGTATTCGCTCAACAATGCCGTGCTGCCCACTTTTGTCTTTATCCTGTATCTCTACAAACTCATTCAGTTTCAGTCATCCGAAGGCCTTGTCAGTATGAACGAAGCGCTGACGCAAATCGGCGGGCTGTTCACCGGCATGTTTGTATTCATCACCATGACCATGGTGTATTTTTCAAAGACGAATACGAGCATATTCAAGATTATCGGCACCAGCAATAAGAAAGCGGGAACCGGATTGGTAATGCCCCACTCGCGGATTGACGGCAGGCATAAGTTTAAAGATGAACTGCGCATTTCAAATTACTTTAATCACAATTTCAAAATTAAGATAGCGAGACCCGTCTATCACTACCCCTATGATGTTATCCGCTCTGTGTACCGGCAACATCATGCCAATGCTCTTATCATTCAACTTACTGCACTGACTATCATTGTTCTTCTCGGGCATTTGGTGGACTATCCGTTTTTCCGCATTCCGGCCGGCAGCAGTATTCTGCTGCTTATCAATATCGGCATCGTCATCAGCGGGGCGTTCTCTTATTGGCTCGGGCAGTGGAAAGTGGTTGCCGCGATAGCGTTGTTGATTGCGTTGAATTTTCTGATACGGATAAATTTCCTGCAATACAAAAACCGGGCAATGGGTATTGATTATGCTCATACCTCTGCGGAATATTCCATTGCCGAATTACAAAAAGCCAATTCGATAGAGAATATCGATGCCGATAAGGCAGCGGGGATTGAAATTTTAAACAACTGGAAACAGAAGTTCGGCAATGTCCCCGGTAAACCCAAACTCGTATTGCTCAATGTGAGTGGCGGAGGATTGCGTTCCACCATGTTTACGATGCGGGTGCTGCAAATGGCCGACAGCATTACCAACGGCAATTTGATGCAGCATACCGTTCTGATAACCGGCGCTTCGGGAGGTATGATTGCCGCTGCCTATTACCGCGAGTTGTATTTGCGCAAACTACAAGGGGAGTTTATAAATCTCGCATCTGACAAATATCTGCACAATATTTCCGCCGATTTATTAAATGCTGTTTCTTTTACCCTGGTAGTGAATGATTTCTTTTATCCCTTCGGTAAAATAAAAGTCAACGATCAGACCTTCAGGAAAGACAGGGGGTATATCTTCGAAAAAGTATTACACGAGAATACGGACTCCGTGTTATTCAAACCTATAAGCGCCTACCGGGAAGCGGAATACAATATGCAAATACCGATGATGTTGTTCTACCCGACGATATTAAACGACGGGAGGCGATTGTTTATCGGCGCTCAACACTTCTCCTTTATGTGCCTTCCCTACGAGCGCATACAACATTTTTCACTGCCTGAAGTGGACGGCATTGATATTCACGATCTGTTGGGCAAAGAAAATGGCGACAACCTGTTGATGACAACTGCTATCCGGATGAATTGCAGTTTCCCCTATATATTGCCCAAAGTACATTTGCCAACCCATCCTTCCATCGAAGTGGTGGATGCCGGTATCCGCGATAATTACGGTATTGAAACTTCCATTCGCTACGCATCGGCCTTTCACGATTGGATACTGAAAAATACAAGCGGCGTGATAATGCTGAATATCCGAGGCATCGAACAGGAGAAACCTATTGAAAAATCATCGGGGCAAGGATTGTTCGAAAAACTTTTCAATCCGGTGGGCAGCCTGTATGTGAACTGGGTGGAGATCCAGGATTATCAAAACGATTTTTCACTGCAATATCTCAATACCATTCTCAAGGGTAATATGGAAGTGATAACCATAGATTACCAACCGCCAAAAGACCAAAAGCGTGCTTCTCTGAGCCTGCATCTGACGGCACGTGAAAAGATGGATATCGTGCAATCCGCCAACAGCGAAAAAAATCACGCAGCATTTAATCAACTGAAAATATTGCTCGGCTATTAATCGTTTTTAATGAGCAATGCGATGTTTTCGATATGAAAAGTATGCGGGAACATATCGACGGGTTGCAGTTGCGCCAGGCTGTACTTTTCGGTAAGTAATTGCACATCTCTCGCCTGGGTAGCCGGGTTACAACTTATGTAAACAATCCGCCGGGGTTCCAGGCGCAGGATCTGACGCACCACTTCTTTATGCATGCCCGCCCGCGGCGGATCTGTCATAATCACATCGGGTTTGCCGTGTTTTGCGACAAATACATCGTCAAACATTACATCCATGTTGCCGCAGACAAATGTGCAGTTTGCAATGTCGTTCAGCCGGGCATTTTCAATGGCATCTTCCACCGCTGCGGGTACGCTTTCAACACCGACTACCGATTTGCATTTGTTGGCTATTAACAAGGCGATGCTCCCCAATCCGGAGTAGAGGTCGTAAACCAGGTCAGTTGCTGAGAGTCCCGCCATCTCAATTGCAATGCGATACAGGTTTTTAGCCTGCTCCGTATTGGTTTGAAAAAACGATTTGGGGCCCAGGCGGTATTTAATATTTTCAATTTGTTCGACGATATGCGCTTCACCCGAAAAATGATGCGTTTCGAGATCGAAGATGGTATCGTTTGCCTTTGTATTGACGACGTAATACAGCGATGTGATTTCCGGGAAAGTATACTGCAGGTGTTTCAGCATTTTTTGAATTACGGCAGGCCGTTCTTCCGCCACAACTACGATTACCATCACCTGATTATCGGATGTGTTGCGGATGATTACATTGCGCAGGTATCCTTCGCGGGTGCGCAAGTTATAGAATGGCAACTGATGGATAATGCCGTAGCTCTTAATCGCCAGGCGTATTTCGTTGGAAAGGGCGGGCTGCAGGTAGCAATGCCGGATGTCCAAAATCTTATCAAACTTTTTGGGGATGTGAAATCCCAGCGCTTTTCTGTTTAACTGTGCGTGCGGGGTATCCATTTCTTCCGGCAACAGCCAGCGATTTTCAGAAAAGGTAAATTCCAGTTTGTTGCGGTAATACTTTTCGTATGGAGAGGCTACAATGCCGGGAATTGTTGGAATTTCGACTACTTTACCAATGCGCCGGAATGCGTCTTCCACCAATTGTTTTTTAAACTGCAATTGGGTGCTGTAGTCAATATGTTGCCAGGTACATCCACCGCATATGCCGAAGTGTTCGCAAAATGCTTCGGTGCGCAACGGCGATTCTTTATGGAACGCAATGGGATATCCGATGGCATAATCGCTCTTGTTTTTTTGAGCCTGCACATCGACGATGTCGCCCGGAATAGTCTTTTCGACAAATATCACCTTGCCTTCGTATTTTGCAATGCCGTATCCCTTGTCGGCAATTCCCACTATTTCGAGTTGTTCGAAGACAATATTTCTTCGCCGCTTTTTCATACTGCCACAATAATACGACTTAAACGAATTAGGTAGGAGAATCACAATCGCACCAATTGCTTTGAAGCAATGGGCAGGTTGTCCAAAGTAATGCGTAAAATATAGGTGCCGCTTTGCAGCGGTTCGGTGGAAAAAGTCAGTTTTGTATTTCCCGCCGGAGCGTTTTTTGAAACCAGTGTCTTAACCAGTTTGCCCTGCATGTCGTAAATACTGCATTGTACCTTTCCCGGCTTGCTCAGATAAAATGTCGTTTCAAAATAGGTATCTGCCGGGTTTGGATACACGTTGAAATTGTTTAGTGCAGGTATCGTATTGACGGCTGCAGGCGGCATCGAATCGCTGGAGCGCAAATTGGAAATCCAGGTTGCATTGATTCTGTTGGTGAACGGTCCGAGATCCTGGGTTTTTCCGAAAGTGCCCGAAACCCAGACATTGCCGGGTGCATCGTATTTGCGTTGTGAGCCGGTATAATCTCCCCAGCGCTCATAATAGCCGCTGATGACATTGACATATGTTTCGCCGGATTTTATATGCAGGCGTTCGGAGTATTCTCCCTGGTTATAAAAAAAGGCGCTCATGCCGGCATAGACTTCGGGTGCGGAGTGATTCACAACGATAATACATTGATCGTCATTTTCGTACCTGCCGCTATAACTGATATTCGGATAACCGAAATCGAGTGTGTCGTCGCCGATTATATGTCCGGTGATTGTTCTTTCGCCGTCGAGATTTGCAATAAACCCGTGGTAGATACCCGAGAAGCCGGTAGCTGTATCCAATGTATTCGATACAAATTGAATCCAGCCGTTTTCCATAACGGCGCCTAAAATTCTGCCGTCATTTGTGTCAAAGGTATGATCGTTGTATTGTCTCGCCTGCGGGGGAACGGCATAATTCACATCCGTCAGCGCTAAATCGATAACGGCAGTTGTGGCTGCATCTTCCAGAGTTCCGGTAATCTCCACAATAAAAATGGAGTCGTTGCTTTCGGCAAAATTCCGGTTGCTCAATAGGTAGAGGTTGGGCCCGTACACAGTACTGCCGCCTTTTACCGGGCATAAATTTCTGATGGGCATCCCGTCAAAAGTGAGATTATCCCAAAAGATGGCGCTGAGATCGCCGCCGGCGTAACCGCTGTCTAATCTCATCTGCCAAATCAGCGTCTCAAAAAATCCAGTTTGCCAGGGTTCTCCCGGAATTATGGAGTTGCCCGTAATAAATAATTCGCCTTCGGTAATCGCCATCATCGGAAAATCCGTCCAGGTATCGTTATTCTTTGGATTGCCCGGCAATGCATACAGGTTCCAACTGCCCATTGGGTCATTGGTTTGAGAGAATGCGACCACGATATGCGTATTGTTTGCCTCATCGCCGAAGACCAAATTTAAAAACACGATGATAAACCGGTCGTGATGCGGATCGTAAAGCACCTTGGGATCGAACTTGTCTCCCGTCAGGTTTAAAGTATCCGCAAAAGTTTCCAGCGAGAAACTCCCGAGCGTTGTTCCCGACTGGTCGAAAATATAAATTGATGAGTTGATTACTGAAACAATGATTCCGTTGTTTGAAATGGCTATGTCGTTATCATTGGGCACACCGGTGCCCATCGGGTTGCCGTTAAATCCTGCGATGGTGTCGGGTACGGGGATGGTTTCACTGCTGCGGAAACCGGTTAAACCGGGGAATGATCTGCCGGCGTATAATTTTTCCTTCAGGCCGATTAAATAACTGCGATAGGATCCCGAACCGGGCGCTGGCATTTCCAGTGAATACATCGCCGTAAAATAATCGGGACCAAAATTGCGGGGGCTGGTAACACTGCGTTTGGGTATAGAAATAATTTCCGATTTATTAAAAGTCGTTTTCTGTGAGTAAACCTGAGTGATGCCTATGAACGCTGTCAGTACAATTGTAAAGAACTTCAACATAACAGAAAATTAATATTACAAATATATGGGTTTTAATCAATGCCCCGATAATTACATCATTGCAGAATGGCAGAAGGAATAAATCGCTTATCCATCGCCGCGATAGTTTGTTCAATACGTGATACGGCATTATCCCAACTGAAGGTATTGCGTATATCGGCGTCAGATGTGGCGAGTTGTTTATAGTGCGCCGGATTTGATGTAAATTGTTCTATGGTTGCAACCATTGCGTCGATATTTTCCGGATCGAAATACAGGGCGTTTGCACCGGCTACTTCCGGTAAACTGGAGCGATTGCTGCACAGAACCGGTATATTGCAATAGCGTGCTTCCAGTACGGGGATGCCAAAGCCTTCAAACAGCGACGGATAGATCAGCGCTTCTGCGCTGCCCATCAATTCGGCGAGTTGGGGTAATTGTAAATGGCCGGTAAAAATGACATCTTCTTTACATTGCATATTCTCCAGGGCCGCGGTAATCGCTTCGGTTTTCCATGCCATGCGCCCCGCTATGACTAATTTATAATCGCTATGACGCCGGGATTGAAACTGATTATATGCGAGTAAGAGATTTTTAATATTCTTTCGGGGATGAACCGAGCCGACGTAAATAAAATAGGGCTTGCCCGAAGTATATTGTTGTCTCACTGCCTGTTGTTGACCGGGGCTTAGCGGCTTATACAATTCGTTGGCACCATTGTACACAACATCAATTTTAGACGGTGGAATATTGTATTGCGCAATGATGTCCTGGCGTGAAAATTCGGAAACCGTAAGGATTTTATCGGCTTTGTGTGCAAATACCGGTGTGAATTTCCTGTAATACCTGCTTACCACCTGGGGCGTATGTTCGGGGTAGTGTTCGAAGCCCAGGTCGTGCAATACAAGCAAAGAGGGCAAGTGAGTTTTGGTTGAAAGAAACCCGTCGGTGGAAATAAACAAGTCCGGGTTATAGCGATCTAACATGCGGGGGAGGGAATAATCAAACCAGAATTGCCATAAATACGGATGGCGGGCGGGCGGCCATACTTTTTCGCCGGTGACGTTATCGGCAAAAATAAATTCTTTGGGAAAGTTGCGGTCGAACAGGAAGATAAATTCGTGCTCCGGTTGGCGTTGTACGAGTCGTTTCATGGTCTCATACGTAAACCAACCGATGCCTTCCAATCGGTTTTGTATCAGAAAACGGGTGTTCACAGCTATACGCATACGCTTGTCTGTTTGTAGTCGGGTGAATTAATAAAATGCGAAACCGTGTAGAAACTCCTGATTTACCTGAAAATTTAGAGTAGTGGTGTATTCAATATGCAGGTATTTTGAGGCAATTATACTTATTTTTATTCCGCTTTCAAAATAATGAAGAAGAATTTTCTCGCAAATTTAAGCTTCCTGATTTTCGTAAACCTGCTCATTAAGCCGTTCTGGATACTCGGCATCGACCGCACTGTGCAGAATACGCTGGGGCCGGAAGAATACGGCATGTACTTTTCCTTATTTAATTTCTCATTTCTGTTCCAGGTAATACTTGATTTTGGCATTAATTATTACAACAACCGGCATATCGCCCAGGACCCATCCCGCTTACATGAAAATTTTTCTACTACCCTGATTGCGAAGTTGCTCTTCGGCATAATATATACTGTCGTCGTTTACCTGTTTGCTTTGGGAGTGCACTTCGATGTGCATCAGCTTCAAATTCTCGGCTTGCTGATTGTCAACCAGATCTTTCTTTCTTTCTACACCTTCATCCGCTCCAATATTGCAGCGCTGCAATTGTTCCGAACAGATGCGGTGCTTTCCGTGTTGGATAAGCTCATCAGCAGCCTGATTTGTATTTTGATATTGTGGACCCCGGTATTCCCGTTCGGGATATCCATTTTCAATTTTATCGGTGCACAGATTTGCGCTTACGTTATTGCCGGAATAGCGGGTTTGGCGGTGTTGTGGATGCATATGAAACGCATTGTTTTCAGGTTCAGGCCGGCGCTCCTTACAGAAATTATCCGCCGGAGTTTTCCCTTTGCGATGCTCACATTTCTGATGACGATATATTACCGCATTGACGGTGTAATGCTGGAGCGGATGTTGGGCGAAAATGGCGCCCGCGAGGCCGGAATTTACGCCTCTGCATTCCGGCTGTTGGATGCGTTCAATATGCTGGGGTTCATGTTTGCCACCATTTTACTGCCGATGTTTTCCCGGATGATTCACCGCAATGAACCCACCCAGGCATTTGCCGAGTTAAGTACCAAACTGATGATTTTTCTCTCAGCCGGAAGCGGCATTGCCTTTATCTTTTACAGGCATGAGATCATGCAGATGCTTTATGTCAATGCTACAACCGAGTACGGTACTATTTTCGGTTTGCTGATGTTGAGTTTTATTAATATCAGCATTGTTTACATTTTCGGATCATTGCTTACTGCAAAAGGCGACCTCAGGGCATTAAACCTGATTGCCATTGGCGGTGGCGTGATTAATGTGTTGTTAAACCTGGTTCTTATTCCGAATTATTTTGCTGCGGGGGCGGCAATAGCTACCGTTATTACACAAGCATTAGTAACCGGGGCGTATATTTTACTCGCCTATAATACAATGCGCTACCATCTGCGACCCGGGCTGTGGCTGCGGGCTGCTATTTTTATCCTGATTTATGCCGGCTTGTGCTTTTTAATTCATTTACTGCCCATAGGATGGTACTACGCTTTGTTCCTGAGCCTGGCGATAGGCCTGCCTTTAGCCATTGGCATCAAACTGCTGAATCCGGGCGAGTTGTTACCCGCTTTTCGCAAGATAAAACAATAAAATATCAGTCAGTGGAATTTCCTACTTTTACACCTCAAATTTTTTATAATGCCTGAACAGAGAAATGATTTGATTGCATTGGTACGCATTGCCTTAAAATGGAAGCGCCCCATTTTGATAACGACCATTATTGCCGCAATCGGTTCAGCCGCAATCTCCTGGTTTTTTCTGCCCGATTACTTTAAATCGAGCGTTAACTTTTATCCCGCTAACCCGGTGATGACCGACAGGCAGGTGCTTTACTCCAACTCTTTGGGAGAAATAGAAATCGATTATTTCGGAGGCAGCAGCGATGTGGACAGGATTCTTACGCTGGCCAACAGTACGCCGACTGTTGATTATATCATAAACAGGTACCATTTGATGGAGCATTACGGTTATGACTCCACGAAGACAATGGCGAGATACAAGACAAAGAAGAAATTCCTTAAAAACTATAAAGCAGTGGAAACGGAATTCGGCGCTATTGAAATTTCTGTATGGGACAAGGATAAAGACCTGGCAGCTGAAATGGCAAATCATATTGCCCTGACTATTGATAACCATAACCGGGAAATGTTGTTGCGTGATAAATATATTATTATCGAAACCTTTGATGAAATAATAAAGGGCATGGAATCTTCGCTGGATACGTTGACAGACAGCCTGGATTTGATGTTGAGCACGAACGCAAACCCGGAGAAAATAAACCAGATGAAGTTTAGTATTGATGCCACCATGAAAAATATTGCGGAGAATAAAAAGCTCATGGAGCAATACGTTACTTCTACCAGTACCAAGTTCTCTACCATTCATATTACCGAGGAGGCGTATCCCGCAATCCGGAAGGATAGGCCCATTCGCTCTTTAATCGTCATTGCAAGTACGGCAGGGGCATTTCTCTTTATGTTAATACTTGCGGTGATTTCCGAAAATTACAAAAAGCTAAAAGACAAAATTACCGATGTCTGAACCGGCAATTATTGCTGACGAGAAGAAAATAATTTTTGCAGGGGCTGGTATTTTACTCCTTGCCATAGCTGCCGCCATTGTGTTAAACGAGCCGCTCATTTGCCTCGCCCCGGTGGCATTTCTGTTAGCGTGTCAATTGCTCGTAGATTACCGGCCGGTGTTTTACCTGTTGTTGTTCGCCACGCCATTGTCAATCGAATATCAATTCAGCAGCGGGCTGGGTACCGACCTGCCGACGGAACCTCTTGAAGTGTTGCTGATGTTTACCTTTGTCTTTTACGTAATTCTGCAAAAGGAATACCTGCGCCGCGAATTATTTGTGCATCCCATCTCGCTGTTGTTATACGTTCACTTTATTTGGATTCTTTTTACAACACTGTTCTCCACCGATATCCTGATTTCATTTAAATACGTACTTGCCAAAACGTGGTATATCACTGTTTTTTATTTTGTGGCGGCGCATGTTATACAGAGGGCTGAAGATTTTAAAACCGCATTTTGGCTGTTGTTTATCCCTACACTGGCAGCAGTGATTTATACACTTATCAATCATTATCACTACCAGTTCCGGTTCAGCGAAGTGAACAAAACGATGTACCCTATTTTTCGCAACCATGTCAGTTATGCCGTCTTCCTTTCGCTCATGTTGCCATTCGTATTTCTCGCCGCTTCCTGGTACCGGAAATACACCTGGCAAAAGATGTTGCTCAATGTTTCAAAGTTTATTTTTATTGTGGCGATCTATTTTGCTTATACCCGCTCGGCCTGGCTTTCAGTGATTGCCGCCTTGGCAGGATATGTTATTATCCGCAGGGGAATAACCGGGTGGGCGGTGGCACTGGCCATCATTTCCGTGAGTGCGTTCACCTGGTATATGTTGCAGGATAATACCTACCTGAAATATGCGCCTGATTATAAAAAGACTATTTATCACGAGGATTTTTCGGAACATATGGCATCTACTGCAACGCTGGAAGATGTGTCGAGCGCTGAGCGCATCTACCGCTGGGTTGCCGGAGTGCATATGATTAAAGAACGGCCGATAACCGGCTTTGGACCTTCCCAGTTTTATACAAATTATAAAGAATACGCCGTAAATAAGTTTACAACGTATATCAGCCGCAATGAAGAAAAATCCACCATTCACAATTACTACCTGACAATGGCTTGTGAACAGGGCCTGCCGGGGCTGCTTATTTGGCTGATACTAATTATCTGTGTGCTCATGTTAGGTCAGAGGTTGTATAACCGATGCCTGGGTGAAACGAAACATCTCGCTCTTGCACTGACGTTGAGTTTTATCACTATACTGGTGAATATTGCCCTGAGCGATCTGATAGAAGCAGATAAAATCGGAACCATGTTTTTCATGATTATTTCGCTGTTGGTAACTATTGACCTGAACAGCAGAGTACAGAAAAGCCGGAGTTAGGCTACTTTGCAAAAATCTTTACTGCGAGAATGGTAATGTCGTCCACCAAATCATTTGCAGCTTTATATTTTGTAATTATTTCAATTAATTCACGGGTTATCTCATCGGCGCTTCGCCGGCAGTCCTGTTTTAGAAATTCGGTGAGACCATGTAGCGAAAACACCTGGTTGCTCTCGTTTACCAGATCGGTTAACCCATCGGTATAGCATAGTATTGTAGCATCCTCCTGTATTAAAAATTCGCCTGGTTGCACATTGGGAAGATTTTCAAACATACCCAGGATAGTACAGCCAGACTCCAATAGTATGGATTGATTTCCCGTTACTAATACCGGCGGATTATGTCCGGCATTGATGTATTGCAATTTGCGTGTTTTCCTGTTGAAAATACCGAGGAACATCGTGATAAATTTTTCACCGCGGGTATTGAGCAGCACGCCTGCATTGAGTTCCTGGATGAAAGTGTCGATATGCATGTGATTGCGCTTCACCAATTCGCGGAGTTGTGCCTGGAAGTTTGCCATTAATAATGCGGCGGCAATACCCTTCCCGGAGATATCGGCAATACAAAAGAAAAATTTATCGTCGCCCAGCTCCATGTAATCGTAATAATCTCCGCCTACGTTGATATGCGGCAAATAAATCGCCGCCATTTCGAATTCGTTGTTTCTGGGCAATTTATCGGGGATGAGCATTGTTTGCACCTGTGCGGCCACTTCCAACTCCCGCTTTAAAGCCTCCTGTTCTTTTTCTTTTTTAAACAGCTTCTTATTTTCAATAGCCACTGAAATAATATTGACGACGGTCTGAACCAATTTTATTTTTTCTTCCAGCGGTTCGTAGCTCTGCAGTAAGGGGGTGCTCATCAGGAGAAAAGCCAGTGGCTTCTGTTTGTGAAATACGGGAATTATCAAGTCGAAGTCCTGCAATATTGCAGGGCGGTCGGCGCCGAGGTCAGAAAAAATCAATAACTGGTTGAATTGTAGCAGGTCTCTCTCCACGTCAATGGTCAAATTGTTGAGATCAAATCCCCGGCTTGCGTTAACTTGCCAGCCTTTATTTTGATTGAAGAAAAACAGGTAATGCTCTACGCCCAACTGTTCGCTCAGCAGCGTATTCAGCAATTCGAAAAGATGGGATGCGGGTTCGTTTAAATTAATGGCAGTAGTCACCTCTAACAGCGCATCAATTTCCAGTTGTTTTAATTTCAACTGGTAGCGCAGCATATCCATGACATTTAAACCAGCTATCGGCATAATACGAGTATCAGCCCTAAGATAAAATTATTTTATGAACCGTGGTTAATTATTTCCCACCTGTGATTTTATGTCCAGGGCATCCCGCAGGCCGTTGCCAATCATAAAAAATGCGAGTACTAAAACGGTTATGGCGGTGCCGGGGATTAAGGCGAGATAGGGATCGGTTATGAGGTTGTCTTTGTATTTCGAAATCATTAAACCCCAGCTAGGCGCAGGCGGCTGGACGCCGATTCCCAGGAAACTCAGCCCTGCTTCTGTCAGTATGGCGTAGGCAAAATTGGCGGCCGTAATTACGATGACAGGGCCGATGATATTGGGGAGTATATGCAGGAAAACGGTTCTGAAATTGCTGAAACCAAAGTTTTTTGTCGCCGTAATATATTCCATTTCACGCACCTGCATCACCTGCCCCCGCACGATGCGGGCAATGTCCACCCACATGGTCAACCCAACGGCAATAAAAATTGTATAAAATTGCTGGCCAAAGGCAAAGACGATGGGGAATACGAGTAACAATGCGGGGATAGCCCATATTACGCTCATCGTCCACATCAGCAAACTATCAACCGGAAACACATACCGCCTCTTAAAAATGCGCACCTTCGGGGGTTCCTTTTTATAAAACCCAGCTGCCGCACCCACCGGTATTCCAATGACTAAGGCGATAAAAACGGCTATGCATCCCACAGCCAGAGAAACTCTCACTCCCAGTAATACCCGACTCAGGTAGTCGCGGCCAAGATCATCGGTGCCGAATAAAAAATATCGGTGAGAAATTGCATAGCGCTCCATTTGATCTACGGCTTCGGCAGCTCTGTATCCCGGAATGATTTTTTGTACGGCAAATTGCAACGTGTCGCCGGCAACTCCATCGCCCAGGTATCGCTCCACCAGTAATGAATCGCCCTGCAACCAGTGATTTTCAATGGGTACCTGCCTGTAGGGCAAGTTTTTACCGTCGGTCAACCATTTAAAGAAACTGGTCTGTGGCTGTTCGATTTCCAATGGGACATTCAAAACGGTTATGTGGAACCCCGGAGGTTTGAATGCAATTTCATTGATTTGAAAACCGGCATTAGGCGTTGGGTCGGGGGCTATGAGATGGGCAATCACGAACAGCACACATGCGTAGAAAAGCGTTACTACCCCAAACATGGCGCCCGTATTGGCGATAAAACGGGAGAAAACTTTTGCGGTCTGCGGATTGGCGAATTGTTTTTTCTCACTCCGCTGTTTCCAAAGCTTGCGCACCAAAAAAATGACAGGTGCATACAACACATACCAGATTGCGGCTATCGGGATGGCAATGCGTATCATCCCGAACAGGACATCGGCCAGTACGGGCAGAAATTTATTGCCCGTGCTATTGAGAAACAGTATCAGTGATAACAGCACGGCTATGCCCAATACCCATGCGAAAAGAATTGCAAATTTTTTTAATCCTGATTTCAAAACATGCTACTTATTTCCGTTGCGGCGCACTTCTCTTCCTTTCCAGTAATATTTGCCGGTGGCGCCTGCCGGGCCAATAAAAAGTATGTACAACACGTGCATAATCTGCATGGGAAGCACTAACCACAGAAAATTTTCCCGCTTAAAAAAGCGGGTGACGGCGTAAGTAAATAACGTGTCGATACAAATTTTCATCAGGAACTGCCCCATTGCCAATTGCAGGTACACGGGCTGAAATAATCCTAAAATGAGATTTAACAACAGCAAGGCATTAAATAAATATGCAAAAACCAATATCCATGTGATGCGCTTGTCCTCGTAATGCGTTGACTTGGAAGTCCACCGCACCCGTTGCTTCCAGAAGCTGCCAAAGTCCGATTCCGTATGGGTATAGACAATGGCATCGACGCATTTATTAAACATGATTTTTCCGGGGAATTTCTTGCCCATTTTATGCATCAGCATCATGTCGTCGCCGGTGGGGATATAGTCAATATTGTTATACCCGTCCACGGCGTGAAAGGCTTCTTTTGTGAATGCGAGGTTTGCTCCGTTACACAAATTGTAGAAACCGTAACGGATGGAAGCTCCTGCAATGCCGACGAGACTTAAGAAATCCAATGTTTGAAATTTTCCCAGGAATGAGCTGTCGTAAAAGAAGTTAACAGGGCCGGCAATCATCACCGGTCTATATGTTTCAAACATGGAAGCCATGGCAAACAACCAGTTGCTGCCGGGGCGACAATCCGCATCCGTCGTAATAATGAGTTCGCCCTTTGCATTTTCTATCGCTATTTCAATGGCCTTCTTTTTATACGCCTTAATCGGGAAATCTGCCGATACATAATCCGCAAGCGATATCAGGCGCACATACCCATAGCCGCTTTTCAGTACGGTTGCTGCGGTATTGTCCGTCGAGAAATCATCCACGACGATAACGTCTAAAAATTTCTTGTTGAAATTCTGGGCATCAATACTGTCTAACAGTCCCTTGATATTGTGCGCTTCATTGCGTGCGGGGATAATTACCGTGATGCGAGTCTCGAGATTGCCTGCGATGGGAACAAACAGGCGCAATCGCCTCCACCCGCTGTAGTAATAGCCGATAAGCGCTATATACCCAATGGTAAATAAGATGGTAACGATTGCGAATAGGTTCATAGAAGCGCTTTTGTTATCTCGGCATTTAGTGATGCATCAATAAAGTAATGTCCGCGGGGTAAAATTACCAACTTGCAATGCGACAAACCCCTGGCGAAATATTTACCGGCCGCAACCGGAATCACTTCATCTCTTTCGCCAAAAAATAAATACGTGTGAATGCCACCGCCATTGAGTTTTTCTTTTAATTGATCAATGTTAATATTAAAATCCATCAAAGATATCCATGAATCAAACAATCTTTGGCGCTTCTGTTCTGTATCCATATGATTCATCGTGAATTTGTACAACCAGGGAGAAATGAGTTTCCGGCGATTTAAAAAGCCGATACAGTTAAAAAACCAAGATGGCCGCCGGATTACAGTTTTAAACAAATACCGCCCCCATTTTGGATAAACGGCGATATTGTACAACTTCTTGGTGCGGATGCCATCGCTTGCCATCAGGAACAGACTGTCGATGCGGTCCGTCATGAAAAATGCAGTTGCCATCGCATATTTCCCCCCCATACTGAATCCAAGCACTGAAAATCTTCCGATATCTTTTTCCGCTGTGAACCGGCGGATGATGCTTTCGAGATCGGCGGGTGCCGGCGGCTTTGGCTCTTTCCACTCCGTAATTCCGTGATAGGGTAAGTCAAAACTATAGACGGTGAACCGGGTGCCTAAGGATGGCTCCAGGCAATGAAAACTGGCAGACGATTCGCCAAAGCCGTGAAAGGCCAATAAACTGCCAGGCCCATTGCCAAAACAACTGTAAAAAATATGCGAATCCTTATATCTGAAAACTCCCGCCTCCATTGTCGGGGGCTAAGTTAATTGACCGGTTCTTATTATGTAATTAATAAGAAGTTACTGAAATTTCAGTTTCAGTAAAAATCTTCTATTTTTAAGCAAATTTTAACCCCACTCCTATGCATATTGAGGAACTGAATAATTTATACTACACATTCTACAATCTACAGACACCACTTGCCTACCGCCAGTTTATTCAGAAAATAAAACAATTGAAGAGTGAGGGGTATCGCTTTGTACTTCAAAAAAATCCCGGCAGTAACCACCGCCATCAAAGAGATGCGGAGCGCCTGGCACAACAACTCGAGTTTATCCGGACAGAGAAAGACAATGCCCTGAGAGGTGAAAATTACGAGAAGGCTGCAAAATGCCGCGATGAAGAATTGCGCATTCAGAATCAATTACAAAATCCCGTTCCCCCTGTGAATACCGTATTTTTTCTCTCCGATTCGGATTTGAAAACGATTGAGTTTGCAGCCAAGAATGATATTCTCGTCAATACCATACTCGGCGACTTGATACTGCATATATGAGGCGAAATGCTCAGGCGCCGTTTTTCAAATCCCGGAGCAATTGACTGTACGCCTTGCGGATAATTACCGAGTATTGTTTTCCACGTATGGAGATTGTGCGTTTGTTTATCTTATCTTTCAATTGCATTGTGAACATTTCATCGTCATCCATTTCAATCAGGATGGAATATTTGAGGAGTACCGCCTTGAGCATTGTCGTATTGCGCACGGTGTTCAAAGTTAGTGCACAATGATACATTGCAGATGCGGGGGGTGTTTATTTCTGACACCGGATCCCGCCTGTACAATTTCTGATTTGTCAATCGCCCCCGTTTTGCGGAGCTGCCGTTATTCTTTTATAAATAATTGTTGGGAAGTATTTCCGTTGCTGTTAATGCGGATGGTATATATCCCCGTGGGTAACATCGCAATATCCAAATCCATGGCATTATCAACCGCATTCAATACACGCACAGTATTTCCCGCAATATCGATGAGCATAACGCTTTTTAAACCATCGCCGGTGCATACAACATGTAATTGTGTATTGGCGGGATTGGGGTAAAGCTGCACTAAATTTTCTGCAGGCGGCTGTTGTATTGCCACAGGCTCCTGCGCATTCAGCAGGCTGTCATTGCAGATACATGCCGAGCGGTGATAATCACGGCGGAACATCTTCCAGTCGGGGCCATTGCCGTTGCTCCATGACACCATATATGCCATACCGAAATTATTCTCGATGTCCGGGTATTCGGCATGTCCTCCCGCTACAAATGCATCTAAAATTCCGTCATTGTTGAAATCCGCAATCAAAGGCGCCGATTCCAGTTCAAAGTCTGCATCGCCGTATGCGGCTTTCAGGTCGATATCTTTAATAAAATTGCCGTTTTCACCTCTTAGGGCAATCAGTGTACCCTCACTGGAACAAAAGGTGAGATCCGGAAATGCATCGCCGTTGATATCGGAGAGAGCAATGCCCCGGAACGATTGGCCGTAGCCGGGAATGGAATAACTCCACAGCAACTCGCCGGTGTAATCTACTGCTCCAATCTGAAACCAATCATTGAACACCACTTCCAGCAAACCATCGCCATTTAAGTCAGCCATAGAAGTGGGTGCGCCGATATAATAGGAGTTTTCGGGAAACTGGTATTGCCAGATGACATTGCCATTTGCTGCGTTAAAGCAATGGAGAATTCCCTGGTAATCGCCCACCACCAATTCGACCTGGCCGTCGTTGTTCATATCGCCAAACGATACGCCGTGATATATCCAGTCTTCCGGGGCGTCGCTTTCCCAAATCAGCGAAGCGTCGTCGCCATTATAGCAGAAGATTTTATGGTTATCGCCGAAGCTCCATGTCGCGACGACGAAGTCCAATTGGCCGTCGCCGTTGACATCCAGCAGCGCCGGTTCTGTTTGAATCCACGCATTGGTATCTACCGCCAGTTCCCATACCTGAGAACCGTCTTCGCCGTTCAGGCACAACACGTATCCGCCGAACTGGCCGTGCAGAATTTCGGACAGGCCATCGTTGTCCACATCGCCGGCAACCGGCGGTGAATCGCTGCCACGCATCGGCGTTTGCCATTGAACAAAGCCGCTGTCGGCATCAATGCAAAAAGTAGTCGGATTGCAGGAGCCCGCCAGTATCACTTCCAGGTCGCCATCCATATCCGTATCGTACAGGAGAGGCGCCGCATCGCCGCAGCCGCCAATATCATACGTCCATAGAACGGATCCGTCCTCGCCGTTCAGCATGTACAAAATGCCATCATTGCGATAGGTGCTGAAGCATATTTCCAGCAAACCGTCGCCGTCCACATCTGCCGCAGCAGCCTGGCCAAAGACCATATCGTTCAAAGGAAATGACCACAGGATTTCGGGCGTTTGGGCAAGTGCTATGCCATGTGGCACCATGCACATCATAATCAATAATGGTTTCATAAATTCTTTTTGGAACAGCATTTAGAATTCCTATCAAATGTAAGAAAGGCGGATGAATTAATATAGCGGTTTCGGCTTTTAAAACCGAAGTTTTTCGACGGTATTTTACAAACGTGGCAAGAGTAAGGCAAAGTCTAAGAAGTGGCCGTTGCAACTTTATCTCCCGTTTCGGTTCCGGTGGAAATTTGAAAGGTTTGTAACCTTTTGGCATGGCGCTTACTCTAACAGATCAAAGCCGGGAAAGGTGGCATATTACCGCCGGGCGATGCAATGGCTGATTTGCAGGCCTTGCCTGTTTTGAAATGAAGGCTTTTAGGGATGGTGATACCGTAATTGAAATTTAATTATTTGTAAAATTGTTAGTTAGCCTTGAATTGATGATGGGTGCATTGTAGGTAACTGATTAATAGAATAATAAAAAAATCGTAAAAATGACAATCGGAAAAGAACAATTGACGGACCTGGAAGTGGTGGAACGAGTGATTAACGGTGAAAAGTCGCTATATGAATTAATAATTCGCCGGTATAACCCTTACCTGTATAAAGTGGGACGTTCGTATAATTACAATCACGACGACACACAGGATTTAATGCAGGACACTTTTGTGGATGCATACAAGAATCTGAACCAATTCCGAGGCCACTCAGACTTTAAGACCTGGCTCATTCGCATTATGCTGAACAATTGTTACCGCAAAAAACAAAAATTGAGTTTTAAAAGTGAAATTGCACAAGAAGTATATGATAATTCAACACCAATGTTTACAAATTCCATGAACGATACCGATAAAATAATTCAGAACCGCGAGCTGGGATATGTCATCGAAAATGCGCTTAGTGAAATTCCAACGGATTACCGCATGGTGTTTTCACTAAGGGAGATAAATGGCCTCAGCGTTGCCGAAACGGCAGAATTGCTCCAGATATCCGAAGCGAATGTCAAGACCCGGCTCAACCGGTCAAAGGCGATGTTGCGGGAAAAGATTCAACAATCCTATTCCGCCGCCGAACTGTATGAATTCAACTTGGTGTACTGCGATGCCATCGTAAAAAATGTGATGAAAATAATTAACGAACTCTGAGATCTGCTATGAACGATACATTGATAAAAGAATTAAACAGCACCTGTATTCAGTCGTTCCATCCGGTAACGAAATTGCCTTCAGACGAAGAGAAAATACAACGAATTGCATTTTACTTTTCAAAAGTGATGGAAACACTCGGCCTGGATTTAAACGACGACAGCCTGCGGGATACACCGCGGAGAGTTGCCAAAATGTTTGTCAAAGAGCAATTCGCCGGATTGAATCCCGACAATGCGCCCTCCATCAGCCTGTTTGAAAACAAGTGCGATTATCATGGAATGCTCATCGAAAAAAATATAACCCTGTACTCGGTTTGCGAACATCATTTTGTGCCGATTATCGGCAAGGTGCATATCGCCTATTTCCCCGCAAAACAAATAATCGGACTATCCAAATTGAACCGCTTGGTTCAGTACTACGCAAAGCGCCCCCAAGTGCAGGAACGCCTGACTTCCCAGATTGCAGATGCATTAAAAGACATTTTTAAACATAATGATGTCGCCGTTGTTGTAGAGGCAGATCACCTGTGCGTGGCGTCCAGGGGTATTAAAGATACGAACAGTAAAACGGTCACTTCCTGCTATTCGGGAAAGTTTGAAACCGGAGATGCCAAACGGGAGTTTCTAACCAATATTCATAAAAGAGAAGAAGCGTATTATGACACATACCGTTAAGATTTTAAAAATAGAGAAAATTACACATGATGTATTGCATCTCGTTACCGAAAAACCCCGGGATATTGATTTCGTCGCCGGACAGGCTGCGGATGTTTCCATAAACAAAACAGGCTGGGAAAAAGAAATCAGGCCTTTTACCTTTACTTCATTGCCCGGCGATTCGCATTTGGAATTTACAATAAAAACCTATCCTTCTCATAATGGCGTTACCGGGCAACTGCTCACATTAGCTCCCGGTGATTCATTGCTGATTCACGGCGTATTCGGCGATATCCACTACCGCGGCGAGGGTATTTTTATCGCCGGCGGCGCCGGAATAACTCCGTTTATCGCCATTTTGAAAGATCTGGAAAAAAATAATGCCATTGGCAACAACAAACTGCTGTTTGCCAATAAGACAAAAGACGATATTATCCTGGAGGATACTTTTACCAGGCTGCTGGGCGGCAACTTTATCAATGTCCTCTCCGATGAAGTGAGAACGGAGTATGCAAACGGATATATCACCGCCGATTTGATTCGCAAATACGCCGATGCCAATACCAAATATTACTACCTGTGCGGCCCTGACCCCATGATGGATGCAGTGGGTAATCATTTGAAGGCATTAGGCGTTGATGAAACGCATATCGTCAAAGAAGGATTTTGATTTTCTAATAGGTTTAACAGGTCTTGCATTTAAACCGGAAATAAAAAAAGACAGGATACTCCGAATTGAAGAAGATGTTGTAATTTTGAACCATTCTAAATAAGAACCACGCTTTCAGAATGGGAAATACGACATTAAACATGGAGCAGGGCCATTGGCTGTTGGCCAAAATGGGAAAGAAGGTACTGCGGCCGGGTGGCAGGGAATTGACTACAAAACTCATTGATAATCTGAGAATAACGCCAAGCGACGCCATTGTGGAATTTGCACCGGGACTTGGTTTTACGGCATCGCTTGCCATAAAGAAAAATCCGAAGAGCTATACGGGAGTAGAGTTAAACGAAGAGGCGGCGGGTATTTTGCGCAAGACAATTCACGGTGAGGGCAAAAAAATCATTATCGGCAATGCGGCTGAATCTACTTTGCAAAGCGATTCCTGCGATAAGGTGTACGGCGAAGCGATGCTCACCATGCAGGCCGACCATCGAAAATCGGAAATAATCAGGGAGGCGTACCGCATTCTGAAAAAAGGCGGGCTTTACGGTATCCATGAACTGGGATTAGAGCCGGTAACTTTGCCGGAAGCCGAAAAGGCGCAAATTCAACGGGAATTGGCGGAAGTGATAAAAGTAAATGCACGGCCGTTAACGGTAAAAGAATGGACCCAATTGCTGGAGAAAGAAGGCTTTACCGTAATAAAAACGGAAACCAATGCAATGTCGCTGCTGGAGAGTAAACGCATGATTGATGATGAAGGGTTTTTCAGGACTCTGAAAATCGGTTTTAATATTTTGATCCATACCAATGCGAGAAAGAAAATCCTGGCGATGCGCAATGTGTTCAGAAAATATCAGGATAATCTCAACGCAGTCTGCATAGTTGCCGAGAAAAAATAGGTGTATGCCTTTTGACGGCAGTGTTTGTAAAAACAATTGACTGCACGTAGTTTTGACTGTTGTGCGGGGCAGTTCCGCATACATTAAAATACCCGTTGTTGAAGATTGCATTTTATTTAATGACAAAAAAGGGCCTCCGTGTACTGGAAGCATTAATTGCGAACAAGTACCGCACGGTTATATCGGCAGTAGTAGTCGGAAGAGATACTGAGGTCGTCAGTGATTTTTCCGGTGAAATAACAAGTTTATGCCGAAGGCACTCCATTCCCTGTTATGAAAGAACAGAGGAGCCGGATATTGTCTGCGACTATCGCATTGCGGTTGCATGGCGCTGGATGATTCCCGGTGATTTGTCTAAAATTATTGTGCTGCACGATTCCCTGCTACCGAAATACAGGGGATATGCGCCCCTGGTGAATATGCTGCTGAACAAAGAGCGAACTATCGGCGTCAGTGCTGTCTATGCAGCGGAAAATTACGATACCGGCGATATCATTTTTCAGTCATCCACGCCGATCATTTACCCGATAACCATTTCCGCCGCCATTGATTTGATTGCGGATAATTATATTGAATTACTTTTGAAAATATGCGAAACACTGGTTGAGGGTAAAAAACTGACCGGTACAAAGCAGGATGAGCGCCTGGCGAGTTACTGCCTTTGGCGTGACGAAACCGATTATCTGATCGACTGGAATGCGGATGCCGGGGATATTTTGCATTTTATTCATACGGTTTCCTATCCCTACAAAGGAGCCGCCGCATTTATAAACGGGCAGCGTAAAATTAGAATTTTGGATGCGGTAATCGAACGGGATGTAAAAATTGAAAACAGGGATACCGGCAAGGTAATTTTTACCCGGGATGCAAAGCCGGTAATCGTTTGCGGAAGCGGATTGATAAAATTACTACAGGCCGTGGATAATGATACCCATGAAAATATACTCCCGTTTAAATCCTTTAGAATCCGGTTAACAGGCAGGCAGCAATCTTAATATCCTGTAATTACCGGTAGAAAGTGCGCACTGCAATTTATTCCTGCTTAATTACCTGTCCGGAATAAATTTCTCCGTCAATTGCAATTACCAGCAAATACATGCCCGGACTGTAGTCTGAAAAGTCAATTGTAGTTGTACCGGCTGCAATCGTAAAATCCGGCACTGTATTTTGGCCCAGCGCATTGACAAGAGTTATGTAATCAAATGCCGATATATGTATGGTCAATTGATCTGAAACAGGATTGGGATACAGCTTCAATATCGTTTCTAAATCGGATTGAATACCCGTAGAGATAATAGTTACCGATGCTTCCACCGTATCGGTGTAATCGCAATACTCCGCAATTAAAGTGATGGTATATGTACCGGCTGCTGCATATGTATGTACCGGCTCTGTTTCGGTTGAAGTATGGCCATCGCCAAAATCCCAGGTGTAATCTGTGGCATTTAAGGAGAGATTGGTAAGTGTCACCTCATATCCATCGGCAGTAACATTAAAATCCGCAACCGGATCGTATTCGCCGATATGCCATTCCAAAAAATTGTCATACACGACCGCCTTTACCGCTGCACGGATATTCGCCGCATCCACGGCGGGAATCCCGTAGTCGTCGGTAATCAATTCCGGATTTTTTCTGAAAATGGAAGAATAAAAGCAACACGCAGCGGCATAAGAGCCCGCAAGCGAGGGGTGGCTCTCATCGGGCTGATATAATTCTATCAGCGGAAAATTAGTACGTAGATAATTCCAGACTGCACCCACCGGCGATACTACCGCATGGTTATCTTCCGCCATCATCATATAGCGCAGGTGCAACAAACTGTCCATTCCCGTATAAGTACAAACTGGCGGCCAGTAAGGACAGTTGGCGGCGTCGCCGTTTTTTCTGCCCCAGGTCATGTAAAACATGGTTTCTCCACACGGATTATACTGGTTAATTACACTGTCGAGATATTGTGCATAGGGGAACACTTCCGCCTCAACCTGATCAATCGGGAATGAGGGCAACTGGCTCTGCTCCTGGAGTACGACGTAATCCCAGGAGCCCATCATAATTTTATTGATGGAATTGACATTGGTAGTATGATCCTGAAAAGTATAACCACCGGGAGTATTGCTGTCAAAAATCAGGGTATCGCCGGCAGACGTTGCCAATGAGGAAACTATAAGCGGCAGGTTATTTACCGCAGTGTAACTATTGCCCAGAAACAACGCCCGTTTTGTCGTCTGCGAATACAGGCCTGTGGCAATACATGCGGTTAAGGCAAAAAGAAAGGGTATTTTTTTCATCATAATGGTTGTTAATTCGTTTACCGCAATTAAAGTTTACAGTGTATTTAAATTAATTGTAAAAAATAGACGGGTATCCGGTTATGGTAACGGTTACCGGCAGCAGACGCCTTATTAACCGAACTGCAAAGGAACGAAAAAAACAGCGATTGCAGCGCCGAATATTTTGTTTAGCAGGCAAATCCACCGGATACATTTGAATCTTGGAGATAATCGCAGGTGCATTTGCGGAGTTGCCGGCACCTTTTTATTTCAGACAGCCATTATTTCCACATATTGTCAGCAACTCGGAGAGCCTTCGCTGCATCAATTGCCGCGGGTTACTTATTTTTGTGCTTTAGGATGCAATTCTTAAAAACCACTTGTTTACAATTTTTTTCTCTCCGACATCATTTTCACTTCTATTCCCCGCATTTCTCCGGCCGCCTTTTGCCACTGATCTCTAAGAATTGTTGTACACCCTTGCTTTTCAAAATACCGGAAGACATTAATACCGGTAGATTATCCCAAAATATCCATTCACGTTGCCGCCCCGGTGACACCTTAATAAAAAGCTGTTATGCCTAAAAACAATTCAATAAAACATGTATTAATAATAGGTTCCGGCCCAATCATCATCGGCCAGGCGTGTGAGTTTGATTATTCCGGTTCGCAGGCAAGCCGCAGTTTGCGGGAAGAGGGCATTACGGTCTCGCTGATCAATTCCAACCCGGCCACCATTATGACCGATAAGGTCACTGCCGACAATATTTACCTGTGGCCCTTACGGGTAGAGAGTATAGAAGATATTTTACTGGAGCACATATCAGCCGGAACACCCATTGATGCCGTTTTGCCGACGATGGGCGGCCAGACTGCTTTAAACCTCTGTAAGGAAGCACACGAACTGGGATTATGGGAAAAATACAATGTGCGTCTTATCGGGGTGGACATCGCTGCCATTGACAGGGCGGAGAACCGGGAGCTGTTTCGTCAGCTCATGGTGGAACTGGGCATAAATGTCGCCAAATCAAAAATCGCCAATTCGTTTTTGGAAGGGAAGGAATTTGCCCAGGAAATAGGCTTCCCACTGGTAATTCGCCCCTCGTTTACATTAGGAGGAACCGGAGGCGGCATCGTATTTAAAAAGGAAGATTTGGATGCGGCACTGCAACGGGGACTGACCGCTTCGCCCAGCCACGAAGTATTGGTCGAACAGGCCGTAATGGGTTGGAAAGAATTTGAACTGGAGCTGTTGCGTGACGCCAATGATAATGTGGTTATCATTTGTACCGTTGAAAACCTGGATCCGATGGGAGTACATACCGGCGACAGTATTACGGTTGCGCCGGCGATGACGTTGAGCGATACCAGCTACCAGGATATGCGCAACCAGGCGATACGCATGATGCGTGCCATGGGAAATTTTGCCGGAGGCTGCAACGTGCAGTTTGCTCAGGACCCTGCGACCGAACAACTGATCGCCATAGAGATTAACCCGCGGGTGAGCCGATCCTCTGCGCTGGCATCGAAGGCAACGGGATATCCGATAGCAAAGATTGCCGCCAAACTGGCAATCGGCTATACGCTGGACGAATTAAAAAACCAGATCACCAAAAGCACTTCGGCATTTTTTGAACCTGCACTGGACTATGTCATCGTAAAAATGCCGCGATGGAATTTCGACAAATTTCAGGGAGCAGATGCGACGTTGGGATTGCAAATGAAAAGCGTGGGTGAAGTCATGGCTATTGGACGCAGTTTCAATGAAGCGCTACAAAAGGCCTGTCAAAGCCTGGAGAACAATAAAATCGGGTTGAGCGGCGAAAAGGGATTTTACAAATCTTCGCAGGAAATTATTGAGAGTTTGGGAAAACCGCATTGGGACAGAATTTTCAACATTAAAAAGGCATTCGACCTGGGAGTGCCGATTAATACCATTTTCAATCAGACACAGATAGACCGTTGGTTCTTGATGCAAATGCAAAACCTGACCAAATACGAAAAGGAATTGCGCCGATACCAGTTGCACAATATTTCTAAGGAGTTGATGCTGGAATTAAAGCAGAACGGGTACAGCGATTTGCAAATCGCCAATATCATCGGTAACTGTACGGAAGAAGAAGTGTATCAATATCGCCGCGAGATCGGCATCAAGCGCACCTATAAATTAGTGGATACATGCGCTGCGGAGTTCGAAGCGGTTACGCCGTATTATTACTCGACCTTCGAACAGGAGAATGAAAGTGTGAGCAGCGATAAAAAGAAAATTATTGTGCTGGGCTCGGGACCAAACCGGATAGGGCAGGGGATTGAATTTGATTATTGTTGCGTTCACGGCATACTCGCCATTAAGGAATGCGGGTATGAGGCAATCATGGTGAATTGCAATCCCGAAACCGTTTCTACCGATTTTGACGTTGCGGATAAATTGTATTTTGAACCGGTATTTTGGGAACACTTGTGGGAACTCGTCGAATTTGAAAAACCGGAAGGGGTAATTGTGCAACTCGGTGGTCAAACTGCATTGAAACTTGCGGGGAAATTGCACCGCAAAGGCATTAAAATTATCGGTACATCTTTCGGCGACATGGATATCGCTGAAGACAGGGGAAGATTTAGCGACCTGCTGCGTGCATTGGATATTCCCTATCCGGAATACGGCAGCGCTACCAGTGCAGAAGAAGCCCTCGCCGTTGCGCACACCATTGGTTATCCCGTATTGGTGCGCCCCAGTTATGTGTTAGGCGGACAGCGCATGCGCATCGTAATTAATGATGAAGACCTGGAGTTGAGTGTCATGGGTATTCTCAAACATTTCCCCGATAACAATATTTTAATCGATCATTTTCTCGACCGTGCCGAAGAAGCCGAAATAGATGCGATATGCGATGGTGAGGATGTGCACATCATGGGGATAATGGAGCATATTGAACCCGCCGGAATTCACTCCGGTGACTCAAGCGCCGTGCTACCGCCGTTTGACCTGAGCGATAACGTATTAGCCCAGATGGAGGAATATACCCGGCGCATTGCATTAGCTTTGAATATTCGCGGGCTGATAAATATTCAGTTTGCCATTAAGAACGAGAAGGTCTATGTTATAGAAGCAAATCCGCGGGCATCACGCACTACGCCGTTTATTGCAAAAGCATACCAGATTCCCTATCTGAATATTGCGACACGGGTAATGATTGGCGCCAATAAACTGGGAGATTTTACATTCGATAAGAAACTGAATGGCTATGCCATTAAAGAACCGGTGTTCAGCTTCGAAAAATTTCCCAATGTAAATAAAGAATTAGGCCCGGAAATGAAATCTACCGGCGAGGCAATCCGGTTTATCGCCGATTTGCAGGACCCGCTGTTCCGGCAGTTGTATAAAGAAAAGTCAATGTATCTGAGCCGTTAAGGGTATGAGTGATATTACCTGGATAGTATTAATCATTGTTTTGTGGCGTATCGTCATTCAACCCGTGGTAACCGGTTACCGCAGTGCAGGTATTCAAAAAAGAACGGCAAAGGAAACATTGGAATACACCGATTACGAAGAGATTTCCTGATTGGGTTTTGATGCCTTTGCTCCGGCATCTTGTATTAAATGCAGCGTCTGTGTCGGGAATGCGAAGCTGCCGCCGTTCGCAATCACAATTTTGTGAATATCAAACAACAGGTCGTTGCGTGTTTGCATATGATCTTCCCAACCCTCGTAATCCAACATGATATCATACCAGATATCGATAGTAGAGGGCGAGAAATTGTACAGTACTATTATGTAACGGTCATTGCGTTTCGGATGCGTTTCGGCATGCTGGCGCAAGGCGTAAATTATTTCCTGTATTGCGTTGCGGGGAGTGTCGTAAGTAAGGCCAATGGTAAATTGGATCCGCCGGGAGCCCCGCAGGTTCAGGTTGCCGATTTTATTGTTGACAATATTTTTATTGGGGACGGTTACATAGGTTTTATCCGCAGTGCGCACCCGTGTGCTGCGGAAGCCCACTTTTTCTATCGTGCCCACCATGCCGTCCACCTCTACCAGATCGCCGACTACAAAGGGTCTCTCCGAAAAAATGGCAATACTTCCCACCAGGTTCTGCAATGTTTCCTGTGCTGCAAAGGCAATGGCGATTCCCGCAATTCCCGCACCGGCAACCAGGGAGGTTACGTTGATGTTAAATACCACGGCGAGTATGGTCAGTAAACAGAGCGACCATATAACCACATGCAACACATCCCTCAGGAATGCCGCCATTTGATCGTCGGTGGTATCCTCGGTCGATAATGCTTTTTGCCGCAATAAATCCGTAAAAAAATCGCCAATTCTGGAGATTAACCAGGTGGTGGTAATAATGGAAAACAAACGGTATATGGCTATAAAAAACTTTTCATAGGTTATTCCGAGAAAATTCTCATCAAAATATTCGGGCTGGTTTAATGTGTTGAGGCCTATGAAGCAAACATGCAGTACAATGATGTATTGAATCGGCTTGAGGATCTTGTTCAAAAAGTTCTCGCCCTGTTCTTTTAAATGCGAACGCCGAACGAGTTTAAACAGCAGCCGGCTGATAAGTTTTGAAATATATTTATTGAAAATTAAAATGAATAGTATGGCACCTGCTACCCAGAGGTACTGTTCCACCGTATTGTTCCAGATTTTAAAATCTAATATCTGTTGCATAGCTGACTTACAAAGTTATAAAATTCCGGGGCGGGGATATTTTCAGGCGAATGGTGTGCCGGTTGACAATGGTGCCGTGAGCTCGGTAAACGCATGACCTGAAATTAAGACAACCCATTGACCCGATGTGTTGAGCGGGCAAATATTTAATGCGCAGGAAATATGAATTTTAAGCATTATGATACAAAAGTTGTTTACTCCGGTCAGGCTGGGGAGTTTTTTTGATGAACATATATTGCACCAGGCGCAGATCGGGAAAAAAATTGAAATAAACCAGGGCGATATTGCCGATATCACTGAAACAGATATCGCCATTTTTTCAATTCCCGAAAGCAGGGGGAGTCATATGAATACGGGTTGTGCCAATGGTGCGGAAATCATTCGCAAACACCTCTATGTGTTAAGCGCCGAATCGCATTACCGCCTGCTGGATGCTGGTGATTTAATTCTTGGAGAGACACTGGAAGACACCTGCAAGAACCTGCGTTTTGCCATGGAATACTTCCTTTCACAGCGCATAATCCCGATAATTATCGGCGGCAGCCAGGACCTTACTATCGGCCAATACAAGGGTTACGAGTTTTTAGGGCAAGCGGTTAACCTGGCAGTGATTGATGAGCGCATAGATATGCACGACCTGCACGATGCAGCGCCCGCACAATCCTGGTTGCTGGATGTAATCAGTTATGAACCGAAGTATTTATTTAATTATATCGGCGTTGCCTGCCAGGGGCATTTTGTTCCGCAGCAGGTGTTTGAAACCATTGACGAGTTGTTTTTTGACGTTTGCCGGCTGGGAAAATTAAACGAGAATTTCCAGTTTGCAGAACCGGAAGTGCGTGATGCGGATATAATCAGCTTTGATATTTCCAGCATCAAAGGCGCCGATGCCCCCGGTCACCCGCAGGTGAGCCCCAATGGCATCACTTCCGAACAGGCATGCCAGTTAATGCGCTACGCCGGCATGAGCGATAAGGTCTCTTCACTGGGTTTATATGAATACAACCCGATGTTCGACAATCACGAATTGACAGCCCAGTTAATTGCGCAATTGATCTGGTATTTCGTAGAAGGGTATTATAACCGCAAGCATGATTATCCCATTGTGGATGAAAGGAATTTTACCAGATATATTGTAAACCTGGAAGGCAATACCTACGACCTGACTTTTTGGAAGAGCAATAAATCGGGCAGGTGGTGGATGGAAGTTCCCTTTAAGGTGGATGCCAAATTTGAAAGACATCAACTGGTGCCCTGTTCGTATGCTGATTACCTGGAAGCCGCCGGAAATGTACTACCGGACAAATGGATGAAAGTGTTTCATAAACTGCAGAAATAAATCAGTCAATTACCGTTTCCAGGCGAATTCCCCTTGAGCCCTTTACCAGGAAATAGGTGTTCTGAAATCTGCGGGAATCCAGCCAGGTTTTGGCTGCTTCTGCCGTATCAAAATATGTAACGCCCTTCCGGTGTACATTCTTGAATGCAGGGCCAACTGCCACTACCTGTTGAAATCCGGAACCCAGGGCGAGATCCAGTATCCGGGTATGTTCCTCATGGCTGAATTGCCCAAGTTCGAGCATATCGCCTATGATTACCACCTTAGGCTGTACCTGCATATCTGAAAAATGCAGGATTGCCGATTGCATGCTCGTAGGGTTTGCATTATACGCATCCAGGTAATAATAATTTGTACCCGATTGTTTCCATTGACTCCTGTGATTTTCGGGACTATAGGCCTCAATGGCTGTTTGAATATCTTCCGGCGCCACTTTAAAATAGGACCCGATACAAGCCGCTGCCAATATATTGTGCACATTAAAACCGCCGATTAATTGCGAGGTGATTAGCCGATTCCCAATTTGAACGGCGGCGAATGCGCCCGTATGTTTCCCTGTTCCACCCGGAGTATCGGGAGCATTATTTCCAAAATAGACCACATCGCTATACCCGGATACTGTGTCTGAAAGCATGGTATTGCCGCTGTTCATAAAAATGATGCCGCCGTGCAGTTTTAAATACGTGTGCAATTCGCTTTTCCCCTTTTTCACACCTTCAATACCGCCAAAGCCCTCCAGGTGTGCTTTACCGATATTGGTTATGAGTCCATGTGTGGGTTTTGCGATGGAACAGAGTAATGCTATCTCGCCCGGGTGATTGGCTCCCATTTCAATAACGGCAATTTCAGCACCTTTCGGTATGGATAAAATACTCAGAGGGACACCCAGGTGATTGTTTAAATTGCCTTGCGTGGCAAAGCACTTGTATTTTTTTGAAAGAACGGCGTGAATCAATTCTTTGGTGGTAGTCTTGCCATTAGAACCCGTAAGCCCGATTACCGGAATGGATAAGGTGTCTCTGTAATCCCGGGCTAAATCCTGTAATGCAGTGTGCACATCGGGAACCAACAGATACTTATCGCCGGCAACGTATTCGGCTTTATCCGTAATTACGCATAAGGCGCCATTGACAAGGGCAGATTCTGCATAGGCATTTCCATCGGTGCGCTCGCCGGGCAATGCAAAAAAAAGTGCGTTGTCTGTTACTCTTCTCGAATCGATAACGACTCCCGAAGATTTTTCGTAAAGGTCAAAAAGCTGTTTGCGAACGGTCATGGTATTAAAATAAAAAAGCCTTTTACATTTCTGTACAAGGCTTTATGATTTAATCATCTTAAAGAGTTACTGTGTTGCTTTTCTTTTTTTGGCGTTTATTTTAGCCTGCTTTTCGGTCGATTTGAAGTTGTTGCCTCCCTTGGTATAATTATCGACATCACCTCCCAAACGAATCATGGCACAGCGGAACCCAATTGTCGCAGTGGCCTGGTTTTCCTCCAGGTAACGGCGGGAGCCGGGCGACAACCAAAAGGCCTCATCAGCCCATGAACCGCCTTTATACACCCTGGATTTATCGCTTATCAAAGTAGTTTTTGCATAGTCGTAATAGGCTAATGACATGGAATCGCCGTCTGCAAAATCTCTTTCATCGCCTTTCTTATAATTTCTTCTGTTCACTACTTCTTCATCTTTAACTGGGCGATAGCGCACACGGCCCATACTATCCAGTTCTGCAATATTGCCCTCTTCATCCAGGACTTTTGTTTCGTATTCATTGCCGCGGAACGGGTTGAGATCTTCCATATCGTAATAAGTCAGCGGGCGATACACATCATATACCCACTCGTTCACGTTGCCGGCCATTTGGTACAAACCGTAATCATTGGGCATATAGCTGTAAATGGGGGCAGTAACAATGGAGTTGTCGTTCAGCTTTCCGGCGAGACCGGCATAATCGCCTCTTCCACGTTTGTAGTTTGCCAGCATTTTACCTTGTGACCAGCGCTCTTTTGTAGATGGTTCACGCATGGTATTGCCATCCCAGGGATACAGGCGGCGATCAGTAACCATTTCATTGCCCACCACCTGGTTTCCTATTAAGCCCAGTGCGGCGTATTCCCATTCTGCTTCCGTGGGCAGCCTGTAATCGGGCAACAGAATTCCGTCTTCCATGCGTATTGTCCTGCCCATTTTAGAATCTCCCGCCTCGGGGCTGTAATCTTTCACTCCTTTTTGTACGCCGGTAGAATAGATGCCGGCATAATACGATTCGGTAGTAAAATTATCCTCGTTATATGAGTTGATATTGATATCCATGAAGCCCTGATCTGCTAAAATGGCTTCGTTAACCCTGTCGCTGCGCCATCTCGCAAAATCGTTTGCCTGTAGCCAGGATACGCCAACCACCGGATAAAAATCATAAGACGGGTAGCGGAAATAATACTCTACATAGGGTTCGTTATATGCCAGTTCCTCTCTCCATACCAGCGTATCGGGAAGCGCATTTTTCACAATCTCGGGGAAATCAATGCCGAAAGTGCGCTTTGTCCAATATAAATATTCGCGGTAGTGTACGTTTGCAATCTCGGTTTCATCCATATAAAATGATGAAACAGTGACACGCCGCGGGATATTATTGTATTCAAAGGTTACATCCTGCTCAGTGGTACCCATTGTGAAGGTTCCACCCTGAACCAACACGAGGTTGGGGCCCGTAGCCTGCCCATCGTATTTTGCAACTTCAAACCCACCCCATTTGGTGTCGTTGTACTTGAAGTTGGAAACAGATGAACGGTTTTTATTGCAGGAAGAAAAGATAATCCCGGCTAAAAGCAGAATAATAGCTGGATATGTGATTCTGTTCATACTGGTATATTTTAGCAGTAAACGCAAATCTAATCAATTAATTATTACATTAAAAAAAGCGGGGGCACTTTAAAATATCACGATTTTTAGTGCTTTGCTTCGCTTTACGAGTCTTCCAGTTCACTATAAAGGACAGTTCGTGGCTGCCGCCCGAGTTCCCGGAAAGCGTACCGAGTGACAGGTCATAGCTATAGGCAAATACCAGCAACCCTTTCTTTAATCCCACACTGAAACAAACGTCACTAAAGCTGTTAAAATTATGTTTGAAGAAAATACCCGTATAGACTACCCCTTTATTGAAGTAGCTGCCGGCGAGGATTTGCCCGGAGTTTCCCTGCCGGGTGACTACCACTATGGGATTGACATACAAGGGTTTTGCACGTTTTTCATTAGCCAGTATCAGCCCTGCCTGCCCTGTCACTACCAAGGGCAGTTTGCTTACTTTTTCATTGTAGAAACTCAGGTTCGGACTTGTGATATGCGCTGCCGACAGGCCGAGATACCAGGAAGTGGAAACCAAAGCCGTACCCAGCCCCATATCGAAATAGCTGTGGTTAAGCGAAGGCGGTACGGGCTCATTCGTCGGGTTGGGAAGGCCGGAAGCATCGCTAAACCCGGTGAGATAATTGATTTGGTCGTAAAACTGCAGATCGTTCCAGGACAACTGCTGTTGTACCAAACCGGCGTCCACACCAAAGTTCATGGCCAGTTTTTTTGAGTATCGGACCTGGTACATATACTGGCCGCCCATTTTAAAACTTTTCAACACGCCGTTTCCCTGGTTATCCTGCTGGACATACACGCCGATTCCGCTTCGCAAGACATCCACCGGATGGCTGAGCGCTACGCGGTAACTGATAAAGGACTGCGGCATATCCGGCCATTGATCCCTGAAATTCAGCGTGATAGCCGGTGTGCTGCCGCTGCCGGCAAATGCGGGATTTAGATATATATCGCTGGCGTGGTACTGCGTGTAGCGCAGATCCTGTGCTTGCGCTGCATCGAAAGTAATGAATGTGTAAAAAATTATAAGCGCAATGCTCGCAGCGGGGTGTAGCGCCCGGGCACAGGCAATATGAATTACATAGAATCGTTTAGAAAACGCTTTTTCAATTCTATCTTTAGCCCAACGCATAGTTTTAGTGAAATGAAGTTGTCCCGGATTTTTCAAACTGCAATTTTAACGTGTTTTGGCGCATTATCGGTATATGCTCAAAATCAATTTACAATTGATGTGCAATTGGATTGGTATGATGAACCGTTAAAAGTATATGCCACCGATCCCGAACACTACCGCGAAATGTGGTCGTTTAAAGGTGCGGTAATGCATGAAGCAGACAATAAGTTGTTGCCGATGTTTGCACATCATTTCGATATAGGCAATTATGGCGATATAGCAATTGAAATCCTGGATCCCGTATATGCACCTTTATCCGCATCGAGAGCATTTTTCAGTTTGCCGGTTCAAGAGCAAATTGTTCCGCAATACACTTTGACCACCATCCGTAAAAAACCTTCTTTGGATGTGTTTTTTATTCCTATAAGAAAACAGGGGTTTACCGCAGGCTATGAAAAGCTCGTGAGTTGTAAACTGCGGGTCACCATTCAGCCTGCGGCTTCGGTATTGCGTGAACAGGGTGGCAGTGAGCACACCTATGCCGGTGCTTCCATTTTGCAGGATGGCACCTGGTATAAAATAGGGATATCCAAGGAGGGTGTGTATAAAATTGACAGGGCATATTTGGAGAGTATCGGCATTAATACATCCACGCTGAATACCGCTACCCTGGGCATTTTCGGCCATGCCGGCGGTATGTTGCCCGAAGCAAATGCCAGCGCCAATTACGATGACCTGGTGGAGCTCGCACTGTATCGCATAGGATTGGATGACGGCGTGTTTGACGATGGCGATTACATACTATTCTACGGAATGCCTCCCGATTCATGGAAGTACAATGCGATTACCGGTGAATATGCATTTACCAAACACGTGTATTCCAATCTGAACTATTATTTTATCACCACCAACAGAGGTACCTTTAAATCCATCGGTACCCAGGCTAATTCAACTGCCGTTGCCAACAAAAATTCCAATTCCTATGACTACAATCAAGTATGGGACAATGATGTAGTCAATTTAATAAATTCAGGTCGTCAATGGTTTGATGCGCCGCTCGATAATTTTAGTAATACGAGAAATTACACGGCAACTATTGCGAATATCAAGACGAGTGAAACGGCATATATCCGCTATTTTCTCGCCGCAAAGAGCAGCGCCGGATTTTCGAATTTTACACTAAGTGGCAGCGGTTATTCCAATGTTGTATCCATTCCGCCTACACCGGAAAGTACGGAAAACAGCTATGCAAATATTTATACCACCTACACGCCGTTTGTGCCTGCTTCCGCATCGTCGCTGAATTTTGACATCTTGTTTTCAGGCCCCGGCGGCAGCAAAGGATGGCTCGATTATATCGAAGTAACGGTGCGTTGTGCACTGCAATACAACAATTCACAATTGCTGTTTAAAGACAGGGATATAGTGGGCGCAGGCAATATTGCGCATTACACCGCAATCTCGCCGAATGGCGTATTGCTTTGGGACGTAACCGACCCGCTCAATATCAAATCGCAAGAATATACCTATGCGGATGGTGCGGTTAATTTCACACTGCCGGCAGATACTTTAAAGAAGTTTGCCTTACTGCAATTGACGGATGTATTTCCTTCCAGCCAGATTGATTTTAAAGGTGCAGTGGCCAACCAAAATATTCACAACAGCGCCAATTCCCCCGATTATATCGTGGTAACCCATCCGGATTACATTGACCAGGCCCGGCAAATTGCCGCATTCCATAAGGATGCCGACGGTTACGATACGCTGGTGGTAACCATCGGCCAGGTGTACAATGAGTTTTCATCCGGCACCCCCGACATTACGGCCATCCGCAATATGATGCGCATGTTTTACGACAGAGCCGGCAGCGATTCGTCGCTGTTGCCGAGATATTTGCTGTTATTCGGCGATGCCTCCTACGATTTTAAAAACCTAAAAATTCCCGAAGCGGATAATACCAACCGCATTCCCACATTTCAGAGCTATGAATCCGTCCACCAGATTTATACATATCCCACAGATGATTACGTGGGTTTCCTGGATGAAGCAGAAGGAGGAGATTTGAGCTCTGACATCAATAAGCTGGATATCGGCATTGGCAGGTTTTCAGTCAATTCGGTTTCCGAAGCCCAGGATGTGGTGGATAAAATCCTCAATTACAAATCGCCGGCCTCGTTTGGAAGCTGGCGAAATACATTGTGCTTTGTCGCCGATGATGAGGATGGCAATACCCATATCGATGATGCCGACGATATCGCCAATTGGATTGCAGATAATCACCCCTTGTACAACATCAATAAAATTTACCTGGACGCTTATAAACAAATTCCCGGCGCCGGCGGTCAGCGCTATCCGGAGGCTAACAGCGATTTAAACAACCAGATGTTCCTGGGGACATTTATCATCAACTGGTCGGGGCATGGCAATGAACAAAACTGGGCACAGGAACGGGTGTTGGGTGTCGATGATATAAACAGTTGGACCAATATGGATAAACTGCCGCTGTTTGTAACTGCCACCTGTTCTTTTGCCCGGTTTGACAATCCCGAGAAGACCTCTGCCGGCGAGATGATTTTATTGAGCAACCGGGGCGGTGGAATCGGCCTGCTAACTACGGTGCGCATTGTGTACGCCTATGCAAACTACGTGCTTTCCAGTAATTTCTTCTACAGCGTGTTGCAGGGAGATGCCGACGGCATGCCGGCATTGGGGGATGCGCTGATGGACGGGAAAAACAATACGGGAAGCGGATCGACCCAGGCGATTAACAACCGCAAGTTCCTGTTGCTGGGCGACCCGGGTCTGATTTTAAATTACCCCAAATACAATGTGGTGACAAAAGAGGTGAACAATATCCCGGTGGCGGATGCGGCCGATACGCTGAAAGCGCTGGAGAAGGTGACGATTAAAGGCGAAATTCAAAATACTTCCGGTGCGGTGATAACCGGCTTTAACGGCATCGTTTACCCGACGGTGTACGATAAGCCCCTCAACGTAAACACCCTTGTAAACGACCCGGGCAAGAGCAGCCTCTTCACGTTTTCGCTTCAGAAAAACGCAATTTACAAGGGTAAGGCAAGCGTGGTAAACGGCGCTTTTGAGTTTACATTCATCGTTCCCAAGGATATTTCTTACCTGTTCGGCAATGGCAAACTGAGTTATTATGCGGATAACGGGTATGAAGATGCCGCCGGATTTGAAAAAAATATCATCATCGGCGGCACCGCAGATTCTGCCGGTACGGACAATACCGGCCCAAAGGTGAGCGTTTACATGAACGACGAAAAATTTGTTTTTGGAGGACTGACCGATGAAAATCCCGTTCTTTACATAAAGCTGGAAGATGAAAATGGAATAAATACTGCCGGAAACGGTATTGGACACGATATTATCGCCCTGCTCAACGATGAAACCCAGGGAGTTTCATTAAATGATTATTACGAGTCTGAACTGGACAGCTACCAGAAAGGCGAAGTGAACTACCCCCTCAGGTCGCTTGAGCCCGGTAGGCACTCCATTGCGGTTACCGCATGGGATGTGTACAATAACTCGGGCGAGGGCTATACCGAATTCGTCGTTGCCGAAAATTCCAAACTGGCGCTGGACCACGTGCTGAATTACCCCAATCCGTTTACGACTTACACGGAATTTTGGTTTGAGCACAACCGCCCGGGGGATTTATTGGATGTGCGGGTAGAAATATTTACCGTCAGTGGTAAGTTGATACAGACCATTGCGCAGCAAATTTCCACCGAAAGCTATCGGGTGGAAGGAATCGCCTGGGATGGTTTAGACGCTTTTGGCGACCCGATCGGCAGAGGCGTGTATGTGTACAAACTTTCAGTAAAGGCCGCATCCGATAATTCCAAGGCGGTGGAATTCCAAAAACTCGTAATTCTTCGTTAAAGATTTTGATTTGTAAATTTGCAACCCAATTTATAATAATGTTTCAAAAAAACAGAACCTTTATTTTAATTGCCCTGATATCTGTAATAGGCAATACCGCCTTTGGGCAAATTACCATCCCCAGTTCAGGAACCGGCGATGATTATTTGAATACAGTGACTACCGCAGTGCCGTTTTTGCGCATATCTCCCGATGGCCGCTCGGCGGCGATGGGCGATGCCGGCATTTCGATTTCTCCCGATGCCAATTCCATATTCTGGAATGCGTCTAAGCTCTCGTTTATTGAAGATAAGTCCGGATTGTCGTTATCCTATACACCCTGGCTGAGCAATCTCGTCAATGATATTTACCTGGCAAGTGTGGCGAGCTTCTTTAAAATAGACGATCAACAGACCGTAGGTGTAGGCCTGCGTTATTTCTCGCTCGGCAACATTACGTTTACCGACCAGAACGGCCAGGTACTCCAGGATTTCAGACCGAATGAATTCGCTTTCGATGTGGCGTATTCAAGGAAGCTTGCCGAAAACTTCGGAGTTGGTCTCGACCTTAAATACGTCTATTCCAACCTGGCAACCGGACAGTTTGTAAACGGGGTTCCGGTTAAAGCGGCCAATGGTATCGCCGCCGATTTATCCTTGTTTTATACTACCGATTTTAAGATTAACCGAAAAGATTCGTATTTCAATACCGGCTTAAGTATTTCCAATATCGGCAATAAACTCACCTATACGAGCAGCGTAGAAAGAGATTACATGCCTACCAATCTCGGACTGGGCGCCACCTGGGGAATTCATTTCGATAAATACAATGAAATGTGTATTACACTCGACCTCAATAAACTGCTGGTGCCGACACCCGATACTACCGATGCCGATAACGATGGCGTGCGTGATTACAAACAGAACAGCACCATCTCCGGCATGTTCAGCTCCTTCTCGGATGCGCCGGGAGGTCCCCGCGAAGAGTTCCACGAAATTATGATCGCTTCGGGTTTGGAGTATTGGTACAACAATCTGTTTGCAGTGCGTGCGGGGTATTTTTATGAGCATCCCGCCAAGGGCGGACGCCAGTATTTTACCCTCGGACTGGGATTGCGCTACAATGTCTTCGGCCTTGACTTCTCGTATTTAGTACCTTCTTCCCAAGGGCAGAATCCGCTGGACAATACCCTGCGCTTTACCCTGCTGTTCGATTTCAACGCATTGAAAACAATGGAGGAAGCGCCGGAAGAATAATATATTTTGCTGCGCTGTTTACAGGTAATTTATATTCGGAAGAACAACTTTTTCTCTTTGGCTTTGAGGTTTGATGCATCATCGGAATTCTACCGATGCTATTGAACCGGTATTGCATTTCTTAGAGAATACTAATGCGAATCTGCCTCCGGCTAATACAGGCAGGTCGGTGTATGCCGCAAAGCCGGAAGTTTCAACTCAGAAGGCTTAGCCCTCCTTCCCGAATTCCTTAAATTTGCAATCCGTTCTCAATTTGAATTGTATGAAGGAAACTGTAGTGTATCAACCAAAACATAAGGTGCGCATTGTTACGGCTGCTTCTTTATTTGACGGACACGATGCTGCCATTAATATTATGCGTCGCATTATCCAGTCAACCGGCGTAGAGGTCATTCATCTCGGTCATGATCGCAGCGTGGATGAAGTGGTAAATTGCGCCATACAGGAAGATGTACAGGCGATTGCCCTTACCAGTTACCAGGGGGGGCATGTAGAGTATTTCAAATACATGTACGATCTATTAAAAGAGAAAGGCGCCGGGCATATCAAGATATTCGGCGGCGGCGGTGGAACTATCCTGCCGGCGGAAATTGAAGAATTGCAGAATTACGGCATCAGCAGAATCTATTCGCCGGACGATGGCAGGGCAATGGGGTTACAGGGAATGATTAACGATGTGGTGAAGCAGAGTGATTACCCTGTCGGAGAACATCTCAACGGCGAGTTAAAGCATCTGCAACCTAACGATTGGGGAGCTATTGCACGGTTGATAAGCGCCGTGGAAAATTATCCGCAGAAAGCCAAGGAGATTATGCAAGTCATTCTTCCCCTGGCGGAAAAATCAAAGACACCCGTTCTGGGAATAACCGGTACCGGCGGTTCGGGGAAATCGAGTCTCGTCGATGAATTGGTGCGCAGGTTTCTCATGGACTTCGAAAATAAAACCATCGCTATTATTTCCGTCGATCCGTCGAAGCGAAAAACCGGAGGCGCCTTGTTAGGCGACCGCATCCGCATGAATGCGATTCAAAATCCCAGAGTGTATATGCGTTCGCTGGCCACCCGCCAGGCAAATCTGTCGCTGAGTAAACACGTGGACCCGGCAGTGCAAATTTTAAAAGCCGCCGGATTTGACCTGATACTATTGGAAACTTCCGGCATAGGTCAATCGGATACCGAGATCACCGAACATTGCGATATGAGCCTGTATGTGATGACGCCGGAGTACGGCGCAGCTTCGCAACTGGAGAAAATTGATATGCTGGACTTTGCCGACGTGATTGCCATCAATAAATTCGATAAGAGAGGCGCCGAAGATGCATTGCGGGATGTGATAAAACAATACCGGCGAAACCATAAACTATTCGACAGGGAATCGGAAGATGTACCCGTATTTGCAACTATTGCCTCACAGTTTAACGATCCGGGGACAAATCGCCTGTACAAGCAACTGATAGAGGTGTTAAATACAAAGACAGGTGCGCACTTCAACAGTAATTTTACCATCAGCGATGAGATGAGTAAAAAGATTTTTATTATTCCGCCGCATCGCACCAGGTATTTAAGTGAAATCGCCGAGAATAACCGTGCATACGATAATAAGGCTTTGCAGCAAAAAGCTATCGCCCAGAAAATATACGCTCTGCAAATTGCCTTGCAGGAAGTGACCGACGCCGAAACAAAGGAAAAGCTTCAAACCGTTTACAATACCGTTTTCCGGGAACTGGAATCCGCCAACTGGCAATTAATTTCAAACTGGGAATCCGCAGTCGATGCGTTTAAAGCAGATACCTACGTGTACAAGGTGCGTGGAAAGGAAATACACGCAAAAACCCATACGGAGAGTTTGAGTCACCTGCAGATTCCGAAAATTGCATTGCCGCGTTATGAGGCATGGGGAGATATTTTGCATTGGCAATTGCAGGAGAATATCCCCGGGGCATTTCCCTTTACGGCGGGTATTTTCCCGTTTAAAAGAGCGGAGGAAGACCCCGCCCGCATGTTTGCCGGCGAAGGCGGCCCGGAGCGCACCAACCGCCGCTTTCACTACGTTTCGGCCGGTATGCCGGCAAAGAGGCTTTCAACGGCATTCGACAGCGTGACCCTGTACGGCAACGACCCGGATATCCGCCCCGATATTTACGGAAAGATCGGCAACAGCGGTGTGAGCATTTGTTGTCTGGACGATGCCAAAAAACTGTACTCGGGATTTAACCTCGCCGATCCCAAAACATCCGTTTCCATGACTATCAACGGGCCGGCGCCTATCCTGCTCGGATATTTCATGAATGCAGCCATTGATCAGCAATGCGAAATGTACATCCGCCAAAACGGCATGGAAGAGGAAGTGAAACAGAAGATACAATCCATTTTTGACCGGCATCAGGTACCGGCGCCGCAATACCAGGGAGCGCTGCCCGAAGGCAATGACGGCCTGGGACTAATGCTGCTCGGCGTTACCGGCGACCAGGTGTTGCCTGCCGATGTGTATCATAAGATTAAGGAACACACCCTGCACACCGTTCGTGGAACCGTGCAGGCAGATATTTTGAAGGAAGACCAGGCGCAAAACACCTGCATTTTCTCTACCGAATTTGCATTGCGTCTGATGGGCGATGTCCAGGAGTATTTTATCGAGCACAATGTCAGAAATTTCTATTCTGTTTCCATCTCGGGATACCATATTGCCGAGGCGGGCGCCAATCCCATCACCCAACTGGCGTTCACCCTCGCCAACGGTTTTACTTATGTGGAGTACTATCTGAGCCGGGGAATGGACATCAATAAATTCGGCCCCAACCTGTCTTTCTTTTTCAGCAACGGCGTAGATCCCGAATACGCAGTAATCGGCAGGGTAGCTCGTCGCATCTGGGCAAAGGCGATGAAATATAAATACGGAGCCGATGAGCGGACTCAAAAATTGAAATACCACATTCAGACTTCGGGCAGAAGCCTGCACGCTCAGGAAATTGATTTCAACGATATCAGGACCACCCTGCAGGCGCTGTATGCCATTTACGACAACTGCAATTCGCTGCATACAAATGCGTACGACGAAGCGATTACCACGCCAACCGAGGAGAGCGTGCGCCGGGCTATGGCCATTCAACTTATTATCAATAAGGAATTGGGTCTCGCCAAAAACGAGAACCCCTTGCAGGGCGCTTTCATAATCGAGGAACTCACCGATCTCGTCGAAGCCGCCGTACTTGCAGAGTTTGATAAAATCACCGACCGCGGCGGCGTATTGGGCGCCATGGAAACGATGTATCAGCGGGGAAAAATCCAGGAGGAGAGCCTGTATTACGAAACCTTAAAACACAAAGGGCTGTATCCGATTATCGGCGTAAATACCTTCCTCGACAGCAAAGGTTCGCCTACCATACTTCCTAAAGAGGTTATCCGGGCCGAACAAGCAGAAAAGGAATACCAGATTTCTATGGTGCGCAACCTGCAAAAGCGATATGCCGCCGAAAGCGAACAGCATCTTAAAACAGTGAAACAGAAGGCAATTCACAATGAAAATCTGTTCGATGCCATCATGGTTGCATCCAGGTATTGTTCACTCGGACAAATCACAAATGCGTTGTTCGAGGTTGGAGGGCAATACCGGAGAAATATGTAAAGCCTTGTTGTAGCAGCAGATTTGTTAATTGAAATGCGATCCCCCTTCCGGAAAAGTGTATTATAACAGATACCTTTTTTCTGTCACAGTTGTATCGTTGAGGTAAAACCCTTAACACCCGGAATTTGTCACAATAATGACAGATAATTCTTGCGTTAAAATAGAGACAAACACCTTGTCGTTTTGGATTTTTCATAAAACACAGTGTAATAATTCCGCTTTGCAGCAGTCACACAAATCCCTTTGCTGTAGAACCACGTGTTGAAAGTTCGAATATTATTGCTTTTAAAATCATCAATATGCTTAACCAACTGAAACTATCGAACCTGGCAATTGCAATATGTGCTTCTGCAATCTGCCTTACCGCTCAGACAACCATGGAGAATGCCCTGGTGTTAAATAACGGTAAATCCACCGCTCCCGCAACTTCAAAAGTGCAGGTTGGCAGCCTACCCGAAGCAACTGTTACCAATACTGAAAATGTGCTCGATATGGTAACGCTATATACTGCTGTAGAAGACATCACCTTAAAAAACTACTTTAATCTTACCGGATTCAAGGTGATGCCTTATATGCAGATTGCTGAGACTGAAAGTTCATTTGCCCCCGAACGGGTGGAGATGAATACTGTACAGTTATTATTCACGAACAACACTGTAGAGTATCTCGTCGACGGGGAAATTTATGAATTTGAAATCAGCAACATCGATCATTATGTGAACAACACGCCGAATTGCCTGATTAAGGCAAAAATTGCCCTGCAAGGCAAAGCGATTAAGGTAAACAAGGAAAAAATTTCCGAAATAGCCATTTATGTTGACCGCAATGATCATATTTCCTTTATTGAAGTGGGTGCAACAGAATACTACTTGCGCCCATGATCACCCCGAAGGATAATCTGTAAACAGATTTGCTTAACCCTCAACAAAGCTCTGCGTAATTTATTACAGCGGAGCTTTTTCTTTTAGGTGCAGCACACAGCCGCTGACAATTAAATACTGGGCGGCGATATAAGTCAACATAATCAGATAGGGAGCAGAATTGAACGGCGAAAGAAATTTGTTGACGGCAATCAGCGAATCAGAGGCGATAAACAATAAAGCACCTGTAAATACAAAACCGAAACTGTAGCGGGATGTTTTTCCCAGCCGGTGCAGCGCAGCGATACCCATAGACGTTATTACCATTCCGTAAGCGATTACCGGCAGTCGCATATCGCCCAGCGAAGGATAAAGAATGGCGAGAAGTGCAATACAAAAAACTGCGAAGGGGATGACCATCTTCAGTTGTAATGTTGTTACCCGTGTTTCTGTCATTTGCAGGAAACAGGCGATGTAAAAAATATGTGCAACCAGAAAGGAAGCTAATCCTGCGGTGAAATGCATTGGATTGCCGGCGACGTACAACAGGAAGATATCTCCCAACCACGAAAAGGCAAGAGCCAGGGAGAGCAGCCAAACTTTTCGAACGAAACCGGCGGATGTGATGACGTATAACCACAACAGGGGCATCAGGGCGTATTTTGTTAGCAGAACCATCGGATCATTGCCGGCGGCCATCATTACAATATGCACCATCCCGGCAACGAGATATAAATTGATGCAAGCCGCAGACAAATTTTGAGATTTCAACGGATGAGATATTGTTTGTTTTTAATTAAGAAAATCGCCGATGCAATACATATTACTGCGATGGTAATTCCTGCTGCGGTCATCGGGCTGTTTTGAAATTGCCAAATGACTAAATACCATAGCAGCGCCGGCAAGATGAACAGCCATAATAACCCCGCTACAAAAGCCCATCGCCTCAACTCGAGCAGGCCGCCGATAACAGTTATCGAAAATATTACGGCGCAGGCAATCAGTATCCGCGGGTAGATGTCAAATGTATCAAATGCAAACAGAAAATAGGCAGCTAAGCCAAGCGCCAGTAAAAAATGTACGAACACATAAATAGTGAACGATGTGGGGATGGATACATCGTATTTCGGAGCATATCCGTTTTCTGCCGCTTGTGTCGTTTTTTGTTGTCCTGATCCGGGATGCCAACCGGGCGGTTTTATGAGTATCTGCCATTTTTGGCGCAGGCCTTTTGCCGAGGCAACAGCATTAAATAAATGCACCCAGACGGCGAGTTGCGCAGTAAGCGGATTCCAGCTGTTTAAAGGCTGTGTGGTGCCATAGACAACTTCCTCCCGCTCTGCGCAAAATGTACCGAAGAGCCGGTCCCAGATAATCAGGGTGCCGCCGTGATTTTTATCTAAATAGGCGGGGTTGCGCCCGTGGTGTACCCGGTGATGCGAAGGCGTATTGAATACAAATTCGAATGCGGGATGCATTTTGCCTATCATCTTCGTATGAATCCAAAACTGGTACAAAGTCTGCACCTGGCTGACGACGATAAACATTACCGGGCTGAAACCCAACAGTGCAAGAGGCAGATAAAAAACAAAAGAGCCGAATTTTTGAAATGCTCCCTGTCGAAGTGCAACGCTCAGATTATACTCCTCGCTTTGATGATGTACTACATGACCTCCCCATAAGAAATGTACTTCATGCGCATAGCGGTGAAACCAATAGTAAAAAAAGTCAACCCCCAGGAAGAGTATTATCCAGGAGAGCGGGTTCTGCGGTATGGAAAATAACCGCAATCGCTCGTACAACAAGATATAAACGCCGGCGATAAAAAATTTTGCAAAAGCGCCGGATACTTGTTCGGTTATCCCCGCATTGATATTGCTGATGCCGTCGTTCAACCGGTAATAACCGGTGTGATACAACTTGTCCATTATAATTTCGATACCTATCAGCAGGAAAAATAATGGAATGGAAAGTACGATATAATTTGCTGCGACAGTCATTGAGTAAACAATTGATAAAAATACGGATTGCAAATAATACTAAACCCATTGTAACTTGCAGCGATGAACCGAATCAGTCTTTTCATTATACTATTTGCCCTGTTGCTCGTACGGTGCAATGCGCAGCCGCAGTCGAGTGCACCAAAACAGGAAGAACACGCAATGGTCGTTACTGCCAATGCCTATGCCAGCGATATCGGTCTTGCGGTAATTCGGGAGGGCGGCAATGCCGTTGATGCAGCCGTTGCCGTGCAGTTTGCCTTAGCCGTGGTGTATCCCAATGCCGGCAATATCGGCGGCGGCGGGTTCATGGTGCTGCGGCTCGCCAATGGTGAAACTGCGGCGCTGGATTTCAGGGAGAAAGCGCCGGCAAAAGCCGGCAGGGATATGTACTTAAAGGCAAACGGCGAAGTGGACAGGCATGCAATAACAGCCACGCATCTCGCATCAGGAGTGCCGGGCTCGGTGGATGGTATGTGGCAGGCGCATAAGAAATACGGTACGGTAGCATGGGAAAAATTGCTGGAGCCCGCTATTCAACTTGCCGAACAAGGATTTGCTATTACCGAACAACAGGCAAATGAATTAAACAGGAAGCGAACGGCTTTTATGGAGGCAAATCGGAATGAGACCTGTTTTTTGAAATCAACCGGATGGAAGGCTGGCGATACATTGATCCAGCACGATCTGGCGCAAACGCTGATGCGGATTCAGCAATACGGAAGAGACGGATTTTATACCGGCGAAACAGCTGCGCTCATCGTGCGGGAAATGCAAAGCGGCAATGGTATAATTGAGTTGTCCGACCTGGAAAATTATAGCGCTACCTGGCGTACGCCGCTGATTTTCGAATATAAAGAGTACACGCTTATCTCCATGCCACCGCCTTCCAGCGGCGGAGTATGCCTCGCACAAATGATGGGCATGATTGAACCTTTTCCGCTTGGCGCCTATGGATTTCAAAGCGCTGAGGCGATGCACCTGATGGCAGAAGCAGAGCGCAGGTCGTATGCCGACAGGGCAGAGTGGCTCGGCGATCCCGATTTCTTTAAAGTACCTGTGGCAGCGTTAATTGACCCGGTGTATTTAACAGAGCGTATGTCTGATTTTAATTTACAGCAGGCGACATCATCCAAAGATATCAAAGCGGGGATGCCGGTAATGTATGAAAGCGAAGAGACCACGCACTTTTCCATAGTGGATACTAAGGGGAATGCCGCGGCAGTAACCACTACACTGAACGACAGTTACGGCTCTAAAATAGTAGTGAGTGGTGCGGGATTCCTGTTGAATAATGAAATGGATGATTTCAGCGCAAAACCCGGCGAAGCCAATATGTACGGATTGGTGGGAGGTGAGGCAAACGCCATCGCTCCGGGCAAGCGCATGCTGAGCAGTATGACGCCGACGATTATTACCCGCAATAATGCCTTATTCATGGTATTGGGAAGCCCGGGAGGCAGTAAAATCATTACCAGTGTGTTTCAATGTATTATCAATGTTATTGAATTTGATATGACTATGCAGCAGAGTGTAGATGCAGGCCGCTTTCACAATCAGTGGCTGCCCGATGCTGTGATGTATGAAATAGATAAAATTGATTCAACCGCCTTATTGCAACTTCAGAAAATGGGCCATACCTTACAGCCCATTCAATCCATGGGCAGGGTAGATGCCATTCTGGTAAGGGAGGATGGCACACTGGAAGGCGCTGCCGACAAACGGGGCGACGATACGGCGGCGGGTTATTAATTAGCGGAAATATGCATTGGATTATACTCATTATCGCCGGACTATTTGAAGCGGGATTTGCTTTTTGTCTCGGCAAGATGAAATTGTCCGAAGGGGCAGTTTTCAATTATTGGTTTGCGGGATTTATCGTTTGCCTGGTCATCAGTATGTTATTGCTGTATAAAGCGACACTCACCCTGCCGGTTGGTACTGCCTATGCCGTCTGGACAGGTATCGGCGCAACGGGTACTGCCCTGGCGGGTATATTTTTTTTCAATGAACCCGCCGCATTCTGGCGTTTGTTTTTTATCACTACACTGGTTATCTCCATTGTCGGGTTAAAGTATGTGAGCTCAGCCCAATAAAGGTTACTTAATTTAGCGGCAATAAAATTCCGGGAATGCTTATCAGCGGTTTTACAATGGCAAAAAATGTGTCGAAGCTCTATTACCCGATCAAGGCTTCGATTGAATCCGTATTGCCGGTAGTAGATGAGTTTATCGTCGCCCTCGGCGATTGTGATGACGATGATACCACCCGTGCTGAAATTGAGAGTATCGGTTCCGATAAAATCAAAATAATTGATACGGTATGGGATATAGAAAAGTACCCGAACGGAATGGAAAATGCGCACCAGACCGATATTGCCAAGAGCCACTGCAATGGCACCTGGTGTTTATACGTGCAGGCAGATGAGGTGATACACGAAAAATATCTCGAGACAATACGCAATTATTGTGAAAAATTTAAGGACGATACCGCCGTGGAGGGATTTCTGTTTAATTACATACACTTCTGGGGTGATTACAACCACCATCAACTCGCACACGGCTGGTATAAGCATGAAATACGCATAGTGCGCAATCATCCGGATATTCATTCCTGGCAGTCGGCGCAGTCTTTTCGGCGCATCCCGGATTTTGACGGCCTCAGTTACCGCCAACACGCAGGCACCTTTAAACTGAATGTCGTAAGGATACCCGCATATATTTATCATTACGGTTGGGTGAGGCCGCCGCATTATATGCAGAAGAAAAAAAAGGCGCTGGATACAATTCACAAAGGCGACTCAAGAGCGGGGGAGCTGTACAATACCCGTGCACCCGAATTCGATTACGGAGCCTTGGGTAAAGTGCCCTTATTCAAAGGCACACACCCGGCGGTGATGCGGGAGAGGATCGCACTGTTTAACTGGGGAGATCAGTTGAATTACTCCAATGTACAAACCAATCCCAACGCCGAGAAGATGAAACACGACAAACTGAAAACGAAGATCATTACGTTTGTAGAGCAACGTATTTTGGGCGGCAGGGAAATCTTTGCTTCCCGGAATTACGTATTGCTGAATCGAAAGTAATCATCATCCTTTTTCTATCATTTTTAAGAATGTTTCTTCATCAATTATTTGGATGGTAGTAATTTTTTTTGCCTTATCTAATTTGCTGCCTGCCTTTTCGCCTGCAACTAAGTAGTCAAGATGGGCACTGACGCCGCTCACCACTCTGCCGCCGTTTTCTTCTACCAGTTCTTTGGCTGTATCACGTCCAAACTTTGTAAGTGTGCCGGTAAATAAAAATGTCTTGCCTTCCAATACGCCGCCCGCCGGTCTTTTTGCACCGGACATATTGATACCTGATTTTTTCAATTCGCGTAACATATGCCTATTCCCGGGGTTGCGGAAAAAATGCGCTATACTCATCGCCACTTTTTCACCCACGCCGTTCAACTGCATTAACCGCTCTTCACTCCATTCAAATAATTCCTCTAATTCTGATATTTCCCGTACCAGGTCTTTTGCCGTCTGCGTGCCGACATGCCGGATGCCGAATCCGTTTACAAGTCTCCACAACGGCTGATTTTTTGATGCTTCAATACCCTCTTTTAATTTGTTGATACTTTTTGTTTTCCACCCTTCCAATCCCGCTATTTTTGAATAATCCAATGCGTAGATATCGGGAATTGTACGCAGCCACCCGCGTTTAAAAAAGGCGCTTACCGTTTCCCTTCCAAAGCCGTCAATATCCATTGCTTCCTTCGAGACAAAATGAATCAGGCGCTCTTCGGTCTGCGCCGGGCACTCGATATTTACGCAGCGATACACGGCTTCGCCTTCGGGTTTATAAATTGGTTGTTTGCACGAAGGACAATGTGCGATAAATTGAAACGGCTTTGCATTGGGAGTTCTTTTTTCGGGAACAATACCCGCGATATAGGGAATCACATCGCCGGCACGTTGCAATATAACGGTGTCGCCGATACGAATATCTTTTTCCAGGATCATGTCTTCATTGTGCAGCGACACCGACGAGACGGTAACGCCGCCGATGTACACGGGTCTCACCTTTGCGACAGGTGTTATGGCGCCGGTGCGACCTACCTGGAATTCCACGCTTTCAAGGATGGTCTCCGCCTCCCGGGCTTTAAATTTAAAGGCCAGCGCCCAGCGGGGATGATGCGCAGTTGAACCGCATATTTTTTGTTGGACTACACTATCTACTTTTATCACCATGCCGTCGATTTCGTAGTCGTAGTCATCTCTTTTTTTCTCCCAACTATCAATAAATTCCATTACCTCGGCTATGGAGTTACACAGTTTTTTTTCTTGTCGAGGCACTTTAAATCCGAGTGCGCCGAGAAAATCGATATTGGCGGCATGCGAGGTAAATTGATCTTCAAGAATATCGGCACCCGTTGTATCCACCGCAAAGGCGAGCTGATAGATAAATGCCTCCAGCCCCCGTCGCACCACCTCTTCCGAATCCTTTACACGCAGTGCACCCGCAGCCGAATTGCGAGGGTTCTGTAAAACGGCGAGTCCTTCTTCTTCGCGGCTTACATTGATGGCGGCAAACGTTTTTTTATTTATCACTACCTCTCCCCGCAGTTCCACCTTGAAAGCATTGCGCTGAGAAAATTCTGCCGACAGCGGAATGCTGCGCATGCGCCGTGCATTGTTGGTGATTTCATCGCCGGTAATGCCGTCACCCCTGGTGGCAGCACGCACCAAAATGTCGTTTTCATAAATTAACGCAATGCTGCTGCCGTCGAATTTTGGCTCTACGCTGTAACGCAATACGGCATCGCCTAAGAATTCCTTCACCCGCCGGTCCCATTCCAGCAAATCACCGGTGTCATACGAATTATCCAGCGACAACATGGGTACAGAATGTTCCACCTTTGGAAAGTCTTCCGTTAGTCCGATTGCTACCCGTTGTGTCGGCGAGTCAATTGTCTGCAATGCCGGGAACTGCTGTTCCAAGTGTTTTAATTCTCTGAACAGGCGATCGTATTCAAAATCGCTGATTACATTTACCGATTCGGAATAATACAACCAGTCGTGAAAGCGTATCACTTGCTTTAACTCTTCAATGCGCTCCCTGGCGCCATCCGAATCAAAGCCTGATGACGCAGACGTCTGCAGAAGCCTTTGCGTAAGTGCAATGAGTTCTCTTCGCAATTCACTACTGTATTTCATATAAGATCAGCATTACCAATTTTACAATACAACCACAACCTCGCAACTCTCATGCGTGTGAAGTCATTTCCATCTGCGTCAACCTGAGATTTTCTTGTTTGCATGCTTTGCGTGTTTTGACTACCCGATACGATTACATACTCCCAGGTACCAATAGATTATCAATTGCCTCAGCCAGCCGGTAATCTTTATCCGTAACCGTATCGCCGGCATCATGCGTGTTCAAATATATATCCACGGTATTCCATACATTGGTCCATTGGGGATGGTGGTTGTGTTTCTCTGCGAGCAATGCAACCCGGGTCATAAAAGCAAAAGCTTCCGAAAAATTTTTGAATTCAAACCGCTTGTGCAGCGTATTGTTTGTTTCCTCCCACATTGTCTTATCTTTTGATGTAAAAAATCATTGCATTGGCTGCCAGCCCAAAGCGTTTCTCCGTTCATTAGCCACCCTTACCACATGGTTATTGCGAACCGCGGCGTATTAATTCCTCCCAATATGCAGCCGCCCGCCGTGTATGCGGTATTACAATTGTTCCGCCGACAATATTCGCTATGGCGAAAATTTCATATACCTGTTCTGTCGTAAGGCCGGTATCATAACATTTGCCCAGGTGGTACTTAATGCAATCATCACAGCGCAACACCATGCTCGCCACCAGGCCGAGCATCTCCTTTGTTTTACTGTCCAGCGCTCCCGGTGCATAGGCATTGGTATCTAGATTAAACAGCCGGTTTATCACCTTGTTATTTTGTTCCAGTATCACCGCATTCATTTTGGTGCGGTAATCGTTAAATTCCTCTACCGGTGTGCTCATTTTTTTAGTGGTGAAGTTAAAAACAATTTCTTTTGAAAGTCAGCCCGGGGCGATGGGATATGCAACAAATCAGAAATGTTTAATTTTGAACAAAATATCTGAACAACAATGGTAAATACAACACCTTCCGCCCCTCGTCGTATGGCTTTTCCGCGATGGGCAATTACCGTCGGTATAATTGCAATTATTGCAATCATTCTCTATAACTTCTTCGCCGGAGCGCAGCGCCGTATGGTCGAGCTGGACGAAGCGGCAAACGGCAAATGGGCAAATGTGCAAAGCAGTTATCAGCGCCGTGCAGACCTGATTCCCAACCTGGTGAATACGGTGAAGGGCTATGCCGATTTTGAACAGGAAACCCTGACGAAAGTTATTGAGGCGAGATCAAAAGCGACGAGCATTACTATTGATCCGTCCAATGCAACACCCGAACAGTTTGCAAAATTTCAACAGGCACAAGATGAATTGGGAGGCGCTTTGTCCCGACTGCTGGTTACGATTGAGCGGTATCCGGATCTGAAAGCCAATCAGAACTTCCTTGAATTGCAAGCCGAACTTGCCGGCACCGAGAATCGCATCAACGTGGCGAGAAACGATTACAACACCTCGATTCAGGAGTATAATACCTACATTCGGCGATTTCCGCAAAACCTGCTGGCGGGCATGTTTGGCTTTCAGCGCAGAAGCATGTTCGAGGCAAGCGCCGGCAGCGATGTTGCCCCTAAGGTGGAATTTTAAAGGGCAGCACTATGCCGGCTGCAAAGACCTTTTTTACCAAAGCACAGCAAGCGGAAATCGTTAAGACTATTCGGAATGCCGAATTGCAGACTTCGGGAGAATTGCGTGTGCACCTCGAAAATCATTGCAAAGGCGATCCCTATGCCCGCGGCTTACAGATTTTTGCAAAATTGAAAATGCATACGACATCTGAGCGCAACGGCGTATTGTTTTACCTCGCCGTAGCCGACAGAAAATTCGCCATAATCGCCGATACGGGCATACACGCTAAAGTGGAAGATGATTTTTGGGACTATGTGCGCAAAGGCATGGAAGTGGAATTTTCAAAAGGCAGGTTTTTAGAAGGGCTGGTCCAGGGCCTGGAACAATCGGCTGAACAGCTGAGAAAATATTTTCCGTTTAACCGCAATGATAAAAACGAATTACCCAACGAAATTTCATTTAATAATGAATAAGGTGTTTGCGGTAATATTTGTCGTAATCTGCCAGGTGCAGATTTTCGCACAAGTAAATGAGAAGGATTTACCCTCACGTCCGGTGCCGCCGCGATTGGTAAACGACCTGGCGGAAGTGTTATCTCCCGAACAGGAACAGGCGCTCGAAAATAAGTTGGTGGCCTTTGACGATTCCACATCCACACAGATTGCCGTTGTTACGGTGGCAAGCACCGGCAATTACGCAATAGAAGATTATGCGCTTTACCTCGGCAGATATTGGGGTGTGGGGCAACAGGACATGAATAACGGCGTAATCCTGTTGGCAGCCATCGACGATAAACGGGTTACGATACAAGTGGGATACGGCATTGAGCCCTTTATCACCGACGGCCGTGCAAAGCGCATTATCGAACAGCAAATAATACCCGAATTCAAAACCGGTAATTATTATGCGGGGTTAGATGCCGGAGCAGACCAGGTGATGGCCTATGTGAGCGGTGAATTTGAATCGCTGAACGAACATTTGGAGGATGAATTCGGCTGGACAAAAATTGTAATCCTCATTATTCTGGTGATTATAATTTTATATTTTTTCAGCAAGCGAGGTGGAGGCGGAGTTACTTATACAGGTCGCGGTCCAACCTACTGGGGAGGCGGTTGGATGGGCCGCGGCGGAGGCGGAGGCTTTGGCGGAGGCGGTTTTGGAGGGTTTGGCGGCGGAAGCTTTGGCGGCGGCGGAGCCAGCGGCGGATGGTGAGATTGCAGGCTTCCCGGTAAAATTTTTTTAGTTGCGGTATGTATTCGATGCAATAAAATTATATTATCCGGAAAGGCGGCTGCAATGTTATCAGCGCCCGACTAAGCGGCTTGTACCTGCTGCCGCAATACAAGCGCAATCATCAATGGAATTACAACAAAGCGATTATTGTGAACTACCTGACAGCGGAAGGATTATCAAAGACATTTGATACGAAGGTATTATTTGAAGATGTATCGCTCAGCATCAACAAAGGGCAGAAGGTTGCGCTTGTCGCACGCAATGGAGCAGGGAAGAGCACATTGCTGCGCATACTCGCCGGCATAGCCGAAGCAGATTCCGGCACCGTAAAATGCAGCCGGGAAATAACTACCGCATTCCTGGAACAGGAACCGGTTCTCGATTTCGATTTGTCAATAGCGGATAATGTGTTTACCGGGGATGCTCCGGTGATACAAGCGATAAAAAACTATGAACTCATCACTTCGCAGGCGACGGGAACCCCGGATGCATCGCATTTGAAACAACTGGATGCCGCCATGCATCAAATGCAAGTAACCGGCGCATGGGATTACGAACAACGCATAAAGCAAGTGCTCAGCCGGCTGCAAATTACCGATCTGAATCAGAGCGCTTCTACATTGAGCGGCGGCCAGCGCAAACGGGTAGCGCTTTCCAGGCTGTTAATTCTGGAACCCGACTTCCTGATACTGGATGAACCGACAAACCATCTGGACATCGAAATGATCGAATGGCTGGAGGAGTATTTATCTACAAAAAATACCACGCTCTTACTCGTGACACACGACCGGTATTTTTTAGATCGCATTTGCGATACTATTTGCGAGTTGGATAACGGAAAGCTATTCGTGCACCGCGGAAATTTTTCTAAGTATCTGGAGAACAAAACCGCCCGGATCGCCGCCGATAATGCGGAAATTGAGAAAGCGAAGAACCTGTATCGCCGGGAGCTGGAATGGGTGCGCCGCATGCCGAAGGCTCGCACCACTAAAAGCAAGTCGCGGTTGGATGCTTTCGATATTGTAAAGGAGAAGGCATTTTCCGCCACCGCCGAAGAGTCGCTGAAACTGGAAATGCAAATGACTCGCATCGGCGGCAATATCCTGGAGTTAAAGCACGTATCTAAATCCTTCGGCGATTTGAAAGTGTTAGACAATTTCAGCTATTCATTTAAAAAGGGAGAAAAAATCGGTATCACCGGTAAGAACGGCGTTGGTAAGAGTACGTTTCTGAATATGATCATGGGGTTACAAACACCCGATTCCGGAAAAATAACGCCGGGTGAAACTATCGTATTCGGATATTTTGCACAACAGGGGCTGCAGTTCGAAGAGGGAAAGCGAGTACTCGATATCGTCAAAGATATTGCGGAGTATATCCCGATGGCAGACGGTTCACACATTACGGCTTCTCAATTGTTGCTGCGGTTTCAGTTTAAACCCGAGACGCAATACAGTTTTGTCTCCCGGCTGAGCGGTGGCGAAAAGCAGCGCTTGTACCTGATGACGATTCTGATTCAAAATCCCAATTTTCTGATACTCGACGAACCGACCAATGACCTCGACATTGAAACGCTGAGTATTCTCGAAGATTTTTTGCAGCAATTTCCCGGCTGCCTGATTGTAGTGAGTCACGACCGGTATTTTATGGATAAGCTCACGCACCAGATTTTTGCATTTGAGGGCAATGGCATCATTGGTATTTATCCCGGCAACTATTCCGATTACCGCAGAAGGGTGGAGCATCAACAGAGTGAAAGTGCAAAACCGCTCCGGGAGGAAAAGGCAAAAAAGATAAAGGCGGTTCCGACCGAAAAACCGCCTTCTCAAAAACGGACATTTAAAGAACAGCGTGAGTTTGAAATGCTGGAAAAAGAAATTGAGCAATTGGAAACCCAAAAAGCAAACATCGAAACCAATTTGTCGAATAGCGGATTGACACATACTCAATTGGTGGCGCTATCGGAACAACTCACTGCAATCATCGGGTTAATAGACGAAAAGACGATGCGTTGGCTGGAGTTGAGCGAGCTGGATGCCAGGTGATATTACGATAGTTTTCCATCGGTGCATCCACGCCGTCGCATCAATCCAACTCGGACGAGGGATCCCAAAATACTTGTTTAAAATTTACCACCCGGTCGTCTTTGACGGCAACGCCTTCTTTTTCCAGCGCCCGCTGCATTGCGTCCGGGGTAGTGAAATGCAATTTGCCGCTCAACATTCCGTTGCGATTGACAACCCGGTGGGCGGGCACTTTGGGTTTGGCGCCATGTGCGGCGTTCAGCGCCCATCCTACGGTGCGTGCGCTCAACCCGGTTCCCAGATATTTTGCAATGGCCCCATAACTCGTTACACGCCCCTTGGGGATTAATCGCACCACCTGCCACACGAGATCAAAAAAATTTTCTTTCACCTTCCGTTATTTTTGCACCAACCGTAAAAGTATGGCATTAAAAATTCCGGTAAAAGCCGGCGATGTTTCGAACCTTACCGATGCGAGATTCTTTGCATCCCACGAAGTGGATATGCTGGGTTTTTGCCTCGACCCGCTCAGCGATAATTATATTTCACCCACAGAAGCGCTCGCTATAGCGGGCTGGATCAGCGGACCGCATATCGTAGCGGAATGCAACAACCAGGATGAAGAGAATATCCTGGAGATCATCGCATTTATGAACGTGGGAATTGTGCAGTTGCACTGGGATTACCCGCTGCCGTTTTTACATAGCCTGCAACAAAGGGATTTGCGGATAATCCTGGATATTTCTACTGCATCACCATCTGCGGTGTTAGATGTAGTGCAATACGATTGCGTGGACTTCTTCCTCATCACCGAAGCGCAATTTGATACAATACCATTATTGCAGAATGAAAAATCTATTGTCCGCATTCAATCCATAGATAATTGCGACAGGTATCCGGCAATTCAGTTGAGTGGGACTAAAGAAGAAGCAACAGGTATTAAATTGTATGCGTTTGAAGGGAGTGTGTTGGATGAGCTGGCGATGTAAAGAGGTGCAACACCGGCTATTTCAAATTTTTATTTAAATAATGTTGTTTTTCACCGGCAAACATTTGTATCCAATATTCCTGTATCTTATGGTTTTTAATTTTCCAATTATTTAAGTGGTCGCAATAAAAGTTGACAAAAAGACAATTTAGTCCATATATATTTCCCGGGTTGAATTGGGGTTGATTGTGTTCAAGTGTTTTTACTGACTAATTCTACCATTGTGCAACTTATGCCGAAGAGGTTGGTTTGCTATTAAACCAGACATCCCAAAACTATCTTGACGGAGGAGCGTTGAGGATTAACAATCGATATGCTGCAGCCGATTAGGGTCATAAGCTCCACTGCACGTATTTGATTTTCTTTCCCGCAGCCAGGTGCATTTTTTCATAGTAAGTCTTGATGTTGAGAAATGGATGGATCAGAGGTTGGCTGTAGATATCCTCGCCGGCGGCATGCAACCGGGAATTGGTTTCGCGGATGGTCTGCAGCGTGAAATCGTAAAGTGTCGGATCGTCGGTTTTTAGGTGCAGCAAAGCGCCGGGCTGTAACACCTGCTTGTAAATGTTAAGAAACCGGGCGCTGGACAATCGCTGTTGGTCTTTGCTCGGTTTGAGGTGGGGATCGGGAAAAGTTATCCAAATCTCACTGATTTCACCGGTATCAAAAAACAGCGGTAAATGGGTGATTTCTGTCCTCACGAAGGCGGCATTTGCAATCTGCTCTTCCAATGCGGACCGGGCGCCTGTATAAATCCGGTTGCCCTTAATGTCAATGCCGATGCAGTTGGTGCCGGGCATGGCCGCAGCCATTTGCACGGTGTATTCGCCCTTGCCGCAGGCCAGTTCGAGGATCAGCGGATTGTCATTTTTAAAAAATGCCCGGCTCCAGCGACCTCGGTAGTTCACCTCTTGCCCCGAGGCGTCGGTCAGAAACGGATGTTTGAAATGCACTTGCTGCAACACGTTGGGATAGGTGCCGAGAGCAGCAAATTTCTCCTGTTTTCGCTTTGCCATAATGCAAAAATAGAGACTGTTTTTAGTCGGCAGGAGATAAGGCGGGTTTTTGCGCTATAAATTAAAATCTTATTTTAGGCACTGATTTAGATAGCAGTTGCCGGGATACTATCCTCCATAACCCGGTAATGACTATGGAAATTTTACAGGTAATATGCATTAAAAACAAATTTAATTCTACTCATTAAACCAATCACAGCGTATGATTAAACAAAACACCCTCGAAGAAATTCAGGATTTTAAGGGGAAATATCCAAAGCAGATATGGTATCTGTTCTTTAGCGAAATGTGGGAGCGGTTCAGTTTTTACGGTATGCGTGGAATGCTCACGTTCTTCATGATTAACCAGTTGTATATGGATGCGCAGTCTGCCAACCTGCAATACGGCGCCACCCAGGCGTTTGTTTACGCCTTCACCTTTATCGGCGGGTTGTTTGCCGATAAAATACTGGGATTCCGCAAGTCCTTATTTTGGGGCGGTGTATTGATGATTACCGGCAGTTTGATTCTCGCTGCCGACCCGCATAAATTTTTCTTCCTCGGCATCAGCTTTAATATTATCGGTACAGGATTTTTTAAACCCAATATTTCCACGATGGTGGGCGCACTCTATAAGGAAGGCGATTACCGCCGCGACGCCGGTTTTTCATTGTTCTACTCCGGAATTAATATCGGCGCTTTACTAGGGGGGTATTTTTGTATTGCCATCGGGAAGGGAACGATGCTGAGCAGTGTCGTTCCGGAGAACCTCACCTGGAACGTCGCTTTCGGTTTGGTAGCTGTAGTGATGACCGTTAGTTTGCTCACCTTTGTTTATACCAAGAACTCGATGGCCACTATTGGATTATCGCCGTTTAGGGACCCGAATAAAGAAGGCAATGTGATCGTAAAATCGAAGCGCTGGTATGAGTATGCCGTATATATCGGAGGCCTTGTTTCCATTCCGATTATTATGACGATGGTAAAAACCCCCAAATATGTCGATTGGTTTATGTATATCGTCGGCCCCGCCAGTTTGCTGTACCTGTTTTACGAAATGACCAAGCACTCAGCCGCCGAAGTGAAGCGGTTGTTCGCCGCATTATTATTCATTGTCTTCTCGGTTGTGTTTTGGGCAATTTTTGAGCAGGCCGGCGGTTCGCTCACTATCTTTGCCGCAAACAATCTCGACAGTACGTTGCTGGGATTGGTGAATTTGGATCCCAACGGTGTAAACAATGCCGCCAACTCGTTATTCGTAATCATTTTTGCACCTATTGTCGGTATAATTTGGATAGCCATGGCCAAAAAGAAACTGGAACCGAATACCATTGTGAAATTCGGACTGGGTTTCCTGTTCCTGGGTATTGCATTCTATGTATTTTTCTCGACACGATTCTTTGCCAGCGCAGAGGGTATTGCCTCGCTCGACGTATTCACTTTCGCCTATTTCCTGGTGACGCTCGGCGAGTTATGCCTGTCGCCAATCGGGTTGTCGGCAATGACTAAATTATCGCCTGCCCGCCTGCAGGGATTAATGATGGGTATGTGGTTTCTGGCATCTGCTTATGGTCAGTATGTCGCCGGATTATTCGGTGCGAGTATTGCAGGCGATGTGGGTTCGGCCAGCAATTATGAAAAATTATTGATTTACACGCAGGGATATAAGGATATGGCGCTTTACGCAGTAGTGGCAGGTGTGATTTTGATTATCGTAGCTCCCTTTGTGAGAAAGCGATTGATGGGACATGTGCACTAAAAACCTGCGGTGCATTACTGCATAACTAAAAAGTAAAAGCACGGCGCTTTGTCGCTGCGCTTTTTTGTATGGGCATACTCGGAATTATAGGCGCTTTACTCGTAGGAATTACACTCGGGCTGCTCGGTGCGGGTGGAAGTATTCTCACGGTACCCGTACTCTACTACTTATGTGGCGTTGACGCCGAATTGAGTACCGCCTATTCATTATTTATAGTCGGAATTACCGCTCTCACCGGCGCTATCCCGAATATGCGCCGGGGCAATATCAGTTATAAGACCGCCATTGTTTTTGCCATCCCTTCCATGCTTGCCGTTTACTGTACCCGTGCCTTTATCCTTCCCGGAATCCCCGACCATTTATTCCGTGTCGGCGGTATGGATTTTACCAAGGAAACGGGTATTGTGTTATTCTTTTCTGCCATAATGATCGCTGCGGCATTATCCATGATCTTGCACGGCAAACGCAACCCGGATACGGTGGAAGCCCGGCTGAGGTTCAACTATCCGGTTATACTTTTGGAGGGTGTGGTAGTGGGTGTGTTAACGGGAATGGTGGGCGCAGGCGGCGGATTTTTAATAATTCCGGCATTGGTATTATTCGCACGCCTGCCCATGAAAGTCGCTATCGGCACTTCCCTGCTGATTATAGCAATTAAATCGCTGTTCGGATTTATCGGCGATATTCAAAGCGGTCAGCCGGTCAACTGGCTGTTTATGTTTGTGTTTTCCGCTGTTACCGTTACGGGAATTTTATCGGGTACTTATCTCAGCCGCTATGTCGATGGGAGAAAGCTGAAAAAAGCATTTGGTTATTTTGTATTGCTCATGGGGCTCTATATAATTGTTCGAGAACTATTTCTGAAGGATTTAGTTTAATCAGTTCATGCGTTTATCTATGATTTTAAAAATCTCTGTGTTCATCGTTGTGCTGTGCGTCATCGGGTTTATTACCGTTAAGAACGTCCGGGCGCAGGTGCATGTCAGCAATCCCGCTTTTGATGTAACGCTCTCGACTTTATTGACCCATTCGGTACCGGAAGTCAGCGCAGCGGATATCGAAAATTCCGCCAACTGCATTTTGCTGGATGCACGTTCGGGAAGGGAATATGCCGTAAGCCATATCAAAGGTGCAATATGGGTGGGCTACGACGATTTTAACTTGAGCCGCATTGCGGAAATTGCAAAAGACAGCCGGATAATTGTGTATTGCAGCGTGGGCTATCGCAGTGAAAAGATTGCAGAACAAATACGACAGGCGGGCTATACAGATGTCTCTAACCTGTACGGCGGCATTTTTGAATGGGTAAATACGAAACATCCTGTCGTAACGGGCGACAATACGCCAACGGATTCGGTACATGCGTTCGATAAAAAATGGGGCGTATGGCTGCAATACGGCCACAAGGTATATGATTAGAGCAAATGCGGTCAACGGAGGTAAATTCCATATCCATATTTTACAACCCGCTTTGTGCCGGGCGGATGCAGTAAAAATTATACCCGGTGCAAACACCCTGAATAAAATCCCCTCCCTCTTCTTTTTTATATTTGCAGAGTATGGCACTAAAATACAATCGGATACTGCTGAAACTAAGCGGGGAGGCGCTGATGGGCAGACAGAATTATGGAATTGATTCCGAGCGGCTGCGACAATACGCAGCAGATATCAAGGAGATATCCTCGCTGGGTGTACAGGTAGCAGTGGTGATTGGCGGCGGCAATATTTTCCGCGGCATGTCGGGGAAAGACAGTGGTATAGATCGTGCGCAGGGCGATTATATGGGGATGCTCGCAACGGTAATCAACGGTATGGCATTACAGAGCGCACTCGAGAATATAGGTGTCTATACCCGGCTGATGAGCGCCATTAAGATGGAGCAGATCTGTGAGCCCTACATTCGCCGGCGGGCAGTGCGCCATTTGGAAAAGGGCAGAATCGTCATTTTCGGCGCCGGTACCGGCAATCCCTACTTCACCACAGACACGGCGGCCTCGCTGCGGGCTATTGAAGTGGAAGCGGATGTGATTTTGAAAGGAACACGGGTGGACGGCGTTTACACGGCCGACCCCGAGAAAGATAAATCGGCGACGAAATTTGACCAGATCAGTTTTAAGGAAGTATATACCAAAAATCTGAATGTGATGGATATGACGGCATTCACGCTCTGTGAGGAAAACAACCTGCCCATCATCATCTTTGATATGAACCTGCAAGGTAACCTGCGCCGTGTGATGGAGGGCGACCACATAGGTACATTAGTAACCAATAAAGTATAAGTTATGCAAGAACAGTTAATGGAAGAAATGCAAATGCAGATAATGGATGTGGAAGACCAGATGAAAAAAGCGATTCAGCACCTGGAGGTGGAAATTACGCATGTGCGTGCCGGCAGGGCAAATCCAACGATGTTAGACGGAATTAAAATTGAATATTACGGCGTAATGACACCGCTGAATCAGGTGGCGAATATTGCAACGCCCGATGCGAGGACCATCAATATCCAACCCTGGGAAAAGAAAATGCTCGGCGAAATTGAAAAGGCGATATTCCAGGCAAACCTCGGCATCACACCGATGAATAACGGCGAGGTAATACGGCTATCCATACCGCCGCTCACCGAAGAGCGCCGGCGGGAATTGGTGAAGCAGGTGAAACATATCGGCGAAACGACGAAGGTGACTATTCGCAATGCCCGTAAATCCGGAAATGAAGAAATAAAAAAATTGCAGAAAAACGGTTTGCCCGAAGATGTTGCCAAAGATGCAGAGGATAAAATTCAGAAACTGACGGATAAATTTTCTGCAGAAGTAGAAAAGCATTTAAGCCGGAAGGAGCAGGAGATAATGACCGTATAATACACAAGCGCACAGGAAAATATATGTTACACGCAATACACTTTGACGGACATGTTGAAATTCTTACCGGTATCTGCAGCGGCCAGTACTATCCGTCGCTTTCATATCCATCACAAATAAATTTGGGAGTCTAAAATATAACGACATGAAACTACTCGAAGGAAAAACCGCATTGATTACGGGCGCCTCACGTGGGATTGGAGAAGCCATTGCACTGCGTTTTGCCGAGGCAGGCGCATCTGTTGCGTTTACGTATATGTCCTCAGAGGAGAAGGCAAAAGCGCTGGAACAAAAACTCACCGCTTCAGGTATCCGTGCGAAGGGCTATAAAAGCGATGCGGGCAATTATGCCGATGCCGAAAAATTAATAGCCGATGTGCTACAGGATTTCGGCGCTTTGGATGTGGTGGTAAATAATGCGGGCATTACCCGCGATAACCTGCTGCTGCGCATGAGCGAACAAGAGTGGGATGCCATTATGGATACCAACCTGAAATCGGTATTTAATATTACCAAACACGCCATCAAGCCGATGATGCGTGCAAAGAAGGGCAGCATTGTCAATATGTCGTCGATAGTGGGTGAAATCGGCCAGGCGGGGCAGGCGAATTATGCGGCTTCCAAAGCGGGCATTGTGGGCTTTACCAAATCGATTGCGAAAGAATTGGGTTCACGCAATATCCGGTGTAATGCCATTGCGCCGGGATTTATTCAGACAGATATGACCGATGCGCTGAGTCCGCAAACCAAAGAGACTTATTTCAAACAAATACCGTTGGGCAGGTTCGGCAGTACGACAGAAGTGGCGGATGTCGCCTTATTTCTCGCCAGCGATATGTCGGGCTATGTCACCGGCCAGGTCATCAGCGTCTGCGGGGCATTGAATACATAAACACGGCAGTCGAAGTAAAAAGCAGGTCTGCAAATAAAAGTAAACCGGGTTGCGTTATAGATTATCATTAAATTAGATACAACTTGCAGGTCTTTACCGATTTTCCCTACTGGTTCTGGTTGTTGTGCATTGCGGCCGGCGCCGTTTTTGCCGGCGGCCTGTACTTCAGGGAGCGCAAGATGAAGCGAGTGGCAGGCAATGTTCCGGCGATAGTCGCATTGGCACTGCTGCGATGTATTGCCGTTTCCGTTATCTGTTTTTTATTGTTAAATCCCTATTTGCGATCATCGAGAACGGTAACCGAGAAACCCATTGTCGTCGTTGCTATGGATAACTCCACTTCTATGGCAACGGGGTTAAGAGATACGGCTGCATTTAAGAGTGCATTGCAGGCGCTCGAAGAAAACCTGTCGACAGATTTTGAGGTGCGCAGGTATGTTTTCGATGATGATCTCCGGGAATCGCAATCTATTACATTTGACGGCAAGAGCACCAATATTTCGGAAGCGTACAGCGGGTTGCAGAGCATATATCGCAATTTACCGGTAGCGGCAATCGTAATATGCAGCGATGGTATTTACAACGCCGGCAGCAATCCGCTCTACGTAAAAAACGATCTTGTCGCACCGGTATTTACAATCGCCGCCGGCGATACGGTTTCAAAGAAAGACGTGCGCATTACCCGGGTGCAGCACAATAATCTCGTGTATTTAAAAGACAAGTTTACGGTGACCAGCGATGTGTTTGCCATGTATTGCAATAACACACAGATAACGGTAGCCATGCGAGAACTCGTAGGCGATAATTACCGCAATCTCGGCGAAAAAACATTAACCGTAACCGGCGACAGGTTTACCGAATCGCTGGAGTGGGAACTCAGCGCCGATGCCGTGGGAATCAGGCATTACCAGGTGATGGTGCGCAGTGTAAACGACGAGCTCACCGCAGAGAACAACTATACCGATTTTTTTGTAGAGGTATTGGATGCCAGGCAAAAAATACTGCTGTTGGCAGATGCACCACATCCCGACATCGCAGCATTGCGCAGGTCTATAGAGAACAACAAAAATTATGAACTGCAAGTATCTCTGGCAGATGCATTTAATGGTAAGGCAGGCGATTATACATTAATCATTCTGCACAATCTGCCGTCGGCAAAAAATCCGGTAGCACAAGTCCTCGCCGATGCCGACCGGCTGCAGATACCGCTGTGGTTTATTGCGGGCGCAGTCACCAATATCGCTGCGCTGAACAGCGCTCAACACCTCGTGCAGATTGAAACCAATCGCAGCAGTATGAGCGAAGTAACTGCTTCGGTAAACAGTGGGTTTAATTTGTTTAAGGTGGAAGATGCATTTGTAAATGTATTGCCGAAACTGCCGCCGTTATCGGCCATTTACGGCCAGTATGCAGTGTCGCCCGCCGCACAGATTTTGTTATTTCAGAAAGTGGGTTCTGTATCCACGAAGTACCCGTTGTTATTGTACAGTGCGCCGGGTTCAAAACGCACTGCTGTTTTGCTTGGAGAGCATATCTGGAAATGGAGGATGTACGATTACCTGCTCAATTCGAACCAGGAGGTAATAGACGAGCTGGTAAACAAAACCGTGCAGTACCTCGCCGTCAAAGAAGATAAAAAACAATTTCGCGTAACGGCAGCCGGACAGATAATCCATGAAAATGAAGAAGTAATTCTGGACGGCGAGTTATACAATGAAACATTCGAATTGATCAATACACCCGATGTGTCAATTACCATAACTAATGCCGATGGCAAGGAACTGGATTTTATCATGGACCGCAAGGGTAACCGTTACCAGTTGAATGCGGGATTTTTACCGCCGGGCAATTACAGATTTGAGGGTAAGACCACCTATAACAATACAGTATATACCGACAACGGCGCATTTGTAATTTCGCCCTTACGGCTTGAAGTGCTGAATACAACTGCAAATCACAACCTGCTGTATCAACTTGCAGAGAATACCAATGGAGCGATGGTGTACCCCGATCAAATACCGGAACTGGCAGGAAAAATCCGCTCGGGCGAAAATGCGAAACCCGTATTGAGAGAGGAGATAAAAACGCAGAGCATCATCAATCTGAAGTGGTTGTTTTTTGTAATTGCGGGACTAATAGCCATAGAGTGGTTTATGCGCAAATACCTGGGCGCTTATTAGTATAAATATTTTTTTATTAATGCTGTACGAATAATGAATCCGCTTCGCTGTTGCTTCAGTGATCCTGCATTTGCTGCAATGCGGATTTCACATCGGTAACCGGCAACTGGCACACCTTATTTCTACACACATAGATAGTTGTTTGACCGGGCACTAATTTGTTCTCAAGCAAGGGCAAAATGCCATCATCCTTTCCGCCCATTAAAAATGCATCGGGTAAATAATGCGCATCCAGGGAACGGCGCACCGGTTCGAAATCGCTGCCTACAATTGCAACTTCAAACGGTTCGTATGCCAGCCAGGCCATGAGCATTGCCCAGTTGGCATAATACTGACCGTGTTTTAACACATCCTGTTTGACAGCCATTGCCATGGCGGCGGATTTTTTCCTGAAATCGTCGCGGTCGAAATAGTTGCCGAGGATGAAGAGATTTTTTGCAAATTCAGAACAGGAGGCGGGGATTACATTATCGCTCAATTCCATCTTTCTGGCAATTAAGGCGGGATCTAAATCGGAAGTATAGAACATCATTCCGCTCTCTGCATCGTAAAAGTGCAGCAAGGCGTATTCGGCAATTTGCACTGCTTCCTCCAGCCATTGCATATCAAAAGTCGCCTGGTAGAGTGCGATGCATGCGGAGGCGGTAAATGCGTAGTCATCTAAAAATCCATTGATATCCGACCTGCCGTTTTTGTAATTGCGGTTGAGCCGGCCGTCCTGCATTTTCATTTTTGTATTGATAAACGCCGCATTTTTCAAAGCGATGTCCAGGTATTCCCGGTTTCCAAATGCACGGTATGCATCCACATAGGCTTTCAGCATCATGGCATTCCACGAGGTCAATATTTTATCGTCCAGTCCCGGCCTAACTCTGTTGGCTCTCGCTGCCAATAATTTCTTTTTTGCATCCGTTACTTCCCGCAGTAATTCAGTTTCGGTAATTGCATATTTTTTTGCAATGGCCGCATCGCTTTGCGTCTTATGTAAAATGTTTACACCATGCTCCCAGTTACCCGATGCCAGTACATTGTAGTATTCGATAATCAGGGGCGCCTGGTTGCCGAGCACTTCTTTAATCTCGTCCTGAGTCCACACGTAGTATTTTCCCTCTTCCCCCTCGCTGTCCGCATCCAGCGCCGAATAAAAACCGCCTTCCGGAGAAGTCATTTCACGTTGAATAAATTCCAACGTTTCTTCGGCAATGCGTTTGTAATATGCCGCACCGGTCTGCAGGTATGCAGCAGCGTATAAGCTGACCAGTTGCGCATTGTCGTAAAGCATCTTTTCGAAGTGCGGCACTTTCCAGTAGGCATCGGTACTGTATCTCGCAAAGCCGCCGCCCACCTGGTCATAGATGCCGCCATCGGCCATTTTGTTCAAGGTGAGCACAACAGCTTTTAAAGCATCCGCATCACCGGTCAGGTAGTGATAAAATAAAACGTATTGTAAGCCAACCGGCATGGCAAATTTTGGCGCACCCGCCGTGCCACCTTCCCTGAAATCGATAAGGCCTTTCCAGTCGTCGAACATTTTGCCGATTTCGGCTTTTGAAAAAACGGGTTTTTCTTTAGCGGTGTAAATCATTTCACCGCTGCGAATACCTTCGGTTAACAACCTGGCCTGCTCTTCGGTCTCCCCGGGATTTTTTATTGTGAATTCCTTTACCTGTTCCAACATGTCCAGCCACTGCGCTTTCGGGAAATAGGTGCCGCCATACACCGGCCTGCCATCGGGCAGAGCAATGCAGTTTAATGGCCAGCCGCCACGCCCTGTAAGCAGTTGTACGGCATGCATATATACCTGGTCGATATCCGGCCGCTCTTCCCTGTCCACTTTTATACAAACAAAGTGCTTATTCATATAATTGGCAACAGCCGTATCTTCAAAACTCTCGTGTTCCATCACATGACACCAGTGGCAGGCGGAATAACCGATGCTGATGAGTAGCAGTTTGTTCTCCGCTTTTGCTTTCTCCAGTGCTTCTTCGCCCCAGGGATACCAATCGACCGGATTATGCGCATGTTGCAGTAAATACGGGCTGGTAGAATTGATTAAATGGTTGGTATAGGTCGGTTTTTCATTTTGCATATGCTTATCGGTGGTTTGCGCCTGCGTACACGACGCCAGGATAAAGGCAATGATACAGGCTATATGGATATGATTGTTATTCGGTTTCAAAACAGTGAATTCTTTTGCTTTCCCGTAGGGCGGTTCGCAATGTATTTTGATTCAATTAAAATTTAATTCCAAAATACCTTAGCTCGGTCGTACTCCTGCGGCATTCCCTTAAAATTAAAATTGCCCGACAAATTACTTCATTTTACTTGCAAGTCTATTACCAAACACTTACATCGCCACTGCTCATCACTGCAATCCGCAAAGAGAGATTTCAATATCCCCAAATATCATCGTCATTTCAAATCAATTCGGAGGATATAATAATGCGTCTCTCGTCATTTACTCCTCTTATTCCACCAGGCGAATCAATTGCATATTCACTTTTGTTATACGCTGCACAATTAGTGAAACAAAGCGGGAGCGCAATAGTTGCCTAAAATTAAACTTGATGTATAAAAGAAATTAATTTCGGAATGCCGGTAATGCGACATGCTGTTTATTTGGAAACGATCAGCGGTAGAACAATCGCGGTTTCATGTAATAGAATTTGTACGAGATAAACACCGGGTGGAAAAGTCGCCACACTGAATTCCGAGGCATCGAAAGCGGCATTTTTGGAGAACACCAGTTGGCCCTGAGCATTAAAAATCCGGTAATGAAATAAAGAGCCGGGAGCTGAAACAATACCCGAGACTGCAACGGGGTTTGGAAATACGCTAACGGCCGGCAGTGCATTTTCACCCTGCCCGATATCTGTCGTACACATAATTGCACCGAGTTGTTCCCAGATGGCGTTGCACAATGTTACTGATACCTCGCCGTACGGATCAGGTGTATTGCCGAGTCGCACGATCACTAAACCGAGGTCATTGGCGATACTGAGTATCTGGCCGTTTTTACCGAGAGCCGCAATCATATCGGAAGGTGCATCGGGAGCCAGTGGACCGGGGAAAACAATCTGGGTGCCGGGCAGCATGTACGATTCCTTTCCATTCAGCCACCACAGGTATCCATACGATTTATTCAGCAGTTGCGAGGTGTTTACCATGGCATTAAAAAAAATGGAATCGCTCATGACCATCGTGCCGTTCCAGTTGCCGTTGTTTTGAATAAGCAGCCCGAATCTTGCCATACTGCGTGCGTTGCTGAGATAGATATGGTCGTAGCCCGATATTATCCAAAAGCCGTTCATGCCGGTAATTGATTTCAGTTGATTGTGAGTATATAGATTTATTTCCGTACCCGTAGCGTTTTCCAAAACATTGTGCAGCAGGGTATAGGGGGCATTGTGATAAGCCCATCTGCTGCCGGCGCCGGCGAGAAACTGCAGGCAGGTATCCAGCGTACAGTGATTATCTGCCACGCCGTCATCCAATCCGCTGGTCATTGTCAGTTGATGCAGTAGGGTGATATTGTTCTCCTGGTCGGTGGTACAACTCGTCCAGCCCGTTCCAAGATAAGTGCTTGTCGATGCGCCGATATCCAGGTCGCCATTTTCATAGGCCTTACCGACGAGGAATGCCGTAAGTGTTTTAGCGGCAGAAGCCCAGTACCACAAACTGTCTTGTACAAATGTGCCGAAATATTTTTCGAGTACTATTTTGCCGTCTTTGAGGACGATGAACGCCTTTGTGTTTTCAGCTTCCAGGAAATTGTAGAGTGTGTCGATGTATTCGGTACACCATCCCAGGCTCTCCGGGTCGGTTGTTTCCCAGGTGTCGCCTTCCAACGGCGGAAAATAAGTTGTTTGACCATGGGTATTGTTTGCGGGTAGCGCAATGGCAATACACACAATGAAGCGGAATGCTGAAATATTAATTAATCGCATCGTTTACGCAAGTAATCCATTGAACGGGATGATAAAATTACGGCAAATATCAAAGGTAGAACATGCGGCGCCGGGAAGAAAAAATACACAGTCGTTTACTTATCGCCCGGTTCCACCTGCAAAATATGCAACAGGCGGTGCATGATGGGGGCAAAAAATACAGCGGTAATACTTAAGAATGCGATGCCGCTGTATAATGCGTAAAGCGATGAGAATATTTTAGCATCGGCCGTCTGCATATTCACAACCGGCCCCATGCCGGCGAGCATCATACACGACATGTGAAAGCTGTCTAACCACGAAGTCTCCGCAAAGTGATGATAGCCTGCCATGCCTATTATCACCGAAATCAATACGAGGGTAAAAGCGAAAATACTGTAGCGCATCAGGCGCAAAATGAAATGTTTGAAAGGGAGTACTTGTTCCTTGCGATGTTCAAATCTCACTGCCTTGCGATTTTTGGATTTGGAAATATGTACCGGGCTGCTGCCGCTGATCTGCGGCAGGCCATAACATTTATTTCATAATGACAAATACATCTTCATTGGGTTTCTTCATGTAGTACTTCTCACGTGCAAATTTTTCGAGCGTTTGCTCATTGGTGAGCAATTCGTTGAGTTGTTTGCGGGCAATTTCTGTTTCTTCGAGGTAGTATTCCGCCTTGCTTTCCGCTTCATGCAATGCCCGTAACCGCTCTGTTTGCACGAGTAAATTATTCTGGTCGAAGAAGGCCATCCAAATGACAAACACAAAGCCGGTAAACACAAATTTATTGCGAAACACGGCGGGCACCTTCCAGGTGCGAATGCGGTTGCGCAGTTTTGACCCATTGAATTTCACGGTATTAAAAATAGTTGCCTGCATGCAAATGTAACGGCCGCAAAAGCCCTAACATTGTGCAGAGTACCGGAAATTGGACAGTCGGATTATTTAGCGAAGACATTGCCCGGCCAAACTGCGGATGCGCCCAGTTCTTCTTCGATGCGCAGCAGTTGGTTGTATTTTGCAATGCGGTCGCTGCGGCTCGCCGAGCCGGTTTTTATCTGTCCGCAGTTGAGCGCAACAGCCAGGTCGGCAATAGTGGTATCCTCGGTTTCGCCGCTGCGGTGGCTCATGATGCTGGTGTAGCTGTGGCGATGTGCCATTTGCACTGCATTCATGGTTTCGGTCAGCGTCCCGATCTGATTTACCTTCACCAGGATACTGTTGGCAATACCCTCGCGGATACCCTTGCCAAGGCGCCGCACATTGGTGACAAACAGGTCGTCGCCCACCAACTGCACTTTGCTGCCAATTGCTTCGGTAAGTTTTTTCCATCCCTGCCAGTCGTCTTCTGCCAGGCCGTCTTCAATGGAAACGATGGGGTACTTTTTACACCAGTCAGCCCAGAAATTAGCCATCTGCTCGCTGTTGAATGTTTCGCCACTCGACTTTTTAAAGGTGTAGAGACCGGTGGCGGCGTCGTAAAACTCGGAGGTGGCGGCATCCATGGCGATAAAGATGTCCTCGCCCGGGCGATATCCCGCTGATTCAATTGCTTTCAATACAATTTCAATCGCCTCGGTATTGCTTTGGATATCGGGGGCATATCCGCCCTCGTCGCCCACATTGGTGCTGAAGCCTTTGGATTTTAATATCTTTTTCAAATGGTGGAATACTTCCACTCCCATGCGCAGTGCATGTGAAAAACTTTCAGCGCCGGCAGGGGCAATCATGAATTCCTGGAAATCGATTTTATTGTCGGCATGGGCGCCGCCGTTTAAGATGTTCATCAACGGCACAGGCAGGGTGTTGGCATTTGCCCCGCCGATATAGCGGTATAATGGTAAGCCTACCTCAAAGGCAGCCGCTTTGGCACATGCCATCGAAACGGCCAATATCGCATTGGCGCCGAGTTTTGATTTATTTTCTGTCCCATCCAGTTCCAACAATAGTTTATCGATGTAATTCTGGTCCTGTACATTGACGCCTGCCAGATCGTAGGCAATAATGTCATTGACGTTATTCACTGCCTGCATAACGCTCTTACCCATGTAGATATCTGCATCGCCGTCACGCAATTCAACGGCTTCATGCGTACCTGTAGAAGCGCCCGAAGGGACGGCTGCACGACCCATTGCACCGGCTTCCGTAAAAACATCCACTTCCACGGTAGGATTGCCACGTGAATCTAATATCTGCCGTGCAATAATCTCTGTTATGTTGCTCATTGCTTGTAAAAGTTTGATTGTGAGGTTTAAAGAAATTTATGAAACGCAGCGCAAAGTTATACATTTGAAAGGGCTTATTAAAGCGCCGGCGGTTAGAGGAGTTGAATGGCGAGCCGCTAAGGGTTTCCCGGGCCTGCAAAGCCGGTCATCGCAGTAAAAGCCTGCAGATTTCTTCACTAGGGCAATCCCGCAAAATTGCGTTTTAAACCGGATGTCTTGCAACCCGTCCGTCAAAAAACTGTATTTAATATTGTGGATTACGTTGCCGTAAAAGACAATTGATTTGTAACCCACCGACAGACTGCGTCATGGAAACTTAAATAAATGAGAGTTAATGTTGCCTTTTACTTCGTAAATCATTTGCTTATAGAAATTAACTGATGTCGAGGTATCAACCTCAAATTGAATTTCACTGTTTTACGTGAAGTATATCAGTGCGCTGATTTCAACCGGCCGGTTGCTGTGGCGTTCCGGGTTCATTAAAATTTTCGGAATATTAAGGATTAAAATGGATACAGAAGTCGTTATCGTTGGGCAATTATTGCTGCGCTATTGCACGCCGTACACTTCTTTGCGTTGGTATATATAATTCTCCGGCGTATTAAGAGTTTGAAACGGTATTTAATGCATCATCGCCATGAATGCATCGAACAGGTACCGGGCATCGTGCGGGCCGGGTGTCGCCTCGGGATGATATTGCACGCTGAAAGCCTTTCTGTCGGTCAGCCGAAAGCCCTCTATCGTTTCATCGTTCAGATTGATATGTGTTATCTCGGTATTGCTGCATTTTTTTATATCGTCGGGCGAAACGCCAAAGCCGTGATTCTGGGTGGTGATTTCGGCCTTACCCGTTAGGATGTTTAACACCGGGTGATTGGCGCCGCGATGTCCATTGTGCATCTTGTAGGTGGAAATGCCGTTGGCCAGGCCGAGAAGCTGATGGCCGAGGCAAATGCCGAACATTGGCTTCCCACAGAGCAGGATTTGCCTGACGGTATCTACGCCGTAATCCATTGCGGCGGGGTCGCCGGGGCCGTTGGAAATAAAATAGGCGTCCGGGTTCCAGGCTTCTGCTTCGGCAAACGGTGTTTTTGCGGGCACTACTTTTAAGTAACATCCGCGGTCGGCGATGTTTTTTAAAATACTTTTCTTCACGCCGTAATCATAGACGATAACCTTTTTGTCCGCATCCGGGTTGCCAAAAAAATAGGGTTTAGTGGTTGACACCTTGGAGGCGAGTTCCAGGCCTGCCATTGATGGCACATTGGCCAATTGTTGTTGCAGTGTATTTACATCCGTGGTTTCACTGCTGATGATGGCATTCATGGCGCCCTTATCCCGTATGTGCCGCACAATGGCCCGGGTATCCACTGACGAAATGCCGACGAGGTTTTCGTCGAGCAGGTAATCCTGGATGGATTGTTCGGTCATGCGTCGGCTGTACTGCACGGTATAATTGCGCACGACCAAACCGGCAATTTTTATAAAATCACTTTCCGTTTCAGGATCATAGGCGCCGTAATTCCCGATATGTGCATTGGTCATCAACAGTATTTGACCGTAATAGGAGGGATCTGTGAAAATTTCCTGGTAACCGGTCATCCCGGTATTGAAACAAATTTCGCCTGTGGTGGTGCCTATTTTGCCGGCGCTGTATCCTTTGTATAAAGTCCCGTCTTCGAGTAGCAGTACGGCGGGTACTTTTTCGATATTTTCCATTAAAGCGTAAAGATAAGGTTTAATACCTTCTTTTTGGTAAGCGCATTGTTGGTATTTCGGTCGGTATCCGAATGGGTTTTCTTCCCCGCACAGTGCATAGCATGAAAACAAGCGGTTGCGAATCAATCCACCGAAACCAACTCCGGATATACAAAGGGTTGAGAAACTTCAGGAGTGTTCGTAAATTCCCGTTTGCGGTTTACCAGTTTGGAGACGGTATGCGCCTTCAAATCGTCGCCGCTGTATGGGCGCATGAGTTGTTCCACAGCTTCGCGGGACAGCGAAGTGTCCAGCCACCGGTCTTTATCCCCGGGAGCAAGTACGAGCGGCATGCGCAACTTGCTGTTGTGGATTTTGCTAAGCAATGAATTTGCTTCGGTAGTAATAATCGAAAAAGTCTCCAGTATTTCACCGCTTTCGGTATCTGTCCATCGGTTCCATATACCGCCGAGCAGCAGCGGCTCTTCTTCTGTTTTATAGATGAAGTAAGGATACTTTTTACCGGCTACATCCCTGTTTTCATAAAATCCGTTAACGGGAATTATACAACGGCGCTTTAAGATCAGTTGCCGGAATGAGGGTTTGGTAAACACGCCGTCGCTGCGAGCATTCAGTGTTTGTTTGCGTATCGGCACGGCGTCGGCTTGTGTTTTTACCCAAGGCGGCACCAGGCCCCATTGCATGGGTACCAGCGTATCGGGATTTTCAGAGGTGATGACCAATACCAAGGGATGTGCAAATCCAGATACGTGAAAAAATCGAAACTCCATCTGGCCGAGATCAAAATGCGCAATTCCGAGTTGTCTTTCGGCACGGCGGATGATTTTATCTCCCATCTGTTGGATGTCGTAACACATGGGGGAGATTATTTTTTATGAAACATATCGCCCATTTTCTTTTTAATGTTTTGAATGGCATCTTCAGTTACATCGCCGACATCTTTCATTACATCTTCAATTTTTTCTTTTGCATTAACGGCGGAATCCATCAGGCTCTCCTTGACGCTGTCACTGAGTTTTTCGCCTTTCAACAGGTTGTCAATTTGCGTCCTGAATCCGGAGGGCACTCTGTCTTTTAAGAATCCGCTGACAGTCTCAACCGCTTTATTTGCCTGCTCCTCCGTTAATCCCGCTTTGTTGATCAGTTCATTTATCAGTTTTTCCATAATGGTGATTTGAGCTAAAAGTTACAAAAAAAAATTAATAGTAGGACATGCATGCACCGTCAAATGCACGCCGCACGGTTTCTGATTCTCAAATCAGATCAGGCATTGCCAGCGACGCCTTGCGAAGCGGGGATACGCATGTTGTTCAATACTATTTCCCGCTTATGGCAATGCTGGTCGGGTTATATGCCCACCATGTCTTCGGGTTTTACCCAGGCGTCGAATTCGGCGGCGGTGAGATAACCCAACTCAACAGCTGTTTCCTTCAGTGTTTTATGTTCCTTATGTGCTTTTTGCGCAATTTCTGCTGCTTTGTAATATCCAATTTTGGTATTGAGCGCCGTTACCAGCATCAGCGAATTATCTACGTGTTTTTTGATATTGGCGGTGATGGGTTCTATACCGGCGGCACATCGTTCGTTGAATGAATCGCAGGCCTCGCCGATTAATTTAGCGGAGTGCAAAAAGTTGTATATCATCATCGGCTTAAAGACATTGAGTTCGAAATGGCCTGTTGCGCCTCCCACGTTGATGGCTACATCGTTGCCCAATACCTGTGCGGCTACCATTGTCAATGCCTCACATTGTGTAGGATTCACCTTGCCGGGCATGATGGAAGAGCCGGGCTCATTGTCCGGGATGTGAATTTCGCCGATTCCGCTTCTCGGACCGGAAGAGAGCATGCGGATGTCGTTGGCAATTTTCATCAGGCTGACAGCAACGGTTTTCAGTGCGCCGTGCGATTCTACGATTGCATCGTGAGCCGCTAACGCTTCGAATTTATTGTGTGCGGTAACGAAGGGCAACCCGGTGAGTTGTGCTATATGTTTCGCCACCAGCACATCGTATCCCTTCGGTGTATTGATACCGGTACCCACAGCGGTACCTCCTAATGCGAGTTCACTCAAATGGGCGAGGGAATGCTCGATGGCTTTAATGCCGTGATCCAATTGTGCCACATAACCGGAAAATTCCTGTCCCAAGGTGAGTGGTGTCGCATCCATAAAATGGGTGCGGCCGATTTTAACGACATGCATGAATGCTTTGGATTTAGCTTCCAGGGTGTTGCGCAGCCGCTGTATCCCGGGAATCGTTTTTTCTACCAGGATTTTATACGCTGCAATATGCATGGCAGTGGGGAAGGTGTCGTTGCTGCTTTGCGATTTATTGACATCGTCATTCGGATGCAGGCTTTTTTTCTCATCTGTCAGGCTGCCGCCGTTGATGACGTGTGCCCGGTAGGCAATCACTTCATTGGCATTCATATTGCTTTGGGTGCCGCTGCCGGTTTGCCAAACGACGAGCGGGAATTCTGTATCCAGTTTGCCTTCCAGGATTTCATCGCATACACGGGATATCAGTTGGCATTTTGCGTCATCCAATACGCCCAGGTCGCGGTTGGTCATCGCTGCCGCTTTTTTCAAATAGGCAAATGCACGGATAATTTCTATCGGCATTTTATTGATATCAGTGGCTATCGGAAAGTTTTGAATACTGCGTTGGGTTTGTGCACCCCAATATTTATCGGCGGGGACTTCTACGGTGCCGAGTGTGTCTTTTTCGATTCTTTTATTCATCATTGATCAAATATGTTTGGTGATTAAATTGTATTGTGCCTTTCGTGGTAAAATATATTATGGAGTATATAATAGCGCTTACCGGGGCGAAGTTCATAACATTGAAATACCGATAACGTGATATACTAAATACGCTGTTCATTCCATAAAGACTTCTTCACCTTTCCCGAATATGCCGGCGAATGTATGTACATGCTGCCGCAAATAAATAACTGCATACATACCTGCCGGGTTAAAAAATAACACGACAACCCGATGCGGGGTACCACCGTATTATTAAACCGCTGTTATCATTACAATACCTGCCGCATCATTTCGCCGATTACCGCAGGCGATTCCGCCACGTGAATTCCACACTCCCGCATGATGGCAATTTTTGCGGCGGCGGTATCGTCCTTTCCGCCTACGATTGCCCCGGCATGTCCCATTGTTCTGCCTTTGGGAGCGGTTTGCCCGGCGATAAATCCCACGACGGGTTTGGTGCTGTGTTCTTTAATCCAGCGAGAGGCCTGCGCCTCCATCGTGCCTCCGATTTCGCCAATCAGGATAATGCCTTCCGTATCCTTGTCGGCCATTAATAATTGAATGGCATCCAGAGTGGTGGTGCCGATAACGGGATCGCCGCCGATGCCGATACAGGTGCTTTGTCCCAAACCTGTTTTCGTCACCTGGTCCACCGCTTCATAGGTGAGCGTGCCCGAACGGCTCACGATGCCGATTGTGCCCGGTTTGTGAATGAATCCCGGCATAATCCCCACTTTTGCTTCGCCGGGTGTAATTATCCCCGGGCAATTTGGCCCAATCAGGCGGCAGTCTTTTCCTTTGAGATAATTTTTAACCTTTATCATGTCCTGCACCGGTATGCCTTCGGTGATGGCAACGATAAGCCCGATCCCCGCTTCGGCTGCTTCCAGGATGGCATCTGCTGCAAAGGCCGGCGGCACAAAGATGATGGATGTGTTGGCGCCTTCTTTCTCTACCGATTCGGAGACGGTATTGAAAACAGGGCGGTCCAAATGACGGCTTCCGCCTTTCCCCGGCGTAATACCCGCAACGACATTGGTGCCGTATTCAATCATTTGCTCCGCATGAAAAGTGCCCTCCTTGCCGGTAAATCCCTGCACAATAACCCTGGACGATTTGCCTACTAATACACTCATATATCTGTCAGATTTTTGCGCAAAGATAAAACTTAATAGATGGTTGCCAGGCAATGCGTCGAAGAAAGACCGGACACAGCACAAAGCCATGGGCATTCGGATTGCTTCGCCGGGTGTGCAGGTGCGGCAGCGGCATTATTTTCCCCTGTCGATCATCAGCGCTCTCGCTTCCTTTAAAAAGTCGTTGGCGAATATAAAGTTGATGAGATTCTCATTTTGCGCATGCATGATTTCCTTATTGGTGCCTTCCCATTCTTTCTTGCCCTCGTAGAGAAACAATATCTTCTCGCCGATACCCATTACGCTGTTCATGTCGTGTGTATTGATGATGGTGATGATATTGTACTCTTTGGTAATCTCGCGGATTAAGGCATCAATGACGATGGATGTTTTGGGATCCAGGCCGGAGTTGGGTTCATCGCAAAATAAATAGCGTGGATTTAATACGATAGCCCTTGCGATACCCACCCGTTTTTTCATGCCGCCACTTAATTCGCCGGGATATTTTTTGTTTACACCGGCGAGTTTCACCCTGTCTAAGCAGAAATTTACCCGCTTCAGTTTTTCTTTCTTTGTTTCGGTACTGAACATGTTCAATGGGAGCATGACATTTTCCTCTACGGTCATCGAGTCGAATAATGCCGATCCCTGGAAGAGCATTCCGATTTGGCGGCGCAGATCTTTATTGCCTTTGCCCAGGGGATCCATCGTAATGCCGTCGAACAATACCGAGCCCGAATCTACGGGCAGCAGGCCGACGATACATTTAATAAGTACGGTCTTTCCCGAGCCGGAAGCGCCGATGATTAAATTGGTCTGCCCCGGATAAAATTCTGCCGAGATATTTTTCAATACCTGTTGTTTCCCGAAGGATTTTTGAATGCCGCGAATTTCAATCATATCAGTAATTCCGCAAGGATATAATCTGCCAATAACACAAATATGCAGCTCAACACCACCGCCTGGGTACTGGCTTTCCCGATTTCAATAGAGCCGCCCACAATATAAAATCCCTTGAAACAGGAGATGGTGGAAATAATAAATCCGAAAGTCACGGCTTTAATCATCATCATCAGCACATCGTACGAGTCGAAAAATGCGAGCAGCCCGTAGATGAATTCGCTATTGCTCGCATAGCCGGTAAATGAGCCGGCTAATAATCCGCCGCATATTCCGATGAAAGCGGCAACCACCACCAATGCCGGGATCATGATGACAGAGGCAATGACCCGGGGCAGTATTAAATAAGTTTCAGTCGGGACACCCATTATTTCCAATGCGTCTATTTGTTCGGAGATGCGCATGGTGCCGAGTTCGGAAGCGATGCTGGAGCCGACTTTGCCGGCGAGAATCAGGCTGGTAAATGTAGGCGCCAGTTCGAGTATGGTTGTATTTCTAACGATAAGCCCGAGGTAGTAAGGCGGCACCAATACCGTTCCGGCCAATTGATAAGCAGATTGCACTGCAGTAACCGCACCGATAAAGAACGATGACAACAGTACAATAATCAACGAGCCGAAACCGATATCCGTCATTTGCCTGAGCACTTCCTGCCAATACATGTGATAGCGCTCCGGTCGGATTACCATTTTGCGCAGCATTAAGAAATAAGTGCCCGTGTCTTGTAGAAATCGCATGATTGATTGTAAAAATAGAAATAGAAAAGAATGCAATTGCAATCCCGGCTGTGCGAAATGTGAACAGGTAAGTAAAAACGGACTTTGTGTAAGGGCTTTACACGTGTGGCGACTACACGCAGCGGTAATGGCGGCCCGTGTTTCCCGCAATACGCCGGTTGTTTGTAAACAGTGCCGGTGTGCAGGCTTGTCGTCAGGAGCCTGTTGTCAGCGATGCGATTTTGCGGCGGATATCACCGGCAATAACTTCGGGATTTCTGCTGCCGTCGGTGATATAAATTTGTTCAGTACCCCGCAACAGCTCAAACGCCTCCAAATATTTTTGCCTCACCTGCTGCAGGTTATCCAGTGTTTCATACAACTCGATGGCGCTTCTGCTGTTGTTCAGCCGTTCCATACTCAGTTCCGGTGCGATATCTAAAAAAATATGTAAATCGGGGCGCAGTATGGATGCGCTGAGCGCATTGGCTGCAATAACCCAATCCATCGGCATATGCACACTGTGATAGGCGTAAGAGGAAAAATAATACCTGTCGGTAATGACGGTATAACCCTCTTCCATTTTTTTTAAGAGGCCGTCGGATGTGTTCAGCAGATGCTCCAGCCGGTCGGCGACAAACAATGCGGCGATAGTGCGGTGATCTGCTTGCAGTTTGTGGTTGAAAATATCCCGGATTAACCGGCCGATCGGGCCGTCGGTAGGTTCGAAGGTGGTATATACTTTATGTCCTGCCTCGGCAAGGCTTGCCGCCAACAATTTTAACTGCGTGCTCTTTCCGCTGCCGTCGATGCCTTCAAAGGCGATGCATAGATTTTTCCTCATGTTAAATCAGTATGGCGTTGTTTCAACATCCCGCCTCGCATTGGTGTATCCCGGGTGTAAAGGTATAACTCAGGGAATTGACAGCCTATCGTGTGGAAAAATTAATGACAACGCAGCATTTGCGGTGGATGGAGGAAGGAGGCGCTCTCCATGGGGTAAGCAAACGGCGCAGAACCGCAAAATGCCCTGTGAATGCGGCAAAAGGCATGATCGCTATTGGAAGTACGATACTGAACTTTGTAATATTGCAACTGTTTATTGAAAAGGTTTAGCCGCAGTGATTCCCCTGGTAAACCTCCCGGTGTTGTGCGAGAACATCAGAAAAATTATAATTGATCATAAATGCATGATAGGAGAGAAATATACGCTGAGTTGAGAAAAGTAATGGGATACATGGTTGCATTTGTCGCCCTACATGGGATATTACTTGCGCAAAATACGGAGGGGATACAATTCACTGAAGCGGTTACCCTGGAGGAGTGTATTCAATATGCGCTGCAACATAACCCCGCATTAAAAAATGCCAATCTGCAGGAGGCGTATGTGGAAGCTGCTTTGAAAAGTAAATTGGCGGAGTGGTATCCGCAGGTGGGATTGAGCTATAATCTGCAACACAATTTCAAGTTGCCAAGTACGGACTTTAACGACAACATTATTCGCATAGGCAGTGAAAACACTTCAGGTATCAATCTGAGTGCCACCCAAACGGTGTTTAACAGGGATATACTACTCGCATCAAAAAGTGCGGAAGACACACGGTTGTCAGCCGAACAACAGACAATAGCGCTGAAAATCGATATAACCGTGGCAGTCAGCAAGGCGTTTTACAATATCATCCTCATCGGCCTTCAGGATAAGGTCATAGATGAAGATATAAAGCGCAATACCCAAAGCGTGAACGATGCATATGCGCAATATCAAAGCGGTATAGTCGATAAGACCGATTATATGCGGGCGACCATAGCACTCAACAATGCGCAGTCGCAAAAGGTATTTATTTCGGAAAAATTAAAGGCTGCCAGGGTTTATTTAAATGAGTTGATGGGATATTCGGGAGCGGAGGAAATACAACTGGCATTTGATGCGGAAGCGATGAAGAATGCCCTGTATGTGGATACGTTGCAACCTGTCGATTATGCGCAGCGCATTGAGATCCGGTTACTGGAAACGCAAAAGCGACTGCAACAGGCCAATCTGAAATATCAAAAGTGGAGTTTTCTCCCCGAAATTCACGTATTTGGAAGTTATAACATGAACTACCTGAGCGACGAATTCTCCGAATTGTACACTGCGGTATATCCGAATTCAAATATCGGCATCGGCCTTACCTACCCGATTTTTCAGGGTGGAAAAAAAGTCCATGCCTTGAAGGGCATGCAATTGTTATTGGAGCAGACAGATAACGAAATTGCCGGGTATCAGCAAACGGTGAATACACAATACCAGGCGGCGCTTTCAGCATATAAATCGAATATGTATCATTTGTCGAGCCTTGAAAAGAATATGGAACTGGCGCAGGAGGTGTACGATATTATTCAATTGCAATACCGCTCAGGCGTAAAAGCGTTTCTCGATGTCATCACAGCGGAGACAGACTTGAGGACAGCGCAGATCAATTATTACAATGCGCTGTACGAAGTGCTATCCAGTAAGCTGGATGTGGAACAGGCGCTGGGAACTATTAAATACTAACAGAGTATCATGAGATATACATATATTTTAATGGCTATACTTCCGGCGGTTGTTGTGTTATCCGCCTGCGGCAGCGCTGAAAAACCCAATGCGGACACCGCGAACGCCGTTTCGGTAACCGTTGCAAAGGTAGATACCGGAACCGCGGAATATTACGATGAATACCCCGGGATAGTCACGGCATTAAATGAAATAGATCTGCGGGCGCAGGTGAGCGGATATGTGACCCGCATCAATTTCCGCGACGGCGATAATGTTACCGAAGGACAATTGTTGTACAGCATTGATGCGCAGGTGTACACGGCAAATTACGAACAGGCGCTGGCAGATCTGCAAGTGCAGGAAGCCAATTTGGAGAAAGCGCAGAAAGATGCAGACAGGTACAACGAATTGAAAAGCAAAGATGCCATCGCCGGCCAGCAAGTGGATTATGCCAATGCAAATCTGGAGGCGGCAAAGAAGTTGGTGGATGCCGCAAAAGCAAAAGTGGCCAGCTTATATGCCCAGGTGAAATTCTCGGATATTTATGCGCCGTTCAGCGGTACTATCGGCATCTCTCATGTCAAGGTGGGGACGGCAGTGGTAGCCGGACAGACTGTTTTAAATACCGTCTCCACCGATCACCCGATTGCGGTGGATTTTGCAATTGATCAAAAGGAAATCTTCCGCATCGCACAGTTGCAACAAGCGGGCAATGCGTTGGAGGATTCTATTATAACCATTGCCTTTGGCGAGGAAATCTATCCCGAGCCGGGCGATATCAGTTTTATCGACCGGGCAGTGGACCCGCAAACCGGTACCATTAAGGTGCGATTGATATTTGCGAATGCAAAGGAGTTACTGAAAGCCGGAATGAATACGACAGTGCGCATTAAAAATAATACAGCACAGCAATACATATTGATACCCTACAAATCTGTGACCGAGTCGCTGGGAGAATTTACAGTCTATGTGGTGGATGAAAACTCTGTAGTGCACCAGCGGCAAATCAAACCCGGCAGGCAGGTGGGTGAGCATGTCATTGTGTTGGAAGGTTTGGCACCCGGCGAAACAATTGTCGTGGAAGGCGTTCAGAAATTGCACGAAGGATCTGTAATTACAGCGGCAGGTAAGTAATATGAAAAAAGAAGTTTAGAAACATGATTGCAGAAACTTTTATTAAGAGGCCGGTTACGGCAATTGTTATCTCGATTGTAATTGTGTTGGTGGGAATCCTCTCACTGCTGAATTTACCCATTTCCAAATATCCGAATATCTCACCGCCGACGGTTTCTGTCTCGGGCAATTTTATCGGCGCCGATGCCGTAACGGTGGAACAGACTACCACCACGCCGATGGAAACACAGATCAACGGCTCGCCCGGGATGAGCTATATTACGAGTTCGAGTTCCTCCAGCGGGCGCAGCAATGTGAATGTGGTATTTGACATGGGAACCGATATTGACATTGCCACTGTGGATGTACAGAACCGGGTGAATGTGGCGCTTCCGACCTTGCCCGAAGAAGTGAAGCGATTGGGGATTACCGTGCGCAAAAGAAATCCGAGCGCCCTGGCGGTTTTTGCATTTTATTCACCCAACGGTACCCATAGTTCTGCATTTATCGGCAATTATGTGAATATCTATGTGCAGGATGCGCTGAAGCGTGTGAAAGGCGTTGGCGATATCGATTCGCATGGCGATGATTTTAGTATGCGCATCTGGTTAAATCCCGAAAAGCTCGCAGCGCTGTCGCTGACACCCGAAGATATTACCAATGCCGTCAAGGAACAGAACATCCAGATCGCACCCGGCACTATCGGGGGCGTCCCTCAAAAAGAACAGCAGAGTTTTGAATATAATGTCATCACCAACAGCCGCATTAATACCGTTGAACAATTTAATAATATAATTATCCGCAGCAATCCCCAAACCGGGAATGTAGTTTATTTAAAGGATGTCGCAAAGGTGGAGTTGGGAAAGTTTAATTACGGACACAACTCTACAGTGAATGGCCAGCCCGCCACTTACGTTATAGTGTATCAAACGCCCGAAGCCAATACGCTGGAAACTTATAACGGCATTATCGACAAATTGGAGGAGATGAAAAAAACATTTCCGAGCGATTTTGATTACCTGATACCGAATGAGTCCGTTTCCGTTATCGAAGCTTCCATCGATGAGGTAATCGTCACATTGCTGGAGGCATTATTGTTAGTGGTTATCGTCGTGTTTTTGTTTCTTCAGGACTGGCGGGCCACATTAATACCCGTACTCGCCATTCCCGTTTCGATAATCGGCACATTTGCGTTCTTCTCCATTTTCGGATTTACGATTAACACGCTTACCTTATTTGCGTTTATTCTCGCCATCGGCATTGTGGTTGACGATGCCATCATCGTCGTGGAAGCGGCGCAACATTATATTGACCGCTATCACATATCCGCACGTGAAGCAACCCGCCGGGCTATGCAGGATATTTCGGGGCCGGTTATTGCCATTGCCCTGATTCTGGCGGCGGTGTTCGTCCCGGTAGGTTTTATCCCGGGTATCGTCGGCAGATTGTATCAGCAGTTTGCAATTACTATTGCAATGTCGGTTCTGATATCCGCCTTCGTGGCGCTATCGCTCACACCTGCGCTCTGCTCGCTGATGTTGCGGCCGTCCAAAGGCAAAAGAGATAAGAAAAATATCCTAGAAAAGTTCTTCCTCGCATTTAATAATCGCTTCGGACAAATTACTGCTGCATATACCAGGGGTGTGGCGCTGTGGATTCGAAATACCCGCTATGTATTTGGACTGTTGGTGGTGATAATAATTACCCTCGTTTTTTTATTTGCAAAAAAACCGACGGGATTTATCCCCCAGGAAGATGAAGGCACCCTGATGGCTACCTATGAAATGGCAGAGGCAACTTCGTCGGAGCGCAGTTACGAAATGCTGCTGGAGATTGTGAAACGCATTAAGGCAATTCCCGAAATATCCGTTGTCGGCGGACTTGCGGGGTTCAATGTGTTCCAGGGTTCCAATAAATCGAATGTCGGCACGATGTGGATTATGCTGAAACCCTGGGAAGTGCGGAAGGAAAAAGGACAGGATGCCATGAGCATATTGAAAAAAATCCAGGATGCGACGGCAGATCTGAAAGAGGCGAGGGTATTGGTGGTGGCGCCGCCGCCCGTTCCGGGTTTGGGAAGATCTTCCGGGTTTACGTTTCAATTACAACAGACTTCCAGCGCCGATGATATTGCCACATTCAGTAAAGTCGCCAAAGATTTTATTGAGCAGGTAAACAGACGACCCGAAATTGATAATGCCTATACATTCTTTACCGCCAATACGCCGGGATACCAGGTGGATGTGGATCGTGCGAAAGCAAAACAACTGGGTGTGCCGGTTTCGGAAGTGTACAATACGCTATCTGCATTGCTGGGCAGCCGCTATATCAACGACTTTAATTTATACGGCCGCAACTTCCGGGTGGTGAGCCAGGCAGACAGTTCGTATCGCTCATCCGTTGAAGCCATCGGAAAATACTACGTCAGAAATGCGGAGGGAAATATGATCCCGCTGGGTTCACTGATTACTTCCCGTTTGATAGAAAGCCCTGCCACCATCTCGCATTACAATGTGAACCGCTCCATTGAAATCAACGGCACCAATGCGCAGGGATACAGCAGCGGCCAGGCTATACGTGCGCTGCAGGAAACGGCGGATGCTTACCTGCCCGCGGGTTACAGCTATGAGTTCTCAGGTATGTCGCGGGAAGAAATCCAGGCGGGAGATAAGACGCTCCTGATTTTCGGCCTGTCAGTCATTTTTGTCTTCCTGTTTTTGGTGGCGTTGTACGAGAGCTGGTCGGTTCCGTTTTCGGTGTTGCTGGCCGTTCCCATCGGCGCCTTTGGCTCCATTGTTACCCTGAGTTTACTGCCTGATATCTCCAATAATATATATGCGCAAATCGGCCTGATAACGCTGATTGGCCTGGCGGCTAAAAACGCCATCCTGATTGTCGAATTTGCAAAGGAAAGAGTGGACAGCGGCATAGATGTCATTCAATCGACAATCGCCGCCGTGCGCCTGCGCCTGAGGCCTATCGTGATGACGTCGCTCGCATTTATTTTTGGCGTATTACCCCTTGTTTTGGCAACCGGCGCCGCCGCCGAATCCAGGAAAACAATAGGCTGGACAGTTTTGGGCGGTATGCTGGCCGCTACCTCACTCGCTATCTTTATTGTGCCTGTCTTGTTTGTCGCTATTACAAAAATTGCCTACGGAAGAAAAAAACTGGAAGAACTGAAACAAGCGGGTAAAGCACAGAAATGAATTTGAAAATACAGGTCCTCGCCGATTCCCCATGTACAAATTGCATTCTTTTGCTCCATGCCGGCCTGAATATATCTTTTATAGAATTTTTATTGACAAATACACAATCCTACAACAAAGAATTATCCCTAACTCCCTTAAGCTTGAAATACTTAAAACAAGTTATTATTTTAGGCAAAAATTGACAGCTTGGGGATTGTAATCAGCGTATTTTAGTTAAAGGAGCGCTGATAAGGATAGAAGAAAGTAAAATATCTTTTTGCAGAAAATTGGTTGAGGTAAATTTTGAAGCTTTTTTTATAAAGATAAAATACAGTATATGAAAACGCCCAAAGAGATTATTCAAATATTGATCCAAGATGATAATTGTAATACCGGGATAATTCCGGATACAAGTACGCAGCATATGGTGTGGGAACAAATGAAGTCTCAGAAAACTTTTAACGATAAATTATGAAAGGGATACAGGGTACCTCTAATAAAACCTACCGTCAGTTAATGGGTAATGGCATCCGGTATGTAATTCCAAAATTTCAAAGAGACTATACCTGGGAGGTGGAACAATGGGATGATCTTTGGCAGGATATACAGTTGCTATTAACCGATGAAGAATCCGAACATTACATGGGCTATTTGGTACTTCAGACGAATAATAATAAAGATTTCCAGGTTATTGACGGACAGCAAAGGCTGACTACGATGAGTTTGTTGATTCTCGCAACGCTAAAGTGCCTGAAAAAATTTACAGAGGCGGGCATTGACCCGGACAACAATATGAAACGAAGGGAAAGTCTGATGAATAGTTATATAGGCTATGTCGATCCGGTAACTCTAATCTCAAATAATAAACTTACATTAAACCGCAACAGCGATGATTATTACAGGCAGCATTTGGTACTCCTTAAGGAATTGCCACTGAGAAATACCAATAACTCGGAAAAACACATGAGAGAATGTTTTCTCTGGTATTATGAGAGAATACAGGCGGATTTTAAAACAGGTGAACAATTGGCCGCTTTTATTGATAACATTGTTGACAAATTGTATTTTACGGTAATTGAAGTTACCGATCAATTAAATGCATTTAAAGTGTTTGAGACGCTCAATTCAAGAGGCGTGCAATTGTCCTCATCGGATTTGCTGAAAAATCACCTGTTTTCGGTTGTCGATGAAACCGGTCCTCACATTTCTGAAGTTGAGGAACTTGAAAATATCTGGAGTAAAATCGTCGGTAAGTTAGGCGATCAAAAAGTGGAGGACTACCTGCGCTATTACTGGAACAGTAAAAATAAATCTGTGGGTAAAAAAAACCTGTTTAAAACCATCAGAAATAGTATAACAACCAAAGAAGCGGTGTTTGAATTAGTTCGGAGCCTTAACGATACCGTAGATATTTATTTGGCAATACAAAATCCGGAAGACGTGTATTGGCGGGATAAGCCAGAAATAAGTAGATCGCTGAAGGAGCTAAAATTGTTTCAGATTCGACAAACCAACTCGCTGTTCCTGTCTGCGCTTAAGAATTTAAACATGGAGAGTTTTCGGAGGTTGGCAAAAATATGTTCGGTCATTTCCTTCAGGTACAATATTATAGGCGGCTTAAACCCGAATGTACAGGAAGATGTTTACAATGCGGTTGCACTGAAAATTGTAAGGCATCAACATTTTGAGGCCACTGACTTTCAAAGTATTTATGTAAACGATGCAAATTTTGAAACCAGTTTTGCCACCAAGGAATTTAAGAATACTACCCGCAACCATAAATTAGTGCGATATATCCTTTCGAAAATGGAGCTTTACCTATATAAAAATGATATGGATACAGAGAGCGATTTATACTCCATAGAACATATTTTACCAGAAAACGCCGATGAGACGTGGGGAGAATTCTCCTTTGAGGAAATCAATCAATCTATATACCGGATTGGCAACCTCACATTGCTGGAGAAAAACCTGAATATTGAATGTGGCCAGAAACCGTATTTGGAAAAACAGAAAGTTTATTTAAAATCAAATTTTGAATTAACCCGATCTATTCCTGAGCATTACAATACATGGAATGTAGATAAACTGGCATCCCGTCAAAAGCAGTTGGCAAAACATGTTAAAGCAATTTGGAAAATACAGGAATTAAGTAATTAAACGATTGTTGCCGTATCCGCTTCTCAGAGCCCAATAAGCATCGGAATAACCGAAACGGGAAGTTCGGTTATTCGAAGGGAAGAAAATGAAAGCGCTATTATAATTTTTGGAATTCCCATGTCGGATTTCCCTTGTTGCCCGATTGATCATAAAAATCCAGGAAATGCAGTTTGTAGTAAAACCCGTCGCTGTCCTGTATCAGGTAATTCATCCGGGGATACACCTCGTAAGTCGCTGCATCGAAATCGTATTCCTTCCAGGTGTAGCCGATGGAATTGATGTGCGGGCTCAATGTATGACTCAGGATAAAATTCAAATCAATAGCTTCAAAGCTGCGTGTTGAATCCATCTTTGCAGCCGTGTTATAGCGGTTGAGAATACAGCCCGTAACGAGGTAAGGCGGGTTCAGCGCCTCGAGGTATTGCGTAAACAGTAAGTCCCAGTCGGTCTTAGGCGGTTCAATCAGAATTGTATTGTTTGTCTGAAATGATAAGAAAGTAAAATTATAGAGAGTGTCTTTCACAATCTGAAGTGTGGTCTCGCCGCTACCGTCCATTTCGGCGAACTTCACCGTGTACTCAGAGCTGTCAACAGCGAGAATTTGTATTTTGCGAAAGCCGCGGTGTATGCCGCTAGCATCGATTCCCCTGTCGATGATATACACCGGATTCCCCTCCTGCCAGTTTCCAATAGCCGTTGAATCCATATTGCCCGTGGGCGCATCGAATACCTTCGCCATGGCGAACCCCGCAGTGTCAGTGACAGATGAGAAATCCGGATTCGCGGTATTCATGGCAAACATGGCATTTGCCGCATTGAGAATAATGCGATTGCCCGCAGGCGATGTCTCAAAACCGAGGTCCCAGTCTGTTTTCAGATTCTGGCTGATTACCGCATGCGTTTCCAGGTCGTAAAATATCTGGTAGCTGTAATCGGTATGCATATCCACCGTTGCAGTGATGATATTTCCCGTTTCGTGTTTGGGTACCGGCAATTCGACGGTTTCACATGCCGTGATGCACAGTACGGGTACGGCGATTATAGCTGATTTCAACAGGTGTACTATTTTCATCTGCCGGAATTGAAGTGAATATCGAATTTGAGAAAATACGTGCGCCCCATTCCGATGGAAATACTGTTGCTGCCGGAAGAATGTGCACTACCCGGAACGGAGCTCGCAATATTTACTACGTCAAATATATTCTTGCAACCGAGAGAAATGCCGCACTTGCCGTCCCACAGTACTCTCGTGAGCGAAATATCGGCAAGCGAATAACCTGCTATCAGCGTCTTTACCGGAGTGCCTTCAGCATCTGTTGAAATTAACGGCAAGGCGCCGGTGTATTTATAAAAGAATGCGGCCGAGAATCCCTGCCATTCGTAGTATAAGTTGTATTGCAACTCGGGAGACCAGTCAAACTGCACCATTGCAAATTCCTCAGCCAGTTGATTATATCTTCCCGTGTAGGCAGCTCCCAACGAGGTTCTGAAATGCTGCCAGGAAAATTCCGATTGCAGTTGTATGCCGAGTGTCTGGTAAATATCCACGTTGAAATAGCTGTATTGCGTCTCAGATTGTTGGGCTAAGGTTATCAGGTTTTCGATATAGTTGTAAAAGGCAGAAACTTCGGATTTTATATAGACGTTTCTGTATTGCTGCGCATTGGACAGCGCTAAATTCAAGCTGTGGGAGTATTCCGCCTTAAGGTTTTCGCTTCCGACGATATTGTGATTGACGTCCACGAAGTAAAAAAACAATTCCTTGAGCGAGGGGGCACGGAATCCGCGGGCGTATGAAAACCGGATAGCATTTTTATCTGAAGCCTGCCAGCGCAAATTGACAGAAGGTACCACGGGCGCCTTGTATGCAGTATTGTAGATGAATCGAACTCCGGGGCGGATGATTACCGCCGGCGCCGGTTTGTATTCCGCGGTGGTGAATAGTGCGTAATCGGTGATTTGCTGTGATCCGTCTTTGATTCGTATTCCGGCTCCGGTTTCATTATTTATATCATAACCCAACTCCCAATTCAACTTCGTATTCCCGGTAGTACTTATACCGCCCCTGGTCATGAATACCTTGAAAACTGTTGTATCCTGATCGCCGAAATTTTCGGTAAGTGTTTCCTCCAATGTGGTGAGGTCGTTAAAAAATGTGTTTTTAATGCGTTCGAAATAATTATAAGAGATAACGCCATTCAGGTAGTACCTGCTGTTCAATGGACCGGATAGAGATATGGCATTATTCAATCGCTTTGTAAAGTAGTAATCGTCGAAGGCGGTTTCGTAATAGGGTTTGCGGGGCAAGCCTTTGTTGGTTATCTGCTCCTGGAAGTAGTCGGCAGTGTAACCCGTTTTTATATTTTTAAAATAATGACCGTAGTATAAAGTGGCGAAATATTGCTCTTTGGGTTTCCAGTCCTTATAGCGCAGGCTGTCGGCGATTTTCGGCTGCTCGATATAAAAGGGCTTGTCGCCGTAACGCCAGCCGTCAAAATAATGCCTGCCGCCGGTCAGGGTAATGATTTCGTTATTTTTTCGGAATCCGGCAGAACCCGTTGTATTATATTGGCCGTTGCTCTCGTAGTAATTAAAAGAGTGCACCTCGAACGTTTCTTCCTGTGTTTTTTTAGTAATGATATTAATGGTTCCCGCCAGGGCATCGGTGCCGTAATTGACTGAAAGCGGGCCTTCGATGATTTCAATGCGCTCCACATTGTACATGTTGATCTGGGAGATGTCGATATTGCCGTTCAGGCGGCCAGTCACCGGCACGCCGTCAACCAGGATTTTTACATTCTGTCCCGAAATCCCCTGGATATTCATGCTGCTGCCCAGGATATTGTCCTGTGCAATGCGCATATTCAATTCATTACTCAGCACATCCCGCAGGTTTTGCGCTCCCATTGATTGGATTTTTTTGTTGCCGATAATTTTCACCTTGTGCACCGACCGCTCCGGGCTGCCGGGAGCGTATTGCGCTGTTACCACCACTTCGTCTAATGAGATATTATCGGACTGCAGATACAAGGTGCCGGTTTGAATGGGCGCATACAGTGTGTCGCAAAGTTTTTTGAAGCCTATACATGAAATGGTGATGGCATAACTCTTCTCCGTTAGAATGCGACCTTGCAGTTGGATATTCCCGGAGATATCTGTGCTCATGATAATGGTGTCGCCGTCGGGTAGCGCATTCAGAACGGCATTTACAAACGGAACCGGCTGGCTATCGCCGGCGGAGCGCACCGAAATCATTTGCGCTGTCGCCACCTGTGCGAGGCAGATAATACATATTTGCAATACAGTTCTTACCATCGTGTTACCCTTTTACTCAACTCATTGCTGATTAATTTTTCTTTCATCGAGAATGGCATACACTTCATTCATCACAGCGGCTTCTTTAAGCATCTCCATCAGCCGGCACAATTCGACATAGCTTAATACCATGAGATTATTGCGGGAAAATGTCGGAAGTTGTATGTTTTTATGCCGTTCCATACCACTGTTTTTCTGTTCGGTAAATTGTTCGGTGGCCACCTCGTAAAATGACGCATAGTTAGTTGCCGACATGCGGATCAGGGATGTGCCGAAGCACAGTTGGTAGTGCTTGCACTTCAGGCAATAAATGATATAGCCGTAATCTCCCTGGCTGAGTGTTCTGTGTGTACACATATTGCTGGATTTTTCTTAATTGGTTAAATAAAAGCCTGGATAACGACAGCTATAACCGGCGGCAATACACCACCGGCGATGAGCCATTTACCCCGTCCGCTGATTCCGTGTTTCCCTTTAAGGATAAACAGCCCGGTGATGGTAATTACGATGAGCAACAGCGCAAAAATATCCGAAGCCCATCGCCATCCCTGCAGGCTGTTGCGGTGCAGCACATTCGTCTGGTAAAAGAGCGGGCGTTTTGCCACCCGCTCGTGAATGGCTAAATGCTGTGATAAATACACGTGCAGCGACGCATCGTCGTAGTATATTTTCACCTGGTCAGATGTTGGGAAATCATATACTTTATAATCTTCTTCGCCGATTAATTTTCCGAATGCACTGATCTGCGCCTCGCCGATTGCTTCCGCCGCAAACCGGGTCTCTAAGCGGACGGTATCTTTTGTCAGGATAAAATCGGGATTCCAGTCATCTACATGGTTTAATGCAATACCGGAAATGCAGTAAACTATAATAAGCGATGAAAAGAAATATCCCAGGTCGCGGTGTGTGGCAATATTCAACCGCCGTATTTTTTTAATATTCCACTTAAACATGATCGCCTTCGGAGTTGGTTTTTTGTATTTTTTGCAGGTATTCCGCAGTGATGTCAATTATCCATTGTTCGATATTGGCATCCGGCAGAATTGCATCGGGTTTGTAAACAACTGTTTCGTTATAGTTGCCGACCTTCTCAATGCCGCCGCCGATGATTTTAATCTGGAAAGTCTCGTCATGTGCCACCAATACCGGAATGACAATTGCCCGCTTCTTGCTTTTCAGTACGGCATTGACTGCATCGGTAGTACGTTGCGGATCGTAGTGCGCAATGTGTCCGCACCAGCCGTAGGAATGTGCGGTAATGCCGAGTTCGTCTTTTACGTATTCCGCCACTTCGTCGAACAGCGCACCCCATTGCTTATCATAGGTTTCATCGCCGTAGCCTATTAATGCAATACCCTCTTCTGCGGGGTTCGTTGAAAGCGCTTTCACCCGGCGCAGTACGTTCTGTTTGAGTATATCGGTGAAGTCCAGGTTCGGCGTGAGATAGGTTCTCGCTTTGGGTGTGTAGCGCTCTATCTTTTCGATCTTCAGCATCTCCTTCGACTGCGGGTCTTCTTTCTGCCCGATAATCGTCGGGATATCGTCGAAGGTGTGCGGGCTCACCGTCAGGAAGATGGGGACGATAATGACATCGGAGAAACCTTCGTTGTCGAATTCCTTCATACGTGTTGCGATGGAAGGTTCGGTATATTCCATGTAGGCAGTCTTAATCCCTGCAATCTGATTGTCCGCCAAAATGCGGTCTTTGACATTTGCTTCCAGGTCTAAGAGCGCCTGACGCCATGTTTCGGAGCGGGAGCCGTGATTTACCAGCAATACGCCGATTTTTTGAGTTTCAGTCTTTACTTCCGTCCCCGCATTGCTCGCATCCAGTGTACAGGCATAAAATACGGCGGATACAATGAAGGCGATTAGCGCCATGATAATTGTTTTCGTCCTGAGGTTTTGCATGCGTGTATAGTTTTAGTGTTATTAAATGATTTGTTATATGCAATTCAATATCTTATCGGATCATGAGTTTTTGTTGTATGCGGTTGCCATCAAACTCGATGATAACAAAATAAATCCCCGCCTCCATTCCTGAAACGGGCAGTGCGGCGCTGTGCATTCCGGCGGTAGTTTCCAGCGCCCCGGAATAGATGTGTTTTCCGGTAATGTCAATCACTGACAGCACTGCGGAGGAAACGGCATTTTCGAAATTGTAAACGGCATTCACATATACACCCTTTGCGGGGTTCGGATACACCGCGAGGTTTGCAAGTGCCTCGCCTTGGATATCGGTGATTGCAGTGGTCGCAAGTTTTTCCTTTGCAAATGACGAACTGCCGCTGCTGCTGCCGTCAAATCCGGTAAACACCACTTTCCAGATATCGCCGGTATTGCTCTTTACAAAGTACAACAGCGAGTCCTCAATCACCCATGCGCCGGAATAAGTCTTCCAGTCATAACCGATTGTATTAATGGGCGTGAGGAAAGCCTGCGATGCGTAGTCGTTGTAAGTCTCCGGATCGGCAATACCTCTGACATCGGCGACGGTTACACCATAGTTGGTAAGTACGCCCGTAACATTGTATGGCGTAGGGATAAACGCCGTGTATTGAGTGAACAATAAATCCCATTCAGCCGATACCGGTTCGCGGTCGATGACTGTGTTTGTTTGCAGTGAATAGTAAATAAAGTTTATACCGGTGTAATCGGTCTTCACAATGGAGGCGTTTTGAAGACTGCTGCCGTCGAGATTGGCGTATTTAAAGTCATAAGCGCCGTCGGCGAGTTGCTGTAACCACAATTTTTTGTAATCGCCGTTTGTGAGTCTGATGATGTACAGCGAATCGCCGGTGACGTAATGGGTGGCCGTATTGTAAATGCCCCATCCCATATCGAAGGGATTGGATGAGAGCGGCAGGTTAAATGCGCCTAAACTCCAGGATGTATCGGAATTATAGCGTGGAGTCCAGGAGGTCATGCCGGTGGTATCTACCGTTTCCCATCCGCTGGTGTCGGAATGGGGGTAAAGCCAAAGAGTTACTTCGGCTACGGAATTGATAATTATGGACGCATCCATTAGATCTGCGCAGAAAGCGATATCCCAATTATCTTTCGGGGCGCTGCCCTGAACTCCGTTTTCCAGGCTGTACCATACCTGATCGGCATAACCGGCGCCCAGCGAAACCGTATCCGTTACCACTTGTGATTGAGCGAGTAAAACAGTTGTAATGAGCGCAAGAGTGATATAATATTTTTTCATGTAATTTGACTTTTCTTTTATTGTAAAATGATCGATGTATTATGCGCACAAAGTTGTACTGCGTGCGACAATCCATCAATCCCGCCTTTGTTGTAATTTGAATAACCTAATCAGGGGAGCGCCAATACCTCAATTGAGGTATTGGGTAATTTCAGGAGCAGAAATAATTCCCTTTTTCAATGCGTATCCGATGAGCTCGGATGAATTGCGAATGCGCAATTTCTTAAAGACATTCTTGCGGTGGGTGCTGATGGTGTAAAAACTCAGGTTTAATTTAACCGCTATTTCCTTCGTCGTCAGCCCGTCGGCAATTAAGCGGATAATTTCCTCTTCCCGTTCGCTGAGCGCAACGGCATGGCAATGGTTACATACCGAATCGGGTGCGCATTTATGGGTTACTTTTTCGAGAATGGCATCCATCACCTTTCCGCAGAAAAACTTCCTGCCGGTGGCGGTGGCATTTACCGCATTGATTACCTCCTCTTCATCGCATTCCTTCAGCAGGTAGCTGTTTACACCGTAATCCAATACTCTTAAAACGTCTTCTTTGTTCTTATTGGTGGTAATAACGAGGATACCTGTTTCCGGAGCTTGGTTTTTTATGAAGGCAATATCTTCAATCGAAAAATAACCGGGAATAAAACAATCGATAATAACTACATCGGGCTGTGCTGAGGCAAATTGTGCTCTCAGGCCGGCGCTGTTAACTGCTTCCGCTGTAACACGTGCATCTGTTTTCTTGACCAGAATGGATTTTATTCCTTCACTGGTCAATTTATGGGCGTCCGCTATAAATACTATCGGATTAATCATTCCCTGCTTTTAATTTAGAATAAATCTAAAAAGCAAAGTAAAGGCGCTTTGGGCGATTGGCAAATACCTTAAAGAGGGTATTTGTTGGTGTTTTTAATACAAATGAATTTGCAGTTTGGCGCAAAATCCCGTGTTGACGCATGCAGGAATAGATAGCTGTTTAATCAAATTTGATAAACATCCGGTCGAAATTGATGGTCATTTTATCGAATTGCCGGATGACATCCTGTCCAATATTTCCGTAAACGGATTCGGTGTCCGTCTTTTTCTCTTTCAACAACTCCACATTGGAAAGCGCAATTTCCCTGTCCAGAATCCGGAAGGTGACATCGATCAGAAATCCCTCGAATTGCTTGCTGCCGCCTGCACCGCCGAGGTTGAATGTTTCGGGTTGATAGGCCGCATCTATTGCCTGTTGATATTTGTGATAATAGGCCTGATAGAGCACGGTGTTATCCGCACCTGTATCAAAGGTGAAATGCATTTGATTAATATAAATCAGGGGAGTGAGTCCGTCCATAGCCATATTTGAGTTGTATTGAATATCTGTCTCGTCTTTTGGAACGATAAAATAGCCATCGCGGGTAATTTGTATTTCCCGCAGCGATTCAATAATTGGGAATCCCAAAATGCCGCGGATGCTGTAATCAATTTGGGGAAACGACAAAGCGCTGTCATTGAGAACGAGGAATACGGCATTGCGGATTTCGATATTACCCAGAAGCAGGAGCGGGCATACGGCTATTTGAGCGATGACGGTCTGGCCGGTAATTGTCCCTACCTGAATGTCCACCGGCAATAACTGCATATCCAGTGTTGCAGCGGTGGACTTTGAAACCGTGGACAGGTTAGCGCCCGTATCAAAAATGAAGTGCAATGAGTCCGAACCGTCGCTCACAGCCAGGTTGTGCAGACCCGCCTTGTCCATATGCATTTTGAGGGCAGATGTCTCCCGGACCAGTGTGACTTGTGCCGGTGTGTTTACCAGTGCCGACCATATTCTCAAACTGTTTTGGATATCATCTCGTGCATCTTGAGTGAGGGTATTGCCATAATTTTCCAATAAGGTTTCCAGTGCATCCTTTGCCTCGGTGTAAGCATACATTTTTGCGCAGTTATCGGCCAGCGTGATATATAATTCCGAGCGGATGGAATCCGGTATGCCTGAACGTATTTGCAGCAGTTGATGAATCAGGCGATTTGAATTTTCTAACCGGTTGAATGCATTATCGAGAAGAGCCTCTGCTGTTTTGCGCTGGATTTCGGTTAAGGCATCCCGCTGAGCGGCAAATTTTTCACTGGCCTCGAAAAAATTTTTTTGCTCGATCAGGTTGTAAATTGCGTCGAAGACTGCGGGTTGTGTTTGCCCGGAAACGCTAAGATTTGATGCAGCCAACAGGGCAATAATTAGAATTTTATGTTTAAGCATACACTGTGTATTAAAATGCCTGCTTCTGCAAAAAAGTGATCAGGCTGCGATTCGTATCGCAAAATTACAACGGCGTCTCCCGTATTGCAGCGCCGGGAATGTTAAGGTTGCCCCTGGTATTGCCGGTTTTAACTTCAACGGAAATTTGAGCCTATTCCGGGCGGTGGTTATTGAAGTTGCGGTTAAATTGTAATTTTGAAGTATGGACAGCAGTAAATATTCAATATCCGAAGGAACCTATGGGGGGAAACGGGTAATTTGGGTGGAATTCCGCAACACGTCGCAACAGAAATCGGCCTTCAAAGCAAAATTTCCCCGGGCGAAATGGAGCGTCTCCGAACGTTGTTGGTATTTGCCCGATACCGACCTCAACCGCACGGCGCTCGGATTGAAAAAACCGGTAGTTGCAGCCAAGGGCGCCACACGTATTCACGCCAATAATCAAAATGCGCTTAAGGCATATATCGCCAAGCTGAAGGCCAAATCAAAAAGTCCGCATACAGTTAAAGTGTATACCAACGAATTTGCTCAGTTCCTGGCGGCGTTGCATACTGCAAAAGCCGAAAAACTCAGTGCAAAAAAAATTACCGCCTATTTTCTGTATTGCGCCGGACAATTACAACTGAGTGAAACGCATTTGAACAGCCGGATGAATGCCGTTAAGTTTTATTATAAACGGGTATTGGGCAATGAGGCATTGGTTGCCGGATTGCCCCGGCCGAAGAAACCGGCGAATATGCGCAAAACATTAAACCCCGAAGAAATTGAAAGGCTGTTGGCAGTTGCGCTAAATGAAAAACATAAGCTGGTATTGCTGTTCGCCTACAAGATGGGTTTGCGCATCAGCGAAATCGTCCGGTTGCGGGTGTCATCTCTCGACATGGAAAAAATGTATGTTACGGTGCCACCGGTGAAGGGAAAGCCTGCCAGAAAAGTGCAGATGCCGAAAACCATGCTGAAAGATGTAAAGAAGTACTTAAAAGCCTACCGGCCGAAAGTGCATTTATTTGAAGGCCTGAAAGGCGGACCATACACCACGAGGTCTGCACAACTGGTACTTAAAACAGCATTGAAAAACGCAGGTATAAAAAAGAAAGTGGGAGTATATGGCCTGCGCTACAGTTACGCTACGCACTTGACGGAAACGGAAACAGATTCAGATTTTATGGAGAAACTCACTACCTCGGGGAACTAAGCGACGAGAGCAGTTTCGACCCCATTTTGCTCCGGTGTGCATGGTCTGCGGCAACTTTACGAAACCTGCGCCTTGCTGATGTCGTTGTACATTCCCTCGCCCGGCGCTCTCTTAATCAAGCGGCTGCAGTGATTCAACCGCTCAATACTCAATGTGTTTAAAGAAGGCAATTGTCCCCTTTTCCACAAGCTGTCCGCATTGAAAATAGCGGGTTTAGAGATGCGAACGCCCTATTGCAGCTATATACCGAAAAACCTTTCAACAGTCTTTGAATATGTAGGGTCTTCATTCTATCTTTGCGGCGAATTTTAAAATCAGATTACATGCCCGGAAAAGGTAAAATAAAACAGATTATCGGCGCCGTTCTCGATGTAAGCTTCGAAGAAGGGAACCTCCCCGAAATATTAAATGCTTTGGAAATCACTCGTGAGTCGGGTGAAAAACTCATTTTGGAAGTGCAACAGCACCTCGGTGAAGACAGCGTCAGGGCGATTGCCATGGACTCTACCGACGGATTGGTGCGTGGTATGGAAGTGCGGGATTTGGGTGTGAACATCAGTATGCCGACGGGTGAAGCAATCCGCGGCCGTTTATTCAATGTGGTGGGCGAGCCGATTGACGGTATCGGCACATTCAAGGTGGATTCTACGGCGCCCATCCATCGCAAACCTCCCTTGTATGAGGATCTTTCCACTGAGAGCGAGGTCTTATTTACCGGGATTAAGGTAATTGACCTGATAGAACCCTATGCAAAGGGCGGTAAGATCGGTTTGTTCGGTGGCGCCGGTGTAGGTAAAACCGTATTGATCCAGGAATTGATTAACAATATTGCCAAGGCGTATGCCGGTATGAGCGTGTTTGCCGGAGTGGGAGAACGCACCCGTGAAGGCAATGACCTATTGCGTGAATTCATCGAGTCCGATGTAATCCGCTATGGCGAGGCGTTTAAACACAGTATGGAAGCCGGCAGCTGGGACTTGAGCAAGGTGGATAAGGAAGAGTTATTGAAATCACAGGCTACCCTGGTGTTTGGCCAAATGAATGAGCCGCCCGGAGCCCGTGCACGGGTGGCATTAAGCGGCTTGACGATTGCCGAATATTTCCGCGATGGCGATGCCAAGGATGCCAAAGGCCGGGATATCCTGTTCTTTATCGATAATATTTTCCGCTTTACCCAGGCGGGATCCGAAGTATCTGCCCTCTTAGGCCGCATGCCTTCGGCAGTGGGTTATCAGCCGACACTCGCCTCTGAGATGGGATTGATGCAGGAGCGAATCACCTCTACAAAACGCGGTTCCATTACCTCGGTGCAGGCGGTGTACGTACCGGCAGACGACCTTACAGACCCGGCGCCGGCAACCACCTTCAGCCACCTGGATGCTACCACCGTATTAAGCCGTAAGATCGCCGAGCTGGGCATTTACCCGGCAGTGGATCCTTTGGATTCAACTTCCAGGATTTTAACGGCGGATATTGTTGGAGCTGATCATTACACATGTGCTCAAAGAGTTAAACAAATATTACAGCGCTATAAGGAATTACAGGATATTATCGCCATCCTCGGTATGGAAGAACTGAGTGAAGAAGATAAACTGGTGGTGCATCGTGCCCGCCGTGTACAGCGGTTCCTGTCTCAGCCTTTCCATGTGGCGGAGCAATTTACCGGATTGAAAGGCGTATTGGTGCCAATTGAAGAAACCATTCGCGGTTTTAATATGATTATGGATGGCGAAGTAGATGAATATCCCGAAGCGGCATTTAACCTCGTGGGAACCATCGACGATGCCATCGAGAAGGGTAAGAGATTATTGGCTGAAGCAAAAAAATAACCGATTATGCTGGTTGAAATATTATCACCTGAAAAAAAGCTGTTTGCCGGTGAGGCGATATCTGCACAATTTCCGGGCACGACAGGTTCATTTCAGGTGCTCGATAATCATGCTGCCATGATAGCATCTATTCAGCAGGGCAATATCGTCTTAAAGACCGATAAGGAAGTGAAGACATTCCACGTTACCGGCGGTTTTGTGGAAGTACTGAATAACCGTGTCAATGTGCTGATTGAAGGAACCTTATAACTTACAGTAACACTAAACAGAAAGCCGTCTCATGCCCTGAGGCGGCTTTTTTCATCAGGAAGCTTTTTTAAGCGTATCGGATGCAATTTTGGGAGCCTTCTTCGGTATGTGCAGAGTAAAAGTACTGCCCATACCTTCTTCAGAAACGACCTCCATCGTGCCCTTCAGCCGTGTGAGAATTTTCCGGGTGATGGGTAAGCCCAGGCCGCTGCCGGAATATTCTTCCCGGTTGTGCAGACGCTTAAACATATCGAAAATCTTTTTGTGATACTTCTGATTGATGCCAATGCCGTTATCCCGAACGGATATGGTAAATTCCCTATCGCTTTCCGTTGCGGTGATCTGTATTTCCGGGACTTCGGATTTGTTGTATTTTATCCCGTTTTCAATGATATTGCGCAGCGCAAGCACCAGCATATTCGTATGGGTGAGTATATTGTTCACTTTAATGTCTGTATGAATAACCGCCTGTTTCGCTTTCAGTTCAGGTGGAATTGAGCGCAGCGCTTCATTGACAATTGTAACCAGCGGTACGGATTTCAGCTCGATGTTTACCTTTTTAATTTTGGTAAATTCATAAATATCATTTACCAACTGTGTCATCTGGTTGCCGTTAAACTGAATCAGTGCGACGAAATCATTTAATTCAGACTGGGATAATTTCTCGCCTTTGCGTTGAATCAGCGTACTGAAACTCACGATATTGCGTATCGGCTCCCGCAAATCGTGTGAAGAAATATAGGCGAATTCCTCGAGTTCCGCATTGGCTTCCAGCAGCGATAAATTGGACTCGGACAATTCCTGCGTGCGCCGCTGCACCTCCTTTTCCAACATGGCGCTTTGATTGCGCTTGTTCCGGTAAAATACGGTGAGTGTAAATACGCAGATAATTGCAAAAATTAAGGCTACTGTTATAAGCAGATTGGACTTTTTCTGCGCATCGATAATTAGTTGATTCTTCGCCCGGTCACGCATCAGCGCCAGATTATCCTTTTCCGCCTGTGTATAGCGCTGTTGAATTTCAATCAGGTTCAGGTTTACACTTTGGTTCTGTACGTTTAGCGAATCGCTGAATTGCTTAAATAATTGGTGGTATTGAAGGGCTAATTGATAATTGCCTTTTTTCTCATACAACGATGCCAGCAATTCATAAATGTCCCGTTTGAAATCGATGTAATTGAAGTTGTCCATGCTCTTCAATACGGACAATAAATAAAACTCCGCCGAATCCAATTGGCCGATACCTAAGTAATTCCTGGCAATACATTCCATAGTTCCCTCAATGGAATACATATCCTGATCCTCTATGAAATACTGAAGCGCCTGTTTGCACAATGCAATGCTTTGCGCATATTTTCCCTCGTAATAATACGTGTATCCGAGTCCGTAGGCATTAAATGCAATCGTGTGATTATCGTTCACCAGGCGGGCCAATGAATCGGATTTGGCATAGCATTGTTTTGATTCTTCAAATAACCCGAGTTCCGCATCTATTCCGGCCTGGTTCCCGGTTAATGCGCTGTATTCGGCTATCAGGTTGTCCGTTAAATTTGAATATTTCTTAATTAAATTTATCCCCTTTTGATAGTATTTGTGGGAATCATCGTAATTGCCCACGCCATAATGAATGTCGCCCAACAAATGATAGGTATTTATCAGGCTCAGGGTATCCTGCACGGTGTTATTCCACCGCAGGGATTGTAGCAGGTAGTACTGGCTGCTGTCGGGTTTCCCCGCATCGAGGAAAACGCTGCCCAGGTCGAGATTGATGATGACCAGCTCAGAGGGATTATTGACTTTTTCGGCTATCTGTCTGGCATAATGATAATAATGGATACTGTTTGCGTATTCGCCTGCCTCATATGCCATTTGGCCTTGTTTGCGGCTTATTTCAATTTGAAGATCGCGGTTTGACTGGAGCGAACTTAATAAAAGCGCCTTTTCGTAGTAGATGCGGGCGATTTCATACGACTCCCTTGTTTTATAATACTCTGCTGAATCCAAAAGCATATCCACGTATTTCCAGCCCAACTCCCCTTGTTGTGTTGTTATTTTTTCCTCTGAATTGAAACTGATTTCCTGCCCTAAAACCGGAGACACTTTAATTAATACAAGGCAAAGCATCACTTTGACATACAGGTTCATGAGCCCGGACGGCCCTTTAGTTGGCAGATAATGCATGTAGAGCACTTTAATTCAATTTACCTTTTAAACGATTATGCTCCAATGTTTTTTATGCATGCTTGCGCCGAATGCCTGTAACATTTTGAGGAGTTGGCGACAAAAAATGGCAGGCGTTATAACCACAACGCAGCCGCCGGTATTACCTATCCAGGTATTTATAATTGTTGTCCCGCATTAATTGTGCGATTACCTTCTCTAAGGTTGTTATTGACTGGAGCAGGAGTGCATTATCCGTCGGGAACGGGATTGGTTTGCCGCCGATTTTTTCCCTGGATGCAGGTGTCAGGGCGTCGTAATAGCCGGTGGCCATTGCATAGTAATTTTGAAACACGCCGTCTCCCTTGGCGGGAATCGAAGCTAACAACCTGCCATCCGCATCCAGGTAGCGAATTTCCGATTCTACGGTTGCGATTTTTTCCTGGGTCGTTTCACTCACATGGGCTGTGATCCATTTATACGTTGGGGCTTTGAGCGGATTGCCTAAGCTGTCGAGTACCTTATTCCCCTCAGAGTCATAGATATACGACCAGCCGTCTTCTACCTGTTTTGTCTCATCGTAATTATTGGTATTCACTAATTCCGGGAACGATTCTACCCGAAGTATGCGCAGGACTACCAGGTAATCGTACGTGGCATTCTCGCTGTAAGGGCTGATTTGATACCAGTCGCCATTGGCGCTGCCGGGTTCCACAGCGAACAAAGCTGCCGCCACTTCCTCGCTCAAAACACTGTTGGATTTATTCTCTACGATAAATCCGACCCGGTTGGAGCCCAAGGCGAGCGCCTGCTCTATAAGCGGCATTATTTCGGGGTGATTCGGATTCAGATCCTTTATCCGGACAAGTTCGCCGTAAGCCTCCCGTGCGGCATACTTATCGCCGCTGTTAATTTTTTCTTTAGCCGAGGCAAGTAAATAATTAATGGCATTCTTCTTTGCGTTAATCAATTCGGCAACAACATCAACCATTTCGAAAACGGCGTTCCTGCCCTCCGACGCAATATACAGCGGTAACAGCGGGTTTATTTTATTCTGACGGCGGCTGATTCCCTGGTACACATTGTAAATTTCCTCCCACCTGTCGGGATTGCCCTCTAAGTTGAGCGCTCTGATATACGCCATGTCGGCGGTGGTTGCCCGTTTAAAAGCCTCCTCCAAAACCAGGATGTATTCCTCCTTTTGCGGATTGCGTGTCAGTTTGGCGACGCATATGTCAATGGCGCTGTCATTATCACCGGCACGCATTACTTTTTCCGCTGATTTGCAACTGCTTATTATAAATATCCCGGATATGGCCAGGGCGAGTGTGTAGAATATTTTCATAGTTTTTGCCATAAAAAAAATTGTGCCAGCTCTTGAATTTAAGGGCATTTTAATCCATAAGGCACCTGTTAGCCCCGAAATATAATCTTAAATTACGAATCTGTTATATAAGAATTCTTTGTGGAAATTCGGTGTAAAATTGTCAAACTTTGTTAAAGATTATAAAATCCAAACATTACATTTGCAGCACTTATAAACTCAGGTACTTAAACCATTTAAACTATTGATTGTGCACAACAGTAAGGTTTCTACGACTTATCGCCTGTTAGTATTAACACTTTTATCCGTATCATTTTCGCTGTTCAACTCCACCCATGCGCTGGCCGGAGAGGGGGAGGGCAAGCAATTATACCAGGCTAATTGCGCCAAATGCCACATGATTGATCGCAAGATGACCGGGCCGGCATTACAGGGGGTTAGAGACCGATGGCCGGACTCCACCCACTTGTACGAATGGATTAAAAACTCGCAGGCGTTTCTCGCAACCGGCGATGCCTATGCCAATAAGCTTTACGAGGAGTACAATAAAAGCCCTATGCAGGCTTTCCCCAACCTGAAGGATGCAGATATTCACGACATCCTGCTGTACATCGATGCCGAAGCGGCGAGGATTGCCGAGGCGAAAAAAGCCGCAGAAGCCCCGCCTCCCGGAGTGGTAACAGCGGCTCCCGAAAGAGACAATTCACTGCTGTATTTAGTATTGGTAGCCGTTCTCCTGGTAATTTCCATTATCCTTTCACGCACCATTGCGCAATTGCAGCGACTGAATCGCGAGGCCAATGGTGAGGCAGAGCCTAAGCATGTGCCGTTTTACAAGCGTAAAAACCTCAGAGCCTTCTTAGCCATTGTCGGGTTGTTTGTGTTTTGCTGGCTGTGTTACGCCATGTACGATAGCACTACCGCCATGGGTAGGCAGCAGGGCTACGCCCCCGAGCAGCCCATTAAATTCAGCCACGAAGTGCATGCGGGTATCAATATGATCGATTGCAAATACTGCCACTCGGGCGCTGTCAAGGGAAAAGCCGCAGTTATCCCCTCCATCAATGTGTGTATGAATTGCCATTACACCATCCAGGAGATGTCGCCCGGCACAGAGGGCTACCCGCCTTCGGAATATACCGCTGAGATTCAAAAAATTTACGAATATGCCGGTTTTGACCCCGAAAATCTGACCTACAGCAAGGAGCCGAAGCCGGTTAGATGGACAAAAATCCACAACCTTCCCGATCACGTGTATTTCAACCACTCGCAACATGTTAATGTCGCCGGTTTGGAGTGCCAGTCCTGTCACGGTAAAATCCAGGAAATGAAAGTGGTGGAACAAGCTGAAAACCTGGGTATGGGATGGTGTATAAACTGCCATCGCCAGACAGAAGTAAAATTTTCAAATGCATTTTATGCCGATTACCGGGAATTGCAGGAGAAAATGCAAAACGGCGAAATTGATATGGTTCATGCAGTCGATATCGGCGCAGAGGAATGTCAAAAATGCCACTATTAATTAATTCAATATTGCTGAAAGCATACAAATAAGTTACAACGCAATGTCAGAAAAGAAATATTGGAAAGGCCTGGAAGAGTTAAACCCCACACCTGAATTTATTGAAAACAGGCAACGGGAGTTCGGCAAAGAACTGGAAGAAGAATTCTACGATCAAAGTAAAACCTTAAGCGGTTCACGCCGGGATTTTCTCAAAGCAATGGGTTTCAGCCTTACGGCAGCCACACTGGCGGCGGGCTGCGAAATGCCCGTAAACAAGGTGGCGCCTTATATCTTTAAACCGGAAGACATTACACCCGGTATTGCGACGTGGTATGCCTCCAGCTATAGTAATGGCGGCGATTACTGCAGTATTTTGGTAAAGACCCGCGAGGGCCGGCCAATTAAAATTGAAGGCAACAAAGCTTCAAAGGTCACACAAGGAGGTACAAGCGCACGAGTACAGGCCAGTATTCTCAGCCTGTACGATACGAGCCGCCTGCGGTCGCCTATGAAAAAGGATTCCGCCGGGAAACACATCCCCACTTCCTGGGATGAAATCGACGGCGACATTACCGGCAAATTGAATGCAGCGCCCGACACTCCTGTGCGCATTTTAACTGCTACGGTTATCAGCCCCTCTACCAAACAAGTCTTCGCCAAATTCACCGAAAAATATCCGAATACCAAAGTATATACCTACGATGCGATGTCAAGCGCCGGTATATTGAGCGCCAATGAACAATCGTTTGGCATCCGGGCGATTCCCCGGTACGATTTTGCAAAAGCCAAGGTGATATTGAGTTTCGATGCCGACTTTTTGGGTACATGGATTTCGCCGATAGAATACACAAAGGGATATGTTGTAAACCGGAAAGTCAGCAAAGACAGAAGGGAAATGTCCCGCCATTACCAGGTGGAATCTAAAATGAGCCTGACCGGCGCAAATGCCGATTACAGGATTGCGTTGAAGCCCTCCGAACTGGATGCGGCGATTTTACATGTATTCAATGCGATAACCGGTGGAAGCAGTGTTGCGGTGGGCGATGAAACGAAAATGAACCAGTTGAACCAGGCAGTGGAAATGCTGAAGGCCAACCGGGGCAGTTCGTTGGTCGTTTCAGGTTCAAATGATATCAATGCCCAAATCCTGGTAAATGGAATTAATAATGCACTGGGCAATTACGGTACGGTTATTCATTTTGATCACGTCAATAAACTGCGCCAGGGGCTGGACTCTGATCTGAAGAGTTTTATTTCCGATTTAAATGCCGGACAGGGTAGTGTAGCCATATTGTACAATTGTAATCCGGTGTACGACTCACCGCTGGGAGCCCAATTACAGGAAGCGCTCGGTAAAGCTGCCATCAGCATCAGCTTTGCGGGCAATTTGGATGAGACGGCAAACGCTTGTACCCATATAGCTACAGATCACCATTACCTCGAATCATGGAATGATGCAGAACCCCATGCCGGCGTGTACTCACTTGCTCAACCAACCATTCAGCCTTTATTCGATACCAGGCAAATGCAGGATTCACTGCTCAAGTGGGCAGGGCATCCCATGAATTATCACGATTTTATGGTCGATTATTGGAACACTGCGCATTTTGCCGCCGAGACGAATAAGATTAGGGCATTTAATAAAGCATTGCAATCGGGATTATACCAACCCGAACTGCCGGTTGATCCGGCAGCAGCACCGGTAGTTTTTGTCGGAGACCTGGCAAAGGCAAGTGCGGGAATATCCAAATCCGCTGCCACCGGGTTGGAAGTGCAACTGTACGAAACTGTCGGATTGGGCGACGGGCGCTATGCCAACAACCCGTGGTTACACGAAATGCCCGACCCGATAACAAAAATTACCTGGGATAATTATATAAACATTTCTCCCGAATGGGCAGAAGAAAATAATTTGATGCACGGCGATATGGTTGTGTTAACCGTTGGTAACAATTCCGTTGAATTGCCTGTGTCTATTCAACCCGGCCAGGCAAAGGGTTCGGCTTCTGTGGCAATTGGTTACGGCAGAACTGTCGTCGGAAAAGTGGGAAAGGGCGTAGGTAAAGCGGTTGCCGTTTTTGCCGACGCTTCGGGTGAGACTGTTAACTACAATTTGTACGGAGCCTCCATTTCAAAGACGGGACATAATGAAGTATTTGCCCAGACGCAAACGCATTTTAACCTGAACGATGGCGTAGGAAAAAGAAAAATTGTAAAGGAGACAACGCTGGCGGAATTCAAGGAGAACCCGCTTGCAGGAAATACAGACAGAGCTGAAGTATTAGCGCAACTCGATACGTTTTACCCGGATTTCCAGGCTGGGAAAAATGGATTTAACTGGGGGATGAATATAGACCTGAATACGTGTATCGGATGCGGCGCCTGTACTATCGCCTGCGCCAGTGAAAACAATGTGCCCGTAGTCGGAAAAGATGAGGTGCGCCGTGCACATGAAATGCATTGGATTCGCATTGACAGGTATTACGCAGGTGAAAATCCCGAGAATCCGGAAGTGGTATTCATGCCTATGATGTGCCAGCACTGTGAAAACGCACCCTGTGAAAACGTTTGTCCGGTTGGGGCCACTAACCACAGCAGCGAAGGCTATAACCAGATGGCGTATAACCGCTGTATCGGCACCAGGTATTGCGCCAACAACTGCCCGTATAAGGTAAGGCGTTTTAACTGGTACGATTATACCGGCGCCGATACGTTCGGAACAATGAACGATGCGAAAGCAAATGTCGAAATGGATACCATGGACGATCTGACACGGATGGTATTGAACCCCGATGTTACCGTGAGATCGAGAGGAGTGATAGAAAAATGCTCATTCTGCGTGCAGCGCATACAAGAGTCAAAACTCACTGCGAAAAAGGAGAACAGGCAATTGCGTGACGGCGAGATCCGCACGGCGTGTCAAAGCGCTTGCCCTGCCGACGCCATTGTGTTCGGAAATATGTTTGACGAAACCACAGAAGTGTATAAACTCAATACCAGCGAGCGGGCTTATGGTGTAATCGAAGAAAACCATTGGTTGCCATCGGTATTATATATGACGAAAGTGAGAAATAAAGACGCTGCCGACCACGTGCATGCAGAGAGACTGGATATAATGGATCTGTATAATTATAAATAGCGAGAAAGATGTTTGTATCACCAATTCGGGAACCACTAATTACGGGCAACAAGACATATGCCCAAATGTCGGATGACATTATCAGACCGATAGAGGCAAAACCCAATAAGGCCTGGATGTTGGCAGTGACGGCTATGGGCATGCTGGCCATTACGGGATTTGTCATGATCGGGCTCACCATTACCTACGGTATCGGGCTGTGGGGGCTCAATAAGACAATAGGCTGGGCATGGGACATCACCAATTTCGTGTGGTGGATCGGTATCGGCCACGCCGGCACCTTGATATCGGCCATCCTGCTCATCTTCCGCCAGAAGTGGCGTACCGGTGTAAACCGCTCGGCAGAAGCGATGACAATTTTCGCCGTTATGTGCGCCGGATTGTTTCCGCTCATTCACATGGGAAGAATCTGGCTCGCCTTTTTTATTTTTCCCTATCCCAATACACGGGGACCGCTTTGGCCAAACTTTAACTCCCCTCTGCTTTGGGACGTATTTGCGATATCCACCTATTTTACGGTTTCCCTGTTGTTCTGGTATGTCGGCTTAATACCTGACCTGGCAACGGTGAGAGATCGTGCAAAATCGGCTTTCCGCAAAAAAATATACAATATCGTTTGTTTCGGCTGGACGGGTTCCGCCAAACATTGGCAGCGGTTTGAATCTTTAGGCCTCGTACTGGCAGGGCTTTCCACGCCGCTCGTACTTTCAGTGCATACCATCGTATCCTTTGACTTTGCCACATCGGTAATTCCGGGCTGGCATACCACTATCTTCCCGCCCTATTTTGTCGCCGGGGCAATCTTCTCCGGGTTTGCGATGGTGCTCACGCTCATGCTGGTGGTGCGCAAGGTATTTCATTTGGAAGATTATATCACTATAGGCCATATCGAATCCATGAATAAAATTATTATTCTCACCGGTTCAATCGTAGGTGTGGCCTATATTACAGAATTGTTTACCGCATGGTATTCTCAAAATCAATACGAGCAATACGCTTTTATCAACAGAAGTACCGGACCTTATTGGTGGGCATATTGGGCAATGATGACCTGTAACGTGATTTCACCCCAACTGTTCTGGGTGCAAAAACTGCGCAGAAGCCCGGTATTTACTTTCTTTATGTCTATCATCATCAACGTGGGAATGTGGTTCGAGCGCTTTGTCATCATCGGCACTTCCATCCACCGCGATTACCTGGTTTCAAGTTGGTCGTACTATATTCCGACGCTGGTCGAAATACTCATTTATGCTGGTACAATCGGATTCTTTATGACCTTGTTCCTGTTGTTCTCCAAAGTGGCGCCGGTGGTGGCTTTGGCAGAGGTGAAGAGCATTTTAAAAACAGCCGGTGATCAATATGTTGGAGAAAACGCCAAACATGCACACCATGACGAACACGCCGGTGTACATGGAGCAGGCGGTCATTTTGAAACATTAATTAAACCTCAATAACAAAATATGTCAGCGAAGAAAGTATTATTTGGTTTGTTTGAAGACGAACAGGTGCTGATGAAAGCAGTAAAGAATGTGCGAGCCGAGGGGCTTAAGATTACCGATGTGCTCACCCCATTCCCCGTGCACGGTTTGGACGATGCCATGGGGTTGCGGATGACGAAATTGCACAGCGCCGGGTTTATCTTCGGTTTTGCAGGTACGCTAACTGCCTTGGTTTTTATTACCTGGATCAGCACGGTAAACTACCCGATTAATTACGGCGGTAAACCGTATTTCTCACTGCCGGCATGGATACCGATTACCTTCGAATTGACTGTGTTGTTCTCCGCCGTAGGAATGACGCTGACGTATTTATATCTGAACCGGCTCGCCCCGGGCATGAAGCCGAAAATCCTGGATGAGAGGATTACCAGCCATATGTTTGCAATGACCTTTGAGTTGGATGCACAGACAGCGGATCATAAAAAACAGGAAATCCGCCAGGTGCTGATGGGGAACGGCGCAGTGGAGGTTTACGAGAAAGAACTGGATGCACAATAAAAATACAGGCATGAAGAAATTATTCATAGTAATTATTGCAGGTGCTTTAACATTGGCAATGCTGCAATCCTGCAAAAAGGCAAGTGGCGACTACCCGGGTACCTCCTATACCTGGGATATGATTTATTCACGAGCGTATGAAACGTACGAACCCAATCACCTGCTCAAAGACAGTATGGGCGCTATGTTGCCCGTAGAAGGAACCGTGCCGTTCAGTGGCGATCCGCTGACCGGCGCAGTGGATACCGCCCTCGCCAATATCAATTTGCCGTATGAGTATTCCAATTCATTAGAGGATTACGAGCGCTCGGCCATGGATCCGAACCCGTTGCCTGCCAGCGAAGAGAATATCGCCCGCGGAATGGTAGTCTTCGATATTTATTGTGCCATTTGCCATGGCGTGAAAGGCGATGGACAGGGCACTATCGTCGCATCCGGAAAATATAAAGCCGCACCGCCGAATTATTTCGATGCCATGTATATGGCCATGCCCGACGGTAAGATGTATCATTCCATTACCTATGGAAAAAATGCAATGGGCTCTTATGCGTATGCCATTTCAAAAGAAGACCGCTGGAAAGTAATTCATTATATTAATAAATTGCAGGATGATTACGCCATGGCAAACGGAATGGTTGTGCCGGCTGATACAGCAACCGCTACAAATTGATTTGAGAAATTAACGATTGAAAATAACTTTATCACGATGAGCAGTTCAAACTCTTTTGAATATACAAAGAAACAAAAACAAACCTTCCTGTTAATGATGGGAGTCGGTTTGATTGCTGTGCTTGCAGGGCTGATAACCGGCCATATTTCCATGGATCGCTTTTGGGCGAATCTGCTGTTGAACTCCGTATATTTTGTGGGCATTGCCGTACTTGCCACTTTTTTTATTACTGCACACCAAATCGCAATGGCCGGATGGCATATCAATGTGTTGCGTGTCGCCGAAGCGATGAGCCAGTTTACGAAGTACGGCGCCGTGTTTATTTTAATTATCGTGTTGGGCACCGCCTTTGATTATCATCACCTCTATCACTGGAGCGATAATTTTATCAAACAGGAATATGTTACCTCTGCGGAATTGAAGGCCTATGAAGCAAAACACACCGGGCATGCCACCGAAGCACACGGAAGCGGCGAACACAGTATGCACCTGCAAAATGCCGAGGTTATACTCACCTCAACAGGCGAAGAAGCGCATGGAGAAGCAACAAATGCCGACGGCAAAATATTAAATCCCTATTACGATAAAATCATTGCGGGGAAAAAGGCATATCTCAACGACGGGTTCTTTATTCTGCGCACAGTGATTTACCTGGTGTTATGGTCTTTTATCGGCTATAACCTGCGCAAGTTTTCGAAGGCACAGGATAAAGACGGCGATATAAAATGGTATAATAAGACCAGGACATGGTCGGCGGTTTTTCTGGTGATATGGGCAGTTTCCAGTTCCATGATGGCCTGGGATTGGGTGATGTCGCTGGACCCGCATTGGTTCAGCACCCTGTTTGGCTGGTATAACTTTATTTCGCTGTTTGTCGGCAGCCTCTGCGCAATGACATTGCTACTGATTTACTTGAAGAATAAGGGGTATATGGTGCAATTAAATGAAAACCATTTACACGATCTCGGAAAATACATTTTTGGATTCAGCATTTTCTGGACCTATTTGTGGTTTTCACAGTTTATGTTGATCTGGTACAGCAATATCCCGGAGGAGACATCCTGGTTCCTCGAAATGAAACATGAATACGGATTGCTGTTTTTACCGAATATGTTCGTAAATTTCCTGGTGCCGTTACTCGTATTGATGCGCCGGGATTCAAAGAGAAATTTAGCCGTTCTCGTTTTGGTTTCCGTAATTTTGGTTATATTCCATTGGATAGATTTCTATTTGATGATTATGCCGTTTACAATCGGGGCAGATTGGGGTATCGGTTATTTTGAAATCGGGATGGTATTGGTATTTACAGGCATGTTTTTATATATCACATTCAGCGAGTTGGCAAAGGCGTCATTGATGCCTGTGAATCACCCAATGTTTAGGGAAAGTGTTGATCATCATCAATAATTTAAAGAAATGACAGGTTGGTTAATTTTTATTGCAATTGCGATGGTACTGATTGTACTGTATCAGGTTACCCGCACATTAGACATTGTGAGCCAGTTACGGGGTGAGAGCGACGAAAATGTTGAACACAACACAAAGTTGCAGGGAATCGGGCTGCTGATTTTTATGGTTTTGGGAACAATTGGTTTCTTCTGGTCTTTTGGACATTTTAAGGATACCAATATTGAAGTGGCCTCCGAACACGGAGAGTTAATCGAGCGCATGTTTATTTTCACCCTCGTGATTACGGGCGCCGTTTTCGTAATTTGCAATATTTTATTATTTACGTTTGCCTATATCTACAGGTATCGCAGAGGCCGTATATCCGACCATTTTGCGCACAGCAATAAACTGGAATTAATCTGGACTGTAATACCCACAATCGTACTGGCTGGATTTGTACTTTTCGGATTGCAGTCCTGGACAAAAATTACCGCCAAAGCATCGCCCGAAGCTATCGTGTTTGAGGTAACCGGCCAGCAGTTTTTCTGGAGCGTGCGCTATCCGGGAGCCGATGGGGTTTTGGGTATGCGGGATTACAATCTCATTTGCCCCGAAAACCCGGTGGGTATCGTTACCCGTGAATTTATTCAGCATAAAATCGCCCTGCTGTCCGGCAACCCCGATTTGGGAACCAGGGGTGAAATCGGCGACCTGGAAGCGAGAAAAGCGGCACTGCCCGCCTTGATTGCGGAAGTACAAACCCAGTTAGAGAAACGCCCCAACAGGTATAAAGCCGACGACTTAAAGGCTGAACTGGACAAGTTGACAAAAGAATTGGAAGATATTGACGAACATATTACCACGAGGCAAAAAAACCTCGAACGGATACAAGCTAAATATACCGAGGCATACATGACGGCAAATGCTGCACTGATGAAAGCCGGCTACGACGACCTGATGCCCTCTCAAATACACCTGCCCGTCAATAAAGAAGCGGTGGCAAAAATTACCGCATTGGATGTAATCCACGATTTTAATGTGCCGCACATGAAGGTGAAAATGGATGCCGTACCCGGTATGCCTACTTCCTTTAAATTTACACCTACACAAACAACGGCTGAGATGCGTCAGACACTTAGCAGTAATCCCATCTGGCAAAAGGTGAAGGACGGCGATACGGAACCCATGTGGAAGAGTTTTAACTACGAAGTTGCCTGTGCCGAACTTTGCGGTACCGGGCATAGCGCCATGAAATATATCATGGTAATTGAAACGGAAGAAGAATATCAAAAATGGCTTTCCGAACAAGTGCCGTACTGGGATAATGTTGTCGGAAATTTAAAAATCAGTAAATTGAGCGGCGATGCACCTGTTAAAAAAACAGAGGAAAGTGTACCGCCGGCAGAACAGCAGGTCGATTCAACCGCCACTACTTCAGATGAGGCTGTTGCAGCGAACAATTAATTCATTTTAAAAATTCTATGTATAATGTCAGTTGAAACATCCATTCAGGAACAGCAGCATACAGATGTACATGCGCACGAGCACGATCAGAGCCATCACGCACACCATCAGAGTTTCATTACCAAATATATTTTCTCTACCGACCACAAGGTCATAGCTAAACAATTTCTTATTACCGGAATTATCTGGGCGTTGGTAGGCGGTGGTTTATCCGTTTTATTCCGAATTCAACTCGGTTACCCGGATGCCGACCTCACCTGGTTAAAACCATTCCTGGGAAAATGGATTACCGAAGACGGACATATAGCGCCCGAGTTTTATAATGCGTTAATTACAATGCACGGCACCATCCTGATTTTCTTCGTATTGACGGCGGGATTGAGCGGTACGTTTTCCAATTACCTGATTCCATTGATGATTGGAGCCAGGGATATGGCTTCGGGTTTTATAAATATGCTCTCGTATTGGTTTTTCTTTATCTCCGGGTTAATCATGGCCTATTCTTTCTTCCTCGCTACGGGACCCGCTTCCGGCGGCTGGACTGCATACCCGCCATTGAACGCATTGCCCCAGGCCACCAGCGGAAGTATTGCCGGTATGGATTATTGGCTGATAAGTATTGCATTGTTTATTATCTCGGTTTTACTCGGCGGATTAAATTATATAACTACCGTAATTAATTTGCGGACACGTGGAATGAAAATGTTTCGACTGCCGCTGCCTATCTGGGCATTTCTGCTAACTGCGGTTATCGGTGTACTTTCGTTTCCCGTATTATTGTCCGCAGCGGTGCTGTTGTTGTTCGACCGGAACCTGGGCACCAGTTTTTACCTCGACCAGATTTACATCAGCGGTGAAGCGCTGGCGAATGCCGGCGGCAGCCCGATTTTATATCAGCACTTGTTCTGGTTCCTCGGCCACCCCGAAGTGTATATCATTATTTTGCCTGCAATGGGTATCGTTTCCGAAATACTATCCGTACACTCGCGGAAACCGATTTTCGGCTATACGGCAATGGTGTACTCGCTGTTTGCCATAACCATCTTATCATTTATCGTTTGGGCTCACCATATGTTTGTTACCGGGATGAATCCATTTATCGGGTCGGTATTTATGATATTTACGCTGATAATTGCAGTGCCGTCGTCGGTAAAAGTCTTCAACTGGCTGACAACGCTGTGGCGAGGGAATATCCGGCTGAACCCCCAAATGCTGTTTGCTATCGGTTTTGTCTCGGTGTTTATTTCGGGAGGCGTTACCGGTATTTTTCTCGGCAACTCAACGCTTGACATCGAATTACACGACACGTATTTTGTAGTGGCGCACTTCCACCTGGTGATGGGTGTCGCCGCATTTTTCGGGATGTTTGCCGGTATTTATCACTGGTTCCCTAAAATGTTTGGAAGACATATGAATCAAACGCTTGGTTATGTGCATTTCTGGGGTACACTTATTTGTGCCTACCTGATATTTTACCCGATGCACTTCGAGTATATGTTGCCACGCCGTTATCCCACCCATGCGGGATTCGATACCTTCGGCATGTTTGCAAAACTGAATCAACTTATTTCTATTGCCGCATTCTTTTCATTTGCATTCCAGTTGCTGTTTGTCTATAACTTTTTCTACAGCATTTGGTATGGAAGAAAATTGAAGGAATCCAACCCGTACAAAGCCAATACATTGGAATGGACTACGCCATTGCGCCCGGGGCATGGCAACTGGCCGGGAGAAATTCCCGAAGTACATCGCTGGGCCTATGATTACAGCAAGCGGGGAAGGGATTTTATTCCGCAAACCGAACCCTTGTCGAAATCGGAAATTGCCAGGGGAGAACACGGCGATGAGTCGGATTCGGACAGAGTTAGGGAAGAAGAAACATATCTCAGCTGATTTTGCCACGCACAGTAGCCATATTATCGGATTTCACCGCACGGATCAGGTCTAAGCTGACCGACTACCTGCTGTTTGTCAAATTCCGCCTGAGCTTCCTCGTCGTTTTCAGTGCGGGGATGGGTTATGTTTTTGCAAATGGCAATATGCACTATTTCGGATTATTCCTGCTGGCGGGTTTTCTCATTACCGCCGCATCGAATGCGTTGAACCAGATTATCGAAGTAGAAACCGACAGGCTGATGGGGCGTACTGCCAACCGCCCGTTGCCCGCAGGCAGAATGCAAACTACGGAAGCCGTTATTGCCGCCGGCGTGATGGCCATTTCCGGTATCCTTCTCATGTGGATTTTGTTTAATCCGCTCAGCGCCCTGCTTGGAGCGCTTTCGCTGTTCAGCTACGCATTTATTTATACGCCCGTAAAGCGAATTTCACCGATAGCCGTATTTGTAGGCGCATTCCCGGGTGCAATACCGCCCGTAATCGGATGGGCCGCCGCAAGCGGTGCAATTACCGAAATGGCCATTATATTATTCGTCATCCAGTTCATGTGGCAATTTCCGCATTTCTGGGCTATTGCCTGGGTGGCTTTCGACGATTATAAGCGGGCGGGATTCCATTTGCTGCCTTCTGCATCCGGACAGAGCAGATCATCCGCATTCCACGTATTGATGTACACGATGATACTGGTACCCATTAGTTTAATGCCGCTCTTAGCCGGGTTTACGGGTATTATCTCTGCAGTTATTATCGCAATAACCGGGTTGGGATTTTTATATCAGGCAGTACGGCTGTATCAGTTGTGCGATATGAAGTCTGCCAGGAATCTCATGTTTGGTTCGTTCTTGTATTTGCCTATCGTTTTAATTGCCTTAATTTTTGACCGATTGTAATTATGCCCAAAGCAATTTCACATAGCCGTTATATTATTCATCCAAACAGGTTTTACCTGTGGATTGCAATAGTTACGATTGTGATGATGTTTGCCGCATTCACCAGCGCCTATATCGTAAAGAAGGGGAGTATCAATAACTGGTCGCTGACGGCACTTCCGCAGTTGTTTACATACAGCACCATCATTATTGTCGCAAGCAGTGTGATGATGCACATGGCTTATACCAGTTTCAGAAAAAATAATATCTACAAATACCGCGGATTTATACTCGTCACCACCTTGCTCGGCAGTTTGTTTTTGATTATGCAAATTTTTGCCTGGAAGCAGTGGGTGCATAGTGGAATAACATTGACATCCAATATTGCGGGCTCTTTTGTTTACGTCATAACGGGAGCGCATTTTCTTCACGTTGCAGGTGGGGTAATTGCATTGCTCATATTTAGCGCTCACGCCTTTACCCGGATTAAATCACCGGTTGACAGCGTGATGCAAAATCTGGATCCCGATAAGAAAGTCGGCGTAGAATTGATGGCGACTTATTGGCATTTTGTAGATATCTTGTGGCTGTATTTATTTTTCTTTTTTCAATACGCATAATAAAAAGACAATACTTTGGAAACAACGACCATACAATCAAAAGCGAGTGACCTCTGGAGCGGGGGCGAATCACCATTTGGTTCCAGTTATGGAAAAATAATGATGTGGTATTTTCTGATTTCAGATACATTCACATTTGGCGGTTTGCTGATTTCTTATGGCGCCATACGTGCGAGCCATCCGGCACATGACCCGGCTAATCCGCATAGTTGGCCCGATCCTAATGCGGTGTTTGACGGCGTGCCATTTCTGGAGGCACATGCCCCGCTGGTGTTCGTTACCTTTATGACATTCACCTTGATTCTTTCGAGTGTCACTATGGTGCGTGCCGTTCAGGAAGGCCATGCCATGAACCGCAAAGGCGTGATGTTTTGGCTGGGGCTCACCATCCTGGGCGGATTGGTGTTTGTCGGCAGCCAGGCATTCGAATGGACGCACCTGATTCACGAAGGCATGAACCTAAAGGGCAATCCCTTTGGCGCCCAGAGTTTCGGCCAGTTGTTTTTCCTGATTACCGGATTCCACGGATTGCACGTGAGCGTCGGGGTACTGCTCAACTCATGGGCGCTATCCATGACATTCCTGGGCGTATTTCAGCGCCGCGGGCATTATGAAATGATTGAAAAGTTGGGATTGTACTGGCACTTCGTAGATTTGGTTTGGGTGTTCGTATTCCTGGCATTTTACTTACTATAAAAACAACAGCATACATGAGTTCACTGACACATGAAGAATCAAAGAAAAGAGTTTGGCGGGTATGTTATATTCTCGCTTTCGTAACCGCTTTCGAAATTGCGGCAGCGCTCATCCATTATTTTTATATGCCAGAAAGCCCGCGGTGGTGGCTCGATATTTTATTCGTTGTTCTCAGTGCCGCAAAGGCATACTATATTATGAGTGAATTTATGCACTTAAAATATGAGTTGAAGCCGATGACCATTAGTATCATGGCGCCATTTATGTTTATGCTTTGGGGAATAATCGCATTTCTTTGGGAAGGAAACTATTGGCTGAGTGCGAGGGAGTTTTGGAAATAAACACCCATGTTCAGGAAACGGCATTTCATTTTTGCAGGTATTCTTGCAGTTTTAATTGTATTACCGCTCATCAGTTATTTAGTAGTTAAATCCGGGGCAGAAATCCGGAAGAACATCCGGCCCAGCAACATTTACGATACCGCAGGAATTGCCCTGCCCGCTTACTATTGCATATCGCAACGGGGCGATACCATCGACTCGGAGCGCATGCAGGGAAAAGTGATTGTCCTCGAGTTGTTTTCCGCAAGCTGCAGTCATTCCGGAATACTCAAACACCCCCTGTTTGAATTACAGGAGGATTACAATAATAAGACGCTGAAATTGCGATTCGTATCGGTAATTACAGATTCCGTGTATGGACAGGGCGATCTCGAAAAATACGCAAACCGCTATGCCGCCCGCGATCAGTGGCATGTGGTTTATGAAACACCCGAAGCCCACAATGCCCTGGTACAAGCCTTTAACCGCTACCTCGAAAAAAAAGATGTGAAAAATTTAAACCATTCCTGCCCCGAAAATGTATTGCTTATTGACAAGCGGGGGATAATCAGGGGTTGTTATGATATTTTTGATAAACGGGAATTTTCGGATTTGTACAACGATATACTCTACCTGATAGATGTAAATTATGAGTCGCAATAAAATTATCCTTACCTGGGGAATAATCGGGGTGGCCTTTACATTATTCTTCATTTACGTGTATTTACCCTATGCGGACAGGAGGGATACCAGCACAAAGTTTACGGATGGATTAACGGCTTCTGAATTATTACACGACCCAATCAAACAAGTGCCGGCGTTTAGTTTTATTAACCAGGCCGGCCGGACAATTACCGAGCAAGACGTTGATGGAAAAGTATTTGTAGCCGACTTCTTTTATACATCCTGTGAAGCGGCCTGCCCGATGATGAGCAGCCAACTGACGAGAGTACAGGCAGCCATCGGGAACGATACTTCCTTTAAAATACTCTCTTATTCTCTGGATCCCGAAAACGATTCAATTCCCGTGTTGCAGGACTTTGCATTAAAATTTAAAGCCGATAAAAATACCTGGTATTTACTTACGGGTAATAAAAAAGAAATCTATGATCTGGGTGAACACGGTTATATGCAAACGGTGTTAAATAATACGCAATCTATTGTCAATCACACCCAAAAATTTATCCTTGTGGACAAGGACAGAATGATCCGCGGTTTTTATAACGGACTCGATAGCGCAGAAGTGGACCTGTTGATCCAGGATATCCGGTTTTTACTCTACAAAAGCAGTGTGAAATTATGAAAGAAGCCGCTTTAAATAAATGGATTATCATAATCAGTGTCGCAGTGCCGGCACTCATTGTCTTTTTGTTTTACAGCCCGGTAGTTCACCTGAAGATAGATGTTTCCTTCCTGCCGAAATTGCATGCTACGCTCAACTCTTGTGTCTTCCTGTTGCTGTTAGCGGGATATTACAACATCAGGCACAGAAATATCCGCCGCCATAAATATTGCATGATTGCCGCTTTTTCACTCTCGGTTTTGTTTTTTATCAGCTACGTTTTATACCATGCAGCCACAGAATCGACTAAATTCGGCGGTGAAGGTTTTATCAGGTACATATATTATTTCATTCTGCTCACGCATATCGTGCTTGCCGCTCTTGTATTGCCCCTGATTTTGATTACATTGTCCCGTGCATTGACGCAAAAATTTGACAAACACAAACGCATCGCACGCATCACCTTGCCAATTTGGTTATATGTTTCTCTGACCGGAGTGATAGTTTATTTTATGATTTCACCTTACTATGTTTAAATTTGTGTAATATGAAACTGAAATACATTGCCATCGTTTTGATTATATCAGCAATGGTTTGCATTACTCAATCGGCGGAAGCCCAATGTGCAATGTGTAAGATAACCGCCGAGAGCGGAAGCCAGGCAGCCGCTCCGCCGGCACCCGGATTGAACAAGGGCATCCTGTATCTTGCATCCATACCCTATCTCGCTTTTGCGGTTATAGCCATTCTGTTTTGGCGGGGTTATAAAAAGCGGAAAGCCGAAGCAAGTGAATTTGGCATCCAGGATTATTAAATATCTCCCAATTGCGGTCGGATTAAAATCTCCTCAACTACGGTTCCCGGGCTCGTGTCGTATGCATTGAAAATTGCTTTTGCAATGTCTTCTGCCGGGATAAATCGCTCAACAGGGAGCGTAGTAACGCCTTCCCATGAAGCCGTATAGGTGGCCCCTGCAAGAATTGCTGTAACCTTAATTTGTTTTTCTTTTAATTCATGGCGCAGATTCCTCGAAAACCCCAACAGGGCTGCTTTGGAAATGGCATACGATCCGCCGCCATCGTAAGCGCCCAGGCTCGCCACCGAACAGAGATTAACAATATGCCCCGCACCCCGTGCAATCATCAGCGGCAAAAGTTGCCTGCTGATGTGATAGGCACTCATCAGGTTTGTGTCTAAAGTGCTCTCGAGAGTGCCTTCAGGTTCGTCCGAAATATTTCCCGGAATAAAAATACCCGCATTATTCACCAAAATATCAATGCGATCAACATGTTTCCGTACCGCATTGCAAAATTGTACAACCTGTTCTTTATCAGCCACATCACACGGCGTGGCAAATACCGAAATATCGGGGTGTAATTTCTGTAAATGTGAGGTTACGGCTGCAATGTCACCCGGATGGCGGGCACAGAGGGCAATGTTAAACCCTTTGCCGGCAAACAGCTCGGCAACCGCTTTTCCTATACCTTTGGTGCCCCCGGTAATAACAATCGTTGGAAACTCGTTTTTCATCGGGTAAATTAAATACATTTATTTTGAATCCTAATGGCCGGTCAATTATTTGCCGATATTATCCTGCCCTTTGCACTGGAAAAAAATTACACGTATTCCATCCCCGAAACGATGTTCAATGCCGTAAAGCCCGGGATACGTGTGGAAGTGCAATTCCGCAATAAATTATATACCGGCGTGGTCGCAAAAGTGCACGACCGGAAGCCCCTGGGATTTGAAGCGAGGGAAATATTATCACTGCCCGACCATTTACAGATACTCCATAAGTCGCAATTGGACTTTTGGGAGTGGATGGCTGCGTATTACATGTGCACTATGGGCGATGTGATGAATGCCGCATTGCCCGCTCCTTACAAGTTGAGCAGTGAAACCATCCTGGTTTTGGAAAATGCCGGGCTGATAGATTCTGTACAATTGAGCGATAAAGAATACCTGGTTGCGGAGGCGCTCACCATTAAAAATGAATTGTCGTTGAAAGACATTCAGCAGATTTTGCAACAGAAAAGCGTTCAGCCGGTAATAAAGGGAATGATTGAAAAGGGCATTGCTTTTATACGGGAAGATTTGAAAGAAACGTATAAGGAAAAAACACGCAGTATTATCCGGCTGAACAAACGCTATACGGACGATGAGGAAGCGATGAAGACATTGTTTACGCAACTCGAAAAAGCGCCTGCCCAGCTCACCTTGCTGATGACCTATTTTCAATTGGTTCACGGCGATGAGAGCGTTGCAAAGTCAAAACTGCTCAAGAGGTCGGAAACTTCCGCATCGGTGTTAAAGACAATGATCAATAAAAACATTTTCATTGAGTCGGAAGTGACCGTCAGCCGCCTGGATCAAACCGAAAGTGCTACGGGCTCCTTTGAGTTGACTGCAGTTCAACAAAGGGCATTGGAGGAAATACAATTAAATTTTGAGACAAAGCAGGTCGTATTGCTTCACGGGGTTACGGGTAGCGGCAAAACGGAAATTTATATAGAACTGATCAGGAAGTATATTGCAGGCGGCGGCCAGGTGTTGTATTTGCTTCCCGAAATTGCACTGACGGCACAGATAATTAACCGCCTGAAAAAATTCTTCGGCAAGGAGGTGGCCGTATATCATTCCAGGTTTAATCAAAACGAGCGCATTGAAGTCTGGCAGCGTGTGCTGACAGGCGAATTCAAAATAATTGTCGGCGCACGTTCGGCGCTGTTTTTACCCTTTAGAAAAATCGGGTTGGTAATCGTAGATGAAGAACACGACCCGAGTTTTAAGCAGAACGAACCCGCACCCCGGTATCACGGGAGGGACAGCGCTATTTATCTCGCCTCGCTTTACGGAGCAAAAACGCTGCTGGGCACAGCTACACCGGCTGTCGAGAGTATATATAATGCGCAGTCGAAAAAGTACGGTTTGGTAGAACTGAAAGAGCGGTATGCCGGTATGCAATTGCCGGAAATTGAGATTGTGGATTTAAAAGAGCAGGTGAAACTGGGAAAAATGCAATCGCATTTTTCCCGGGTGTTGCTGGATGCAATACACCAGGCGCTGCAAAAGAAAGAACAGGTGATACTGTTCCGCAACCGCAGGGGATATTCGCCATTTATCATCTGCCAGCAATGCGGATGGTCGCCGGCGTGTATCAATTGCGATGTGCACCTGGTGTATCACAAATACGACGACGAAATGCGCTGCCATTACTGCGGGCACCGGGAACACACCTATGCCACCTGCCCTGCGTGCGGCAGTTCGAGGTTGTTAATCCAGGGCTTTGGCACCGAGAAAATTGAAGATGAATTGCGGGATATTTTCAGCGCTTATACAGTCGCACGCCTCGACCTGGATACGGCGAAAGGAAAGCATAACCACGAGCGCATTATCCGCAATTTCGAAGACGGAAGAATCGATATCCTTGTAGGCACGCAGATGGTGACAAAGGGATTGGATTTCGACAACGTCAATCTCGTGGGTATTTTGAGTGCGGATCAACTGTTTAATTTCACGCACTTTCGATCTGCAGAACGTGGCTTTCAGATGTTGATGCAGGTGAGCGGCAGGGCAGGCAGAAAAAATAAAAAGGGCAGGGTAATTGTTCAGGCCATTGCCACCAATCATCCTGTACTTATACGTGTGTTACAACATGATGAGGCCGGGTTTTACAAAACAGAACTGGAGGAGCGCTTACGGTTCAAATACCCGCCTTTTACCCGATTGATTCGCATCACCTTGCGCCATAAGGAAAAGGAGCTCACGTATGCGGCAATGCATTTTCTGGCGGATTTGCTGCGTCAAAAACTGGGAAAGTGCATTATTGGCCCGGCAGTGCCTCCGATTGGAAGGGTGCGGAATAAGCATCTGACAGAATTACTCATTAAGGTCGAAAACACCCCTAAAGTCTTAGCCGTAACCAAACAACTGGTGAGATCGGCTTACGCAACAATCTATAATCATCACACTTTTAAAAAAGTGGAGATCATTACGGATGTTGACCCGCAATAATCTGTTCATCGATTTTTATAATCTTTGTCTCATGTTATCGAAAAAGGCCAAATACGGTTTGATGGCTGTTTTCCGCCTGGCTAAAGAATATGGCAGGCAGCCGGTATTGATTGCACAACTCGCAGAACAGGAAAATATTCCCAGGAAATTTCTCGAACTCATATTACTGGAATTGAAAAAGGAAGGTATCCTCGTTAGCAAAATGGGAAAGGGAGGTGGTTATACCCTTGCAAAAGCACCTTCAAAAATTATGATTGGCGAAGTGGTGCGTGTGCTCGACGGGCCGCTGGCACCAATCAGTTGCGTCTCTAAAACTGCCTATAAGCCCTGTGAAGATTGCGTGAATGAGCGGACTTGTAATATCCGCTCCATCATGAAACAAGTGCGTGATGCCACAGCGGTAATCCTCGATTCGACATCGCTCGCCGAAGCGTCGAAAGCGAGATTTATTGTGACCCGCCGCTGATTATTTTTTTTCTTAATAATCTATCAAATAAGTAGATTATTAAGTGATAAGAATTATTTTTGGTAAAAATTTGCACACATGGGGGTAGCCGTCGTATTGATTCTGCTCGTGCTGGCTGTAATAGCCTTTGTGTCGGAAAAAGTGCCGGTGGATGTCGTAAGTGCAAGTCTGTTAATTTTACTTGTTGTTACAGGAATAATTACGCCAAAGGAGGCGTTTACACCCTTTGGCAGTGATTTCATCATTATGCTTGCGGCGATTTTTGTGGTTACCACCGCTATCGACAGCAGCGGCATTCTGGAATCGTGGTCCATGATGCTGATGAGAAAAAACAAGGGTGTGCCTAAGCACTTTTTATTTCCACTGGTAACCATTACCAGTATTTTTTCCGCCTTCATGAACAATACGTCCGTTACGGCGATGATAATTAATCCGGCGATGACCATTGCCCGCCGGATGGGAATCAGCAATTCAAAAGTATTAATGCCGCTCGCCTATGCGTCCATTGTTGGAGGTACCTGCACATTGATTGGCACTTCTACCAATGTTGCGGTGAATGCTTACCTGTCGACGAACGGTTATCCTACCTTGGGCATGTTTGATTTCACGGCCATCGGTGTTGTAATGGTGGTTATCACCATAATTTACCTAAGTGTAATTGCGGTGCGCATACTTCCCGACCGCAAGCCCGAAGTGTTGACCACAGGATATGGTTTGCGTGAATATTTATGTGAAATTGTAATCAGAGACAATGCGGTAATTGCAGATCAGACAGTTGCAAATTCCATGTTGACTTCGCTGGGTTTCCAGGTGCTCTCAATTACGAGAAACAACAGGCAGTTTGTACCCGGCCCAAACGTGCGCATCGAAGTGGATGATGTATTGCTGCTCAAGGGCAAGGTAGAACAACTGCTCCATATACGCAGTATTTCCGGCGTGGATGTGAAGGCCGATATACCGGATTTTAATACCCTGGACAAATCAGTGCATCTACAGGAAGTGGTAATTCCGGGACGATCCGGCCTGGCAGGCCAATCCTTAAGCGAGGCCGACTTGCGGAGAAATTACGGAATGACCATCCTGGCAATTCACCGGCAGGGTAAGAATATTATTGACACACCGGAAAACACAATTCTCGAAGTAGGCGATATGTTGTTGGTACAAATAGATGAAAAGAGATTGCGGAATCCCGAAACGCACAGCGACCTGGTGATACTGGCCGACCACGAATCGAAAAGCAGCAATACCCGCCGGGGGTATATTATGCTCGGCATTTTTATACTGGCCGTAATATGCAGCTCGTTGGATTTATTGCCTGTAAGTATTGCGTTTCTCGCTGCTGCCGTCATTGGCGTTCTGATTAAGGCCATTCAACCTGAAGATATTTATAAAAGTATCGAATGGAAATTATTGGTATTAATAGGTGGTATGTCGGCATTTGGAACGGCGATGATCAATAGCGGCGCCGACAAATTTCTCGCCGGCATTGTAGTGGATTTAGCGGGGCCGCTTGGCGGCGAAGGCATTGTTGCCGGTTTTATGATTCTCACGGTTTTACTGACGCAACCCATGAGTAATGCGGCCGCTGCCTTGGTGGTTTTGCCGGTTGCCCTGAGCGCCGCCACAATTCAGCAATTAAATCCGCTGACCTTTGCAGTAGCCGTTATGTTGTCGGCCTCAGTATCGCTTATTACTCCCTTTGAGCCTTCCTGTATTTTAGTGTATGGGCCGGGTAAATACAAATTTGCAGATTACCTGAAAACGGGTGGATTGCTTACATTAATTTTGATGGTTTGTATTTATTTTGGAACCTTGATGCTTTGGCCTTTATAAATTATGCACAATACCCGTTGCGCAATTTTGAATGCGGTAATACTACTCGTTATTGTTATGCTCAGTGCGGGAAACCATGCTGATGCACAGCGGGATTCCACTGCTTTGACCGTTACTTATGTTGCGGGTGATTCTTCCGCAAACAGTTATTTACAATTGGGAAATCACTTGCAGCTGAAGGGCTTGATACAGGGCGGTTATTCCTGGAATGATACCGCCGTGATTCCATCGGCTTTTTATTTGCGCAGGCTCAGGCTCGACTTCACAGGCAATATTTTCGACGGCTTCTCCTATCGCCTGCAAATGGATTTAATAAATGCGATGCGGATTTTAAATGCGGAGGTAACATATGCGGTTGCCCCGCTGTTAAGTTTACACTTCGGCATGTCGAAGGTGCCGTACTGCTATGATAATTTTTATAACCCATACACGCTGCCCACCATCAGCCGTGCGTATTTAGATGAGCATTTGGCGACGAGAGCATCCGACATGTACGGCAATCAGTATGGCCGGGATTTGGGATTGTGGGTTACAGGTACTTATCATTTACCAGGCAATCGGCCGCTGTTAGAATATATCGCCGGGATTTATAATGGCGCAGGCCTTGCGGTAAGCGACAACAATAAGCAAAAAGATGTAGCCCTTACACTCCGGGTTTCGCCGGTGAAAAATGTATGGATGAGCGGGCGGTATTTTTCGGGTACCGGTGAAGTAAAAGCATTTCCCGGTTTGCCTGTGGAGCGTAAGAGATACGGCGGCGATATCTCCTTTGAAAATGAGAGATATTTGTTGGAGGCCGAATTTTTATACGGGCTGGATACCGGCGACAGCATTGGCCGGAGTGAACGGGCCGGTTGGTATATCACCTGTGGATATATGCTGATATCAGACAGGTTACAGGTAGTAGCCCGCCTCGATAATTTTGACGAAGATTATCCAAAGGACGGCAGCGGTATTCGCAGTTATATACTTGCGGGAAGCTGGTATATTACAAAGAGCACGAGGATGCAACTGGAGTATAATTTTGCAAGCGGTGTCAAAATTACCGGCCATGCAAATTCATTGAATATGCAATTGCTCGTCGGGTTTTAACCATCATTTTCCCTTACCCTGGAAGATGATCAGCACAGTGAAGATCATGATCTTAAAATCCAGCGCAAGGCTCATATTTTCGATATACAGCAGGTCGTATTTCAGCCGTTCCGTCATCTGCTCCAGGTTGCTGGCATAACCGAATTTAACCATACCCCAGGACGTTAATCCCGGTTTTACTTTTTGAAGGTGTTTATATTCAGGCGCTATGGTAATAATCTGATCTATGTAGTATTTCCGTTCGGGCCGCGGGCCGACCAGGCTCATTTCTCCTTTTAAAATATTGTAAAACTGGGGCAATTCATCGAAACGCCATTTGCGCATTATGCGGCCCCAGGGAGTAATGCGCTCATCATTTTCGCTGGACAATGCAGGGCCTTTTTCCTCTGCACCGATATACATGCTCCTGAATTTGTATATGTGAAATGCCTTTCCGTTCTTGCCGATTCTTTCCTGGGAATAAATGATCGGTCCTTCCGAAGAAAGCCGTACTTTAACGGCAATAAAAATATACAATGGCCACAATAGCAACAAGACGATACACGACGCTGTAATATCCATTCCCCTTTTTATAATGCGCTGCCAGCCGGGCATTAAATCCGGGTAAATTTCAATCAATACCGCACCCAGTACATTGCTCATCTTTACCGAACCTGCCATGATATCGTACATGTCGGGAATTATCTTTACCACGACATCATTTTTGGAGGATACTATGTTCATGATATGGTGCAGCTGGTGGTGATCGTAACTTTCAATGGCGATGATTACTTCATCCACATTGCGCTCATTCAGAATTGTCTCCAGTTGTTCTGCCTTGCCGAGTTTGGGAATATACTGCGTCAATTCGGAATCCTTTTCACCGTTCAGGTCGATAAATCCAAGGAAGTGATATCCCAATGATTTTTTATATCGGGTGATTTCCTTATACAAATTTACCGCACGCTGGTTGCCGCCGATGATAATGGTATTGTAGGCGATAATCCCTTTTTGCAATTGCCCCTTTGCTATGGTGAGAATCACCATCCTGGCAGTGGCGGTTAGCAAAAACTGACCTAACAGCAATAAAAAAAATGTCGGATAGTAGTCGCGGTAATCCCGGATATAGTCATCCAGCAGGAACAGGAAGAAGATAATCAATACGCCAAGGAATGTAACGATAAACGTCTTATAGATTTCAGCCAATCTCGACTTGCGATATATGTCCGTATAGAATCCGGAAATAAAGTAAACGAGTACCCAGATGAGCGGGATACCGAAGGCGCCGATATAAAACTTTGAATCGTTTAAAACATGTAAACTGATATTGAACGGATAGTCTTCGATTATAAATTTGCGATATAGAAACAGGCCTGTCCACACGAGACACGCCATCAGGTAATCGAAAACGATATACGTGATGATACCTATCTTTTTTCTAATCCGCATGCCTTGTTAAAATGCAACCAGTTTTACATTGTCAATGTATATTTCACCGCGGGTTAGCGACTCGGGCTTCTTTGCCCTGATTTCCAGGTTATAGGTCTCTGCCTGCAGGAGGTTTACCTGGTCGGCGAGATTGATATACACTTTATTCCAGTTTTCCTTGGCAGAAAGTGTAATCACATAACTGCCGACGGGAACGCCTCCCGAATAATTGCCCGTTACCCACACTTCAATCTCCATATTATTGCGGTAATCCAACTCCAGGTATAACAATTGGCCGACGGGAGGGAATAACATCGGGGGCGTTCCGATGCGCAGCGTGGAAGCCGTATTTTCCAAAACGGCATATCCGCAGCGCAGGCCTTCAAACACCAATGAGCTGTCTGTCGTAACGAGCAGGTTCGTATCGCTATCCGTTAATTCGGAGAACACATTACCCGTTTCGAATCGCTCGAGTAAAATAAATTCCAGGTCCGAATAATAGGTGGTTGCCGGATGTACCGTGTCGGTATTGTACGGAATTAATTCGGTGGAATAAGAATACCCCGAATAAAACGGGTAGATAGCGCCGGTTCCCGAAATCCCGTTTTCCTTAATACCCGGAAAAATTGCAATGGTATGTAACCCCGTGTCCAATACCGGTACGGTTGTGGGTATCCTGAAAACGCCCAACTGAATTCCATCCAGATACACCCATGCATCGGTGATGTTTTCGGACGGATACCCTTGGGTAGTCGGGTCAGAGCTCAGGCTAAAAGTATCTATGTAAATAAATGCAGGCTCCAGTTTTTCTCCGCCCAGGAGTTTACACCCCGGGTTAACTCCCGCTGCGAGCAGTAACATTACCCCCGCTGTAAAAAGATGTAATTGCCTTTTCAATGAATACTGTTTTTATCTATCTTTTGTAAAATGAGATGGGCAACATGCAGTGCATAATATCCATCGTCGATAGTCACCTCGGGCTCGGTGTCCCGGGCAATGGCATGGGCAAAGGTTTCGAGTTCCAGTTTTATAGAGTTTACTGCCTGTACTTCGGGTTGATGCAGCCTGATTGACTTTTTTTCAAACTTTTCACCGGTATTCACTTCTATTGTTAACGCATCATCACCTGCTTTTGCATCGGACAGAGAGAATACTTCCGCTTTTTTATCGGCAAAATCAAAGGTGATGTAAGCATCTCTTTGAAATATGCGCATTTTGCGCATCACTTTCATCGAAATTCGGCTCGCCGTAAGATTGGCCACACAACCGTTGTCAAATTCAATGCGGGCATTGGCTATATCCGGGCTATTGCTGATAACGGCGACGCCGCTGGCATGAATGCGCCGTACGGTAGATTTTACCATGCTCAATACCAGGTCTATATCGTGGATCATCAGGTCGAGGACTACCGAAACGTCGGTTCCTCTGGGGTTGAAATTCGCCAGTCGGTGCGCTTCGATAAACATCGGATGTATCTGCATGTCTTTTAATGCGAGAAATGCAGGGTTAAACCGCTCCACATGACCTACCTGCGCCTTGACGTTTGCCTCCTTTACCAGCGCCATCATCGCTTTTGCCTCTGCTACCGTATTGGCAAGGGGTTTCTCGATAAAAATATGCTTTGTCCGTTTTAAGGCGGTGCGTGCACATTCAAAATGGGATAAAGTGGGTGTGACAATGTCAACCGCATCTACCGCCTCTATCATGCCCAACATATCTTCAAAATAAGGTACGCCGAGGCTTTCAGAGACCTTTTTGGCGACTTCTCTATCGGAGTCGTAAAACCCCACCAGTTCGAAAGCGGGTATTTCTTTTAACAGTTTAATATGAATTTTGCCCAGATGCCCGGCTCCTAGTACACCGATTTTAATCATGACAGGGCAAATTTAACAGCAAGCGCCATTTATATGGCCTTGCAAATGATAATTTATACCGATAACCCTGTTTTTATCACAATTACTTGCGCCGCAGAAAGTTTATAACTTCACCGGGTTTATGAGAAGACGACCTGTATTAACGGCTTTTATTGTTCTACCCTTGCTCAGCGCTTTGCTGCTTTGGCTGGCGTGGCCTCCGCTTTCGGGTACCGTGTTGGTATTTGTCGGGTTTGTGCCCTTATTGTTCGCCGAAGAACGCATCACGCAAACTGCATCGAAAAAACAGATCCTCAAGTCTTGGCTGGCCATGTTTACCGGGCTGTTGGCATGGAATGGATTTACTACCTGGTGGGTGGCAAACACCTACAGCGGCAATCATGAAGTGGGGAGTTTAATTGCAGGTGTTTTTGCCAATTTGGCCAATGCCGCTCTAATGACGCTGCCATTCCTGGGGTATTTCTATACGAAAAAACAATTGGGAAGGCACCTGGGGTTAATTGCCTTTGCCGCCTATTGGATGGTATTTGAATATGTGCACTTGCGCTGGGAGTTGACCTGGCCCTGGTTGTCACTGGGTAATGTATTTGCCCTCAGGCATACCTGGATTCAATGGTATGAATTTACAGGGGCTTTCGGCGGTACTTTATGGGTGTTGGTTACTAATTTGATCATCTATGCTCAACTGCGCAAAATAGCGTTTGAAAAACAAGGTGTCAAATCCTACAATTTTAAAAACACCTACCTGCCTGTTGGATTGGTCTTGTTGATTATCATTGTGCCGATAAGTATTTCTAAATGGATGTATAAGCGCCAAACGGACACCGGGTGGCCGGTAAATGTTACGGTGCTGCAACCCAATCTGAATCCCTACACCGAAAAATTTTCGCTGTCTTATGATGTGCAATTGCAAAAAATGATTCAACTGTCATCTGCCGCTGTTACTGATTCGACCGATTACCTGGTCTGGCCCGAAACTGCCATCCCGCATCCCATTTATGTCGATGAATTGCAGCGTTCCCGGCCGGTGCGGATACTGCGCACATTCACCGACAGTTTTCCCAATCTCACCACAATAATCGGCATTAACGGGTTTGAAAAATACACGACACAATCAGAAGCAACGGCTACATCCCGCGAACTGATAAACGAAAAATATCGGGATACCATTTGGGTGGATGCCTACAATACGGCATTGCAAATTGATACGAGCTCCCGGATGGAAGTGTACCATAAATCCAAACTCGTACCGGGAGTAGAGCGTATGCCCTATCCCGGCGCCCTGCATTTCCTGGAATATTTCGTTATGGATTTAGGCGGAATATCCGGAACGCTTGGAACCCAAAAGGAACGTGAAGTCTTCTTTAACAAGGACTCCATCGGCGTAGCTACCGCCATTTGCTATGAAAGTGTGTTCGGCGAATATATGAGCCGCTTTGTCAACAACGGCGCAAACCTGATATTCGTAATCACCAATGACGGCTGGTGGGGAAATACTGCGGGCTATAAACAGCACTGCCTGTACGCCAAACTGCGTGCTATTGAGAACAGGAAATCCATTGCACGATCCGCCAATACGGGCATTTCCTGTTTTATAAATCAGCGGGGCGACATTTCGCAGCCGACGGAATGGGAAACGGATGCGGTGATTTCACAGACGATATATGCAAATACCGTCAAAACGTTTTACGATCGCAACGGCGATTACATCGGCCGTACCGCCATTTGGGTTGCCGTATTTCTCTTTCTGCTGAGTTTCGTAAGCGGGCGCACTCAAAAATTTAAATTCAGGGTTAACAAATTATAAAATGCGCAAGAGCGAATTACAACAAATCTGTATGCGGGCAATTCCGGTATTGAAGCGCACCGGCAATTTTATAGCAAAATCCCGCAGGCATTTACAGCAAAATCAAATTGAGTTGAAAGGGGTGCGTGATATGGTAACCGAAATCGACAAGCAAGCGGAAATGCGTCTCGTGAAGAGTTTAAAAAAAATTTTGCCCGAAGCGGGGTTTATCACCGAGGAAAAAACCACCGACCAAACACGCTTTAATTACAACTGGGTGATAGATCCGCTGGATGGAACCACCAACTTCGTATTTGGCATACCCATTTGCGCTGTCAGCGTTGCACTGATGCAGGGCGATACCATTTTAATCGGGATGGTATATGAAATTTCAATGGGGGAGATGTTTTACACATGGAAAGGGGCGCCTTCGTATTGCAACGGAGAGGTAATCCGGGTATCGAAGCAGCGGGATTTCTCCAGGGCGCTGGTCGCTACCGGCTTCCCCTATACCAGGACAAAAAGAATTCCGGGAATTGCCAGGTCAATTGCCTATTTCCTGGAGCACTGCCAGGATATCCGCCGCTTTGGTTCGGCAGCTACGGATTTATGCTATGTCGCCTGTGGGCGCCTGGACATTTATTACGAGGGTTATCTCCAACTCTGGGACATTGCCGCCGGCATATTGATCGTTAAAAATGCGGGAGGTGCTGTTACCAACTTAAAAGGGGAGGAGGAATACGCTGAAAGTAATATCATCGCATGCAACCCTCACCTTCTGAAGCGGGCATTGCAGGGAATATTTCTCAGTAAATAAAATAGCTGATAATCCAATACAACAAACCGCTGACAATAGATGTAGCCGGGATGGTAAAAACCCAGGCTCCGGTAATTTTATACACCACATTCCAGTGAACGGCAGAGAACCGGCGTGAAGCGCCAACGCCCATGATAGCGCCGGCAATGGTATGCGTGGTACTTGCGGGGATGCCCAATGTGCCGGTACCGAATAAAGTGATGGCGCCTGCCGTCTCGGCACAGAATCCTCCCATGGGATTCAACGAGGTGAGATTGCTGCCCATTGTTTTTACAACTTTCCAACCGCCGACTAATGTCCCAAGTGAAATAATGGAATAACACAAATAGAAAACCCACATGGGTGGATCGTCCACGTCGGCATGGCCGGTTGATGCGAGTAGTAAAATGATTACGCCGGCGGTTTTTTGAGCGTCGTTGCCTCCGTGTCCCAGGCTGAACGCTGCCGAAGAGGCGAGTTGCATAACCCTGAAAAGCCCGTCCACTTTATGCGGCCTTGCCTTTCTGAAAACCCAATAGGTGAGCACCTGTAACGTATAGCCGATCAGCATGCCGATTACGGGAGCGAGGAAAATGAATAAAATAATATAACCCAAACCGCCATTGCCATTGGAAAACCATATCAGCGCATCGCCACCCGATTTGGCAAGCGCTGGCCCGATCAAACCGCCGATCAGCGCATGCGATACACTGATGGGCATACCAAATCGAGTGCATAGGTACACCCACAGGATGGCGCCGGTAAGTGCTGAAAAAATAAAGAAATGATCGCCGTCGATAATGGATTTGTCAATAACGCCTTTGCTCATAGTGGTGGCCACCTCCTGGCCGAAGAGCCAAATGGCTGCAAAGTTGAAAAATGCCGCCCAAATCACCGCCTTCCCTGGGCTCAATACCCTTGTCGCTACAATAGTCGAAATGGAATTGGCCGCATCGTTCATGCCATTTAGAAAATCGTACATTAAGGCGATGGCGATGGTAATTAAAATAATGGGAGCCATGCGGTCAGGTCGTTTTTACGATAATAGATTCTATCACATTGGCGATATCTTCACAGCGGTCGGCAGCGCTTTCCATTTTTGCAATGATGTCTTTGATTTTGATTACTTCAATTGGGTCTTTTTCATTGGCAAACAAATCGGCCAGCGCCAATTCAAAGATGGCATCGCTTTGGTTTTCTATATTATTAATATCTACAATGATCTTGCGGATAGTTTCCAGATTGCCTACATGTTGCAATTCACCGATTGCCCTCCTTACTTCTTCGGCGCCACGTATTATCAGTTCGGCTAACTTAATGATAGATGCGGGCACCTTTTTGGGATTGTATAAGCGGAAGCGCAATGCAGCGTCTTTTACGTGATCTGCTACATCATCGATGGAACTGGATAGGTTGTGAATATCCTCCCTGTCGAACGGAGTAATAAATACCGTGTTCAGCGCATTCATTATCTCATGGGTAATTTCATCGCCCAAATGCTCTGCATTTTCGATGCTGCGGATTAATTGTTCCTGTTTTTCCTCGTCGGTTTCCTTAATGGCTTGCAACAACAAATCAGATATATTGCAAATGTTGTCGGCGGCTTTCTGTAGTAACGGGAAGAATATTTTGTCTTTCGGGGAGAAATAGCGAAGTATTTTATCAATATTCATCAGGTTAGATTTAATTAGCAGGTAGCATTCTCAGCGCAAAAATATTGATTTCATTTAGCAATAATGAAACCCTGTGGCTGTAACTTTTCCCGATTTGACAAATCTTATCCACAAGCAGGCAATCGGAGGCTGGACGCATCAGCGCCATGGAATAAGAGGGGCTTGCGGTTAAAGAAATGAAAGGTGTGCCATACCGTGTACACACACCATATTTCTTAAATCGCCAGTTACTTTGCAAAGGAAATGGCACGTGTCTCCCGGATCACAGTAACTTTAATATGTCCGGGGTATTGCATTTCATCCTGGATTTTTTGTGCTATTGCGAAGGAGAGGTCTTCGGATTTTTTATCATCCACCTTATCGGCTTCCACAATGACACGCAGTTCCCGGCCTGCTTGGATAGCGAAAGCTTTTTCTACGCCGTCGTAGTTCAAGGCCAGGGTTTCCATTTCCTTAATGCGTTTCAGGTAGCTCTCCAGTATTTCACGTCTCGCTCCCGGCCTGGCGCCGCTGATGGCATCACATGCCTGTACGATGGGTGAGATCACGTAGGTCATCTCTATTTCATCGTGATGGGCGCCGACGGCATTGACCACCGCGGGGTTTTCGCCGTACTTTTCACACAGTTTTGCGCCCAGCAATGCGTGGGATAATTCGCTTTCCTGCTCGGGAACTTTTCCGATATCGTGCAGCAGTCCGGCCCGTTTAGCGATTTTCGGATTCAAGCCCATTTCGGCGGCCATCACCGCACACAGGTTTGCCACCTCCTTACTGTGCATCAATAAATTCTGGCCGTAAGAGGAGCGGAACCGCATGCGGCCCACCATGCGAATAAGTTCGGGATGTAATCCGCTCACACCTAATTCGATGACGGTGCGCTCGCCAATTTCGACGATATGTTCTTCCAATTGCTTTTTTGTCTTTGCGACAATTTCCTCAATGCGGGCCGGGTGGATTCTGCCATCGGCCACGAGGCGTTGCAGTGATAACCTCGCTATTTCGCGGCGCACCGGATCAAAGCCCGAAATGATAATCGTCTCCGGGGTGTCGTCCACAATTAATTCCACTCCGGTAACGGCTTCCAGCGCCCGAATATTTCTCCCTTCCCGGCCGATAATCTGTCCTTTCTGGTCGTCGCTGTCGAGGTTAAATACCGATACGGTGTTTTCGATGGTTTGCTCTGCTGCTGTGCGTTGAATGGTCTGTAAAATAATCTTCTTGGATTCTTTGTTGGCCTTCAGTTTTGCCTCCTCCATAATTTCTTTGACGTAGGCCATTGCCTGGTTGCGAGCTTCGTCTTTCAGTGTTTCTACCAGTTGCGCCTTGGCTTCTTCGGCAGTGAGCTGTGCAATTTGTTCCAACTTGCTCACGTGTTCGGTATAAGCCTTGTCCATCTCCTGTTTGCGGATATTTACCAATTCCAGTTGACGGCTTAAATTATTGCGGACATTTTCTGTTTCGGCTTCCTTCTTTTTATAGTTCTCCTTTTCCTGTGCCAATTGATTCTCACGGTTGCGCATACGGGCTTCCTGCTCGGCGAGTTTGCCCACTTTCTCACGCCGTTCCTGTTCTACCTCGGATTTCATCTGGAGGAATTTTTCCTTTGCTTCCAGGATTTTGTCTTTCTTAATTGCCTCTGCTTCCGCAATAGCCTTTTGCTTCAGTATTTCAGCTTCCTTTTTTGCGCCGGCTATCAGGTCTTCTGATTCTTTGCGCACGAGCTCCAGTTCTTTTTTATTCGGAGCGAAAAGAATTTTACCTAGTATTAATCCGATTATGATTCCGGCGGCTGCTCCGATTCCTATGGCCATGTAATCCATATATTTTTTATTTATGGTGTCAGACTGCGGCTAAGGCGCACACAAAAGAGATGGAGAACGTATTGCCGGTTTGGGGCCTCAATCTAATGCTTTGGTAAGCATGGCATCCATTTGGGCAATATCATTAAGGATTTCGGAGTCGATATGCTGTTGTACGTTTTGCACCGATTGGTTTTCAACCGAAAGTGTCAATGCGCACATCGCCAGGTAATCCTGTTTGTCTTTACCTGCATATTGCTCCTGCAATTCTTTCACTTTTTCCGATATATTTTTTGCGGCTTTTCTCACGACTTCTTCTTCGGCGGGCTTCACTTTTAGCCGGTAGGGTCTGTCGCAGATTTGCACGTTAATATTTATCAGGGTGTTATTCTCACTCATTTTCAATGCGTAATAGCCTGTTGTCAAAATTGGCAACTAAATTACACATTTTATTTAATTGCTGTTATTTGCGCATTCCGGCACCCCGTAGAATTAAAAAATTAATTATTCAACAGCTCTATACAGCGGTCTATCTCGCGGATAAAGGCATTGATTTGTTGCTTGACCGCTGTTTTATCCGTTCCTTCATTACTCACCGACAGGCTGTTGGCGGTTTTAAGGGCGTTGAGCTGGCGCTGCAACTCGGATAATTGTGCGTTTTTTTCGGATAAGGCCTGGCGCAATGCATCTAATTGATTCTTATTGATTTCGTATTCATTTTTCAACGCCGTATGCTTGCGCAGCAGGCGCTCCAGCCCGGATTTTAGCGAGGATATTTTTTCTTTCAGATCATTCATTATTTGCGAATTATGGCATTGAGCTCTCTCTCATAACGCTGCATCATAGACTGCATCATTGCGTCAACGGTGGCATCTGTTAAAGTCTGGGAATCATCTCTAAAGGTAAGTCCCAGCGCATATGATTTCTTGCCTTCCAGATTCTCCCCCGCATAGACGTCGAATAAAATTACATCACGCAGCACATTTTTCCCTTCTTTTAACGCAATTTCTTTTACCCGGGTAAAGGCGATGTCCGGATCCAATATCAGTGCGAGGTCGCGGCGCACTTCCGGGAAGCGGGGTATTTCCACAAAATCGGGCGCTGTTGTCCTGCTGTTGTCGAGGATAGTCTGCCAATCCAGCTCGGCATACCAGACTGCCGCCTTCACATCGAACTGACCGCTGATGGATTTGTGCACCATGCCGTACTGGCCGGCCTGCTTCCCATTGACCATAATCGCATTGCCGTACTCGAATAACGCATTTCCGGTGAAGTCCTTCTCTGTAAACGGGATGTTGTGATGCGTATAGATACCGTGGATATATTGTTTGAGCTCGAAGAAATCCGATAGCTGTTGTTTGGATTGCCAGGACTCTTCTCCGGTAAAACCGGTGATGTACAGTGCCAGCATTTCCCGCTCGTCAAAACTATTGGCAGTTTTGAAAAACACTTTGCCCGTTTCGAACAATTTTAAATTTTGTCGCTTGCGGTTCACGTTGTGTTGTACCACCTCCAGGCCATTGAACAGGAGTGTCTGCCGCAGGCAGTCCAATTCGCTGTTCAGCGAATTCTTTAAAGCCACCATACTTTTTTCAAGAGCTGGTGCAAATTTTTCAATGTATTTTGACCGGCTGATGGAATTGGTAAATATCTCATAAAAGCCCAGCGCAGCCAGGCGTTTTCCCATGTCGAGCCGCAATTGTTCCCTGTCGGGAACCGGCCTCAGCGTAAACGGCATGCGTATCGTTGCAGGAACAGGGATGTTATTGTAACCGAAGAGTCGCAGAATCTCCTCAATTAAATCTATTTCACGGGTAACATCATTTTTATAGGCGGGAACTTCTGCAATTATTTCTTTTTCATCGGTGGAAATTATCCGGATATTAAGCGCTCTGAGAATTTCCTGTACTTTGGCATCTTCGATTTTAAATGCAATTATATCTTCGAGCCTTCTGTAGCGCAAGCTAATTTGCGACATGGCAACCGGGCGGGGATACACGTCAAAAATATCGGAAGCAATTTGACCACCACTTATCTCCAAAACCAGTGATGCGGCGAGATGTAATGCCCTGAGGGTCATTTCCGGGTCGGTGCCTTTAGCAAAGCGGGAAGATGCATCGGTTTTTATCCCTAGCAGCCTTTCAGTTCTGGCGGTGCTCACCGCATCAAAGCAGGCGCTTTCCAAAAACACTGACTGTGTCTGTTCGGTGACGCCGGAGGATAATCCCCCCAGCACGCCGGCGATACACATGGGAGCGTCTGCATTGCAAATCATCAGCTCCGAACCGGAGAGTTTTCTCTCCTTTTCATCCAGGGTGATAAAAGGTGTTCCGGCCGGCAATGTTTTAACGACGATGGTATTTCCCTGAATGGCGCCTGCATCAAAAGCGTGCATTGGCTGGCCCAGCCCATGTAACACATAATTGGTAATGTCCACCACTGAATTTATACTGCGCAGCCCAATTGCCTTGAGTTTGTTTTTCAGCCAGGTCGGCGAGTCTTTCACCTGTATATTGCGTATCAATACTCCGGAATAACGGATGCATTTTTCGGAATCTTCAACCCGTACCTTGAATTTTGCACTCGGCGCAGGCTGTACTTTTTGCGCCATCCACCCCGTTTCGAGAGACACGTTTTCGATATTGCGGATTTGTAAAGCGGCTTGTAATTCCCTGGCTACACCCCAATGTGAAAAAGCGTCTGCGTGATTTGCCGTCAGCCCAATTTCTAAAACAGTATCTGAATACACATCGAAATAATCCTGTACCGCCGAGCCGGCAACGGCATTTTCCGGTAGTAATAACAATCCGTCATGACTGCTTCCCAACCCGATTTCATCTTCGGCACATAACATGCCTTCGCTGGTAACTCCACGGATTTTTGTCTTGCGGATCTCAACCGGTGTGCCATGTGTGGGATATATGGTGGTGCCGGTCTTCGCCAGGACCACTTTTTGCCCCGCCTGTACATTCGGCGCACCGCAAACCACCTGTACGGTATGTTCCGCTCCGAAATCTACTCGGGCTACCTGCAGCTTATCGGCATTGGGATGTTTCTCGAGTGATGTCACATGGCCAACCACCAAACCCCGGAGTCCGCCGGGTACAGTTTCGAAGTGGGTGATGCCCTCGGTCTCCAGGCCTATATCCGTCAACAGGACAGATGCCTCTTCTGCCGATATGTTTGTCGGCAGTATTTCCCGCAGCCAGTTCCACGAAATTTTCATCAGCGGCAAATTTAATTGAATTGCGCTATGTCATTCTACCGTTTATTAATTTGAATAACAGTATTGACGCATCAGGCCGGGCTCCCAATGAATTTACTAACGCAACTATCCACCGCCAATCGGGCAACTCCGTTTAGCTTTGCATGAAATTGAAAAATAATAACTTGAATTTATGGTATCCGGACGTTTGCCCCGCATTGTTATAATCATCTGTTTGCTGTTTTTAAGTCGTTTTACCTTAGCTCAGGAATCCGACTCGCTCGAATACAAGCCTTCGCTGAAAGTGAAGGCCTTAATTCAAACCCGGTTTGAGAGTACAATTACCGAAGGCGTCGCTTTCTCCAACAAGGTCGATTCCGATGCAGTGCGCAATAATTTCAGGCTCCGAAGAGCGGAGTTGCGCACCGATTATTCGTTTAATCCCGATATGAAAGGTGTAATCCGGGTGCAACTCCCCGCATTGAAAGGCGGCGCACCGGGAAAGTTCCTGGAACTGGCATATCTCGAGTGGAAATTAAAGGACATCTTCGTAATTACGGCAGGACAGTTTAAAGTGCCGTTCGATTTGGATGAACTCACTTCCCACACCGATTTGCGCATGGTGGACCGGGGGACTACCAGCAGTTTGCTCAGCGCCAATAGCCAGGCTTCGTATCAACCGGGGATTATGATCTCGGGCAGTTATAAAAAGCAAAGGCCTTTGCTGAATTATTTTCTCGCCGTTCAAAATGGCAGCGACCGGGCATCGAATTTTGATATTGACAATAAAAAGAATGTAACCACCCGGCTTGAGTACTTTATTCTGAAAGAATTGCGCCTGGGAGGAAATGTGCAGTTTATCGGGTTGATGGACGATAAGGCACTTGGTTTTGGCGGAGATATTTCGCTGCAGAAGCAACTGGGACTGAAAAGTCGCCTGATAGCCGAGGCGTCGTATTCGCAGGGTGTTAATTCGAGTGTGTATCTCAACGATTCTGCGGCAGTAAAAGAATTAAATGATTACCAACTTGAAGGTTATCTCGGTCAGTTGCTATGGAAAACCGATATCGACAAGAGGTGGTGCCGCACTTTTGAATTGGGCGCCCGCTATGAATTTACCAATCCGCTGTTACAAGTTGAACAGGATGCCTTTTCGGTAATGACCGGGATAATCGGATTCAATTTTCTGCCCGCCAATGCGGCGAGATTGCAGTTGCAGATTGAAAATTATGTATTTGAAAAGCAAATACCCGGCGCAGTAAAAAACTTTACCCGCTTTGTAGCCCAGTTTCAATTGTACATTTAAACTTAATCCGTTACCGGTGTTGAAGCGGATTGCAATACGACCTTGTTAGTGTCGGAGAACGTATGTACAAAAGCAACCACCGAAACATTGGCATCATTCCAGTTTTCGGGCAACACCATGGTGAACTCCTTTTCAAAAACCCGGCCCGGAACCTTATCTGCATTTAAGTTAACACCGGTTGTCGGTGTCATCATGTCCCGCAATACGTGATTTTGTTCGTAGTCGTAATCAATCCCCGATAATGTCTCCTGCAAATCGATGATGTGGTCTTCCAGAACCATGATGCTCAAATGGTTTTCTTCGGCTACCGCTCCCGTATAGACTACTTTCACCGTAACATTCAACTGGCGAGACCCGGCATCGTATTCCTTTGTCATATACAAATTGCATAAGGTGGGTTCATCCAGCCTGTCTTCCACATAAATCTGGTAATTGGAAACCAGCAGGGTAGTGAGATTTCCGGTGCCGGCAAAATCATATCGGTCCACGACACCTGCCGGCCATCCGAAAGCGGGCCCCAGGTAAGCGTTGAGTTCATTTGCCTCCGGGATTACATAATCTTCATTGCTGTCGGGGAAAGGTCCTGCAAAGTAATTGTGTTCCGCCACTACGATGAGCTGATCGGGATACATATTCAACAATTCGGTCGTCTTATCATGTGCCGTCGGACAGTTAACACATTGTACTCCGGTAAAATCTTCGAACAGCACAATGCGCTGCTGGGGGGTCTCCGTTGAAGATGCGACATAGGTGGTATCGGTAAGCGTCGTATCTACGGGAGTGAAATCAATCGCCGGGCCTATTTCGGTACAGGCCTGTAAAAGGAATATGCTGCAAGCAAAAGCGATACCTTGAATTGCGTTTCTCATAATTGCTGTTTAAAAGTTAGTGAGTACTCCAAATTTATAACCGCTGAATGCCGGTTCATAACGGCAAACACCTCCGGTGCAAACTATACCTTCGGTTTGTTTTACATAACTCAGTGTAAACCGGGATGATTTATGGGTAAATACGGCTGCCAACATCGGGTAATGCAATGCGTCTTCGGTCTTTAACGGCTCGTAATTCCACATATCGCTTGCCGTAAACGACCATTTCGGCGCTATATTAAATTCGAGCAACAGGAATATCCAACTGCCGTAATCCTGTTCATTATACTGGTATTGTGTCTCCACTCTCAACGATTTTCTCTTGTCCAGTTTATAGGTAAACTCCACGAAGGGGGTAATGGGTTCCACCATCGGCACATTGGGTTTAAATTCGAACACTTCCTGGTTGTACTGGATGTACTGACCTCCGAAGAGCAATTTGTACTTTTTGCGGCGTATCTCGTAATCCGCATAAATTTCGCGGAACAACAAGGTGTCTGCATTGAATGTCTGCGAATAATTCAAACCCAGCGTATTTCCTTTTGAAGGAGAATAGGTAAGGTTAAACTGAAATGCATTTTCACCTAATTCCTGTGCCACGGCCTGGTATCTCGCTGTGAGCCGTGTCGAATTTTGCCGCGACATTGCCGGCAGGTAATTCATAATGCCGTCCAGGAGAATTTCGTTGGGCGAAACCCGTATTGCCCAATTGTTTACTTTGCGGAACTGGCCGGTAATACCAAAACCCTTCACCGAATAGGAAAGCGCTGTAAATGCCGCATACCCGTTTGAATTAAATAATTCGCCCCCGGTTGTCCGCATGGCCTCCTGGCTTTTGACCGCTAATTCCAGATTCCACCCGATTGACTTAACATTCATAGTGTGATAATAAGAGGCGGCGTACATATTATAGGCGGGAATGAACCTGTCTTCCAACGGATAGCTGTTAATAGTGGAGACGATGGTATTCATATTGTCCTGGTCCAGGGTGCGGTTTATAATGGCTACGCCGGGAACGAAGTTGACCCCATCGCCTGAAAAAGCGTATTCTGCCTTACCGCCTTTTATTACAGGTTTATAGGTGGTAAAGAGATCCTTCATTTGACCGGCAAAGGCTTTCAGGGTGAGTTCCGGTGTCAATTTATACTCCAGGTCCACTCCGAATAATGCGTTGTCAATACCCAGGGGGCGCTCCTCATATGTCCTGAAAATCAGCCCGTTGGCAATTTGGTCGTACAAGTACCCCCCGCTGATGGTCAGGTTTTCGAAACTCTTTTTGACATACCATCTGCCGATTCCCTGCGCTGTATAGGGCGTACCGGGGTTATGCAGGTTTGAATTATTAAAGACATCCAGCCGAATACCGGCTTCGAAGCCCTGGGTTTGGTTTTGATAATACACGTTGAGCCAACCGTTTACGCCCGAAAGCAGGTTGTCGTAATGCGGGGTGCCATAGGCGCCTATCAGTGAGTCCCGCTGATAAAACTCCACATTGGATTCAAAATCGCCGCTCAGTTGGCCCTGGGCATTTACAAGCGTTTGTTGGAAACATAATACACATAGGATATAGTAGAATCTCTTCATCATACTCATTTTTAGATTGGTCAAAGATAAAATCTTGAGTCTGAATTATCACTCAAAACCCGGTTTATACATGGGTATTACCTTCAGAATTCGGTCAAACAAAAGCCGTTAATGGCATAATTATTGGCAAGAGATAATATCTTTGACTCTTAAATCAATACAATGAAGTTTATAAGTACCATCGCTCTCTTCGTGCTCGGCAGTCATTTCGCATTTTCCCAGGACAAGCTGCCATCACTCGAATTGTTTGATATCAATGGCAATAAGGTCAATGTCGCCTCCTTCGGTGAAAACGGCAAAATTACCGTGTTCAATTTCTGGGCTACCTGGTGTACGCCTTGTAAGAAGGAATTGAATAATATCGCCGATTTATATGAAGACTGGCAGGCGGATTACAATGTAGAAATCATTGCGGTATCGATCGATGATGCAAAGACGACTTCCAATGTTAAGTCCTATGTAAACGGCCAGGCATGGGAATATACGGTACTGTTAGATGTGAATAAAGATTTACAGCGCATGCTGAATGGTCAGACGGTTCCATATACCGTAATCACAGATCAAAACGGAGTAATCGTCGATACGCACAGCGGATATGTGGAGGGCGATGAATATATATTGGAAGAAAAGCTGAAAGAACTGTCGGCAAAGGAGGATAAATAATGCGCCGCAGCAAGCCATAGCTTGAACAACTGGGTTTGGATTCGAAATACTTCCACATTTCTGTTAAACACTGTTAAACGTCTGTATCGGGCAGAACTTCGATGCCTGCATATTTTGTTAGAGGTCATATCTTTGGACAACAGGCTATGGAGAAAATAAGTCGCATTCCCCTTTTGGGTTTCACTGTAGGATTGCTGTTGTGCATAGTGAGTATGAGTGGAACCTGTAGCGAGGATACACCCGCCGTCATTAACGATGAAGCGGGTATCCGCAACCTGATAAGTTACGACAGCGGTGTAATACCCGTTGAATCTTTCTTTAAGAATCCCGAAAAAACGGCCTATACGATTTCTCCTAATGGGGAATATATTGCTTACCTGGCGCCGTATAACAATCGCCTGAATATTTTTATTCGCAGTACCGGCGACGATGTGCCCCGCCGGTTGACATCGGAAACCGACCGCGATTTAAGCGCTTATTTGTGGAAGAACAACAACACCCTGTTGTTTATTAAGGATAATAACGGCGATGAAAATTATAAGCTCTTCAGTGTGACTACTGAGGGCGTGACGAAACAAATTACCGACCTGGACGGGGTGCGTATAAATATCATCGATGTATTGCCCGATTCGGAAGATGAAGTAATAATATCCATGAATAAAGATAACCGTGCACTGTTTGAACCGTACCGGGTAAATATACAGACGGGCGCTCTGCACAAACTCGCCTTCAACAATAATTTGAAAAAACCGATCACGCAATGGCTTTGCGACAATAAGGGCAATGTGCGGATAGCCGTTTCAGTGGAGCAGGGTACCATTACGCACTTGTTGTACCGCAATCATCCGGATTCGGCATTTCACTCCATACTCAGCAGCAACTGGAAGGATATGGTGCAGCCGATGTTCTTCGACTCGGACAATTACCATATCTATGCATTGTCAAACCTCAACAGGGATAAAGCGGCGTTGGTGCGCATTGACCCGGCTGATCCCCAACACCCGGAATTGATTTTCGAACATCCCGAAGTGGATATATGGTGGGCTGAAAGCTCTCGCAGGCGCAAGGTGCTGACTGCTTATTATTTTATCACAGATAAGAAAAATACGGTGTTCACCGATCCGAAACTGAATAGCTGTTACGAATACCTTAAAACGCAATTGCCCAATAAAGAAATTTATTTCAGTTCAATAGATGATAAAGAGGAGAATATCATCGTGCGGACTTATTCGGATGTATCGCCGGGGAGGTATTATTTGTTCAACGCCGTAAATCGCCGACTGGATCAGCTCGCCATACTCAACGAGAGTATTCAGTCGGAAGAAATGTCGCCGATGCAACCCATTAGTTTTAATACCAGAGACGGCCTGACTGTTCACGGGTATTTGACGATACCCATCCACAGCGAGGGTAAGCATATGCCATTAGTTATGATTGTACACGGCGGCCCCATGTCGCGGGATATGTGGGGATTCAAACCCGAAGTGCAAATGCTGGCGAGCCGGGGCTATGCGGTATTGCAAATAAATTACCGCGGCAGTTGGGGGTATGGCAAGGCGTTTTCCGAATCGGGTTTTAAACAGTGGGGGCGCAAAATGCAGGACGACCTTACCGACGGTGTGAATTGGCTCGTTCAACAGGGGATTGCAGATCCCGAACGCATCGCCATTTACGGTTCATCCTACGGTGGCTACGCCGCCTTGGCTGGTCTGACATTCACGCCCGACCTCTATGCATGCGGCATTGATTACGTCGGTCCATCTAATCTTTTCACCCTGCTGGCGAATCTTCCCGCCTATTGGGAACCCGAAAAGGAAATGCTGTATGAAATGATAGGTCATCCGGTTAAAGACAGCGCTTTGCTTGCCGAGGTGTCGCCCGTATTACACGCCGACAAAATTGTGGCGCCGTTGTTTATTGCTCAGGGAGCTAATGATCCGCGGGTTACTGAATTGGAATCGCAGCAAATGGTTGATGCGCTGCTCAACCGGAACATCCATGTCGTGTATATGCTGAAGGAAAACGAAGGACATGGCTTTCGGTTGGAAGAAAACCGGCTGGAATTTTATAAAGCTATGTGCGGGTTCTTAGCCTTGCACATGCCGGCTACACGGGTAAACCCATAACTACTCATTCTTCCAGAAATAAATCGCTGATAATTGTATCTGATATGAATCGGTTGCATTCCCGAATAACCAGGTTATCTCCGGTATCGGTTTCGAATGCAGAGGTGTTGCGCCCGATATTTTTTAACAGCGCCTTATAAAATGCAGTGCCAAATTTCTGTTGAAACCCGGTAAGGTTTAATCCACTGCTTTGCCGTAATGCAATCATGATCATCTCGTTTGCCTGCTGCACCGGTGAAAGTAATTCATATGCGTGCGGGATAACTCCCTGCCCTATACCATGCATGTACAATGCGTTGTTACTTGCGTTCCACTGCCTTGAGGCCCCATTGAAAGAATGCGCCGAAGGCCCTATGCCCAGGTAGTGTTTGCCTTCCCAGTATGCGGAATTATGCACCGCCCGGAAACCGGGTTTTGCAAAATTGGAAATCTCGTAGTGGTCGTATCCGTTTTCAGTGAGTATTCTGTGGGTGATATGGTATTGGCGCTCCGATTGCTCCTCGTCCAACGGCGGTATTTTGTTTTTCTTCAGTGTATGAAACAATTCCGTCTTTGGCTCCACCGTCAATGCGTAACAGGAAATATGCGGTACATTTTCGCCTAGCAATACTTCGAGATTTTGACGCCATTGGTCATCCGTTAAACCGGGTAACCCGTAAATGAGATCTACGGAGTAATTGGAAAATCCCGCCTGTTGTATTTGCCGGATACTTAAATGTGCATCTTCCGCATTGTGCGCCCGATGCATCCATTGCAAGTGCGCATTAAAAAAAGATTGAACACCCAGACTCAGGCGATTGATGCCCGAATTGCGCAATGTGGCGAGCATCTCCGGTTGTACGTCGTCGGGATTTGCTTCTAAGGTGATTTCGGCAAGGGGGCTAATTGTAAAATTTTCGTGCAGGGTATTTAAAATAGATTGAATATACGCCGTGCCAATCCAGGATGGCGTGCCGCCGCCAAAATAGACCGAATCAACAGGTTCGTTTTTTAAGTAATCCTTTCGCAATTCTATTTCCCGGTTAATACAATCCGTCATCTCGGGAATGCGTTTTACCGATGTGCTGAAATGAAAATTACAGTAATTGCATTTTTGACGGCAGAACGGAATATGAATATAAATACCAGCCATCGGCTCACGCAGCAGGGAATAGAATGTGATTAAATTTGTTCGGCATAGTGACTGTAAAATTATTCATATTATCTGCGATACTTTGGATGGGCCAGAAATCCTTTTCCCAGGATGCCTGCGTGCTCAGGTTTGACGATGGAGAATTTGACAAGGAAATCTTCGGCAAAAATTTTTCACCCGATACCGTGTTCGACAATGCACAACTCGCCGCCAAAAGCCTGAATGAATTGCTGCTCACTGCATACCATGCCGGTTACCTGCTGGCACATTATCAGATCATATCAAAGAGCGATACGATTTGGCATATCCGGTGGCATACCGGGCGCCGGATTGACTGGGTACACCTGCAAACCGATAGTATAGATCCGTTAATCCTGAACGCAGCGGGCTTTAAAGAGAAAAAATTTGCGAGTGCGCCCTATAATCACCTGGAGTTGTTTGTGCTGATGCAGTCGCTGATTACCTATGCCGAGATGCACGGTTATCCATTTGCCACTACCTGGCTGGACGATATAGCATTGCAGGATACGGCACTGACGGCTACCCTCCGCCTGGATAAGGGCAGGTTGATAAAATTTTCAGGCATTGAAGTGCGTGGCGACTTGCAATTATCCGAAAACTATTTGTCACAATATACGGGAATTAAAAACGGAAAATTTTATAACCAGGCGTTAATCGATGCGGTGGATTTGGGTTTAAAGGAATTGCCATTTGCGAATTTTCTGCGCAGCACCCAGGTGGAATTTTTGGGCAATGAAGCCAAGGTGGTTGCATTTCTCGACAATAAGAATGCGAGTAAATTCGATGCGGTTATCGGCGTATTACCCAATAACGCAATCACCGGAAGGCTGTTGGTGACGGGCGACGGCAATTTGCGCTTGTACAATATTTTTTCGGTCGGCGAATTGTTCGATTTGCGGTTTACCCAATTGGAGAGCTCTACAAAGGAACTGCAAGCCTCACTGATGTATCCCTACCTGCCTTCCCTGCCTGTCGGGCTCGACTTGGGGTTCAGCCTGTTCCTGCGTGATTCGACCTTTTTAGAGAGAAAAGAAAATGCGGGAGTGTTGTTTCACTTTCGCGGCAACAACTATGTAAAGGGATTTATCGCTTTTTATCATTCGGATATTCTGCAAATGGATACCGCTTACGTCCTCGCCAACAAGAGCCTGCCGCCCAATGTAGATCTGCAAATAAAATCCTATGGAATCGGAGGGCATTATGAAAATCTCGATTACCTGTATAACCCCAGGCGGGGTATCTTTTTGGAGGGCCAGGTTTCCGCCGGCGTTAAAACGATAAAGAAAAATGTCAGCTTACTCGATTTGACAGACCCGGCATTTCCCGATTACGATTTTGAAACATTGTACGACAGTATCAGCCTGAGATCGCTCTCCATCAATTACCAGTTTAAAATCCAATGGTTTATTCCCATTTTTTCGCATGCGACAATATTGGCAGGATTCAGAGGCGCCGGTATTTTTAACGACCAGATTTTCAGCAACGAGTTGTACCGCATTGGAGGCAACGGCATCCTGAGGGGCTTCGACGAACAATCTGTCACCGCCTCGGCGTATTACCTGATAACGACTGAATTTCGCTACCTGCTCTCCAGAAATTCCTTTGCGCAGTTGTTTGCCGATATCGGTTACGCCATCAATGAAAGCCTGAACCCGGCACTCTGCGAATTTCCGCTTGGATTTGGAGCAGGTATTAACTTTGAGACAAAAGCCGGTATTTTCGGATTGAGTTATGCGCTGGGGAAAACTGAAACTACGCCATTGCAATTCAGAAATGCAAAAATTCATTTTGGGTATATAAATTATTTTTAGCGTGCGCAAGACAGTTACTGCAGTTGTAATTCTTTTGAATTTGCATTTTTCAAATGCGCAAACGGTGGATACGCTTGCTCAGCCCGCTGTTGCGGATACGTCTGCTGCCATTGCTGCGGAAAGTGCTTTTGGATTTGCAAATATGGATTCCCTGCTTGTGCAAACAGGCAGTGTTACGTCACAGGTCATGCAACCCCGACGTGCAGAGGCGGAATGGATCATACCGTGCATCCTGTTGCTGTTGTTGGCTTATGTCACCCTGTTGCGTGTGCAATACCCTCGCCAGCTTGGCGAGAATATTACGGTGATAGTCAATCAAAACCTGGGGCAGCAAATTTACCGGGACCGCGAATTCTCGGCAGGTATTTTCAGCCTGCTGATCTTCCTGAATTTTGTTTTGGTAAGTGCCGTTTTCCTGTATCAGCTACTCAGCGCTTACGGTTTCCCCGGTATTTCAGGGAATAAATATTTGGATATTGCAATTTACGGACTGTTAATTCCCGCTATATATTTTGCCCGTTCGTTAGTCTATGGCCTGTTGTCATTAATCTATCCGTTTAAAGCGGAATTGAATTTCTTCCGGTTCAACACGAGGGTGCTCCTGCAAATGACGGGTATCTGCCTGTTGCCATTTGCCATCCTGATGGCTACAACCGATTCGCCGGTTTCGCAATGGGCGTTGTATTGCGGAGCAGGGGTGTTGATTTGCGTTTACATAATCCGGATAATAAAAGGTGTGCAGATAGGGGGAGGATTTGCCAGGTTTCACTTCTTTTATTTTTTAATCTATCTTTGCACCCTGGAAATTGCACCGTTGCTGATACTTATTAAAGTGATCGGCAACTTAGAAATAAACAGCTGAAAAATTAGTTGAATGTCTAATTATGATGAGGTGATGACACCGGTAAAGAGAATACTGGTATCACAACCTAAACCTGAAATATCTAAGAATCCCTATACAGACCTTGCCGAAAAGTTTAAGGTTAAATTCGAGTTTCGCCAGTTTATTAAAATAGAGGGTATCCCGGCTAAAGAATTCAGGAAACAGCGTATTGACATACGGGAATATTCAGCCGTTATTCTGACTTCAAAAAATGCCATAGATCATTTTTTCAGGGTTTGTGAAGAATTGCGTATCCGCATGCCGGAGGAAACTAAATACTTCTGTATTTCAGAAGCAGTGGCGGTGTATCTTCAGAAGTATATTCAGTTTAGAAAGCGGAAAATATTCTATGGATCCAATGGCAAGGAGAATGAATTGTTTGAGGTTATGGCAAAGCATATCCCGAATGAAAAGATTTTATTTCCCTGCGCTCAGGAACACCGGGACAATATCAACCAGTTTCTAATATCGAAGAACGCCGATTTCAGCGAGGCGTTTATTTATGAAACTATTCCTACCGATTTACAGGATTTACAACCAATCGATCAGTTTGATATGATATTGCTGTTTACCCCGAAAGGCGTGGACAGCCTGCTCTTTAATTACCCCGATTTTAAACAGGGTAATATCCGCATCGCATGTTTGGGTGAACTGACCCTTAAGACTCTGGAAAATTATAATATCCGGGTGGATGTGGCGGCGCCTACTGCCGAGACCCCATCCATCTTCATGGCGCTGGAGAAGTATTTATCGGTTGTGAATAAGAAGAAATAGATCCCGATGCCATACGGAAAGTTCGACACTACCGGATTGACCGTATAGACGGGCCGGCACCTAAGAAGCATGCGGAATCAGCGGAGGAAATACCGGTTTGCGCCTGCTGTTTGGTCAATACGCCGAACACATGTCAAATGGATGTCAGAATACTATGGATAAGAACCAGGATTTTGAAGTGAAAACAGCATTGATTATTTTGCACCGGATAATTAAGGAAACGATTTGAGATTAGGCCGATATTTCATTGTTTTGAATCCGTCGAGGCATTGTTGTGCATTGTTTATGGGTGCGTTTCTCGCATTGGCAGTCAGGGCGCAACACGAACCCCAGTTCAGTCAATATATGAATGCACCGGCTGTTTTTAACCCTGCTTTTTCAGGGCTGGAGGATGCCGTGGTAAGTGTGGTAAACGCCCGCAGCCAATGGGTTGACATCCCGGGAGCGCCCCAGACACAGTCGCTGAGTTCCCATTTTCCCTTATACCGCATCCATAGCGGAGCAGGTATCAGGCTGGTAAATGATAATGCAGGGCAATTGCAAACCACCGCCGTAGCCCTTGCCTATGCCTATCATGTCAGCCTGAGTACAACCACTACTCTGAGCCTGGGAGCTTCGGCCGGAATAGCCTACCAGGCGCTGAACGGCAGTAAGCTCATCGCACCGCAGGGGAGTTATGAAGGGATGGTAGATCACAATGACAATTACATCCCGGAAACGCTGGTAAGCGATATCCTGCCTGATTTGAATGCGGGTATCGCATTGAAATCAGGTAAGCTGGAAGCCGGCGTCTCGGTACTGCACCTACTGGGTCAGGCATTTGAATTCCCTACTGCCGCCGGGAATACTTCGATACAATATTCACCCACAGGGTACGTTTATTTAGGCTATTCGCAGGAAATTGGCAGTAAGTGGCACCTGCGGCCTACCGTTCTTTTTAAATCGGATGTTATTGAGAGTATGGCAGACGTGAACCTGCTGCTCGACTATAAAAACAATTTATTTTTAGGCGCCTCGTTTAGAGGTTATCTTGAGAATCAAACCGATGCTGTCGTAATTATTGGCGGGTGGAATATTACGGAGAGATTGGGGATACATTATTCCTATGATATAACATTATCAGGCCTCAGTGCGGTAAGCCAGGGGTCGCATGAGCTGACAATCGCCTACCGTGTGCCATTGGAAAGGCCCAGGGCCGGTAAGGAAATTAATAACCTGAGATACCTTTATTATTGAACTGAACGTTTGTCATGTCGTATATTGTTTTTAATTTCAAACCGGATTTTAAGCTGTCAATCGCTATAGATTGTCACAGAATGCGGTTTTCTATTGATAAAAAGTATAATTTTACGACACTACTTTGCATAACCACTCTAGTATGAACAGAAGAATATCTTTAATCCCGGCTGTATTAATCACAGCTTTTCTCCTTTCCGGATGTGTGTCATCCAGTTGGGATGATTACCGGGGTCAGCTATTAGGTACACTAGACAGGCCGGGCTGGGAGCCTATAAATCCTTACGGAATGGTGTACGTTCCATCCGGGACCTTGCATATTGGCCCGAGCGACCAGGATGTGAACAACTCGTTATGGCAACGTGAAAAGTCCATTTCCATTTCCGGATTTTACATGGATGACGCCGAAATTACGAATAACGAGTACCGCCAATTTGTATTCTGGGTGCGGGATTCCATAGCCCATGTGCTGCTCGGCCATTATGTAGAGGCCGAGGAGGGACAGGTTACCGAAGAGCCCATTTTGGACTGGACCCAGGAAATCGACTGGGAAGATCCCGAACAATCCGCAAAACTCCAGGAGATGCTGTTGCCTCCGGGCGAATACCGCTATTACCGCACGATTGATCCGAATCGCCTGGTGTATACCTATAATTGGATAAAGTGGAAAGACGCCGCCAGTAAGGAGACAAATATGGATCGCGATAAGTATATCAGCGAATTCATGGACGAAAAGACCGTGCGGGTGTATCCCGATACCCTGGTTTGGGTTCACGATTACGCCTATTCCTATAATGAGCCGATGACCAGGCAATATTTTTCACATCCCGCCTTTGACGAATACCCCGTCGTTGGGGTAACCTGGCATCAGTCCAATGCCTTCTCGCATTGGCGAACCGAGTTCTGGAACTGGTGGAGAATTAAGAACGGCGATGTGATTGTCGATGACTTCCGCTTGCCTACAGAACACGAGTGGGAATACGCAGCAAGAGGCGGCCGCGACCTGGTGCCGTATCCCTGGGGCGGCCCTTATGTGCGCAATACAAAAGGTTGTTTCCTGGCCAACTTTAAACCCGGCCGGGGTAACTATCCCGAAGACGGCGGGTATTATACCGTAAATGTATATTCCTATGCTCCAAACGATTATGGACTGTATAATATGGCCGGTAATGTTGCAGAGTGGACATCTACCGCATTCAAGGAGAATTCCTATGCGTTTATCCACGATCAAAACCCGGATATACGCTACGATGCCGAAGACAGCGACCCGCCGGCGTTGAAGCGCAAAGTGATCAGGGGAGGCTCATGGAAAGATATTAGTTATTTTATTCAAACCGGTACAAGACATTACGAGTTTCAGGACACCGCCAACAGCTATGTGGGCTTTCGCTGTGTAATGCCGTTCTTGGGCAGGTCAATGAGTGATTTCTAAAGTTATTCAGCCAAAGGGAGTGCCCGTAGGTTGATGTGTGTGATTTAAACAATTTTAATTAACCAAAAAATCAAGTACCACAATGTCTGCGTTTTTCGAAACCGATCGTTTTAAAAGAATCAAAAACCTAATCATTGGCGTTGGCGCTTCTATTGTTCTCGTTGGAGCTTTATTTAAAATCCTTCACTGGGACGGAGCCGACCTTATGCTTATGGTGGGTATGTTTACCGAAGCCTTTATTTTCCTCCTTTTGGGAGTGCTGCCTCCGCACAAGGATTATTATTGGGAAAAAATTTACCCGGATCTCGATATATCTCCGGAAGTGGAAGAAGCCAAAACAGGTAAGAAAATTCATAAGCTGGAACCAAAACAGAGCGTAACACAGCAATTGGATAAGATGCTTGAAGAATCCAAAGTGGAACCGATGATGATTGAACGTTTGGGTGAAAATCTGAAGAAACTGGGCGACAACATCGAGAAATTGTCAGACGTACACGATGCGGCGCTGAATACCAATGAGTACAGCATGAACATTAAAGAGGCATCATCGGCAGTTTCCGAAATGCGGGAAGCATATCACAATGCCGCCAACGCCATGTCTCAAATTGCATCTTCGTCCGTAGATACTTCCAAGTATCACGAACAGGTGCAGGTTGTAACCAAAAACCTCAGTCAGTTAAATTCGATTTACGAGCTGGAGTTACAGGATACCAATAATCACCTGAAAGCGATGAACCGTTTCTATGGCTCGTTGAATTCGGCGATGGATAACCTGAATGAATCTCTGTCAGATACTCAAAAGTACAAAGAAGAAATCGGTCAGTTGTCAAATAACCTGGCTGCATTGAACAGGGTATATGGTAATATGTTGTCTGCCATGAGTGCAGGTGCAGGGAGCAACCGCTAATCAATTAATTCATTAAAATAAGAAAAGTAAAAAGAAATGTCAATACCTAAGGAACCACGCCAGCTCATGATTAATCTCATGTACCTGGTGTTGACAGCCCTTCTTGCACTTAACGTTTCTGCCGAGATTCTCAACGCCTTTAACCTGGTGAATAAAGGTATTGGAAATACCAATACCATTTTATCCGATAAAAACTCTCAGATTATTGCCGGCATTGCCGATAAAGCAGCCGAGGAACAAACTGACAGGGTACAACAGATAAACCAGGATGCAATGGCCGTTCAAAAACTCACCAGTGAATTCTATAATTACATAGAGGGCATTAAAAACGAGTTGATTGAATATACCGGCGGAACCATCACTGATAAACATTCGGGCCTGGAAAAACTGAAAGGCGAGAGCGATACGGAGAAACCGACTACGATGTTTATCAATCGCGGCAAGGGAGCCGAATTAAAAGCCGAGATATTAAAAGTAAGTGAGGAATATAAAAATATACTCAATAAATGGAACGGCGAAGCGAAAGCGTCGCAACTGACCTTGTCCATCGATGAATCCGATGCGCAGGCGAATAAGCTCACATGGGAAGAATTTAACTTCTACAAGGTGCCGACCATTGCGGTAATTACTATTCTCACCAAAATTCAGAATGATTCAAAGAGTACGGAATCTACTGTCCTGGAACACCTGGCCTCCCAGGTGGACGCAGCAAAAATCAAATTCGATAAGATGGCGGCAAGAGTAATTGCGCCTTCCTCTTATGTGAAGAGAGGCAATGAATATACCGCCGATATCTTTATTGCAGCCACTTCAGAACAGGCAAATATTGAAGTGTTCTTAGGCACATTTACAAGCGCCGTTCACCAGGATGCAAATGGCGATTACAACGTGATTAAAGGCAAGGATATTCCATTGTCAGGAGCCCGCCAGATCGAAGTAGTTGGAGGAATGGGAAAAATCAAAGAATTAGCTACCGGCAGCCCTAAATACCAGGGCGTTATCCGGTTGCCGGATCCGGTGAAAGAAGGCGAATACCAGTTCTATCCGTTTGATTTCGGATATGAAACCTTCGAGGTGGGTCAGGCCGTTATCTCTCCTACTGCAATGAATGTGCTGTACATCGGGGTGGACAACCCTGTGAAAATTTCCGTACCGGGATTTGCTGCCGACAAGGTTTCTGCATCAGGTTGCGGGATTGCCAAGGTGAAAGGCGAAGAATATATCGCAAAGCCGACGACTGTCGGTTTGGATAAAATTAACGTAACCGTACAGTCGCCCGAGGGTTCAAAGACTTATTCCGAAGAGTTTCGGGTAAGGCGAATACCAGACCCGTATCCCTACTGCGGATCCTCCAAAGGAGGTACCATGAAGGCGGGAGAGTTTAAGATTACCGATAAGATAGATGCCCGTAATCCGGACTTTGTGTTCCAAATTCCTTACACAGTTTCCGGGTTTGAGATGGTATATGCACCGAGTGGTGGCGGAAATATCGTTTCCGATGTTTCCAGTTCCAACAAGTTTACCTCGCTGATGAATGAAATTAAGAAAAAGGCCAAACCGGGAGATACTATCGTGTTTCCAAGGATTTCGGTGAGGATGCCCGACGGAACTACCCGCCAGCTGAGTTTATCGTTTAAACTTATAGGATAAAAATCTATATTATGAGAAATCGCATTCTTTTTTTCCTGTTTAGTACACTTGCAACTGCAGGGGTATTTGCACAGCCGACTTCGGAAGCGAAGTTGGATGGCGCCTACACCAGGAACTTAATAAACACCCGGGAAGTAATTCCGTATGACTACATCCGCGAGTCGGATGTATTTTGGGAAAAACGGGTTTGGCGGAATATTGATTTCAGGGAGAAGATGAACCTGATATTTACATGGCCTCGAGACCCGTTTATGCAGTTTGTTTATGAAGCGATCAAGTCCGGTGAAGTAACTGCCTATAATCCTTTGTACGATGATTTTCGGGAGGGAACAGCCTTTACGATTGATGAAATTGTTCAGCGCTATGAAGGGGTGGATACTGTTTACCAGTATGATGAGGTAACTTATGAAGAGGTAATTAAGGTAATACCAAGAGAGTTTGATTATAAGCTCATAAAAAAACTGCAGATTAAGGAAGATTGGATTTTCGACCAGGAAACTTCAACTCTTGTAGTCCGCATTATCGGCATTGCACCAATTCGCGAACGCATCGATGAATTTACCGGCGAACCCATTGGCGAGGAATTGATGTTCTGGTTATACTACCCCGATTTGCGCAACCTGTTTGTGCGTCACGAGGTTTTCAATGAGCAGAACAGCGCCCGGTATTTCACCTTCGACGATATTTTTGAGATGCGTTTTTTCAGCAGTTATATCATTAAAGAAGATAACGTGTACGACAGATATATCAATTCGTATGCATCCGGAATTGACGAGGTGCTGGAAAGCGACAGGATTAAGAATGAGATATTCGAATTTGAACACCAGCTTTGGGAGTTCTGATTTATATTCTTTCCGATAAAAATGCCACACAAATGTTTGTGTGGCATTTTTATTTTAACCCTGTTGGTTGTTTAAATGCGAAACGATAATACGTGCCTTTGCCTTACCAATAACTTCGGCAATGGACTGCTCATCGGCAACTTTAATTTTCTTTACGCTTTTAAATACTTTAATCAAACGGCTGATTGTGGATGGGCCTATTCCCGGTATGGCATCGAGCTCTGAAGTTAAAGCGGATTTGTTTCTCTTCCGCCGGTGAAAGGTAATTGCGAAGCGGTGCGCCTCATCTCGCAATTGCTGAATTACCTTCAGGCTTTCCGATTTTTTATTCAGGTACAAAGGCACGCTGTCTTCGGGAAAGTAAATTTCCTCCAATCTTTTTGCAATGGAACATATCGCCACTTTGCCGTAAATATTCAACGATTGTAATGCATCAACTGCTGCGTGTAACTGGCCTTTGCCCCCATCAATGACGATTAACTGCGGCAGGGGCAAAGCATCGTCCATTAAACGCTTGTAACGGCGATATACGATTTCACGCATGCTCGAAAAATCATCCGGCCCTGTTACAGTCTTAATATTGAAATGCCGGTAATCCTTTTTACTCGGCATGGCATTGCGAAATACTACCATACTGGCAACCGGGTTTGTTCCCTGGATATTGGAGTTGTCAAAACACTCTATGCAATAGGGGAGTTGTGTTAATCGGAAATCTTGTTTAATGGCTTCCAGGATGCGCACATTGCCTTTTTTCCTCTCCCGTTTTTCATTGACTGCTTCCTTTTCTTCTTTAACATACATTGCATTCTTAAAGGCCAGGTCCAACAGTTTTTTCTTTTCTCCCGCTTGTGGAATGTGTTGTGTTGCGGCAGTAGCAGGCAGGTCTATCGGAAACGGCAAGATCAATTCAGTTGCACGGCTGTCGAACTCGAGTTGTAATTCGGTGATGCCGTAGAGCAAGAGCTCCTCGGGTGTTTCATCCAGCTTTTTGCGAATTACCAGCGTCTTAGCCTGAGTTACCATACCCTGCATGATTTTAAGAAAACCGATTACCGCAAAGCTGCTGGCATCTGCAATTGCAAACACATCGACATTGTCAATATGAATATTTACGACGCTGCTTTTATTCTGGTATTGTTCGATTGCCTCCAATTTTTTCCGGATATCTTCGGCCTGTTCAAATTCAAGCGCCTCCACATGATTGTTGAGCCTCTGGCGAAACAGCGATTTTACCAATCCCATATTCCCTTTTAGGATATGAATAATCTGTTGTACATTTTCCATGTAATCGGCTTCTGTCTGCAAATTTTCACAGGGGCCGAGACAGTTTCCCAAATGGTATTCCAGGCATACTTTGAATTTGCCGGCTTTAATGTTTGCTTCCGACAGGTTGTAAGAACAAGTGCGTATCGGGAACAGCGTTTTTATAAAGTCGAAAATAGCCCTTGCCCGTGACAGCGATGTGTATGGGCCTAAATACTGCGAGCCGTCGGCAATTTTTTTCCGGGTAAAGAAAATTCTCGGAAACCGCTCATTCTTAATTACGATATAGGGATATGTCTTCCCGTCCTTCAGGTTAATATTATACCTGGGTTGTAGTTTTTTAATCAGGGTATTTTCAAGTAGAAACGCATCCTGTTCGGTGTTAGTAATGGTAAATTCAATGGACTCGGTCTTTCTTACCAGCACCTGAATCCTTCCGCTTAAACCGCTTTCCCTGAAATAGGAGCTCACCCGTTTTTTCAGGTTCTTCGCTTTTCCGACATAGAGAATGTGTTTATCCTTGTCGTAATACCGGTAAACCCCCGGGTTGGCAGGAATGGTGATTTCAATATTTTTAAAGTGTTCGGGAGTCATGTGCCATACAACCGCTGTGCAAATTAATCACATTCATAATTAACCTTCAGGATATAATCGCTTAACACATGTAACTGCCCGGCAGTTTCCACACCGGAAAAACCATGCATATTTCTCAAATCCACTTTCTGTTTGAACAGCGTCAACAGGCTGTCGGAAATGGGATAGAATGACCAATGCCACTTTTCTTCATTATAGCCGCCACCGCGAATTGTATAGCTATTATAAGTCTGGCAAAATCCGTACGCCTGTGCATGCGTTTGCAGCCAGTCGTAGATTTTCTTTCCGGCTGCCGTTTCAAAATAGGAATTTTGCAGGCTGTTCAAATCAATTTCAGTTCCCCAATGGTGGCGGCTCGTACCGGGCATGGCGCTGAATTGCAAAATGTACTGCGCCCGTTCAACCGGGTCGGGATATGCCGTTGCATTCTTCTTCCATTTATCTTCCCAAACATTTTTCTGCTCGTCAAACGTGCGGGAGGCGGATATGATTTTTAATGTAATACCATCCGCTTTTGCAGCATCGTACATCTTTGCAAATGCGTGGTAGGTATCTTTCAGCAGGAACATTTCTTTCCTGTACGCCTGATAAGCGGGTATCTCCATAAAATTTTCATCCGTGTAATAATTCTTTCTGCCGGTGAGAAAATCAGAATCTACCTCTTCAAAATTCAAGCTCACTGTAATTTCACGGGTAGGGGTTCTATTGTGCAAGCCGGATGAAGAAAATAAAATGAGACATATAGAAAGAGCTATCGGCATGCACAGAATGCACCGATGCCCGAACTGTGAAATGAAGCCTCTCTTCAATTGCATGTGTATCAAATTCCTTTTGAATGCTTCGGGTTAACGGTTAATTTACTTTCATACAGCGCAATCCACTGGTTGACAGTAAGCTTAGATGCTAATTCGGCAATTAAACCGTAGGGGATTGCCCCGGGGTTTTTAAACCGGATACAACTCTTCCCCATATCCAATTTTGTCTTAACCCTGTCAGAATAGGCCGCCTTAAACCAATGCATTAATGCATCATCCATATACAAACCCATGTGGTACACGGAGATAAAATTCTTTTGCGATGCAAAACTCATCAACATCAACGGTATTTTTGGATCTACGTGATATCCCGCCGGATACACAGAGTGAGGAACTGCGTAAGCAGGCATATTGTATGCAAATATTTCCGTATAGCCCGGCGGTAAACTCTTGCGTATGGTATTGCGCAATGTTATCACAGCGGTTTTCCTGTCGCCGGAGATTGCCTGTATGTAGTCATCCACGGAATTTGCTTCGATGTGCATTTTTCAAGTATTGTCATTTCAAATTTAACACAGGCACAAGTCTCTATGGACGACAGATGCGCATGTGATTACTGGTAACCTTCCAGTAATTCTTCATAAACATTATCCCGTTTTGTTTTGTATTTGCTGCAATCCAATTCGATGGTCTTAGTGCCTTCAAAGGGTGGAAATTTGGCGCCCGGATTGATACCGGTTGACGGGTCATCATAGAGTTTGCGCAGAAACAATCCGTAAATGGGCAAGGCCATATTAGCACCCTGTCCCAAAGCGGTCGAGCGAAAATGTACTACCGGGTCATCGGCGCCTACCCAGGTGCCACATACTAATTGAGGTGTGATGCCCATAAACCAGCCGTCGGTATTTTCCTGTGTTGTTCCCGTTTTGCCGGCAACTTCTCCCGTAATACCACCATAGGCTTCTCTGCGCAGGCGGTTACCGGTTCCGTAATTAACCACGTATTGCAACATGTTCAACATGACATGGGCGATCTCCTCCCGCATAACTTCCACTTTTTGAACGGGAAATTCGGCGATGATATTTCCGTTTTTATCTTCAATGCGTGTGATAAATGTCGGGCGTACTGCTACGCCTTTATTGGCATAAGCGCTGTATGCGGCGGTCATCTCGTAAACGGATATATCGCTGACACCAAGGCAGATGGATGGCTGGAAGGGCAAATCAGATTCAATGCCCAAATTATGGGCTAAATCAATAACCGGCTGAATGCCAACTTCGCGGAGTAAATATGCGGTGATGGTATTCACCGATTTTCCCAATCCCATGCTTAAGGTCAACATGCCGCCATATTTTCCATCGCTGTTTTTAGGAGTCCAGTCCTGGAGTAGTCCCCATTTGCTTCCCTTTTCAAAAGTGATCTGAATATTGGGAACTTCCTGGCAGGGAGAAAAGCCCTTGTCGGCAATTGCTGCTGTATAAACAAACGGTTTAAAAGTGGAACCTACCTGGCGCTTGGTGGAAGGGTTTACGTGATCCAATTGAAAGTAGCGCAAATCGACGCCGCCAACCCAGGCTTTGATTTCACCGGTATGCGGGTCCATGGCCATGAAACCCGGGTGCAGTATTTTCTTACAGTACTTAATTGAATCGTAGGGAGAAATCAATGTGTCCAAATCCCTGCCCGGCGCCTTCCAGGAAAACAGCGTCATCTCAACAGGCGTATTGAAATTCTCGACAATTGCAGATTCCGACATGCCCTGCTTTTTAAGTTTGCGGTAGCGTTCGGAAGTCTTCATTGCCCTGTCAATCAGGTCGGGTTGTGTGCGCCCGCTATAGGGGTAGCTCCAGGGTTCATACTTATTGCCTTTCCAGTGCTTATCGAATTCCGCCTGCAGTTTGGTCAGCCATTCGGCCGAGGCCTCTTCGGCGTATTGTTGCATTTTTGAATCAATGGTGGTATAGATGCGCAATCCATCGCGGTAGATATCCCAGGTGCTGCCGTCGGGTTTTGGATTTGCCTTAACCCAGTCTGCCAGCCACAGGCGCAGGTATTCTCTGAAATAAGTAGCTTCTCCCGTTGTGTGATCCTGTCGGCGAAAATGAGAGATATCCAAAGGCAACAACTTTAACGAATCAAATTGTGCCCGGGAAAGATAATTTGCATGCATCATTTGAGCCAGGACCACATTGCGTCGCTCCAGGGTTTTATCGGGATATCGCACCGGGTTATAGAGAGAAGGATTTTTTACCATACCCACTAACACGGCGGATTCTTCAATATGCAATGAATCGACATCTTTATTAAAAAATGTTTTTGCCGCCGTCTTTACGCCGTGTGCATCGTAAATGTATTCCACGGTGTTGAGGTACATCAGCAGTATTTCATCCTTGGTATAGCGCCGCTCCAGTTTTGCGGCAGTAATCCATTCTTTGAATTTGATCATTGCCAGCGAAAAGATATTATCACTCGTCGGCCTGCCGTATAAATTTTTTGCCAATTGCTGGCTGAGTGTACTGCCGCCTCCCGCATCTTCCTGGCGCAACAGGATGGTTTTCACAATTACCCTTCCCAGCGAGCGGATGTCGATTCCCGAATGTCTGTAAAACCGCTCATCTTCCGTTGATACGAGTGCTTGTGTTAAATGCGTGGGAATTTCGTCGAAGGTGGCATTGGTCCTGTTTTCTTTATAATATCTCCCGATCAATTCTCCATCGCTGGAAATTACCTGGGTAGCTAAATTGCTTTGCGGATTCTCCAATTCTTCAAAGCCGGGCAGTGCGCCAAAAGTGCCGATACTTACGAGGTAAATAAATAAAACAAACAACGCAATGCCCGATAAAAGTATCAGCCAAAACCAGATTACGTATTTGCGATAAAAATAGTATTGTTCTTTAAGCGTCATGTGTTATTTGTTCTCCAGGTAATTCTCTTCAAAAAACTGCAGATATGCATCCACATCCTTGCTTTTATAAAACTGGATATAATTGCTTTTGGCAATCACCATAAAAACGATTCCTTCCACATTAACACCGGTCAGAATTTCAGCCTCATTTTTATTGACGTTGGCGTAATACTCCAATGCGGAAGTGTTTTCCGGGAAAGATTTGATCATAATAAGCGTTTTTTCTTTTCCCAGCAACAGGGAGCTGACCCGGAGATTCTTCAGGCTGTAATTTTTGGAATTAAATGAGGATAGATTGTTTTTCAGAGTGCCTGCGGCTTTCCCTGCCACATTAATTACGGCAAGAAAATAATGTTCTTCGGACGCATTAAAAGTATAATTGGTGTTTGGGTCAACAATTTCGGTATCCTTTACCACCTTTTCCGAGTAACCCATGCCGAGCAATATTTCCTTCGCCTTAATGCCGACTTCATCGGTGGGATAATTGGCCACCACTTTTTCGAGCGCTTCTACAAAGGCGTCCTTATCACCGGTAGTTGCGATTATCAATGCATTGAGCATGTCGAATTTCGGTTTATAGGGATTTTCCTTAAACAGGCTGTCCACGGCGGCAAGGCGGGAAGCGACCGCGGAATAGGAACCTTCGTTATACAGGTTTAATGTAGTGGTATAATATTCTTCTACCTGTGCATTCTTGTGCATCTGCTTTTCCAGGTAGTCGGGATCGCGGATTATATTGGCAAACAGACTTTCGGGGTATTTTTCAAGGATTTTATTTTTATACGCATCTCTCTGTGCGCCGGCTGTTTCAATCAGATACAATTGATACAAAGCCTGGAGTTCATAAGTATTGTCGGGATAGTTATCTACATTTTCCCTGAACCTGGCCCGTGCTTCTGTCAGTTGGTTAAACCGCTGTTTGTACACGGTGCCGGCGTTGTACAAAGCAACGGCAATTTTTTCATTGGAAGCCTTCAGTTTGGCTTCCGTTGTGGGTAGGCTGGCGATTATATCTGCACGGGTTAACTTGTCGCTGGAAAAATCCACAGTGGTTTCCTCCTGTTTGTCGCCATTTGTATTTTCATTTGCCAATTCCTCCGTTGAAGTTTTATCGCTGCGCCGCCAGTTGTCTTCCAGTTTCCTGTTGCCCCAAATGCGTTTAAATTCAGTAAAGCCTTTGGACATTAATAAGGAATTGTAGAAGTAGAAATCGCCGCTGCCTCCCGTAGTTTCCGTTTTGGTTTGTCCCTCATCCGATTCCAGGAATTGCTGATTTTGTATTTTTTCTTCCTGTTCGGCTAATATCTTATCCAACTCTTTCTCCAGGTCCCACTCGTTCAGCGAAGCGAGGTATTGCAGTTTTTTTTCGGTTTCGATTACCTTGAGGTATTTCACCAGTTCGCCCAATCCATCCCTGCGGTCCAGCATTTGATTGTAGCGCTCGTTAGTCTTGGGCAATGTTATCAAACAACTGTCGTAGTAATTGTATGACATTGGGTAATTGATATCCTGGTAATAGATATCGCCCAGCTTCATATAACTCAGCGCTTTCTGTTCAGGATCGCTATCGCCGTTGCGCACCGCCAGGTTTAAATACACAAGCGCTTGTTCTTTATCCTTTTTCGCCAGTTCAATTTCAGCGAGGGTATAATACAACAGTCCGTAGAATTCTTTATACTTCTCGGAGGTGGCCATCTCCTGGAGTGTCTTTAAAGTGGAGGCATCGGAGAATCCGTAGTTGTTCATCCCGATTTTTGCAATTGCCAGGCGTGCGTAAAAGTCGGTGATATAATCCGGCTTTAAGCCAATTACCTTTTTCAGCGATTCAATGGCAAGCGGGCTTTCGCCTTTTTTCTCGTGCAATTGAGCGAGGATAAAGTAATACCTCGCCTTCAGCGCTTTATCCTTTGTGTATTCAATGGCATTTTCCAGCGGGAGTATGGCGCCGTCGAATTGATTTTGTTTCAGGTATAAATCCGCTTCGACGGCATACAACTCACTGTAAAGTCTTTCGGGAAAATTCTTCTGACTCTTAATGACACTCAAAGCGGTTTGGGCGTCGGCAAATTGTTTTTGCTCAATCAATGAGCGCACAATCCAGAGAGAGGCGGCATGATGGGCCGGGTGGTGTTTAAATACATCCAGCAGTTTCTTTTCGCCGGTGTCTTGTTTTTTCTTCTTGTTTCTCCGCTTGTGTTTTGATTTTTTCTTTTTGGGTTCTGAGTATTTGGAAACGACGTATTGGAATGTCTTGAGCGACTCCTCGTATGCGCCCTTATAGAAGTTTGACTTTCCGATTAACAGGTAACAATCATCCACCCATCGGCTTTTCGGGTGCAACTGAATGGCGATTGATGATTTTTTAATGATCTCGTCATAGGATGGCGCCATAGTTTGCACGGTTTGCTGATCGCCGTATTTAAACACGGGCAGTAAGGCCGTATAATTGTCCTTCTGATTGGTCCATTGCATTTTTTCATTTTGCTGCATGAGCAGCTTTGCATTGAAATAGCCATTGTCTCTTGCCGTAATATTGTGGTAACCGCGGCTCAACCAGTTGTCCTTAGCAGACTTTTTGGAAGATGCGCACGCAGATAGGCAAAAAAGGCTTAAAATTGCAAAGGATATGTGTATTGTGTTGCGTTTCAAAATCGTTATTGACATTGAATATATATAACCAAACTGCTACAAAAATATTTTAAAAAGGGCAGATTATTTAGATTTAACAGTATATGGGTAAAACGTCCGCCGGCCGCAAAACATGGTTTCAAAATCTGCGCAACAAATACAGGCTGGTTTTGATGCACGACAAGACATTCGAGGTGCGCACTTCAGTGACGCTTACTACCTGGAATGTCATCCTGATTCTGAGTACTGTTTTTGTCGTATTGACCGCCTTAGTTTACTCTATTTTGGTGTTTACCCCCTTAAAAAATTACGTGGTGGGCTATTCTGAATACAATACCATGCGCCAGGCGGTGGCCAATTCGGCGACTACGGACTCGATGCTGCTCCAGTTACGGGCGTATAACCTGTATTTTGACAACCTGCAGCGGCGGTTAAACGGAGAACTGGATTCGGCGCAATATGCCCTGATTATCGATTCAACCAAAGACTACACCTCATTGGATATAACCTCAATATCGGAGCTGGATCGACAAATGCGGGACGAGGTCGAAAAGGAAGATTTATTTAATTTATCGGCAAGTGGCGCAGGCGGCCCCAGCAAGGAGAGTTTCAGGTCGTTGTTGTTTTTCCCACCGCTGAAGGGTACGATTACCGCCGAATTCGATGTCAATGAAGGGCATTTCGGGACGGATATAGTGGCCAAGGAGAATACCCCTATTAAATGCTGCCTTGATGGCGTGGTGATTGCGGCATTCTGGAGCCTGCAGGCGGGCAATGTCATCATCGTGCAACACGATTACGGGTTGATTTCCCAATATAAGCACAATTCGCAGCTATTGCGCAAAGAGGGCGATGTCGTAAAAGCGGGGGATGTGCTGGCAATCATCGGCAATACGGGTGAGCTCAGTTCCGGCCCCCATCTGCATTTTGAGCTGTGGCACGAAAAAATTGCATTAAATCCGGCAGAATTCATTATCTTCAATTAAAATTTGAACAATGTTCGGCAATAAAAATGTATCGGAATCCCCCAGTCAATACACGAATGGAAAAGGGATGATCATTTCCAATCGTATCAATCAAGGCACTACCCTTACCGGTGAACTGGAGAGCGATGGCGATGTGCGGGTGGAGGGGGTGATAGAAGGCACTGTGCGCACGGCGGCAAAGGTGGCTATCGGCGCCACCGGCCTGGTGAACGGGGATATCATTTGCAGAAATGCGGATATCGAAGGCAAGGTAAACGGCGACCTGGAAGTCAGTGAACTGCTCACCTTAAAAAGTACTTGTATTGTGGAAGGAAATATTTATACCGCCAAGATAGTGATTGAGAACGGTGCCCGGTTTAACGGTATTTGTACAATGGGATCAAAAGAGAAGAAAGGGGATGCAAAAGAAGCCATCCAGGCCATCATCGAACCCGAAAAAGCGGGCGTTCGGTAATTACCTCAAGTACTCCAATATCGCATTCCAGTTGATAGCCGCTATCCTGATTGGCGTAGTGGGTGGAATAAAACTGGATGCCTGGTTAGGTACCGATCCGGCATTCAAGATTGTATTCTCTTTGCTGGGGGTGTTTAGCGGATTATATCTCGTATTAAAAGAGTTTATCAACCCACCCAAAAAAGAATGAGGTCGTTTATATTGAAATTCTGGCTCTTTGCGGCCGTCATAGGCCTTGGTTTGTTCCTGTTGGGAACAGCGGAATTATTCAGACCTGCCATCGGGTTTGCATGGATTTGCTATGCCGTATTTTTTGTAATTACATTGGGCACTTTTTATTTGTATTCAAAAAATATGCACGGGCGTTTCCAGAATTTTATGCAAATTTTCTTCGCAGGAATAATTCTCAAGCTGTTTATTGCGGGGGCGCTGGTATTGGTTTATAAACAGTATTATCCCGATTCCTCTACAATTGCCTTTGCGCTTCCGTTTGCGTTGATTTATTTTTCATTTCTATTTTTTGAGACGATAGCGCTTTCAAAACTGAGCCGGAAGAAGTAAAAAACGTATTGATTTCTTTAAATTTGCGCACGTATCGGCCCCGTAGCTCAGTGGATAGAGCATCTGCCTTCTAAGCAGATGGCCGCACGTTCGAGTCGTGCCGGGGTCACTTCCCGATTCAACACTCTTTCAATGCCGGGTTGAAAGAGTTTTTTTATTTCCCTGTTGCCTCCGGTTATCGCTGTTTAAACAATTATTCACCTCGACCCGTTTGCGTCGCAGCCTGTTTGAATTGTGTAATTCCGCTGTTCCACATGGTGAAGCTGATCAGGTCGGCCTCTTCAGCAATAATTTTTGAAAGGGGTTTTCCGCCGCCGTGCCCGGCCTGTACATCGATGCGTATCAACACCGGTTTATTGCCCGCCTGTGCTTTTTGCAAGGTGGCTGCAAACTTAAAGGAATGGGCGGGTACCACCCGGTCGTCGTGGTCGCCGGTGGTTATCAATGTGGCGGGATATGCAGTGCCATCCTTCACATTGTGCAACGGCGAATATTTGATGAGGTAATTAAACTGTGATTCCACTTCACTGCTGCCGTATTCCACAGCCCATCCCCAGCCGACGGTAAATGTGTGGTAACGCAACATATCCAATACGCCGACTCTGGGCAATGCCACCGCAAACAAGTCGGGGCGCTGCGTCATCACCGCACCGATTAATAATCCGCCGTTTGAGCGGCCGTATACTGCCAGTTTGTTTGCCGAAGTATATTTTTCGGCGACGAGATATTCGGCTGCAGCGATAAAATCATCAAATACATTTTGTTTTTTATCGAGCATACCCGCTTTGTGCCACTCTTCGCCGTATTCGCTGCCGCCCCGCAGGTTGGCAACGGCGTACACATAACCCTGTTCCAATAATACGGCTGTTGTAGTGCTGAATTCCGGTTTGCGTGGGATATTAAATCCGCCATAGGCATAGAGAAAACACGGATTGCTGCCGTCCAGTGCAATACCTTTTTTATACGTGAGAAACATCGGGATTTTTGTGCCGTCTTTGCTGGAATAAAACACCTGCTTTGTCTCGTATTGTGATGCATCGAACTGAATAGCGCTCTTTTTATATAAAGTGGAAGTACCTGTTTGTATATCGTATTTATAAATGTCGGCAGGCGTGGTAAATGAGGTAAAGCTGTAATACACTTCCGTATCGTCTTTCTCACCGTAAAATCCGCTTACCGTTCCGAGGCCTGGCAATCCGACTTCAAACTCCAATGTGCCGGTACGGGTGTATTGATACACAACCGCAGATACGTTTTTAAGGTAAATTGTAAATAATTTTCCTCCCGACAGCACAACGTTTTCAAGTAGTTCCGCTTTTTCCGGAATTATCTCTTTCCAGTTTTCCGGTTTTGGATTGTTGGGATCTACCAACACCACTTTATAATTCGGCGCCTTGTAATTCGTCATCACCAGGAGGCTGTCGCCCGCATTGTCCAGGATGGAGTATTCCCAATCGTAGCCTTCGAATAAAGTTTTGAAGTTTCCCGCTTTATCATCCGCATATTTCCAAAGAATTCCGGTCCCGCTGGTACCTGCGCTTTGATAAATAAACATGAATTTCTCATCTTGAGTGGTCTGTACGCTGTTGTAAATACGTGGATTTTCGGCATCCCGGTAAATCAGTTTGTCGTTGCTTTGCGGTGTGCCGAGTGCGTGATAATACACCTTTTGGCCTTCGGAAGCGGCGGTATAGGTCTGAGAGGCAATCGGTTTGTCAAAGGCAGAGTAAAAAAATCCGTTTTTATACCATGCCGCTCCGCTGAATTTAGTCCATTCAATTTTATCTTCCAGCGTTGTATTGGTTTCCAGGTTGCGCACAAACAATACATTCCAATCGCTCCCCGCAGCGCTTTGACTGATTACGGCGTATTTTCTGTCGTTGGAAAATCCGGCTATGCCAGAAGTTACGGTGCCGTCATCGCTCAGGGTATTCGGATCAAGAAAAATTTTTTCTTCGCCGTCTATTCCCTCACTGTAAAACGTTACCGACTGATTTTGCAATCCATTGTTCTTATTTACGAAATAATATTTACCGGCACGAAACGGCGTACTCATTTTGGGATAGTCGTTGAGTGCCGTCAACCTGTCTTCTACATCATTGCGATAGGGTATTGCATCCAGATATGTAAAAGTCACCGCATTTTCTTCTTCGATCCACTGACGCACTGCCGAATCGCCTTCATTTTCCAACCAGCGATACGGATCTTTAATTAAAGTGCCGAAATAGTTGTCGACGCTGTCCACAGTTTTTGTTTTTGGATATATTACAGGTCCCGGCCCCCGGACTGCCGTTTCTTTTGATGTATTACAGGTAATTGCAAGGAATGCTGTGCAGACAATTGCACCGAGATACAGTGTATCAGACTTCATACGCAAATATTAATTGCCTAAAATTAAAATTTTTACAAGAAGCGCCCGGTCAGCGCCCCGTCAAAACTTTTATCTCTCAATGCGATTTAATCATTGACAGCCACCACAGCATATCCTTACGGGTGACGATACCCACCAAAATATCATTGGAGACTACGGGTAAGCTGGTGATATTATTTTTCTGCATCAGTTCCAGTGCATTTTGAATGGTGTCGTCCGGGCCGATGGTGATAATTTTTTTCTTCATGATGCGATCTACGCTTACATTGTGCAACGACTCGTGCGATTGCATGAATTCGATTAAGCTCGGAGCAGTTACCAAACCTACCAGCTTGCCTTTTTTGTCTTCTATCAGCATATGACCTATGTTCTGCCATTGCATCACGTTATTGACGAACAGCAGCAGGTCGTCGGGAAATACGGTTATTAAATTGGTACTCATCAGTTGCCGCACGTACACCATTTTGCTATACCTCTCGGCCACGCTTTCTGCTGTATCAATATCCGTCCAATCGCAAACGGCATTATTTTCCTGTTGCCTTTGATAGATGTTCTGAGTGAGTGAAACAACGGCATCACTTTGGCCCATTACTTCTCTCAGTTTCCTGTAATTCCGTATTTGCCACTGTGCGCCGGTTTGCGTTTGTATCCTGCGCTGAATGATGCCCAGGTATAGTTGAATATCGCGAGCATCCACACCTGCTTTACTCAGGCCTATTGAGGCCAATGGCAGCAGTTCTTCTTCAATGAGTCGTTTTGCGGAAATCGGTTTTCCCTTCCATATTAAGACCGATTCCATACCGGTTCTTGCGGCCTTGAAAAAATTGGATTTCACATCTTTAAAATTGAAGTGATTCCAGATATCAAAAGCCTCTCCCGGTGGATTAACCATTAGTCCTGTCCAGAAAACCATATTGGCAATTTCGTCCGCCACTGTCGGGCCGGCAGGGATGTACCTGTTTTCCAGGCGCAGGTGAGGTTGGCCGTTTCCGGTGCCGTAACAGAGTCGATTCCAGCTATAGACAGTGCCGTTGTGCAGCCGCAGCGAATACAGTTCCGGTATTTCACCTTTTTTTAATTTTTCCATGGCGTGTTCCGGGTGTTCCTTAAACAGCAATGGATGATAATTGGATATATTGTATTTATAGAGTTCGGTAATATTGCTTTTAATCCAGTTTTCACCGAAGGTAACCCGCCCTTTGCGCTCACGTATTTCATCGATGGTTTTCCTCGTATCAATCGCCTGTTGAAATAATGCAATGCGAATTTCACTCCACAGCTCCTTGCCGAGTAGCAAAGGAGAATTGGTTGCTGCTGCAAGTACGGGGGCCGAAATGGCTAGCGCCCAGTTGTATGCAACGGCAAAATCCGCAGGGTGCAGTTGCAGGTGGCACTGGAAGCTGGTATTGCACGCTTCAAACAAAATGTTGTCGTGGCGCACGTGAATTTCATCCAGGCCTTTTAGGAATAAATCGAACTTCAATCCCCTGGCTTTCAGCAGCGCATTGTTTAAATGCTCGTATCGCTTAAGGGGTGTGAGGTATTCCAGGCTGAGTTCGTTGCGGGAAATCGATGGCAAGATTCCCGCCATTACAATTTTATCGTTAAACTCCGCTGCCTTGGACTTCAGCAATGATAATTTTGCTTCCAGTTGTTGCCGGATCACGCTGAAACAATCGTGTTGCAAGCGCAGCGGGTCCAGGTTTATTTCGAGGTTATAAGTTGCCAGTTCGGTTGCGATGGAAAGATCATTTGCGGCAGCTAATATTTGCAGTGCATCGGGAGCCGGCTTCCAATCTTCATTGACGATGCACAATTCCTGTTCGGCGCCGATACGCCACGTGTCGGCTTCAAACAAGTTGTGTTCCACCATATATTCCAAAGCTTCCACATCTTCTAAAAGCTGATGGATGAATTTTAATTTTACCTGTTTGGAGATATTTCCGTCCACTTGTATTCCCATGGCTTGTTCATTTTAAGTGTGCAGTTAAAACCAATTAATTTGAACTTCATATTGTGAAGTTATAAAGATACTGTATGTTAGCTGATCAATGGACAAAGAAAAAATTACATCTAAATTGCCGGCGCTGGAACCCGGTTGGCTGGATGCCCTTCAGTCGGAGTTTATAAAGGCGTATTTTCTGTATATTAAAGCTTTTCTGCAAGCCGAAAAAAAGAAAGGCAAGTTGATTTACCCTCCGGGACCATTGATATTCAATGCCTTTAATTCAACGCCGTTCAAGGAGGTGAAGGTGGTCATTTTAGGTCAGGATCCCTACCACGGCCCCGGTCAGGCACACGGGCTCTGTTTCTCTGTGCCCGATGGTATTAAGCCCCCTCCTTCGCTTGAGAATATTTTTAAAGAACTGCAAACCGATTTGCAACTGCCCATACCTTCTTCCGGAAACCTGGCTCGCTGGGCGCAACAAGGTGTTTTTTTATTAAATGCCATGCTTACGGTTGAGAGCAATAAGCCGGCGAGCCATCAACATATCGGATGGCAGTACTTTACCGACGAGGCAATAAAACAATTGAGCGCCAGAAGGGAACACGTGGTATTCTTACTGTGGGGCAAGTACGCCCAGGAAAAAAGAGCGCTCATCAATGCGGAAAAGCACCTCGTTCTTGAGGCGGCGCATCCCTCTCCCTTTTCAGTCCATAAAGGCTTTTTTGGATGCCGGCATTTTAGTAAAACAAACGAATATCTCGTAAAACACAATATTGAACCGGTGCAGTGGTAATACATATTTTTTTTTTGCCGAGGGGGTTGCCCTTAAGAAAAACTAACTGTACTTTTGGTAACTGCTTGCCAATACAATTGAACTTCCTGGTTTATGAAACTTATATTACTACCCTTATTGGCAGGCATTACCACATTTGTATGCAGTCAAACAATTAGCGACGATCGTACAGTCAACTGGCAGATGGCCGGACTCACCGGCGATTGCTACACGCCCACACAGATTATTAACTTTACGGATGCAGGAGGCAATGGCGACGGCGTTACCCCAAATGATGCCGTAATTGCCGGTATACTCGACACCATCAGTGCATCGTTTACCGCAATTTACTTTCCGCCGGGAAATTTTTATTTTCAGTCGGGCATCGCACTTAAAAGCAATATGGTGTTAAAAGGCGCAGGCGCTGCATATACTACACTTACCTTTAATTTAAACATTCCTACCGATGCCATTACAATTAAGGGTGGAGAGACGGGTACTCAAAGTTATTGCACAACGAATATTTTCAAGGGTACCAACGCCATACCGGTGGAAGACGCTTCGGGGTTCGAGACGGGTGATTACGTCGAATTGTTTGAACAGGATGCAATGCTTGTCACCAGCGACTGGGCGTTTCAAACTACCGGACAAATTTTTAAAATTGAAAGTATCGCCGGTGATACCTTGTTTGCAGATATGGAGATACGCAGGGATTTTTTTACTTCCCGGGAAGTACAGTTGAAACAACTGAATATGAAGACCAATACAGGCATTGAAGACATGTCCATTGTGCGTCAGGATCAGACCGTAAAAAACTTTTCAAATATTTATTTCAAGTATGCAGCCGAATGTTGGGTGCGTGGAGTGGCAAGTTACGGTTGTAATTATGCGCATATCGAATTGCATACGACCACGCATTCGGAAGTTTCCGGATGTTATGTGCAGGATGCATTCGATTACGGCGATGGCGGGCGAGCTTACGGCGTGGTTATCCATTATACTTCAGGCGATAATTTAATTACCGGGAATATTTTTAATCATCTGCGCCACAGCATGTTGTTACAGGCAGGAGCCAATGGTAATGTCGTTTCGTATAATTATTCCATTAACCCGTATTGGACAGACACATGGCTGCCATCGTCTTCTGCCGGCGACCTTGTGTTACACGGCAATTATCCCTACGCCAATTTATTTGAGGGCAATACGGTGCAAAATATTGTAATAGACGATTCGCACGGTGCTAATGGCAGATACAATACTTTCTTTCGCAACCGTGCAGAACTCTACGGCATTTTTATGAGCAGCGCTGCCGCCGGCGGCTATCAGAATTTTGTGGGTAATGAAATTACCAATGATGGCCTCCTGCTCGGGTTATACGATTTAAGCGGAAGCGGCCATTTTGAATATGGCAATAATATCACCGGAACTATTCAACCTGCCGGAACCGACGACCTCCCGGAATCTACCTTATATCAGTATGTGCCGGATGCGTTTTATACATTAGAATCCGAATTTCCGCCCATCGGAACACCGGAGCCACCGGATAATTTTATTATCGAGTCGCAGATGCGTTATACCGAGAATGTATTAACGGTGAGTGCGGAATGTAATTCGAAAATACTGTTAGTCGAAGGAACAGATAATACTGCGTATTGCAACGGGGATTCAATGCACGTTTACTTTGATATCGTCGGCCTGTTCGATGCCGGGAATGTGTTCAGCGCTCAATTAGTGCCGGTAGATGCAGGCGGGTCAGCGATTACACTGGAAGGAACAACTGCAGATGGTGAAATAACGTGTGGTATTTCTGACGTGCCTCAGGGCAATTATTATGTGCGGATCCTCGCCGGCAGTCCGCCGTTTACCGGTTTGCTTTCCAAATACTCCATCTCTGTCGGCAATAGCTCTGCTACTGCAATAGAAGTGGAATTGGATGACGAGGAAGTGTATATGTTACCAGATGGTAGTGACACTGCAGTTATTGGAACCTATGTATTCCATTTTACCAATTCGACGGGTTGCGATTCGGTTGTCACCATAACATTAACCGGTGATGATGCATGTACCCCGCCTGCTGAAATGGATGTATTAATGGCCACTGCAACGACTGCAAAAATTTACTGGTCAGCGGCGGATGAGAGCGACTTGTTTATGTTGTTGTACCGGGCAGAAGGCGCTGTGCCCTGGCAAAAGAAATTTAGCTATTACCCGAGAAAATTATTAACGGGTTTGATTCCATCTGCCACCTATCAGTACAAGGTGCGGGCAAAATGCGATGATACCTGGACGGATTTTTCAGAAGTGCAGACATTCACTACGCTTTCACTGCGGGAATCGGTGAAAGCTGAGGACTATGCATTGCACATTTTTCCCAATCCGGGTAACGGCAAACTGAACGGCAGTTACACTGCTGCATATCCGTTTCTGGTAGAGATATTTGATATCAACGGGCAAAAAATTTACTCGCAAAACTTCGACAGCGGATTGTTTCAAATTGATTTGCAAGGTTCGGCTCCGGGGTTGTATGTTTTACATCTGCTCTCGGGAGAGGGCAATGCCGTTATCCGCTCATTTATTATTCAATAATACATAGTTTATTCTTCTCCGGTATTTTTCAGTTTCATTAAAAGGGTATAGGCGCCGCGGGTTACAAATATTTTATCATCCATTCCGGAACTGTCGGGAAAAGCGATTTCTGTCAATCCGTTTTCAGTGGCTCCGGTTATGACTTCCTGCATATGGTATGTATGGGTATCCGCCTGAATGAAGACGTAATATTTCCCTGCAAAATGTACTAACCCATCCTCCGGAATTGCCACCGCCTCAGTAGAAGCGACTTCGATTTCCGCATTCATAAACATACCGGGAATCAGCGCTTTATCGTATTGCTCAAAATGGCAATGTACGGTTACCGCCCGTTCGTGCGACAAGTCCCGCCCGATAAGGATAATTTCACAGGGGTATTTTTTATTTGGGTGCGCATTGCTGTAGGCGAGAACCTTCTGGCCGATAAACAATTTGTCGAGATCTTTTTCAAATACTGTAAGCGTCAGGTGAATATCAGACGGGTTTACCAGCTCAAATAATACATCCGTCGGCGCAATATATTTCCCGATATTCATATTGACATGTGTTACAAATCCATCAATTGGCGATTGAATGGTGATGGTTCTCGAAATGGAATTTTCATTTAATGTTTCAGGATTGATATGGATGAGTTTTAGTTTTTCCGACAACGCATTGACCATGACCAACTGTGCGGTGTAGTCGGCTTCTGCATTTTCCAACACTTTGTCGCTGCTCGCCTTACTGCGGTTGAGCTCTTCCTGGCGCCGGTATTCTTTTTCCAATGCCGCCAGTTGCGCTTTAGCCATGAGATAATCCTGTTGCAATTGGATATACTGCGGGTCTTCCAGAATAGCAATCACTTCACCCTTATTTACATGAGAACCTTCCAGCAGGGATGTGGACTTTAAATAACCGCCGAGCGGCACGCTGATCGATACCATGTTTTGTGGCGGAACATCAATTACTCCGTTTACCTTCAGATGGGTAGAAATGCGCTGCTGTTTTATCGGGGCGGCCTGAATATCCGCATTCTTTAATTGTGCATCGGTGAGTACAACGGTGTTTTCCATTGGCGTTTCGCCACCGGTTTCCGGTTCCGGCGCTGCCTGCTTCTTACCGCATGACTGCAAGGTTAGTGCAAAGGCGGCAAGCAGTATTAAACAAGCGGCTATTGCAATTGCCGGAATCCCGGCGCATTTCGATATTGTATTGCTTATAGGTTTCATGTGTTTATTTTATTATGTTTTGTATTATGTGTATATCGTATTAAAACCATTGTATTTTGCAGTTTCATCAATCAACAGTATCATCTCGAATTGCTGAAATACTCCAATTGAATAATACTTTGATTCAATGCATTAACGGCATCCAGGTAATCGCTGCGGATGGTTATTGCATTGTTGATGAGCATTGTCCATTCTAAATAATTGATATCCCCGTTTTCAAACTGGCGTGTCGCTGTCTGTACAATAGTATCTGCATTGCGCAGGGCGGTTTCTTCAAAATATTGCACGATCGCCAGTTGATTATTGTAGTTGCTCAGTGCAGAAGCGCAATCGGTTTTCAGCGATTGTAACCCGATAGCCAGGTTGTTTTCACTGATTTGCTCCAATGTCTTTGCCGAGCGAATCTTCGCTTTCTGTGCTCCGAAAAACAAAGGGATGCCGACACCGAATTGGACAGAACCAAACCGTTCGGATTTCGGATAGTAAATATCATCGGCGCCCATTCCCTGTTGGCTCATCGAGTTAAAGGCAACACTCAAATCGGGCAAAAGTCTCGATTTCTCCAGTTGCGTATTTAATACAGCCATTGTTTTTTCCTGCTGTAATAACTGTACTGCCGGATGATACGCCAATGCCGAAGTGTCCGGCCCGGTGCGATACGGCATTTTTAAACCTTCGGCTGCCGGATAATATGGGGTAACCGCATTGAGCAACAGTTGAAATTGAAGCCGGAGTATTTCTATTTCCTGTTGAATGTGTTGCAACTGCAGATGAATCTGACCTCGCAGCATTTCGGCTGTTGTTTTTTCCAGGATATTCGTTTCGCCTTTTTCAAAACGGAGGTTTGCCTGTTCCAAAAAACTGACATAGGCGGAATCCGCTTCGATGAGAATTTGCTGTTTGGCGTCCAGGTAGATAAGGCGGTAAAATACCGAGCTGACCTGCTGCTTTAATTCAACTTCCTTTAATGCAAGATGCATTACCCCGGATTTGTACGTTTCCTCCAAAAGCGACTTTTGTTTCAGGTAAACTGTGGGAAAGCTGATTCCCTGTGCAATTCCCCATTTATTGTCGTAAAAGGCGGAATTAAACTGACCGTATTCACCTGCCAGTGTTGTCTGCGGAATATCAAAAGCAGTGGCCTGTAATTTTTCCAGGTATTCGGAATACAACATTTCATTTCGCATGGTTAAGTTATTTTTCAGGGCAGTATCGATTGCACCTTGCAGATGAATGGGCTGTTGCGAAATACCGACACCGGTATCAAAGCAAATCAACAAGACCAAACAGAGCAGATTCTGCATGCGATATTTTCTTTTTGTTATTTGGTTAGATAAAACCATCGACAGGTATTTGCGGTACAACTGCCGGAGAGCCGTAATGCAGCATACTGGAATTGATTTATTATTCGTTTTCATTTCCTGGCGTTTGAGTAATTGAATTATTTTTTCCCGGTGCAAATTTTTCAAACAGAATATAGAGTACCGGCAGAACAAACAAGGTGAGAAAGGTGGCGAGGAGCAGGCCGCCGATAACGACGGTTGCCAGTGGGCGCTGCACTTCGGCGCCGGCGTTGTGGCTTAAGGCCATCGGCAAAAAGCCAAGCGATGCGACGAGTGCCGTCATCAGTACCGGGCGCAATCTGGTTTTGGTGCCCCGGATTACTGTTTGCGTGAGATCCGTTTCACCGTCAGCCCGTATCCTGTTGAATTCGGCTATCAATACGATACCATTGAGCACCGCCACGCCAAACAATGCGATAAACCCGATTCCGGCGCTTATGCTGAATGGAATACCGCGGGCGGCGAGCAGGAAAATGCCCCCGATGGCGGATAGCGGTATTGCAGAATAGATGAGCAACCCTTGTTTTACCGAATGAAATGCAAAATACAGCAGGATGAAAATTAACAGCAGCGAAATGGGAACGGCAAGCGCTAACCGCTTTTTTGCTTCTGTCAGGTTCTCAAACGCTCCTCCGTAAGTGACATAGTAGCCCGGCGGTAATTTTAATTCCGATTCAACACCTGATTGCAGGTCGTGCACAATGCTCTCCACGTCCCGGCCATTCACATTAAAGCCGACAATAATCCGGCGATTGGCATTCTCACGTTGAATTTGATTTACACTTTCGCGGATGGAGACATCGGCGATCTGGTATAGAGGAATTTGCGATCCTTGTGGCGTGGATACCAGCAGGTTTCTCACATCTTCCACGCTGCGGCGCTTCTCTTCTGCAAGCCGTACTACAAGGTCGAATCGCCGCTCGTCCTCGTAAACCTGTCCGCTGCTCTGTCCTGCAAATGCGGTATTAATGACGTTGTTCACATCGGATATATTTAATCCGTATTGGGCAATTGCATCCCGGTTAAACTGAATTACCAGTTGAGGCAAACCGTCGATCGGTTCAACATAAATACTTTCCGTGCCTTCGATCTTACCCGCAATATCGCCGAGCAGTTTAGAGTATTTGGAAAGCGTATCTAAGTTTTCACCAAAAATTTTACAAACGACATCTTGTTTGGCGCCGGTCATCAGTTCGTTGAATCGCATTGCAACCGGATATTGAAAACTGTAAGCCACTCCGGGCACATCTTGCAATGCTAAATTCATTTTTTCGGCCAGAGCATCCCATGTCTTTGCCGATGTCCATTCGCTTTTGTCTTTGAGAATAATCATCATGTCTGATGCTTCAATAGGCATGGGGTCGGTAGGTATCTCACCGCTGCCTGTTTTGCCTACCACCTTCTCCACTTCCGGGAATTTTTCCAACAGGATATGGGCGGATTTTGTAACCGCATCCACTGATGCATCTAATGAACTCCCGGTTAACACAATGGTGGATACGGCGAAATCGCCTTCGGGGAGTTCGGGTATAAATTCTCCTCCCATACGTGAAAAAATAAAAATTGCAATTGCAAATAAGAAGATGGCAAACCCGATTACTGTTTTGGGATAGTGCAGCACTCTCTTTAACCATTTTTGATAAAAGCTCTCTATGGCATGCATCATCCGGTCGGAAATATTTCTTTTATGCTTCGTGTTTTTGGTCAGGAACAGTGCGCTCATCATCGGGATGTAAGTGAGTGACAACAGGAATGCGCCGAGCAATGCAAAGGCCACTGTCTGTGCCATCGGCCTGAACATTTTACCTTCAATGCCTTCCAGCGTAAAAATGGGCAGGTAAACGATCAGGATAATGATTTGTCCGAATACGGCGCTGTTCATCATTCTGCTCGCCGAGCGCTGCACTTCGGCGTCCATTTCTCCCTGTGTAAGTTTTTGGCGTTGCCCTGCTGTTTCAGTATGCATAACCCCGGCTACTGCCGGCATTGCATTCACTTTTAATATGGAACCTTTTACCATCATTGAGTGCATTACAGCTTCGACGATAATGACGGCGCCATCTACAATCAATCCGAAATCAAGGGCGCCTAAACTCATCAGGTTACCGCTTACGCCGAATATATTCATCATGATCACTGCAAACAGCATGGAAAGAGGAATGACGGATGCCACCAAAATGCCGGCCCTGAAATTGCCGAGAAATAATACCAAAACGAAAATGACGATAAGGGCTCCTTCCAACAGGTTTGTGGTAACGGTATCTATGGCATTATTCACCATTTTGGTGCGGTCTAAAAAAGGTTCTATCACCACGCCTTCCGGCAATGTTTTTTCTATTTGAGCAATTTGTGCTTTTACGTTTTTTATGACTTCACTGCTGTTGCCTCCCTTCAGCATCATTACAACTGCGCCGGCAACTTCGCCCTCGTCGTTATACGTCATGGTGCCGTAGCGGATCGCTTGCCCGATTCGCACGTCGGCAATGTGTTTTATTAACAGCGGCGTGCCGTTACCCGTATTCTTCACGACGATATTTTGAATATCCTCTACACTTCCGATAAGGCCTTCGGTACGGATATACAATACGGTAGAAGATCTTTCGATATATGCACCGCCGGTGTTCTCATTATTTTTTTCCAATGCTTCAAACACATCGCTGATGGCAATGCCGTTTGATTTGAGCACATCGGGATTTACGGCAATTTCATATTGTTTTACCCTGCCGCCGAAACTGCTGACGTCGGCCACGCCTTTAACGCCGAGCAATTGCCTGCGCACAATCCAATCCTGTATCGTCCTCAATGCGGTGGCGTCGTATTGCGATTCATAGCCGGGTTTGGTTCTAAGTACGTATTGATATATTTCGCCCAGCCCGGTGGTAACCGGCGCCAACTCGGGCGAGCCGATTCCTGCGGGAATTTCCTGCTCGGCAATTTTCAACCGTTCCGTCACTTGTTGCCTTGCCCAGTAAACGTCCACATCGTCTTCAAAGACGATGGTGATGAGCGAAAGCCCAAAGCGGGAGAAACTGCGGATTTCCTTTAGCCCCGGAATGTTGCTGTTGGCCTGTTCAATGGGAAAGGTAATGAGCCTTTCCACGTCGGGAGCCCCCAGGGAAGGTGTAACTGTTATAACCTGTACCTGGTTGTCGGTGATATCGGGTACGGCATCAATTGGCAGATGTGTCAACTGGTAGCTGCCATAGCCGATGAGCGCAATGATGAATAAACCGATAATGAGTTTGTTCTTTACTGAAAATGCAATTATGTTATTGAGCATAAGTAATTCGTTAATGCAATGAAATCATCGATGAATGACTACAGCGCTGTTGGACAAAATACATACACGTAAAGCGCTGCCAGACCCGGGAGTTTAGCCGGGCTGCATTAACAGAACTGTGGCGGTTGGAAAACTTCGGTGTAAATGGAGGATAGATATATTAAATCATCGCAGGGGAAAATAGCTTTTACGGAACATACATCAATCTGACAACAGGATTGCATCCCGACCTGGAATACGTCCAATACGGAGTGCATCGTGCTGCAATTGCCGTTTTTAAACGGCAACTTCTGATGGTCATTGTGATTGTTGTCCGGATGCCGGTGGGTATTATTGCTGTCGTAATGCTCTTTTAAAAATTCGAAAAAGGATAAATCGGGGGAGCTGGTATCGTGTTCCAGGTAATGATGGACTAATACCGGCAATTTCAACAGCTCATGGAGTTCCGTATTTGCGTAAAGGAACATGGCGAGCAGCGATATGACGATTGTGCGTTTCAATACCTTAAAGGTATGAATAAAATTGAAGTTTTCAACTCCACTTTGCCGGGATGCCATCTGTGACGACTGTGCATTTTACAGGCAGACGCATAGTGGTATCCGCATCGACGCCCTGTAAACAGGGGATGGGGATAGATTAAAATGGATATTACAGGTTGAAATGGGTAATCATAAAATAAGCTGCCCAACCGAAAAATGCCACCAAAAGGATCCAGAGCCAACTGGGGATACTGGTCGGTGTTTCGCTTCCGCCGATGATAAATTTCTTTTGATTGCCCTTGTCGTAGGCATTAATCATCACCGGGATTACGCCGTCAATTACCTTGTTGTCGCTGATGCCATCCACCGTTATAGCAGGGCCGTTTCGCACGATAAATTTGATTTTGCGGATACCTTCCCTCCCGGTGGGCGATTTACTGACAATTTTTAAGGTGTGTTCTCCGTCGGTCAGTTTACGGGTATCCAGTTCAAATTGTACGGGAGTGTAGAGTTCTGCAATGGGCTGCAGCTCATCGTCCACAAACAGGGTTACTTTACTCGTATTATCTTGCATCGTCAAAATTGGTTAGGATAGTTTGTTTAATATGATTGCTGTCGTTTTCCCCCGGCCTTACCAGGTATTTTATGGAAAGAATGAGCGTTACCAAAGTCAATGCGGCCACCGCTCCGATTATTACCCAGTCCCAATAACTTTGCGGCCCGACGCCATGAGTTATCCCGCGGGTAACTTCGGGTTGTGCTGCCTTACAAACTTCACAAGCGTGCAGCCATTGATTTACCAACAGGAATACGGCCAATATAGCGATGTGCTTCTGCATTATTTACTCGAAATAGCATTAATAAAATCGATAATTTTTTTCACTTCTTCCACGCTTACTGTCGGCGCATCATTTCCCCAGCTCGTCTTTTCGTGATTGATAATGGCAGTTACTTCTTCAGGGGTTAAATTGTTGTCTGTGCCCACGGCATTCATCACCGCATATTCCGGCCGGGCGTCGTATCCCTGCATAATTATTTTAACAAACAATTCCAGGTCGTCACCCAGCACAACGGAACTGCCTTTTAATGGCGGGAAAGCGCCTTGCAATCCTTCGCCATTGGGTTGGTGGCAGGCGGCGCAGTTATTTGTATAGAGCAGTGCGCCATCCGGTTGAAGCGCTGTCTCGCCGGCCGCGGCAATGGGTTTCTCCGCTTTCTTGTATAAAAATTCGGGAGGTGTACTGCCGTCGGGCAGTGGAATTTGTTTCAGGCTTTGCAGATAGGCGACTAATTGCAGCGCTTCCTTTCTGGCAACGATCTTTCCTTTTACGCCTACTCTGAATTTTTCGGGTACAACCACTTCCACATCATCGGCGCCCACTTCCTGTTTAACTTCAAACAACCAGGGATAGGCGGGCATCACCGATTGTTCCACCACTGCTCTCGGTTGATAGAGATGTAATAAATTCCACGCTAAAGAGCCTTGTCTGTTGCCGACATTGGTGAGGTCGGGGCCGGTTCTTTCGGTACCCATCAGCGTGGCGGTATTTCGCCAGAAATCGGTGCGCTTTACATCGGCGTAATCCGCCGGAATGCCCGGGCGGTCTGCCCAGAGTTTATCCATATCCACATTGCGCACCTGTTGAGTATGACATGCCACGCAGCCGTTGGCGATATAGATTTTCTTTCCGGCCATTTCATCCGCCGTCAATGGCGTATCGCCGGGAAGCGGCGCATTGTTTTTTTGATTTTTCAGTGCCGGTATTACGGCAACGATAATTGTCAAACCGACAAATAATGCGAGGGCCGTACCGAAGAGTTTATTGTGATTATCGAAAAAATGCATTGTATTATTTTTATTTGATAAGGACCTTGGTTTCCAATTGTTCTTTCGCTTTTAGAATATCTATCGCCGATTTGGGTATTTCAAATGTATCCTGCTTCTTAACCATTGAATAGAAGTTATATGCAAACAGGATATGGGCAATCCACATCAGCGAACCGCCGATAGCACGCCACAGCCAGAAAGGAGCCATCATGGCAACACTGTCGATAAAGGGTTTGCCGTCCATCCACATCAGGCCTCTTAATGTAGAGCCGTACATGAGCGGGACGGTATAAAACAGCAGCCCTATGAGTGCCAGCCAGAAATGCGCACCTACCGTAAGGTGAGGCGGCTCCTTGCCCGTGAGCCGGGGAACTACGGTGTAAATGAATCCCCAAAGCATAAAGGAAATAATGCCGTACATGGTGAGGTGTGAATGCGCCACCGTAAAATCGGTGAAGTGCCACACTAAATTGGTGAAGCGAAACGCCTCGGCAGTACCCTGCAGCGAGCCCGTAAAATAAAAGATAGTGCCTATTAAATAAAAGGGCAATGTATAGCTGTCGGACAGTTTATTCCACGTGCCTTTCATCGTCATCAGGAAGTTGGTGGTTCCCGCTACTACCGGGATTATCATGCCTACACTGCCGACGATGGCTACCGTTTGCAACCACCAGGGAATGGCGCTGAAAATAAAGTGATGTGTTCCGATGAGGGTATAAAAAATAATTTGCGTCCAGAATGCGAGTATCCCCAGGCTGTAAGAGTAAATGGGTTTATTGAGTTGCTGCGGCAAAAAGTAATACATCAAACCCAGGCAAAACAGCATGAACCACATTCCCACGCCCTGGTGCATATAATACCCCTGTACGATAGTTTCGCCCAAACCGTTTTGCCAGCTCGGCCAATATGCGACGAGGGCAATTACCAGGACAAACATCATCGCCGAAACGATATACCAGTTGGAAACATAAATTTCTTTTGTCGCTCTGGCAGCAATAGTTTTTATAAAATTTATCAGCGAAATAATAATGCCTGCTCCAAATAACAACATCACCGGCCAGATATATTCGCGGTACTCGCCGCCGCCGTTATTCAGGCCTGCCATAAGCGACAGGCTTCCGATAATCACGCTGGCATTGATGAGTATCAGTGTGGCATATCCGGTGGTAATACTTGCGATCTTCACATTGCTGACACGAGGAATGACATAGTACGCTAAACCGAGCATCGCCAAAGATGCCCATCCCCAAAAAACGGCATTGGTATGCACCGGTCTGAGCCTTCCGAAACTCAGCCAACTGGCATGGTCAATATCCGGCGCCGCAAATTTAATTCCCAGGTATTCGCCGATAGTCGTTCCGAACAACAACCAAAAAACGGAACAACCCAGGTACCATAAAATTAACTTCGTGAGATTGGGCTCGATGTTCGGTCGCGGTTGCCCTTTTTTCTTTTTTTCTACGAATCGCAATACATCGGTATGGCTGATATTGTCAATCAGCCCTTTGCTGTCCACCGGTGTGGCATCTCCTGCCAGTTCCCTGTCGGTTAACGAGTATTCCAGTTCTTTTTTCCGCTGTTCCAGCTTCTCAACTTCCGCGGGGGTCAATCCCTTCAGGTAAGCATGGAATTTTTCCAATTCCCGCTTGTGCTGATATTTTTTAAATACGGAATACATCCTTGCAATTACCAGTAATGAGGCTGCAATTACCGGTATTGCAATGAGCAATATGGTAATAATTATCCCTGATTCGCCTAAAATGCTTTTGTCCATAGTGTACTATTTCGGATAAAATTGTCTTTAATTGAATATCTCTCTATCGCTTTAAGAATGCCAGCCCTTTTTTAACATCGAGGCTCAATGATTTTACGGACGTGGTTTCCAGCATCTCTTTAAGCTGTTCTCTTATTTTTTTGAATTGATAATGTACGGGGCAGGGCATTTTTTCATTACAACGCTTCATTCCCAGTCCGCAGCCCTTATAAATTAAGTCGCCGTCGATTGCAAATACAATGTTGCTGAGCATGACCGTGTCGAGCGCTTTACTGTCCATATAAAACCCTCCGTTTGGCCCTTTTACCGAATGGATAATGTTATGCCGGGCGAGTTGCTGTAGAATTTTGGAAGTATATGCCTCGGGTGAGTTTATTGCCCTTGCGACGACTTTTAAACTCACCTTCTTATCTTCCTGAGATTTCTTAGCTACATATATGGTTGCCTTTATACCGTATTCGCATGCCTTCGAAAACAATGTATTTATCTTTCGGGACAAAGATATGTAAAGTTTACATATACCGGACAAAAATATCCGGTATTAACTAAGAAGAAGAGAAATTTTTTAACCAGCCAGGCTAATCCGCATTCAAAACTGCAATCGGCAGGATGTTCCGGCTGAATCACCCGTTAAAAAATCGGCGATGTGTGCGTTTACGGGTGTGACGGCGTGCAGATAATAGCTCTCTTCACAAAACCGGGCCTTTGTTGCATTGCTCGCCGATATGCGGGGTGAATGAAAACATTATACAAAAAATTATGTTCTTTTGAGGTATAAAATCAGTTACAATGGAGGAGAGATTAAATTATGGAAAAGTAGCGCCGGAAGCCATGCAGGCGATGTATGCGCTGGAGCATTACGTAAAAAATTCCGGGTTGGAGTTATCGCTTTACGAATTGGTAAAGACAAGAGCTTCTCAGTTAAACGGTTGTGCCTATTGCATAGATATGCACACCAAAGATGCCCGCAAGGCGGGTGAAACCGAACAGCGGCTGTACGCATTGAATGCCTGGCACGAAACGCCGTTTTATACGGAGCGGGAGAGAGCAGCCCTGGAATGGACAGAAGCGCTGACATTGATTTCCGAAGATGAAGTTTCGGACGAATTATATGCAGAAGTGCGCCGGCATTTCTCGGAAAAGGAATTAGTCGCTCTGACTATGGCAATCGTGGCGATTAACGGGTGGAACCGCCTGGCAATTAGTTTCCGGACGGTACCCGGCTCTTACAAACCCCGTTGAGTGTTTAAATAACTATTGGTATTTGTTGCGTCTTTCAGTTGTTTGAAAACAATGTATTAATCGGGCTCATTAAAGAAATGCGCCATTTGCTTTTTATCCTGTTGTACATAAGCGGCCAATGGCTCCGACTGCCGGGACAGATAGCGCTTGATAAATTTTTTAAATAGTGTATTGATTAGGCGTGCCAACGGTGAGATCTTTGACTTTTCGTGTTCAAAATACGTGTCGATGGTATCCCTGTTAAAGTCGAGGATTGCATTTAACGTGTCGCTGTCTTTGTAATAACCGCAGTGAAAATTTTTATCCGCAAAGGATTTCGGCGGGAAATCCACTTCACCCAGCCCGAAGATTTTAAAAGAACGTGATAGAAAATCTGCATAGGTAATCCGGCATTGTGCTCCGCCCCCGAGGTTAAATATCTTTTTTGACAGTTGTGCCTGTTTTCCGATTGCATTTACAAAAGCCCTTGCTGTGTCTTCAGGTGTAGTAATTTCCAGAGAGGTATTCAACGGCTGATGGAACATGAGCTTCGAAATTTTATGGCCGCCCATTATTGCCGATAACCTGAAAATGCTCCAATTGAGTTTGCTGTTGCGGATTATATTTTCTGCTTCAATTTTAGTGATTGCATATTGATCGCCCGCACTTGGCTTCAGTGCATCGTCCACTGTTATCCACGGATTTTGAATTCTGTCGCCATACACTGAAATCGAAGAGCTGTACAACAAAAATGCATGTGGTGCATGCTGTTCAAGGCATTTGACTAAATGTTGTGTGCCTAATGTATTTACCCGGTATGCAAGTTCGGGTTTTTCATCAGCCAGCGGCGGTATAATTGCGGCGAGGTGAATGACGACATCCGTTTCTCTACATACTTTTTCGACATCGGCTATGGAAGTAATATCGCCGTAAACAATTTTTACATCTTTTCTGAACGGCTTGAATTTTTTTCGCGAATTTGCGGATGCCACATCAAATATGGTAATATCCAATGTATCTTTTAATACAGACAATTGTTTGAGCACCTCATACCCGACGGTACCCGAAGCGCCTGTCAGCAGTATGCGTTTTCTATGTGTCGATACGTGCATTGGGGGGGTAAAAAGCAACAGCTATCCAAAAGTGATATTTTGAAAATATTCGCCCTGATAATGAAACATCAAAACAAACAGGTATTCAAATAATCTGCTTCGGGACAGCTGTTGCGGAATGTGAATCAATTACATTTTTATATTGTCGATATCCAGGCCTAAAGCCATTGCCACACCTTTTCCGTATTCCGGATCGGCTTTATAGCAATTGACTATATGCCTTTCCTTAATAAATTTTTCGACGCCGGCCATAGCATCCGCCGTATTGTTGAACAGCGCCTGTCGTTGTTGCGGATTCATCAGGCGGAACAGGTTACCGGGTTGTGTGTAATAATCTTCATCCTCCCGATGGTCGTAGTGGAAAGCAGGCCCTTCCAAATCCAATGGCGGTTCGGCGTATTCTTTTTGTTCCTTCCATTGATCGTAGCTGTTGGGTTCGTAATGCAGGGTTCCGCCTTCGTTGCCGTCTATGCGCATAGCGCCGTCGCGGTGATAGATATGGTAAGGACATTTTGGTGTATTTACCGGTATCTGATAGTGGTTAATTCCCAGTCGGTAGCGTTGCGCATCGCCGTAAGAGAACAATCTGCCCTGGAGCATTCTGTCGGGTGAAAAACCGATACCCGGCACTACATAAGCGGGATTAAAGGCTGCCTGTTCCACATCTGCAAAATAATTCTCGGGATTTCTGTTTAGCTCAATAATTCCGACATCCATAAGCGGGTAGTCGCCGTGCGGCCATACTTTAGTCAGGTCGAAGGGGTTGAAGCGATAGTGTTTTGCGTCTGCTTCCGGCATTATCTGCACCTGCATTTTCCACTTCGGGAAATCGCCGTTTTCGATTGCGTAAAACAAGTCGTTTTGACTGCTCTCCCTGTCTTTGCCGATGAGCGCTTCGGCTTCTTTGTTTGTCAGGTTTTCAATGCCCTGCATGGTTCTGAAGTGAAACTTCACCCAATGCCGTTCATTTTTTGCATTGATCAGGCTGAACGTGTGGCTGCCAAATCCGTGCATATAGCGATAGGATTTTGGGATACCCCTGTCGCTCATGACAATGGTAATCTGGTGTAATGCCTCGGGGAGCAGTGTCCAGAAGTCCCAATTGTTATTTGCACTTCTCAGGTTTGTTTTCGGGTCACGCTTCACAGCTTTGTTCAGATCGGGAAATTTGTAAGGGTCCCGCATGAAAAATACCGGTGTGTTATTGCCTACCAGGTCCCAGTTGCCTTCTTCGGTGTAGAATTTAAGTGCGAAACCGCGAATGTCCCGTTCGGCATCTGCTGCACCCCGCTCTCCGGCAACGGTGGAAAAGCGTGCAAACATCTCCGTCTTTTTACCCACCTGTGAAAATATTTTTGCTTTGGTGTATTTGGTAATATCATGCGTTACCGTAAACGTACCAAATGCGCCGGAGCCTTTGGCGTGCATTCTCCGCTCCGGAATCACTTCCCGGTCAAAGTGCGCTAACTTTTCGATAAACCAAAAATCCTGCAACAACATGGGGCCTCGCTTTCCGGCAGTTTCCACGTTCTGGTTCTCCGCTATCGGCCTTCCTGAAACCGAATTGAGTTTTTTCTTCTTATTATCCATTTTTTGCTATTTAGGTATTATTTTTTTTATGTTGATTTGATTTTTTTGAATGGGTATCAAAAGCCAAATTTAATGAAAATTCACCGTAAATGGAATGACATTCCGCATGGCTGCTTCTGCCATCCCCCGTTAAACAACTGCAGGTGGCAAATGTTTTGCATTTAGAAAATAATTTAAACTGAATATATACTTCCGGGCTATTATTCGCTGCCGGATGGCGTTGACGATTTTCGGGTACATTATTCGGAAAAGGAAATGTTGGCATCTGCAATTAACGGCAATCCTTTCAAACGCATGATGAGTTGAGCGACGGCAATTACATCCTTACTGCAATACACGGCGATTCGGTCGAGTCCGTCCTCTTCCCAATACGATTTTCCGACCATACTGCCATCCATATCCTCCTTTGGCGTGGGAATGCCCAATATGTTGGTGAGCAAATTGAGCGATGTATAGTGTTTATAGTCGCCGAATTTCCAGAGATCTAGCGTGTCCACATGATTCACTTCCCAGGGTTTTTTGCCGTACAAATCAATGGAATGCGGCAGCGGTAAGCCGTTAATCAACATGCGGCGGCAGAGCCAGGGCACATCGAACTCGCGGATATTATGTCCGCATAACTGGTATTTATTGTTGGCGGCATTTTGCAGGGTGCGGGAAAATTCGGTCAATAACTGTTTTTCGTCGTGATGTTTATAGACTTTTAATTTGAGATAATAATTATTGTTTTTTTTCTGCATATAACCGCAGACAATGACAATTACTTTTCCAAATTCGGCAAAGATGCCGGCACGGTTAAAGTAGAATTGTTCCGGCGACTCGGTCTCAGGCCGGTTACGGCCATTTTTATCTTCCCAAAGTTTTTGCATTGCAGGTGTTAATTGCGAAAAGTCTCTTTCGGCGGGTACGGTTTCTATATCGAAAACCAATAAATTTTCGGGGAGCAGATCGTCGAGCATGTTTTTATGTTAAAGGTATAAAAATTAGGATGGTTCCTGGGTGTTATAGCGGCGAATTATCAATCGCAGCGCCCGATGGCGTCTAATAGTAGCCATACAGCCTATGTCTGCGTACCCGGAGCAGCATTGTTTTTTCCCGTCAATACTTCCATCCGGTAGTGCAATTATTGCCATCCTCCGATAGCAATGCAATTATTGCTGTCTGCGGTTGTAAATTGCAAACTGCTATGGCTTTTCAGCGACTATAACCGCAAAAACTAAGGAATAATAACGTCGTGAATACACTGTATCGGCAAATACACTGCCCCTTTCAACAGGACATATTCATCGGTAGTAGCCCAGATGGTAGTATCCACCTGGAAAATGCCATTGCCGCTTTCGAAGATGATGATTACTTTGGTGTGATAGGTATTTCCCAACACCATGCTTTGCAGCAGTAATTGCTTGCGATGTTCAATTTCATCACGAGAGTGCAATACTTCGCGGTTAGAGAAATCCAGTAAGGGTATTTCTTCCTTTGCAATGGTGTTTATGTTTTCTATATTCATCATACTTTTTTGCAAGTTTGTTAGGAACAGGAATGCCGGGGATATTGTTGTGCAAAATACTGTCTTATTTGATACAAGTCAATAGGCGGGGCAATTTTATGGAGAAGAATAGTAAGAAAACAGTGGTTTTGGGGGCGTCGCCCAAGCCGGAGCGCTACGCTTATAAGGCAATTCAGCAGTTACTGTTACACGGCCACGAGGTGGTGGCTATCGGAAACCGGCAGGCAATGGCCGAAACCGTCCCCATCCGTACAGGCCTCCCCGAAGTGCGGGATGTGGATACGGTTACCCTGTATTTAAATCCTTTGCGTCAACAGGAGTACTATGATTATATTCTGCAATTACATCCCAGGCGGATAATCTTTAATCCCGGAACCGAAAATGATAATCTGGCTGCCCTCGCCCGGCAAAACGGCATCGAAACAATAGAAGCCTGTACCTTAGTCTTGTTGTCAACGGGCCAGTATTAACCCGGTTGGAAATTTGCGAAGTCAAATCATTGGGCTTCCCATTTGGAAATCATTGAATCGGCAACGGCATACTGCCGGAAATCTGTGCGGTTACTAAGGGTTATGGAGGGTGATTTGCAATATGGCGACGAATGCGTCCAACCAGGTGTAGCGCCGCCGGGATTCCATTAATTTTTATCAGCGGGTTTGGCCGAAACAAACCAGGAGATGCCCATGCCCAGAACGTGGTAACTCTCCCCATGGGTAATGGCATTGCCAACGGAAAAATCAACTTGCAGGGCCGGCGTGAATACATAGGTGATTCCTGCATCTGCATATACATTGCCGGCTGTTGCCGCATTGGTTGTTACGGATGCGAAATCGCCAAATACCTCCAGAAAGCATCCCGCCTTTTCACCCAGTGAGAAACCGGAACTCAGCGAATACAAGTATTGGGGTGATGAGAGGCTGTTCGCCGAAGCGCCAAAGTTCCATCCGATGCTCCACCAATCGGTCAACGTATGATCCACAGCCAGCTTCCATTCGTAATAAGACGCCTCCGGTTGCATATTTTCGGTGGCGAGTAAACCGGGATAGGCGGTCGCCACAATAGCTATTTGCGGAATAGCGCCTTTAGCGGTAATTAATTTAGTTTTGAGTCCTATGCCGATTGGAGGCAGTCCGGTTATGGACGCATCCGCAACTGTTGAGACGGTCGGGTTAAATTCCAATCGCAATTCGATAAAATCATTGGCGCCATAACGCAGCAGGGTGGAGGCTATCTGCAGGTTAGAATAGTCCTCTGCAGGGGATGGACTTGCGCTGTTGGCAGTTTCACCCCAATCGTATGAAAATCCGTGTTCAAACTGAATATAATTCTGGGGAACGATGTAAGGGCTCTCTGTAATATCCGGCCTGTCCGTGCTTATCTGCTGGCAGTAGATGAGTATCGGCAATAAGGTTGCAATCAGTAGGGCAAGACATTTCATAGTATTCGTTTTTCTGTCCGTTTGATGCGTTTAACCGGCGGTTTCCCACAGCAATTGATTACAGGACTACGGTGTTTTAAACACGGGAGAAAAATTACCGGTTGACGCAAGTATGCCGTACAAATTTACATCAAGCCGGCCATACCCGTATCCGGAGCAGCGCAACATCCATTACTCCGCACGCTATTTTCCAATATAAGAGTAACACCAAAGCGTTTTTATTTCCGATGGCCGGATTCGGGTTGCGGAGGTCTTGAAAATACAATCCGGCAGGAGGGTGGGGTACAAACTGTGCGGATGCATATTACCTTTGCACAGCAACAAAAAAATGCAGCCAGGCATACATGAATCCGGGAAAAGTAAATATCAGGAACAAGCGGGCATCTTTCGAATTTGAAATTGTGGATACCTACACGGCAGGATTAGTGCTTCACGGCAGTGAAATAAAATCCATCCGCGAAGGAAAGGCAAGTATTGGCGAGGCGTATTGCCTGTTTAAGAATAATGAACTCTGGGTGAAGGGGATGCATGTGAAGGAATACGAAATGGCAACCCATTACCAGCACGAGCCCTTGCGACTGCGCAAGTTGCTGCTCAGCGGCAGGGAACTTGCCAAATTGCAGGCTAAAGTGAAAGAGCGGGGATTTACTATTGTGCCGCTGAAATTATTTATTAATGACCGCGGGTTTGCCAAGCTGGAAATTGCGTTGGCAAGAGGTAAAAAAGTACACGATAAACGTCAGACAATCAAAGCCCGCGACGAAAAAAGAGATGCCGACCGCTCGTTGCGCTCCTTACGCCGCTAAGAGATAACGTCAATTCTCCGGGAGAATCACATCGAATTCCAGATTGAGGTTTACCGTCGAGCTGGATGAAATGGTTGTGCCTGTCACCGGGTCAATTTGCTGGTAGTTATCGGTGTAATCGACTAATAATGCCATATCATTCCATGCCAGCCGCGGGATATCGTAAGCGGGATAAGGCTGAAATGTACCGGTCAGGTCCAGGTTAACAGTCGTCTTATTCTTTACATCATTTGCCCAAAACCAGTAACTCGTCTTGGAGCTCGTGTTGTAAACTACGTTGGGATTGGCCGGATCGGTAAATGTCTCTTTCGATATTACCGTACCATTATCAGATATATTCATTTCAAATGCATATCCGTAGCTCACTGTATTGCCGTTTGTGGTAATAAATATATTCGTACCGTCAAAATTGTAATTGATATTGGTCGTCAACCCGTTGGTGGTATTTACTACCGTTCCGGTCAACTTGGTGAGTTGCCAGTTTTGAGCCATCCGGGCATCGCGGGTGTGAATGGAAAAAAACGGATCTTCTTCACCCTTGCGAAAACATCCTGATACAGCGAATGAAAGTCCTAATATCAGAACCGTGAGAATCCGGGCATTCGTAATGATTTTCATACTTGATTTTTTATTTCGGGTGCAAATTTAGTATTTACAAACCTTATGAGTTAAAAAACTGCCGGGAAGTTGCAGAAAACAAAAAGTTCCGTTGCGGCGGAGCGGAAAATGCGGATATTGCAGCCGGTTCCCGGGTTGGCATCCCGGCGCAAAAAGGCATTGACTTAAGATTTCGGACAAACTGAATGCATAAAAAAAACCCTTTGAGATCTCAAAGGGTCTGCTACCAATTGTAAACTAACTTTCACTATTTTAAAGGATAGGATTGTATTAGTTGCGGCAAAAATAAAAACTGCAGATTCCGTGGAAATACACAAATCCACATTGTGCCCGGTGAAATCCTCAAATACATACAATCAGAATACCTTTCCGGGCAGCATGGGGACAAAGCGGAAATTATCACCCGCTTCCTTTTTAAAATCCCGTTCGCCGGTTTTTGTAATCTTCAGCATAATCTGGTCTTCTTCTTTGCCGAGCGGCAGCACCATGATGCCGCCGATTTTGAGTTGTTGTAATAAGGGGGGTGGAATTTCCGGTGCTGCAGCGGTAATAATAATTCTGTCGAAAGGCGCAAAGACGGGCAGCCCTTCGAAACCGTCGTTGAAAAAGAGCTTTATACCGGCATATCCCATTTCCGTCAATTGTTGACGTGCTTTCAGGTGCAGCGATTTAAACCGTTCTATTGAAAATACCCTGGCGCCCATTTCTGCCAGCACACAAGCCTGGTACCCGCTGCCGGTTCCGATTTCAAGCACTTTCATCTTGGGCGCCAACTCCAGTTTTTCAGTCATATAGGCAACCGTGTACGGCTGGCTGATAGTCTGCCCTTCACCGATTTGAAACGCTTTATCCTCATATGCATGATCGATAAATGCCCGGTCGAAAAATACGTGGCGGGGTACCCGGTTAATGGCCTGCAATACCGTTTCGTCCGCTATGCCTTTGTGGCGGAGGACCTCAATCAACTTCAGTCTTAAGCCCTGGTGTTTATGTGTATCTGGTGTCTGCATCATCTTCAAAAGCGGGTAAATTTACTTAACCGTGCCATTTGCCAACACGGTGAATTCAGTTCAAAACTTTATTTTTACGACACCCGTTCGGGAAATATCATTTAAAAAATAATTTAATCACATGACAAATCTAAAAATGAGTATCAGAGTATTCGTATTTGCTCTTTTGAATGTATTGCTTTTACAGACCATCCATGCGCAAAATACTACTATCGGGCTGACAGCCGAAAAGGAGTATGCGATCACCCCGGCCGATTACGGCCTGAACTTCGAGGAGATACGCATCGAAACACCGGATAAAAAAGCGGACGGATCGGCGCTTACCTTGTTTGGATGGCATTTAATCCCCGCCGAGAAATTGTCCAAGAAAGGCGTGATTATCGCCAGTAACGGCCAGGGCAATATGGCAAACTCGCTGGAGTATGCTGGTGTATTTCTCGGAATGGGGTATCACGTATTTATGTTCGATTATCGCGGTTACGGGAAAAGCGACGAATTCAATGTGAACCCGAAATTTTATATCTATGCGCAATTCGGTACCGATCTGAATGCGGTGGTGGACTACGTGAAGAAGTATTTTACCACGCTCACCATCACCATGTACGGCCAGGGAATAGGCGCCGGTTTGGCGCTGGGTATTTCGGCCAACAACGTGAAAGTAAATAATGTGATTGCCGATGCGCCCTATACCACGCTCGAGACCATCGAAAAGCGCTATAAGGAATTTACCGGCGGCAAGATCCTGATGCCCCTGGCATTTGATAAGTCGCTGATCGAACCCATGAATGCGCTGTCGGTAAAAGGCGACCACTTGCGTGGTATCCTGCTGATTGTCGGCGCCAAGGGCGATTATTCGACTCCGGCGGATATAGAGAGCATTGCGGCATTAAAGAAAAAAATCACATCAATATATGTTGTTCCCAATGTGAACAACGACGAAAATTTCAGCAGCAATAAGGACCAGTACTTTAAAGAAGTAAAGGCCTTCCTCGATAAATTAAATTAAACGGCGCTAATCGGAATTACCCGTGCGTTGGGAAATATCAAATTAGGGACGAAAGACAGGGATTGAGAATATGATACATTTAAAGTTTGGAACGGACGGTTGGCGGGCAATCATCGCCCGCGAGTTTACCGCAGATAATGTGGCGAGGGTGAGTAAGGCAACCGCCGATTGGGTGCGGCTATCCGGCGGAAGGCCTGCGGTTGTTGTAGGGCACGATTGCCGGTTTGGCGGCGCAATGTTCGCCGAAGTTACCGCACAGGTGTTATGCGAAAATGGTATCGAAGTATTTATTGCCAAAGGATTTGTTACCACGCCGATGGTGAGCCTGGGCGCAAATAAATTGGGCGCCGTTGCCGGCGTAGTGATTACCGCCAGTCATAACCCGCCCTCGTACAATGGGTTTAAATTGAAAAGCGGTTACGGCGGCCCGACGGTACCCGAAGAAATCGAAAAGGTGGAACATCTCATCCCCGATATGTACCCGGTGCCCGACACCTCGCTGGAGGTATTTGGAAACAGGGGACTGTTGCATTGGGTTGACCTGGAACAGATGTATTTTGATCACGTCCGTGCGTGTTTTGATTTACACCTGATAAATACATCGGGGATACAGATTGCTTATGATGCCATGTTCGGCGCAGGCCAGCGCATTGCTCAGCGCATTTTTAAGAATATCGTACCGCTGCATTGCGCAGAAAATCCCGGGTTCAATGGCCAGGCGCCGGAACCTATCGAAAGAAACCTGTCCGAATTAAAAAGCATAATCCAATCCCGGGCGGATATTGGAGCCGGTCTTGCCAATGACGGCGATGCCGACCGAATCGGCATGTACGACGGCGACGGAAATTTTGTCGATTCACATCACATTATTTTATTGCTGATTCATTACCTGCATAAGTATAAAGGATTGTCCGGCAAAGTCGTTGTCGCTTTTAGTGTGAGCGATAAAGTGAAAGCGCTCTGTGCGCATTACGGGCTGGATGTGGAGGTTACGAAAATCGGGTTTAAATACATCTGCGGTAAGATGATTGCCGGCGATGTTTTACTCGGAGGGGAAGAGAGCGGCGGCATTGCGGTGAAAGGACATGTACCCGAGCGTGATGGTATCTGGTGCGGATTGTTGCTCATGGAATTTATGGCGAAAACGGGTAAGTCGCTCAGGGATTTAATCCGGGAAGTGTACGACATTACGGGGGCGTTTCATTACGAGAGATACGATTTGCATATCTCCGATGTGTTAAAGCAACAGATAATTGCCAATTGCAAAGACAACCGGTATGCCGCATTCGGAAAATACAAAGTGGAGCGCACCGAATCCATCGACGGGTATAAATTTCACTTCGCCGGCCATGCGTGGATGATGATCCGGCCTTCGGGAACAGAACCTCTGTTGCGGGTGTATGCCGAGGCGCCCGATGCCGCCACTGCCATTGACATCCTCGACACCGCAAAACGCATCTTACTTGAGTGAAAAAAAATGGGATAACAACATATGCATAATACAAAACTCTACCTGCACAGGATGTTAATTTCGGTTTTGTTTTGTGCGTTAACACTGAAAGCTGCGGCGCAATCAGACAGCAGCAAATTTTTAAATCCATTTCTCACGCCCGCTACTGCGTATCAGCCAAAGCGCCTTGCGCTCGTAGTGGGAACGGAGTCCGCACTGTACACCGGCGCAACTGTTGCGCTTTACAGCTATTGGTATAAAAATTACCCGCAATCGTCGTTTCATTTTTTTAACGATGATGGCGAGTGGTTGCAGCAGGATAAACTGGGACATATCTACACGGCGTACTTTGAAACCAATCTCACCACCGGCATGTACCGCTGGACGGGGATGAAAAAAGAAAATGCTTATTGGGCCGGCTTTGCAACCGCCTCCCTGTTGCAGCTTACCATTGAAGTGTTCGACGGGTTTTCGGCAGAATGGGGTTTCAGTTGGGGCGACTTCGCCGCCAATACGCTCGGCGCCGCCTTGGCTACCGGCCAGAATTTTCTCTGGGACGAACAGCGCTTCCGGTTGAAGTATTCCCAACATCTCGTCGATTATTCCCGGTTTCCGCAACAAGTACAGGACAGGGCGGAGGCACTCTACGGCAGCAGCGATGTCGAACGCATTTTAAAGGACTATAACGGATTGACCACCTGGCTTTCGGTGAATCCTTCCATGTTTATGGCGCCGGATACACGTTTTCCGAAGTGGCTGATGTTTTCCGTCGGCTATGGCGCCCAGGGTATTTTGGGCGGCTATGAAAATATCTGGTGCAGCAACCCCGATGTTAAATATGAAAATTGTCCCGATGACTTATTAATCGATTACAGCGATATCCCCCGCACCCGGCAGTATTACGTATCGCTGGATGTGGATTTCAACGCTTTCAAAGGGAAGTCGCCATTCTGGAATATGGTTTTGGAAATTGCAAATATTCTGAAATTTCCTGCGCCCGCTATCGAGTTTAACCAGGGCGGAAAAACGCATTGGTATTGGCTGTATTTTTAATCGCCGGTTTTCTCCGCCACCTGTATGTAGTGATTAAAGAAAAATTCTGTTTTTAATTTTTCGGTGAACAACATGTGAAATCCATTGCCTGTGATAAATGCCGCATATTCGTTTAAGTCGTATTGATGCGGATGCAGGATATCGCCGGGAATACACCGGAACAGGTACTTGAAAAATTTGTAATTGTGCGCATCGATCGTCACCACCAGTTTGCCGCCGGGCTTTACCCATTTGCCTAATAATGAGTAACTGTGTCTGATATCTATAACGTGGTTAATCGCATTCATGCAAAACACGATATCGTATTTTTTTTCAGTTGCATACTGCTCCATCGGCGAATTGAAAAATGTAACATACGGGTAGTCGGCAGTTTTGAAATGCGGCAGGTTTGCATTGTAATTATCTATGAGCGGGTCAACGGCATCTACCGCACAGTGCGGCAATTGCATAAATAGTCCCGCCGGCCCGCAACCGGCATCCAGTACCTGCATACCGCTCTTAACAGGACATACTCCGGCAATTTTATCCAATACGCCCTGCCAGTAATTTTTTTTCCACGCATGATACGCCGCCACATCTTTACCCTGCAGGTAATTCTGCCACCATTGTGCCTCTGCTTTTTGAGCGATACTCCACTTGAGCGTTTTTTTCGTCGGGTTCTGCATAATTATCGGCGAAGATAAGCTATCGGTATTCAGCGCTGCAATCCGACCTGTGATTTAAGGCATTTAAATACTGTCGGTATGTAACAGGTATATGAAATTATCCGTATTTACAAAATAGATTTTGGCGTTGGGATACGTATTGTTTTTATATTCATGCACTGTCGCAATCAGCCGTTTGCTCTGCCGTCCCATGAAGTGATTCCAGTAGGCGATAATGGTTTCTCCGCTTTGCGGTTGTATGCCATCCAGTTCCGGAAAAACAGGTGCGTACAACCCGTTAAAGGATGTGATTTCCAATGTGGAATCCGGCAACAATTGACCGGGCATGTGCAGCGGTGCCACGTCGAAATAGCCGTACCTGTTCCATTGCAGGTTTGGGAAGCCTCCAATATTGCAGTTAACCAGGTGAAATTGAATACGGCCGGCGCTGTCAAAACCCATTACCTGTAACGGTTGATATAGAAATTTTGCCGAATCAAATCCCGTTGACCGGCTTTCGATATAGGCGTGCATAAATTGGAGATAAGCCGTATCCCGCAATACCAACAGTTCCGCATCTGCCACGTGGTATTTGGCTGCGAGTTCTGTGATTTCTTCCGGGGTGAAACGGGAAATATCATTTATTCCGACAACCCGGCGCAACAGGGGTTGGCAAGAGAGCAACATACATGCGAGCATTATGGAAATAATACCGTTTGCGCTACCCGGATTTTGCCGGAACACAAATTTCATACTGCAATGATAAAAAAATTGCACTGCCCGGGAACCGGCAGGTGAAAATTTTCGATTACCTACCTTTGTAAGTCTATGGGCAAAATTCCTGACGGCACAAAAGTATTTGTTGTTACCACCGGCGAATTGGGCGTATTGCGATCCTATATGGATAAATATACTGCCATTGTAGATATTGATGGCAACTTGCGCACGGTACACGCAACCGCCGTTGTCAAAGCCTCGGAATTCGAACTGAGAGAAAAAGAGGAAACTCCAAAAACTATTGACGCAAAACGGGAACTGCCCGCAGGTATATGGCTGGTGATGGAACCCATGCGAAAAATGAACGGCGAAACCGAGCGGTATGCGTTGTGGTTGTGCAACAGGCTGAACGAAAACCTGTGGATGGACTACACATACCTGCTGCGGCAGTCAACTGAAGAAAAATTAAAAAAAGAATTGCCTTCGGGCGCCGATATCCGACTGCACTTTTTTAAACCGGATCATTTAAACGACCTGCCGCAATTCAATGTGACCTTTTGGATTAACACCGGTTCCGGTACCGGCAGATCAGTGTCAAAAGAACTCAGGCTGAAAGCAAAGCAATTTTTTTCCCAACTGGAAAGCGATGTGTTTAAGCAAAGAGATTTTCTCGCCTTTGAAATATTAAAAGCGTTGCCGGACGAAAGAGAAAAAACGTCCGCTGACAAGGAGGAAGCGGATATTTTTAAGAAACCGCCAAAGAAAAACATTCCAGCGCATCAGGTATTGGAAAAAGCGGCAATGCCCGATTATATCGACCTGCATATCGAAAAACTCGTAGCTGACCATGCAAGGTTGGAGAAGTCGGAAATATTATCGATTCAGTTGCGGCATTTCGAGCGGTTTTTAGACAAGGCTATAACATATAATTTACATCGCATTTATGCGATTCACGGTTTGGGTACCGGCAAGCTGAAAGAAGAAATTGAAAAAGTGTTGCGACAAACACCGGAAGTAGTATCGTATAATAATGATTACAATGTGCGTTTTGGCTTTGGTGCAACCGAGATATATTTATAATGTTCTTTAACATATCTGCAGGCCGGCCTGTCGCTCCGATTAAAGTCGGAGAGGAAAGTCCGGATAACACAGAGCGCTGCACCACCTAACGGGTGGCTGTAATGTTTCGACATTGCACGAGATAGTGCCACAGAAAATAACCGCCGCTTCCGCAGGGAAACGGCAAGGGTGAAAATGTGAGGTAAGAGCTCACGGCAGCAGTTAGCAATAGCTGTTGCGGGTAAACCTTGCGGGTTACAATGCCAAATATGCCGGAGTATTCCACTGCGGTGGAACAGAGGGTGGCTCGCCCGAATCTCCGGTGGGTAGGCAGCAGGAGCTGTGCAGTGATGTACAGCCCAGATAAATGACAGGATTGAAACAGAATCCGGCTTATGAGCCTGCAGTTTTTTTTGTATGGAGTTGAATGCCGATATCATTATTTGCCCGTTCTGCGGCCTGCCCGCACAAATCGTGTGGGTACACGGGCATGGACAGTGCAGCAACTGCAAAATGGTGCTGGATGAATGCTGTCGCGGCGAACAGTCTCCGTCAAAAGAAGACAATGGGAAAAATCAAAAGAAAGATAAAAAAAAGAAAAATGATTAGGATAGTTTTTGTATTGCTTTGTTGTTTTAACGCAACGGCATACTGTCAACAGGATACCATTTTTACCGCCGTGGATCCGGTTCGCAATATCGTTGCCTTCGAAACGGTAAATAAAGATTTATCCATTGACAAAGGCACATTGAAAGACGGTGAGCTGCACGGCAACCTGATGCATTATTTTCCCAATGGCGTGTTGATGGGAATGAAACAATACAGGCATGGCAGGCAAGACGGACTGCAATTATATTTCGAAAAATCCGGAGTGCTGGCCAAAGAGGAGCATTACCTGAACGATACACTCAACGGCGAGGTGCGCATCTACGGCAGTTCCAGCAATGTGCGCATCCTGCTGCGCAGCAATTACTATAAGAACGGAAAACTCGACGGGCTGTCCATTGAAAATAATACGATGGGAAAAACAGTTGCCGAAGAGGAATTCAAAGAAGGTGTTAAACACGGGCGCAGCACCTGGTATTACAACAACGGACTGCCCGCAATGGAGCAGTATTATGTCAACGGCATTTTAGAAGGTCCGCAGGTAGTTTATAATATGAATGGCGTAATCATTTCGAAGGGCAACTACACAAGCGGATTGAAAACCGGGTTGTGGACGGAGTACTACGACAACGGCGCAGTGAAAAGCGAAGGCAATTACGCAAAGGATTTGAAAACCGGCAAATGGAAATATTACGACGAGTCGGGAAATCTCACTAAGCAAGAGGAACTATAGCCGTATTAATGCCAAAACAGTTGCTTTAATTTTGGGTAATTTTAAGCCCGTTACCGGAACAGTAGATTTAAACTAACCTTGAACACTAAATCATATGGCAAATATTTTATTGGTAGATGATGAAAAAAGCATTCGCAAAACGCTAAAGGAAATACTGGAGTACGAGGGCTATACGGTGGATGAAGCACAGGATGGCGCCGAAGGGTTGCGCATGATTCAGGACGGCGATTACGATGTGGTATTGATGGATATTAAAATGCCAAAAATGGATGGTATGGAGGTATTGGAAAAAATGCAGCAATCCAATGCCGATGTACCCGTCATTATGATTTCCGGTCATGGCACCCTGGAAACGGCAGTGGATGCCGTGAAAAAAGGCGCCTTCGATTACGTGGCCAAACCGCCCGATTTGAACCGGCTGCTCATCACCATCCGCAATGCGCTCGACAAGAGCAATTTGCTGACAGAGACAAAAGTGCTCAAGCGCAAAGTCTCGAAAACAAGAGAGATAATCGGCGATTCGCCGGCGATAAAAAAAATTAAAGACACCATTGAGCGTGTGGCGCCTACCGATGCACGGGTATTAATCACCGGCGATAACGGCACCGGCAAGGAACTGGTCGCCCGCTGGATTCACGAGCGCAGCAATCGCTCCAACGGCCCGCTGATAGAGGTGAACTGCGCCGCCATTCCGAGCGAGCTGATCGAAAGCGAACTGTTCGGCCACGAAAAGGGCGCATTCACCTCGGCGATAAAACAGCGCATCGGCAAATTTGAACAGGCAAATGGCGGCACCCTGTTTCTCGATGAAATCGGCGACATGAGTCTCAGCGCCCAGGCAAAGGTGCTGCGTGCCCTCCAGGAAAATAAAATTACCCGTGTCGGCGGCGACAAGGAAATACCGGTGGATGTGCGGGTGGTTGCCGCTACCAATAAAGACCTGCTGAAAGAGATCGAGGTTAACACCTTTCGCATTGACCTGTACCACCGCCTCAGCGTGATTTTAATTCACGTGCCATCGCTCAACGACCGCAAAGAAGACATCCCGCTGCTCGCCGAAAAATTTGTGAAGGAAATCTGTGAAGACTACGGCATGCCCCGCAAGGTGATTACCCCGAAGGCTATGCAGGAAATGCAGAATATCACCTTTACGGGCAATATCCGCGAACTGCGCAATGTGCTCGAGCGCCTTGTCATCCTCAGCGACCAGAAAATTACCGAGGAAGATGTGCTCGCTTACGGCAACACTTCCGGCAGCGGCGGCAGCCCGAAAGACTTATACGAGCGCTTCGAAAAATTCCAGGACTTTAAAGATTATATCGAAAAGGAATTTATCCTGTTCCGGCTGAATAAAAACAATTGGAATGTTTCCAAAACCGCCGAAGAACTGGATATCCAGCGCTCTCATCTCTACAATAAAATCGAGAAATACGACTTGAAACGGGAATGAGTTGACCGCCTGTAAAGTGAATGGCGGAGCAGCGGCCTGCCGTTTCAACCGGCAAATTTTACCGCTTCCTGTGCATGGCGTACTTTAAAGGTTACCCCTTCCAATGCCAGGGCGGTATCGGCGAAAACGGCTCTGGCTTCTTCCAGCAACACGCCGAGGTCGGCGTACTTCGCCGAGAAATGGCCGATGAGCAATTGCTGTACCCTCGCCTTGGACGCTATGGTCGCCGCCTGGACTGTCGTGCTGTGAAATGTCTCCGCTGCCCGGGCGCTGCTCGCTTTGTCGAATGTACAATCGTGGTACAGCAGGTTGACATGTTGGATTTGCGGCAACAGCGATTCGTCGTAGGCGGTATCGCAACAATAGGCGTAAGAGAGCGCCGGAACCGGGTCTATGGTGAGTTCTGCATTGGCAATTCGCCTGCCGGTTTCCTGCAAAACGATATCGTTTCCCTGTTTCAACTCCGGGACATAGTGGAACGGCACGCCGTATTCCTGCATTTTATCCCGGTTTATTTTGCGCTCCTTTTGCTTTTCGCGGAACAAAAATCCGGTACAGGCGATGCGGTGACTCAGAATAATGGTCTCCACCGTAATCTCTTCGTTTTCGAGAATTATTTGCGCAGTCTCGGGGTTGGTAGGGTGAAAAATTAAGGGGAAACACAACTCCGTATTGCCCGCTGCCAACTGGGTGCGGATGATTTCCTCCAGCGGCGCCGGCGCAAAGACCTCCAGCGGCCGGGTTCTTTTCAGCAAGTGATAGGTGGAAATCATCCCGATTAAACCGAAGTAATGATCGCCGTGTAAGTGGCTGATGAAGATATGGTTGATTTTACTCCATTTAATGCCCAATTGCTGGAGCCGCATCTGCGTCCCCTCGCCACAGTCCACCAAATACATTTTGTCGGATATCGCAACCACCTGCGCACTCGGGTTCCTCCCGTGGGCCGGTACCGCCGAATTGCTACCGATGATGGTTACTTCAAATGACATGGCTACTCACCTTCAATTTCACGCTGCACCTCTTCCATCAAAATGAAATCGGTTGCCTCGCTTTCTGTCGGCACCATATTTAAAATGGTGTCCAACTGTGAAATTTTGATGAGTTTTATTACCGCTTCGTTGCACCCGCACAGTACAAAGGTGCCTTTTGCATCCTTGCAGATGCGGTGGCCGATCAGCAATGCGCTGAGCCCGGAAGAGTCCACAAAGGATACCTGGCTCAGATCGGCGATGATATTCCGGTAGCCCTCCTGGTTTAACAGTATGAGTTCACTTTTCAAAAAAGGCGAAATCAATGAGTTGAGTTTGTCTTCGTTCAGCTTAAATACGCAATATCTCTCTTTCTTGTCTAATGTAAACTTCATAATGATTCTATTTGGTGAACAATTATAGCGAGTTTTAATTGATTGTGGATAACAACCAATTAATTTTTTTTCCAAATTTGTGAAATATGCAGCGCATTACCTTGCATTGAATTATTATACCATTGCAAGCGTTTTACAATCACGTTACATTAAATTGCGTTGTCGTAATGTGGTTATTGTTATATTGGCAGTTCGATTAGTTTGGTTTAATTATTGACTTAAAGGAATACTATGGATGCTAAATTTTCCCCCAAAGTAAAAGAGGTTATTTCCTATAGCCGTGAAGAAGCGCTGCGATTAGGTCATGATCATATCGGTACCGAACACCTGCTGCTCGGCCTGATCCGCGAAGGCGGCGGCCTGGCAATCCGGGTATTGCAGAGCCTGGAGGTGAATATGGTGCTGCTGCGCAAGAGCGTTGAGGAGGCCATTCGGGAAAAATCTCCCCGCCAAACTGTGAATGCCGGCAGCCTGCCGTTGACTAAACAAGCCGAAAAGGTGTTAAAAATTACCGTGCTCGAAGCCAAAGTATTGAAAAGCGATACCATCGGCACCGAGCACCTGTTGCTCTCTATACTGAAGAATAAAGACAATATAGCTACTCAGATTCTCGGTCAGTTTGACGTGGATTACGAATCATTCCGCCAGGAACTGGACTACGTGCGCCAGGAAATGGGTCAGGATTTGCCGACAAATTCCGCCGAAGATGAGGGATTTGAAGACGAAGACAAACCCGAACGCCAGTTTAGCGTACCCCGGAAATCCGGCGCTGCCAAATCCAAAACCCCCGTTCTCGACAATTTCGGCAGGGATATTACCCGTGCTGCCGAAGACGGAAAATTGGACCCGATTGTGGGCAGGCAGACCGAAATTGAGCGGGTGAGCCAGATTTTGAGCCGCCGCAAGAAGAACAATCCCATTTTGATCGGCGAACCGGGAGTGGGCAAAACTGCGGTAGTGGAAGGCCTGGCGCTGCGCATCATTCAGCGGAAAGTATCCAGGGTGTTATTCGACAAGCGCATCGTCATGCTCGACCTGGCCGCACTCGTTGCGGGAACCAAATACCGCGGTCAGTTTGAAGAGCGCATGAAGGCGATTATGAATGAACTCGAGAAAAACAGGGACGTCATCCTGTTTATCGATGAAATTCACACCATCGTCGGCGCCGGCGGCGCCACCGGATCGCTGGACGCCAGCAATATCTTTAAACCCGCCCTCGCCCGCGGCGAACTGCAGTGTATCGGCGCTTCCACCCTCGACGAATACCGCCAGTACATCGAAAAAGACGGCGCCCTCGACAGGAGATTCCAGAAAGTGATGATAGACCCGCCCACCGCCGACGAAACCATGGAGATACTGAATAATATTAAATCGAAATACGAGGAATACCACAATGTCGAGTACGCCGACGAGGCAATTAAAGCCTGCGTTACCCTCTCCAACAGGTATATTTCCGACAGGTTTTTACCCGATAAGGCCATAGACGTTCTGGACGAAGTGGGCGCCCGGGTACACCTGAAAAATATTCACGTGCCGGACGAAGTGGTGAAACTCGAAGCCAAGATCGAAGAGATCAAGGACAAGAAAAACCAGGTGGTGAAAAGCCAGCGCTACGAGGAAGCCGCTCAACTGCGGGATAACGAAAAGAAATTGCTGGAAGAACTGGAAGCCGCAAAGACAAAATGGGAAGAGCAGGTGAAGACCGAAAAATACCCCGTCACCGAAGACGATATCGCCGAAGTGGTGGCGATGATGACCGGTATCCCTACCAAGCGCATCGCCCAGAGCGAAGGTTCCAAACTGGTGAATATGGCCGAAGAACTGCGCCAGGGCGTTATCGGCCAGGACGAAGCCATTTCAAAAATTACCAAGGCGATACAGCGCAACCGGGTGGGTTTGAAAGACCCGAAAAAACCCATTGGCTCGTTTATCTTCCTCGGCCCCACCGGCGTGGGAAAAACCGAACTCGCCAAAGTACTCAGCCAGTTTTTATTCGACAGCAAGGATTCGCTGATTCGCATCGATATGAGCGAGTACATGGAAAAATTCAGCGTCAGCCGCTTAATCGGCGCCCCTCCGGGATATGTCGGATACGAAGAAGGCGGACAACTCACCGAGAAAGTGCGGCGCAAGCCCTACTCCGTTATCCTGCTCGACGAAATTGAAAAGGCGCATCCCGATATTTTTAATATCCTGTTGCAGGTGTTGGACGACGGACAACTGACAGACGGTCTGGGACGCAAAATCGACTTTAAAAATACGCTGATAATCATGACCTCCAATATCGGGGCAAGGCAATTGAAGGATTTCGGACAAGGCGTGGGATTCAGCACCGGCGCAAAAGAACGGGCTGCCGACGACCACAGCAAAGCGGTAATCGAAACGGCATTGAAGCGCACCTTCTCGCCCGAATTCCTGAACCGCATCGACGACGTGGTCATCTTCAACCCGCTGAGCAGGGAAGATATCTTTAAGATCATCGATATCACGCTGCAGGAAGTGCGCACACGGTTGGAGACTCTCGGCTATAAACTCAAACTTGCCGATTCGGCGAAGGATTTCCTCGCCGAGAAGGGCTACGACCCGCAGTTTGGCGCCCGCCCGCTGCACCGTGCCATCCAGAAATACCTGGAAGACCCGCTCGCCGAGCAGATTCTCCTGGATAAGTTCAAACCCGGCGATACGCTGACGGTGGAATACGATACCGAGAAAAAGGAGTTGACAATTAACACCGCCGTATCGAAAAAGAAAGAGAAGAAAGAAGAGAAAGAAAAAGAGGAAAAGGAAAAAGAAGTATAAAAAAAAACCGGCGCAAGCCGGTTTTTTTATTTCACCCTTAGGAAGCATTTATCAGAAGTCAAACAATTCGTCGAACAAACCCTTTTTCTTTTTATAAGGGTAATGGCCATCTTTCGGGTAGTGTTGTTTGCCGTCGTATGAGCCGGAGGGATTGGGAGGCGTATCCCGCGATGAGCGTTCGATGATTTTATCGAGCTCGCCGCGGTCGAGCCACACGCCGCGGCAGTCGGGGCAATAGTCAATCTCGATACCGCTGCGCTCACTCATTACCAGGTTTACATTGCAATTCGGACATTTCATATCATTCAGTTTTTATTTACGGTTAAAACACAGTGTGCCGGCAGCCGGTTCTGGCGCCGGAAAGTATAAAAATACACAGCGGCGGTCACATGCGCAGCAGGAGTAACCGCAGCGTGCCCCGCAGAACAGCGGCGATGCGGCGATTCCACATCCCGCAAATCCCCACCGGCTGCGGCATTTGCGCACAGCCAACGCCGCCCACCCAAGGCGCCTTGTTAAAAGTTGATTCAAAATTGCAATCAACTCAACGGTATGTATTAGATTTATCCATCCCCGCTTATTCCGGGAAGTAAACTAAATTCAAAATGGGCATGGCCTTGTGATAACACCGCAAAAAAAGACGACCACGTTGTTACGTGGCCGCCTTAAATGTTTTCACAACGGAATAATCCTTATTGTGAATTGCTTACAAGTTTTGGTAAATATATAAATATTTGTTAAAAAAAACCGCTTTATGAAAAAAAATATTTTAGGGCTAGACCTGGGTACCAACAGCATCGGTTGGGCGCATGTTACAGAAGGCGAGACTGCCGATCAATCTACAATTGAACAAATCGGAGTCAGGGTAAATCCTTTAACAATTGATGAACAAACAAATTTTGAAAAGGGGAAGCCCATAACAACAAATGCAGACAGAACTTTAAAACGAGGTGCGAGGAGAAATCTGAACCGTTACAAACTGAGAAGGAGTAATTTATTGGAAATATTGCTTAATTCAAATATTATCAATGCCAATAGTACATTAACAGAGGATGGTCCCGATACTACGCATGCAACCTGGAAGTTGCGTGCCTTAGCTGCGACAGAAAAGATTGAGCTGGATGAATTTGCAAGAGTGCTGTTTGCTATCAATAAAAAGCGGGGATATAAAAGCAGCCGAAAAGCAAAAAATGAAGATGAAGGCCAGGCAATTGACGGAATGGCAATTGCAAGGAAATTATATGAGGAAAACCTCACACCCGGACAATTGACGTTTCGGCTTTTGCAAAAAGGGTCAAAATCGGTACCTGAGTTTTATAGATCTGATTTGCAAGCAGAACTCGATGCAATATGGAATTATCAGAAAATGTATCACCCTGAAATTCTTACAGATTCATTTTATCTGGAAATAAAGGGTAAAGGTCAAAAAGCCACTTCATCACTGTTTTGGATAAACTACAAGTTCAACCCTGCTGAAATTAAAGATCTGGATGATAGCCTAAAAAATGAAATGACTATCAATTTCAACAACAGGGAGATAAAGCGTTTTCAGGCTTACAAATGGCGATGTGATTCATTATCGACGCCCTTGGAAAAAGAACAGCTTGCTTATGTGATTACTGAAATTAATAGTAATTTGAATAATTCCAGCGGATACCTGGGAGCTATATCTGACAGAAGTAAAGAGCTTTACTTCAATGAGGAAACCGTGGGTCAATACCTGTATCGGCAACTGAAGAAAAACCCGCATACCAGCCTGAAGAATCAGGTGTTTTACCGCCAGGATTATCTGGATGAATTTGAAAAAATATGGGAAACCCAAGCGGGTTTTTACACCCAATTGACACATGCGTTGAAAGAGGAAATTCGTGATGTTATAATCTTTTACCAACGAAGACTTAAATCTCAGAAAGGACTTATAAGTTTTTGCGAATTCGAAAGCCGGGAAATATTAATTGATATAGACGGGAAAAAAGTCCGAAAACAAATAGGTCTAAAAGTTGCACCAAAATCTTCACCGCTGTTTCAAGAATTTAAAATATGGCAAAACCTCAATAACGTAGAATTTCGTCGGAAAGGGATTCGAAGGAAAAAAACGATAAGAACAAATAAAACAGATGAAACAAGAGATTGCGATAGTGAATTTGTCCTGGATTTAGATGCAAAACAATTATTATTCGACGAGCTAAATATCAAGGGAAATCTCAATAGCAAAACTATTATTGAATTATTAGGCCATAGTGCGCAGGAATGGGAAATGAATTATACCCAACTTGAAGGAAACAGAACCCAACAAGCGTTGTATGAGGCTTATTTTAAAATTATTGAAAATGCCGGATACGATTTAAGGGATTATCTAAAAGTAAAATCTAATAAAGATGAAATAGAATTGCAAGACATAAATATTCCTGCCGCCGAAATTAAGAAAGCGGTTTCAGAAATATTTACTTCAATGGGTATTGATGTATCTATCTTGGATTTTGATGCTGAATTGACAGGACAAGATTTTGAAAAACAGACTTCTTACAGGTTGTGGCACTTGTTATATTCCTATGAAGGAGATAATTCAAATTCAGGAAATGAAAAGCTATATGAATTGCTGGAGAAAAAGTTTGGATTTGCCGTTGAACATGCAAAAGTACTCTCAAATATTAATTTTCAAGGTGATTACGGTAATCTTTCTTCAAAGGCAATGCGAAAAATATTTCCATTTATTAAGGAGAGTAAATTCAATGAAGCCTGTGAACTTGCGAAATATCGCCATTCGAAGCATTCATTAACAAAAGAGGAGTTGGATAACAGGGTGCTGAAAGATATGCTGGAATTGTTACCTAAAAACAGCCTGAGGAATCCAGTAGTTGAGAAAATACTTAATCAAATGATTAATGTCGTCAACACCCTGATACTTAAAAATTCCGAAAAGGATGCTAAGGGGAATGTTGTAAAATATTTCCATTTTGATGAGATACGGATTGAATTAGCCCGGGAGTTAAAGAAAAATGCCAAGGAAAGGGCTGAAATGACGAATAACATCAATGCAGCAAAAATAGAATATGAGAAAATTGAAAAACTACTTCAAAAGGAGTTTGGGGTTCTAAATCCCACCCGCAATGATATTATCCGTTACAGATTGTATGAGGAACTGAAAATCAATGGCTATAAGGATTTATACACAAATACATATATCCCTAAGGAATTGCTGTTCAGTAAACAAATTGACATTGAACATATAATACCTCAGAGCCGCCTGTTTGACGACAGTTTTTCAAACAAAACCATTGTTTTCAGGAAAGACAATATTAAAAAAGGGAATATGACTGCCTTTGATTATATTGAATCCGGGTTTGATGTGGAAGAACTTAATGATTATAAAACCAGGGTTGAAAATCTGTTTAATAGTAAAATTATTTCTAAGGCAAAATATAAAAAATTGTTATTAAGGGAGTCTGAAATTGGAGATGGGTTTATTGAGCGGGATTTACGAGATACTCAATATATTGCCAAAAAGGCAAAAGAAATTCTATTTACTGTTACAAAATCCGTTGTTTCCACTACCGGAGCCGTAACAGACAGGTTGAGGGAGGACTGGGGTTTGATAAATGTAATGAAAGAAATGAATTTACCTAAGTATCGGGCGCTCGGATTAACAGAACTCGAAGAGCGCAAATATGGTCAGAAAGTTGAAGTGATAAAGGACTGGACGAAACGCAATGATCACCGGCATCATGCAATGGATGCCTTAACCGTGGCGTTTACGAAGCATAGCTACATTCAATATCTCAACTATCTCAATGCGAGAAAGGATGAGAGGCATAAAATGCATTGGAATATTATTTCAATTGAAAATAAGGAAACCGAAATGAAGATTGACGAAGCCGGTGAAAAGAAAAGAGTATTTAAAGAGCCTATTCCCAACTTCAGGCAATTGGCCAAAGAGCATTTAGAGCAGGTATTTATTTCCCATAAGTCAAAAAACAAGGTCGTAACCAAGAGTAAGAATATTATAAAGGGTAATCCCAAAGTGCAAAAAACACTGACGCCAAGGGGGCAATTGCACAAAGAAACTGTATATGGCAGGTACAGATATTATGAGAGTAAGGATGTAAAGATAAATGCCTCCTTCGACAAAGAGGCTGTAAACAAAGTTGCAAATCCGCAATATCGTAAATTGTTGTTTGAGAGATTGGAAGCCAATGGCTTTGATTCTAAAAAAGCATTTACCGGTAGAAATGCATTAAGTAAAAACCCAATCTATCTCGATGACGCCAAAAGTATTGCAATACCTGAAACCGTTAAGTTGGTTTGGCTGGAAGAAGATTTTTCAATAAGAAAAGATATAACACCGGATAATTTTAAAGATGTAAAACTGATAGACAAAGTGCTGGATGCAGGTATAAGGCAACTTTTAAAAGCCAGATTGGAATCTTTCAGCGGAGATGCAAAGAAAGCCTTTGCAGGTTTAGACAAAAATCCTATTTGGCTGAATAAGGAAAAAGGTATATCCGTAAAACGAGTTACAATCAGTGGTGTTAAAAACGCCGAGGCATTGCATTATAAAAAGAATCATTTTGGCAACCTGATCCTCGATGAAAATGGCAAGAAAATACCTGTGGATTTTGTAAGCACGGGTAATAATCATCACGTGGCCATTTACAGGGATGAAAACGGCAACCTGCAGGAAAAAGTGGTTTCATTTTTTGAAGCTGTGGAACGTGTTAACCAAGGATTGCCGGTAATCGACAAGACATTTAATAGGTCGATGGGATGGCAGTTTTTATTTACAATGAAACAAAATGAGCTTTTTGTATTTCCAAACGAAAAAACGGGATTTAATCCGGCTGAGATTGATTTATTGGATCCAAAAAATAGAGCACTAATCAGCCCGAATTTGTTTAGAGTACAGAAGATTGCTACAAAAGATTATTTTCTCAGACATCATCTTGAAACAACTGTTGAAAATGTGAATGAATTAAAAGAAACTACTTGGAAAAGATTAGGAGTAAATGGAATGAGCCACGTAGTAAAAGTGCGTACTAATCATCTTGGTGAAATAATAAGTATTGGCGAATATTAAATTAAATCATGCTCCAATTCTCCACCTGCTACCACATCTTCAACCACGCCAATGGCGATGATAATTTGTTTCGGGAGGAGAAGAACTATTCTTTTTTTTTAGACAAATATCACCGGCATATTGACCCGATTGCCGATACCGTAGCCTGGTGTTTGATGCCGAACCATTTTCATCTGTTGGTAAAAATAAAAACCGAAGCGGAAGTAGCTTCAACTTTTCCAAAGTTTCAAACCTTGGAAAGGTTTGAAGATCGATCAAAATTCGTAAGTAAACAATTTTCAAATTTCTTCAGCAGCTATTCGCAAGCTTTCAATAAAGTTTATAATAGAAGAAGGTCGCTGTTTATTAAGAATTTCAAGCGTAAAGAAATCCGGTCGGATGAATATTTGATGACTTTAATTTTATATATCCAACTAAATCCGGTTAAACATGGTTTTGTTTCAAGAAACCGGGATTGGCAATGGACCTCCTTCCATGAATTTCCTAAACAACAACCTGAACTATTTAATCGCTTGTTTGGAACTATTGATAACTATAAAGAACTACACATTAACCGTCAACGGGAGTTTAACGAATATCAAACCTTAGAGGCTGAATTAACCTGAAATTGTTATGATAAAGCGCACCCTTTATTTTGGCAATCCGGCTTATTTAAAAACCAAAAATGAACAGTTGATTGCAGAGCTTATCGAAAGAGGTGAGGTGGTAACTGCGGCAATTGAAGACATCGGTATTTTGATTTTAGATAATCAGCAAATTACCATCACCCATGCTGTAATAGCTAAACTGCTGGCCAACAATGTAGCGCTCATCACCTGCAATGAAGCGCACTTGCCCACAGGGCTGATGCTCAACCTCGAGGGACATACGCTGCAAAGCCGGCACTTTCAGCACCAGGTTAACGCATCGCTGCCTTTAAAAAAGCAATTGTGGCAACAGACCGTCATGGCCAAGATCGTAAACCAGTCGAACCTGTTAGCGCAGCACCGCATTGCAAACAAAACCCTGGTAAACCTGGTTACCCGTGTGAAGAGCGGCGACAGCGACAATTGCGAGGCACGGGCTGCCGGCTACTATTGGAAACACCTGTTCCCGATTCTGCCGGGTTTCGTGCGGCAGCGGGACGGCGAGCCACCCAACAACCTGCTCAATTACGGGTATGCCGTACTGCGGGCGGTGGTTGCCCGCAGCCTGGTCGGCAGCGGGCTGTTGCCAACTCTCGGAATCTTCCACCGCAACCAGTACAACGCCTATTGCCTGGCCGACGACATCATGGAGCCTTACCGCCCGTATGTCGATAAAGTGGTATTTCATATCGTGCAGCTCAACGGGCGGTTCCTCGATATGACGCCATCCATGAAACAGCAATTGCTGGGTATTCCGGCAATGGATGTGATGCTGGGCGAAGAGAAGTGCCCGCTGATGAATGCGGTGCAGCGCACTACCGCCAGCCTCGCCCGGTGTTTCGAAGGAAGCAGCCGCAAGCTCTTATATCCCGTCTTATGTTCCGACAGCAGTTGATATGCATTTTGACAGATTAAACGCCTACCGGGTTATGTGGATATTTGTAATGTTCGACCTGCCCACCGAAACGGCGGCCGACCGCAAGCGCTATGCGAAATTCAGGAAGCAGATCTTGAACGATGGTTTCACCATGTTCCAGTTCAGCCTGTACATCCGGCATTGCATGAGCCGCGAGAATGCGGATGTGCATATCCGCAGGGTGAAAAAGATTCTGCCCGATGAGGGCAGCATCGGCATTTTGTGCATTACCGACAAGCAATTCGGCCAGATGGAATTGTTTTACGGCACCAAACCGGCCCAACTGACGGCGCCAAACCACCAGTTAGAAATGTTTTAATAATAAATAACAGGAAGAAAAACCGGCATTTCACTCCGTTTTTTCTTCCTGCTGACAACCCAAAACCCTTAGCTGCTGCGGGTTTTGGCAAACGCTGTTGTCAAAGACCGAAGGTAATAAAAACTTGAAAGCAATTCACAACTAGCAGATGTTGGCTGCTTCCGTGTGTGAGTTG